>NZ_JBBHLY010000001.1:0-446543 GCF_037482445.1 Bifidobacterium thermophilum
ACCGGCGTGTCGAAAACACGGGTGCCGATGAAACCTCTCAGTCTCATCGGTACCCGGATACCGTCCGTTGCGGCGACGCAACGCACACACGACGCAATGGCGTCCCTACGCAACATGATCCGGCGGTGCACCTCCCATCGGCGGGATCACGCCGGCGACGATGCTGCGTCACCGCATCGCGTATGGCGAATCAATACAGTTCGATGAAGATCTTCAGCACGCGGTCGTAATCCAGCGGCACGAAATTGTTGCGCATGAGCCGCTCCTGCGTGGTCATCACACGTTCGGCGAACTCTGGCAGATCCTCGCGGGTCACGCCGTACTCGTGCAGCGCCTTCTTCGGTAGGAGCTTGTTGATCAGCTCCTCGAGGCGGTCATAGACCACGCTGGTATCGCATCCGAGGATCTTCGCGAGGAAGGCGTTGAGCGTGGCGATCTCTCCGTCGGATTTGATTTCCATGTAGTTGCGCAACACGCCCGTGAACATGGCGTAGTTCGATTCGCCGTGCGGCACATGGTATTTGCCGCCCAGCTGATAGCTCAACGCGTGCACGGCCGCGCATCCGGCGGTGTCAAAGGCGATGCCGGCGAAATCGGAGGCGATGAGGAAGTCGTCCATCAGCTCGTTGCGTTTCGCCCGTCGTTCTGCAGACCCCGCCTCACCGGCCTCGGTCACTTGCTGGTATCCGCCGACGATCATTTCGATTGCCTTGTAGCTGAACATCTTCGTGTATGGTGTGGCGTTCGGTGACAGCGCGGATTCGACCGAATGCACGAGCGCATCCATGGAGCTCGTGGCGAAGACGCGATTGGGCAGGCCGGTGAGCAGTTCGGGTATCAGCACGGCGTCATCGGCGAACATCTCCGGCCCGGCGATACCCGCCTTGCAGCCCAGACGCGTGCGGTTCACCGCGGCGATCTCGGTGACCTCGCTGCCTGTACCGCAGGTGGTCGGCACGAGCACCAGACGCACCTTGCGATGATGGTCGGCCAGATGGTCGATGACATCATCGATGCCGTCACCGCCGGCTACGGCCACGATTTTCGACATGTCCATGACGGCGCCGCCGCCGACGGCGATGATGCGGGAATACTTGTATGTGGAGGCGTCGGCGATGAGCGCGTCGACCATCTCGTCGGTCGGCTCCTGGCTGCCGTACTTGTCTACGGTGATCACGTGGGCGCCGTTGGTGATGCCGGCGAAGAACGACTCGTGCATCACATCCATGGTGACCAGCAGGTCGTCAGGCCCAAGATCGAATTCCTTCGCAAATTCCGCGACCGTGGGGAACTTGTGGATCACGGGGCCAACGGTGAGCTGCTTCATACCAACCTTCTTTCAACGGCCCGCACACACACTGCGGCGTGCGGGAACGATACGCGCATTATCGGGCCGGACATTTCACCGGATGTGTCCGGTGTGTTTCCTGCATGTGACAGCGGTCCGGAATCGTTCAAACCCGTGGAGAACATACCAGTGCGGCGTTGGCCATGATGCGGACACATCACGCGCCTGCCCTCAAGGACCGCGGCATGCGGTATGGTTGGTTCACGCGCATGCGGGGCGAACCGATGGACCCGCAATCGATACGGAGGATGTCATGGCACTGACCAAGAAACAAACCAAGCAGCTGAGGGCGATGGCCAATCAGCTCAACCCGTTGCTGTGGATCGGCAAGAACGATGTGACCGATGCGGCCGTCAAGCAGGCCGATGAGACAATCGACAAGCATGAGCTCATCAAATGCGCGGTCCAGGACGGCTCAGGCCTGACTGCCCGCGAAGCGGCCGACCAGCTCGCCCAGCGGCTTGGGGCGGATGTCGTACAGGTGATCGGCAACCGGTTCGTGCTATATCGCGAATCTCGCCGGGATGACGTGAAGAAAATCATACTGGTGCGTGAGTAGGCGTTCCTGATCGTCGTCCATCAATCAGTCTGGGCCGTTGCATCCGATGATGTGTGCGACGCCCCGGACCCGGATTGCGGCGAAGCGTGCTGATCCGGCGATGTCGCCGGCTTGGATTGCGTAGCGTGCCCAGGTTCCGACGATGCTGGTTGGACACCGGTTCCTGTAGCTCCGGAGGTTCCGGTTCCATGCAGAATCGGCTTGATTCGCGTCAGATTCTCCTTCACCTGACGCTCATACCCACGGTCGTTGGGGCGATAATACTCGCGTCCGACCAATTCGTCAGGCATGTACTGCTGTGGTGCCACCGCACCCGGATAATCATGGGCGTACTTGTACCCTTCGTGGTTGCCCCAGCTTTTCATCAGCTTGGTCGGGGCGTTGCGCAAATATAGCGGAACCTGGCCGATATGCCCGGCATCGATGTCGGCGAGCGCCTCATTGATCGCATTGTAGCTGGCGTTGGATTTCGGGGCGGTGGCCACGGCGATGGTCGCCTCGGCGAGGATGATCCGCGCTTCCGGCATGCCGATCATGGCGACCGCTTGGGCGGCGGCGACCGTGACCTGGAGGATCTGCGGGGCGGCCATACCGACTTCCTCGGCCGCTGCGATCATGATGCGCCGGGCGATGAATCTCGGGTCCTCTCCCGCCCTGAGCATCTGGGCGAGATAGTGGATGGCGGCGTCCGGGTCGGAGCCGCGCATGGATTTGATGAACGCCGAGATGACATCGTAATGGTCGTCGCCATGCTTGTCGTATCGTACGGTCGCCACATCCATGACACTGCCGACGATGTCCGGGGTGATTACCGGGGGCTTGCCGGTATCGTTCGCGCGCTTGCCGCCGCTGACCGCCCCCGCGGCCGCTTCGAGGATGGTCAGGGTTTTGCGCCCGTCTCCCCCGCCCATGCGGATGATCTCGTCGCGGGCGTCATCGTCGATGGCGACGGTGCCTTCCAGTCCGCGTGGACTGGCGATGGCACGGTCGATGAGCGTACCGAGGTCGGTGTCGTCGAGCGATTCGAGTTTGACGACGACAGAACGGCTGAGCAACGGTTTGATGACCGAGAAGCTCGGGTTTTCCGTAGTGGCCCCGATGAAGGTCACGTCACGGTTCTCGACGCTGGGCAGGAGGGCGTCCTGCTGGGATTTCGAGAAACGATGGACCTCGTCGATGAACAGGACGGTCTCCTTGTGCGAGGTGACCAGCCGTTCATGGGCGCGTTCGAGGACCGCCCGGACATCCTTGACCCCCGAGGTCACGGCGGAGAGCTCCTCGAAGGCACGCCCGGATTGTTTGGCGACAATGTAGGCGAGCGTGGTTTTGCCCACTCCCGGGGGGCCGAACAGGATGATCGAACTCGGAGCGGTCAATGAGCCTTGCGACTGCGGGTCGGCAAGCCGGCGCAGCGGCGAACCGTCCCCCAGCACATGCTGTTGGCCGACTACTTCATCGAGGGTTTCGGGACGCATACGCACGGCAAGCGGACGCAACACGTCGTCAGGCGCGTCGGCGGCGGCGAACAGATCATCGGTCATGCTTCCACCCTACTCCAATTCGAACAATCGTTCGACTCCGGCGATGCGCGGTCAGTCCTCGATCTGGCCGTCGGAGCCGATCGGGCCGACGTGATAGTCGACAAACACGGTTTCACCGGTTTCCTGCGTGGCATCGAGATCGACCGTGCCGCCGATCGCCCAGTCATGGTCACCGTCGGAATCGTCGATGATCTGCCTGACCTGCCATGTATGTTCCTTGTGCTCGTTCGTGTCGTCGACGATGAACAGTTCGGGCGAGCGGGCGGCTGCGTCGATACCGACATAGTCGTGCTCGTCATAGTAGTCTTCGAGCGCGTCCTCCCATTCGTGCACGCCGTAGCCCCAATCATGGTCGAGGTCTCCCAGTGCCTCGGGACGGTCGAGATCCATGAGCTGAATGCGGCGGAACATCGCGTTGCGGATGAGCACGGTGAGCCCGCGACGGTCGGCGACCACGGCGTCACGGCTGGTGGGCGCCGCCGCGTCAAGCGCGGATTCATCGTTCTGGCCGGCATGCTCCCACTCGTCCACGAGGCTGGAATCAACGGAGCGGACGACAAGCCGCAGCCAGGAGATGACGTCGCGCAGCTGGTCGTCAAGCATGTCCTGCGGAACCGTGCGTGCGAGCGAACGGTAGGCGTCCGACAGGTAACGCAACAGGGTGCCCTCGCAGCGGGCGATATTGTACCGGGCGATGTACCCGTTGAAATCGGAGGCGGTTTCGACCATGTCACGCAGCACGGATTTGGGGCTGAGCATGTAGTCGCCCGCCCACGGCACCGACTGGCGGTACGTGTCGAAGGCCTGATTCAGCAGATCCTCAAGCGGCTTGGGATACGTGATCTCCTGGAGGCGTTCCATGCGTTCGTCATAGTCGATGTCGTCGGCTTTCATCTCCTGCATCGCCTTGTCGCGGGCTTGCCGTTGCTGGGCTTTGAGCACCGGCATCGGGTCGTCGAGCGTCGCCTCGACCATCGAGATGACGTCGAGCGCATACGTGGGCGAATCCGGGTCGAGCAGGTCGAGCGCGGCGACAAGGAACGGGGACAACGGCTGGTCGAGCGCGAAATCATCAGGCATGTCGACGTCAAGCACGTAATCCGTGGTGTCGTCGTCACGCGGAACGGCCTCGATGAAATGCTCGTCGAGCATGGTGCGGAAGATGTCGTCCGCCAGCTGGTGCAGATGCGCTTTCTGCTCGTCGGTCTGCGCTGAGTCGTCGATGAGCTTGTCGACGCGGGCACGGGCGTCGCCGCCTTGGGCGACCTCGTTGAGCACCATCGAATGCGTGATTTTCAAATGCGGGACCAGAGTCTCGGGGGCCGCCTCGATGAGCTTGTCGAAGGTGTGCTCATTCCAGGTGACGAACCCCTCCGGCGGCTTCTTGCGCTTGACTTTCTTGAGTTTCTTCGGGTCATTGCCGGCTTTGGCCAGCTGGTGCGCGTTCTCGATCTCGTATTCCGGAGCCTCGGCGACTACCAGCCCTTCCGTGTCGAAGCCCATGCGGCCGGCGCGGCCGGCAATCTGGTGGAATTCGCGGGCGCGAAGACGGCGGGTCTTGACACCGTCGAATTTCGTCAACGCGGTGAGTACCACGGAGTGGATCGGCACGTTGATGCCGACGCCCAAGGTATCGGTACCGCAGATCACCGGAAGCAGGCCCTGCTGGGCGAGCTGCTCGACCAGCCGGCGGTAGCGCGGGAGCATGCCGGCATGATGCACGCCGACACCGGTGCGCAGCAGACGTTGCAAAATCTTGCCGAACGCCGTGGTGAACTTCGTGCCCTTCATCGCCTCGGCGATGGCCTGACGCTGCTCCTTGGTGGAGACATTGCTGTTGGCGAGCGCCTGCGCGGTGGTCAATGCGGCATCCTGCGAGAAGTGGACGATGTAGATCGGGGTGTCGCCCTTGCCGACCAGCAGCTCGATGGTCGCTGGCAGCGGCTTGTCGGTGTATTCGTAGGTGAGCGGCACCGGGCGCGGGGCGTCGGCGATGATGTCGACATCCGTGTCGGTGGCGTCTTCGAGCCGGTCGGCGATCGCATCGACGTTGCCGAGCGTCGCGCTCATGAGCAGGAACTGCGTGTTCGGCAGCGTAATCAGTGGGACCTGCCAAGCCCAGCCGCGCTCACTATCGCCGTAATAGTGGAATTCGTCCATCGCCACGCAGCCGATATCCGCCTGGTCGCCTTCCCTGAGCGCCTGGTTCGCGAGGATTTCCGCCGTGCAGCAGATGATGGGCGCGTCGGCGTTGATATGCGTGTCACCGGTGATCATGCCGACGTTGTCCCTGCCGAACACCTCGACCAGGTCGAAGAACTTCTCGGAGACGAGCGCCTTGATCGGCGCGGTGTAGTAGGAGCGGCGGCCGGTGCACAACGCGGCGAAATGCATACCGAGCGCCACCAGCGACTTGCCGGAGCCGGTCGGGGTGTTGAGGATCACGTGGTCGCCCGAAAGCAGGTCCATGATGGCCTCTTCCTGGTGGGGCCACGGGGTGATGCCCTTGGTGTCCTCCACCCAACCGAAGAAGCGATCGAAAATCGCGTCGGCGTCAAGGTTGCGTTGCTCGCCGTCGTGCGGGGCCAACACCCCGAGTGACCCGTACCCGTTCGTTCCGTCGGCATCCAGCCGTTGCTCGTCCTGCGTCATACCCCTGAGTCTAACGCGTGGCGTGCCTTGCGGGCGATGGGGACAGCGGAAGCTCGGCGTGCAGGCGCCATATGCCCCCAGTATCTTGGAGTCACGCGACGGAATCATCGCACGGTAAGCGGATAGGAGCCGGTTCTACGACGGGGACGTCGGTACTCGTCAGCCGTGTTACCGGGTAGTCGCACGCCAGTGAGATATCGCAGGCGCTGACGGATGGATGGAATGGCATCTGGCTGCTGTGCGGCAGGTGAGTCGCAGAGCAGGCCAGTTAAGACGGATGCGGAGGTAGGGCAGCCGGTACTGAGCTGTTGTGAGACCGGGCAGGTGCACAGCACCAAGGATCCGGGAATCTCAGCAGCCGAACTGAAGGCATCGGGCCACTGTGCGACAGACAATCGCACGAAGGCCAGATACCAACGGACTGAGCAGCCGAGACGCAGGCACCGAGCCTGGGTGCGACCAAGGAGTCGCGCAACGGCGAGACAGCAGGAGAATCAGCGGGACAGGCGGCGATATCAAAGCACAGTGCGACCGGGAAATCGCACGACAGCAAGATAGCACGGGCATCGGCGAGGCAGGCAACGGCATCAGAGCGCAATGTGACAGGAAAATCGCACAACGGCAAGATAGCCGGGACTTACCGGACAGAACAGAAGACACCTGACCATCATGCAATCGGAAAGTCACACGGCGGCAGGATAGCGTGGGAATCGGCAGGGCAGGCGGCGGTACCGGGCAGCAGTGCGACCGGGGAGTCGCACGGCGGCGGAGTTATCCAAGCACCAAACACCACACGCCGAGCCGCTCCCCCAGCCGCTACTCCTCATCGAGGCGACGGCGCATCGCGTCCGCGTCGCAGTTCAGCGGCGGCCAGCTCAGGCCCATATCGCGCAGGGATGTGCGCAGCAGCTCGCTGACGACCGCCCTGGAATACCAGCGGTTGTCCGCGGGGACCAGGTACCACGGCGCCTCCGGGGTGCTGGTTTTCTCGAACACCTCCTGCCATGCTGCCATGTAGTCATCCCACCGGGCTCGGGCGTCCAAATCGCTCACGTCGAACTTCCAGTGCTTGGTCGGGTCGCTCAGGCGCGTGAGGAAGTGCTCTTTCTGCTTGTCCTTGGTGATCACGAGGAAGATCTTGATGACCGTGCAGCCGCTGTCCACAAGCTCGTGCTCGAACTCGTTGACCTGGTCGTACCGGGCGCGCCACACATCCTCAGGGAACGTGCCATAGATATGCGGCATGACGATGTCCTCGTAATGGGACCGGTCGAACAGCGAAATCCAGCCGGGTTTCGGCAGTTCACGGCGGACCCGCCACAGGTAGTCGTGCGCCTGCTCCTCCTTGGTAGGGGCGCCGAAGCCGTGGTAATGGATGCCCATCGGGTCGGTCTGGCTGAACACATGCCGTACGATGCCGCCCTTGCCGGACGCATCCATGCCTTGCAGCACGATGAGCATACGCCTCGGGGACCCTTTCGTCCCGTTCGCGTACAGCAATTGCTGGTATCTCGCGATTTCGCCGGAGCTGATGGCGATGAAACGCTCACCTTGCGCCTTGTTGCCGGGAAAGCCGGGGGTGGAACCGCCATCGACATCCGTCAACCGGTCTCCCGGATGGAATTGCAGAAGCTCAGCGGGCGGCTCGTCCCACACCGAACTGAGCAGCTTGGACGACGCGTCGGCACGTTCGAGACGGCGTTCGATATCGTCATCCGGGCCCTTGTCGAGGTTCTCGATATGATGCTCGGCTTTGCGCAGCGCCTTGCCGACCTGCTTGGCACCGTCCTTGTCCCTGGCTTTATCTTTATCCTTGTCGTGGCCCTTATGCTCGTGGTTGCGCTGCTTGCCGTCTTCGGCAGTATGTGGTGCCGTGTCTGTCATCGTATGCCTCCTGATACGTGCGGAAGCAGGCCTACCGACGAATTGCCGCGCCTACCCGCGAGGCCTGCCGAGCCCTTCGATGACACGCACACCCGGCAGGTATGCGAACAGTGCGCCGTTGACGACCAGTTTCGAAGGACGTATGCCGCTTCCGATGAACAGTGTAGGCGTTTCCAGGATGCGCGCGTCGACCAACACGGGCCATTGAGGAGGCAAACCGATCGGCGACATGCCTCCGGACTCCATACCGGTGGCGGCTGTGGCGTCGGCCACGGGGGCGAACGAGACCTTGCTGACCTGCAACGTGTGCTTGACCAGGCCGTTGAGATCCGCCCGCGTGTCGCCGTTGACCAGTGCCGCGGCGAATTGCGGCGGGGCCTTGCGCGTCTTATGCGTATGCACGATGACGACATTGCCGGCTTGCGCAAGATCGAGCCCGTGCCGCGGGCAGAAGATATCCGTATCCGATTCCTCGTCGAGGTTCTCGGTGACACCGAGTATCTGGGCCGGATCGATGATGCCTTCCGAAGTGAATCGCGTCAGGGCGTCCAATACGGGCTGGGCGAGCAGCTTGCTGCCGTGCCAGTCGTGAAGTTCCAGATCGCCGGTCGTCGCCTTGAAATCCGCCATGGGATCCTCGCTTTCATGTCCGTACCTGTTGTTGCCTACGCTCTATTCGTGGGCGATTGTGGTTGCGAGCATAACGCGGGGATGTGTGGGGAAACGCCTGCCGGGGCCTTCAGCGTATACGCGTTGGTTATGGCCGGTGTTCATGGCCACAGACACCGCCGATATGCGACGGAGTCAGGCACGGGCAAGGACGGCGTCTACAGTGGCATCCACTCCCCTACGGACACCGCCGCTCAACGGCACCGGCCCGGCCGGCGGGATATCGAATCCGCCGACCGGGCCGGTGCCGGTATGTTCGGGCATACTGATGCCAGATGTCGGTCAGTCTGCGCGTCTGGCGTCGTCGCGACCTTCACCACCCTGCCCCGCATCACTGTCCCGCTTCTTGTGGGTACCGGGTATGCCGGGCAAGGCAACCTCGAGATGATGGCGCTGCTGGGCCACATCCGGGTGTTTCTCGTCGTAACCCTGCATGTACCGGGTCTTCTGCCATTCATGGATGGACGCGTTCGAACCACGGTGGTGCTCATGATAGGTGCGTGGCGCACCGCCGCGCGGCAATTCGCCCGATTCCTTGGCCACCGCGATCTGGTTGACATTGGACGGGTCCATGATGGCAATCGGCGCGACCACTTCCGGTTCGGCCGGTGCCGCCGTATGGCGCTGCATGCGCGAGGGCAGCCATTCAGCGAGCCGGGACAGCAGCCAGCACAGCACGAAGTAGATGACCGCGGCGACCACGAGCGTTTGCAGGATGTTGAAGTACATCGAGCCGAGGCGACGGGACTCCTGCAGCAGATCCGTATACATGATGATCGAGCCGAGCGCGGTGTCCTTCAACACGACCACCAGCTGGGTGACCGCCGCGGGGAGCATCGCGTAAATCGCCTGCGGGACCTCGACCTGCATGAGGGACTGCGTGCGGGTCAGGCCGAGGGCGAGCGCCGCCTCATGCTGCCCGTTCGGCAGGTTGCCGACGCCGGAGCGCACGAGTTCGGCGACCACGGAACCGTTGTAGAGCACCAGACCGAGGACCACCGACCAGTAGGCGGGGTCTTCCATGCCCATGAAGGCGAACAGGCGCCAGAAGAAGATCATCATCATGAGCACAGGCACGGCACGGCAGAATTCCACGATCACCGCGGAGACCCAGCGCACCGGGGCCGCCGGCAACAGGCGCCCGATGCCGAAGACGATGCCGAAGAGCACGGCGCCGATCACCGCGACGAACGCGGCCTTGACGGTCATCCACAGGCCGGGCAGATAGAAGTCGGTCCACGCCTCGGCGTCCAGCGCAGGTTTCCACAGTTCCCATGCGAGCTGGTTCTCGCCTTGTGGCGGGTTGTGCAGGCGCATGAGGATGAGCACGAGCACGACGGCGAAGACGACGACCGCCACCGCGTTGGCGATGCGGATGCGTTTGCGGCCGCGCGGGCCGGGCGCGTCGAACAGGACCGACGTGTCGGTGTCGTTGTTGCTTGTTGCGTTCGCCATACCGGTCACCTCCGTACCGCGAGCTTGTTGGACAGATATGTGGTCAGCGCCCCGAACGGGATGATGAGGATCACGTAGCCGAAGGCGAAGGTCAGGAAGATCGGCACGATCACATCCGCGTGGTATTCGATCATCTCGCTCATCATGGTCGAGGTTTCCGTCGCCACCGATGCCGCCGCGGCGACGGTGGAGTTCTTGAGCAGCGCGATGAACGTGTTGCCCAACGGCGCGACCGAGCCGCGGATGGCCTGCGGCAGGATGACCTGTGTGGCCGCCTGCCAGAAATTCAGTCCCAGGGCGCGTGCGGCTTCGGCCTGGCCGATCGGCACGGTGTTGATGCCCGAGCGCAGGGACTCGCATACGAACGCCGCCGTATACAGGGACAGGCCGGTGATGGCCAGCCAGAAGAAGTTCGTGGCGAAGGTGTTCGAGAAGCTGAGTTTGAGCTGCGCGTACACGCCAAGCACCATGAACACCATGATGATGGTCAGCGGCATGTTCTTGAACAGCTCGACGTACCCGCTGGCCACCCGGCGCAACGAGGAGATCGGCGAGATCCGCATGAGCAGCAGGATGACGCCGAGTATCGTGGAGAACAGCGCCGACCACAGGGTCAGCTCGATATTCACCAGGAAGGCGCCAGGAATGTCATACTGGCTGAATAGCTGGGCAAACGCGTTCATTGCTTCTCCCCTTCCGTCGGTGTCGGCGGGTTGTATTTGGCGTTCGGCGTGTAGGCGACACCCTGGGTGTTGTCGTCGATCGCACGCTTCCAGGAGCCGTCCTGGATCATCTGGGTGATGGCATTGTTGATTTGCGCGGCGAGTTTGGTGTTGCCTTTCTTGATGCCGACGCCGTAGCGTTCGACAGTGAACGGCTTGCCTACCACCCGCAGCCTTCCGCGGGACGCCGAGGCGAGACCGGCGAGGATGATGTCGTCCGTGGTGACCGCGTCGACGATACCGGACAGCAGCGCGGTCGCACATTCCGCGTATCCGGGCTGTTCCATGAGCTGCACCTTGCTGGCGAACCGCTCCTTGACTGTGACGGCGGACGTCGAGCCGGTCACCGAGCACAGGCGCTTGCCGTTGAGGTCCTGCGGGCCGTTGATGCCCTTCTCGTCCTTGCGTACCAGCAGGTCCTGCCCGGCGACGAAATACGGGCCGGCGAAGGAGACCACGCGCTTGCGGTCATCGGTGATGGAATAGGAAGCGAGAATCATGTCGACGTCGCCGTTCTGCAGCATCGCCTCACGCTGTTTGGACGGGGCCTCCTTCCAGATGATCTCGTCCTCGGAATACCCCAGGCTTTTGGCGATGTACTTGGCCACATCCACATCGAAACCGACATACGTGCCGGACTTCTTGAAGCCCAGGCCGGGCTGGTCGAATTTGATGCCGATGCGGATCTTGCCCGCCTCGTCATCCGCCCCGCAGGCGGCGACGGACAGCACGCAAGCGACCGCGCATACGGCCGCCACGACCGTGCGTATCATACGCCCGGTCATACTGCTCAATCTCTTGTTCATAATGCCTTTCCTTGGCGCCACCGGTGTCTGCGCCCTCATCCCCGCAGGGCGGCCCCACACCGATGGATTGCAATGCTCAGTGGGTGAGGATCTTCGACAGGAAGTCCTTGGCACGGTCGGTCTTGGGGTGTTCGAAGAACTCGTCGGGCGCGCCGGATTCGAGGATCTTGCCGTCCGCCATGAACACGACCCGGTCGGCCACGTTGCGGGCGAACCCCATTTCGTGGGTCACGCAGATCATGGTCATGCCCTCGTGGGCGAGTTCGGTCATCACGTCCAGAACCTCGTTGACCATTTCCGGGTCGAGCGCGGAGGTCGGCTCATCGAACAGCATGACCTTCGGCTTCATCGCGAGAGCGCGGGCGATGGCCACGCGCTGCTGCTGGCCACCGGACAGCTGGGCCGGCATCTTGCTTGCCTGGGAGTCGACGCCGACGCGTGCGAGCAGGTCCATGGCGAGGTTCTCGGCCTCGTCCTTGGGCATGTGACGCACCTTGATCGGAGCGAGCGTGACATTGTCGAGGATCGTCTTGTTGGCGAACAGGTTGAAGGACTGGAAGACCATGCCGACTTCGGCGCGCAGGGCGGCCAGCTCCTTGCCTTCCTGCGGCAGCGGCTTGCCGTCGATGCGGATGTCGCCCGAATCGATGGTCTCGAGGCGGTTGATGGTGCGGCACATCGTGGATTTGCCGGAGCCGGACGGCCCGACCACGACCAGCACCTCGCCTTTGTTGACGGTGAGGTTGATGTCCTTGAGCACGTGCAGGTGGCCGAAGTGCTTCTCGACGTGGGTCAGTTCGACCAGCGGATGCGCATCCTGCCCCTGTATGGTAGTGGTATTCGCGGTGTGTTGTTCTTGGATTTCAGACATGCATGCCAGTCTAACCGGTTCGAGCCGACAATTCAGGATGCATTCCGCCTATTCGCCTCGATGGCCGCCGGCAGCGGCATGCGGGCCGGAACGCAGGATGCCCTGTTCCGCACCGTTGCGCGGGACAGGGCATCATGTTTCCTGGAGGTTAATTTTTTGTGTTCGCGGCATCAACCCCCAGACGTCCTGGCGAACGCGGACTCAGTCCTCGTCCTCCTCGGGGTCGTAGTCGACACCGGTTTCGGCGCGCTGCTCGTCCGAAATCGGGGCAGGGGCACCGGTCAGCGGGTCGCGGCCGCCGCCAGCCTTCGGGAAGGCGATGACATCGCGGATGGAATCGGCACCGGCGAGCAGAGACACCGTACGATCCCAGCCGAGCGCGATACCCGCGTGCGGCGGGGCGCCGTACTTGAAGGCCTCGAGCAGGAAGCCGAACTTCTCCTCGGCCTCTTCTTTGCCAATGCCCAGCACGTTGAGCACACGGTCCTGGATATCCACGCGGTGGATACGCACGGAGCCGCCGCCCATTTCCTCGCCGTTGCACACGATGTCATACGAATCGCTCATCGCATGTTCCGGATCCTTGTCGAACTTGTCAATCCAGTCGGCGCTCGGCATGGTGAACGGGTGATGCATCGAAGTCCACTTGGAGTGGCCGACTGCCACATCATCGTCATCCGGATCATCGGTCGGCTTGAACAGCGGGAAGTCGACAACCCACGTAAACGCGAACTCGTCCGGATGCAGCAGACCAGCACGACGGGCAAGTTCGACACGAGCCGCACCCAGCAGCAGCTGGGAGGATTCACGGGCGCCAGCGGCGAAGAACACCGCGTCGCCGTCCTCGGCGCCCACAGCCTCCTTGAGGCCATTGCGCTCCTGCTCGGACAGGTTCTTGGCAACCGGTCCCTTCAGCTCGCCGTCCTCGGTGAACTGCACGTAGGCGAGACCCTTCGCGCCACGCTGGCGCGCCCACTCCTGCCATGCGTCGAACTGACGGCGAGGAGTCGAGGCACCGCCCTTGAACAGCACCGCGCCGACATACGGAGCCTGGAACACGCGGAACGGCGTGTCCTTGAAGTAGTCAGTCAGCTCGATGAGCTGATTGCCGAACCGCAGATCAGGCTTGTCGGAGCCGTACTTGTCCATCGCATCCTTCCAGGAGATGCGAGGCAGCGGAAGCTTGATGTCATAGCCGCGGGTCTTCCAGATCGCCTGGATGACCTTCTCGGCCATCGCGATGACGTCCTCCTGGTCGACATAGCTCATTTCCATATCGAGCTGGGTGAACTCCGGCTGGCGGTCCGCACGGAAGTCCTCGTCGCGGTAGCAGCGCGCCAGCTGGTAGTAGCGCTCAACACCGCCGACCATGAGCAGCTGCTTGAGCAGCTGCGGGCTTTGCGGCAGCGCGTACCAGGAGCCCGGCACCAAGCGGGCAGGCACGAGGAAGTCGCGGGCGCCTTCAGGAGTGGACTTGATGAAGGTCGGGGTCTCCACCTCGGTGAAGTCCATGTCCTCGAGCGCGTGGCGCGCGGCCTTCGTCATATCGGAACGCAGTTTCAAGTTGCGTTGCATCTGCGGGCGGCGCAAATCAAGATAACGGTACTTTAGGCGCACGTCCTCACCCGGAAGCTTGTTCTCGGACTCGTTCTCGAGCGCAGTGGACACCTGGAACGGCAGGGCGTCGGCCTTGGCGAGCACCTTGAGATCCTCGACGACGACCTCGATCTTGCCGGTGGCCAGATGCGTGTTCTCATTGCCGTCCGGGCGCAGGCGGACCTCGCCGGTGACCTGGATGACGAATTCGCTGCGCAGCGGGCGCGCGATTTCCTCGTCATAGATGACAATCTGCACGAGACCGGTGTTGTCGCGCAAATCGATGAACGCCACACCGCCGTGGTCGCGACGACGATCGACCCAACCGGCGAGCGTGACCTTCTGCCCGACCAGCGCCTCGGTCACTTCCGTGGCATGATGTGTTCTGTAAGCCGTCTGGCTCATGCTTCCTCTATTCTTGTCAAGTCCTCAGAAATCGGCGGAAAACCGGGTTTTCCAAGCATTTCAGTGTGTTTACAGGTTGACAGTTTGCCGGGCATACACAGTATCCGGCTCCCACGACTTGGCATCGGCAGGGGCCTGGTCGCCGGTGATGATGTTCTTCACCTCGTCGCCCTTGGCCTCGCCATCCTCGCTCGCCGCAGCGGGGAACCACACGTACGGGATGCCCAGTTTGTCGGCGTACTTGATCTGCTTGCCGAGCTTCGCCGCGGTCGGGGCGACATCGGCCGCGATGCCACGGGCACGCAGCTGGTTGGCGATGGCATTGGCGGCGGGACGGTCCTCCTCGTTCCACACGGCGACCATGACCGCGGCCGGGGAGATACGCGAGGCATGCGCCCCTGCGGTGTGCAGCATGTAGGAGACCAGGCGGGACAGGCCGATGGACAGGCCGACACCCGGGTAGCGCTTGCTGCCCTGCGAGGCGAGGTTGTCGTAGCGGCCGCCCGAGCAGATGGAGCCGAGCGAATCGGCACCGTCAAGGAAGGTCTCATACACGGAACCGGTGTAATAATCCAGACCGCGGGCGATCTTGAGGTCCGCGATCACCGAGCCGGGGCGGATACGCGCCGCCTCGTCGACGATCATCGCAAGCGTATCCAGACCCTGGCGGGCCAGGGCGTATGCTTCGCTGTCCGTCGCGATGCCGTGCTTGGCGCACAGGGCATCGAACTTCCCGGCGAGCTCCTTGCCGTCCGCCGCCGTCAATTCGGCGAGTTCCAGGCAGGCACGGGCCTGCGATTCATCCGCCCCACAGCCCTCGACCAAGAGACGGGCCACTTCGTCGGCACCGATCTTGTCGAGCTTGTCGATCTCGCGCAGCACGCCCTCGATGTCGGTCAGGCCAAGCCCGCGGTAGAAGCCTTCGGACAGCTTGCGGTTGTTCGCGTGTACGGTCGCCTTCGGCAGGCCATACTCGCGCAGCTGCTCCAATGCGCTCACCATGACCAGCGGCAGCTCGACCTCGTAATGCTCAGGCAGGTCCCCGTTGCCGACCACGTCGATATCGGCCTGCACGAACTCACGGAACCGGCCCTCCTGCGGACGTTCGCCACGCCAGACCTTCTGGATCTGCCAACGCTTGAACGGGAACGCCAACGTGCCGGAATGCTCGACCACATAGCGGCTCAGCGGCACTGTCAGATCGAAATGCAAGCCAAGACGCTCCTCGATCGGCGTGTCGGATTCATGGCCGACTTCCTGAAGACGCGACAGCAGGTAGATCTCCTTGCTGGTCTCGCCCTTCTTCAGCAGACTCGCGCCGGTTTCAACGGCACGCGTCTCGATGCCGATGAAACCATTGAGCTCGAAAACCCTACGGAGCGTGTCGATGACACGCTGCTCCACAACACGTTCAGAGGGGAGCCACTCTGGAAATCCTGAAATTGATGCGCCTTTAGCCACGATTCCCTATAATAAGTGAAGTTGCGGAAAACATGCGACCGATGTCTCATGCCCCCGCGACCCCTCACCACATGAGCTTAAGGAGCTGGCCATGGCCGACGAAAACGTCACCGAACCCAAGAACACCACCGAACCCATCGCGCAGACGACGGAGCCTGACGCGAAACAGCAGACCGGCGCCACGCCCGCAGCGGTCCCCTCCCCCGCGAACATCATGCACCACGCGCCGTCGCCCGCCGCGTTCGCCAAGAAGAAGCCCGCGCACCACCAGGCCGTGCCGTCGGCACACGTGTCCTATTCCGATGCGGACGTCAAGCAGGCCGAGGCGTTCGGGCGTGTCGACGACAACGGCACCGTATACGTCAAGGAAGGCGAAGGGGAACGCGAAGTCGGCCAGTTCCCCGACGCGTCCAAGGAGGAGGCGCTCGCCCTGTACGCCCGCCGCTTCCTCGACCTCAAGGAGAAGCTGGACGTGTTCGCGAACCGTCTGAACTCCGGCACCATCAAGCCTCGCGAAATCGACGAATCCGTCAAGCTGCTCGGCGAAGAGACCAAGGAACCCGCCGTTGTCGGCGATGTCGCCGCGCTCAAGGCGCAGTTCGAGCAGCTCAAGGCGCAGGGCGCCGCCAAGAAGGAGGAACTGTCCAACCGCCGCAAGGAGGCGGTCGCCAAGGCGGTGCAGGAACGCACGGCGATCGTGGAGAAGGCGGAGGCGCTCGCCGCGGGGCTGGGCGACGACACGAACTGGCGTTCCACCGCCGACAAGTTCCGCGCCCTCTTCGACGAGTGGCAGTCGCACCAGCGCAATTCCGTGCGCATCGACCGGGCCGACGCGGACGCGCTGTGGAAGCGTTTCTCCGCCGCCCGCACGACCTTCAACCAGCAGCGCCGCAAGTGGGCGCAGGCCCGCGACAACGAGCGCGCGCAAGCCAAGGCCGAGAAGGAAGCCATCATCGCCGAGGCGAACGACATCAAGGATTCCACCGACTGGGGCGAAACCTCGCACAAGTTCAACGAGCTCATGGACCGCTGGAAGCGCGCCGGACGCGCCGGACGCAGCGATGACGACGCACTGTGGGCCAAGTTCCGTGAAGCCGCGGACACGTTCTTCAACGCCCGTCAAGCCGACCGGGACCAGGTCAGCTCCTCCGAGAAGGAGAACCTCGCCAAGAAGGAGGAGCTCCTGAAGAAGGCCGAGGCGCTGGTGCCGGTCGCCGACGAGAAGGCCGCGAAGCAGGCCCGGCAGAAGCTCGCGGAGATCCAAGGCGAATGGGACCAGATCGGCTATGTGCCCCGTGACGACATGCGCCGCATCGAGGACCGTCTCGACGCGGTCGACCGCCAGATCAAGGCCGTCGAGGACGCCGCGTGGAAGAAGAGCGATCCGGAGGCGGACGCCCGCAAGTCCAGCTTCGAAGAGCAGCTCAACGCCCAGCTCAAGGAGCTTGACGACAAGATCGCCGCCGAGTCCGACCCGAAGAAGAAGGCCGGGCTCGAGGCCGAGAAGGCCACCAAGGAGCAGTGGCTGAACGCCATCAAGTAGCTTTCGGCAGCCTGCAATATACGAATCGCCGGGATCGCGCACAACGCGAGGTCCCGGCGATTCGTATACCGGTCGCCGAAAGCGGGCGGCACCGGGCGTATCCCATGGTCCATGGGAATGCCGGAGACGAGCGATAGCACCAGCGATAGAGCCCAAGAGGGGTGGTCCCGCGTCATGCAGGACCACCCCTCTTCGAACAGTGGCGGTATCTGTGGCGTTATGCCAGCGACGGCGTATCCCCGCCATCAGCCGCGGCGCCGGACGTATCCGCCGATGCGGTGGCGCCGACCAGCTTGTCGGCATCCTCATGCCCGTCGCCATCCTGCCCGGCGAAATCCTCACCGGCGAACGTGAATTCACCGAGGATGCCTTCACCTTCGGCATCCACGACCACGCGTTCACCGTCATGGAGCTCACCCATGAGGATCTTCTCGGAGATGGCGTCCTCGATGTCACGCTGGATCACGCGACGCAGCGGACGCGCGCCGAGCAGCGGGTCGAAGCCCTTCTCGGCGAGCAGGTCCTTCGCCTTGTCGGTAAGCTCGAGCGACATGTGCCGGTCGAACAGACGGTCGTTGAGCTGCTTGACGTCCAGGTCGACGATCTGGCGCACCTGCGGCTCGGTGAGCTGGCGGAACACGATGATGTCGTCCAGGCGGTTGAGGAACTCGGGACGGAATTGCTCCTTGAGCTCGCTGTACACCTGCTCCTTCATCCGGTCATAGCTCGTCTCGGTATCCGAACCCAGGTTGAAGCCCGTGTTCGCGGTCTTGGCGATATTGCGCGTACCAAGATTGGTGGTCAGGATGATGATGGTGTTCTTGAAGTCGACCTTGCGACCCTGGCCGTCGGTGAGATGACCGTCGTCAAGCACCTGCAACAGCGTGTTGAAGATGTCCGGATGGGCCTTCTCGATCTCGTCGAACAGGACGACGGAGAACGGCTTGCGACGCACCTTCTCGGTGAGTTCGCCGCCCTCCTCGTACCCGACATACCCCGGAGGCGCGCCGAACAGACGCGACGCGGCGTACTTCTCGGAGAACTCGGACATGTCGACGCGGATCAACGCGTCCTCGTCGTCGAACAGGAACTGCGCCAGCGTCTTGGCGAGCTCCGTCTTACCGACACCGGTGGGGCCGGCGAAGATGAAGGAGCCTGCGGGGCGCTTCGGATCCTTGAGACCGACACGCGTGCGCCGGATGGACCGGGCGAGCGCGGAGACCGCCTCATCCTGGCCGATGATGCGCTTGTGCAGCTCGGATTCCATGTTGAGCAGCTTCTTCGACTCCGCCTGGGTGAGCTTGAACACCGGGATGCCGGTCGTGCTGGAGACGACTTCGGCGATGACGTCCTCGTTCACTTCCATCTTGACGTTGGACTCGCCCTGACGCCACGAGGATTCCTTCTCCTTGCGCTCGGCCTCGAGTTTCTCCTGGCTGTCGCGCAATTCGGCGGCCTTCTCGAAGTCCTGCTTCTTGATGGCCTCATCCTTCTCGGCGGACACCTTGGCGACCTGCGCGTCAAGGTCCTTGAGCTCCGGCGGTGCGGTCAGGCGCTTGATGCGCAGCCGAGCGCCGGCCTCATCGATCAGGTCGATGGCCTTGTCCGGCAGGTGGCGGTCCTGGATGTAGCGCGCGGACAGCTCGGCGGCCGCCTGCAGCGCGCCATCCGTGATGGTCACGTGATGATGGTTCTCATAGCGCGAGCGCAGGCCCTTGAGGATCTCGATCGTCTCGGCGATCGACGGCTCGTGGACCTGGATGGGCTGGAACCGGCGTTCCAGCGCGGCATCCTTCTCGATGTACTTGCGGTACTCCTCGGTCGTGGTCGCGCCGATGGTCTGCAGCTCGCCGCGGGCGAGCATCGGCTTGAGCATGTCGGACGCACCCAGGGCGCCATCCGCACTGCCTGCGCCGACAATCGTATGGATCTCGTCGATGAACAGGACGATATCCCCGCGGGTCTTGATTTCCTTGAGCACCTTCTTCAGACGCTCCTCGAAATCGCCGCGGTACCGTGAACCGGCGACCATGGAGCCCAAATCGAGGGAATAGACCTGCTTGTCCTTGAGCGTCTCCGGGACATCGCCGGCGACGATCTTCTGGGCGAGACCCTCGACGACGGCGGTCTTGCCGACACCCGGCTCGCCGATCAGCACCGGGTTGTTCTTGGTGCGGCGGGACAGGACGACCATGACGCGTTCGATCTCCTCGGAGCGTCCGATCACCGGGTCAAGCTTGCCGGCGGCGGCTTCGGCGGTCAGGTTGCGGCCGAACTGGTCGAGGATCGCCGAACCGGTCTGCCCGCGCTTGTCCTGGACGCCGCCGGCGTTCGCCAGCTCGCCCTTGTTGTCGGTATCCGGGCCGGTCGAATTGCCGCGGATCATATCGATGACCGTGCTGCGCAGCTCCCCAAGGTCGACATCCATCTTGATGAGCACCTGCGTGCCGACGCCTTCGCCCTCGCGAATCAGGCCGAGCAGGATATGCTCGGTGCCGATATAGCTGTGCCCCAGCTGCAGCGCCTCGCGCAGACTCAGCTCGAGCACCTGCTTGGCGTGCGGGGTGAAGGGGATATGACCATTGGGCGACGCATTGCCCTTGCCGATCATCTCTTCGACCTGCTTACGGGTATCCTGCAGATTCACGCCCTTGGCGGCGAGCGCCTTGGCGGCGACCCCCTCGCCCTCGCGAATCAGGCCGAGCAGCAGATGTTCGGTGCCGATGTAATTGTGCTGGAGAGTGCGAGCCTCCTCCTGCGCCAATACGATCACGCGCCGCGCACGGTCGGTAAACCGTTCGAACATGCTTGTCCTTCCACTGTTGTTTGTCCACTTCACTCTACCGATTCACGGTGACGTTTCTTCCACAAGGCGCGGGAATTGCGCTATCAACGCAAACAAGACGATATGCTGGGAAGGGAAAGCTGCCTCAAGGAGGAAGACATGACGGACAATCGTGAATATGCCGTCGCCCGGACGGCGGACATCGTGGTCGGCGTGGACGGTTCGGATGAATCGTTCGCGGCATTGCGCTGGGCGATACGCGAGGCCACCCTGACCGGACAGCATGTCAATGCCGTATTCGGCTGGACGCACTCGTGGGACATGGGCTCGCAGCCGCAAAGCGACGAGGCGTGGGGCCAGGTTCGTGAGCAGATGGCACAACGGCTGCGCGACTGGGTCGACCAGGCGTGCTCGGATATCGATTTCGATGTCTCACGGCTCAAACTCACCTCGGTCAGGGCGACCGGCACGCATGCGCTGCTGGAACTGGGATCCGGCGCGCAGCAGATTGTCGTCGGCCGCCGTTCCTTGGGCCGCGTGGCGCGCTGGTTCCTGGGATCACTGTCCGCCTCGCTTGCCGAGGAGGCCAAAGTGCCGGTGACGGTCGTGCGTTTCGCCAGCGACGAGGAGGCGAGCGTCCAGGACGAGATCGCCAACTCGCTGACCCCCGGCGAGACCACCGTGCATTACGCGCAGCCGCCGGTGGTCGGCCAAGGGCGGGTCAAGCCGGTCGTCGTCGGCATTGACGGCTCGCCGATCGCACGGCGGGCGCTCGTCTATGCCGCCGACGAGGCGAGGATCCACCATGCACCGTTGCATGTCCTGTTCTGCTGGCAGATCAAGGACCTTGATGCGGTCCCGGGATATGAGAACGCCGTGCCTCCTCTGCATGTCGCTGAACAGCGGGCGCAGCAGCTGCTGGATGAGGCGGTTGCCCACGCCGATTTCGGCGACGGGCTCGACGTCCAGGCGAACGCCTTCCATATCCCGGCGGCCAAGGGGCTGATCAGCGCATCGCGGTATGCGAGCCATCTCATTGTCGGATCACGCGGACTCAACGGGCTGGATGCGCATTTCCTCGGTTCGGTCTCCCGCCAGCTCGTGAATTTCGCCGAGTGCACGGTGACCGTCGTGCACTGAGCGTTTGGACCGGCCCCGGGGCATCTGCCCGCCAGCGGCGACACGGTCGGACCCGCTGGCGGGCCGGCCGCACGCCTGATGATGTGACGGATACGCTGTTACGGATATGGCAAGGGCCGTCCGCCCGCAGGATTCATGCTCCTGCGGGCGGACGGCCCTTGCCTAGTCTGTCTTCAACGGCAGTGCCCGTTCAGCCGGCGCTTTGGGAGTTATCCTCGGCGCTGCCTGCATCCGCGGCATCAGCGGCACCAGCGGCATCGGTGACATTCGTGGCATCGGGATTATCGGCGCTGTCGTTGCCGGCATCGGTCGTATCGTCGGCTTGCACAGCTGCTGCCGGTTGCGCGGCATCTGAGGATTGCGCGGCACCAGCGGCACCAGCGTCCTCGGCGGACGCCGAGTGCTCGACTGTCGCTGTGCTCGCCGCGGTTTCAACGGTTTCGCCACCCTCAGCGGATTCGTCGGCCCCGTCGGTGTCGTCGTCATCGCTGTCAGGGAATCCCGCGGCTTCCAGGTCGTCCATGGTAATCACCGATTCGACCTGCGGGGTCTGCGAGGTTTCACCGGTATCTTCGATGTCCGTCTCGTCATCCTCAACAGTGTTGTTGTCGATATCGTCCTCGCTGGCTTCCTCGAGCAGCTCGACCTGGCCGCGTTCCTCGCGCGGCGCCTGTGCGATGACATCGATGTGCGTGTCATCGTATGCGGGCTTGGATTGGACCCACAGATGCGATGGCTCGGGCGGGTCGATCTCGGAATGTTCCCCGCACCCGTGGTCCAATGAGACCACACGGCCGTCATCGGGGCTCCACTTGTTCGCGCACACGCCGAACATGCGGTCGAAATCGCCTTTGAGCGGCACGAAGAACCCGCATGTCGAGCATACGTTGCCGGCGGCGGTTTTCGTAGACAGCGCCTTGGGGCCGTGCGGCCCCTCATACCAGCGTTTGGCGGTCTGGTCGCGCCCAAGCGGGCTGAGCACGTGACGCCGGGAGAGCATGAACTCCTCGACGCTGTCCTCGATATCCTGCCTAGCGGTGCCGTCTTCGTCGGTGTCCTCCGGCTGCGTCTGGGTCGTCGTTGCCGCGGCTATGGCTTCACCGTCGCCCTGTGGCCCGTCACCGGTCGCGTCCTGGACGCGTGCGCCGGAGCCGGCCGGCTCATCGTCCTGGCCGTTCGCGGCTTGCGCCGCCGGGGATTCGGGTTGCCGGGCCTCAACCTGCGCGTCGGAGGCGGGGCGCGTGGGACGGAACCCGTCCTCAAGGCGCGGGTCATCCGGCTCGGTGCCGATGGCATCGGTGACCGACAGGTCAGTCGGCAGCAGACGGTCCTTCCACGGCACCCACGCCGGGGGAACCAGTGCCGCGTCCGTAGGCACGAGCGAGGATTCGTTGACCGTCCATTCGTCAAGCTCGACGTCATGGTACAGGGTCACCGACCATTCCCAGCCCTCATAGCCACGTTTGTTCGATGCGAACCGGAAATCGGTGACATTGTCGTCGAGCCCGATCTGCCGGGTCGCTTCACCGACCTGCTCCGGCTCGTCCGCCACGGTCTGGGCGACGGAACGCGCCAGCGCCTGCGGCGTGACGTGCACCGTCTGCCCGTGTTCCTGTTGCGATGATTCCACGTTCATGCCCATCAGTGTCCGTCAGTCCTGTACGTCGAAGTCGTCGGCGAGCGCGCGCATCACCGTCGCCAGTTTCTTGCTGTCCGCCGGCGACGGGTAGTGGTGGCGGCGCAGGTCGTTGCCGGCCTTGTCAAGCAGCTTGATGAGGTCTTCGACGATGGCGGCCATGTCATCCGGCTTCGGCCGGGTCGCCTTGACCAGGGACGGCGCAGAGGCGACCGGCCTTACACCCATCGCCTGCGGCCCCTTGTGGCCGTCGACGACGGAGAACTCCACTTTGGTGCCCTTGCGCAATGTGGTGATGCCGTGCGGCAGCGCCGTAGCGGGCAGGAACACGTCCTTGCCCTGGTCTGCGACGATGAAACCGTACCCCTTGTTCGCATCAAACCAACGTACCCGTCCCGTGGGCATAACCGCACCTCACAAACTCCGTATCAAGGCAGATCTTTCCTGCCACATGTCAACCAGCTTATCAGTCTACCGCATGGACGGGCGTATCAGCTGTGCGCAATGTCACTTCCTGCCGGCCTGGGGGTTCTTGTCCTTGCGTCGCCTGTCGTTCTTGGGCTTTCTGCCACGGCTGCCGGCCTGTTCAAGCCCGGCTGCCGGGCAACCGGGCTTGGCCGGGGCGGCGGTCTGGGCGGGGTCCAATGGCAGGATGACGGTCAGGGTCAGGCCTCCCCCGGGGGTCGTGGTGGCGCTGACCAGCCCGCGATGCGCCTTGACCACCGACTGGGCGATCGCCATGCCGAGGCCGGTGCCGCCTTTCTGCCTCGCCCGCGACGGGTCGGCGGTGTAGAAGCGTTCGAAGATCTGCGATTGGGATGCCTCGGGGACGCCAGGGCCATGGTCGGCGAAGCGGATCACCGCATACGGGATGCCGGTGCCGAGGCTCTGCCCCACTTCCGCGGCTTCCAGGAAGGAGGTAAGCCCCTTGCCGTTCGAGGCGAGATGGCTGAGCTGGTTGGGCGCAATCGACGCCGACAGCACGCTGAGCCCCACCTCCACCGGGGAATCCGGCGGGGTGTAGCGGTGGATGTTGCCGACGATATTGGTGATGACCTGGCGCAGCCTGGACCCGTCCCCGGTCAGGGTGACCTGCGGAAGGTCGTCGGGGCTGAAGCTGAGCCATGTACCTTGGTTCTCGCCGCCGTGGCGCAACTGCAGCACCCCCTTGGTGATACCGCGTTGCGGGTCCAGGGCGTGCAGATCATCGCACGCATCGTTGACCTGGGCGGTGATCGGCACCTGCTGGGTGATGTCGATGCCCCGGCCTTCGTCAAGCCGTGCCAAAGACAGCAGGTCTTCCACGAGGACGGTCATGCGGGCGCTTGACGCCTCGATATGGCTGATGGATTCGTCAGCGCGCTCCAGTGCGCCCGGCATATCGCGTTGGAGGGTATACAGCTCGGCATACCCGTGGATGGCGGCGAGCGGGGTGCGCAGTTCGTGGCTGGCGTCGGAGACGAAGCGTTTCATCTTCTCCGTGGTCTCCTGCTGCTCGTTGAAACTGTGCTCGATGCGCGCGAGCATGGTGTTCAGCGATGCCGCAAGGGAGCCGACCTCGGTGTTCTCCGGTGCGCTCGGCACACGCTGGCTGAGGTCGCCCGCGGCGATTTTCGCGGCGGTCTTCTCGATGCGCTTGAGCGGGGCGAGGGTGCTCTGGATCAGGACCGTGGCGATGACCGCGCCGACCAGCACGATGGCGATGCTCACCAGCGTGCAGTATTTGGTCAGGGTGTTCACGGTGTCGATCTGGTCGTTCAGTGACAGGCCGATGTAAATCACGCCTTGGATCTGGGCTCCCCCGTCAGCGGTCTTCTTGCCCCAGGACAGGGCGAGGACCCGCCATGGGGCGCTTGCGGCCTGCAGGGTGCTGCGGCTGACCGAGGAACCGTTCGTCGCCCGCACTTCGGAGGACGTGGTGAACGGCTCGCCGATCTTGACGTCGCCCATGGAACCGTCCGCCGGCAGGCGGGGCATGGAGATCACATCCTCGCGCATGACCGGCACCAGCGGCGTGTTGAGGATGCGGTTGTCCGTATCGCGGATCTGCATGAAGTAGTCGTTGGGCCCCACGCTGCCCTGTTCGCTGCTGTCCTTGTTACGCAGCACGTCGATATTGTCGTAGACGAGCTGCGCCTGTTCCGCGAGCTGGGTGTCGGTTTTCTGCAGCAGATAGCTGCCGACGAGCTGCCTGATGGAGAAGGTGATGCCCGCCGCGCATACCGCGAGCAGGACCATCATGCAGGCCAGCAGCTTGGTGCTCAGCGGTACCATATCCAGACGGTGGATGACCAGGGATCGCAGGGCGTTCCATCCGCGCACCGCGGCGGCGAGCGGCTTGGGCAGACGCCTGATGCGCGAGTCGGCAGCCTCGCCGGCGGCATGCTGGTCTGACGTGCCGGGATCGTCCTGGACAGCCGTCGCGCATGATGCCGCTTGACCTGCATGGCCGGACGCGGTCTTCGCGGTCGCGGACGCGCAATCCCCGCCTGCGGTGTGGGCGCATTGCGGGGATTGCGGCTGGTGCGTGTCTTGCTCGGCCTGCATCAGGCGTCTTTCTTCGGCGACGTCTTCGGCGCGCGGATCATGTAGCCGATGCCTCGCTTGGTCTCGATCAGCGGGGTCACCTTGTGCTTGTCGCCGTTCTCGTCTTCGACGACCACGCCGTCGACCTTCTTGCGCAGGTAGGAGATATACGATTCGACGATCGCCGCATCCCCGCCCCAGTCATATTGCCAGACATGGTCGAGGATCTGCGTCTTGGATAGTACGCGGCCCTCGTTGTCCATGAGATAGCGCAGCAGCTTGTATTCGGTGGGGCTCAGATCGACCTGCACACCGGCGCGCGTCACATCGTGGGAGTCCTCGTTGATTTCGAGGTCGCCGACGCGGATGATCGGATCGTCGGCCTCCTGGTGACTGGTGCGCCGAAGGATCGCGCGGATGCGGGCCACGACCTCCTCGAGGCTGAACGGCTTGGTCACGTAGTCGTCCCCGCCGACGGTCAGTCCCATGACCTTGTCCTGGGTGTCGTCGCGCGCGGTGAGGAACAGGACCGGCGAGTCGATGCCCTCCTGCCGGATGCGGCGGGTTACGGTGAACCCGTCGATATCCGGAAGCATGACATCGAGGACGATCAGGTCGGGATGGACCTTCTCGATGACTTCGATCGCCTCCGAGCCCGAGGCGGCGGTGGTCACCTCGAATCCGGCGAAATGCAACGAGGCGACCAGCAGGTCGCGAATGGACGGCTCGTCATCGACAACTACGATGGATGCTTCAATTGGTTTGCTCATGATGACCAGCATTCCTCTTATGTCTTCGAGTTTCCTGAGAATGTCCTGTGTCTTGCTGTGCGAAACGTTCCAGATAGGCAGAGACATCAATGGTTTGCGTCACCTGGCCGGCTGAAGCATCGTCCCCCTGCGGTTCACTATCGGATGAACCGGCTGTTTGCCCATCGTCGGCATACTCGCGGTACCCCGGTGTCTGCGTGTTGTCGCGACCCGTTCTGGCCGCGCGGCGTGCCCGGGCCCGACGCGACCGGTGCTGCCTGCCGCCACGGCTATGCGCACCCCGGGCGTTGCGTGCGAGGATGACAGTGACGGCTATGAGGACGACCATCAGCGCCGCCACCCCCGCGTAGATCGCCGTGGACGCCACCTTCGTGCCGCGCGACGTCGAGGTCTCCTTGATGTCGCCGATCCTGTTCATCATCGCGATGGCCGACCCGGACCAGTCAGGGGTCTTCTTCTTGACCAGCGGCTCCTGGGCCGCCGCCGACAGCTCATCCACGGTCGACTGGCTTTTCAGCCACGCGTCCGAATTGCTCGACACGGCGACGACAAGGCTGCCATCCTGGCTGGCGACCGCCAGCATGACCGTGTTGGGGGACGGGTCCGTCGACTGCAACAGCCTGCTGGCCCAGGTGTCCGGCTTGTCTGAGGTATTGAAGGTGTCGAGGTACAGCAGACGCACCGAGACGCCGTACTCCTTCTTGGTGTTCGTGATGGCATCGGTCACGGCGGTCACGTTCTCGCCGAGCAGGTTGTTCGGGTCGGTGATATCGGTGCTCAGCGTGGCTCCCGACGAGGAATCCGCGTCGGCGGACTGCGACGCCGAAGCCGACGCCGAAGCCGACGCCGAAGGACTTGCGCTTGACGCGTCATCGGCCCAGGCCACCTCGGAAAACCCGACAGCGGGAAACGCCACGGCGAGCAGGCATACGAGTATCAGCGGCAGTATCACGGCACGGCGGGGCACGCCATGATACCCGCTGCGGCCGCGGGCGGACAGGCACCGTCTTCTGACCACATATCCCGTGTGGACGTGAGACTTATTCAACAAACGCATAGGCTCCACTGTAGCGGCCGGTTTCGCCAAGCGCAGCAGAGGCCTCCGGTCTGCACCAACCATGCCAGAACCGTCCCCGGACGGCATAGAGAAAGGACCATCATGCCACAATATCGGGTTGACAGCGAACAGATCCAGTCGTCAAGCGCCGCCGTACGCTCGTCCATCGAGCAGATCCGGCAGGCGGTGCAAGGAATGTACGCGAATCTTGACGGATTGCAAAGCGTGTGGAGCGGGTCTGCATCCAGCCAGTTCGCCGGGGTGATCCAGCAATGGCGGGCGGCCCAGCAGCAGATGGACGCATCCCTTGAGGCGATCGGCATGTCGCTGACGCAGGCATCCACTGTCTACGCCGACGCCGAGGCGCAGGCTTCGCGGTTGTTCGCCGTGTCGTGATGCCCCGCCGGCATGCGGCCGGCAAACATTGAGGGGCGCCGACGGTTTCCCGCCGACGCCCCTCAATGCGTCTATGCGCACGTCTATGCGCAAATCCTGCCCTCGTCGTCCCGCGGATGCGGGCACGGGCCAGGATTGATGAACCAGTCCCTAGGGATCAGTAGCCCATGTCAGCGCCCTGGGCCGGAGCCGCGGTCTTCGGTTCCGGCTTGTTGGCCACCACTGCCTCGGTGGTCAGGAACAGGCCGGCGATGGAGGCGGCGTTCTGCAGCGCGGAACGGGTCACCTTGACCGGGTCGGTGACGCCCGCGGCCATGAGATCCTCGAAGGTGTTGGTGGCGGCGTTGAAGCCCTGGCCTTCCGGCAGCTCGCGCACCTTGTTGAAGACCACGTCACCGGAGACACCGGAGTTCTCGGCGATCTGCTTGATCGGGGCCTCGACAGCACGGAAGACGATGGACGCACCGGTCGCCTCTTCGCCGGTCAGCGAAGCCAGAGCCTCGCTCTTCTCGGCCTTCTTGGCGGCCTGCACAAGCGCGACACCGCCACCGGGCACCAGGCCCTCCTCGACGGCCGCCTTCGCGTTGCGCACGGCGTCCTCGATGCGGTGCTTGCGTTCCTTGGCCTCGACCTCGGTCGCGGCGCCGACCTTGATGACGGCCACACCACCGGCGAGCTTGGCGAGACGCTCCTGCAGCTTCTCGCGATCATAGTCGGAATCGGTGTTGTCGATCTCGGAACGGATCTGGGCGACACGGGCTGCCACGTCCTCCTTGGAGCCGCCGCCGGAGACGATGGTGGTCTCGTCCTTGGAGACGATGACCTTCTGCGCGGTGCCGAACACGTCGATATCGATGGAGTCGAGCTTCAGGCCCAGCTCATCGGAGACGACCTGGCCGCCGGTGAGGATGGCCATATCCTGCAGCATGGCCTTGCGACGGTCGCCGAAGCCGGGGGCCTTGACCGCGCAGGTGTTGAACGTGCCGCGGATCTTGTTGAGGATCAGGGTCGGCAACGCTTCGCCGTCGACGTCCTCGGCCACGATCAGCAGCGGACGGCCGCTCTTCATGACCAGGTCGGCGAGGTGGACGATGTCCTGCTGGCTGGACACCTTGCCCGAGGTGAGCAGGATGTACGGGTTCTCCAGCACTGCGGTCTGGTCGTCGGCGTTGGTGACGAAGTACGGGGCGATATAGCCCTTGTCGAAGCGCATACCCTCGGTGAACTCGAGATCGAGACCGAAGCGGTTGTTGTCCTCGACGGTCACGACGCCATCCTGACCGACCTTGTCGAGCGCCTCGGCGATCTTCTCGCCGACCTCGGGATCAGCAGCGGAAATCGTTGCGGTGGCCGCGATCTGGTCCTTGGTCTCCACATCCTTGGCGGAAGCGACCAGTTCCTTGACAATCTCGTCGGTGGCCTTCTCGATGCCGCGACGCAGGGCGATCGGGTTGGAGCCGGCGACCACGTTCTTCAGGCCCTCATGGACCAGGGACTGGGCGAGCACGGTAGCGGTCGTGGTGCCATCGCCTGCGACGTCGTCGGTCTTCTTGGCGACTTCCTTGACGAGCTCGGCGCCGATGCGCTCGTACGGCTCCTCAAGATCGATCTCCTTGGCGATGGAGACGCCGTCGTTGGTGATGGTCGGAGCGCCGTAGGTCTTGTCGAGCACGACGTTGCGGCCCTTCGGGCCGAGCGTGACCTTGACGGTGTTGGCGAGCTTGTCGAGACCCGCGAGCATTCCCTGGCGAGCTTCCTCGTCGTATGCAATGATCTTTGCCATTGTTCCTCCACATATGGCTACACGGTATGGTCTTCCACCCGAGGCCCAAAGTTCGCCCGACCGTCAGCTGCCGGTTATCACTCTCGGCTTCCGAGTGCTAATTGGGACATTAGCACTCTCGGACCTCGAGTGCCAACATCGTCGCCGGTATTGCGCTGTTGGCATGAAACGCGTGTCGACCGCGAACAACGGGAATATCGACGGTGATACCACAGAAAAACCCCGGACCGTGCGACGACCTACTCGATCGCGCATGCCGGGGACAACACAACAGGCGCCCGCCCGGGGCGCCTGTACCATCAGGACAGCGCAAGCATCACAGCTTGGTCACCGTGGTGGCCTGGAAGCCTTTCGGGCCATGCTCCGCCTCGTATTCGACACGGTCGCCTTCGTCGAGCTTCTTGAAACCGTCCTGCTGGATCACGGAATAATGCACGAACACGTCTTCTCCTCCCTCGTCAGGGGCGATGAAGCCGTACCCCTTGCCCGCATTGAAAAACTTCACTGTGCCTTGTGCCATTTCGACCACCCCTTGCATGGAACCGGCCCGGCGCCCCATACACGCCGACGGCCGCCCATCTGGTGCCCAATTGTAGCGGCGGTTGGCGAAGAAACGCCGAGGCTCAGTTCATCAGTACGACGACGACCGGGGCGGACAGGTTGGACACCTGGCTGACATTGGAGATGCCGAGTTTCGCCGCAACGTCCTGGGCAGTCGCCGAATCGGCCTCGTTCTGATACCAGACAACCGATGCGCTCGGCAGACTGCCGGACGGGTTGGCGGCCACGACATTGGAATACCCGGCCTTTTGGAGGGTTGATGCCTGGGCAGCCGCATACCCCGTCTTCTTGGTGCCGTTGACGACGCGCACCTGGGTCGCCAGGTTCGCCGCCGCCGGCGTTGGCGATTGCGACGGGGAATCCGAAGCGGTCTGCGACGGTGACGGGGAGGCGGACTCGGAAGCCGAAGCCGACTCGCTGGCGGAAGCGGATGACGACGCGGAAGCGGACGCCGAGGAAGACGCCGAGGCGGACGCCTTGGAAGACGCCGACGAAGACACCTTCTGCGAGGATGTCGCCGTGCTCTTCCACGGCATGGCCTTCATGCCCTCGCCCGACATGACGGCCCACACCGCCAGACCGGCGACCGCGGCGACGACAACCACGATCAGGAACGGCACCAGGCGCGCCATGACCGAACGGTTGCCGCGATGAACACCGACAGGACCCTGAGGCGGGTTGTCGAACACGTCTTCCGCGTACGACTCATCAGTGTTCCGGTCTTTGCGTGCCATATGCAGTCCCTTTCGAATGGATTCACCATCGAGTGTACATGGTCTCATGGGCCGCCCGCCCCAATCCGCGCACACCGTGTCGGATATCCACAGCTTCGTCACGTCACGGGCGCCGTGGACGTCCGGATACGCCATAGAGTAGAAGACATGAATAGAGTAGAGGACATGAATACCCCTCATGTCAAACCGTTGTCCCAGCTCGTCGACCCGGGATGGGCACGGGCGCTGGCCGGCGTGGAGCCGGACATACACCGCATGGGCGACTTCCTGCGCGGGGAGATCGCTGCAGGACGCCACTATCTTCCGGCCTCGCACAATATCCTGCGCGCCTTCACCATTCCCTTCGACAGCATCAAGGTGCTCATCGTCGGGCAGGACCCCTACCCGACCCCGGGACACCCGGTGGGCCTGAGCTTCTGCGTCGCCCCGGACGTGCACCCGCTACCCAAAAGCCTGGTCAACATCTACAGGGAGCTGTCCGATGACCTGGGCGTACCGGCACCCGCCAACGGCGACCTGACCCCGTGGACGCAGCGCGGGGTGATGCTGCTCAACCGATGCCTGACCGTGCAGGCGGGACGCCCGAACAGCCATCAGGGCAAAGGCTGGGAACACATCACCGATGCCGCGATCCGCGCGCTCAACGCACGCACCGACGGGCACGGCAACCCCAAGCCGCTGGTCGCCATCCTCTGGGGCCGTAATGCGCAGACCCTCAAGCCGCTGCTCACCAACGCCGCGGTCATCGAATCCCCCCACCCCAGCCCCTTATCGGCCTCACGAGGATTTTTCGGGTCACGTCCGTTCTCCCGCGCGAACCAGGCCTTGGTGGCGATGGGCGCGCAACCCGTGGACTGGGCCCTGCCTCCGGCCGCTTCCCCCGCATACGGCGCCGTGCCGGCACCGGACGCCGCCGACAGCCCCGCAGCCGACGACGGCAGCGCCGCACGCCCGCCAATGACGCCTCTGCTGTGAGAGGACCGGCTCCGTCCGCTACTATGCTGGAATACCAGGTCGCGGCCGCGGGTCGCACACCCGACCATCCATCAACCGTTGGAGCGCACACCATGGCACTATTCCCACCACAACCGAACATCGCGCAACCGATACCACCCATGCCCCAACAGCCGGCGGCGACGACATCGGCGGGACTGTCCCCCGAAGACCTCAACAAGGCCCGACAGCTCGCCGACCATATCAGGGCACGGTTCGCCCAGACCCTGATCGGCCAGGACCATCTGCGTGAAGCACTCATCGTCACCATGGTCGCCGGCGGGCACATCCTCATCGAATCCGTGCCCGGCCTGGCGAAAACAACAGCCGCCCAGACCCTGGCGACCTCGGTCTCCGGCAGCTTCAAACGCGTGCAATGCACCCCCGACCTCATGCCCTCCGACCTGGTGGGAACCCAGGTCTTCGACTTCTCCACACAACGGTTCACCACCCAGATCGGACCCATCCACGCCAACTTCGTCCTGCTTGACGAAATCAACCGGTCCAACGCCAAAACCCAGTCCGCCATGCTCGAAGCCATGGCGGAAGGCGCCACCACCATCGGCGGCGAACGCATAGCACTGCCCAAACCCTTCATGGTCATCGCCACCGAGAACCCGATCGAGGAGGAAGGCACCTTCAACCTGCCCGAAGCGCAGATGGACCGGTTCACCATGAAAGCAGTCATGACCTACCCCAGCGCCGACGAGGAACGACAGATGCTCGCCATGCTCGCACGTCGCGGCCGCGACACCGTCGACCCCGCGCTGCTGCAAGGCGACACCCTCTCACTCACCGACGTCGAATTCCTCCGCGCCGCGGCCCGACGCGTCCACGTATCGGACGCGATCATGGGATACGCGGTCGATATCGCAGCGACCTCGCGCGGCGCCGGCACCAAACCGATCTCCGGCCTGTCGGCGAAAGTCCGTCTCGGCGCCAGCCCCCGCGCGTCCATCGCCCTGATCCGTGTCGGCCAGGCGGCGGCCCTGCTGGCCGGACGCGACTACGTCATCCCTGAAGACATCAGGATGTTCGCCCACGAAATCCTACGGCACCGCATCCTGCTCACCTTCGAGGCGCTCGCCGACGGCGTGACCAGCGACCAGGTCGTCGACTCCGTCGTCGCGACGGTACCGGTGCCATGACCGGCCGCATGACGGGCGAGGACACGATCAGACGCAAGATCGAGGCGCTCGCCACCACACTGACCTTGCCGACCGTGCGACGCGCCATGGGCGTCATCGAAGGGGAACACCCCTCGAACCGGCGCTTCGGCAGCGACGACATCATGGATATCCGCCCCTATGAGCCGGGAGACGAGGCACGGCGCATCGATTGGCATACCAGTGCGCGTTCGGGCAGGCCGATGGTCGTGCAGCGGCAGCGCCAGGTCACCTCACGGGTGTGGATGCTCCTCGATACCGGCAAGGAGATGACCGGCGCATGCGAAAGCGGGGAGCAGGCCTGGCAGGTCGCGGCCAACGGCCTGCGCATGTTCGCGGCGCTCAGCCTGAGACGTTCCGACGATATCTCGCTGGTATGCGCAGACTCGTCCAGCATCACCAGAGCGCCCTTCCATGGCGGTTTCGCCCAGTTCGAAGGCATGCTCCAGCGCGCCCTGGACCAGGCGTGGGCCCACCCGCGCAACATGGACGCCCTGCTTGACTACGCCAGGCGCATCACCGACAGGAACGCGCTCATCGTGCTGGCCACCGACGAGCATGCCATCGGGGACCGCCAGCTCGCCTCATTGCGCACCATCGCACGCTTCCACCCGGTCGTGCTCATCGACGTGGCGACCATCAACCCGTTCACGGCACGGCATCGGCATGTGGCCGACGCGGATACCGGGCGCAGGCTGCCGGCATTCCTTATCAACACCACAAGCGCGGGCGAAGTCGACACCCATCGGCGGTATCTCGCCGCGCAGCTGGAATCGGAGCTGCACGCCGGCGGCGGGATGCTCATGCGAGCCCCGTCAAGCCAAGCCATGTTCGACACCTTCATCCACACCATCTCCCTGTCACTGGCCGGCACCGGGCTGTCCTCCCCGACCGGCCCGACCGCCACCCATGGAAGGCGCGCATGAATCGCATTCCCCTCTCCATTACGCCGGCCATCAAGCTCGATGACCTCAAACCGGTGAGTGAACTCGACCAGACCGCAATGTTCATCGCCATCCTCGCAGGAAGCCTCGCCGTCGCCTGTCTGCTCATCGCGCTGATCGTCGTACTGTCACGGCAACGCACCACGCCCCCTCGGGCGTCCCACCCCCGCGGCGTGCACCATCCCGCCGGCGGCAACCGTGCCTGGCACCAGCGTATCGACGCGGTCGTGGAACGCTACCGCGCAGGGCGGATCACCCGCGACCAGGCGTTCACGCAGCTTGCGGCCATCGCCAGGCAATACGCGTCCGGCATGTCAGGGACCGCCATGGCCACACAGACCCTGTCCGACCTCAACCGCGCCACGCCGCCCACCACAGGCAAGGAGGGATTCACTCTGCTCAGGCAGACCATCGCGGCGCTCTACCCGCCGCAGTTCGCCGACGAACGCTACAATGACGCCGCCCGCACGACCAGTGTCGAGCAGGGCGCGGAATGGGTATCCACACTGATCGAAAGGTGGCGCCGATGAGATGGCAATGGCCTTGGGCGGCATGCATCGCCATCGTCGCCGCATTCGCGATCGCAAGCGCGGCCATGGCGCTGGCGCTGTGGCGCGAACGCCGTGCGGACAGACGCGACACGAGCCTCAAATCATACAGCCTTGACGACGACCTCAACACCGAATACGCCTCGGCATTGTTTCACCGATGGCGCATCTTCGGGCGGATCGCCGCATCGGCGCTCACCATCGCGCTTATCCTGTCCATCGCCCTGGTGGCCCGGCCGTCACGGATCGGCGCAGGGCGCGAGCAGGCCTCAAGCCGGGACATCGTACTCTGCCTTGACGTCTCGGGCTCGACCCTGCCCTACGACCGGCAGATCATCGACACGTATCTCAAACTCGCCTCCACCTTCCAGGGCGAGCGCATCGGCATGAGCATCTTCAATTCGACATCGCGCACCGTCTTCCCCCTGACCGACGATTACACGCTCGTGACCGGCCAGCTCAAATCCGCGGCGTCGATCCTCAAAGGCGTGCAAACCCAGGACGACATCGATCATATGAGCGACCAGGACTACCAGAAGGTCTCCGACTGGCTTGACGGCACACAGAACAAGACCAACGCCACCTCACTGATCGGCGACGGGCTGGTCAGCTGCGCGGCGATGCTCCCCGGCTTTGCCTACGGCGGCGCATCATCCGCCGCCTCCACGGGCGACACCGCATCGGGCACGGCACGGCGACGCTCCGCATCCATCGTGCTCGCCACCGACAATGTCGCCTCCGGCCAGGAGACCTACACGCTCAAGCAGGCGCTCGACTTGGCATCCAAGGCGTCGATCAGCGTGGACGCCATCTACGCCGGAGCGAAGGAAAGCCTGTCCGACGAGACGACCACCGCCCTGAAAACCGGGATCGAGTCGCACGGCGGCACCTTCATGTCACAGGCGGACGGCTCGTCCATCGAATCGCTGGTCCGGCAGATCGAACAGCGCCATGCCGCACGCAACGAACGCGACGCCCAATCCGCGGTCGACGATGCCCCGGGCTGGTGGATACTCGCCCTCGCCGTGTGCGTCCTGGTATGGCTTGTCTTCGCTTGGAGGCTGAGACGATGAGCACCTGGACACTCTCCCCCGCACTCGGCTGGCCCGCAGGCTGCGCCATCGCCACCGCCATGGCCGTCTGCGCCGTCGCCGGCATCGTCATCCATCTGCGCACCCACGGGTCAAGCGACGAGACCGTCGGCTCATGCATCCGGCGCACGCTCATCTGCCTGCTCGTGGCGCTCGCCGCGCTCACCCCCAGCACCGTGGCGACGACGACCAGCAAGGCGGTCAACGCCACCGACATCGTCATCGCGGTCGACACGACCAGTTCCATGGCGGTCAAGGACGCGGCCTATGGCGACAGCGGGACCATCAGCCGCCTGGATGCCGCCACCAGGGTCGTGCACGACCTGACCAAGGCTTACCCAGCCGCCAGTTTCTCGGCGCTGCGATTCGGTGCGAGCGCCTCGCTCGACGTGCCGCTGACCCCCGACACGCTCGCCATCGACAATTGGGCGGATTCGCTCAGCGTCGAACCTACGTCCGCGTCATCGGGTTCCTCGCTGGACACGCCGCTTGACAAGCTCCTGCTCACGCTCAAGGACATCCGGCAGCGTCATACGGACGACACCATCGTCCTGGTCCTGATCAGCGACGGCGAACAGACCTCGACCACCACGCGCCGCACCTACTCGTCACTGCGGCGTTACGTCACCGATGCGCTCGTCATGGGAACGGGATCGGCCGCAGGCGGCAACATCCCCGCCGATGGCTCGGACGACGGCGCCGGCGAAACCTGGGTCACCGACCCCGCCACAGGCCAGCCGGGCGTGTCGAAACTCGACAAGGACACGCTCGACACCATCGCCGACGAGCTGGGCGGCACAGCCATCATGCTCGACGCCGGCCACACCGTGACCAATGCGCTGCCCGCCGCTTCGAAACAGTGGAGAACCGGCACCACCGCGAAGACACGGCAACGCGCCACCCCCGTGGTCTGGCCCATCGCCATCGCATTGTGCACGCTGCTCGCCTGGGAGCTCGGCGCCTGGATCGGACTGTCAAGGAGACTGCTATGAGCGACACACCGCAACGACCCGAACGCCGGCAGACGCCCCGTCGGCATGCGCGCGCCCCGCTCGCCGTACGGATCATCCTGGCGGCGCTCGCAGCGGCCGCCCTAGCTGGCGCCGTCCTCGCCGTAGCCAACATCCAGGCGCAGGACTCCTATAACCAGGCGACCCGCAGCCTCAACGCCGACCTCAAGGCCAGCGCCTCCCCCACCGCCGACTGGTCCACGCTGGCGGCCCGCCAGGAACAGGCCGACGCGCAATTCAAGGAGGCGCAGTCGTGGAGCGCCGTGCTCGCACCGAATCTCAAGACGAGCATCGAAACGAACAGCGCCATCTCGCGTACGCTGACCAAGCGGATCCAAGCCGAGCTCGCCACGCAGCAATCCGGCTCTCCATCCTCGCACAATTCAGCCAACGCCTCGCCGTCAGACCCGGCCGGCTCCCCGAGTCCATCGTCATCGGACGGGTTGAGCGACGAACAGCGCCGGAAAGTGCAAGACCTGCTCGAATCCAACAAATCGGCATCACCATCGCCTTCATCAAGCTCGACGACCAACAGCACCACGCCCTCACCGGGCGCCACCGTCAAACCATGGTGACGCAACCATGGTGACCCGCCGAACCCGTATCGTCTTCTGACCACATTGCCCCGATCGGCGTGCATCGCGCGGACGTGTGCGGTGTGATTGATGACATGAACCACCATGTCATCAATCACACCGGTCCGGCGACCGCATGCACCTGCCAGCCAACGATCACCGGCGCCCTCAACCATCTCGATACCGCTTGCGCAGACACCGGGCGCTGCACTGCCATGCTCACCGACGCGGCGGCGCTCGCCACATCCATCGACTGGCATGGCCAGGCGGCCACACTCATGCGCGACAGCATGACAGCCATCATCCGCATGAATGAGGATGTCCGGCAACGTACGCACACCATGCTGGCCATCCGTCAGGAGGCGGCCTGATGCCCTGGGAAGTCACCTCGCGAATCAGGGGCGGAGTGCCGCTCAGCGTGGCCGACGCGCAGCAGTTCAGCGCGTTGATCACCGCCCTCGCCGACACGTCGCTGCGGTTCGCCGCCCAGTCAGCGGCATGGTCGGCGTTGCTGGACCAGCTCACCCGCACCCGTCTGCAGGTCTTGGCATGCCCGACCCACCGCGATTCGTGGCCGAACGATTCGTGGGCTGCAGCGGCAACGCCGCGACTGTCATTCATCGTCACGCTGACGCAGACATGCAAAGACCAGATACGCACATGCTCGACCGCCTCGCAGCGTCTGGACACCCTGGCCCAGCTGGTGGCGCGCGCACAGGGATTGTATACGGACGCCGAAGCCAGAGCGGCACGGGCCTGCGGCGATATCCCCAATGATCCCCTGTCTACGGCTTCAGCCGCGCTCAAAGGCATGGCAGGCGATATCCTGCATTCCATCGGCGTGGCCATCACCGGCGACGACAGGTCGCAGATCCTGCCTGATGCGCTGCATGCCACAGCGCCCTACCATCAGGCCCTCATGCGCGGGTTCAGTATGGTCGTGCTCGGCGGCATCGCCAGGTCACGTCTCTTCCGGCCGGGTTCCGGCATGACGGCAGCCGATCCGCTGCGCGGCATGCTCTCCAAGAACAGCGTCAACATCGCCGCCGAACAACTCGCGTCGATCAGCGCGCAGCTCAACGACAGCCGGCAAGGCAACCGCATCGAGCTGAGCAGACGGTACCCGCCCCGGCAGGTCGTCCGTCACGCCGACGATATCGCCGGGGCGATCGTGCAGCTTCGCTCCCTTGCCGAACACCAGTACGGCACCGGCGAAGACAACGGGCTGTCATACGCGACCATCGCCATCCAGCGGTACCGGCGCGCGGACGGCAGCACGGCATGGCTGGTCATCGTTCCGGGAACCGACGGGCATGCCGATTCCCCATTCGGCTGGCCCCAGAACGTCGAGCTCATGAGTTCGCAAGCCGAAACACGGATGCAGGCAGACAGCGCCCGCATGGTGCTTGCAGCGATGGAACGCGCCGGCGTCGGGCAAGACGATCCCGTCGCCATCATCGGGCATTCACAAGGCGGTATCGTCGCCGCGGCACTCGCCGCGGACAGCGAGTACAACATCCGCCATATCGTCACCGCGGGCTCGCCGGTGGCGAACCATCCCATCAAGGGGGACACATGGACCACCAGCATCGAAATGGACGACGAGCTGGTGCCGGCGCTCGACGGAGCCGCCAATCCGGTTGGCGAGCGCTGGCTGACCATCCACGGTTCGGTCGCCGAAACAACGCGCGATGACGGCCGCGCCCCCACGCTGGCCGAGCCTGTCGCCGGAGCGACAACGGAGAGGCAGATTTCGCATTATCTCACGTTCCATCAGGCCGCCTATGCGAATGCCTCGGCGCTCGGTTCCGGCGCGGTAGCCTCACATGACCGGCATTTCCGGCAGGTTATCGCAGGCGAGCTGGAAGAGACGAGCTACTGGCAGGGACGGATGGCCCGGTGACGCGTGCCGGCGGGCGGATGCCGAGCGGCGGTCCGGTTCACGGTAGGAAGTATCCTGAGCAGTATGAAGCTTACTGATATCACCCCAGCAATCGCACTGACCCCTCTTGACGGGCGCTACCACCAGCAGACGGCGCCCCTGGTGGAATACATGAGCGAGCCGGCGCTCAACCGCGAGCGCATGCGCGTGGAGGTCGAATGGATGATCCTGCTGGCCAACGGGTTCGCCGGCAACGGCAACCAGCCGATCGTCCCGGGCGTCAAGCCGCTGAGCGAGGCCGAGCAGGCGTATCTGCGAGACATCCCCGAGCGGTTCGGCGCCGAGGGCATCGCCCGTCATGCCGCGCATGAGGCGGTCACGCATCATGATGTGAAAGCCGTCGAATACTATATCGACGATGAGCTCGACAAGGCGGCGGACACGCTCGGCGCCGATACGCAGCTGACCCACTTGAAGACCTTGGTGCATTTCGCCTGCACCAGTGAGGATATCAACAACCTGTCCATCGCCCGGTGCGTGAAGAACGCGGTCGAGCAGGTGTGGCTGCCGGACGCGCAGGCGATCGTCGATCTGCTGGCCGAAAAGGCCGACCAGTATCGCGACATGTCCCTGCTCGCCCTGACCCACGGTCAGCCGGCGACCCCGACGACCCTCGGCAAGGAGCTCGCCGTGTTCGTCCACCGGCTCAACCGTCAGCTCAGGCATGTGCGCGAGCAGGAGTATCTCGGCAAGATCAACGGCGCCACCGGCACGTTCGGCGCGCATCTGGCGGCACTGCCGGATGTCGACTGGATCGCCGTGTCCGAGGAGTTCGTCACGAACCGCATGGGCCTGACCTGGAATCCGCTGACCACGCAGATCGAAAGCCACGATTGGCAGGCGGAGCTCTACGGCACGATCAGCCACACCAACCGTATCCTGCACAATCTCGCGGTGGACGTGTGGATGTACATCTCCCGCGGCGTGTTCGCCCAGGAGCCCGTCAAGGGCGCCACCGGCTCCTCCACCATGCCGCATAAGGTCAACCCGATCCGTTTCGAGAACGCCGAGGCGAACCTCGAGATCTCCTGCTCGCTGCTGGACACCCTGTCCGCCACGCTGGTGGAAAGCCGCTGGCAGCGCGACCTGACCGATTCGACCACCCAGCGCAATATCGGTTCCGCGCTCGGATACTCGGTGCTCGCACTGACCAACCTGCTGGGCGGCCTCAGGTCCATCCACCCCAACGAGATCGTCATCCGCCGCGAGCTGGACGAGAACTGGGAGGTGCTCGGCGAGCCGATCCAGACGGCGATGCGCGCCGGCGAACTCGCGGGCGAGCCCGGCATGGACCACCCGTACGAGAAGGTCAAGGAACTCATGCGCGGCCACAGCATCGGCAAGGAAGACGTCGAGCGTTTCATCGACGAACAGTCCTTCGACCCGGCGACGGCCAGCCGGCTCAAGGCGCTCACCCCGGCGACCTATACGGGTGCGGCATCCCGCCTGGTCGACTACGACCGGCAGTGACACGTCACCGGCATGATGCGCGGCGGCAGCACCATCGCGCGTGATACCGCCACGCCGTGAAGGCGCACCACCGGCTTGAAACGGTGGCGCGCCTTCATGGCGTTATACCGATATGCCCGTACGACACCCGGAATACCATCCATCAGTTCACTTTTCGGAAAGACCAGCCGTGCAACACAGCCCAGCATCATCGACCAGCAACGTGGACAGCCAGCGGACGGCACAGGACCCACAGGCGGAACACCAGGCGGAAACGCCGCTCATCCACGACACCCCGCCGAAACGGACCCGCGATTTCACCGATCTGCTGCATGCGGTCGGCGCCCTGCTGGCGTTGGTTGTCGTCCTGCTGGTCGCCGCCTACCTCAACGGCATGACCAAGGGTGTGGAAACCGATGCGCGCAACGCCGGCCAGGCGCTCGACTGGCTGATGGACGTCCCGACCACGCTCTTGCAGCAGCTGACCGCCGTATGCATCGTCATCAGCGTCCTGATCCAGATCCTGGTGAACCGCGAATGGCTGCATTCGGTCATATCCATCATCGCCCTGCTCAGCGGCTACGCTGCTTGCGCGCTGCTGAGCGCGGGGCTCCATGCCGCCGGCAGCCTCGACCTCATCTCGGCGCTGGCTTCGAACGGGACAGGCGCCTCCCCCATCTCCCTGCTGCCCGACATGTATGCGGGACTCGGCGCGTTCCTGACCGTCGCCGGCCCCCGTCGCATGCATTCGACCGTGAAATGGGGCTGGAACGCGCTGTACGTGGTCGCGGCGATCATGATCATGGTCTCGTGGCATTCCCTGCCGGGCGTGCTGGTCTCCTTCGCGCTCGCCAGAATCATCGGCATGCTGATCCGTTTCGCATCGGGCAGCGAGAACAAGGGGACGTGGGGCAGGCATCTGGCACAGGCCCTCGCGGACATCGGCATCCACGTGACCGTACTGGACCGGCGGGAAGACGCCAATAACGAGCATGCGGTCATCCAGGCAAACGTGCAGGACGATCTCATCGAGAATTCGCGCATCTATGACGCGACCGGCGAAGACGGTTCCCATTACATCGTCTCGGTACTCGACAACCAGAAGCACAGCGCCGGGTATCTCAGCCAGCTGTGGCAGTGGATCCGGCTCAACGGTGTGGTGGTGCGGCGCGACCGGTCCGCACAGGATGCCATGCACCATCATCTGTCCATGCTCCTCGGCCTGGGCCATATCGGCCTGCCGACCCCGCAAGCCTATGGCGTCACAGATTCCGGGGAATCCTCGGTGCTGGTCTTCGACGCGGGGAACACCCCCGGTCCCTTCGACCTGAGCTGGCTCGACGACGCCCAGGCGCGCAGCCTGCTCACCTATGTGGGTACGGCCAACAGCCGCGGGTATACGCATCGCCGGATCACCCCGGATTGCATCGTCACGCTCAACGGGACCGACCCGATTGTCGCAGGCTGGCAGAACGGTGATTGCGCCAGCAGCCAGGCCAACATCGCCTTGGACAAGGTGCAGCTGCTCGCCCTGCTGTCCGCCGTCATCGGTATCGACCGGGCCGTCGCCGCGGCCCGCGAGACCTGGGGCGACAACACGCTCATCGATATCGCGCCGTTCGTCCAGAAAGCCGCCGTCCCCGCGGCGACCCGCGCGCTCGAGGGATGGGACAAGCATCTGCTGGGCGGCCTGCGCGACAGACTCAAGGCCCTGTTACCCCAGGATGCGGACGAACAGCTGGAAACCGTCACGCTTTCCCGGTTCAGCCTCCGATCGTTCATCGCGCTGACCCTGACCATCGTCGCCATCGCCGTGGTGTTCACCCAATTGCGCCCCGACGCGATGATCCAGGCGGTGCGCAACGCCAACCCGTGGTGGGCGCTGCTGTGCATGGTCTTCAGTGTCATCGCGTGGCTGGGCACCGGACTGACCCTCGCCGCATTCATGGACCAGGGGCGCCGGCACTGGTTCGGCATCTTCTGCTCGCAGGCGGCATCCGGATTCACCGCGGTGTCCATGCCTGCGGGCGTGGGCCCCGCCTTCGTGAACCTGCAGTTCCTACGCAGGAGCGGGTACAAGAACACGGCGGCGACCGCCATCATGAGCGCCGTGGTGGTGTCCCAGGCGTTGACGACCGTCGTCCTGCTCATCGGCATCGGCATCTTCTCGGGCCGCAATACGCTGTCCGGCATGGTGCCGACGAACACGCTCATCATCGCCATCGCGATTGTCGCCCTGGTGGTCTCGCTCGCCATGATCATCCCGCCGGTGCGCAAGCGGGTCATCACCACCTACCTGCCGATCATCCGCTCGTATGCCCGCCAGCTCTTGGAAATGCTCACCAAACCCAAGGAGTTCGCCATCGCGATCGCCGGGGCGATCGTCTTGAACGTGGCCATCGGCCTGGGATTCTGGGCGGCGTTGCTCGCGTTCGGCTACCGGACCAACCCCATCGAGACGATGTTCATCTTCATCCTCGCCAACACCCTGGGTTCGGCGGTGCCAACCCCAGGCGGTCTGGGCGCGGTGGAGGCCGCGCTCACCTTCGCATTCTCATCCGTCGGCGTCCCCGCGGCGGTCGCCCTGTCGGCGACCCTGCTGTACCGCGTCTGCTTCTACTGGCTGCGTATCCCGATCGGCGCCCTCGCCATGCACTGGCTCGACCGGCACAACCTCATCTGAATGTGTCAATTTGCGAAAAAACGGCGGAAAACCGCCGAAAACAGCCGTGTTTCTCTCAAACGTGCGCTATTATCGTCTCTTGACATGGTCTCCAGGAATATGGAGGCCCCCGACCAAGAAGGATGCTTTATGGCATACAACAAGTCTGATCTCGTCTCGAAGATCGCTCAGAAGTCCAACCTGACCAAGGCTCAGGCCGAAGCCGCCGTGAATGCGTTCCAGGATGTGTTCGTCGAGGCAATGAAGTCCGGCGAAGGCCTGAAGCTCACCGGCCTGTTCTCCGCTGAGCGTGTCAAGCGTGCTGCCCGTACCGGCCGCAACCCGCGTACCGGTGAGACCATCAAGATCCCGGCTTCCTACGGCGTGCGCATCTCCGCAGGCTCCCTGCTGAAGAAGGCCGTCGCCGAGTGAGCTGAGTACAGCATCACCCTGTGACAGCAGGATATGTGAAAACCCCGGTCGTTCGCGGCCGGGGTTTTCACATATCCGCCCATCCGCGCGGATATAGACACGCACAGCCGGGCACTCACAGACAGGCCCGCACAGCAGCGTGGATCCTCAGGGCGTATCCGCCTGTTCCACCCGTGCAAGCAGCGCATCGAACCGGGGGGTCGATGCCGCATCGAACGGGTCGAGCAGTACGACCTCGTCGTGCGCCGGCTGGGTGAGCGTCAAACGAGTCCAATCGCATGAGAACTGCGCTCCATGCCGTAACGCCGCCTGGACGAAACGCCCGCGAAGCGCGGCACGCGTGTCCTGCGGAGGATGCTCGACCGCATCCTTGATATCGTGCTCGCCAATGAGGGTCCGCATCATGCCGCGACGGACCAGCGACGGGTAGACGCTGCCGTTGACGATATCGTGGTAATCCATATCCAGCTGCTGGATACGCCACAGGTCCGCATGCGGGTCATGCCGCCGCACCGCGTTGAACAGCCGATACTTCGCCGCCCAGTCAAGCCGCTCCGCGAGCGCATCCACATCCCCCGCGGCGACCAGATCCAACAGTTCCCGCCACTGGGCAAGCACCCGGTCGACATCGGTGCGCGGCAGGGATCCGGCGACGGCATCCCGGTCGTCTTGCACCGCGCGGGTGACAATATCAAGGTAGCGTCGTTGGATATCCAGTGCGCTGGCGGTTCCCTGACGATGCCATGCCGCGTCGTTTCCGTCGCGATCGGCTGCAAGCCGTACGCCTGCCGTGCCGGTGATATCGCGGCTGATGGCCCGGTTCGCGGCATTCGGGTCGGCGAGCGCACAGGACCCGAATCCTGTCGGTCGTCCTGCATGTACACCTGCTTCGATCGCCCCGAGCACCAGATGCGTGGTGGCGAGTTTCATGAAGGTGACGAACTGGGAGCGGTTGGAATCGCCGATGATTACATGCAAGCGGCGGAATTCCCTAGGATCGGCGTGCGGCTCGTCACGCGTGTTGACCATTGGCCGGGCGCGCGTGGTCGCCGACGAGACCGCCTCGTCCAGATAGTCGGCGCGCTGGGAGAGCTCGAATCCGTGTCCGGTCATTCTGCCGGCACCGGAAAACAGTTGCCGGGTGATGAGGAATGGCAGAAGCTCACGCTCGATGACGGCCAGCGGCACGTATCGCCGTACCAGGTAGTTCTCATGGCAGCCGAAGGCGTGGCCTGCGGAATCGACGTTGTTCTTGAAGACGTGGATGCTCGAATCCCGCCCGGCCTTGACGCGGATGCGCCGCTGTGCCTGATCGGCAAGCCGGCGTATCACCCATTCGCCTGCAAGATCCTGTGCCAGCGCGTCGAGCGGGTCGCGCGTCTCCGCGGTCGCGTACTCGGGGTGTGAGCCGACATCGAGGTACAGCCGCGCCCCATTGGACAGGTATGTGTTGGTCGACCGTGACCGGACGACTACCGGCTGGAACATCGTCGCGGCGACCTGCCGGGCATCCACATGCCGGTCGGCCCCCGTGATGGCGACGCCGTATTCGGTTTCGATGCCGAAAATGCGCGCACCCGTGCCGAATTGCGGCGAATGCGCCGTGTCGGCACCGTCTGATCCGGCGCCGGCATGGGTGGTGCTGTCGCGCAGTTGCGGCATCACTCGCCGCCTTGTTGCACGAAGCTGTTCACGTAATCCTGCGCGTTGGTCTCCAACGTGCCGGCGATGTCGTCAAGTACCGCGTCGAGCGCATCCGTGTGCGTTTCGGCTTGCGCCCGTTCAAGGCTGGCCGGCGCATCCTCGTGCCGTTCGCGCGTCTGATCGCCTGGTTGCGCATATTGTTGTGGCATGTCCAGCTCCTTCATCTTCATCTGTTGCCTGATGACAACACTACCGTCTTGCCGCGTGCACGGTTGGGCGTGACCGCATGCCGTCCGGCGGTCAGCCGTGCAGATACGGCCGCAACTGGTTGATCAACAGCCCGTTGCTGGCGACGACATCATTCTCTTCGCGCCAGCGGATATCCTGCCCGTCCCAGCGTGACACCTGGCCCTGCGCCTCGCGGACGACCACGGTGCCGGCGGACACCGCGGGAATGTCCCAGGAATGCAGGTGCGGCTCGAAATATGCGTCATACGTGCCGTCCGCCACACGGCACATGTCGAGGGAAACCGGGCCGACCCGCTTGATATCCGCGGGCTTGCCGGCGAGCGCGGCGACAACGTGCAGCGCGCGTTCGGATTCCGACGGCACGTAGGACATGCCGAAACTGATGACGGAACCTTCAAGTCTGGCACGCGTCGTGGGGATGATCTTCTGTCGCTTGTTGCCGAACGGGGTGTTCCAGATACGAATCGCGCCCTTGCCTCGCGCGGCGAGATACGTCAGGTCGAGCGCCGGGGCGTGCACCACGCCGAGCACCGGGTTCGCACCCCCATGCTCGTCGATCTCGAACAGTGAGATCGTCACCGTCCATTCGGACATGTCGCGCACGAAATTGATGGCGCCGTCGATACGTCCGACGCACCAATAGTGTTCCCCCGGCCGGCAGTGCTCCGGACGGTCATGCCAGAAGCCGTTGAACCGGCCAAGATAGGTCAAGCGGTTTTCGATGAACGGCACCAGCCGCTCGTTGACCGGCAGCACTGGAGGTTCACCGGGAACATCCGGAATGCGCGCTTGAACCATACTGGATGGATTCGCCTGCGCCTGGAACGCATGCTTGCCTACATCCTGCGCCACACGAGCTGCTTCGAGCGCCAGCTGTTGCAGATCCATGTCCTCACCTTCACCTGTCTTATGGGATTCAATCCGGCTTGTATACATTGCGGTCTATCCGGTCTGCGCGGCACCGGAACCGGCGGCGCGGCGGCCGACGGTCCGTCCTGCGCAGTCAGGGCCTTTCGGGGGTATTCTACCGTTGACCGATGATGCCACGCAGCACGTCCGCCGCCGATTCGCCCGTAGCCAAGCCGTCGCGCACGGCGTGTTCGCAACGTTCCCGGGTCCACGCCAACGGGTCGGACATATCGAAGCCGAACAGCGAACCATCCGCTTCGCGTACCGTCAGCCGCGACCATGATGCGGCGACCACCTGCGGCGTGAACTGCCCGACGATATGGGCCCGCAGCCATGCGCGCGTCGAATCCGGGGCTTGCGCGGCGGCTTCGGCGACCATCGCATCGGCATCCGGCCCGTCCAACCGCTCGGTGTGTGCCTTGAGCGCGTCGAACAGCGAGACCTTCGGGTCCAGGGCCGCCCAACGCAGGTCGAGTGCGGCGAGCCGGGGATCCGCCCACGAGGTCTGCCGCGCTGGGGCCGAAGCGGCGAGCCGGCGGCGCATCCGTTCCAGCAGCTGCCATTTGAGCAGCCATTCCAAGCGCGATCCTTCGTCGGTCATAGCCAGTCGGGTATCGGCATCCGCGTGGCGGACCGCGGCGACATCGGCGAGGGCCCGGCGCCACAATCCGATGGCCCGGCGCGTCTGCCCGTCCGGCCATACCGGCATGCCCTGGCTGTCGGTGCCGTACCGCATCGCCGCGACTTCGAACACGGCGGTGAGCAGTCTGGCCTGGATCTGCCATGCGGTCATCGTCCCGCCATCGGCGAGCCGCAACGGAACACCCAACGTCAAGTCATGGGAGACCTCGTGCATCGCGGCGACCGGATCGTCCAGCGCCACCGATGCGAGCAGGCCGTCCACGTCATAGGAGACTTCGGGTGCGACCTCCAGCAGCCACAGCAGCATGCTGGTCGTGCCGAGTTTCAGCGCTTGCGGCACATCCATACGGTTGGCGTCCCCGACGATCACATGCAGACGCCGGTACGCATCGGTACTGTGCGATTCGTCGCGCGTGTTGACGATCGGCCGGTCGAAGGTGGTCTGCAATCCCACGCGCATATGGATATAGTCGGCGCGTTGGCTGAGCTGGAAACCCGCGTGTTCGCACCGCTCCCCCAGCCCCACACGCCCGGAGCCCGTATACAGCTGGCGGGTGACAAGATGCGCGGTCATGAGCGCCGCGACCTGGTCGAACGGCACGGCACGCAGCATCATGTAGTTCTCGTGGGTGCCCCAGCTCGCCCCTTTGCCGTCGACATTGTTGCGGTACAGCACTATCGGTCTGCCGGATCGACGCGACGCCTCCTGCGCCGCATGACGCATGACGAGGTCGCCCGCATGGTCGTAGCGGACGGCCTCGAACGGGTCGGTCGTCTCGGGCGCGGAATACTCGGGGTGCGCATGGTCGACATACACCCTGCCGCCGTTGGGCGCGATGATATTGGTGATATGCAGCTGGGGCGCGTCCGTGAGCATATCAGGGCGTGCGGCGGCACGCTCCAGCCGGTGTCCGCGGGCATCGTTGACCGGGTCCTCCTGCCGGTAATCCCAGCGGATATCACCGCGCGTGCCATCATCGGCGGCTGCGACCACATCGAAACTCAGACGCACCGGATTCGCGTGCGCATCGCCGGGTCGGCTGACCGCATACTCGGTTTCCGTCCCCATCACCCTGCGAACGCTCATGCAACCTCCTCGATTCGCCGCACCTGCATCATGCGAAACGGTTACTCGCCGTCTGCACCGGCCTCGTCTACACCGGCATCATAACCCGCCGCCGGCCTGATACGCGTCACCCGGCCGCCGGCAATCCCGTTGATCCGGGACCATTGCACTGGATCGGCGTCAAGCACGGCATCACGCGTTTCCTGGAACTCGCCGTCCACCGCCTCGGCAAGCATGCCGACACTGAGCGCGACGTCTTCTCCTGTCTCGATCGACGCCTTGACCGCACGGGTCTTGGCACGGTCGACGATATTCTTGAGCATCGCGCCGGAGACGACATCGCCTAGATACAGCGGGGACCACACCCCGGAATCGTCGAGGACATCCGCCACATGCCGGTGTTCGCCGTGCGCGTACAGGTCATGGACCAGCACCCCGACCAGCGCGCCGACATCGACCCCGGGTTCCAGCGGCAGGTCATCGGTCAGATAATGCCGCACGATCTGGCATGCCTGCGGCTCGCGCGGCCGATCGATGCGGATCTTCACGTCGAGCCGCCCGGGCCTCAAAACCGCCGGGTCGATCATGTCCACACGGTTCGAAGCGCCGATCACCATCACATTGTCCAGGCGTTCCACCCCGTCAAGCTCGGCGAGGAACTGCGGGACGATCGTCGTCTCCACGTCGCTGGAGACGCCCGAGCCGCGGGTGCGCAGCAGCGAATCCATCTCGTCGATGAACACGATGACCGGGCGCCCGTCGGCCGCCCGTTCGCGCGCACGACGGAAAATCAGGCGGATCAGCCGTTCGGATTCGCCCACGTATTTGTTGAGCAGCTCAGGGCCCTTGACCGACAGGAACACCCCGGCCCCAACGTCCGTCCCCTCGGCGAGCGCATGCGCGACGGCCTTGGCGATCATCGTCTTGCCATTGCCGGGAGGGCCATACAGGAGAATGCCCTTCGGGGCACTGAGATGATATCTGCGGTACAGTTCCCGATGCTGGTACGGCAATTGGACGGCGTCCCGGATACGCCCGATCTGCTCGTCAAGGCCGCCGATATCCTCGAACGTGACATCCGGGGTCTCCTCGAGCACCAGATCGGCCTCCTCTTCGGCAGGCAACACGTCGAGCACGAACCGACGGGCAGCATCAGCCAGCACGCGGTCCCCGGGTTCCAGCGACGATCCGAGCGACACCGTCGCCGGACGGACGACCTGCGAAGCACCGCCGGCATCGGCGACCAGCACCCGGCCGTCCGCGAATACCTGCTTGACTTGCAGCACGGCACCAAGGCGGTCGGCATCCCTGCGCCCGACTATCACCATATTCTCGTTGAGCAGTACCGTATCTCCCGGCTTCAGGCGCGATGCCTGCAAACTCGTGGCGACGGGGACGATCATGCGACGGGAACCGGACAGGATCTCCGCGCTCGCATGCTGGACACCGAGGTCATCGGTGGTGCAGGATTCGACCGCGACCATCGTCGCGAAGTTCAGGGGCGGCTGGGCGAATTGGCCGAGCTGGGATTTGGCTTTCGTCAGCTCCTGGCTCGCACGGGTGAGCGCGGCCGCCAGCGCATGGTTCTTCGCCATGAGCTGGTCGTTGGCTTGGGCGAGCTCATCCAACGCGCGGTCCCGGGCCTTGAGCGTGTCGGCTTGTTCGTCCCCGCGGCCGCCGGATAGTCCCTGGCCCGGTAACGCCTTCGTCTCGTCATCGCTCATGGTCGTCTCGCTTTCCAACGGTGATGTTGTCATTCACCGTTCCTGCATGTCATCCGCCGCCGGCACGCTGTCGGATTCGCCGGCACGCGCGCGCCTGCCGGCAACCAGCTTACGCGCCCGCGGCACGATGAACGCGAGCACGATCACGATGACGACACCGATGACGACATCCTCGAACACGTTGAGCACGCCCAGGATCGAGCACCAGTTATCACCGAGCAGGTAGCCGGCGGTGACGAGCACGGTGTTCCAGATGGCCGAACCGAGCAGGGTCCAGCCGCTGAATTGCAGCAGGTTCATACGGTTGAAACCCGCGGGGATCGAGATCAGCGAACGCACGACGGGAATGATCCTGCCGATGAGCACGGACCATGTGCCGTAGCGTTCGAACCATGTGCTGGCCCGGTTGACGTCGTTCCGGCTGACACCGGGAATGATGTCGGCGGCCCGGTGGATGCGATGCAACCCGACAAGTCTCGACACGCCGTACAAGGTCAACGCGCCGATAAGCGAACCGACCGTGGCCCATATGATGGCCGCCGGCAGGGACATGGTGCCGTGGGAAGCGGTGAACCCCGCCAACGGGAGGATGATCTCGCTGGGGATGGGCGGGAAGATGGATTCGAGTGCGATGGCGAGCATGACGCCGATGCCGCCGATGGAGTCCATCAGACTCACCAGCCATGCGGTGATGGTGCCGATGAGGCCGCCGTCGGATGTGTCGCACATGGGGGCAGTGGTCGCAAGAGCATAAACACGCATGTCGGTATTGTCCCAGTATTTTCAGACAATCGAAGGCATGACCGATGAACCTTTGCAAGCTCCGAACGAATCCAACCCCACACTGGCCCGCCCGGGCATCCTGGTGATGGACGTGGATTCCACGCTCATCGACCAGGAGGTGATCGACGAGCTGGGTGTCGCCGCCGGCGTGGGCGAGCAGATCGCCGACGTGACCGCCCGTGCGATGGCCGGCGAACTGGAGTTCTGCGAGGCGCTACGCGAGCGGGTCAAACTGCTTGCCGGGCTGCCGGTGAACGTGTTCGACGAGGTATACCACAGGGTCACGTTCACCAATGGCGCGTTGGATTTGATTGATGCGTTGCATGAGCATGGCTGGACGGTCGGCGTGGTCAGCGGCGGGTTCCACGAGGTCGTGGACCGGCTGGTCGACGACGCGCAGATCGACCATGCGCTGGCGAACCGGCTCGAGGTCGTCGACGGCCGGCTGACCGGCAACGTACTCGGTGAAATCGTATGCAAGACCACGAAACTGCACGCATTGCAGGCTTGGGCGCGACAGGATGGCATCCCCGCGGCGCAGACGGTCGCGGTCGGCGACGGCGCCAACGACATCCCGATGATCAAGGCCGCCGGTCTCGGTATTGCGTTCTGCGCGAAACCGAAGGTACAGCTTGCCGCCGATATCGCGATCAACGAACGCGACCTGTGCCAGGTGCTTGGGCTCCTGGCGCGCGACTAGCCCCAATCCGCTTGTGCCGACGCTGACGGCACGCTCGGCGTCGGCGCAAGCAGGCAACGCGGGACACTCCACCTGTTTGCGGTCTACTTCCGCTTACTTCCGGTCAATCGCAGTATGCGTCGCCGCCAAGCCGGGCACCTCGCGCCCAATCCGCGGCACGCATCGTCTTCTTGCCTTGTGCCTTGACCTGGATCAGCTCAAGCGGCTGGCTTTTCGTGCCGACCCACACATGCTTCTTGCTTGCCGCAAGCCTGCCCGGGACAAGCGCCCCCGGTAGATTCGGATCGCCCATATCAGCCACAGCGGCTTCCAGCACATGCAGGGTCTGGGATTCGCCGTCCGCTCCTTCGGCGTGGAGCGTGCACCATGCGCCGGGATGCGGGGTGCAGGCGCGAATCTGCCGGTCGGCGGCGAACACCGGCACATCAAACCGGATATGCGCGTCCTCGGTGCGGATCTTGTCAGCGACCTCATACGCCCCCTGCGGCTGGTCGACCGGGCTGATACGCCCTTCAGCCATCGCCTCAAGCGACGCGGCGAGCAGATGCGAACCGTCCTCGGCAAGACGCCCCAGCAGCTCCCCCGCGGTCTCATGCGCGCCGATCTCCACCGTGGACTGGGCGAGCACCGGCCCCTCATCCATGCCCCGGGTGATGCGGAACACCGTGGCCCCGGTAATGGTGTCGCCCGCCCAGATCGCCCGCTGCACCGGCGCGGCACCACGCCATTGCGGCAGCAGGGAGAAATGCAGGTTGTACCAGCCCAGAGGCAGCGCGTCCAACACCCGCTGCTTGAGGATTTTCCCGTAGGCGACGACCGCTGCGGCCTCAGCGCCGGTGGCGGCAAGCTCGGCGACGAAGCATTCCTCCGACGGATCGGATTCAATCACCGGCAGCCCCAATTCCAGTGCGGCCTGCTTGACCGGGCTCGCGGTCAGCTTGCGTCCCCTGCCCTGCGGCGCATCAGGACGCGTCAGCACCGCCACCACTTCGAAATGCTCCGTGTCGGCAGCCAGCAGTTTCAGCGACGGCACCGCCACATCAGGCGTACCCGCGAACAAGACCTTGAGCATAATCCTCGATTCTGTACATCGATGCCGTATTCCACTCACGCATCGGCGACCGGCACTCCGGCCGGCAACAAACTACTGCAACAGCACCTTACCAGAGTGCCGGCATCGCTACGGTTCGCCCGATTCGGCCGATCAGTCTCGCACTGGCGGAATCGGTACGCCCGCCGCGATCAGGCACGCCCGTAGCTTCCTTGGATCGCGGAACCTGATGCCACGGATCCCCGCCTGGTTCGCCCCGACAATATTCATCGCCTTGTCATCGATGAATACGCTGTCACAGGCGCGAATGCCGAACGTACGCAACGCGTACTCGTAGATGTCACGGTCCGGTTTGCGCATCCACACTTGCCCCGAAACGACCTTGCCATCGAGCATGCCGAGCAGATCACAATCGCGGTCGGCGATTTGATACAGGTCCTGCTGCCAGTTTGACAGCCCCCACACCCCGATTCCGGCGGCGTGCAGATCGTCGATCAGCACGCGCGCCCCGGTGACGACACCGGTGAGCGAGTCGCGGAAATTATCCACGTAATAGCGCATCATCGACGCCCACGGCTCACCCTTATGCTCACGGACATAGGCGACACCTTCATCGATTGACGCGCCCGCGTCCATCAGGTCGTTCGCGTCGTAGAACGATGACACGTCATTGTCGAGAAACCCGTCGACAAGCCGCTGGCTATAGCGCGGCACCATCACCGCTTCGGGATCCCAGTACAGCAGCACATTGCCGAAATCGAAGATCACCTGGGTGATCGGCATCCCGTCGGCGGCTGCGGCGGCATCCCGCGCCATCAGCTCGTCATACGCCATCTGTGGTTCTCCCGGCCAGCCTTTCATATCCACCTCACTATGTCGTCATCGCGGAACGTCCGTCGAACCGGGTTCCTGCCTTACCAGCATAGCCGGAATGGCGAGCCGCGAGACACGGCAGACAGCGCGTGACATGCCCGTGCTAAGACTGGAGTGATGATCACATCGCGTCTCACCGGCTGAGACGCCCAACGTATGGAGGAACCATGCTCACCATCGAACAACTTGACGCGAACGGAACCACCGTACAGGGCACCATGGTGGTCGCCCCGGGCGGCGAAGGCCACCCGAACATGATCCTGGTGCAGGGGCGCAAAGGCTACCTGATGTGCGGGTATCTCAATCTCGCCGCCGCCGAGAAGTTCGGGGACGCCGCCGTACTCGTGGGCGGCGCGGATTTCGCCGCCGTGCTCGCCAACCCCATCAAGGGCATGACCGAGGCCGCCCGTCTCGCCGGCGTCAAGGACGGCATGACCGGCGCCGAAGCCGCCGCCGTGCTGGCATAGCGTACCGCCCTGGACCGGTTTTCAACCACCACTGCCGAGCCTGATACACGAGCGCGGCCGGACTCGATTCAGATGAGATCCTTCGGATCGAGTTGGAAGCGCAGTTCGCCGGGCTCGCGCGAAGCGACATGCCGGGCGCTTTCCCGGTGCAGACGCTCGGCGAGTTCGGCGCGCTTGGATTGCGGGACACGCACGACGGCCTTGACACGGTCCGCCATCGTCTCGAGCTCGCGCGCGTCGACGGTCCGCGGCGGCGGGATCGGCACCGGGCCGAGCACCGCGGGCATGGGGCCGAATGCCGTGTCCAGCAGGGCCCAATCGCCTCCTGCCAGCAATCCCGCACCTCGAAGCATGGCGCGGACCGCGGGGCGTGACCCCCATACACATGCCGAGGCGAATGCGGGTGGCAATCCGGTCTGCGCACGCTCCTCAAGTTCCTTGGTGGCGAGCAGCCGCGCGTTCCACGTCATCAAAGCCTGCGCGACCTGCGTGTCCGCCTCCCCGATGAGCAGCGCCTGGCCGCCGGCGGACCGCGGAACGCACCATTGCACGACCCGCATCCACGAATCAAGCGCATCTATCCTGGCATCGATGCCTGGGGCGTACAGGCTGGTCCAAGCGTCGAGAATCGCCACCGCCCGGTACGCCCCCACACCGCCGCCGTCCGAACGCACCCGCGGTTCGGCACCCGGAGTGGACACCACCAGCATCGGCGCGTCCGCGATATCCGCGATCACCCCCCGGGGCTGATGGGGCGAAGACACCACCATGGGGACGTTTCTGAACAGGCCGTGCAGCTCCTGCACGGTTCCTGCAGCCCCCACCCGCACGACGCGCATACGCTCGCCATGGCAGTGCGGGCAAGTCCAGTTCACGGCAGCGGCGGCACACCAACGGCACCGGGGCTGGGAGACGCCCGGCACCATTTCCAACGGGCCGGTGCACCGGGTGCACCGCGCCTGCCGGTGGCATGCGGCACAGCTGAGCGTCTGCGCGATACCGTCCTGGGGTATGGACAGCAGCACCGGACCGGTTTTCAGGGCACGGGACAATATCGCTACCGCGGTGTGCGGCACCCGCGAACCGATGGTGGGATCGGCAAGCCGTGCGAGCTCCTCCCGGTTGAGCCACCTGACCCATGGCAGCTGGTTCTTCAACGCCGCCTGCAACGGCTGGATGGACGTGCTGTACCCGCTCACCGGCGATTCGCCGGTGTGGCCACTGTCGGTCTCCCACTGGCTCAGCGGGCTTCGCGCATTGCCAAGTGCAACGAACACGCCGTCGTGCGCCCGCGCCCGCAGCCGCAGCACACCACGGGCGTTCGCGTATGGCATCATCCCGTCAGCCTGCTGGTAGGCGGTGTCATCGACGATGATGAACAGCGCGTTGCCGTCCATCGGCGCGTACATCGCGGCACGCGTCCCGATGACGCAACGCACCTGCCCGCATGCGACGGCAAGATAGGACCGGTACCGTTCGGCTGGCGCCATCGATGCGCCGAGCACCGCGATATCCCCCGTATATCCGCCGTGTTGCGAGTTGCTTGGCCCGAAGACGCTCAGGCCCTGTGATCGCAGCTGCCGTACGGCATCGTCCACGGCACGCATGGACGGCATGACCGCGACGACCCCACGGCCGGCGGCGAGCGCCGACAGGACCATCCACGCAAACAGTTCGACCCAGTGGCCCGCCCCGGGCATCGCATCCACGACGAAAGCCCCTTTGCCGCCCGATGACAGGGTGTCGGAAAGCAGACGCAGGTTCTCATAGTCGGGCAGCAGCAGCGAGCCGAGTTCGGCGGACCGTTGCGCGGACAGCGCCTGCCGCATCCCGGCATCCGTGCCGAACGAGACTGCCAGCCGCTGTTCCTTCTCGACCCAGGCGACGCGTGGCGGGACTGCGAGCCGAACGATATTGGCGCGGGTGCCGCCGTATGCCTTGGCGATCAGCGTGATATCGTTCCTGAGCTGTGGGGGGACCAGGATCTCGCCGCCAAGGACGCGTTCCAGGTACCGTAGCGAGGAATCCGGGGTGTCGCTGCGATCGGTGCGCTCCCAGATGATGCCGTTGACACGGCGGTTGCCGAACCGTACACGCACCAAGGTGCCGGGGACCGCTTGCGTATCCTGGCTGTCCTGCACCAGATAGTCGAAGGTCTGCCCCAGGTGCGCGGCCTGCACGTCCAGCACGACTCGCGCGATCGGCCGATGCTGGGCACGCTGCCGCTTTGCCGCCGTGCGCTTGCGTCTGCGCCGCGGCTCGAGCCCGTCGAAGGCGGGTTGCTCGGCATCTGGCATGGTCATGCTGTTTACCATATCACCAGCGTGGCTGGGCGTGTCGCAGTGCAGGACATGTTTCCGCCGGCCCTGCGTATGCGACAGCGGCGGCGCACGATAAGCCGTGACAGCCCGCATACGAACAGGGGCGTGGTGCGGCATGTCCGCGTGTCCCACGCCCCTGGAATGCGCCTGAGCAGAGATCAACCGGTCACTGCTGCGCTGCTATCGGGTCAGTCCTGGTGCACCCACCAAGGCCGGAGCGGATAGGTGTCCGTTCCCTCCTCGTTCGGCTTGACGCACAGGTACTGGTGGATCTGGATGTTGTCCATCTCGAAGTTGTACGCGCAGCCGGCCATGTACAGGCCCCACAGGCGTGCCTTCGGCTCGCCCACCAGCTTGACCGCGGCGTTCCAGTTGTCCACGAGATTGCGGTTCCAATGGTGCAGGGTCAGCGCGTAATGCTGGCGCAGGTTCTCCTCGTGGATCACTTCGAAGCCGGTGTCCTGGATGTTCGTCTCGATCTCGCCCGGGGAGGCGAGCTGGCCGTCGGGGAAGATATACCGGTCGATGAACTCGCCCGCCGCGTGCCCGGCATGCGAATTGATGCGGGTGATCTGATGGTTGAGCAGCATGCCGTTGGGCTTGAGTTTGTCGAAGATCTCACGGAAATAGGATGGATAGTTCTTGACGCCCACATGCTCCATCATGCCCAGCGAGCAGATACCGTCGAATCCGGCTTCCGGTACGTCGCGATAGTCCATGAGGCGGATTTCGGCGAGGTCCTCGAGGCCTTCGCGTTTGATCCATTCCTTGCCCCATGCGACCTGTTCGTCCGCGAGGGTCACGCCAATCACATGGATGCCTCGCCGGGCGGCGACGACTTCCATGGATCCCCACCCGCAGCCGATGTCGAGCAGCCGGTCGCCCGCCTTGAGGCCGAGCTTGTCGAGCACGAGGTTGAGCTTGGCTTCCTGCGCGGCTTCCAGCGTGTCGGTCGGCGTGTTGAACAGGGCGCACGTGTAGGTCATGGTCGGCCCGAGGATGAGCCGGTAGAAGTCGTTCGACTGGTCGTAATGGTAGCTGACGGTGGCCGCGTCGCCCGCCTTGCTGTGCGGCAGCAGGCCTTCGGCGGCGCGGCGCAGGCGGCTCGGCCCCTCGATGCTCGGCGCCTTGGGGTGCCGGATGCCATGCGAGGCCACCGAGGCGAGCGCCTTCGCCACGCCGACCGGGTCGGGCTTATGGAAGTAGGGCTTGACATTGACCAAGTCCTTGAACACCTCGTACGGGTCGCCCGGAATCATCTGCGGCGAGGAGATATCACCCTGCAAATAGGCGCGGGCCAGCCCCAGCTCGTTGGGGTGGTCGACCATGTAGTAGACGGCCCTTGAATTGTTGACCTTGATGCATACCGGGGCATCCGAGGGCCCGAATGCGGACCCGTCGAACGCTTCGACGCGCAGCGGTGCGTTCGGTTCGACGAACAGCTCGATCATCTGTGCAACGGTCATGCCTGCCATATCCAGTTCCTCCTATGGATTCTGGTTGTTCCAGCGTACGTTATCGGCCGGCGGCCCTCCCGCCGGTGAACCTTATGGAAACGTGCCTATGGAAACGTGCCGGGCAGCGTAGTGCGCCCGGCACGTTTCGGTCATGACAGTCGACATCGGCCCTGCGGCCGGTACAGCGGCGTCATCATGGTGCGGTCGGTCATTTGATGGCGGCCTTGAGCTCGTCGACCTTGTCGGTACGCTCCCACGTGAAGTCCGGGTCGTTGCGTCCGAAATGTCCGTATGCCGCGGTCTTGGAGTAGATCGGGCGCAGCAGGTCGAGTTCGTCGATGATGGCCGCGGGCCGCAAATCGAAGACCTTGCGTACGGCGGCCTGGATCTGGTCGCGGGTGACCCCGCCGATCTCGGTGCCGAACGGCTCCACGTTGACGCTCACCGGGTCGGCAACACCGATCGCGTAGGCGACCTGCACCTCGACCTTGTGCGCGAGGCCGGCGGCCACGATGTTCTTCGCCACCCAACGGGCCGCGTATGCCGCGGAGCGGTCGACCTTGCTCGGGTCCTTGCCCGAGAACGCGCCGCCGCCATGGTGTGCGGCACCGCCATACGTGTCGACGATGATCTTGCGGCCTGTCAGGCCGGCGTCCGCCGCCGGGCCGCCCAGCACGAACGAGCCGGTCGGGTTGACGAGGATGCGGTAATCGTCGTGCCGCACCTTGGCGCCGAGCACTTCGGCGAGCACCGGCTCGATCACATGCCCGCGCAGCTGGGCGAGCAACCAGTCGTGGTCGACCTCGGGGTCATGCTGCGTGGAGACGAGCACCGTGTCCAGACGGACCGGCCGGTCATGCTGGTCATATTCGATGGTCACCTGGGTCTTGCCATCCGGGCGCAGATGCGGCACGATGCCGTCCTTGCGCACCTGGGCCAGGCGGAAGGCGAGCCGATGCGCCAGATAGATCGGCAGCGGCATGAGCGCCTCGGTCTCGTCGGTCGCATAGCCGAACATCACGCCCTGGTCGCCCGCGCCCTGGGCCTCGTAGCGTTCCTCGCGCGATGCCGCGGATTCCTGTTCGCGGTTCAGACGTTCGACGCCCTGGTTGATTTCCTTGCTCTGCTCGCTCAGTGACACCACGACGCCGCAGGAATCGGCATCAAGCCCGATCTCGGAGCTCGTATATCCGATATTGCGCACCACGTCGCGCACGATGCGCTGGATGTCGCTGTACCCTTCGCTGGTCACCTCGCCGAAGATGAAGAACTGGCCCTTGGTGGCCGATGTCTCCACCGCGACATGCGAGTGCGGGTCCTGCCGCAGCATGTCATCGAGGATCGCATCCGAAATCTGGTCGCAGATCTTGTCGGGATGCCCTTCGGTGACCGATTCCGCAGAAATCAGGCGACGCTCCATATTCCCCTCGCTGTCCTTCCGTCATGATCCGCCCCACGGCGACGACGGAAAGCCGGCGCAGGTATCGCACAACATGCAACTGGTTAGTAAGAATAACGCCCCCGGCTGAACTTCGCTAACCCTCACGGGACGAAATTCAACATCGGGGGCGTCGTTGACGCATCAGGCGAATCAGTTGCCTTCGCTCAGATCGTCCTCGCCCAATGTCTCTTCAAGCAGGCCACTGTTGATTTCGCGGAAAGCGATGGACAGCGGCTTCTCCTGATTCTCGTATTCGACCAGCGGGCCGACGTTCTGCAGGAGACCCTCATTGAGCTGCGTGAAATACGAATTGATCTGACGGGCGCGCTTCGCGGCGAAAATCGCCAGCGCGTACTTGGAATCAGCGTGCTGCATCAGGTCGTCGATAGGCGGATCCGCGAGTCCCTGCGGATGCGGCTCAGTGCCAAGTGCCATATGTGTCAATCTCCCATCATGCGCATGGCCACACCCAATGCGGGCATGGTATTTCAAAATCATCAGTATAATTCGTACCCACGATATTCCGGCACGTATGGCATGCAGCCTCGATACTCGGCCGATACTCGATGGCGCGAAACCCGACAAACCCCTACTCCCATAGCGTAATTTCATTATTCGGCCCAAGACAGCCACCTGTCCGAGCTGGGCACTTGAATGGAACCATGGCAGAAATGAGATCCGCAAAATTGATGAATGGGCGAGTGTTTGCGGGCGCTCGCGCTCTGTACCGCGCCGCTGGCGTTGACGGCAAGGACTTCGGCAAGCCGATCGTGGCCATCGCCAATTCCTTCGATGAATTCGTCCCCGGCCACGTCCACCTGAACAAGGTCGGCCGCCTGGTGTCCGAAGCCGTGAAGAAGGCCGGCGGCATCCCCCGCGAGTTCAACACCATCGCCGTTGACGACGGCATTGCCATGGGCCATACCGGCATGCTCTACTCGCTGCCGAGCCGCGACATCATTGCCGACGCCGTCGAGTATTCCGTCAACGCGCATTGCGCCGACGCCCTCATCTGCATTTCCAACTGCGACAAGATCACTCCGGGCATGCTCATGGCGGCGCTGCGCCTGAACATCCCGACGATCTTTGTCTCCGGCGGCCCGATGGAAGCCGGCACCACCGTCCTGTCCGACGGCACCGTCAAGGAGCACACCGACCTCATCGACGTCATGTATGCGACGGCCGACGATAACTGCTCCGACGAGGACCTGCTCGCCTACGAAAAGACCGTGTGCCCGACCTGTGGCTCCTGCGCCGGCATGTTCACCGCCAACTCGATGAACTGCCTGACCGAGGCAATCGGCCTGGCACTGCCCGGCAACGGCACCACGCTCGCCTCCCACGTCTACCGCAAGAAGCTGTTCGAGCGCGCCGGCGAGATGATCGTCAAGCTCGCCCACCGCTATTACGACGAGGACGACGACTCTGTGCTGCCGCGTTCCATCGCCACCAAGCACGCCTTCGAAAACGCGATGACCATGGACGTGGCCATGGGCGGCTCCACGAACACCGTGCTGCATATCCTCGCCGCCGCCCAGAGCGCCGACGTCGATTTCACGCTTGACGACATCGAACGCATCTCCCACACCGTGCCCTGCATCTGCAAGGCCGCGCCTTCCGGCGAATGGGAGATTTCCGACGTGCACCGTGCCGGCGGCATCTGCGGCATCCTCGGCGAGCTCGACCGCGCCGGCAAACTGCATCGCGACACCCATTCGGTCGATTACCCGGATCTCGAATCCAAGCTCGACGACTGGGACATCATGCGCGACACCTGCAAGCCCGAGGCGAAGCAGCTGTTCCACGCGGCCCCCGGCCATATCGTCTCCCCGGAACCGTGGACGCATGAGACCCTGTTCGACTCGCTCGACACCGACCGCGCGCACGGCGCCATCCACGACATCGACCACCCGGAGATCGCCGAAGGCGGCCTGGCGGTGCTGCGCGGCAACCTTGCTCCTGACGGCTGCGTGGTCAAGACCGCCGGCGTACCGGAAAGCATCTGGAAGTTCCATGGTCCGGCGCTGGTCGTCGAATCCCAGGAAGAGGCCATCAAGGTCATCCTCAACGACACACTCAAGCCCGGCCAGGCGCTCGTCATCCGCTACGAGGGTCCGAAGGGCGGCCCGGGCATGCAGGAGATGCTCTACCCGACCTCCTTCGTCAAGGGCAAGGGCATCGGCAAGGATGTCGCCCTGATCACCGACGGCCGTTACTCCGGCGGTTCCTCCGGCCTGGCGATCGGCCACGTGGCGCCTGAAGCGGCGAATAAGGGTCCGATCGCGCTGATCAAGAACGGCGACATGATCGACATCGATATCCCGAACCGTTCCATCAACGTGGAGCTGACCGACGAGCAGCTTGCGCAACGCCGTGCCGAACTCGAGGCCGGCGACGGCTATGTCGCCCACCGCGACCGTCACGTCAGCCAGGCGCTCAAGGCGTACGCCGCCTTCGCCCGCTCGGCGGACAAGGGCGCGACCCGCGATCCTGAGCTCATCAACAAGCTCAGCGGCCTGAAGTGACACCGGCTGTTCGCTGATCGAGACCAACGCAAAGGCCCCCGCATCGACATGCGGGGGCCTTTCCATATCGGATTGAGCTTCGGAATGCCAGGCAAACAGGCGGTTGAAGGACATGCATCCTAGCCACCGGCTACAACAGCCTATTTGCCGGCTTCCAGCCCGTATTCCTCGGCGATGACCTTCCACAGCTCGTCCGCCGCCTGGTCAACCGTATTGTTGACGATGGTGACGTCGAATTCAGGTTCTGCGGCAAGCTCGACCTTCGCGGTTTCCAAGCGCTTGGCGCGTTGCTCCTCGGTTTCCGTGCCGCGGCCGACCAGACGGCGCACCAGCTCGTCGTAGCTCGGCGGCGCGATGAACACATACACGACATCAAGGCCCATCTGCGCGGCCTTCTGCTTGACCCGACGGGCCCCCTGCAGATCGATTTCGAGAATCGTCGGCGTGTTGGCAGCCAAATGGTCGAGGACCGGCTTGAGCGGCGTTCCGTAATGGGCCATGCCGTGGACCACCGCCGTTTCGAGGAACTCCCCCGCGGCTTCCTTGCGTTGGAATTCCGGCTCGCTCATGAACCAATAGTTCACGCCGTCGACCTCGCCGGGGCGTGGCTTACGGGTGGTTGCGGAGACGGATACCCACACTTGCGGATGCTCCTTGAGCAGGGCCGATTCGACCGTCCCCTTGCCGACCGCGGTCGGTCCGGTCAGGACAATCAGCCGTCCGGCGTTCGTGCCGTTTCGCTTCGTGTTCGCTGACGCTGCCATCAAACCATCGCCTTTCTGGAAAATCATGATGGGGTTTCGCACCCCGGCCGCCTGGACGTGCGGTTTCACCTGTTGTCGTCGGTTTCCTGCGTCGCATCCATCAGGGCTTGGCGGATGTCGAGCGCGATGGATTCGGTTGCGGCGCTCAGGCTTGAGATGTCCGGTCCGTTCTTGGCGATGAATCGGGATACTGTCACCAGCACGTTGCCCTTGGTCCCTTTGAACACGGTCCGCAGGTCGTCGGCTTCCGCTCCCTGCCAGCCGTACCCGGGTGACAGGATCGGTCCTGTGAACTGGGCCGGATCGATGCCGCTCTCGTCAATCCATTGGCCGATGGTCGCGCCGATAATCAGCCCGACTGATCCCATGCCCGCCGACTTGTCGTTGAATTTCTGCGCCGTACTGGCAATACCGTAGGCGACAGTCTTGCCCTCGTATTCGCCTTTCTGCCGGATGGCGGTCTGCAGACTGGCTCCTTCGGGATTCGACGTGAGCGACGCGACGAAGACGCCACGGCCGTTGTCGAGCGCCTCATCGATCAATCCGCTGAGCGATCTTGCCCCGTAGTACGGCAGCAGCGTGATGGCATCGGCGAGCAGCGGCGCCCCCGGCTTGAAGTACGCGTCAGCCAAGGCGGAAATCGTGGTCGGCAGACCTCCATGCAGGCAATCCACGATGGTGATGATGCCCATCTGCCGCGCCGCGAAGAGCACACGCTCCAACGCCGCGATGCCTTTCGAACCGTACCGTTCGAACATGGACGACTGGAATTTGACGGCGGCGGCGCGGCCATTCGCAGCCTGGAGCATGCGCATGGAGAACATTTCCGCACCGCTGGCGTCCACGTCGTAGCCCCAGTCGGTCAGCAGCTTGCGATGGGGGTCGATGCCCACGCACAATGGGCCGTAATGGTCCATGGACGTGCGCAGGCGCAGACCGAAGTCAGAGCGCATCGCGGCGATTTCGTTTGGACTGGGGCTGTCGTTCATGAGTTGTCACGCTTCTCGATCGCGAAGAGCTGCTTGGCGTGCTCCTGGATGCTCATCACCTGGTAGTCGTTCTTCTTCACGGCTTCGATGGCCATGAGCACCGCGGAGAACTCGGTCATGGTGGTGAACTGGGGCAGGTCCGCAGAGATGGCCGCGGCGCGGATCGAATAGCCGTCGGCACGGGAGCCGCGGGAATTCGGCGTGTTGAGCACCATGTCGATGGTGCCGTCCTCGATGAGTTCCACGACGTTCTTGCCGACGCTGCCCGGCGCGTGGACGACGTGGGTCTGGGCGTTGCCGTCGCCGTCGAGTCGGGTCGAGAGCTTGTCGACGATCTTCGATTCGATGCCGTAACGGCGCAGGACGGATGCCGTCCCCTCGGTCGCCCAGATCTTGAAGCCGAGCTCGACCAGACGGCTGGCGAACAGCGGCAGCTGCCGCTTGTCCATGTCGTTGACCGAGATGAACACGTTGCCGCCCGTAGGCAGGCCGCCGTCGTATGCGGCGAGCTGGCTCTTGGCGAAGGCGTGCGGGAAGTCACGGTCGAAGCCCATGACCTCGCCCGTGGAACGCATTTCCGGCCCAAGGAGGATGTCCACCGTGCGGCCCACCGGCGTGCGGAACCGCTTGAACGGCAGCACGGACTCCTTGACGGCAACCTGCTGGCCGGGGTGGATGTCCCCGCCGTCGCCCTTCGGCAGCAGCAGGCCGTTGGCGCGCTGCTGGGCGATGGTCTCGCCGACCATGATGCGGGCCGCCGCCTTGGCCAGGGACACACCCGTGGCCTTCGAGGCGAACGGGACCGTGCGCGAGGCGCGCGGGTTGGCTTCGATGACGTACAGGGTGTTCGCCATGAATGCGTACTGCACGTTGATCAGGCCGCGCACGCCGCACCCCTTCGCGATGGCGTAGGTGCCTTCGCGCAGTCGCCGGATCTGGTCGTCGCTGAGCGTGCTCGGCGGCAGGGTGCAGGCCGCGTCACCGGAATGCACGCCGGCTTCCTCGATGTGTTCCATGATGCCGCCGATGTAGAGTTCCTCGCCGTCGAACAATGCGTCGACGTCGATTTCGATGGCGTCCTGCAGGAACTTGTCGATGAGCAGCGGCGAGGGCAGGCGTCCGGAGACAACCATGTCGGCCTTTGCTTCGTTGAGGGCGCGGCTGACGTACTTTTCGAGCTGGTCGTCGTCGTACACGATTTCCATGCCACGGCCGCCGAGCACGTAACTGGGTCGTACCAGCACCGGGTATCCGATGTTGTGGGCCGCCTCGCGTGCCTCGTCGAGGCTGAGCGCCGTGCCGTAGCGTGGCGCGTTCATATGCTCCTTGCGCAGCACTTCGCCGAACAGCTCGCGGTTTTCAGCCAGATCGATGGATTCTGGTGATGTTCCCAGGATCGGGACGCCCGCGGCCTTGAGACGTGCGGCGAGGGACAGCGGGGTCTGTCCGCCGAGCTGGACGATCACGCCCTTGATCGGCCCCATCTTCTTCTCGGCTTCGTAGATTTCGAGCACGTCCTCGAAGGTCAGCGGCTCGAAATACAGGCGATCGGACATGTCATAGTCGGTGGACACGGTCTCCGGGTTGCAGTTGACCATGATGGTGTCATAGTCCTTGCCGAGTTCCTGGACGGCGTGCACGCAGGTGTAGTCGAACTCGATGCCCTGGCCGATGCGGTTGGGGCCGGAACCGAGGATGATCACGGCTTCGCGGTCGCGCTTGCGCAGTTCGGATTCGTCCGCATAGCAGGAGTAGTAGTACGGCGTCGCCGCGTCGAATTCCGCGGCGCAGGTGTCGACCGTCTTGTAGACGGGTCGGATGCCATAGCTCCAGCGCAGCTCGCGGATGGTGTTCTCCCCTTCGTCGCCGAGCCCGCGCAGGTGCGCGATCTGCACGTCGGAGAAACCCGCCTGCTTGGCTTTGCGTAGCAGACGCGGCGAAAGCGTCTCGGATTCGTGGATTTCCATGGCCGTACGGTTGATCAGCGCGAACTGTTCGAGGAACCACGGGTCGATCTTCGTGGCGTCGTACAGCTGCTCGACGGTGGCGCCGCCCCACAGGGCGCGCATGATCTGCAGGTAGCGCTGCTCGGTAGGAATCTTCGCTTGGGCGAGCAGCTGTTCGACCTCCTGCCGGTCCGGCTTGTCGCCGTCCCAGTTGAAGCCCATGTGACGCTTGTCGATGGAACGCATCGCCTTGCCGAGCGATTCCTGGAAGTTGCCGCCCAGGGCCATGGCTTCGCCGACGGATTTCATCGACGTGGTCAGGGTCGGGTCAGCGCCGGGGAACTTCTCGAACGCGAAGCGGGGCACCTTCGTGACCACATAGTCGATGGTCGGCTCGAAGGATGCCGGCGTGGACTTGGTGATATCGTTCTGGATCTCGTCAAGCGTATAGCCCAGCGCCAGCTTGGTCGCGATCTTCGCGATCGGGAAGCCGGTCGCCTTGGATGCGAGCGCCGACGAGCGGGAGACACGCGGGTTCATCTCGATGACGATGATGCGTCCGGTCTTGGGATGGATGGCGAACTGGATGTTGCAGCCGCCGGTGTCCACGCCCACGCCGCGGATGATCGCGATGCCGATATCGCGCATGCGCTGGTATTCGCGGTCCGTGAGGGTGAAGGACGGGGCCACGGTGATGGAATCACCGGTGTGCACACCGACCGGGTCGACGTTCTCGATCGGGCAGACGACCACGACATTGTCCTTGCGGTCGCGCATGAGCTCGAGTTCGAATTCCTTCCAGCCTTCGATGCCTTCCTCGAGCAGCACCTCATCGGTGGGCGAATAGTGCAGGCCGGCTCCGGCGATGCGGTGGAGCTCTTCCTCGTTGTGCGCGATGCCAGAGCCCAGGCCGCCCATGGTGAAGGACGGACGCACGACAATCGGATAGCCGAGTTCGGCGACGATATCGTCGACTTCCTTCATCGAATGGGCGATGGCGGAACGGGCGGATTCGGCGCCGCAGCTATCGACGACCTTCTTGAACAGCTCGCGGTCCTCACCGCGGTCGATGGCTTCCAGTGACGCACCGATAAGCTCGACGTTGTATTTCTTGAGGATGCCCGCCTCGCCGAGCGCGACCGCGGCATTCAACGCGGTCTGGCCGCCGAGGGTCGGCAGCAACGCGTCCGGGCGTTCCTTGGCGATGATCTTCTCGAGGATCGGCGTGGCGATCGGCTCGATATACGTGGCGTCCGCCATCTCCGGGTCGGTCATGATGGTCGCCGGGTTGGAGTTGACGAGGATGACGCGGATGCCTTCCTCACGCAGCACGCGGCACGCCTGGGTACCGGAGTAGTCGAACTCGGCGGCCTGGCCGATGACGATCGGGCCGGAGCCGATGACCATGACGGATTTGATGTCAGTGCGCTTAGGCATGGGCGTTTTCCTCCTTGGCGGAACGCATGAGCTCAACAAAGCGGTCGAAGAGGTATGCGGCATCATGCGGGCCTGCCGCGGCCTCAGGATGGTATTGCACGGAGAATGCGGGGATGTCCACGCACTGCAAGCCCTCGACGACGTTGTCATTGAGGTCGATGTGCGAGACGAAGACCTTGCCGTACTTGCCGTCCTCGAACGGGGCGTCGATGGTCTCGCCGATCGGGGCGTCGACCGCGAACCCATGGTTGTGCGCGGTGATTTCGACCTTGCCGGTGGTCAGATCCTTGACCGGCTGGTTGACCCCTCGATGGCCGAACTTGAGCTTGTAGGTGCCGAAGCCGAGCGCCCTGCCCAGCAGCTGGTTGCCGAAGCAGATGCCGAAGAACGGATAGCCCGCGTCAAGCACCTGGCGCAGCAGGTTGACTTCCGGATCGGCCTGCTCGGGGTCGCCGGGGCCGTTGGAGAAGAACACTCCATCGGGATTGAGATCCTGGAGCTGTTCGAACGTGATGGTCGAAGGCACGATGTGCACGCGGCAGCCGCGTTCCGCCATGCGATGCGGGGTCATGCCCTTGATGCCCAGGTCCACCGCGGCGACCGTGAACAGCGGCTCCTTGCCTTCGAACTCCCCGCAGGGTTCGATGGTGTATGTCTGCTCGGTGCTGACCTCGTCGTACAGGCTCATGCCTTTCATCTGCGGGATGCCCCGCACCTCGTCAAGCATCGATGCCACGGTGCGGATCCTGCCTGTCCCCGCATCGATCAGACCGTCACCGGAGAAGATCCCGGCACGCATGACGCCTGCCGAGCGCAGATGACGGACCAGCTTGCGGGTATCGATATGGCTGATGCCAACGATGCCGCTGCCGGCCAGATCGTCATCGAGGCTACCTGTGGCGCGCCAGTTGCTCACGTTGGGGCTGGGATCGCGCACCACGTATCCGGCGACCCAGATACGGGAGGATTCCGGATCCTCCTTGTTGATTCCGGTGTTCCCGATATGCGGGAACGTCTGTACCACAATCTGGCGATCGTAGCTGGGGTCTGTCAGCGTCTCCTGGTAGCCGGTCATGCCGGTCGTGAAGACGATCTCCCCGTGGGTCGTACCGATTGCGCCGTATGGCTCGCCGACATACACCTGTCCGTCTTCCAGGACAAGGACTGCGTCTTCGAGTGAGAAATCCACGGCTTCGGAATCGTTCTGGTTCACCAAAACCCCCTTATTCTATGGGTATTCGTACCAAGGATACCGGCCGGCTGGGACTCTCGCACCGGCCAATATCCGGTGTCAGTTCGTCGTGTGCTGGTCTTGCGGCGAGTCCTGCTGCGTATCGGGCCCATCGGGTTGGTCCGGTGCCGCCGGCACGTCAGGGACGTCCGCCGTGTCACCCCCGGAGGCACCGTCTGTCTCGCCCGATTGGACCGGTGGCTGCGCGTCCTCGTCCATCGACGCCTGCACCTGCTCGTCCTCACGCTGTCGCGCGAGTTCGGCCTGATGCGCCAGATGCTCATCCTTCACGGCACAGATGGCGCTGAGCAAACCGTGGATGAATGATGTGGAATGTTCATCGCTCAGCGTCTTGGTGAGCGTGATGGCCTCGTCGATGGCGACTTTGTCCGGCACGTCATCGTTGTACAGGATCTCCCATGTGGCGATACGCAGGACATTGCGATCGACCACTGCCATACGTTTGACTTTCCAGCCGGTGGAATGTTCGTCGAGCAGATGGTCGATTTCACCGCGATGCTCGGCAACGCCACGGACGATGTCGATGGCGTAATCGGGAAGCGGGGTCTGTGCGCCCGGGTTGGCGATGCGCTCAGCAAGAAGGGACAGGATATCCTGTCCCTTCTCGTCCGCTTCGTACAACGTGTTCAGAGCCCGCTTACGGGCGGTGGAACGTGCCATGAAGCCTCAAATCCTCGCTCTCAGTTCTCACGACCGAGGTAGGAGCCGTCACGCGTATCGACCTTGACTTTCTCGCCCTCGTTGATGAACAGCGGGACCTGGATCTCAGCGCCGGTCTCGACGGTCGCCGGCTTGGTGCCGGCGTTGGAACGGTTGCCCTGCAGGCCGGGCTCGGTGTGCGTGATGGTCAGGATGACCGACGCGGGGAGCTCGACGCTCAGCGGGGTGCCGTCATGGAAGCTCACGATGCAGTCGGTGCCCTCGAGCAGGTACTTGCTCTGGTCGCCGATCAGCTCCTTGGGGATCATGATCTGGTCGTACGTGGTCATGTCCATGAACACGTAGTTATCGCCGTCCTCGTAGGAGTACTGCAGGGTACGGTTGTCGACGGTCTCGAATTCCATCTTCATGCCGGCATTGAAGGTCTTGTCGACGATCTTGCCCGACAGCACGTTCTTGATGGTGGTGCGCACGAAAGCGGGTCCCTTGCCCGGCTTGACGTGCTGGAACTTAATGACCTGCCACAGCTGGCCGTCGAGATTCAGAACAGAGCCGTTCTTGATGTCATTGGTAGTTTGTGCCACGTGTATTCACCTATTCTTCAGTTACTTGAGGCAAAACAAAAATGCCTTGGCCATTATGCCACAACGAGTTGACCGCAAAACAAGCGCGATTCATTCCGTCCGTGCCACGGCAACGGCGCCTTCACGCGGCAGTGCCGGGAGCGTACGACAGGAAGGCCGACGGCCCCTGCCCTTCCATCAGGAAGGATTCGTCGATATCCGCGATGCGGGACACGCCGGCGGAGTTCATGGTGTGGGCCAGCTCATCGGTGATGCGCTCGACCATCTTCGCGATGCCGTCCTCTCCCCCGGCGGCTGCGGCCCACTGGATGGGACGCCCCAGGCCTACCGCATCGGCGCCGAGCGCAAGCGCGCGGAAGACGTCGCCACCGGTGCGGATGCCGGTATCGGCGAAGATCTCCGCATCACGGCCGAGCGCATGGCGGATCCTGGGCAGCGCGTAGGCCACGGGGACGACGCCGTCGACCTGGCGTCGTCCGTGATTGGATACCATGACACCGGCCGCTCCCGCGTTCATCGCGGTGACGGCGTCCTCGGGGCGCATCACTCCTTTGACATACACCGGCAGCCCGGAAATCTCCTTGAGCCATTGGATGTCCCTCGGGGTGATGGATGTCGCGAGGTTAAGCGTCCAATCGGTCATGTGCATCTTGGGGAAGTTGCCGCTCGCCCCTTCCCACGTGCCGTCGATGCCGTTGCGGAATCCGAAGTCACGGCGGTATCCTGGGCAATCCAGCGTGAGCATCAGCGCCTTGGCCCCGGACGCCACGGAACGTTCGACGAAGGCCTCGGAGACCTTGCGGTCATCGAACAGATAGACCTGCTGCCACCAGTCTCCCTGTACTTCGGCGGCGAAGTGTTCTACAGGCTCTGACGCGTTGGTCGGGTAGATGATGAAGGTGCCAGCGCGATGCATGCCGTTCTGTGAGGCTATCTCGCCGTTCTTGCTGGCAAGCCTGTGGTATGCGGTCGGGGCTCCGAAGATGGGTGTGGGGATGGTGAGCCCTCCGACGGTGACCGACGTGTCGATGTCCCCGACATTGTGGAACGCCCGCGGCAGGATGCCGAAACGCCGCCATGCCAAGGTGTCGATATCGCGCTGTCCGCCGTCGATATCCGCGTTGCCGTCCTCGTATTGCAATCCCGCTACGGTCATGTTGGCCGTTGCCTGCGCGTGTATCGTGGTCCAGTCCATGTTTCCCGTCCTCTCGTCTGTGGTGTCCACTGTCTGCGGTATGGAGACGTGCCGGCCGTATTGGCCATGTAGTGGGAACATTAGAGGCCATGATTTGAGAACCGATGTGACGTTCCGCGATACGACCCGCCTGCGTTATCGCTTCTTCCGATAGCCGGCATTCGATGCCTTGACGCCCAACACGACTGCTGCGGCGCGGGATGCCGGGTACATGTGCAGGGCGATACGCGATAAAAACACGCGATGGAAATGCGTGGCAAATGCGTGGCAAATGAAAACGCCCCCGAGGGGAACCTCAGGGGCGTTTACGCTAGTTCAGCGTATCAGGTAGAACCTGCGAGGCGCAGACTACTCGATGATCTTGGTCACACGACCGGAGCCAACGGTGTGGCCGCCTTCGCGCACAGCGAAGGTGAGGCCCTCTTCCATGGCGACCGGCTGGATCAGCTCGACCGTGAAGGTCGCGTGATCGCCAGGCTGGACCATCTCGACGCCTTCCGGCAGGGTGATCACGCCGGTGACGTCGGTGGTGCGGAAGTAGAACTGCGGACGGTAGTTCGAGAAGAACGGCGAGTGACGGCCGCCCTCGTCCTTGGTCAGGACGTAGACTTCGCCCTCGAACTTGTGGTGCGGGGTCACGGAGCCCGGAGCAGCCACGACCTGGCCACGCTCGACCTGGTCACGGTTGATGCCACGGAGCAGCAGGCCGGTGTTGTCGCCAGCCTCGGCCTCGTCCATCTGCTTGTGGAAGGTCTCGATGGAGGTGACGGTGGTGGTCTGGGTGTCGCGCAGGCCAACGATCTCCACGTTGGAGTTCACCGGGAGCTTACCGCGCTCAACACGGCCGGTCACGACGGTGCCACGGCCGGAGATGGTGAAGACATCCTCGATCGGCATCAGGAACGGCTTGTCGAGATCGTGGACCGGGGTCGGGATGTACTCGTCGACGGCATCCATGAGGTCCTTGACGGTCTGGACCCACTTCTCGTGATCCGGAGCATCGTCGTGCAGGGCGCCGTACGCGGAGGTACGGATGACCGGGCAGTCACGGTCGAAGCCGTTCTCGTCGAGGAGGTCGCGGACCTCTTCTTCGACGAGGTCGATGAGCTCTTCGTCGTCAACCATATCGCACTTGTTCAGCGCAACGAGGATGCGCGGCACGCCGACCTGGCGGGCGAGCAGCACGTGCTCGCGGGTCTGGGCCATCGGGCCGTCGGTGGCGGCCACAACGAGGATGGCGCCATCCATCTGGGCAGCGCCGGTGATCATGTTCTTCACGAAGTCGGCGTGGCCCGGGCAGTCCACGTGAGCGTAGTGGCGCTTCGCGGTCTGGTACTCGATGTGGGCGATGTTGATGGTGATACCACGCTGCTTCTCTTCAGGAGCGGCGTCGATCTGGTCGAAGTCATACTCCGGGTTGAGATCCGGGAACTCCTCGTGCAGCACCTTGGAGATGGCGGCGGTCAGGGTCGTCTTGCCGTGATCGACGTGGCCGATGGTGCCGATGTTAACGTGCGGCTTAGTACGCTCGTACTTTTCCTTTGCCATGTGTGTCCTCCTGGACGTCTCGTAGTTTGCCCGCGCGATCTTCGCGCTAGGCACTCGCTACATATTACTGGGTTTCTGGGTTGTGTGCCACATCAGAGCCCGAACCCAGTCAACGCTAGTCTATTCTAGCGCCGACTGGGGACAGGGCAAGTCCGATGCGGCTCAGTGTGTCACTCGCCGCGCTGGGCCTTGATGATCTCGTCGGAGACGGCCTTCGGGACCTCGGCGTACGAGTCCATCTGCATGGTGAACATGGCGCGACCCTGCGTCTTGGAACGCAGGTCGCCGATGTAACCGAACATCTCGGAGAGCGGGACCTTCGCGTCGATGACCTTCACGCCGGTGGCGTCGGTCATGGACTGGATGGAGCCACGACGGGAGTTCAAGTCGCCCATCACGTCGCCCATGTACTCTTCCGGCGTGCGGACCTCCACGGCCATGATCGGCTCGAGGATGACCGGCTTGGCCTTCGGAGCGGCTTCCTTGAAGCACATGGAGCCGGCGATCTTGAACGCCATTTCCGAGGAATCGACATCGTGGGTCTGGCCATCGGTGACGGTCGCCTTGACGCCGACCACCGGGAACCCGGCGAGCACGCCGGACTGCATGGCTTCCTGGACACCAGCGTCGATGGCCGGGATGAACTCCTTGGTGATGTGGCCGCCGGTGACCTCGTTGACGAACTCGTAGGTCTTGCCGGAAGCCGGGTCGATCGGCTCGAAGTTCATGAGCACCTTAGCGAACTGGCCGGAACCGCCGGTCTGCTTCTTGTGCGTGTACTCCTGGTTCATGACGGCCTTGCGGATGGTCTCGCGGTACGCGACCTGCGGCTTGCCGACATTCGCCTCGACCTTGAACTCGCGGCGCATACGGTCGACGATGATGTCGAGCTGGAGCTCGCCCATGCCGGAGATCAGCGTCTGGCCGGACTCTTCGTCGGTCTTGACGCGGAAGGTCGGATCCTCGTCGGACAGCTTCGCCAGGGCGATGCTCATCTTCTCCTGGTCGGCCTTGGTCTTCGGCTCCACGGCCACCTCGATCACCGGGTCGGGGAAGGTCATGGAGGTCAGGGAGATCGGGCTCTTCTCATCGCACAGCGTATCGCCGGTCGTCACGTTCTTCAGGCCGACGAAGGTGTAGATGTTGCCGGCTTCTGCAGCGTCGACCGGGTTCTCCTTGTCGGCGTGCATCTGGAAGATCTTGCCGACGCGTTCCTTCTTGCCCTTGGTGGAGTCAAGCACCGTGTCGCCGGGCTTGACGACACCGGAGTAGACACGCACGAACACGAGCTTGCCGTAGAACGGGTGGGTCGAGATCTTGAAGACCAGCGCGGAGAACGGGTCGTCCATGGTCGGCTTGCGGTCGATTTCCACGGATTCGTCGCCGGGCTTGAAGCCCTTGATGGCCGGGACGTCCTCAGGGCTCGGCAGGTAGTCGACGACTGCATCGAGCATCGGCTGCACGCCCTTGTCCTTGAACGCGGAGCCGCAGGTCACCGGGAAGGCCTCGCGGGCGATGGTGAGCTTGCGGATCGCGGTACGGATCTCGTCCTCGGTCATCTCGCCGGACTCGAGGTACTTCTCGAGCAGGTCCTCGTCGGTCTCGGCGCACGCGTCGAGCAGCTCGGCACGGTACTGTTCGGCCTTGTCCTTGAGGTCATCCGGGATGTCCACGGTGTCGTAGTGGGCACCGAGATCGTCCTTGACGTCATTCCAGACGTACGCCTTCATGCGGACCAGGTCGACGACGCCGGCGAAATCGTTCTCGGCGCCAATCGGCAGCTGGATGACGAGCGGCTTGACGCCGAGCTTGTCCTTGATGGTCTGCACGGAGTAGTAGAAGTCGGCGCCGAGCTTATCCATCTTGTTGATGAAGCAGATACGCGGGACCGAATACTTGTCAGCCTGGCGCCACACAGTCTCGGACTGCGGCTCCACGCCTTCCTTGCCGTCGAAGACGGCGATGGCGCCATCGAGCACGCGCAGGGAGCGCTCCACCTCGGCGGTGAAGTCCACGTGGCCAGGGGTGTCGATGATGTTGATCTGGAACTGGTCATCCACGTCGTGGGTCTGACGATGCCAGAAGCAGGTGGTTGCGGCGGACTGAATGGTAATGCCGCGCTCCTGTTCCTGAGCCATGAAGTCCATCGTCGAAGCGCCATCGTGCGTCTCACCGATCTTGTAGTTCTTGCCGGTGTAGTACAGGATGCGTTCGGTGGTGGTTGTCTTACCGGCATCGATGTGGGCCATGATGCCGATGTTGCGTACCTTATGCAGGTCGGAAAGCACGTCCAGTGCCATAAGTGTTCCTTAGCTCTTGTTCTCTTCAGTCAATTACCAGCGGTAATGAGCGAAGGCCTTGTTGGCTTCCGCCATCTTGTGGGTGTCCTCGCGACGCTTCACTGAAGCACCGAGACCGTTGGACGCATCGAGAATCTCGTTGGCGAGGCGCTCGGCCATGGTCTTCTCGCGACGAGCGCGGGAGAAGTCGGTCAGCCAGCGCAGCGACAGGGTGTTCGCGCGAGCGGGCTTCACCTCGACCGGGACCTGGTAGGTCGCACCGCCGACACGGCGGGAACGGACCTCAAGGCTCGGACGGATGTTGTCGAGAGCGCGCTTGAGCACAGCCACCGGCTCCTGATCGGTCTTCTCCTTGACCATATCAAGAGCCGAATACACGATGTCCTCGGCGATCGACTTCTTGCCGTCGAGCAGGATCTTGTTGATGAGCTGCGCCACAACGGTCGAACCGTAGATCGGATCGGGCAGCACCTGATGCTTCTTAGCGGGTCCTTTACGTGACATATCTCTTACTTCGCCTTCTTTGCTCCGTACAGGGAACGACCCTGCTTGCGGTCCTTGACGCCCTGGGTATCAAGCGCGCCACGCACGATGTGGTAGCGCACGCCCGGCAGATCCTTCACACGGCCGCCGCGCACGAGCACGATGGAGTGCTCCTGCAGGTTGTGGCCCTCGCCGGGGATGTAGGCGGTGACTTCGATGCCCGAGCTCAGACGCACACGAGCGACCTTACGCAGAGCCGAATTCGGCTTCTTCGGGGTGGTGGTATACACACGGGTGCACACGCCGCGGCGCAGCGGGCTTCCTTTCAGGGCCAAAGTCTTGGACTTCTTCGGCTTGGCCTTACGTCCCTTGCGGACAAGTTGTTCAATCGTAGGCAACTTCAGTTCTCCGATTCATTGATTTCCTGTTCAGGTGAAGCCGCCGCACCGAGGCCCCACATTCCCGCAGAATCGGAGATATGAAACAGCCACAGTCCACCGGCCCGATGGCCCGTCCTCCTCCTGCCGCCACGTCACCGCGCGCAATCTAACGGATTCCGGGATATCCCAGCGCCCACGCCTGTCACATAAGGCATACCGCTGGCACACACGGATTTTTATTATATCATCGGACTGGGTGCGACACGCCCGTGGGAATTATTGGGATATCGGGGAACTTCTGCCGGAACACCATCATGAATGCGTTTGCTCATCCGGAAGCATCCGAACATCGGCGACTTCGGCATGTCGGGGTATCGGGAACCAACGGCATGTCTGGATCTCCTCGCTGGTCATGTTACGCGACCTTGGCGTTGCGGATGCGGGAGAATATGCGGAACCCGGTCGACGGGCCATGAAGTCCCAGATTGGTGCGGGAGTTTATCGCGGTTGCGCCGATACGGCGATATTCTCCCAGTAACGGCTTCAGAGGGCGATTTTCAGAACCGCGGATTTCCAACGGTCCTATTGGGAGATCATCCGCAGGGCCAAGGATTTCCATGATCTCCCAGCCTTCGTGCGGGAGTTTATGCGCTCATCAGGCGAATCCGACAATTCTCCCGGAAAATCACTCCCCCAAGTACCGCCATACATGGCAAGCAGCACCACCCCTGTTGTCGTATCCCGACTCCCGGAAACAGCCACATCCAAACAACCCACGGACGAACCCAGCGACTCTCCAGGCAAACCCGCGCAAACACCGCCCTCAGCGTAACCGGTTTGGATGAGGGATAGCGGGCGGCATGCGCATTGCCGAACCATCGGACACGTATTGCGGCATGCCCCATTGTGATTTATCCCTTTGCGGCCTTCTCCATTGTTGCCCATATCCCCATACCCAAGAAAAAGGTGGCCCCCGCAATGCCGAACTGCATCTGCGGGGGCCACCTGGAAGGAGGTGATCATCATGTCCAACGCCGCGCCACCTTGCGCGGCAACCTAAACCTTATGCCATTCACCAACACAACATACCCAGCGCCTCATGCGCTTGTTACGCCAGCTGGCTTCAGCGGCCCGGCCTACCTTGCCGTACTGCCCGTGCCGCACATAATCATCACCAATATTCAGTTTTCGATATTCAATTATCTCGAAGGCGTTGCACCAGCCCTTGCGGACTTGCGCTCCATTGGATCCCGTCGACTTGCTCGGCTGAATCCAACTCCGGCCTTCAATTGCAATTATACCGGATTTCTCGGTCCGAAAAGAAAAGAAACGCCGAAGTTTCTTCGCGATGCGGGCGTGTCAGCCACAGCTGCCGATACCGCGCAAAGCCTCGTGCAACAAGGGATTATGCAATCCAAAATCACACAGACCAGTCACCACCGAACGGCAACGCACAGAACGCGTCGAAAAACCGGGACGAGCTTGCCGGACCACCGTGCAACCCCAGTCACCTCGCGGTCCATGATCGCTACGAGAAGTTGAGATTCCAGACTTCGCCCCTGACTCGCCTCAGCGTCTCCCGCCTTGGAGACGAACCGTATCGCGTGCAGGGGGCGACAGTCAAGACGACATGGCGGCTGTCGTGCGAATCACTCGTGGGGACGGGAAGCGTATCAAGGTCAATCCACGAATACGGGACTTGATGTAACGAACGACCATCAGCGAACATTCTGCCGATGAAGCCCACGAACCGCCGGGAGAATATCCACGCACGACCTCAAGACGGATTATCTCCCGGCTGTTTGCGGAGTTTACCGCGGATACGCGAATCCGGCTGTTTTCTCCCGAACACGATTTCAGTGGCGAATTCAGGAATCGCATGATTCCAACGTTTCCGTTGGGAAATCATCTTCAGAAGCGCCGGATTCCATAGAACTCCCACATCCTGTGCGGAAAAACAGCACGAAATCGGGCAATCCGCCGACTTCTCCCGGGCACACCGGTGCCGCCGACCCGAATAATCCCAAGCAACCACTATGGACCCCCTTCCGCCCGTAACCGTGGCTGTCCTGCTTCCACCGACACTCACGGCACACTCAGCGTCGGCAGAAGGTCATTGTTCTGCTTCTGCCGACGCTGAGGCGTCCCTAAGCGTCGGCAGAAGGTTGAAGGACGGACACGACGTTGAGCACGAATCTATGGCCGGCCGGGACATGGCTGAGCGCCGAGCAGAGTACGCACCGCACATACCGGATCCCATCGTCACATTACGCGCGGTTCGGCCGATCGCCCTCACGAACTGGCTACGCCGACGGTGGCCCTAGCGTAACCGGTTTGCGAAAGGAACGTCAGCCCGGCGACGCACTGTCGCATCGTGGGCACAAGTCGGGAGGAAAAACAAAACCCCGGGCGAACCCGGGGTTGATGGGGTGGATAACGCGGCTCGAACGCGCGACCTTCTGAACCACAATCAGATGCTCTACCGGCTGAGCTATATCCACCATGTGGCGCCAAACCGAGGTGAACCTCGTTTCGCACAACAGTCAAAGACTATACACGATGTTCAGGACGTATGCTTCCCGGCGCGTCGTTTTTACCCGCAACCCAAGAAACGCACGACACCCATTTACACCGCCATCGACGAAACACCCAACACAACGACAGACAACACTGCAACACTGCAACACACCAACGCCACAACGTACCACCATAAACCGCCCCGCGGAAGTGGAACGACCGTGGCCGAACAGCACCGCATGCGCGATGCCACTCGACCACGGTCGCGAATGACACCCCAAGCCGGGCAAGAGGAGTGCAGTGTATTGGAACCCGGCTTCGGGGAGGCTTGATTGGGGTTACTCAGCGGTCACATCGTGCGCCATCTCGGCGAAGGCGTTGATGTAGGCGTCGCAGGCGGCGTCATCGTGGGCCACCGACAGCGTCCATTCCTCCTCGCGCCCCGGCGTCATGAACACGCCACGGTTGGCGGCGTACAGCCAGCACAGCTGGTTCAAGTCGGTGCGCTGGCCCTGCTTGAAGGTCACATAGTCGACGATCTTGTGCGGGGAGAAGGTGACGCAGCCCTTGGCGCCGAACCCGATGGAGTAGCCCGGGAAGTCGTACTTCTTGATGACTTCGGTGCAGCCTTCCATCAGGCGGTTGTTCAGGTGGTCGAACAGCTTGTAGGCCTCCGGGGTGAGCACCTTCTCGAGGTTGGCGCGGGCGGCGGCCACGCACAGCGGGTTGCCGGAGTAGGTGCCGACCTGGTAGACCTCACCGGATTCGACGACGCTCATCACCTCGTCGGTGCCGCCGATGGCGCCCATCGGCAGGCCGCCGGAAATCGCCTTGGCCATGGTGACCATGTCCGGGGTCACGCCGAACAGCTTGGTGGCGCCGCCAGGTCCAATGGTCAGGCCGGTCTTGACCTCGTCGAAGATGAGCACGATGCCGTGGCGCTTGGTGATCTCGCGCACCTTCTCGAGGTAGCCGGGCTCCGGCGGCACGATGGACATGTTCATCAGGCAGGCTTCCATGATCAGGCACGCAGGAGCCTCGTCATCGGTTTCCATCTCGCGGATGCGGGCCTCGAGCGCGTCGGCGTCGTTGAACGGCACCGGCACGGTCAGCGGGATCAGGGACTTCGGGATGCCGGCGCCGTACGGGATCTTCTTCAAGTGGTTCTTGTCGCCGATGTTCTCGTAATCGCCGACGATGGAGATCATCACCGCGTCATGGTGACCGTGGTAGGAGCCGAAGATCTTCATGATGTGGTCGCGGTGCGTGTAGGCGCGGGCGATGCGGATCGCGTCCATGGTGGCCTCGGAGCCGGAGTTGGTGAAACGCCACTTCGGCAGGCCGAAACGCTGGGTCAGCTCGTCGGCGACTACGAAATCATCCTCGTCAGGGAGCGCGAAATGCGTGCCCTTCGGGAACCGTTCGGCGATCGCCTTGCCGATTTCCGGATTGCCATGGCCCTGCACCATGGCACCGTAGCCGTTGTGGAAGTCGTAATATTCGTTGCCGTCCACATCCCACAGCTTGGAGCCGCTGCCGTGATCGACGTAGATCGGCCATGGGTCGCGCAGCTGATAGGAGGAGGCGACGCCGTTGCACAGGTGCTTGCGGGCTTCGTTATACATCTCGCGGGACTTGCCGAGCTTGGCGTTGAGCTTCTCACCTTCCTTGGCGGTGAGTTCCTTGATCCTGGCTTCACTGATGCTGGCCGTCATGTCGAATCCTTTCCTTCTGCAGCCCGATGATGCGTTTTCCGTCGCATTCCATCATCTTGGCTACGAATTTCGTACATTCATAGGTAAAACCAGCATTATTTCGTTGGGATTTCTGATTCCGGAACCGTTTTTCCGCTCGTAACAATTCGTCAACATGGATGTTCGCTTTCGAGAGTGATTCGCAGCGGCGGCGAGCATCGCGCTGTGCGCATCCGAGTTGCGACCGATGAAGGATATGAGGATTGGCCCGGAATACCAAGGATTCGTGAGCGCCGACGCCGCAGGCGACGATGGGGCCCGGCATGTGAGCATAACCTCGCACGGACCGGTGGACGGACTGCCAGCCAGGCGATGGAAGGCGGGAACATGTCCGCCATGCGAGCGAATCCCCACACATCGCCAGATACGCAGTCTTCAGGCCACATCCCGGTCATACCAGCCGCCATCTTGTGAGTCAATCCTCACACGATGACAGACCCGCACCACCGAATCAACGATCCCGGGCACCAAACCGGTCACCGTGTGAGCCAAACCTCACACAACCATCCTCAAACCACCCCATCCACAACATCCGACCCAACCAACCGGTCACCATGCGAGCGAATCCCCACACATCGCCGGATATGCAGCCTCCGGGACTGCAACCTGGACAACACCAACCGCCTCCGTGCGAGCGAATCCCCACACGATGACAGGCACGACGCCGGGTGACGCGGAAGGCGGCACCACTGTCATCACGCGCCAACCCGCCATTGCGCAATTGACGCACCCCGCATCACGAATGAGCCCAAAGTCCAGTCAAGCACGATCAGTCCAGTACTCCCCCAAACACAACAATGGGTCATACGGAGGTTTCCCTCCGGATGACCCGATTGCCCCGCAACCACGCAAGACGCACAGCCGCACCCGCTGCACTCCTTGCGCAGCCGCATCACTGCTTGAAGTTCTCGAACAGCTGCGTGTAGTTGTCGTTGATGGCGTTCGAGCAGGCCTTCTCAGTCACTGCATGCTTGAGTTCATCCGCGCTCGGCACGATTGTGTTGGACGACCGCATCTCGCTCGGCAGCAACGCATCACCGCCCTTGAGCACAGACCCGGCGCCCGCGGACTCGTCAATCGCCTCCTTGTTCTTCGGATCCAGCATGTAATTGATGAAGGTCTTGGCCTGGTCGATGTTCTGCGCCCCCGCGGCAATCGCCATATTGTCCACGAACTGGGTGGTGCCATCGGACGGGTAGACGAATTCGAGATCCTTGTTCGACTGCTGCGCCTGGTAAGCGTCGTAACTCCAGATCATGCCGATGACTTGCTCCCCGGAAGCCAGACGATCCGCCACACCTTCCGAGCTGACAACCCCGACCTTCGACCGGTAGGACTGCAGCAGATCGTTCGCGTTCTGGTAGGCGTGCGCATCGGTGGTGCACTGCTCAGAGCCCACGGCACGCAACGCGGCATTGGTCACCTCAATGGAATCATTGAGCAGCTGCGACTTGCCGTACTTGGAGGACAGCGCGAAGAACTCCTTCCAGCTGGTCGGCGCCGCGGACTTGGGGATCTTCTTGGTGTTGACCATGAACCCGGTGTAGCCGATGACGTAGGGCGCCGAATACTGGAGCTTGGGGTCGTAGTACGGGCTGGAGAACTCCTTGGAGATGTTCTTGCCGTTGGGCAGTTTGGACACGTCGAACTTGACGAGCATATGCTCCTTGATGAGCTGGTAGACCATGTAGTCGCTCGGCATGACGATGTCATACCCGGACCCGCCGGTGGATTGCAGCTTGGCCTCGAGCGCCTCGTTGCTTTCGAAGGTGTCCACCGTAAGTTTGATGCCGGTGTCCTTCTCGAATTTCTTGATCACGTCATCAGGCATGTAGCCGGCCCACGTGTAGATGTGCAGTTCGCCGCCATGCGCCTCGTGGTATGCCCCATCGGCAATGACATCAGTCGTGCGAGCGGAATCCGAGATACCGCCCGAACATGCGGCGGACGACAGCAGGCCCGCAACAGCGAGCGCCATGCACGCCACACGACGGAACGTCCTGCCCACGTGGCCGCGGACGTACCCGCGGCCACAGCCACGCCCGCTCTCACGGTAGTCGGAATATGAATGATTTGAAGGGATAACAGCTGATGAGGTGCGCATTTCGGCTCCTTTCTTCGGTATGACGGCTGCGCTCTGGCGCACGCCGCCGTTCAGTCGTCCTTGCGGTTGGTCAGGACCGAGGAGATGACGGTCACGATGACGGCGAGCAGGAGCAGAAGCGTGGCGACGACGTTGATGCTCGGGTTCACGCCCTTGCGGATAAGCGAGAAGATGTAGATCGGCAGGGTCGTCGTGCCGGCGGATGTCAGGAAGTTCGAGATCATGAAGTCATCCATCGAGATCACGAAGGCCATCAGCGCGCCGGAGACGATGGCCGGGGCCAGCAGCGGCAGGGTGACGCGGCGGACCGTGGTGATTGGCGACGCGCCGAGATCCACTGCGGCTTCGAAGCACGAGGTGTCGATGGTCTGCAACCTTGCGCGCAACGGCATCACCACGAACGGGATGCAGAAGGTGGTATGCGCGAGAATCAGCGGCAGCAAGCCCGGCTTCAGGCCGATCATACGGATGAAGCCCATGGTGGCGACGCCGAGCACGACCTCCGGGATAATCAGCGACGCGTTGATCAGCCAGCCTGCGAGCGCCGAACCCGCCCGTGACATCTGGTCGGCGGCGAGCACGAACAGCACGCCGATGGCAGTGGACAGGACCATCGCGATGACCGCGACTTCGAGCGAGGTCAGGGTCGCCGAGATGATTGCCGGGTCGTGGAACACCGTGCCGTACCAGGACAGGGAGAACCCTTTCCACAGCAGCGCCTGACGGCCGCCGTTGAAGGAGAACATCACGACCATGAGCATCGGCAGATACAGGAACAGGATGACGAGCACGCTGATGAACGCGACGCCGGGGAAGGTTTTCAGCCGGTTTCGCCCGGAACGCCGGGTGCTCAGCGCCCGGTCGGGCTGCTTGTCTTCGAGCCATTGCGGCATTTGGGCGGACGCGTGTTCGCCGCGTTCGTCGATGGTTCGTTCGACGATGGCGCCGAATTCCGCCGCGGTGCCATAATCCATGTGGACGACCGGAGCGGTTTCGCTGTCGGGTGTCCCGGCGACCGTGCGGATATCCGCCGCTTCCCCGGTACGCTTGGTTTCCTTGTTGCTGCTAGTCATTGCACTCACCTCGTTCTGTTCATACCGCCATGCCGGCGTCACGCGCCGCTTTGCCGCCGCCGATGCTTGCCGCGACACCGCACAGCAGCGTGATCAGCAGAATCACCGTGGACAATGCCGCACCGAACGGCCAGTTGCGCGCTTCGGAGAACTGGGAGGCAATCAGGTTGCCGACCATGAGGACACGGCCGCCGCCAAGCAGCACGGGCTGCACGTAGGAGCCGAAGGCAGGGATGAAGCACAGCGCAATGGCCGAGGTGACGCCTGGTTTCGCGGCGCGCAGGATGATCCGCCGCATCACGGTGAGTTTGCGGGCGCCCAGGTCGTATGCGGCTTCGACCAGACGGAAGTCGAATCCGGACAGCGCCGAATACATCGGCATGATCGCGAACGGCAGGAAGGTGAAGATCAAGCCGATCAACGAGGCACCCGACGTGTACAGCAGCTGTTTGCTGCCGACGCCGATGAACCTCAAGAAGCCGTTGATCGGGCCGTTTTCATTGAGGATGAGCATCCACGCGTAGGTGCGGACGATGAGGTTCGTCCAGAACGGGATGTTGATCAGCAACACCAGCAGGCGCTGGGTTGACGGCTTGCGCAACGACATCCACAGGGCGATGAAGAAGGACAGCACGATGCAGATGAACGTGGTGACAAGCGCCTGCCACAACGAAGTGCCGAACACCTTGAGATACCGCGGGTCGAAGGAGGTGCGACCCAGGAAGTCGGTGGTGAACAGCAGCTTCTTGTAAGCGTTCGTGGAGAACTTGTAGACCACGCCGCCGCCGACATCCGGCTGGCTCATGAAGGAGAACGCGACGATGACGCAGATCGGGCCGAGTGTGAACAGCAGACCGACGATAATAGCGGGAATCGAATACCAGTGCGACAGCATACCGGGCTTGATGCTGCCCGAGGCGGCGAACAGGGTGCGGCGGCGACGGGAGGTCGTTGTCTTGACCTCTTGCGAAGGCGCAGAAATCGGCGGCTTGCTGCCATCCAAGGCGGAAGAGGTTTCACTCATCGTTCCACCACCCTCATGTGGTCGGGGCTGACCGTCACCCCGACGTTCGCGCCGACCGTGAGCAGTTCGGCGTCAAATGGCGGGTTGACACGGATCTGTACGGGCGTGCCGTCGGCGAGACGGACATGGCAGCGTACATCCGAGCCCATGTAGGTGACGGTTTCGACCGTGGCCTGCAGGGCGCCCTCCCCCGCACGGCCGAGCACAATGCGTTCCGGGCGCACGGCCGCGCTCACGGCCGTCCCCTTGCCATACCCGCTCAAATCCTGTGTCACGGGGAAAATCTTGCCTTCGACCTCGACCGAGCCGGCATCATGCACGGTGGCGTCGAGGAAGTTGATATCACCGATGAAGTCGGCGACGAACCGGTTGGCAGGCTTGTCATAGATTTCCTCCGGGGTGCCGACCTGCTCGGGCTTGCCCTTGGAGAACACGGCGATATGGTCGGCCATCGACAGGGCCTCTTCCTGGTCGTGCGTGACGAAAATGAAGATGATGCCGGTCTCTCGCTGCAGACGCTTCAATTCGACTTGCATCTGGCGGCGCAGCTTGAAATCAAGCGCGGACAGGGATTCATCGAGCAACAGCACCTTCGGGCTTTTCGCGAGCGACCGGGCGAGCGCGACACGCTGCTGCTGGCCGCCGGACAACTGGCTGGGCAGGCGCTTGCCGATTTCGCTCAGATGCACCAGATCGAGCATCTCCTGCGTCTTGCGCTTGATGTAGTCCTTCGGCTTCTTTTCCATTTCCAAGCCGAAAGCGATGTTCTGTTCCACCGTCATATTGGGGAACAATGCGTAACTTTGGAATACGGTGTTGACCGGACGCTCGTATGGCGGCATCTCGTCGATGCGCTGGTCACCCAGATAGATTTCGCCGGCATCCAGGGTTTCCAGACCGCCGATGGACCGCAGCAGTGTCGTCTTGCCACAACCGGAGGGGCCGAGCAGCACGAAGAATTCGCCGGCTTCGATGTTCAGGCTCACGTCGTCGATGGCGTGGACCAATTTGCCTTCCGCCGACCGGAAGGTCTTGCGGGCGCGGTTGATAGTCAGGCCGCTTTCTCTCAATTCCACGTCCTTGTCGCGGCCGATACGGACGCCGGTATCATCCGGCTGATGCGATTCCGCCGCAGATGATGACGGGACCGCATCCTGGACAGGTGATTGTGTCGTGGTCATCGCTCCTCCTTGGTAATTCGTCCGGTCATCCTGCGGCGCCTGTCCGCGGGACGCGTCACGTTCGTGCGTGGCTTGCGAGAACTTCGAGTTCGATAGCGTGCGAGGCTTGGTCTCTGCTGTTTTCGTTGTGATTTATCAAAGGTTGCGATGATTTCCGTTGCGTAAACGTAATATTGCGACTAAAAATGCGGCGTAACGCGGAATTTTCCCCTTGGTCTCGCATCGTGAACAAACACCTGCTGATATGGTCGCATGAGAGTTCAGCATGATATCCACGAACCGTTCCCGGCGGCAGGCTCCCCGGACAACGGCGCCGCAGCCATGGAACCACACAAGTGCACGTTGCTCGACGAGACGAACAAGGCGATTATCCGCGAATTGCAGAAAAGCGGACGCAAGCCGTACGGGGCGATCGGCAAGGTGGTCGGCCTGTCCGAAGCCGCCGTGCGAGGGCGCGTCCAGCGACTGGTCGAGGCGGGGATCATCCAGATCGTCGCCGTCACCGATCCCATCCAGCTGGGGTATCGCAGGCAGGCCCTGATCGGCGTGAACACCAGCGGCGACCTGGACGCGATTGCCGACCGGCTGCGCAAGACCGGCGGCATTGATTACATTGTCGCCGCGGCCGGGCGTTTCGACATGCTGCTGGAGGTGTTCACCGCCGATGACGACGACCTGCTCGACCTGGTGATGCGCATCCGCAAAATTCCCGGGGTGGACCATACCGAGGTTTTTACCTATTTGCGGCTCATTGAGCAGCGGTACGATTTCGGCGTGCGGTGAGGCGCGAAGGCCGACAAGCACAGGAGCCGCAGGGCATCGCCCCTTCTCGAAGTCCCCGTATCCAGACCCGCACACAACGTGGCCGATAGTGCCACAACCCGCGCAACCTGGCAGTATTACCGGCGGTCATGCGGATTCATGGTGTCGCCGTCGTCCGGCAATGCCGTCTGGGCCGGGTGGCCCGACAAAGCGATGGCCGGCTGCCATATGCGGCAACCGGCCATCATCGTTCCCGATGCGCCCGCAATCAGCGCGCGGCTTCAGTGACGAGCTTGTAGTTCGCGAATTCGCGGATGCCGAGCGGGCCCATTTCGCGGCCGAACCCGGAGTTCTTCACGCCGCCGAACGGCAGTTCCGCGGAATCGGCGCCGGATTCGTTGATATAGGTCATGCCGGATTCCAGACGGTCCGCGAAGCGCAGCCCCTGCTCATGATCGGTGGTGAACACGTAGGAGCCAAGACCGTACGGCGAATCGTTGGCGACCGCGATGGCCTCATCCTCGCCGGACACCCGGTAGAACTGGGCGACCGGCCCGAAGAACTCCGTGCGTCGCGCGGCGGACCCCTCAGGGATATCGGTCAGGATGGTCGCCGGATAGTAGGCGCCGTCATGCTCGGTGCCGCCCAGCACCACCTTCGCCCCGTCATCGATCGCGGCCTGCACCTGGGCGGCGAGTCCGTCGGCGGCTGAGGCGGAGCACAGCGGCGCAAGCTGGCGCTCCTTGGACACCTTGATGAAGCGCTTCAGGAACTCGTCGTACAGCGAATCAATGATGATGAACCGCTTGGCGCCGTTGCAGATCTGGCCGCTGTTCTCGTACCGGGCGTTCGCACCGGCCTCGACCGCGGCATCCAAATCGTCGGTGCCCATGACGATGAACGCGTCATTGCCGCCCAGTTCGCACACGACCTTCTTCAAAGCGGCGCCGGCCTCCTGGGCGATCGCCTTGCCGGCACGCTCGGAACCGGTCAGGGATACGCCACGGACGCGCGGGTCGGCGATGACCTTGGCGATCTGCTCGTTGGTGGCGTACACGTTGACGAACGCGCCCTTCGGGAAGCCCGCCTCGAGGAAAATCCGCTCCATCGCTGCCGACGACTTGGGACACAGGGAAGCGTGCTTAAGAATGATGGTGTTGCCGAGCATGAGGTTCGGTCCGGCAAACCGGGCCACCTGATAGTACGGGTAATTCCACGGCATCACGCCGACCAGCGGGCCGATCGGCAGGTGCCGGATGAACGCCGTGCCCGCCGCGGCGCGGTCGACCGGCTCGTCGGCAAGGAATTCAGCGGCGTGATCGGCGTAATATTCAAGGATTTCCGCCGAGAATTCCACCTCGACAAGCGCCTCGTCCATGGTCTTGCCCATCTCGTGGTTGATGATCGTGGCAAGCTCCTGCTGCTGGTCGCGATAGGCGGCCACCGCCTTGCGCATCAGCGCCGCACGCTGTTCGATGGTCGTGGTCCTCCCCCACGTGCGATAGGCGTCATCGGCGGCGTCCACCGCCGCGGCGACCTGCTCGTCGGTGAAGGTTTCAAAGCTTTCCTCGACCTGTCCGGTCGCCGGATTGGTCACTGCATATCTGCTCATCATGTCGCCTTTCGTTGTCGCAACTCACGCAATACGCAGCCAGTCAACGATATCCATGCGATATTCGCTGAATATCAATGTTTTGCCCGCGTTTTCCTTTGCGTTTGGCGGCATGATATGCGATTTCCGTATCATCGGCGTTACCGGGATATTGCGGGCATGCGATCAGCAGACCGGATCAGGCACATGCCCGACACCCGCATTCCTACGCAGCAGCATGTTGCGCCGCATCGTTCCCCGTGGGTGTCAGTTGTACGAGTATTGCTTCTGCGCGGTCCCATCGCGCACGGCTTGCAACACCCTCCGGTACGCCGGTTCGCTCGGATCCGGATAAGCACAGTAATATCCGACGGTTTCCCCTGTCTTCGGGTCGAAATGAACCGTCCAGATTTTCGCTATCTTGTCACCGAGCTTGATGTCATCGCTGATGGTCGTGTTTGTCGTCCAAGAGCCGACATTCGTGAGCGTGGATATCTGATAGTGTCCGTCGAGTATCCACCGGTCGTCATCTCCGCCGGCGCCGCAGCTGCCACCGCCGCTTCCATCACTGCTCCAACTTGCGCAAAAGTTCGGCACACCGGTGCCTGCCTCGACAAAATACGTATACGTGAATGTGTTGTAGCCACGGTTTTTCGCCGTCGGATTTACCTTGCCCGACGACGAGAGAAAGGCCTCAATACCCAGCGTTTCCGCACTTTTCGCATGCTCGCGATTCGCGGCGAGCCGCGCTATCCTGACCTGGTTGTTGTAAATCGGAACCGCGATTGCCGCGAGAATCCCTATGATGATAATCACGACAAGGAGTTCGATCAGGGTAAAGCCATCTTGCCTTTTTCTCTCCCGCCACATAAGACATCATCTCCAAACGCCTAGGTCTGCATCATGGGGCACGATGCTGACGCGGCGAAATGCCCATCTTCATATCCACACCTTTGCGGACACCGTAATTATATCCATTGTGTGCCGGCGATTCAACATGTGTGCGGGTTCCCGCAGGCTCCAAGCAAACACCCCCGCTCAAGGTTCAGGCGATCATGGGCGTTCATCGCGAAGATATGCTGTTGAGGCACTCCGGATATACGGGACTCCCACACACCAACCGGTCACGGGGACCACGGCGGACATGACACCCATCACTCACCGCCTGCCGTCGAAGTCGGCGATCGCCTCGCGTTCCATGGCGACGAATTTGCGCACGCATGACTCGATGGAATACTCCTCACGCGTGTGCTCGGCATAGATGGCGCCCCAACGGCTCAATTCGTCGGGGTGGTCGATCCACCAGTCGATGCGCTGGGCGAGCATGGCCGGGTCCTGGGCCTCGAACAGCGAATGGTCGCACAACGCGAACTGCCCGGCGGCGCTCTGCGTGGACCTGGCTATGACAGGCACAAGTCCGGAGGCAATGCCTTCCAGAACGCTCAACGATTCGATATCCACAATCGAAGGGTGCACCAGCAGATCGCACGAACGCAGGAATGCGGGCATCTGCGCGTTGTCGTGAAAACCGATCGACCAACGTCCGGGCAGCAATTGCGCCGCCATCCGCCGCAGTTCATGTTGCAACGGCCCGGTGCCGCAAATCGACAATTCGATATCCTCGGCATGCCGGCTCAACGCGACCGCTCGAATCAGCGTCACATGGTCCTTCTCACTGGCTAGACGCCCCGAAGCGACGATTCTGAACGGTCTTGGCGACGGCGAACCGGGTTCACGCTGCTGTTTGGCGGTGAATCTTGGCGAATAGCCGTTGGAGATCACATGCAGTCGCTGCCGGTAGCCATGCGCCCGCAACTGCGCGGCAATCATATGCGAGGGCGTGTGGATATGCCGGATATGCCGGTACAGCATGCGGTCGAACAGCCAGTAGATGAACGCCGAAGCGCCGGGGATATATCGCAACGGCCCCGCCGAATACAGAACGTTCTCCGGCTGCAAGTGGAATCCGGCAGTTGCGGGGATGCCCATCTCATGTGCGGTCCGCACCGCCATGCGGCCGTATTTGAACGGCAGGTACACGTGGACAACATCCGCGCCCTCAAACGCCTTGCGGAACATCGCCCGGTCAGGCTGTGCGAATTGCATCTGCTGTTTCGCCGCGATCCAAGAGACCAACGGGATGTGACGCACGCGAATCGGATACTCGGGCGAACCAATACCGACCAGACGGACCGTATGACCTTGCCGGCGCAGCTCCTTGGCATACTGCAACGCCGAATTCGACGTGCCGTTGCCTTCATTGCCCGCGGTGTCGACGACCAGCGCGATGACGAGCGGGCGGCCGGCATCCTCGGTACCGCCAGCCGCCACAGAAAACCCCTGATTCTTCATGCTCATACCGGTATCGTAAGCCTCAAGCCCCACGAAGCCGGAATGCCACGCCGATTACCGTACCGTGACAGTCAACGCGTCGGCAACGCGTCCGGCCTTGGCACGGGCGTCATCGGCGCTGTCCCCGATGGCCAGTGCCACGGCCATACGACGATGCCCGTGGACTTCCGGTTTGTTGAAGATACGCAGATTGGTATCCGGCTCGGCGAGCGCCTGCGGCACATTCGAGAAAATCGCTCGGCCGTCGCCTTCGACGACGATGGCATGGCTCGCACCAACCTGCCCGTCGCCGAGCGCCAAATCGACATGCTCCTGGCTGACCGGAATACCCAGAACCGCCCGCGCGTGGAGCGCAAATTCGCTCAGCCGTTGGGAAATCATGGTCACCATGCCGGTGTCGTGCGGACGCGGGGAGACCTCGTTGAACAGCACCGAACCGTCGGTGAGGACGAACAGTTCGACACCGAACACGCCCCAGCCGCGCTCGCCGTGCTCGTGCGCGTCGGCGACCAGCCCTTCGACACAGCGGCGTGCCAGGTCTTTCGCGATTCTCAAGGTGTCCGGGTTGACAGCCGCCGGCTGCCAGGATTCGCGGTAATCGCCGCTTTCCTGACGCTGCCCGATCGGAGTGCAGGTGACGACACCCGCGGACGAGCTGACGGTCAGTACGGTCAGCTCATAATCAAGCGGTGCGAGCGCTTCGACGATAACGCGAGAAATACCGCCTTCGCCAGCCGCACGACGACCGACCTGCGCCTCATGCCAGGCGGCGTCGATGGCATCCGGGGTGCGTACAACAGACTGGCCGTGACCGGAAGAGCTCATGATTGGCTTGACGACGCACGGGTAACCTACGGTTTGCGCGCCGGCACGCAGTTCCTCGAGCGACCCGGCGAAACGGTAGGGTGTGGTCGGCAGCCCAAGCTTCTCGTGGGCGAGCACGCGCAGGCGCTCGCGGTCCATGCAGATGGCGGCGATGCCAGCACTCGGCACGACTTGCACGCCTTTCGCGGCGACGGCATCCAGTTCGGACGTGGCGATTGCCTCAACTTCAGGGATGACGATATCCGGCTTGATTTCGGCGAACAGGGCGTCCAACTGCTCAGGATTGGCCATATCGAGGACACGGTATTCGTGGGCGACCTGCTGTGCCGGGGCGCCTTCGTAGCTGTCGGCGGCGCACACCCACGCGCCCAGGCGCATGAGTTCGATGGCGATTTCGCGGCCAAGCTCACCGGAGCCAAGCAGCAGAACCTTGGTGCGCGCGGCGTCGGCGGATCGGTCGAGCGGGGTACCAAGCCGCGGATCGGCTGGCGTCGCGACGGAGGCTGATTGTGATGCACTGGACTGGCTTGCGTTGACTGTGGCTTCGGCGTAATCACTCATACCCGTCATCTTGCCATCGGGGGTTGTCAGAACCGTTGCCGACGGCGTTGCCCGGCCCCGAATCGAACCCGTTTGCCGCCGCGCCGATACCGGATAGGCAGCCGAGCGATACGCGGACGATTCTCGGGCGATACCGCCCCCACGCCGTGCCGCCCGATGTAGCCGGCGCTTGGTATCCTGTCCACCGTATATACCCCCAATCCATCTCGTGCTTACGAGGAAGGCGAGTCATGCAGAAACTGGAAAAGCTCTATGAGGGCAAGGCCAAAAAAATGTATGCGACCGACGATCCCGACGTTCTGTGGGTCGAATACATGAATCAGGCGACGGCCGGCAACGGCGCGAAGAAGGCGCAGATCGCCGGCAAGGGCAACCTGAACAACCACATCACCTCCGTGATTTTCGAACTGCTCAAGGCTCGCGGCATCGACAGCCACTTCATCAAGCGCCTGTCCGACACCGAACAGCTGGTGCGCAAGATGACCATGTACCCGCTGGAAATCATCATGCGCAACACCGCCGCCGGCTCCTTCGCCAAGCGGTATGGCGTCAAGGAAGGCACGCCGCTGAAGAAGCCGATCCTCGAATTCTGCCTGAAGTCCGATGAACTGGGCGACCCGTTCATCAACGATGACGGTATCGTCGCCCTCGGCCTGGCTTCCGAGGAAGAGCTCGCCGAAATCTCCCGTCAGGCGCGCGCCGTCAACGAAGCGCTCAAGGACATCTTCTCCAAGATCGACGTGCAGCTCGTCGATTTCAAGATCGAGGAAGGCAAGACTTCCGACGGCACGATTCTGCTGGCCGACGAGATCACGCCCGACACCTGCCGTCTGTGGGATTTGAAGGATCATAGCGGCAAGATCGAGCATCTTGACAAGGATCTGTTCCGCCGCGATCTGGGCAACATCATCCCCGCATACGAGGAGATTTACAGCCGCCTCAAGCAGCTCGCCGATTCCGAAGGCGTCAAGGACGCCGAGTGAGCCCGGGCCCGCACCGGTTTTCCGATGCGGGCCACATTTTTCGGATGCGCCGCGCAAGGCGAACACACCCACGCGACCACCTGCATCACCCAGATAACCGCCATACCAACAACAGAAGGAATACCGTGGTTTTTCGCGTTTATGTCGAGAAGAAGCCGGGCTTTGACGTCGAGGCCAGGCAACTGGAAAACGAGCTGAAGACGATTCTCGGGATTAAGGGGCTTACCGGTCTGCGTATCGTCAACCGGTACGACGTCGAAGGCATCAGCCGTGAGCTGTTCGATCAGGCCACCACAACCGTGTTCAGCGAACCGCAGGTGGATAACGCCAGCGAGGAGATGCCCGATTTTGGCGACAGCGCGGTGTTCGCCGTCGAGTTCCTGCCCGGGCAGTTCGATCAGCGCGCCGATTCGGCCAGCGAATGCATCCAGCTGATCAGCCAAGGCGAGCGCCCGACCGTGCGCAGCGCCAAGGTCTACGCGTTGGAGGGCAATCTGGACGAGCAGGCCGTCGAGCAGATCAAACAGTACGTAATCAACCCGGTCGAAGCCCGCGAAGCCTCCCTCGAACCGAAGAGCACGCTCAAGGTGCAGGTCGCCAAGCCGGCGAAGGTCGAGGTGGTCGCCGGATTCGACGAGCTGGATGACGAAGGCCTCCAGCGGTTCATCGACGAGCGCGGTCTCGCGATGGATCTGGCGGATGCGAAGGTGTGCCAGGAGTATTTCCACGGCGAACACCGCGAACCGACCATCACCGAGATCAAGGTAATCGACACCTACTGGTCCGACCACTGCCGCCACACCACCTTCGGCACGCAGCTTGACGAGGTGGATATCGACGACAACGTGGTCAAGGCCGCATTCGACAAGTACATGGCCATGCGCCATGAGCTCGGGCGCGACGGCAAACCGGTGTGTCTCATGGATATGGGCACGATCGGCGCCAAGTGGCTCAAGAAGAACGGCATCCTCAAGAACCTCGACGAATCTGAGGAAATCAACGCCTGCACTGTCAAGGTGAAGGTCGATGTGAACGGCGAGGACCAGGACTGGCTGTTCCTGTTCAAGAACGAGACTCACAACCACCCGACCGAAATCGAGCCGTTCGGCGGCGCGGCCACCTGCATCGGCGGATGCATCCGCGACCCGCTGTCGGGCCGTTCCTACGTGTATCAAGCGATGCGCGTGACCGGCGCCGGCGACCCGCGTGTCCCGGTTTCCGAAACGCTCAAAGGCAAGCTTCCCCAGCGCAAGATCGTCACCACCGCGGCCGCCGGATACTCCTCGTACGGCAACCAAATCGGTCTGGCGACCGGTCAAGTCGACGAAATCTACCATCCGGGCTACGTGGCCAAGCGCATGGAAGTCGGCGCCGTCGTGGGTGCGACCCCGGCCGACCACGTCCGCCGTGAAACCCCGACCCCCGGCGACAAAATCATCCTGTTGGGCGGGCGCACCGGCCGTGACGGCATCGGCGGCGCAACCGGCGCATCAAAGGCGCACGATGAGGAAAGCCTTGAAAAAGACGGTGCAGAAGTGCAGAAGGGCAACGCCCCCGTCGAACGCAAGCTCCAGCGTCTGTTCCGCCGAAAGGACGCCTGCCGTCTGATCAAGCGCTGCAACGATTTCGGCGCGGGCGGCGTGTCCGTGGCAACCGGCGAGATCGCCGACGGCCTGACCATCAACCTTGATCTGGTGCCCAAGAAGTACGAAGGCCTGGACGGCACCGAACTGGCGATTTCCGAATCCCAGGAACGCATGGCCGTCGACGTTGCCGCCGATGACGTGGACGAGTTCCTCGGCTATGCGCGCGAGGAAAACCTCGAAGCCACCGTAATCGCCACTGTCACCGAAGAGAAGGTCATGCGCATGACCTGGCAGGGTGACACCATCGTGAACCTGAGCCGCGCCTTCCTCGCCTCCAACGGCGCGCCGAAGCATCAGACCGTGCACGTCGAGCAGGGGGGCTCCTACACCACCCCGTGGCGCGAAGGCTCGCTCAAGGACCGGATGCACGCGCTGGTCACCGATATCAACGTGGCCTCCAACAAAGGCCTGTCCGAACGCTTCGACTCCACAATCGGCGCCGCCACCGTGCTCATGCCGTTCGGAGGCAAGCGCCAGCTGACCCCGAGCATGGCCATGGTCGCCAAGCTCCCGGTGTTCGGCGAAACCACCACCGCGTCCGCGATGGCATGGGGCTTCAACCCGTACATCATGGAGAAGAATCAGTTCACCGGCGCCTACCTGTCGGTGGTCGAGTCCCTTGCCAAGCTCGTGTCCGCCGGCTTCCGCCGCGAAGACGCCTACTTGAGCTTCCAAGAGTATTTCGGCAAGCTGCGTGACGTGCCAGAACGCTGGGGCAAGCCCGCCGCGGCGGTGCTGGGCGCCCTGATGGCGCAGGTCGACCTCGGCGTCGGCGCCATCGGCGGCAAGGATTCGATGAGCGGCAGCTTCGAGGATCTCGACGTGCCACCGACGCTTATCTCCTTCGCTGTGGCCGTCGGCAACATGCATCGCGCGACCTCTCCCGAGTTCAAGAAGGCCGGTCACCGCATTGTGCGCATCGCTCCGCGCTATGCGGCCGACGGGCTCACCCCCGACAAGGACGGCCTGCTTGAGGCAATGGACGTGGTCGAATCGCTCACCGAATTCCATGATGCGCTCGCCGTGTCCACCCCGGGCTATGGTGCCAGTGCCGAAGCGCTGTTCAAGATGACGCTCGGCAATCGCATCGGCGTCAAGCTGGCCGACACCATCGCCGTGGACGACCTGTTCACCCCGGCCTATGGCTCGTTCCTCGTTGAACTTGATGACAACGCGAAGCTGCCGGCGGTGTCCAACCGCGTCGAAATCGGTGTAATCGGCGAGACGACCGACGCGTACGAATTCGTCGCCGGCGGCGAGCGCCTCGTTCTCGACCAAGTGCAGGAAGACTGGGAATCCGCAATGGAAGGCGTCTTCCCGTACCGCTCCAAAGGCGAGGAACGCGGCAGCGTCACCGAAACCGAGGAATTCCACGCCCCGAAGAAGACCGTATACACGGGCTCTCCCGTCGCCAAGCCGCATGTGGTGATTCCGGTGTTCCCGGGCAACAACTGCGAGTATGATTCCGCCGCCGCGTTCGAACGCGCGGGCGCCGACGTGAGCACGCTTATCGTGAACAACCTCACTCCGCAGGCCGTCGCCGAATCCACGCAGGCGCTGGTCGACGAGATTCGCCGCAGCCAGATTGTCATGATTCCTGGCGGTTTCTCCGGCGGCGACGAGCCTGACGGGTCGGCGAAGTTCATCACCGCGTTCTTCCGCGCCCCAGCCGTCACCGACGCCGTGCGCGACCTGCTCAAGAACCGCGATGGCCTGATGCTTGGCATCTGCAACGGCTTCCAAGCGCTCATCAAGCTTGGCCTCGTGCCGTACGGCGACATCGTGCCGATGACCGACGCGTGCCCGACGCTGACCTTCAACACGATCGGACGCCACCAGAGCCGTCTGGTGCGTACGCGTGTGGCTTCCGACCTGTCCCCGTGGCTGGCACAAAGCGCGGTCGGCGACGTGCACACCATCGCGATTTCGCACGGTGAGGGCCGGTTCGTAGCTTCCGACGACGTGCTCGCCAAGCTCAAGGCCAACGGCCAAATCGCCACGCAGTATGTGGACGCCGGCAGCGTGCCCGGCATGGATCTGGACGTCAACCCGAACGGTTCGATGCTCGCCATCGAAGGCATCACCAGCCCGGACGGCCGCGTGTTCGGCAAGATGGGTCATTCCGAACGGTACACGGACGGCACCTTCATTAACGTGCCCGGCGACAAGCTCCAGCCGCTGTTCACCAGCGGTGTGAAGTACTTCACCGCCTGAGTCGCGACTCATAACAGGGAAGGCTCCCGGCTGTTTACCACAGCCGGGAGCCTTCCCTGTATCGGCCTTCTCTTGGATAATCGCGCGCGTCTGCGCGATACCGCCATACGCCACTTCGCTTTCTATCCCTCGTTCTTCTGGACCGAGCAGGTCAGATCCAGCGCCACGCCGGAATGCGGCAGATCGTGCGCTGTGGCATGCCACGAGCCGGCGTCGCTCGACGGCGGAATCGCGGCATGACAGGCAGCGAACTGACCTTGGGAAATGCGCAACACCACACCGGCGCCGGTGACCGGATCATAGCCCTTCACCTCATACTCGCGTGACGAGAACAGGCCGTGCTGCCCACTGGTCAGCTGGGTGGGCACGAACTGCACCTCATGCCGGGCGAGCAGCGGCGGGACATCACGTGAAGCAAACCCCACGGCCACGAGCGCGACCGCCAGCACCACCATCGCACGGGTCATGGCCGAAGCCGCCGCACTGTGATACCGCGAATCCTTGTGCTGCCTGACCAACGTCACTACCGCCAGCATCGCCGCCGGAATACCGATGCCATCGACGAATACCAGCCATCCCAGATAGTGCACGAGCATATTGTCAGCGAACTGTGCCGCAACGGCAACCCCCAGCAGCACCGGCGCACAGCACGCCAGCACGATGACCGCCGGCGAGATCGCACGGCGTTCCGGAGTGCGGGCGCGCGTATAGGCATCATCACCGGAAAGCGCAGATACCACGTGGCCCGGTACGGTACCGACACCGGACATCGCCAAATCGTCGACATCGGAACGATCTGCTGGCGGAGCGCCGGAAGTCCCCGGAATTTCAGCGGCGGCGCGGACGTGCATACCAGCGAACTGAATCGGCACGTACGTATCCTGCGCCAGCATATTATGCGGGTCGAACGCTTCGAGCAGCGCCTCATCGGATCGGGAATCAGGAAGCGCCGCCACGGATACCGCACAGACGCGGGACTGCTCATCCGCCCGAGCATCGGCAGGTGAGACCGCCGGCTTGCCACCATCATCGGCAGCGTTTTCCGTATCGCCCGTATCAGCTGGCAGTTGGGGCGCAAACACCATACCGGGCGCAGCCATGGCCTCATCGGTGCCATCGATACCGGCAAGGGAATCCGTCATACCGGCGGCATCATTCCATCCCATCGTCTCCGGACGCATCGCAGCCCCTTCCATGCATTGTGATTGCCTACCGGTTCACGTTCTCTTCCTTGACGTGACCGGGCGCGACTATGCGCTGCTGCAACGCTAGGCTAGCAACGCAGGACGACGAGCACCGGCGCTCCGCGCAATCCCGTCGCCGAAACAGCCGGCGTTCATCCAGCGGCTGCGCCGAACCGGACTTGAGTATGACCGGTGGGTATTGGAAGCCATTGGAGACTCAGCTGCGGCGCGCATCGGGGACGACGATGGTGTTGCAGCATACACAGCAGCGTTGCATCAGCGGCCACGGTTCGTCCTCCTTGACCAGGGGTACCGTATTGTCACCTTGACACCATGGGCAGATCCACGTCACCGACCGGCCGGTGGGCTCGCATCGAGACGCGGCTACCGCGTAGCGGAGCACCTTCCTGCCGCGTTCCGCACGGCGCTCATCACGCAAATGCGCCCAGTCGATGAGTATCGCGAATCCGATGGCATGCAACAGCGATCGTGCCAGATCGCTCTGGCTTATCGCCCCTTCGGCAAACGCAACGACTGCTGTGACCGCTACAGCCATGTCAAGCACATACAGGAACGCGATGCACCAGCGTTGGACGGCGAACCTCCTTGCATGCCGCTCGTTGCGACGACGAATCTCACGCTGCCGGGGGTCTTCCATGTCACCGTCTCGCCCGTGCGGGGACGCATTCTGCTGCCACGGTCCCATACCATGCTCCATCCAGCTCTTGCAGCCCTGCGGCATACAATTCCATCGACGCTCGACTTCGAGCCTTCCCCTCCATGGTAACGCATTGAGTATCAGCCATCCGACAGGGCGATTATCATGAACAACGACAACGGGTCGCCGCGCCCTGAGCACGAGGACGCAACGAAATCCGCCCGCACATGTCCCATTACAAGGAGCGTCGCATGTCCACCAACCAGCCGAATCCCGGCCTGCCACCATACCCGAACCAGCCGGACGACAACCAGTCGGCCTATCAAGGCCAGCCCGCGTACGCGAGCCAGCCGGCACCCGATATGCCGCCGCTGCCCGGTCAGACAGCCAACGCAAGCCAAGGCCAGTACACGAACCAGGCCCCATACACCACGCAAACCCCCGGCCCGTCCCCGCAACCGTACGCGCCGGCATACCAGGGATACCCGCAGTACCAGCCGGCACCCGTACAGTCGAGCGGCACTACCGATCTTGGCGGGTGGATCGTGACGCTGATCCTGTCCGCCATCCCCATCGTCGGGTTCATCCTGCTGATCTGCTGGGCTGCCGGCATGGGCGGCGAGCAACACCGGGACCGCCGCAACTGGGCGCTCGCGCAGATCATCATCGGCGTCGCGGTCGCCATCATCACAGTCATCATCATCGCGGCCACCGGTTTCTCGTTCAGCCAGATACTGGACGAAAGCTGACCCATACATGCCGAGGATACCGGCGATGCCGGCAATCACGACAGCTGCCAGCCACGACAACGATGAGGGGCGCCACGCATATGCAGCGTGACGCCCCTCATCGTCTTGCACGTCATCTCACATGGTGACCATGGCAACGCGGCCACACGGTATCAGCGACCGTGCGATACCGGTCCTCGCGTTACTTGCGGTCGCCGTAGCCTTCCGGATGGCTCGAATGCCAAGCCCATGCGGAGGCGATGATCTTGTCGATATTGTCGAACTGCGGCTTCCAACCGAGCACGCTGCGAGCCTTGTCGGAGGCGGCGATGAGCGTATCCGGGTCACCGGGGCGGCGCGGCGCCATCTCGGCGGGGATCTCCTTGCCGGTCACCCGACGGGCGGCCTCAAGGATCTGCAGGTTCGAGAAACCGGTGGACGAACCGAGGTTGAACGCCGAGGACTCGTTGCCCTCGCGCAGGTACTTGACCGCGAGGATATGCGCGTCGGCGAGGTCGTACGGGTGCACGTAATCGCGCACGTTGGTGCCGTCGGGCGTGTTGTAATCGTTGCCGAAGATCTTGAGCACGTCACGCTTGCCCTGCGCCACCTGCAGCACGATCGGCAGCAGGTGCGTCTCGGGATTGTGGTCCTCGCCGATCGAACCATCCGGCTTGGCGCCGGCGACGTTGAAGTAGCGCAGCGCCACGAACTTGATGCCGTAGGCGAGGTCGGACCAGTGCATGATCTTCTCCATCATGAGCTTGCTCTCGCCGTACGGGTTGATCGGCTTCTGCGGGTCGGTCTCGCGAATCGGCATCTTCTCGGGGATGCCGTAGGTCGCCGCGGTCGAGGAGAAGACGATGTTCTTGACGCCCACCTCGTTCATCACCTCAAGCAGCTTGACCATGCCGGCGGTGTTGTTGTCGAAGTATTTGAGCGGCTTCTTCATGGATTCCGCGACGAGCGAGTACGCGGCGAAATGGATGACCGCGTCGACATCCGGATTCTCCTTGAACACGGTACGCATGAAATCCTGGTCGGCGATGTCGCCCTGGTAGAACTTCGCGGCCGGGTTGACGGCGGCACGATGGCCGGTGACCAGACTGTCGACGACCACGACCTTCTCATCCGTGGTGTTGACCAGACGGTCGACCATATGCGAGCCGATATAGCCGGCTCCGCCGAGGACCAATACTGCCATAGTTGCTCCTTGTACATCATTTTCGCAACCCGCATATGCGGGAAACCAATGCCCAGTGTACGCCGCAAGCCCTACTCCGGGGCGGCGCACACGGCAGATGTTGCGATTAACGCCGTATTGCACGCCGGCAATGTCCGCATCGGGCGGGGTGTGACATGCTGGGCGCACCATCTGCAGATGGGGGACGATGCCGGTCGGTGCGGCGAGCGCGGCCGGGTTGCAGTCGTGCGATACGCCAGGCACACAGCGAGCTGATAGGCGGCACTGCCGGAGATGCCATGAACACATCTCGGCAGCTGCGCGACTGACCGGGCACACGGCTGGCGAATAGCACCCGTACGTACAGCACGCCAGTCCCATCCCGGCCGCGGTGTGACCAGCTAATCACACGGCAGCCAGATACCAGCCAGAACTGGACCGGCTCCGACCCTATCCCGCAGCTGTGCAACCAGCCAATCACACCGCGAGCAGATAACATCCTGTACTCATAGCGCACCAACCCTATCCCGGCGGTGGTGCGACCGACCAGTCACACAACAGACAAATACCAGCCATACCTTGACCACCCCCGACCCAATTCCGCCGCCATGCGACCAGCCAATCACACGGCAGGCGGATACCGCCTGACTACCACGTCTGGACTTGTCTAACTCCACCATCATGTACCTCACCAATCACACCGCAGGTAGATGCCTGCCGGAACCACCCCGGTCCCAGCCGATACCGGCGCTATCCCGCCGACATGCGACCGGCAAGGCACACTGCAGACAGATACCCATCCGCCTCTCACCGGCACTGGTCCAATCCGGCCGCCGTGCGACTGGAAAGTCCCAGCGCAGCAGGCTCCCGCATCAGATCCCAGTCACCGTTCCGTCCTCGAACCTGCCCCGAACCCACCTCAAGATGATCGACAACCCGGCCGCCGCGATGTAGCCGGCGGTTGATATGTTGGTTACTAGCGGATCCCCTGTTTCCACGGTTTTGGAAGGAGCTTTGGCTTGTCAGCTGAACTCGAAGACATTCACGAAGAGTGCGGTATTTTCGGTGTCTGGGGACACCCTGACGCCGCTCGCCTCACCTATTTCGGTCTGCACGCGCTGCAGCACCGCGGCCAGGAGGGCGCCGGCATCGTCTCGAACGACAACGGCCACCTGATCGGGCATCGCGGGCTCGGCCTGCTCACCCAGGTATTCTCCGATGAACATGAGATCGAGCGTCTCAAGGGAGACAAGGCCATCGGCCACGTGCGCTACGCGACGTCCGGCTCCGGGTCGGTGGACAACATCCAACCGTTCCTGTTCCGCTTCCACGACGGCGACGTCGCGCTCGGCCATAACGGCAACCTCACCAACTGCGTGAGCCTGCGCCGTCAGCTGGAAGACGAAGGAGCGATCTTCCACTCCAATTCCGACACCGAAGTGCTCATGCACCTGATCCGCCGCTCGAACGCCCCCACCTTCATGGACAAACTCAAGGAAGCGCTCAACAAGGTGCACGGCGGCTTCGCCTACCTGCTCATGACCGAGCATGCGATGATCGGCGCACTCGACCCGAACGGTTTCCGCCCGCTGTCGCTAGGACGCATGAAGAACGGCGCATACGTGCTGGCGTCCGAGACCTGCGCGCTGGACATCGTCGGCGCGGAATTCGTGCGCGACATCGGCCCCGGCGAAATCATCGTCGTGGACGACGAGGGCTACCACATGGACCGCTACACGACCAACACCCAGCTGGCCATCTGCTCGATGGAGTACATCTACTTCGCCCGCCCGGATTCCAACATCTACGGCGTCAACGTGCACTCGGCACGCAAGCGCATGGGCGCAATCCTCGCCAAGGAATCCCCTGCCCCCGCCGACATGGTCATCGCTGTGCCGAACTCCTCGCTGTCCGCGGCATCCGGCTTCTCCGAGACCAGTGGCCTGCCCAACGAGATGGGCCTGATCAAGAACCAGTACGTGGCGCGAACCTTCATCCAGCCTACGCAGGAACTGCGCGAACAGGGCGTTCGCATGAAGCTGTCCGCCGTACGCGGTGTCGTCAAGGGCAAGAGCGTCGCAGTGATTGACGATTCCATCGTCCGCGGCACCACGTCACGTCGCATCGTGCAGCTGCTGCGCGAAGCCGGCGCCCGCGAAGTGCATATGCGTATCTCCTCGCCGCCGCTGAAATACCCGTGCTTCTACGGCATCGACATCCAGACGACCAAGGAACTGATCGCCGCGAAGAAATCCGTCGAGGAAATCCGCGAGTATATCGGCGCCGATTCGTTGGCATTCCTGTCGTTGGATGGTCTGGTCGAGGCCATCGGCCTGCATGCGGACGCCCCGTATGGCGGGTTGTGTGTCGCCTACTTCAACGGCGACTATCCGACCGCGCTCGACGATTACGAGGAGCCGTTCCTCAAGTCGCTGACCCCCGAGGACCGCGTGAGAATCGCCAAGTTCGCGCACGACAAGAGCCATTATCAGGGCAACGAGTTCAGCGCGGATATCGACACGCTCCAATCGCAAGTGGCGAAAGCCTGACATGATGCCGCTGCAATCTTTCGCAGATGCAGCGGCATACTCATGCCCGCGCACCCGCGCCGACTGCACCACCCGCCCACACGCGGCGTGCAGCCCCAACCCGACAAAGCCCATAAAGCTCATAAAGCCAATACCTCACACAACAATCGATACGAATACAAGCAAATCCAAGAAAGGTAAGTCATGCCAGAAGCGTATGAGAAGGCAGGAGTCAGTGTCGAAGCCGGCTACGAGGTAGTCAAGCGCATCAAATCGCACGTGGCCCGCACGAACCGTCCCGGTGTGGTCGGCGGCATCGGCGGCTTCGGCGGCCTGTTTGATCTCGCCTCCCTCGGTTACCGCGAACCGGTGCTGATTTCCGGCACCGACGGCGTGGGCACCAAGCTCATGGTCGCCAAGATGGCGAACAAGCACGATAAGATCGGCATCGACTGCGTGGCCATGTGCGTCAACGACATCGCAGCCCAAGGCGCCGAACCGCTGTTCTTCCTCGACTACATCGCGTGCGGCAAGAACGACCCGGCGCTGCTCGAGCAGGTCGTCTCCGGCGTGGCCGACGGCTGCGTGCAGTCCGAATGCGCCCTCATCGGCGGCGAAACCGCCGAAATGCCCGGCATGTATGACCCGGACGAATATGATCTCGCCGGTTTCGCCGTCGGCGTCGCTGAAAAGTCCGATATCGTCGACGGCTCGACCATCACCGAAGGTGACACGCTGATCGGTCTGCCGTCCACCGGCGTGCACTCCAACGGTTTCTCGCTCGTGCGTAAGGCCCTGTTCGAGCAGGCCGGCTACACGGTGGACACCACGCTTGACGAGCTGGGCGGCAAAACCGTGGGCGAAGTGCTGCTCACCCCGACCAAGATCTACGTCAAGGCGCTCAAGCCGCTGTTTGCCGAGCATCTCATCAAGGGCGTCGCCCACATCACCGGCGGCGGGTTCATCGAGAATATCCCACGCATGATCCCGGACGGCCTCGCGGCAAGCATCAATCTGGACTCCTTCCCCGTCCCTCCGATCTTCGGCGTCATCGAGCGCGCTGGCGAAGTGGACCACATGGAGATGTTCAACATCTTCAACATGGGCATTGGCATGGTGCTCGCCGTGGACGCCTCGAAGGCGCAAGCCACGCTCGACCTGCTCAAGGCCAACGGCGAGACGGCGTACGAAATCGGCTCCATCGTCGCCAAGACCGGCAGAGATGTCGAACTTCACTGAAAAGCATCAGAACGAAAGGAATGCGTAACCATGGGAATGAAGGTTCTGGTCATCGGTTCGGGCGCACGTGAACACGCCATCGCGCATGCCCTGCTCAAGGGTAACAGCGTCAGCGAAGTGACGGTCGCCCCGGGCAATCCGGGCATGCGGCTCGACGGCATCAACACCACGCAGCTCGACCCGTCCAATCACGCCGCCCTCATCGACTTCGTCAAGGACAATCAGGTCGATTGGGTGTTCGTCGGCCCTGAAGTGCCGCTGATCCAAGGCATCGTCGACGATTTCGAGGCGAACGGTATCAAGGCGTTCGGCCCGAACAAGGCGGCCGCCCAAATCGAAGGATCCAAGGATTTCGCCAAGCAACTCATGGAGCGTCACGGCATCCCGACCGCGAAATACCGCACCTTCGACGAGCTCGCCACCGCTGAGGCGTATGTGCGCGACCACGGTGCCCCGATCGTGGTCAAGGCCGACGGGCTCGCCGCCGGCAAGGGCGTGACGGTCGCCATGGATCTAGACACCGCTCTCAAGGCGCTCGAGGATATTTTCGTCGATCACCGCTTCGGTGCCGCCGGCGCAAAGGTCGTTATCGAGGATTACCTCGAAGGCCAGGAATTCTCGCTGATGAGCTTCGTGAACGGCACCGAGTTCTGGCCGATGCCGATTTCGCAGGACCACAAGCGCGCCTTCGACGGCGACAAAGGGCCGAACACGGGCGGCATGGGCGCGTACAGCCCGGTGCCGCAGATCGGCCAGGACGTGGTCGACACGGCGATCGAGACAATTGTGCGCCCGACCGTGCAGGCGATGGCCGATGAGGGTACACCGTTCACCGGTATTCTGTACGCCGGCCTGATTGCCACCGCGGACGGCCCGAAAGTCATCGAGTTCAACGCCCGCTTCGGCGACCCGGAGACGGAAGTCGTACTCCCCCGCCTGACCTCCGATTTCGGTGAAGGCATCAACGCGATCCTCAACAACGAGACCCCGACCTTCACTTGGGAGGATGACAACAAGACGACGCTCGGCGTGGTGCTCGCCTCGAACGGCTACCCGACCAACGTGGTCAAGGGCGCCGCGATTCCGGAGATTCCGGTCGACGAATCCAGCCACGTGTATTACGCGGGCGTCACCACGGACGCAGACGGCAAGCTGGTCGCCAATTCCGGGCGCGTGCTGCTGCTGGAGACCACCGCAGACGATATCCGCTCCGCGCAGGACAAAATCTACGGCGTGCTCGACAAGCTCGACACAACCGGCATGTTCTACCGCCACGATATCGGCGCCAAGGCCCTGAACGCGTGAACAGCTGAACGCGCAACCTGTCACGCGGACCATGGCGAAGGCCCTCGCACCGGAATGTTCCGGTGCGAGGGCCTTCATCGTAGCCTACGGATTACCTGCTGATCATCCGAGGGTCATGAAGCCGAGGGACTTGAGATATCCCTTGCCGGCGGTGATGTCGTACTGGATCAGCTTGTAGTCCTCCATGAGTTGCTTGGTCTCGCTGTCGAAATCGGATTCGGCCATCGGGTTGCCGTTCGAATCCAGGTAGATGTCCTGACCTTCGGGGATGCGGTCCCAGCCTTGGATCTTGTTGGCCACCGGCGGTTCCATCGCAGCGATCTTCTCATGCATGAGCGTCAGGAACGCGATATACGGCGACACCTTCGCATCCATGTGTTCCGCGGTCTGCGCGATGAAGAAGTTCGGCGAGGAATACTCGCTGTTGCTCACCTTGGTTCCTTGCGTGCCCGAGGCCTTGTTCGACCAGATGAAATAGTCGGTCTCATGCAGGACGACCGAGTTGTCGGTATCCTTGCTGGCGGTCTTGTAGATGCCAGGCAGGTGATCGCCGTAGAAGACCACGGTGACCGGCTTATCCAGCTTGTCCAGCTTGTCCAAGAACTCCTTGGTCGCCTTGTCAGTCAGGTTCACGCCCTTGGCGTAGGTTTCGATGGATTCAGTCTCCGTCTTGCCGAGTCTGCTGTCCGGGTCCGTCGACTTCACCTTGAACTGGTTGTTCGCATACCAGTTCTTGTACGGCATGTGGTTCTGCATGGTGATGATCTGCACGAACTGGTTGTCATCCGTGCCGGAAATCGCCTCATACGCGCTCTTGTAGGTCGATTCGTCGCTCACATACGGCGACTTGCCGAGCTTGCTCTTGTATTTGATGATGTCAGAGCCTTGGAGCGCGTAGAAATGGGAGAAACCGAATTTCTTGTAGTTCGTCGCACGCGAATACATGGACGGCTCGTACGGGTGGAAGGCGATGGAATTCGCCGACGATCCCCACAGCTGGTTGATGGTCGGCGTCCACGTCTCGCTGGGCACAAGCTGCTGATAGGGGCTGGTCAGCGAGGAACTGAAGTTCGCCATGCTCAGGCCGGTAAGCCCCATGTATTCAAGGTTCGCGGTACCGCCGCCGTAGCCGCTGGACAGCATGAGCCCGCTCGTGGTGTTCTGTTTGATCGAGCGGATATTCGGCATGGTGTCCTCGTTGAGCTTGATGCCGGGGACGCGCGAGGGGTCGGAGAAGGATTCCGACAGGATGTACACGACAGTGCTGTCGGTGAGATTGTTCGAACGGCTCGCGTTGATGGTCTTCGCCTCCGCCGCGTACCGTGCCGCGACCTTCTTCATGGTCGCCTCGCTGTAGTTCTTGGGTTCCTCCATGACATCGGGGTTCATCTGGCGCAGGAAGGAGGTCACCACGCCGTTGCGTTGCGCGTCATAGACCGAATCCCACATGGACGGGATGTCGCCGAGCCATGAGGAGAAGTTGCGCGCCCACGAGCCCACGGTGCCGACCTGCGCGGTGTACAGTCCCAGGAACATGGCAGGCAGCAGGATGAGCAGGATACGGGTGACCGCACCGAGGGATGCCTTGCGTGCCGAGCCGCCGCCCCGGACCATGCTGCCGTGACGCCCGTCGATATGGCCCAGGAACACGAACAGCGCGATGAACGCGATGATGCCGATGATCACGCCGACGATCAGGCCGGTTGAACCGGTGGGGATGAAACTGACGATATCGCCGGTATTCGATTGCAGGAAGTTCAGATCGGACGGCAGGATCGCCTCATAGCGTGATTCGACCTTGAAATGGTCGGCCACGGCAATCACCGTGGCGAGGGCGAGCACGATCGGCGACGCCACCCACAGCCGGTTGGTGAGCATAAGCACGATGAGATAGAACAGGCCCACCAGGATGAGGTTGAGGATGAACACGAAATTCAGTTGGGTGAACATCTTGCCGACGATGCTCCACGCGCCCAGCAGCGGGCTGGACAATTCGACGCGCGTGCTGCCTTCTGTGACGCCCGTCTGCATGATGAGCACCGCGGCCATGTCGACCACGATGAACACCACGGCGTACAGCCAGTTGGCGAATGGCTTGCGCGGCTTGCCGTTCTTGTCTCGCGGGCCGCCGTTGAGCAGGTCGTCATGGCTGGTGGTCGCGATGTTCAGCTCTTCGATGACCGGCTCACCGTTGCCCGCAGCGCCGGCGACGCTGCTTGTCTGTTCTGTCTGTTCTGTCTGTTCTGTCTGTTCTGCCTGTTCTGTGCGTTCTGTGTGTTTGCCCTGTTCTGTTTGCCCTGACGCGGTGTCCTTGTTGAAGTCTTGGTCGTCACTGGTGTGTGTCATGTGGTCTTTCCTTATCTCGCCCGTGCACTGGCATGCAGGGGCGCCGTCCGATGTCACGACGACGGTCCCGTTGGACCAACCTACGATATTGTCCACGCCGTAAGCGACAAAACGCGTTCACTTCCAGCGTTCACCCAGATTCCGGCGAGCAGCCGCGACGGTCATCCTCACGAATGATTGAACTTCAGATTTCACGTGATTATCGTGGCGGTGTTCCAGCCAAATCCACCCGAAAGGAAGCGGTTGCGGTGAGATTCCTGACCAATATCCATCTGCTCAACGGCTGGTTTCCCCCTACCCTGTTCACGCTGACGGCATTGAGCGCATTGCTGATGGTGATGCTGCCACCGTCTGTCACCCACCGTGGGCAGCCTCGGCGACGTGTCCCGGCATTGTTGCGCGAACTGCTTGCCGGACTGGTCGGATTCGGTGCCGGCGGGCTGGTCATCTGGCTGTTGTCCGACGTGTTCCTCGTATTCGGCGTGAGTCTGGGGTGGATGGTGATGCTCGCCATTGCCGTCGCCATCGGGCTCATCGCCTTCGCTGTCGCGGCAGCCGTGCACTCGCGCGGGGCGAGACGCGCTATCGCCTGCATCATGGCGGTATTGTCGCTATTGAGCGGCGCGCTGCGCGTCGACATGGTGTACGGGGAGTATACGACCATCGGCTCGCTGTTCGGCATGGCCGCCTTCCCGGACATGTCCCAGGCACAGATCAGCGGCAAAGCCACCATGACCATCGAGCAGTGGCAACGGCTGGCTGACCGCAAGCAGCTGCCGTCGATGCCTGAGACCGGCGAGATCCGGACCGTGGATATTCCCGCGACCGCCTCGCATTTCAAGGCGCGCAACGCGGACGTCTACCTGCCGCCCGCCGCGTTGAGCAGCAGGCCCCCGGCACTGCCGGTGATGGTGATGCTCGCCGGGCAACCGGGAAGCCCTGACCGCTTCTTCAACGCGAGCGGTATCGCGACGACACTCAACGCTTATGCCGCGAAGCATCACGGTCTCGCGCCGATTGTCGTCTCCCCCGATCAGAACGGCGCCGCGACGCAGAACTCCCTGTGCTCGGACACGCCGGTCTATGGCAAGGCCGAAACCTACCTGACCGTGGACGTCACCAAGTGGATCCGCAAGACCTTGCCGGTTTCGACATCCCCGAATGACTGGCTGATCGGCGGGTTCTCGCAAGGCGGCACGTGCAGCACCCAGCTCGGCCCGGCACACCCGACCATCTACGGGCATATCTTTGCGGCGGCCGGCGAGCTCGAGCCAACCGACCATAACCGTGAGACCACAGTCAACCGGTATTTCGGCGGGAACGCGAAGCTCTACCAACAGCATGTGCCCGCCACGATCATCAAGCGTCACGCCCCATCAGCACAAACCCTGTTCAGCATTGCCGGCGAGTGGGACACGAAATCGCAACGCAACGCGGCGATCATCGCCAAAGCCGCCAAACAGGCGGGCATGACCGTCCATCTGGCGACGGCGAAAGGGTCGGGCCACGACTGGCATACGGTGAACACGGGGCTCGCCGCGGTCATCGACCGGTTCTGCGCGCAAAGCGGCATCGGCGCGGACCATCGCAAACTGAGCACCTATCCGAATCTCGTGATGCTCAAGGTAAGCGGCTGAGTGCACCGGCGCGCACCAGGAAACCTGCGCGGAACCCGGCAATCGCCACAGTCCGTCATCGCCAGCAATCACATCGAAACCACAGAACCAGATACCAAGTAACAAGCGCACACGAGCGACAACCATGAATCAAACACAACAGCAGACACCACAACAGACACCACAGCAAGCGGCACAGCGGACACCGCACGCCAAGCCGGTACCGCAGCCGACGGGGTGGAAAGCCCTCAACATCGATATGCGCGACTGGTGGGCCAGGCATTGGACCGGACCGGCGGCAGCGGCCGTACTGGTCGTGCTCAACCTCGCGGTATGGATATGGAAACTCGCCCACCATGCCGTCTGGCGCCCCCAAGACATGACCATGCTGCGCATGTTCCGCCACACGGCACAGCCCGGGCAAGGAGGCACGTTCACTCACTTCCTCAAACTACTGTGGTCCATGGTGCTCGTGCGCGGGCCGTTCGCGCTGGTGCTGTATGCGCTTGCGGTCCTCGTGATCTTCGCGGCGGCGCAGGCGGTGCTCGGCGTCGCCCGTACGCTGGCCGCTTCGCTGCTGGGCGCGGTCGCCGGTTCGGCACTGGGCCTCGGATTGTGCGCTATCGCCACGAATCTGTGGGACGCCGAATCATGGCATGCCGTGCAACGCCTACCGTTCTCGCTGTCCCCTCTCACCCTGTCCATCGGGGCGCTCATGGCGGCCAGCGCGTTCGAATCACTGCTGTGGAGACGCCGCATCCGCCTGATCGGTTACGCGTTCGTGTTGGCCGGACTGCTGTTCAGCGGCAATCCGGGCGACTACTGCACGCTCGCCGCCGCACTGGTCGGGCAGGCCGCGGGCGCGCTCATGGCCCGTCGAAACGGCCACACGCAGGAGCACGAACAGTGGTGGCATGGCACGGATTACGAGGTGCGTCGCCTGATCGCCGCAATCCAGCTGATCTTCGCGTTCGGCCCGATCCTCGCCTTGGTTTCCAGCTCCCACGACGGCCCGCTGTCCACCTTCGGATTCTTCCTGTCCGGCCTTGTCGGCGACGAGGACCTGGCCGACGTGTGCGCCGACAATCTGCGGGCGAACAGCTGCGTGGCGATGGCGAAGCATTACCATTTCGCGATGACCGGCGTGTGGACCCGGACCATCCTGCTGGTGGCCGCCCTGGCGATTCTCGCCTGGGGCCTGTACCACGGGCGTAGGCTCGCCGCGCGCATCAGCATCGCGATCAACGGGCTGACCATTCTCCTCTCGCTGATCTACTGCGTGGTATTCCCGTTGCTTGACAGCATCACCATGCCGATCGACGCCGAACTGTGGGCCGCCCTGCTGCAGCTGCTGGTCGCCACCGCATTGCCGTCTGTGGTTCTGGTCGTGGCGATCGCCGCGAATATGGGCCATTTCCCAGTGCTGACCGGCCGTTCGCGCATCCGCCGGGGCGTGGGTGCCATCGGTGTGACGCTGCTGGCCACTGCGGGCGGATTCCTCGCGTTCGGCGTGCTCAACCGTGACGCATACACCCCGCCGGCCACCTTCGGCATGCTGCTGCGCGACCTGCCGCACCGCTACCTGCCGATGGGACTGATCGGGTCAAGCCGGCTGCACATGCATTCGACCACAGTGGCATCGATGGTTATCAATCAGCTGCCCGGACTGGTGTTCTGGATTGTGGTGCTCGTGGTGTTCCTGCTGTGGTTCCGTGACGCCGTGTCGCTGAACGCCGCGGACCGCGAGCGCGCCAGCACGCTGGTGGAACGTGGCGGCGAATCAATGAGCTTCATGACCACATGGGAAGACAACCACTACTGGTTCTCCCCGAGCGGCCGGTCGGCGATCGCCTACCGGGTGAGCCATGGCGTGGCCCTGACCGTGACCGGCCCGTTCGGCGACCCCGGTGAATTCGACACGTCGCTGCGCGAGTTCATGCGCTTTTGCGAGCGCAACTCGTGGTCGCCGGCCTTCTACGCGGTGCACGACAACTCCCGTGAGACCTTGGAATCATTGGGTTGCTCGTCCATCCAAGTGGGTACGGAGATGCTGGTCATCCCCAGCACCTGGCAGACTCGCGGCAAGAAGTGGCAGGATATCCGCACGGCGATCAACAAGGCGCGTCGCAGCGGCCTGACCGATGTGCTGACCACATTCAACGAGGCGCCGTGGGAGGTGCGCGAGCAGATCATCGAGATTTCCGAACAGTGGGCGGAACTCAAGTCGTTGCCTGAGATGAAGTTCACGCTGGGCGGCATCGAGGAGTTGCGCGACCCGCGTGTCATGCTGCTGTATGCGATTGACGCCGACGGCGTGGTGCAGGGCGCGACCAGCTGGCTGCCTACCTACCGCGACGGCAAAGTGATTGGCTGGACGCTTGATTTCATGCGGCATCGCACGGACAGCCCGAACGGGATCATGGAATTCCTCATCGCCCGCATGGCCGAACGCCTGCATGAGCAGTGCGTCGAGGAGCCTGACAGCGCCCCGCAGTTCATGAGCCTGTCCGCCGCGCCGCTCGCCGGTATCGGCGACAATACCGCCGACCCGGAGGATGTCGCGGTCATCGAGCACGCGTTGCAGATCGTGGCCGATACGCTCGAACCCGCGTACGGGTTCAAGTCCCTGTACTTCTTCAAGCGCAAGTTCCAGCCGACGCCTTCGCCGATCTATATCTGCTATCCGGATGCGGCCGCGCTGCCGCGCATCGGGCTTGCCGTGCTATCCGCGTATCTGCCGGGGCTCAAGGCCTCGCAGATCCCGGACATGCTCAAGTCGCTGCGGCCCGCCCCGAAAGCCAAGGAGCAGGAGCACCGGTGATATGCGGGGCGGCGGTATCTGGCTGTTGTGTGATTGGTCGATCGCACTCCGTGGAGATACGCGAGACTTGACCGTCCCGGACGACGCTATCTGCGTCGATATGTGACTGGCCAATCACATATCGACGCAGATATCCAGGGTCAGGTAGCCCTGGGTTCCGCTATCTCGCCGCTGTGAGACCGACGAGTCACACCACGGCGAGATACCGACCGTTCCCCCATCGGCGCAACAACTATCGGGCCGCAGTGCGACTGTCCAATCACACCACGGCCCGATAGGCGATAGCACAACTACATCAAGAATGTGAGGTCATGGCCACTTCCCAGCAATCGCCGGGATCATTCCCGCGTGGAGGGCGGCGAGAATCGACCCGGCGATGTTGCTGCGGTCGTCTGATGCCGGCTCAGGCCTTCCCGGCTGTTGCGAACGATGCGACCAGCGCGGTCATCCAATCGGTCAGCGTGCTGTATTGCTTGGGCATCTGCTCGGTGAGTTCCACCACCCGCACGCCCCCTTGGCCGGCGGCGGTGGTCAGCTGCTTGGTCGTGGCGTTGGATTCCTGGGTGTTGACTACCAGCAACGCCACCGAACCGGCCTGGAGCAGCTTGCTGAATGCAGTGACATCGCCGGAGGCAGGTTCGCTTTCGTTGGCGACCGCTTGCGCGTATCCGGCCGGCGTGGCATCCGTCAATCCCAGATCAGCGGCCAGATATGCGGCCACGGACTCGGTGGCCGCATATTTCTTGCCATCGAGCCGCTGCTTCGCCTCGGCGATGGCCGATTCCAAGGTCTTCTCCTTGTCTTGCCACGCCTTGAGCTGCTTGGCGTATTCCTCGGCGTGGGCGGCATCGCTGTGCTGGTATGCTGCGGCGATCGCCTTGGCAGCCGCCGTGCGCACGGCTGCGGAGAACCAGACGTGGGGGTTGTCGCCGTCATGCTTGCCGCCGCTTTCGGCCGCGTTCACGACCTGCGCCTTGGTGGATGACGCGGCTTTCGTGGCCCAGCTGTCATATCCGGCACCGTTGACGATGATGACGTCCGCCTTCGCCATGGCGGCGATGTCGGCACTGGTCGGCTCGTAATCGTGCGCTTCGACCGCGGTGCTGTTGATGATGCTGGTCACCTTGACGTGGGAGCCGCCGATCTCGCCCGCGACCGAGCCCCACTGGTTGATGCTGGCGACCACGTTAAGGGTTCCCGACGCGTTGGATGAGGCCGTTCCGGCTGATTCGCGCGAGCCACACGCCCCCATGGCGACGACCAATCCCGCTGCCGCGATGCATGCCGCCGCCCGGGCGATCCGTCGATATGTTCCGGTTGCTGTCATGTCTGCTCCTGATCTTCTCTTCGGTGACGCGATGCGGCAATCGCCGCATCCGATGACCAGACCAGATTATCGTTAATGATAATTATTATCAATTACAGCGTGTCGAAAAGCAGGCTGGTACCAAGGATTCCTTGCAACAAGCCATGCACAACCGTCTATCGACGCTGAGCGACGTGCAGCTCCGAGCGGAAAAGAACACCCGTGTGTCCGCGATGAGACAGTCGAGGGGCATTCATCTGTAGGTATATGAGTTGTTTATCATTGCGTATCGTATGCTATCATTGATGGCATGCAGGTTCGCGAATGGGCGGAGCGGGAACACCTCAACCCGTATACCGTGTGGAAATGGTGCAGGGAGGGCAGGATGCCCGTCCCGGTGGAGCATACGCCCACCGGCATGTGGCTCATCCACGACCCAAAATACGAGACCATACCCACGCCCACGGCCGTGGGACGCACCGTATGCTACGCGCGGGTCAGCTCCGGCGACCAGAAAGACGACCTGCAACGGCAAGTCGACCGGCTCAAGGCGTTCGCCGTCAACCTCGGCGTCAACGACACGCAAGTAGTCACCGAAATCGGGTCCGGAATGAATGACAGGCGCCGCAAACTCAACCGCCTGCTCAAAGACCCGACCGTCACCACGCTCATCGTGGAACACCGGGACCGGCTCGCCCGCATGAACGCGGGACTCATCGAAAGCGCATTGGAGGCGTCCGGGCGCAGGCTCGTCATCGTGGACGACACCGAACTCGACGACGATCTGGTACGCGACATGACCGAGGTGCTGACCTCGTTCTGCGCCCGCCTGTACGGGCGCCGCTCCGCCAAACATCGCGCGGAAAAAGCGTTGGAGGCGATACGCGATGACCGCGTATGAGGCCGTCAAGGTCAGGCTCGACCCCACGCCCCGGCAGGCGCGGCTGCTCGCAAGCCATGCCGGGGCCGCCCGGTTCGCGTACAATCTCATGCTTTCCCATGTCCGCCGGCAATTGTCCCTCGGCGAGCACCCGGACTGGACGATGTACGCGATGCGCCGCTGGTGGAACGAATGGAAGGACGAGATCGCCCCATGGTGGCGGGAGAACAGCAAGGAGGCGTACAACAGCGCCTTCGAATGGCTGTCCCAAGCGTTGAAAAACTGGGCGGACAGCCGCAAGGGCCGGCGCGGCGGGCGCCGGGTGGGCTGGCCGAAATACAAGTCGAAGAGGACGAGCATTCCCCGGTTCGCGTACACGACCGGGAGCTTCGGGCTTATCGACGGCGACCCGAAAGCCCTGCGTCTGCCGCGCATCGGGCGCGTCCACTGCATGGAGAACACCGCAAGACTCGTACACGGCAGGCGTATCGTGCGCATGACCGTCAGCCGCCGGGCGGGCGCATGGTATGCGGCGCTCACCGTGGAACAACAGCCCGACACCCGCCCCATGGCGAAAACACGCCGCCGTGACTATCCGGTAGGCGTGGATCTGGGTGTCAAGACCCTCGCGACCCTGTCCGACGGCACCATATTCCCCAACCCGCACGGGTATGACCGCGCACAGCGCAGGCTCCGCCGCGCCCAGCGGACGCTGAGCCGCCGCGACAAGGATACGAACCATGGACGCGGGTCGAACCGGTGGCGCAAGGCGCTGGACCGTGTGCAACGCATTTACGCCCGTATCGCCGCGCAACGCGCCGACCGTATCGGCAAACTCACCACATGGCTCGCGGTGACCTACCCCGACATCAGCATCGAGGACCTTAATGTGCAGGGCATGACCCGCAACCACAGTCTCGCCAAGCATGTCCTCGACGCGGATTTCGGCGAATTCCGCCGTCAACTCGAATACAAGACCGCACGCGCCGGCACGAGACTGCATGTCATCGACCGGTGGTATCCAAGCAGCAAGACATGCCACCGCTGCGGGACAGTGAAAGCCAAACTGCCTCTGAGTGAGCGTGTCTACCGTTGCGACGAGTGCGGCATGACCATGGACCGCGACCTGAACGCGGCCATCAACATCATGGTCGCCGGGAGTGCCCCGGAGACCCTAAACGCGCGTGGAGGGGATGTAAGATGACCCGGCTTGGCCGAGGCGACGCAGACCTCTGTGAAACGCGAACCAAGCGGGCATGCGAATGCCGTGAGACTTGGAGCTGCCCCGGGCAACCGGGGCATGTAAGCACAGGTTAACAATAACCAACATGCTTACAACGGTAACGCCCGGTCGGTCAGGCGGCTCGCTTCTTTTGGCAGTCGGCGCACAGGCCGAAGATCTCGAGGGTGTGCGAGTTGATCTTGAAACCGTGGGAGCGGGCGACCTGCCGCATCCACTCCATATCCGGAGGCTCGATCTCGATGGTCTTGCCGCAGCCGCTGCAAATCAGGTGATGATGATGCGAATCGTCATCGCAGATACGGAACATCTGCTGCCCGTCCAAGCGCACGGTGTCCACCGCGCCGGATTCCGCCAGCGAATTGAGCTGCCGGTACACCGTCGCCAGCCCTACGGACGCCCCGGAATCGGTGAGCCGCCGGTGCAGTTCCTGCGCCGAAACGAAGCCCTCGCACGCACGCAACTGCTGCAACAGCGCATCCTTCTGCCGCGTGTGCCGTGCGACGCCATGCTCAGCCATATCCATGCCCTCTACTGTAGCGAATCTTTGAACAACCATGCCAGCCCATCGCAAAACCCGGCCGCGCAGGCGGCCAGTCAACGAAACGACGAACTTGCACCGCGATAGTACAACCAACCCACGCCCGCGGCAAGCCCGGTACGCCGACGGCCGGCATACCGTCTCCAGTATGCCGGCCGTCGAACAGGGCCATCAACAACAGCCCAACCCACCGCAATCAGCGGCTCAGCGCGGTTCAGCGCAAATCGTCCCAGCAGCCCGTCGCCTCGAGCGCCTCGACCGCCGCCTGGGTGTCATCGCACAACACGGTGATATGCCCCATCTTGCGGTCGTGCCGCACTTCGGCCTTGCCGTAATCATGCAGATGCCATTCGGGGTGCTCGGGGATGAGCGCGCGCGTCGGCGCCACATGCTGGCCGAGCACATTGACCATGACGGCCGGGCTGAGCAGCCGCGGCTTGGGCAGCGGCCAGCCGGCGATCCCGCGGATATGCTCGTTGAACTGGCTCGAGGAGCACGCCTCGATGGTGTAATGCCCGGAATTATGCGGGCGCGGCGCCAGCTCGTTGACAATCACATGGTCGTCCCTGGTGACGAACAGCTCGATCGCGAGAATACCGGAGAGTTCAAAACCTTTCGCCAGCCTGACGGCAAGCTCATGCGCCTCGCGCTCCACCTCCTGCGAGACGGCCGCCGGGGCGATCGTCATATGCAGGATGTTGTTGCGATGTTCGTTGCGCACCATCGGGAAGGTCACGTAATCATGCCCGTTGCCGGCAACCAGAATCGAGGCCTCGAACGCGAAATCGACGAAACCTTCCAGAATGGACGGCGGGAACATGCCCTCGCGCTGCGCCCGCTCGCGCACCTGGGCGAAATCGTCCGGCCCGTGCAGCACGGTCTGGCCGTGACCGTCATAGCCGCCGGTACGGGTTTTGAGCACCGACGGATAACCGATTTCGCCGAGCGCGGCCTCAAGCTGGTCGATGCTGTCGACCTGCCGCCACGGGGCGGTCGCCGTGCCGTGCTCGTTGATGAAGGTCTTCTCATGGACGCGGTCCTGGGTCACGCGCAGCAAATCAGTGCCCTGCGGGATGGCCACCAGGTCGCGCACGTCATCGAGCGCATCCGCGTCGACGTTCTCGAACTCGTAGGTGAGCACATCGCTGCGTTCGGCAAGCTCGCGGATCGCTGTGACATCGTCGTATTCGGCGGTCACCTGGAAATCGGCCACCTGGGCGGTCGGGCAGCTAGGGGTCGGGTCGAGCACTCCGATACGGAAACCCATCTGGCGTGCGGACAGGGCCATCATGCGGCCCAGCTGGCCGCCGCCGACGATGCCAATCGTCGAACCCGGTTCCAGATACTTGATACGGCCGTTGGTTTCCTCAGACAAGCTCGGCATTGGACTGTGCCACCTTCTCCTTGAGGCTCTCGCGATACGCTTTGAGTTCGTCGGCCAGACGCCCGTCGGTGATGCTCAGGATGCTCACGGCCAGCAGGCCCGCGTTCGTGGCGCCGGAATTGCCGACCGCCGTCGTGGCGACCGGGATACCGCCGGGCATCTGCACGATGGACAGCAAGGAATCCCAGCCGGACAGCGCATGCGAGCGCACCGGCACGCCGATGACCGGCAACGTGGTCTGCGCGGCGACCATACCGGGCAGATGGGCTGCCCCGCCGGCGCCGGCGATAATGACCTTGATACCCTTGTCACGCGCGGAATGCGCGAAATCCGCCATGAGCTCAGGCGTACGGTGGGCGGAGATCACCTGCTTCATGTACGGCACTTTGAACTGGTCAAGCATTTCACAGGCGTGCTTCATGGTCTCCCAATCGCTCGCCGAACCCATAATCACAGCAACTTGCGGCGTTTCTTCAGCCATTCCTACCTCCAGATCGGACAGAGTGGACGCATGGAACCACTCTACGCAACGGCTTCGAAAAACAGCCGTGCAACCACCTTGGATATACGGCACAGATATGCAGTACAATCATCGCGCATGCGATTTACGAAGAAACTGGGGGTATTTTCGCCGCCCTCAATCATTGCGCCGCGCGTAGTCTACAATCTCAAATTTGGGACAAACGGAAGGAGCAAGCGTATGGTTGGCGGTTTTCTGGAGCATATTTCTAGCCCCGCCGACGTGAAAGCGCTTGATTCCAAGGATCTGCCGGCCCTGTGCCAGGAAATCCGCACGACGCTGGTGCGGTACGGCAAACTGCACGGCGGGCATATCGGCTCGAACCTCGGCATGGTGGAGGCGACCGTGGCCCTGCACCGCGTGTTCGATTCGCCGCTCGACAAAATCGTCTTCGACGTCTCCCACCAAAGCTACGTGCACAAGATGCTCACCGGGAGGGCTCCCGCCTATATGGACGAACGGCTGTTCGGCACGGTGACCGGGTTCACGAACCCCAAGGAAAGCGAACATGACATGTTCGTGCTCGGCCACACCGGCACCTCGATTTCGCTGGCGTGCGGGCTCGCGAAAACCCGCGACCTCATGGGCGGGCTTGACGGCACGAGCGGCACGCGCAATGTGATCGCCGTCATCGGCGACGGATCGCTGAGCAGCGCCATCGCGTTCGAGGGGCTCAACAACGCGGCCGAGCAGGGCACGAATATGATCATCGTCGTCAACGACAACGAGATGTCCATCGCCGAGGATTTCGGCGGCATGTACGGGCAGCTCGCCCGGCTGCGCGCATCCGGCGGCACCTCACAGCCCAATATCTTCAACGCGTTCGGCCTTGACTACCGGTATGTCGAGGACGGCAACGATGTGGCCGCGCTCGTGGATGCGTTCAGCCAAGTCAAGGATATCGACCACCCGATCGTCATCCATATCCATACCGCCAAAGGGCTGGGGCTTGACGCCGAGGATGCTGCCGCCGGCGTAAAGGAAGGCCGCTGTGAAGCCAACCACTGGCAGGACCCGCTCGCGACCCAAGGCAATCCGCTCGGCGCGCGCAAGCACTACGGGCAGCTGGCGATGGCGCGGCTGGAACCACGGTTCGCCAGCGAGCCGGGACTTGTGGCCATCTCCCCCGCCACCCCAGGGTCGAACGGCATCACGCGTGAGTTCCGTGAGCGGGCAGGCGCCCATTACGTGGATACCGGCATCACCGAGGAGCATGCGGTCGCGTTCGCCTCGGGTATCGCGAAAGCCGGCGGCACACCGGTGCTCGCAACCAGCGCGACCTTCTTCCAACGCACCTTCGACCAGTTGCAGCAGGAGCTGTCGCTCAACGGGACGCCGGTGACGCTCCTCGTGTTCGGGGCGGGCATTTCCGGCGCCGATAACACGCATTCCGGGGCCTTCGACATCCCGATGTTCGCGAATATCCCCGACCTGACATATCTGACGCCGACGAGCGGGGACGCGTTCCTTGCCATGCTCGACTGGTCGACGACATCGCGCGACCATGGCGCGGTCGCGATCCGCGTGCCGGGCGAGCCGATTCTTGCGGCCGAACGGGCGGCAGCGGCTTATGGCGGCGCATATCCGCGGTATTTCGGCGATACGGACGAAGCGCGCACGAAGGGCGATGCCGGCAATGCCGACACACCGTTCGCCCGGTACCGGGTGACCCGGCAGGGCTCAGATGTCGCGATTCTCGGCTTGGGCAACATGTATCCGCTGGCCGAGCGTATCGCGACGAATCTGGCAGAATCTCGCGATGACGGGACGGCGGCGATCGACGCGACCGTCATTGACCCGCAGCAGTGCACAAGCCTCGACACCGCATGCCTTGAGGCGTTGCGCGGACGTCATTCACTGGTCGTCACGCTTGAGGATGCGCAGCTGTCCGGCGGTTGGGGCGAGCAGGTGACTTGGTATTACGCGAACCGGGAGAACCGGGACGCGCTGCTGCCGGCAGATGGCGGCGAGCGCATGCGCGTGCTGAACTTCGGGGCAGCCAAGGAGTTCACCGACCGCGTGCCCGCGCGCGACCTGTACGAGCGCTACGGGCTGACCGCGCCGCAGGTCGAGCAGGCCATCCGCGCCGCATTGCGGTAGCTTTCTTTGCCGGTAGCGCCTTTGCGGGTTCGTCTTTCCGGGTTGCTGTGACAACCCGGATCGCGCCGGCCTACTGGTTTGATTTGATGGCGTCGAGGGCGGGCACGCGCACCGCCTTGTTCGCCGGACCGAACCCGGAAATCAGGCTGATCAGTGTGGCGAAGGCGATGGCGAACACGTACAGCCACCATGGAATCACCGAGACCCGCGCCGCCTCGTCGCCGGTCCCGTTGCCCAGGATCGCCCACTGCAGGTGTTCCGCGCTGACGCCCCCATACCGGATGAGATTGATTGCCAGGGAAATCAACGCACTCACCAGGCAGCCAATCACGCCGCCAATCACGCCGATCGCACCGGCTTCCACGAGGAACATCGCTCGGATGTCATGGACCGTGCAGCCGAGCGCTTTCATGATGCCGATTTCACGCACCCGCTCGGTGACGGACATGACCATGGTGTTGGCGATGCCGATGGCGGCGACCAGCAGCGCGACCGCACCGATACCGCCCAGAATCAGCTGGATCGAGCGGGTTTGCTCTTTAAGCGAGTCCAGCATGTCCCGGCTCGAGGAGGTCGTGAACCCCATCGTCCTGATCTGGGATTCGACATCGGCGACATGGTCGATGTCCTGCACGCGCACGAGCGCCGAATCATACGCCAGCGAGCTCGTCGCCGCATTCGGCTGGATTTTCGCGACAAGGTCCTTCAACATGCCGATGTCCATGAGCAGACCGGAAGATGTGGCCGGCCCTTTGCCGTAATCCTCCTTGAGCAGCCCGGAAACCTGGATTTGTGCGCCGGAGCCGGAAGCCGATGCCGTATTATCCGTCGTGGTGGCGGTGGACGATGACGACGTGCTCCCGGAATCGTCGGAGGGTGCGGCAGCCACGGTGATTTTGGTCGTAAGGATATTGAAGAACGGGTCCTGTACGTCCGACTTGTCCCGGCAGCCGTTGGCGCGCTCCTCGGCGGTGCAGGATTCGGCGACATTCATCGGTGCCACCCGGTAGTTGTCGCCTTCGGGGCGCAAACTATCCGCGAAATCGTATGCCGTGTACTGCCCGGCAAGCACCTCGCCCTGACGCTCCGGTTTGTGCCCGGAGACCAGCTTGTACCCCATAGCGTCGAACTGGTCCATGTCGATGGCCTCAATCGTCCCGACATCGTTGGTGTACCGGTTGGCGGGGCCTGCGGTCAGGCTCGCCGACGGGTAGGTGATGTGGCCGGTGGCTGCAGCGACGTACTGCAACGAGCGGAAATCCTTGACAGCCTTGTCGTCGAGCCGCTCGGTCGCCGTGCCGGAGCTGTCAGACATCCCCATAGGGCCGGCAACCTGCATGCCGCCGGTACTGTTCGCACCGGTGACGGTGATGATGGTCAGATCGCCCATCGAGGCGAGCATCTGCTTGTTCTGTTCGTCGATGCCGCTGCCGAGCGAGACCATGGTGACGATGGAGCAGCAGCCCACTACCACGCCGAGCACAGTGAGTATGGTACGTGATTTGTGGCGGAACAGGTTCTGCCGACACAGGTGCACGAGGTCGGAGAATCTCATGAGCGCTCCCCCGGCTGCGGGGCAATCACCTCGGTGGGAGCCTGCCGATCGGCATCATCCGTGGCGGGCTGTTCGGAGGTGTGCCCCTGGGTGGTTCCCGGCACGTCGTCGCTGTCCCGGCCATCCTGGCTGTCCTGGCCGTCCTGCCAGTCATCCCACTGCTCGTCCATGGCAGAACGCTTCTTCTTGCGGTGACGCTTCACCAGCATCACAATCACGATAATCGCCACAACCACAACGACCGCGACCGTGGGCAGCAGCCAGACAGGCATACTTGGCTGCTCGTCCTGCATGTCCGCCGCGGTGTCGTCCATGGCGGGAGCGGGGTCGGCGACCGTGAGTTTGACCGGGAATTCCTTGGTTTTCTGCTGGCCGTCGGAATCCTCATACGTAACGGTGATTTTCGCGTCCAAATCCCCGCTGTCCGTGGGTGTGAACGCGTAGGCGATGGTTCCGCTGCCACCGGAGGCGACATTGCCGAGGTACTGCGTCTTTGACACGGTATCGAAGCCTTTGCCGTCCATCGTTGCTTCGACGTTCGAAATGTCACCTTTGCCTTTGTTCACATAGGCGAGGGTGATGGTGCTTTCCTGGCCGTTCTGTGCGTCGTCGGGGATGACGGGGTCGTTGATCTGGAAGCGGTCGGGCTGGCTGACCGGCACGGAGATCTTCTCGTCCACACTGTTGGAGCTGCGCTGGCCAGCGTCCACGTATTCGTAGCGGAAACTCACGACCACGGCCTGCGCGCCGCTTTTCGCGTCAATCAGGGCCTGCATCGGCACGGTCTGACTTTGTGTCGCGCCCGCGGCCAGCTGGGGCACGTAGAAGGTGTTCGTGCCGCCGGCAATGGTCAGCCCGTCACCACCATCCACACTGATGACCATATTCTGGACAGCCACCGCCCCCTTGTTCTGGAAGGAGAATCCGAGGTCGAACTTGCCACCGGCCGGAACGGAACCGTCACCGTAGGTGAAATTCGTGATGATGACATTCGGCACCGGGCCGGCGATGGGGGCTGCGCTCTGTCCGGAATCGCCGCCAGCATTCTGGTCGGTGTCGTCAACGGGTGTGGCGTGCCGGGTTCCGGCATCCCCGGCGACGATGGTATCGGCTGCCGCCGCGGCGGCTCGGCCGGACGCCATCGCGCAGACGGGTGCGGACACACAGGCCACAATCAGGACGGCGAGCGCGATGAGCGCGATAATCGGCTTGACGACGATGGTTCGGGGACGGTTCATGGTGGTCTTTCTCTCTCGTTTTCGGAAAACTTGACTGTTGAGGAATGTGCGGTGCGATTGACGCGGGGCGCCCGGCTGCGCGTGGTATCGGCCTATTCGTCTTGCTCGGTGTCGTGGACGATACGCCCGTCCAACAAGGTGACGATGCGGTCCGCGTAGGCGGCCATATGCTCGTCATGCGTGACCAGCACGATGGTCTGGCCATTCTCGCGGGCGAAATCACGAATCATGTCCATAATGTCGTTTTTCGTCTTGGAATCAAGATTGCCGGTCGGCTCGTCGGCGAACACGACTTGCGGGCGGGTGACGAACGCGCGGGCGATGCCGACACGCTGCTGCTGGCCGCCGGACATCTGTGAGGGGTAATGGTTCAGACGCTTGCCAAGCCCGACGCGCCTGAGCATCGCCCGCGCCCTGGCTTCGCGCTCCTCGCGCGGCACCCCGCGGAACATGAGCGGCATCGCGACGTTTTCGACGGCGTTGAGCCCGGGGAGCAGATTGTAGGACTGGAAGACAAAACCGATGTGCTTTTGCCTGAATTCGGCGAGTTCGCGCTCGTCGAGCCGCGAGACGACGATGCCGCCGATACGCACGCCCCCACGCGTCGGGCGTTCCATGCCGGCAAGCTGGTTGAGCAGCGTGGATTTACCTGAACCGGATTCACCGTAGATGCAGCAGATCTGGCCGTGCGCGATCGTGAGGTTGATCCGGTCGAGGGCTACGACGCGTTCGGTGCCCATGACGTATTCCTTGCGCAGGTTGCGCACTTCGATCATCGGGCGTCCGAAGGTGGGGTGCGTGTCGTTGTGCCGTGCGGGCCGAGGAGCCGGAGTCGCGAGCGCGCCCGAGACATCCGGCACTGCCGACGCATCCGATGCAATCGATGCATCCGTTTTGGCCGTAGGTGGTGGCGACGCGAGCCAAGCCATAGGCGTCCCTTCTCATCTCGCGGCCCCTCAACACAGCGGTGCCGCGTTCATCACTTCAAGTATTCATCCGAGTATATGCCCGAACACCCCCATACGCCACCTGCCGATGCCGCCGGCATGCCGTATGGCGGGCGGCGGGCGCACGTCCCTATGGCTGCTATAATGGCACACGTTGTCTTACGGCCCCGTAGCTCAGTTGGATAGAGCAGGAAACTTCTAATTTCAAGGTCGTCGGTTCGAATCCGACCGGGGTCACTTTTCCATCAAGGTCTTCACGGTAGCACTGCTGCATCAACCGTCATCGCGGTCACGCAACGCAACCGCCCCAACGCAACCACCCCGTGCAACCAGCTATCCCACGCATTCGCTTCCCCAAACTGTCTACGCTCAGACGGCTGTGAGCGTAGACGGTTTGGGAAGGTTACGCGCAGGTCAGTAGGGCGGGCAGGTCAGTAGCGCGCCCAAGTCAGTCGATGATCCACGACAGGCCGACCAGCACCACGAGGAACAGCACGTTGACCGCGCTGTACACGGCAAGGTAGCGGCCTTTTTTGTCCGGGTAGCGCCGGGTCACGTTCTTGTACGAGACCAAGGACGCCATCGAAGCGATCAGCGTGCCCATGCCGCCCAGGTTCGTGCCGATGATCAGATGCGTCCAATCATCGCAGAAGCCCGATAGCAGAATCGTCGTCGGCACATTGCTCATGATCTGGCTGGACACGACCGCCACCTCGAGCGGATGGCCGCCCACTAGGGACGCCGCCAGCGAGTAGAACGCCGGTACGCGCTTCATGTTGCCGATGAAAATGAAGAACATGATGAAGGTCAGCGGCAACCCCCAGTCGACCTTCCGGAACGCCTTGCGATCTGCGAACAGGAACACGCCGAAGACTACGACGCACATCACCCAGATCGGCACCAAGTCGCTGACCACCAGCAGGCACAGCAGGAACAGCGCCGCATACACCCACACGCGCCAGCCGCCATGGCCGGCACCATAGCCAGTCAAGCGGATCTCGTCAGGCTGCGGCTGGTCAGGCTGAGGGGCAAGCACCCCGCGTTCGATATCCTCCCCGTCAAGATCAGCGAACCGGCTTACTTTCTTGCCACCGAACGCCACCGAAATCACCACAATCAGCAATACCGCGGCGACGAAGGAATACGGGGCCATGATGCCGAGGAATTTTCCGGTCGGTATGCCGGACAACGCTTTGAGGTACAGGTTATGCGCGTTGCCCACCGGGGTGAGCATGCTGCCGACATTCGCCCCCACGGTCATCAGCGTCGCCACCAGCACGGCTGACGCTTCCATACCCGCCATCGTGAGCACGGAAATCGCGAACGGGATGAACGTGACCAGCGCGACATCATTAGTAATCAGCATCGAGGAAAAATACGTGAGCGACACCAGTACCAGCACCACACCGCGCTGGGTGCGCACCATGCGCAGCAGACGCGAGCCGACCATGCGGAACACGCCGATACGCTGGAATCCGCACACCACCAGCATCAGACACACCAGCTGGGCGATCGTCTTGGTATGCACATAGCTGCGATACTCGGCATCCGGGGGCACCACGAAACAGGATATGATCGCAAGGACCGTAGCGACGATGAGAATCGTCTCACTCTTGACCACTTCAAGCAACCAACGCCGCATCCAGTCCTCCGTGAACTTGAGTTGAACCCTAGGTGAATTCAACATGTCGCACGCGCGACATGCCTTATCTTAGCGGGGAAATCCGGCAGGCTGAAGCCAAAGACGGCGTGTTCGCGCGGATTGCTCCGACCATCGTCGAAAACGTCGGCGGCAAATGCGCCAGTATTGCCGATATGCCGCCGTTCACACGCGAGAATAAAGCCGACCGGTCGGAACGGAACGACACCGGGGACGGCATGCGTCACTCGCGTGTCACAACGACACCGTCACCACCGTCACCGAATAGGCGGGCAGCCCCAACGCGAACCGCACCGGAGGCCCGGCCATCGCGAAGGTGTCCTCACGACGTTCCGCAGCACCATGCGACACGCCGTCGGTCCCAAGCACATTGCGCGCCTCGGGCGCGGCGCACAGACGCACCACGCGCAACCGGCACGAATCACGACGGGACCGCGCCCCCAACGACCGCAAGCCGAAAGAGATGTCAAGCGTGACATCGATACGGTCGCCACCGGTATTGACCAGCTTGATGAATCTGGTCGACTCATCGCCGGTGGCGCATACGAACAGCCGATCCGTCACCGCCTTGCCGGCGCGGGCATGCCCGATATCGCCCAGCTCGCACTCATAGGCCATCGGGCCGATATGCGTGGCGAATAGCCGCTCCACTTCGGCGTTGAGCGTCGGCATCACCGTGCGCGCGTCGAATTCGATGAGGTTCTGCATCCATCCTTTGCCCGGCACGCGTGCGAGCAGCGGTGCATACGATGTCATGCGCACCACGTCGCTGTTGCGCTCGCACCCCGTGAGGAACGCCGCCTCGCCGAGCGCGGAAGCCCATGTGTTGGCGTGCGCGTTGTCCTGCTTGCGCCCCGCGAGATACCCGTTCGCCGAATACTCCCCGACCATCACGCCGGCGGAATCACGTGGATACCTGTCGTACCGGCGGGCTTGCGAGGCGAACCATTCAGGCGTGTGGTAGGAGTGCTCGTCCACGATGATCCTGCTGCCGGCGAGCGGCGGATCACATGCCGACAGCATCTCGCCACGCCCGGCGGCGATGTCACGCGCATGATTCCACGCCCGGCGCATCGACAGGCGGTACGGGAACAGTCCGGCGCTCATCACGCACAGAATCGACGGATAGCGTTCGTGAATCGCCTTGGCGATGGCATCGAACCGTTCCATATACCCTTCGCCGTAATTCTCGTTGCCGATGCCGATCATGTCGAGGCCGAACGGCGCCGGATGCCCCATATCGCGCCGGACACGCGCCCACTGGCTGGTATCCGGATCACCATTGGCGAATTCGATGAGATCAAGATAATCCTGGACCACCACATCATGGAAATACTCGCTGTCCACAGGAATGGACTGCGGGTCGCGGTACGGCGACTGGCAGGTCATGCCCGCGAACAGGGTCGGCAGCGGTTTGGCGCCCAGATCCTCGCACAGGCAGAAATACTCGTAGAAGCCGATCTGGTAGCTCTGCGAATAGCTTGAACCGTCCGGCATGCGGAACGCCCACATATTGTATTGCTGACGACGCGCATACAAGACTCCAACCGTGTCTTTCCAACGGTACTCGTTGCCCGGCGTGACGCCCTCGGTGATGCAGCCGCCTGGGAACCGCAGGAACGCGGGTTTGAGCGCCGCGATGGCTTCGACTAGGTCGCGGCGGAACCTGCCGTACCGCCATTTGGGGTCGCCCGCACCCCAGGTGTCTGCATCCATGAGGCTGACACAGTCCAGATCGAGGATGGTATCCGAAGCCGGCGCGGCGGGAGCGGCGGCACTGCCATCGCCCGGGGTCGGGATATCGGACTCGGCCGTATCAGCACCCTGCGGAAGCGGCCCCAGACCGATATGCAGTTTTCCCACTCCCGACACCAGTCCGCTAAGCGTGCAGGTCAGGTGAATCCATCCGCCTGCCGGGGGTATGCCGGAAGAATCCGGGACGTCTTCGACGCCGGCGGAATCGCCGATGGCATCGTTCGCACCGTCGTCGCCTTCACCGTCGTCGGTATACCGGTCCGGCACCATCAGCGCGGTGCCGCAGGACAAGGTCACAAGATTCGTCAACGGCACTCCCCCGGCGTCGACGACGCTGACCCTCAGCCCCACTGTCCCGGCAACCGGACGCACGTACACGCCGAAATCGTAACGATGCCCTTGGGCGATCGCCATCGCGCAATCCCCGGCATGCTCGCCGCCGGCGGTATAGCCGAGGTTCTCAATGCTTGCATGGTCCTGCCCCGCCGGTAATGAGATGCGCACATACCTGCTATTGCGGTGCAGCGGTGGCGCCGGACATTCGGTTTCAACCCGTTGGCCGTGCTCGCCGCGGATCTGTGTGCCACAGCTCGTCGCATCAACCCCGTTGAACCGCCAGAACCGCAGGGGGTCGGCCTCGGTACGCCACCGGTCCGCGCCACGCGCGCGCATGCTGCGATGCCGCAGATAGACGCCGTCGAAACTGTAGTTATTGACCATGTTGGCGTTCAAGCCGCCGTCGACCGACATGTTGATGTCCTCGAGAAACACGCCATACAGCCGCCCGCTGACCGGATGCGACGCCGGACCCACCATAACCGTGACCATGGTTCCCATCGTAGGCGAAACGATACGATTTTCCCGGTAGCACACGGCGGGTTGCGCGTCGCGCATGTTCTCACAGTGGCGAGGCGTACGCCGGAAAGCGTAAGGGCGACGTGCGGAATGCACCGAGAGCGTAGATCATGGCGCTGTCCGCGAAGCTAGCATCACCGCCGCCCGGCATCACACACCTCTGCGCACCCATCTGCCGGTTCACACACAGGTGCGATGATATCCGGCATGGTGATGGGGTGAGGAGCCGCCCTCCCTACCAAGATGAACCGTGAAGGCAGCTTGCACCGCCAGATATGACAGTCACATCGCCGACACCGTGCGAGAGCCCATGCACGATGTCAATGCATCCGCACACGCGGGGTGACCCGGTGCCCGCACGCCACATAATGCGTTCCATCGGCACCGTCAAGAAATGCGATTTCCGTGAGTCCCCGTTCATCCGGGCGCCGTAACGCATAGAATCCTTGCGCCGTACGATGCAGCGGCAGCACGAGACGCACACCGTTGGGCCCGTCGTCATCATCCGGGTCGATCATCGCCAACACGCCTGTGGGGCCTCCCGCGCGAAACTCGATATGCTCGCCATGCCGTTCATACACCCCGATAATCGAGTCTTTGCGGTCATCAGGGATGACATCATCCGCTATCGGCACTGGCTGAGGCACGGTTTTCTGTCCAAGCCCGGCGCGTCCGGCGACACATGCCGCGATATGCGCGGCCATCTCCGTCCCGGCATCCGCATTCGTCAACGTGGCGATGATCATCCGGCGATCAGGGAACAGCACGATGCCGGCACGTTGGCCTTCTGTGGCGCCACCATGGCCGACGGCACGCTCGCTTCCCCAATTCGGTATCTGCCATCCCAACGCCCAACCGAGATTCTCCACGCCCTGGTCCGCCAGACTCACCTGCATGGTCAGCATCTGCCGTACCGCGGCAGCTGACAGGATCCGGGTACCGTTCGGCGCCACGCCGCCGTTGAGGAACAACGAGGCGAACGCGAGCAGATCATGAATCGAGCAGGACACGGACCCGCATGGCCCCGTGCATCGCGGCAACTGCCAGATATCCGTCGGCTCGACCGGGGCGGGGAACACCGGCACGTTCGTGGCTACCGCCCGGTGATGCCCCAGCGCGCTGGAATGCAGCAGCACATCCTCCGGCAGGGTGCACACGTCATGCAGGCCCATCGGTCGCGCGATATACCGTTGGATGGCCTCATCCCAAGTCATGCCGCGCAATACCTCAACCACGCGGCCCAGTATCACGAACGCCCCGTTCGAGTAGCTCAGCGGGCCTCCGAGCTCGGTCCGGGCCGGGAACCCGCCGATATACCGCACATATCGCGCCACCGCGTCATCGTCTCGGCCGAGATCGGGGAAAGCGTCCCCCTCGATGCCGCTGATATGGCACATGAGGTGTCGGATGGTGCACCCCTTGGTTGAATCCGGCGCACCGGCGATCGAGAAATCAGGCAGCACATCGACCACCCGCGTCGCCAAAGACAGCTTGCCCTCATCGATGAGCTGCATGGCAAGCACCGTGGTCCAGATCTTGCTGATTGAGCCGATCTGGAACAGCGTATCCGGCAACACCGGGTATTGTGTGGCCATGCTGACCACACCGGCATGCGCGCATGACATGTCAAGGCCGCAATCCGTCTCGTCACCGTGGGGATGCGCCCCGCGACGCCCGGGCATCAGCACGCCGCATACGGCCCCGGGCACCGCGTACTGGCGCAACGCGGTATGCAGCAAACCGTCGAGCCACCCCGTCTCGATACCTCCTGCGGCAGGGGCTGCCATTGCCGAACTTTCCGCCGCCGTCCGCCCTTGGACCGCAGACACCCCATCTGGTGTCGATTCCGATGGCATCAACTGCGTCATATCGTTCTCCCGTCTATGAAACGTTCCGGCTCTGTGGGCCATGGCATCGCCGATTGCGCTCATGTTACAGCCTGCACATATCCGGAACATCAATTCGAGAAACAATAGGGGACGTATGGTTCCATCATCCGCTCACGCGCAACCCGGCAAGGACGGGCTGGCAGGATGCGCGGCAGGAAGAAGATCCCATGCCGCAAGCGTTGGCCATCGGGCACGACGCCCATGCATCGTTGCGCCGTCTGGCCCCATGGTTCGCCGAATACGGTCTTGACAGCGGCATCGTATCGGGCCATGCGCATGGGGCCTGCAATTCCACCCTGAGATCGCGCAAGCGGATATCGAACAATGGGATGCCCGCCAGAAGGCCGATATCGAAGCTGACGGATTCGACTGGGACCAAGTCGTGGCGTATGGAAGGCGTGCAGACCGTGACAACTCTGCCGCGGCCCGGCGGCTCGCCTGCCGCTTCGCCGCGATCTGCACGCATCGTGACGAGGAAACGGGCTGCTGACCTGCTGCCGCCCCGCACGCCGTTCGTTCGGCGATACCATTGACCGCCGAACGATCCGGGGCAGGTCACCGGTGGTGATGCCCGCGCGCGATGTCGGACATCATGCGAATCTGGCGGTAGTAGCGTTCCTCGCTCAGGCCGTCGACCGTCGGGGTGTTACGCATCGTGACCCCGTCAAGCCCGCCGGCGCGCGCGACATCCGCCAGCACCGCCCGATGCCACGCGACGTCAAGCAGCGGCGCCGCCCGACGGCAGCCCATCGCGTACATCGCGCACACCAGCGCATGGCCGCCCCAGTTCGACGTGCCGGAGACGATCAGCTCGTCCGCGGGAACCGTGCAGGCGATACGCTCGCCATGCTCGACGACATCCTCGATGACGATGGAGTCCAGCCTGCCCATGCCGATCTCGTTGCCGCCGTCGCCGATGCCGATCACATGCAAGCCCAGCCCGGTGAGCCGGCTGAGCGGGGCGGTCCACCGGTCGATATCAAAACCCCGCATATTGCGTGGGTTTCCGTCGCGCGCAGGCCCGACGCGCTCGATGTAGATGACGGTGTCGATGCCGTGATGATCGGCAAGCCCGCGCATCGCGTCAATCCACTGGTCGAAGTGTTCTGCATCCGCAGGCGCGATGGCCACATGGTCTTCGGGCAGTCGCGACGAGGCCCCTGCGCGGATAACCGGCTCGCACGGCTCATCGCTGACCAGCCAGGCGTCCGAACCAATGGCCCGTAGCGCCTCGCACAGCTCGACCGCCCCGGCGGGACCATCCGATTCTGCGGCCGGCCGCTCGGCCTGCGGAATGTAGAACCCGGTGACGACCATGGCCTTGTGGCCGCCGGATTTGAGCCACCTGGCGGCATGGAACAGGTCGCCGCGCGCGAAGGTCATCATGGTTTCGCTGCCCCGGCCTACATCCGCCGCAGCGGCATTCTGGATGTGCGCGACGCGCGGTTTCCACCGCCAGCTTGCGATGCGGGCGGCAGGGCTGATGCCGCCATGGTGCGCCGCACTGCCACGGCCGGTATGGAACGTATCCGATTGCCGATTGACATGTCCTGCTTGGTTGTATTGCATCGTTTCCGTCATGTCCGCTCCTCTCCTATCGGCGCCCGGCCGGTCAAATCGGTCGAACGCCGTATGTCATGCCTGTCTCGCTTATCTGTCTCACGTCTTGTCTCACAATTCGATATGTCCCAGCACACTTCCGGATCTCACGCTGTCGCCCGGCTGCGCAGCGATATGGACCACGCCGCCGATCGGGGCCGTAACCTGGATTTCCATCTTCATGGCTTCCAGCACGACAACCGGCATGCCCGCGCCGACTTCAACGCCATCATCGACCAACCAACGCGCCACCGTGCCGGTGATCGAGGCGAGGATATCCCCGGTGTCGTGCGCGGCCGTCTCTCCCACGCCGCCATCGTGCGATGTTCCGCCGGCGGCCCCCGCCGCCCCGAGCGAGGAGACCAGACCGGCCGGCAAGCCGACCTCTACGCGGCGGCCATCCCATTCAATCCATGTGCGATGCAACCCGGTATCGGCGTCATCGAAACGTACCGACGTCCCATCAGGCTTGAGCTGTTCGGGACCAAGCCGCTTGAGCAGCACCTCCTCAATCCACCGGGTGTAGATGCGGAACCCGTGTTCCGCTGTGAAATCAGGGTCGGCGAGCACCACCCGGTCGAAGGGCACGACCGTGGGCACGCCGTCGATGCGCAGTTCGGCGAGCGCCCGCCGCGCCCGTTGTAGGCATTCCTCGCGCGTGGGGGCGTGCACGATGAGTTTGGCGAGCATGGAATCGAAATGGTCGGAGACAATCGAACCGGTTTGCACGCCGGTGTCGAAGCGTATGCCCGGCCCGCTGGGCGCCCTCAGCGCAGTGACGCGCCCGGGGAATGGCGCGAATCCGAGCGACGGGTCTTCCGCGTTGAGGCGAAATTCCATCGCATGCCCATCGTGCGCCGGCTTGAGCGCAGCGATTGACGCGCCCGCGGCGATACGCAGCTGCCAAGCCACCAGGTCGATGCCGCTGGTCATTTCGGTGACCGGGTGTTCGACTTGGATACGCGTGTTGACTTCCATGAACGAGAGCGTGCCGTCCGGGGCCACGAGGAATTCCACGGTTCCGGCACCCACGTACCCGACTTCGGAGCAGATCGCCACGGCCGCATCCTCAAGCCGTTGCGTGATGCTTTCAGGCAGGAAGGGCGCCGGGGCTTCCTCGATAAGCTTCTGGTTGCGCCGCTGGAGCGAGCAGTCCCTAGTGCCAACGGCGATGACCCCGCCATACGCGTCGCCGAGCACCTGAACTTCGACGTGGCGCGGATGGTCAAGGAACCGTTCGATGAAACATTCCCCGTTGCCGAACGCGACTTCTGCCTCGTGGACGGCGGATTCGAAGGCCGGTTCGACGTCGGCGAGGTCGCGCACGACTTTCATGCCGCGACCTCCTCCGCCGTGCACTGCTTTGATGACAATCGGCAGACCATGTTGGCGCGCGAATGCGGCGGCTTCCTGCGCGTCCTTGACCGGTTGCGTGGTGCCCGGGGCCATGGGCGCACCGACTTTCGCGGCGACGGCACGCGCTTCGACTTTGTCTCCGAGCATGCGGATGGTCTGCGGTGATGGGCCGATCCATGTCAACCCGGCATCCTGGACCGCCTGCGCGAAATCGGCGTTCTCTGATAGGAATCCGTACCCTGGATGAACGGCATCCGCATGTCCGCTTGCCGCAGCCTTGAGCAATGCCGGGATGTTCAGGTAGGTTTCCGCCGGCGTCACCCCATGCAGGGCGATGGCCTCATCGGCAAGCTGGACGAACAGCGCGTCGGCGTCATCGTCCGCGTAGACGGCGACCGCCTCCAGTCCCAGATCATGGCAGGCGTGGATGATTCGTACAGCGATTTCCCCGCGATTGGCGACCAGAATGCGCTTCATAGGGACTCCTTTCCATCGTGTTCATCGGGATGGGATACGTCTTGGCCTCCCGATGCCGCCATTGCGCTCTCCCCGGCTTTGCGGAACCGGATGGACGCGCCCGGCGGCAGTTGCGCCGCCAATGCGAGCGCATCAAGCGTGAGTACGGCGATGACCGGGTAACCGCCGGTGACCGGCTGGTCGCGCAGGAACAGCACGGGCCGCCCGCTTCCGGGCACTTCAAGCGAACCGGGGACCATGCCTTCGCTGGGCAGTTCCCGCGTATCTTCGCGTTCCAAAGGCTGCGGGCCGTTGAGCCTCAACCCGGTACGGTTGGATTGCTCGGTGACCCGCCATGAGGTGCCGAAAAGTGTGCCGATGGCGGCCGGCGTGAACCAGTCGTCATGCGGGCCGAGCATGACATCGAGCCAGACTGGATGATTGGCGCTGCCGATTGCCTCCGGACCGGCATGATGCATGGTGCCGGTCGGCAGGTGCCCGTTCCATTCGCATGGCCGTCCTACGCTTCGTGACGGATCGGGGGTTCCGGCGATGAGCATGTCGCCTGCGGCCAGTGGGGCCGGTCCGATGCCGGACATGGTGTCCCGCGAAGCGCTGCCGAGCGTCATCGAGGCTATGAATCCGCCTCGAATGGCGAGATAATCACGCAAGCCGGCGCGCGGCACACCAATGGTCAGGGTTTCACCATCGTGGAGGATGATGGCCTCCTGCCGGTGCAGACGTTGCCGGATGGTCGTGTTGTCTGAATCGGCACCTGACGTGGCGTTCGCGGTGATGCACAAGTCGACCGGGGCTCCTGTAACGGCGACCACCACATTTCCTATTGCGGTGAACGCGGCATCGCCGGCGGTCAGTTCGATGGCGAGCGCACCGGGCGGATTGCCCACAAGCATATTGGCCAAGCGGTAGGCGGGCATATCGCATGCCCCCGATCCGGCGACGCCCATGGCCGAGGCGTGCCGGCCTTCGTCTTCGAACAGGGCGAGCAGGCCGGGGCGGTCCACACGCAAGCCGTGGGCGTGTGTCGTTGAATCTGAACCGCTACCGGAGTTTCCGGTATTCGCCCGGATATCGCGGTCCGTCGGCGTTCGGCGTTGGCGCGCAATATCAGTCATGATTACCTGATCGCGCTCGGCGTGGAACGTCACACGGTCGCCGGGCATGATGGCGGCGGGCGGGTCGGCGTGCACATCCCACATCGGCATGGCCGTGTGCCCAATCAGCTGCCATCCGCCCGAGCTTTCGCGCGGGTAGACGCCGCTGAACCGCCCGGCAAGTCCGACCGCGCCTGAGGGCACGACCAACCGTGGTGTCGTGCGGCGCGGTACGTCGAAAATCGGGTCCCCATCCACCAAATATGTGAATCCGGGGGCGAATCCGCCGAATGCGGCCGTCCACGGGGTGCCGGTATGCCGGGCGACCACCTCGTCGGCGCTGATACCAAACAGCTGTGCCACGGCCTCAAGATCCTCGCCGTCGTAGATGACGGGCACGGTCACCGTCCGATGCTCTTGAGCCTCATCGGGCGTATCGGGCAGCGTCATAATCGCTTCAGCGAGCGAAGCTGGACGAATCTTGCGCGGATCGAATCGCACGAGCACGGTCTGCGCGGCTGGAACGAGCTCGGTGATCGCAGCGAACGGTCGTTCCGGCGCGGGTGAAGCGATGGATTCCCCTGCCGACGCGTTTGCCGAAACGGCATCCTCCATAGCCGCGTTCAGCGCATGATACAGGCCGTGCGTATGGCGCAAATCCCCAGTTTCCACGAGCAGCGCGTCCTGCCCTGCCGGCAATACCCGTCTCATGATTTCGCGGCTTTCGTGGACACTGTTGGCGACAAGCCGTCATCCGCCGCAAACGACCGTACTGTAATCCCGGCATGTTCCAACGCTTTGCGCACCACTGTCGCCATGGCCACCGCCCCCGGCGAATCGCCGTGCACGCACACCGAATCGGCATGCAGGCGGACGATGCTGCCGTCAATCGCCGTCACCGTACCGTCCTCGACCATGCGCAGCACCCGTGCGGCCACCTGTTCCGGGTCGGTGATGACCGCGCCCGGCTCACGTCGCGAGACCAGATGGCCGTCCGGCGTGTACGCGCGGTCGGCGAACGCCTCACGGAACACGCGCAGCCCCGCGCCCTCGGCAAGCCGGCCGACCACCGAACCGGGCAGGGTGAGCAAGGACAGCGACGGGTCCACGGCTTTCATTGCCTCGACCACGGCCTTGGCGTGCCGTTCGTCAATCGCGATCCGGTTGTACAGCGCCCCATGCGGTTTCACATACTTCACTTGTGTTCCAGCTGCCTCCGCGATCCCTTCCAACGCGCCGATCTGGTAGATGACATCGGCAGCGAGATCTTCAGGCGTCTCATCGACATACCGCCGGCCGAACCCGGCAAGATCACGGTACGCCACATGCGCGCCGACCGTCACGCCGTGCGCCGCCGCGTAGCCGACCGTGCGCAGCATTCCAGCCGGGTCGCCCGCATGGAAGCCGCACGCCACATTCGCGCTCGATACCACGCCGAGCAGCGCCGTGTCGTCGCCGAGCGCCCACCGGCCAAAGCTTTCGCCCATATCACTGTTGAGGTCAATCCCCGTCATTGTTGTTCCCCGCTTCCCACTGTTTTCTGCTTTCCCGATATCTGATATCTCCCGCATCACGCGCCACCGGTATTGATTTGCGGCCAACGCAAGTCACACCATGAAACTGCGGTCGGAAATATCCGTGAGGAACATGTGCCCGGGCGCGTGCGTGATCGCGAACGACGGTTTCGATGCCATCACCGCCGCCTGCGGGGTCACCCCGCACGCCCAGAACACGGGGATGTCGCCGTCCTCCATAATCGGCGGATCGCCGTAATCGGGATGTTTCAGGTCCGTGATCCCGATGCCTTCAGGCTCGCCCACCCATACGGGTGCCCCGTGAACGCTCGGATAATAGCCGGAAATCCGCACGGCGTCCGCGATCCGGTCCGGCTGGATGCCACGCATCGATACCACCATCGTCGAACTGAACCGTCCCGCAGGTTTGCAGGCGATCGACGTGTCATACATCGGCACGTTACGTCCCGCCTCGATATGATGCACCGGAATACCCGCCTCCATGAGTGGGAATTCGAAAGTGAAACTGCATCCAATCAGGAACGTGACCAGATTATCATGCCGCGCCCAGATATCGGTGATGTCACTGCATGTGTCCACCAGCTCGCCGTGCTCCCACACGCGGTACAGCGGAATATCCGTACGGATGTCACTACCGGCGGCAATCGAGGGCTTGGGATTGCCGGGGTCAAGGACTTCAAGGATCGGGCAGGGCTTGGGGTTGCGCTGGGTGAACAGCAGGAAATCGAACGCGTATTCGCGCGGCAACGCGATCATATTCGCCTGGGCGAAACCGCGGGCGATGCCGCAGGTCGGGCGCACCACGCCGTGGCGGAACGCCTCACGCGCCTCTTGCGGCGTGGTATCCGCACTCAACGCGGGTGCATCGCCGTGCGCGCCTTCTTCAACCGATGTGCCGAAGGATATCAACGAACCCATAGGAACCTCCCTTTCGTCCACACGCTAAGTTCGGCGCGTTAAACCCTGATTTCACGCAACAACGAGGAAGATCACCAACCTGTGACCGGCGGATTACGGGCATGCCCCATCCGGGCAATCCATGAAATACGCGCGGAATATGGTGTGGCATGTCCGTGAAGGCGATACCGATACAACAAGCAGAGGAGACGAAATGAGCGCAGTCGTACTCGGGGTAGGAAACGCATCCGTATTGTTCAAGGGGTCGGAACACGGCGGCGGGGACGCCGTCACCATCATCGACGCGCATGACGATTGCGCTTCGGCCTTTGACTTGAGCGTATTGCGCGGCGACGGGATCTTCGAGGCGACCACGGTCTACCGGGGATTCCCCGTATCCTTGGAAAACCATCTCAAACGGCTCGCCCATTCCGCCGCACTGGTGGACATGCCCGAGCCAGATGTCGACGCGTTCACCGATGCCTGCCAAGGGGTGATCGACGCCTACGACGGCGCCGAGGAAGCGCCCATGCTGCGCATTCTCGTCTCCCGCGGGCTTGACCCGACCACGGGCATCGGGGTTGAAGCGAAACGTTCAAACATCGGCCCGCTGTCGCCGAGCGTGTGGATATTCCTTGACGGCGAAGGTGCGGGGCACAGCATCGAGCCGATCACCATGGCGACGCTCACCCGCGGATACCCGTCGGATATCACGGCGAAAGCGCCATGGCTGCTCAACGGCGCGAAAACCCTGAGTTATGCGGTCAACCAGGCAATGCACCGGGAATGCGACCGCCGCGGGGTCGGCGACGCGGTCACCACCACAACCGACGGGTATACGTTGGAATGCCCCAACAGCAGCATCGTCGCGCGGTACGGGGATACGTATGTCACGCCGGACCCGCGCATCGGCATCCTGAACGGCACATCGCAGCGCGAACTGTTCGCGTGGGCGCTTGAGGAAGGCAAGCGGACCGCCTACCGCAAGCTGCCGGTCGACGAGCTGCGTGATGCGGATGCGCTGTATATGACGCACGGCGGCTGGGTGGTTCCGGTCAAGGAGCTGGACGGCAAAGCATATGCGGTGGATATGGACGAAATCCGTGCGATGAACGACGCCATCCACGGCGGGCGCACGCATGACGACGCGCTGACCATCGGGCCGAGCGGGGACTATGACGCGTAAGGGGCGTCGTTCTGCCCGAGGCTACCCGACCGTGTTGTTGTACACCTGCGCCTGGAGGTCCTTGCGCGCGGTTTCAAGCGTGGTGATGCTACCGAGCAGCGCGATTTTCTCCTCGCCGTCCGGCAGCTGAGCCATACGGCGTCTGGCCGCGCCGATTCTGCGCATGTAACCGATATCAAGCAGACGGGCCAACAGTTCGGACGCGTACTGGCGCTCCCCCTGGGTCGGCTCCCGCAGCTGGACGTCTGCAACCCCGGGCGCTCCGGCGACGCCGGCGCCTTGTCCGTCACCCGCACCAGGCGCCGACTGCTGGTTCGGCGGGGTCGGCAACGGCAACGGCATCACGGCAAGCTCGTCGATCACCGACTGGAGCATCGGGCCGCCTGCCTTGGTCAGATTGTGCATCCACAAGCCTTGCGGGGTGTCATCCGTCGGTAATCCGCCGGCAGCCGCAATCGCCTGGAACAGCGTGCGGAACACCGGGGTCATGAAATTCGCCAGAGTCAATTGGGCGAACCATTCGCGGTCGATCGCACGCGGGATCTGGATGAGCGTCGCCATGAACTGCTGCTCGCAGATAAACACCGCGTCGTCGATGTGGAAATACGTCTGGTTGGCGGCATCACGATGCTCAAGCTCCCGCCTGCGCGCCGGATTCGCGTACGGGTCATCGCGGTCAGCACGCTCCTCGATACGCACCTGCTGGCGTCGGCGGGGCGCGTAGGCGTCCTCGTCGCGCACGTTGTACTGCCGTCTGGCCTGTCTGACCTCGCGTTGCATGATATCAAGGTCGATGCCGATGCGCCGGGTCGCCTTGCGCGTGTACAAGTCAAGCAGCGAACGGTCGCGGATCTGTGCAATCAGCGGTGCGGCTGCCTTGACCGCCCCCATCTGCCCGGTGGCGTACTGGGTGTCGAAGCGGTCGATTGCCGTATCGATGACGAAATCGTAGAGCGGACGGGCGCTGTCGATCAGTGCGCGCACCGCCTCGTTGCCACGCTGGATCCGCAAATCACACGGATCGAGATTGTCGTCGGCCACGGCGACGAAAGTCTGTGACAGGAACGAGGAATCCAGCCCGAACGCGTGCAGCGCGGCCTTCTGGCCTGCCGCATCGCCATCGAACGTGAAGACGACGCGCGAACTGAGCGACTGTCCTTCGACCTTAAGCGGCCCGACCAGCTGGACGGCGCCCAGTGAATCGTCCGCAATCAGGCGACGGATGATTTTCGCGTGTTCCGTGCCGAACGCGGTGCCGCATGTGGCGACCGCCGTGTCGATACCCGCCAGATGGCAGGCCATGACATCCGTATACCCCTCGACAATCACCGCCTGGCGGTGCTTCACAATCGATGATTTCGCCAGGTCGATGCCGTACAGCACCTGCGTTTTGCGGTACAGCTGCGTATCCGGCGTATTGATGTACTTGGCCGCGATGGTGTCGTCGTCATACAGTTTGCGCGCGCCGAAGCCGAGCGTGCGACCGGTCGAATCGCGAATCGGCCATGTGGCCCGGCCTCGAAAATAGTCATAGATGCCGTGCTGGCCGCGACGGGCGAGTCCGGCGTCCAGCATCTCCTGCTGGGTGAAACCCTTGTCCGCCAGGTGACGCACGAGATTGTCCCAGCCTTGCGGGGCGTAGCCGCAGCCGAAGCGCTCGCAATCGGCCTGGCTGAAATTGCGTCCGCCGAGCAGTTTGCGTGCGGCGAGCGCCTCCTTGCTCATGATCTGCGAGGTGAAGAAGCGCTGGGCTTCCTCGTTCGCTTCAAGCAGACGCGCGCGTTTCGACCCGGCGTGCTCGCTTTGGCGTGGACCTTGGTCGTAATGCAGTTCGATGTGGTATTTGTCGGCGAGCAGTTCGACCGCTTCACGGAAGTCGATGTTCTCCTGGTGCTCGACGAAGCCGAAGACGTCGCCGCCAAGGCCGCAGCCGAAGCAGTGCCAGACACCCAGAGACGGGCGGACGTTGAAACTCGGGGTTTTCTCGTCATGGAAGGGGCACAGGCCGACATAGGTGCCGGTACCCGAGGGCTTGAGTGTGACGGACGCGGATACGATATCGTACAGGTCCGCGGCGGCGCGCACCTTCTCAACGTCTTCTTTCTTGATCATCCCGGGCATAGGTTCCATGCTAGCCTGAGGGCTGTTCAGTGGCGTGCGCCGCCAGAGAACAGCGTGCCGTGCGATGATGCTGTCGCACCGCGGGCCGATACCGGCGACCCACGGTCCCAACCCACCCGATACCTTCGCACCGTGCGATTCAACAGCCACACTACAGGCAAATACCCCACCAAACTACTCCACTGCCCGAGCAATCTACCCGCCGTGCGACTGGTTGGTCACACCACAGGCCGATACCACCGATTCACACCGGCCACCAGCCGATACCCGCCCGCCATGCGACTGAGTAATCGCATCGCGGGCAGATACCCGCCAAACCGCTACCGCAGCCCGTGACATCCGCCCGCCGTGCGACCAGACCATCACATCACAGGCAGATACTGCCGGCTCATGCCGGTCACCAGCCAATACCCACCCGCAATGCGACTCAACAGTCACACCACAAGTAGATACATCGCCAAACCACCACCACAACCCGAGCTACCAGCCAGCCGTGCGATTGATCAGTCACACCGCACGTCGATGCCACCGATTCACGCCGACTACCGACCGATACCAGCTCGCCGTGTGACCGCACAGTCACACAACAGGCCGATACCGACGACTTCCACCGATCACCAGCCGATACCCGCCCGCCGTGCGACCGCACAGTCGCACCGCGAGCCGATAATCACACGCCACAACACTCAGCACAGGATCGAGTGCAAGGTCGCCGCCGAGCCATCCGTCAGGCTCGCCACCTGGTCGATCGCCACGCGCAGCCGTTCACTATCATTCGACGCCTGCCGCCAGTCATCAAGGAATACCGTCTCCAGCGCGTCGCTCGGCCTCGGCGAATCAGTCATCAACACGTCCACCAGATCGGTGACGATCCGCTGCTCTTGCTCATGGAACGGCTCACGTTCGCGGGGAGCCATGACGAAATACACGGACATCCCCTTGAGCGCCAAAATCTCATAGCGTGTCCGGTCAGGCACCACCACCTGCGCCGCATACCGGGTCAACGGCCCGGCGCCATACCGCTGCCGCGTGGCCGATTCCACCGATCCGGCGAACCTGCCGATCAGCGTGCTGGTCATGTTCTTCAACTGCGCCAACGCCTGCCGGGACCCATCGAAACGACTTGGCAACAACTTTCCGTCACGTAGCCGGAGCACCGCCGACAGCAACAGGTCCGGGTCCCACTGCCGCCCGTACCATGCGCGTGCCGATTCGACCACGCGGTCCACAATCCGGTTGTCCGCAAGCGCCACCGGATTCAGTGTGCCGGTCGCGATCGCGTCCTCGATATCATGCACGCTGTAGGCGATGTCGTCAGACAGGTCCATCACCTGGCATTCCATCGGGGTACTGGCCTCGGGCGCCCCCTGCTTGAGCCAGCGGAACACCGGCTCATCGTCTGGGTAGACGCCGAATTTCACGCTGCGCTCCCCCTTGGGGTGCGCGGCAGCCTCGCTGAAAGTCCACGGGTATTTCACTGCGGCGTCCAAGGCGGCGCGTGTCAGATTGACGCCGGCGGACCGCCCGTCGGGGTGGAATATCTTCGGTTCCAGTCGCGTCAACAATCGCAAGGTCTGCGCGTTGCCTTCGAATCCACCGATGTCCTTGGCGATCGCCGCCAGCGCGCGTTCACCGTTGTGTCCGAATGGTGGATGCCCTAGGTCGTGTGCGAGGCACGCGCAATCGACCACATCGGGGTCGCAGCCAAGCAGAGCGCCGATTTGCCGCCCGATCTGCGCGACCTCCAGCGTATGCGTCAATCGTGTGCGCGCGAAATCGTCGGTTCCGGCGACCAGTATCTGGCTTTTCCCGCCCAGACGACGGAAGGCAGACGAGTGAATCAGACGCGCCCGGTCCCGCTGGAACGCGGTGCGCGACGGGGATTTCGGCGGTTCGGGCGCCCAACGTTCCTCATCCGCCGCGGTATACCCTTCGGCAGTCAAGACGCGCTCACCGTCGGCTGTGGTCGTCATTCCCGTCCTTTCTTATCGTCCCGCTCCCGGTTGTGCCGTGTGCGGATGATCGCACGCCATCCGCACACGGCCGGTGTATCAGGAGTTACAGGATGGTCGTCGGGTCGAGTTTCGCCAAATCCTCCGGCGACAGCACCTCCGGCGCGTGCAGGTACAGGCGCGGGATGCGGTTGCGCAGGCAGGTGAAGATCTCGTAGCTGATGGTGTCTGCGGCACGGGCCCAGTCGTCCGCGGTCGGCTCGGCATAGTCTTCTCCCCTGCCCGGGCCGAACAGTTCGACGGTGTCGCCTTCATGGACGCCCATGTCGGCCGCGCTGCCGTGCAGGTCGAGGATGAACTGGTCCATGCACACGCGCCCGGAGACGCGCAGGAGCTTCGGCCCCTGTTCGGTCATGACCCGCACCGGGCCGCCGAGCTTTGTGACGTGTTTGGCGCCCTGCATGTCGAATCCGGAAGCGGAACGGTGGATGCCGTCGGCGTATCCGACCGGCACGATCGCGGTGCTCGTGGATTGCGGGGTCAGATAGGTGCGCCCGTAGGAGATGCCGTGGCCTGATTCCACGTCCTTGACGGTGCCGAGCTGCGCCTGCAGGGTCATCGCCGGCTTCAGGCGATAGGTCTGCGGCGTGCCCATGGCCGGGTCGGGTTCGTACCCGTACAGGCCGACGCCCGGGCGGGTGAGCTCGAAATGGATCTGCGGGCGGTCAAGCGTGGCCGCGGTATTGGCCAGATGCCTGATTTTCGGGGCGATACCCGCTTCACGCATCCGCTGGGTGAACTCGTTGAACGTGGCGACCTGCTGGTCGGTCGCGTCGACGAATTCCGGCACGTCCGGCGAATCGGCGACCGCCAGATGGCTCCACTGCCCGACAACCTCGAAGACGCCTTCCTTGGCGAGCGGGACCAGCTTGTCCAGTGCCGCGCCGAAGCCTTGCGGGGTGAATCCGTTGCGGCCGAACCCGGAATCGACTTTCACGTGGACGCGCGCCGGACGGCCCACCTTGCGGGCGGCCGCCGCAAGCGCGTCGATGCCGGCGAGCGAGCCGACGGAAATGTCAATGTCATTGGCGATCAGCTCATCGAACGGGACCTGTGTGCCGTTGTACACCCAGGTGAGAATGTGGCAACGGTCCGGGCCGATACCCGCCTTGCGCAGCAGCAGCGCCTCATGTGATTGCGCGGTGCCGAGCCATGTGGCGCCTCCTGCGAGCGCGGCGAGGGCGGACGGAATCAGCCCGTGCCCGTACGCGTCCGCCTTGACGACGCCCATGACCGCGGTGCCGGACTGCGGCCCGCCAACCACGGACACCAGATGCCGCATATTGTCACGCATCGCCGCGAGGTCGACGATCGCCTGCGCGGGGTACTGGCGCAACGCGGCCTTATAATTCGCCTCGCCCTGCGCCGAGGAAAACTGCCATGCTGGTACTGCACTCAAAGTCATGCTCCCATTGTTGCGCGGGGAGGTAACATTCGCTCTTCGCGTTTCCTTCCCGGCGGTTCCCTGTCCACATCGTGGAACCCTTCGCGTCATCGCCCCGGCGCGTCGGGCGCGACGGTTATAAAAGAGAAGGCAATGCGAATCATGGGGAATTCTGTTTCCCCGCCCCGATTCCGGATCATTCGTCGCGGCGCATGTCCCGTCGCGTTATCGGAAGAGAATTCATGAACCTGCTACGTAAGAAATCCGTCGAAAGCATGGTGGCGCAGGCCACGCCGCTCAAGCGGACGTTGAAGACCTTCGATCTGACGATGCTCGGCATCGGCGCGATCATCGGCACCGGTATCTTCGTGCTCACCGGCAAGGGAGCGCTGACCGCCGGCCCGGCGTTGTGCGTGTCCTTCCTGTTGGCCGCCGTGTGCTGCGGGTTCGCCGGCCTGTGCTACGCGGAATTCGCATCGATGGTGCCGGTCAGCGGTTCCGCCTACTCGTACGCGTATGTGGCGTTCGGGGAAATCATCGCCTTCATGATCGGCTGGGATCTGATCCTCGAATACGCGCTCCAGGCGGCGACCGTATCGGCCGGATGGAGCGGGTATTTCAACAAGCTGCTGGAAGGCTTCGGCATCCATCTGCCGGTCGAGCTGACCGCCGCATACGGCACTACGCCGGGGGTCACGACCTATTTCAACCTGCCCGGGTTCATCGTCGTGCTGCTCATCACCTGGGTGCTGTCCATCGGCATCAACCAGACGAAACGCACGAACGACATCATGGTGATGATCAAACTCGCAATCATCGTGCTGTTCATCGTATGCACGGTGTGGTATGTCAACCCGGCGAACTGGAAACCGTTCTCCCCGTACGGCTGGTACACCTTCCAGCCGGGTTCGACCAAACCGATGGGCATCATCCCGGCCGCGTCGATCGTGTTCTTCAGCTTCATCGGCTTTGACGCAGTGTCCTCGTCCGCGGAGGAAACGGTCGAACCGAACAAAACCCTGCCGCGCGGCATCCTGTATTCGCTCATCATCTCGACCGTGCTGTATGTCATCATGACGCTCATCATGACCGGCATCGTCAAATACCCCGAATTCGCGAAGTTTGTGGACGCCCCGGTCGCCGGCGTGATTCTCGCCACCGGGCTCAACTGGCTCGCCTTCGTTGTCAATCTGGGCGCGCTGATCGGCATGACCACGGTGATGCTCGTCCAGCTGTACGGCCAGTCGCGCATCTGCTATGCGATGAGCCGCGACGGCCTGTTCCCGAAGTTCTTCGGCGAGGTCAACAAGAAGTACCACACGCCGTTCAAGGGCACATGGTTCTTCGGCATCCTGACGGCGATTGCCGGCGGGTTCATCAACATCAACATCCTGTTCGAACTGGTGAATATCGGCACGCTGTCCGCGTTCATCATCGTGTCCGCGGGCGTGCTGTGGATGCGCAAGACCCAACCGGACGCCCACCGCGGCTTCCGCGCCCCCGGTGTGCCGGTCACGCCGATCCTGGCGATCGTGTTCTGCTGCGTCCTGATCGCCGGCCTCAACTGGGAGACCTGGGTGCGGTTCGTGGTCTGGTTCGCGCTCGGCCTGATCGTGTATTTCGCTTACGGGCGCAGGCATTCGAAGCTTGGCGCGGCAGACGGGAACGATTCAGTTACAGCCCCGGCAGCCGGGAATGACAGCGACAGTCTCGTAGCTTTCGAATCCTGAGCATGGCGAGCGGGCACTGAGCCCAGCGAGCCTCTCTGCAACGCCGAATGCCGCTGATTGCTTCATCGCGATCGGCGGCATCGCTTATTCAACGACGTCTCAACCTTCTGCCGACGCCGAGCGTGTCTTCTGCGTCGGCAGAAGGTTATCAAGGCGACAGATGACACCAATGCGCCGAATGCCGTGGTGACAGAACCGCTGGCTGACTGCGGAACCGTACCAGCCGCCGGCCAGCCGCCTACCGGCCACTCACCATTCGTGGCGCTGGTAGGCGATGCGCGTGGTATCGGTCGGCCGGTCGATGAGCTGGATCAGCCCGCACCGTGTGAATCCGCAGCTTTCCAGCACGTGCTGCATGATGAGATTATTCGGATGGGTGTCGATGCGCACATTACCGTACTTCTTGAGCGTCCATTCGAGGCATTCCCGCGCAGCATGACGAACCAGCCCCGAAGACGCGATGCGATGGATGGTCACGTACGTGTCATCGTCGAGCCACTGGCCATCAATCGTCAGGTATGTCGGATCCTCACCGGTGCAGACCGCGAACTGGGCGAGAATGCGTTCATTCTCCCCGTTGCCGTCAACCAGCAGGATGCTGCGATGCTGCGTGATATCGTCTTCGACGACTTCCGGCCGCGGGAAGGTATGCCCCCATTGGGTGGGGTTCCCATTGCGGGCCATCAGCTCACGGGCACGCTCGTAGTTTTGCTCCATCACAGGAAAATCGCGCATGGTGGCGTGCCGAAATCGCCGTGCAACCATAATCCGTCTCCTCGCCGTAGATAACCTGCTCCACCCTACCACGGCACCGGTTATATGGCGGCGGGCCGCACCATCCTATGATGATGCGGCCCGCCGGCACATACTGTACGGAACGCCTCCGCTCAGACCACCTTACGTTCGAACGGATCGGAGCTGATGCCCTTCGCCAGGATGTCCTTGCACCATTCCTTGGCGGTGAACAGGCTATGGTCGCGGTAGTTGCCGCAGCTTTCGATCGTGGTCGCCGGCACATCGTCCCATGTCGCCTTATAGGCGATGAATTCCAAGGATTCCTTGAGCGCACGCGCAACATCCTCCGTGCTGTGTGTGCCCCACGTCAGCAGATGGAATCCGGTACGGCAGCCGAACGGCGAGCAGTCGATATACCCCGGGATGCGTTCGCGCAACAGCACCGCGATCGTATGCTCGATCGTGTGCAGGCCGGCGGTCGGAATGGCGTTCTCATTGGGCTGGACCAGCCGCAGGTCGTAGTTCGAGATCACATCGCCATGGGGGCCGGTTTCGGTGTCGATGTAGCGCACGTACGGCGCCTTCACCTTCGTGTGATCAAGCTGGAAGCTTTCGACAACCGGCTTGCCGTCCTGCGTGGGCTTGGATTCATCGCTCATAGTACCTCCTCGATGCCGGGGTGGCCCGCGTTGCACACGCGGACCACCCGCTTTCAATGCCTAGTCTAGCCCGCCCGGATGTATGCCGTCGCGGGCGAGAGCGTATAGGACATAGAAAAAAGCTATGCCCGGCTAGCGCGGCACGGGCGGCATGCGCTTCGGCAGCGGATTTTGCTGGCAGCAGCCGGCTCGACGAAAGGCGCTGCGCCGCTCAAACCGGTCAGAAGATGTCCACGTGCAGCGACGGGGCCTTCCAACGACGGCCTTTCAGCTCGGTGTCCAGCGCTTCGAGCGTCCCGTCGGCGGCAGCCTTGTCGTACCGCTCGATCATCGAGGTCGCGTTCTCCTCTTCCTCGACCTGCTCCTTGACGAACCAGTCGAGGAACTTCGCGCTGTCAGCATCCCCTGCCGCCTCTGCGGCATCGTGCAGCGTATGGATCAGCCCGGTGACATACTGTTCATGAGCGAGCGCGAAATGCAACGGATCGGCATCGCCCGTAATGGTTTTGTCGGGTTTTGCAATCGGCAGCAGCTCAATGGTTTCGCCGCGCTTGAGCATCCATGCGCGCATAAGCATCGCATGGTCGCGTTCCTCCTGCACTTGTACGTCGTACCAGTTGCCGAAGCCGTGCAGGCCACGATTGTGATAATAATCCGCGAAATCCATATACAGATAGGCGGAATAGAGCTCCTTGTTGAACTGGTCGTTGAGCAGTTCCCTGAGATGACGGTCCATCATGTCAGCCTCCTTGCTTTTCGGGCGTGCGTTGGGCCCCGGTCGTGCGTACGTGCAGGCGACGCAACGGTCAATCCCGCGGCACCCGCCGGTACCGGTGTCGTCTTCGCCGTCGTTATCGTCTTCGATGACGACACGGTCCATACTATCGCCGCCGAGCCGCAGGGTGTGAGAGGCTCGCCGGCGTGTCACGACCGATCTCGCGTGATGGCTTCCATGAACTTCGCACCATACTGGCGCAACTTGTTCTCCCCCACCCCGCTGACTTCAAGGAATTCCTGATCATTGGAAGGTTTGAGCCGGACCATGTCACGCAACGAACGGTCGGAGAACACGATATACGGCGGCTTGCCGATTTCCTGCGCGATGCTGCGGCGCAAGGCGCGCAACCGTTGGAACAGCTGTTCGTCCGCCTCGGTGAATTCCGCGGCATCCTGCGCTTGCATGGCCGTAGTGCCCTGGCCGAGCGCGCTGCCAGTCGCGCCCGCGGCACGCGAACGCCCACTCTTTTGCCGTTGGATACGCTTGATTTCGTAATGAAAATCAGGGGCGACCGTCTGCGCTGCGAGCGGCCCGAATTGGACGATGGGCAGCCGGCCTTCGGTGATCGCGAGGAAACCGTCAACGCTCATCTGGTTGAGCACATCGCGGATCCGCGCTTCGGGGACACTGCTCAGCACGCCGTAGCTCGGCACCTTATCGAGGCCTCGATTGAGCAAATCCTGGGCTTTGGAACCGCGCAGGACCGCCACGATCTTGCCCATGCCGTAGCTCTGCCCCAAATCGTGGACGCACCGGCTGATCGCCCGCGCGGTGTCCGTAACATCGAGCGTCTCGAAATCGCCTTCGCAGTTCGAGCAGTTCCCGCATTTTGCGGTCGGGTCCTCCGGCTGAGCCGGACCGTTGGACGCAATCAAGTTTGCCGGCCCCTGCTCGGTTTCGGGGTCGGCGAAATACCTGACCATATAGTCATGCAGGCAGTGCGTGGTGCGGCAGTAGCCAATCATCCCATCCAACAGGCGACGTTTCGAGGCGCGGACGATCTGCTGCTCCTCAGGGTCGAGGCGCTCGTTGTCGCCGTTCAAGTCAAGCAGACGCCGGCGGGTGACGATATCGCTGTCATTCCACAGGAGCGTGCACCGGCTGGGTTCGCCGTCACGCCCGGCGCGACCGGCCTCCTGATAGTATGCTTCGATGCTTTCGGGCATATTGTGGTGAATCACATAACGCACGTCAGATTTGTCGATGCCCATACCGAACGCGTTCGTGGCCACGACGACCAGCACGCGGTCGGTGACGAAATCCCGCTGAGTGCGCGACCGGTCTTCCGGCGTCATGCCACCATGGTAGGCAGCGGCAATCGGGCCGTCCGACAAGCCTGCTGGGGCCTCCGCGTCGCCATGTGTTCCGGATGCCGCCATGAGGCTTGGAACCGCATGGTTGAGCGCGGCTGCCACCGCTTCGGTCTCCTTGCGAGTGGCACAGTACACGATGCCGGATTCTCCGGGGTGCGTCGCCACGTATTGCGCAATCCATGCGGTTTTGCGTTTGGTTTCCATCCGGATGACGTCGAAATAGAGGTTTGGACGGTCGAATCCAGTGACGGTGACCAGCGGGTTGCGCAGGTGAATCAGCGAAACGATGTCGCGACGCACTTTGCCTGTCGCGGTCGCGGTGAACGCTGCGACAATCGGCCTAACCGGAAGCGCGTCAATGAACTCGCCGATACCCAGATACGAGGAGCGGAAATCCTGCCCCCACTGCGAAACGCAATGCGCCTCGTCCACCGTGACCAGCGAGATGCGCGCGTGTACGGCAAAATCGCGGAATCGCCCGGTTTCCAAACGTTCCGGGGCAACATACAGCATGCGAATCTTGCCTTGGGCAGCTTGGGTAAGCACGGCGTCCTGCTCGTCAGGGCTTTGCGTGGTGTTCACGTACGCCGCGGGAATGCCCGCGTCTTGGAGCGCATCCACTTGGTCGCGCATCAGGGAAATCAATGGGGAGATGACGATGGTCAGGCCCGGCAGCAGGGTGGCGGGGATCTGGTAGCAGATGGATTTTCCCGCGCCGGTGGGCATGACTCCGAGTACGTCACGGCGTTGAAGGATTGCGGTGACGAGTCCGGATTGGCCGGGGCGGAACGAATCGTAGCCGAAATAATGTTTCAGTGCGGCAAGTGCCGGTGCCGGCGGCGCAATCCCATCCCCCGTGTCGTCATGCGGATGAGTTGCCGTACCCTTCATCGAATTGCCTGCCGTCATAGTCTCCGAGTCTACCGTGCGTCACGGAACAGGCGAGCTTTCCGCCTGTCCTGTGACGAAACGGTCGCACGCCAAGCCGATTGGACGGTGCCGGCCTGGGATGGTCCGCGGTATCTGCCGGCGATGCGACCGGGACGCCACACGGCAAGCCGATAGCACGGAATAATGTCAGCATTCCGGTGGTATCGGCGTGTGATGCGAGAGATGATCGCGCGCCACCCCGGTACCTCCCGCTCGGGTGCGTTCACCCGTCACTTGTACTCCCCGCACCGATACAACAACGGTGGGCGTCCGAACGATACTGGTATCATCCGGACGCCCACCGCTTGCGTCTCCCCCATCCGGCATCAATCATCGCCGCCGGTCAGCTTCTCCTGACGCCACACGTTGGCGTCGTGCAACCCTCCCCCAGCGCAATCAGGCTTGATCAAGCGCCTGATCGAGGTCAGTAATCAAATCATCCGCATCCTCAATGCCCACGGACAGACGCACGAGGTTCGCCGGAACCTCAAGCGTCGTCCCGGACACCGAGGCGTGGGTCATGGCCGCCGGCAGCTCAATCAGGGATTCCACGCCGCCAAGTGATTCGGCGAGCGTAAAGATCTTCGTTGCCGCGGCGAACCGCTTGGCCGCCTCAAGCCCGCCCTTGAACTGGACGGAAACCATGCCGCCGAAGCCGCCGTGCATCTGGCGTGCGGCGATTTCATGACCCGGATGCGATTCGAGACCCGGATACCACACACGTTCAATCTGCGGCTTGCCTTCGAACCACTCGGCCACCTTGAGCGCGTTGCGGCTATGCTGCTTGACGCGCAAATCCAGCGTCTTCAGGCCGCGGATGTCAAGCCAGGAATCAAACGGGGAAGGCACAGCGCCAGCGGAATTCTGCAGGAATGCGACCTTGTCGTGAAGCTCCTCGTCGTTGAGCACGACCGCGCCGCCGACCACGTCGGAATGGCCGCCGATATATTTGGTCGTCGAGTAGACCACCACGTCGGCGCCATCATCAAGCGGATGCTGCAGCACCGGGGATGCGAAGGTGTTGTCCACCGCGACCTTCGTGCCGTGCGCATGCGCGACCGCGGTTGTCGCCGCGATATCGGTGATGTTGAGCAGCGGGTTGCTCGGCGTCTCCACCCAGATCCACTCGTAATGCTTGGATTCGAGGGCCGCGCTCACCGCCGCGGTGTCGGTGATGTCGACCACGTCAAGGTTCACGCCCCACGGCACGAACACCTTGGACAGCAGGCGGTAAGTGCCGCCGTACACGTCGTTGCCGAGCAGGACGCTGTCGCCGGGCTTCAAGGTGGAGCGCAGCAGCACGTCGATCGCGGCAAGACCAGACGAGAAGGCGAGCGCATACTTGGCGCCTTCGATGGCTGCGAGCTGGGCGTCGAAGGAATCACGCGTCGGGTTGATGGAACGGCTGTAATCGTAGCCGTTGCGCAGACCGCCGACGCCGTCCTGCTTGAAGGTCGAGGTCATGTAGATTGGCGTGACGACGGCGCCGGTGATCGGGTCAGGCTCCTGGCCGGCGTGGATGGCTCGCGTGGCGAGCTTGGTTGCGGCGAAATCCTTGGCGGACTGTTCGAATGATGCGACGGACATGATGCGGTTCCTTTCGGTTGTGGTTATGAGCCTAGATGGTTGTGCGGGGTTTGTCCCGCGTGTCGGTATCGGTTTATGTGATGACAGGTTGATGGAAGGTCACAGGTATTGTTCGGCGATGGACGGGCTGCTGGTACGGTCGACGACGTCGCCGTAGCCGTTGGCTCGCATCCAGTCGTCGTTGAAAATCTTCTCCAGATAGCTGCGGCCGGAATCCGGCAGCAGCACGACGACCAGCTGATGCTCGTCCAGATTGTTCTCACGCGCGTATTTGATTGCCCCGGCGACCGCCATGCCGGAGGAGCCGCCGACCAGCAGGCCTTCCTCCTTGGCCAGGCGGCGGGTCATCTCGAAGGCCTCGGCGTCGGTGACCTGCTTGATGTCGTCGGTGATGTTGCGATCGAAGGCCTCGGGGTAGAAGTCCTCGCCGACGCCCTCGATGTTGTACTGGTGGACGTCATTCGGGTTGGAGTAGATGGAGCCTTCCGGATCGGCGCCAATGACCTTGACGGCCCCGTTGGAGACTTCCTTAAGGTAGCGGCCGGTGCCGGAAATCGTACCGCCCGTGCCGATGCCGGCGACGAAATGCGTGACCTTATGGTCGGTCGCCTCCCAGATTTCCGGGCCGGTGGTCTCATAGTGGCTGCGCGGACCGTTCGGGTTGCTGTACTGGTTCGGCTTGAACGCGCCGGGGATGGTGGCAGCAAGCCGGTCGGACACGTTGTAGTAGGAGCGCGGGTCGTCCGGCTCGACGTTGGTCGGAGTGACGACGACTTCGGCGCCGTACGCACGCAACACCGCGCGCTTGGACTCGGACACCTTGTCCGGTACGACGAAAATCGTGCGATAGCCGCGCTGCTGAGCCACCAAAGCGAGGCCGACACCCGTGTTACCGCTGGTCGGTTCCACGATTACGCCACCCGGCTTGAGCTGGCCGGATTCCTCCGCCGCGGTGATGATGCGTTCGGCGATGCGGTCCTTGGACGAGCCGCCCGGGTTGAAGTATTCGACCTTGACGACGATATCCGCTTTCACGCCATCGGTGACGTGGTGCAGACGGACGAGAGGGGTGTTGCCGATGAGGTCGGTGAGTGAATCGTGGATGGTCATGATGTCTCGTTTCTGTGCTTGGGCTTTGTGTCTTGCTTTTGATGGGCTGGCCGATGGATGGGTCGGTGGTGTGGCGCCTGGCCATCGGTTGAGTGCACAAGAAACGGTTCCGGCGAGATGTGATGTCGGTTGTTCCGACCGCATCGGTTCGGGTGATTGCCCGGCGAATCGCCGGTTCATCGTGATTGCGTCACAATCCAGCGTTGACGATGTTCATGATGGTTATTCGTCTTGCTGCAATCGTGTGCAGATCCACATGCCCTTCCATGTGGTCCGCCGGAATCCTATCTCAAGTTGTGCGTTGTCAACCGCTCGCCAAGGGGCGTCGGTTAGCGACAACAACAACATGAGAAATACGTCATGGCTCTTACGTTAGCACGCCCCATGACAACGGCGTGTCACCCCGTCTCATATCGTAAGACAGCCCGCCTGTCCTCTCGCCGCGCGCCCCCTGCCAGCGACACAGCCCGGCAATCATGACCGCCCGCGATACAGTGGAGCCATGCACAGCACCATCACCGACAAGCATCAGGCCCAAACGCCTGCATCAGCCACGACAGCAACAATGAGCGCAGAATCCGCCCGGTCGCGCACCCGACACCGCGTTCCCCGCATTCTTCGCCCGGATTGGCTGCCGTTCGCGATTGTGTGGGTCGTGGCGTCAGTCGTCATCGTACTGCTCACCGTATCGACCCATCCGAGCGACAGTACATACACGCTGCAATATTCGGGCGGGACGTTCCTCGTGGACCGGGCGCAATACCAGCGGCTTGCCGACGCGTTCCTCAACGGCAGGACATGGCTTGACGTCCATGTGCCCGACTGGCTCGCCGCCATGGACAACCCGTATGACCCGCAGGCCAGAGGCGCCCTGGGAGCAGCCAGCGGTGACCCGTCGCTGTGGGATTGGGCGTTCTACCACGGACGCTATTACTGCTATTTCGGGCCGCTCCCGGCAATCGTGCTGTTCGCCCCGTTCAAGGCGTTGACCGGCACGGACCTGTCAACCGCAGCCGCGTGCGCGATCCTCGCCATCGCCGCGTGCGCGTCGCTGGTCTTCCTGGTGCAAACCCTGTGGAAACGATTCTGGAAGGGAACACCACGATGGTTCGCCGTGCTGGCATGCACCGCAATCGTCGCGGCATCGGGACTGTCCTATCTGGTTCTCGTCCCATGGTTCTATTCGATTCCGATTCTCGCCTCGCTCGCGCTTGCGCCAGCGGGAATCGCGCTGTGGGCGCGGTCGGCAGACGATATCGGAGCCGCTCCCCATACCGGGATGGTCGCTGCGGGGTCGTTACTTGTCGCGCTGACCATCACGTGCAGACCGACGTTTATTCTGACGGCGGTCTTCGGGCTCATCCTGCTGTGGCCGCAAATCAGGTCACGAGAGATGCTGGCCGTTCGGTCACGACACGCGGTTCAAGCCAGCCTTGCGGCAATCGCGCCGTTCCTGGTCATCGGGGGCGTGATGATGTGGTACAACGCCGCCCGATTTGGCAATCCGTTCAATTTCGGCGCTAACTATAATCTGACTGGCTTCGATATGACGCAACGCCACGTCAGCCCGCAAGCTCGATTGTTCAGCGCCTCCTTGCTATTGTTCGCACCGATGAGATTCACCCGCAGCTTCCCGTTCACAGCGAATGTCTTCGCAACGGACGGAACGAACCCGTGGGCATTTCTCATCCGCAACAGGAACGTCATCGCGGAGCCGACCGTAGGCGGCATCGTTGCGCTGTCCCCGATCTGCCTGCTCGCGATACCGGCGGTCATCTGGTTCGTTGTCTCGCTCGTCTCACGCAAGCGGGTGAACGACGCCGTGGTAACGGGGACGTCTAGGGTGCCAGAAACGCCACATGTTTCGCGAATCTCAGGGGCCGCAAGATCGTGCGCATTGGGATAACCTGTCTGTTGCTCGCCGGCGTCCTCGCGTGCATCGACGGCCCGTTCGGCGTCAACGCGCGGTATATGTGTGATATGGCTTGGCTGGCGCTGATCGGTACCATGTGTCTGCTGGCCCCGATGGAGTCGGCAAGCCGCGACAAGGGGTATCGCTGGCTGACTATCACGATTGTGATCGTCTTGGTGCTTGGGCTCATGCTCCAAGCGCTTTGGCTCATGACGACCGGTCGGCTCGAAGCCTGGAACGTCTCGAATCCGGCGTTGTACGCGTGGCTTCAGGCAGTGTTCACGCGCTGAGCGCATCTGCCGCCGCGGGTTTTACTGCGATCTGCGCGCGAACCGGCCCTTAGGAATCCGACAAGCTGGGTAGCACTCCACAGTTTTTACTCCGACTTGCACGCGGACCAGTCCCATATGAACTGCCGCAAAGCGAGGGGCGGCACTTCTGTGCTCATCTATCAGGACCATCAGGCGACATGCGATAGACAACAGGCAGTAAGCACAGTCAACCAACAACAGACAGCATCATCAGCTCGCACCTCTGTCTCATTTCTTTGATTGTGAGCCGCCACTCACAACGAACCCACTCGGTCAGACTATCCAGACCATGCATGCCCAACCCATCTTCCGATTGTGAGTCACCACTCACAATCAAATAACTTTCATGCACCAGCCACCCCCGCAACAGGCAATCACCACGTTGATTGTGAGTCGCCACTCACAACGAAGCATCAACGTCTGCGGATTGGCCTCGGAACATCGCACTCTCCCCTTGATTGTGAGCCGTCACTCACAACGAAGAGACATCAGCTCACGAGCCACCCCCGCAACGGCTCACTGCCCTGTTGGTTGTGAGCGACCACTCACAACTAGTCCAACACAGGACGATCGACGCACACTTCCAAGCAACCAGATCGTTGATTGTGAGTCGCCACTCACAACAAAGGACTCCAGTCGTGACAATCATGCCGGACTTACCCAAACCACCAACCAATTGTGAGTCGTCACTCACAACCAGCAGTCACAACCGCCCAACCATACCTGCAATGCCCACTCCCGCTCTTGGTTGTGAGTCGCCACTCACAACCAATGGTTGAACGTCGGAAACCCCGAACGCCGCCACCCAAGTCGTCTGCCGATTGTGAGTACAGACTCACAATCAATGCGTGCAGCCACGCTGTATCCGCCCCAGCCGCATTGCCGACTCATCGATTGTGAACGGCCACTCACAGCCAACGGACGTTGACTTACCAGCCGCACCCGCAATGACCAACCCTCACGTTGATTGTGAGTCGCCACTCACAATCGCTGCGTAATGCCGCACGGACCACAGGTGCAGCAGTGGGATTGCCCCACTGATTGTGAGTCGCCACTCACAACGAAGTGCTATCGGATCACCAGCAGCACCTGCAACGACCGATTGCCATACCTGATTGTGAGCGACGACTCACAATCAACTACAGTGCGGGGCGGTCGATGCACATTGCCGCGCGAACGACTCATTGGTTGTGAGTCGCTACTCACAACCAGGTACGGGGCGAGGGGAAGTCACCGCATCTGAACACCAACACCAATGCCGCACCACCGGCCACCAACCCCGACACTCCCAACACTCCCGACACCGCGCGACCCAACCCACAACCAACACTCCCGACACCGCAATCCAACATCACCACCACCAACACCACCGGCACCAACACTGCCGGCACAACGCCGCCGCATCGAAATGCGCTCGCAACACTGCCGGCACGCATGCGCCTAAGGTGGAAGCATGAGCGAAACATCACCATCAGCTACGACCGGCATCCAGCCGATCATTGAAACCCAGCCCGAGCGCACCGACCTGCCGCTGGCAGTCATGCCGGTGGTCGTCGCCTCCATGATTCCGTACTTCAAGGAGAACATCAGCCTGCTGCACGACGCGGTCCGTCTGCGCATGTACGGCGATTTCACGCTCGACGAAGACACGATTGTCGAACGCTGCAAGGACGCCGACGCCGTAATGGTCATCGGCTTCCATGTCACCGATTCGATCTTCAACCGCCTTACCGAAGGCGCCCATGTGCGCTGCTTCGCGTTCGGCGGCACGGGCGTCGCCAGCTACATCAACTTGCAGGCGGCACGCGATCGAGGTGTGCGCGTGTGCAATGTCGTGCGCTACGGCGATCATGCGGTCGCCGAGCACGCGTTCGCGCTGCTCATGGAACTCGCCCGGCATGTGGGCGATCTCAACCGTCAGGTGCATGCCGGCAGCTGGGAGGGCGCCGACGGTTACGCCCTGCACGGCAAGACGGTCGGATTGGTGGGATTCGGCGGTATCGGACAGGTGTTCGCGCGCATGGTCCAAGGCTTCGGCATGAACGTGCTCGTATGGAACTCGCATCTTGACCAGGGCGCGGTCACGCGGCTCGGGGTCACGCCTGTCGACGATATGGGTGAGATGTTCGAACAATCCGACATCATTTCCCTGCACATGCCGCTGCTCGCCGCGACGAAGGGCATCGTCACCGCGCAATCGCTGGAACATATCAAGCCGGGCACGCTGTTCATCAATACCGCGCGCGCCGAGGTGATCGAGCAGGGTGCGCTTGCCAAGCGGCTTGCCCGCGGTGATGTGAAGGCCGCGCTGGACGTGTTCGAGCATGAACCGCTTCCCCAAGACGACCCGCTGCGCCGGGTGCCGGGCATCATTGTGACCCCGCATGTCGCCTGGCGCAACGAGGAGGCGTACCGTAACCTGACGCGCCAGGTGTTCCAGTCGGTCGCCGCGTTCGCGACCGGCGACGAGTTCAACGCAGTCGTCAAATAGCGGCTATCCGCCGTGTCACCACGCGGCGGCGGCGATGAGTTGTTTGGTATAGGCGGATTGCGGATGCGCGAGCAGGTTGCCGGTGGCGCCGGTCTCCTCGATCCGCCCGTCATGCAGCACGACAATCCGGTCGGCAATATGTTGCACGACTCCCAAGTCGTGGGACACGATGACCATCGCGGTCCGAGGACGTTTCCTCCGGATTTCCGCCAATGCGTCCAGAATCTGGACACGCCCTGAGACGTCGACCGCGCTCATCGGCTCATCGGCAAGCACGATGCTCGGCTCGGCCACGATGGCCCGCGCGATGGCGACCCGCTGCGCCTGCCCGCCGGACATATCGGCCGGGTACCGCCCGATGAACCCGTCCGGGTCGAGCCCGACCACAGACAACGCCCGGCGGACCGCATCGGCGATATCGTCCGATACCGCACGCCCCCCGCGGTTCGAGGCACGCGCGGATCGTCTCGCGGCAAGCGGTTCCGCAATCGATTCCCCGGCCGTCCAGCGCGGGTCGAGTGACGTGAACGGATTCTGGAACACCAAGCCCGATTCGCTTCTCAGCCGCAGCATGCCCGGCGAACGTACTCCGCTCAAGATTTCGCCTCGATACGTGACCGTCCCTGAATCGGCCTGTTCCAAGCCGAATGCGATCCGGGTCAGCGTGGTTTTGCCGGACCCCGACCCGCCGATCACCGCCAGGCACTCCCCTTCGGCGACATCCATATCCACGTTGAACAGCACTTGGGTCCGCCGTGAACGGGAGCCGAAGGACTTGTCGATTCCCCGCACGGACAGCAGCGGCTCCCTCTTGTCTGACACGGCATCGCGCCTGTCGGGAACGATGGCTTCTGCCGGTACGGTGTTCCTGCTTTTCTCACCCATGGTGACGCTCCCGATTCGCATCCATACGCGCGGTGCCGTCCATATCCGCGCTTACACCCGCGCTTACACCAGCATCCGCGTCCAGTGTCAGCAGCTTCGCGGCGTTCACCAGCCTCCGCGTCGCCGGTTCCCCGGGATTACGCAGCAGATCTTCAGTCCTGCCCGTCTCGACCACACGCCCGCCGTCGATGACAACGCACCGCGTGGTCGCACGGGATAATACCGCGAAATCATGGGTGATGAACAGCATGGATGCGCCGGCGGATTCCACCAGCGAGACGAGCAGGTCGATAATCGAACGCTGCACGATGGCATCGAGCGCGGTGGTCGGCTCATCCGCGATAATCAGCCGCGGCGAGGTGATCAGCGCCGTCGCGATGCCGACACGCTGCTGCTGGCCGCCGGAAAGTTCATGCGGGTAGGCTCCGGCGAGGGAACCCGGCAATCCGACCCGTTCCAGCATGGCCATCGCCCGGCCGTGCCGTTCATCAGCATCCAGATCATAGTGCAGCCGCAATGGCAGGCAGACCTGCTGTTCGACGGTGAGCACGGGATTGAGCGCCGCACCGGGATTCTGGAAGACCAGCCCCACGTACCGGCCACGGATATCGGCAAGCGCCACATCATCCATGGTGTCGACCCGCTTGCCGCCTATGGTCACGCTGCCGTCCACACGCGCGGTGTGTGGCACCAGACCGGTGATAGCCTTGACGAGCATGGATTTTCCTGACCCGGATGCGCCGATCAGCCCAACACGTTCCCCGGGCGTCACATGCAAGGACACCCGGTCCACGACGGTATTGCCGCCGATACGTACACTCAGATCGCTGACATCGAGGACATTCGGCCGCACGGCATCAACGGTACCAACGGCGTTGACGACATCGCCCGCATGCATATGGTTCACGCCCGCACTGCTCACGATTGCACCTCCTCGTCTGCGCTGATAGGCACCACACGTTCCGGCACGCGACCATCCGCCACCCGGCGCAGCTCAGGATTCGCCAAAGGATCCGCACAATCGCGAATCGCGTCGCCGAGCAGATACAACGCCGTCACCACCAGCGTGACCACTAGGCCCGGCCACAGCACCGTGAGCGGATACACGCTGATCAGCCGCACCGACGTAGTCAGCGAATGGCCCCAACTCGGCACGCCCGACGGCACGCCGACCCCCAGATAGGTCAACCCCGCTTCGGCAAGGATCGATGTTCCCGCGCTCATGGACAATTGCACGGCAAGCACCGGGAAGGTCGAGGGCACGATATGCCTCACGAACACACGCCAAGCGCCCACACCGGACGCCCTGGCCGCCTCCACGTAGGCGCTGCGGGCCGCCAGGGCCGCCGTAGGCCTGAGGATACGCGCCATATTCAGCCCGTAGGTGATGCCACAAGCGGCGACGACCACCGCGATGGACGCGCCGAAGGGAACGGCGAACAGCAGGGCGAGCAACACCGTAGGAATCGCGATGAGCGCGTCCACAATGACCACGCTGGCCGAGGCGAGCATCCGCCGGGTCGACACCATTGCGGCGGTCAGCGCAAGCCCGATCGCCGCGGAGACCAGCACGGTCAGCAGCGCAATCGCCAGATCTGTGCGAGATCCCGCCATCAGCCAGCTGAGCACGTCCGCGCCCACACCGTCCGTGCCGAGCGGATGGGCCACAGACGGCGACGCCCACGCATTGCCGCCATCGGTGTGCAGCAGCGGGTACGGCGTCCACACGAGAGAGACCACGGACACAGCCAGCCACAATGCCATGACGACCAACGCGAACCGCCCGCCCGGCGACCTCCACATGCTGTGCGCAACAGCACCGATCCTGGCCTGCAACGGCGGCCTGCCGTAGAAACCGGCGCCGCCGGACGTGCGTGACCTGCCGTGAGCCATGGGCGCGGAATTTGCGCTCACGGCCGGGCGGCCGATTTCCCCAGGATGTTCGCGACGATGCGTCTGTTGCATCATGCATCCCCCTTTGCTCTCGAGGCACGACCCTGTTCTCCCAGCCGCGGGTCAAGCACGTGGTGCAACAGGTCGACCAGCAAGCCGAGCAGCAGGAAGAACGCGGCGAGCAGGAACAGTTCGCTTTGCACGGCGACCAGATCTCGATTGCCGACATCGTTGATGAGCATCGCACCCAATCCCGGCAGGTTGAACAGGCTTTCAACAACCATGACACCGGTGGTCATCTGCGCGAAGGTCAGCCCGGCCACCGACACCAGCTGGGCGGCGGACAGCCGCAACCCCACGCCGAGCATCGCCTGCCTGCGGGTCATGCCGCACGCCATGGCCATCGCCACGGCGTCATGGTCTTCCATCGCAATGAGGCATGCGCGCGTATACCGCATGATTCCGGCCCCTGCCACCAGCCCGGTCGCCACGGCAGGCAAGATCAGCGAAGCGAGCGCCGACCCCGGAGCCCGCCAGCCGGCATCCGGGAATCCTTGCGATGGCAGGATGCCAACAAGCCCGACCCCGCGACCGAACAGCATGATGAGCAGCAGACCTCCCCACAGCGCCGGTACGGCACCACCCACAATGGCAAGGCCATGCAATACCGCGCGAAGATGTGGATTCGCGGCAAGCACCGCCTGGCAGCCGAGCGGAACGCCTACGCCGAGGGCGACAATCAGGCTCAACACGATAAGCGGCATGGTGATCGAGGCGTGCGACCCGACCTGCGAAGCGACGGTGCGACCGCTGATCGCAGACACACCCATATCGCCATGGAGCAGACCCCACAGCCAATCCGCATATTGCTGCGGGTACGGGCGGTCCAACCCCATCTGCGAGCGCAACGCGGCCACGCGCGCAGGTGTGGCGTTCGTGCCCGCCATGACGGACGCCACATCGCCCGGCAGTATCCGCAATGCGGCGAACACCAGCAGCGACAGGCCGAGCAGGGCCGCCACGAACAGTGCGAGCCGCCGGATCAGATACCTCATTGCCTTGATGCTCCTTGTCTGTGCCCCTTGCCGCGTATCGTCGTTACACCGTTGCGCCGCTACGTTCTACGCCTGTGCCGGCGTGTACGCGACCTTCCACAACGGCAGCACGCTCTGGGTCAGCCGGGAAGGGAACCCGGTGACCCCTTTGGCCTGTGCGACGCTCACCCGGTAGGCGAACAGCCAGTCGGCGGGCGCATCCTGGCTGACGATTCTCGCCGCCTGCTTGAGATAGTCTGCGCTGTCCTCGTCGTCCGTAGCGGCGAGCGCCTTGGCATACAGTGCCTGCACCTGCGGATTGTCGTAATGGTAGTAGTAGTCGGGCTGCGTCCACTTGTAGAAGTCGTGGCTCTCCGCATGGTCGACGAGCGAGAGGTCGTAATCGCCGTTGGTGTGCACGTCCTGGAGCCATGTGGAGAATTCCACGGTGTTGACGTTGAGGTCGATGCCGATACGGCTCAATTGGCTGCGCAGCTGCTCGCCAAGCTCTGAACCGTACACGTTCGCGTAGGTGAGCGTCAGCTTGAGCGGGTGGCTGGTGGAGTAGCCCGCCTGTTGCATGAGGCTCTTGGCCTTGGCTGGATCGTACGGGTACAGGCCGGTCAGGTCCTCGTAGCCGGGGTCGACGGACGGGATCGGCCCGCCGAGCGCCGCATCCACTCCCCCGCGCGAGGCGATGATCTCCTTGTGGTTGATGGCGTAGCGGATCGCCTGCCGTACGCGCTTGTCGGAGGTTTTCGCGCCGGTGCAGTTGAACGCAAGCACGAATTTATCACTGCCGTTGGTCGCCTTGACGGTGTATTTCCCACTGCTTTTGAGTTTGCTGGTCATATTCGCGTTGACCGGGGACAGCACCTGCACGTCCCCACTGGTCAACGCGTTGAGCGCCGCGTTGTCGTCCGGCAGGAACCGCACGGTGACGGTGTTTGTGCGGGCTTTGTGCGCGCTACCCCAATATTTCGGGTTCGCCTGCAAAACGAGCTTGCTGCTGGAATCAAAGGACTTGACCAGATACGGCCCGGAACCGATCGCCGTGGTTTTCGCGTCGTAGTGCGCGTCCTTGTCGAAGACCAGGCCGGGACGGCCGGAAAGGTACCACAGCATATTCGCGTCGGGACGGCTCAGCGTGAGTTTCACGGTGGTCGCGTCGGGGGCGCTGGCTTGCTTGAGGTTCTCGACCTGGTCGCTGTTGTAGTAGTGCTTGGATTTGAGCTGGTTGATGGACCAGGCCACGTCGGTGGCGTCGAGCGGGTCGCCGTTGGAGAAGTTCATATGCTCGTTGAGCTTGAAGGTGTAGGTCAGCCCGTCGTCGCTGATGGTCCAGCTTTTTGCAAGACCTGGTTCGACCTCGTTGTTCGAGTTGCGCGAGACGAGCGCTTCGTAGACATTGCCAATGAGCAGCTGTTCGAGCGCGGAACCGGATTGGTTGCGGATGTCGAGGCTCACTGGCGCGAGTTTGATGCCGATGGCGATGCTGTCCGATTGGGCCGGCGCTGCGGCCTTGCGGGAGCGTGAGTTCACGATGGCGATACATGCGACAAGCGCGACGACGACCAATGCCGCGACAATCCAGATAAGGAGCCGGTGATGCCTGTTCTTGGGTTGTTTGATGCGCGCGTTGAGACTGGCATCGGTGCTGGCGTCCGTATTGGCGCCTGCCGTCGATGCGGGTGTCTGTGTTGTGGTATCTGGTTGCGTGGTGTCTGGTTCGGTTGCGTCGGACTCGCCGTGCGCACCATTGGACTGGACCATGGTCTCTCCTCTGTTCGGCCTTTGGGCCTGCTTGTGTTGTATCGGTTGACCGCCCGTGCGGGTCGATCACCGTGTCCCATCATACGCACGCAGGCGGATGGCCGAGATCACGGGCCCGCCGTGAATGCCGCGCGCGGACGCCTGGTATCGGCTGCTCTACGACATTCAGCGCGTGTTGCGTTCGTAGATGTGCGCGAGCCCTTTGAAGATCAAATCAGGGTCATATACGTCAATCAGCTCGGTATCGTCCTTGAACATGCGCCCAAGCCCGCCGGTGGCGATGACGCGGAACTCCCCGTCGATCTCCTGCTGGAACTGGCGGATGATGCGTTCGATGCCGCCGAGGAAGTTGTAGTACAGCCCGGCCTGCATCGCGTCCTTCGTGTTCGTCGCGAGAATCGACTTGGGCCGTGTGATTTCGACTTCCGGCAGCTGGGCGGTCTCGTTCCACAGGGCCGCCGCCGCGGTGCGGATGCCGGTGGTGATCAAACCACTGCGAATACTGCCTTTGCCGTCCACATAATTGAAGGTCGTGGCCGTCCCGAAATCCGCGACCAGCGCCGGTCCACCGTACGTGAAGTACGCGCCCACACAATCGGCGAGACAATCCGCGCCCATGGTCTTGGGATTGTCCATGACCACATTGATGCCGGTTTTGATGCCCGGCCCGACGATCATCGGGTCGATATCGAAGAATTTCACGATGCTTGCGCGGAACGAATGCATGACTTTCGGCACGACGGACACGATGATCACATCCTGCACATCGCTTGGGCGGTACCCGCTCATTGCAAGGAATTGGGTGATCATCAACCCGTATTCGTCCGACGTGTGGTTCGCTTTCGTGGTGATCCGGTACGTGCCGGTGATTTGCTCCCCACGCTCCCCGTCAAGGAAGCCGAGCACGATATTCGTATTGCCGATGTCCACTGCCAGCAGCATGTCGCATCCTTTCTTTCCCGGTGTCCCGGATTCCCGTCCGACGACGCCTTTACGCCAATCGCGGCTTGTTGTCCGCCAATCGTTCCTGCCGTATACTCGCGAGCCGGCTGACGATACGTGCGGCAAGATCACGCTTGTCCATCAGCGGCAGCGGCTCAACGCGTACACGCGGCGTGGACGCACCGCCATCAGACGTGTCTGCAGCCTGCGGCGTCAAGATCACGACGCGATTGGTGTCATGGGCGAAACCGGCGCCCGGCTCGTTGAGATCGTTGGCGACGAGCATGTCGCAATGTTTGCGTTGCAGCTTGGATTGTGCGTTGGCGAGCAAATCCTGCGTCTCCATGGCGAACCCGCACACAACTTGCGAGCCGTCCGCACGCTTGTGTTCACCCGCCCACGCGAGGATGTCCGGATTCTGCACCAACACGATCGGCGGCATGGCTCCCCCGGTTTTCTTGATTTTCTGCTCGCTTGGATGTTCGGGGCGGAAATCGCCGACCGCGGCGGCCATGACGGTCAAATCCGCTTGGCTGAAATGTTCACGAACCGCGTCGAACATCTCCTGCGCGGTCTGCACCCGGATGGTGTGCACGCCTTGCGGCTCGTCGAGCGAGACCGGTCCGGATACGAGCGTGACCTCGGCTCCCATGGACTGCGCCGCCTGGGCGAGGGCGTACCCCATTTTCCCGGTCGAATGGTTGGTCAGGTACCGTACCGGATCGAGCGGCTCCTGGGTGGGTCCGGCGGTGACCAGCACGTGCAATCCAGCCAATTCGCCATCCGCCAGCCGTCCGGGTTTCGTCGTCGTGCCGCGTTCGCCAACAACCGCACTCCCGATGGCCGTTTCGACCGCCGCTTCGATATCCCCCAGGTCGGCGAGTTTGCCTTTGCCGGTATCTTGGCAGGCGAGCCGCCCGGTTGCCGGTTCCACGATGGTCCACCCGAATTCGCGGCATTCGGCGAGGTTGCGCTGGGTGACAGGATTGTCGTACATGCGCGTGTTCATTGCCGGGCACAGAATTTTCGGCCCCTGATAGGCAAGCGTCATCGAGGTGAGGTAATCATCGGCGATACCATGGGCGATTTTCGCGATGATATCGGCGGTGGCGGGCGCGATGACCAGCACGTCGGCCCATTTCGCGTCATCGATATGGCCGATGCCAAGTCGCTGCGCGTCAATCGCGTCCTGGGAATCCGCAGTGTCAGGGAACATGGCTGTACGCACGGGCGTATGCGCCAATGACGCGAACGAAAGCGGGGTGACGAACCGCTGCGCGGCGGCGGTCATAGTGACACGCGTCTCATATCCGCGTTTGCCCCAATCGCTGACCAGCTGACAGGCTTTGAACGCCGCGATACTGCCGGTGACACCGAGCATGATATGGGTTGAAGCCATACGACCTCCCGATCGCCGCGCTGTTGCGGCGGACTTGTGTTGTCGCTGCGGCGGTCGCCGTCAGCGCTGCCGCCAGTATAAGCCGCACAACTGACTGTGCTGTTCGCCACCGGCAAGGCTCATTGGATGGTGAAGCCCTGATTGGCCCCGTACTCCTTGATGTCCTTCTGCCAGCTGGCGAGCGCCCCCGCGAGGGAGACTTTCGGCCCGGGATCGTCCGGCACGGTCACGGGGTTGCCGTCATCATCGGTCATGCCGGCCTTGTAGCGCTTCCTGGCGATGATCCGCCGCTGGTTGGCGGACTCCCACTTGTAGGCCTTGCCCATGGTGGAGCGGAAGTCGCTGCGCGCATACACTTCGAACGGCAGGTACTGATAGTCCGGCGAGACGTTGTTCGCCGCCTGGGCAAGGACCTTGTTGAACTTCTGGCCGCCGAAATACGCGATCTGGATGCCTCGCGAATCGCGGATGGTCGTTTTGTCAAGAAACGCCTCGGATTCCAAGGTCGCCGTGTCCGCGGGGAACGCCCCGCCATCGATGCGTGCCGCGATGCCTTCGGCGTCATGGCACACGTATTCGATGAACCGGTATGCCGCTTCGGGTTTGCGCGTGGTGTTGAGCATGGTCAGGGCCGAGCCGCCGGTTTCGGCGTTCGTGATGCTGCCGTCGACGGTCGGGATGGTGCCGACCCGCCATTGTCCGGCGGCGCCGGGGATGTCGGCAAGCAGCATGGACGGCATCCATGCGCCTGAGAACACCGAGGCGACGGTGCCGTCGCCGAGTGCTTTCTTCCACCCGTTCGACCATGTGGACAGCCTGGTGTTGATCAGCCCTTCATCCATCATTTTCTGCCAGTATTCGATGAAGGTGCTCACTCCCGTGTCCCCTTTGAGGTCCACAGTGACGGTTTTGCCATCGGACGAGGTGCGGAACGGCCTGCCCCCCGCAAGCCAGATCATCGCATCGAAGAAGCTCGCGTCGCCGGCGTCCGCCGCGATATACACCCCGATCTTCTTGAGTTTCCGGGCCGCCTGGTAGTAGTCCTCCCAGGTGCGGATGGCCGTGGGGTCGACCCCCGCCTGCCTGAACACGCTGTCGTTGTAGAAGAACGCCATCGGGCCGGAATCCATGGGCAGGCCGTACATGCGCCCGCCCAGTTGCACCGACGACCAGGTTCCCGGCGTGTAGAAGCTCCCGTAGGATTCCACCCGGCTGGTCAGGTCGCGCAGCTGCCCGCTGACCGCGTATTGCGGCAACGCGTAGTATTCGATCTGCGCGACATCCGGCAGCCCGTATCCGTCCTGGATGGCGGTATTGAGGTTCTCGTAGCCGCTGGTGTCTTTGACGACGACATGGACATCGGGGTTGGCCGCTTCGAACGCCTGGGCGAGCTTGCCCATGCTTGGCTCCCACGACCATACGGTGATGGTGGTGCGCGTGTCCTGCCCGGAGCAGGCGGCGGTGGCGAGCAGCATGACAAAAGCCATCATGGCCGCGCAGATCCTCGATACCCGGGATGCTGAATGCCGCGAAATACTGGTGGTCATGCTGCTCCTCACTGCTGGCGTGCCGTCTCCTGTCACCGCTTGGTGACAAGGACGCCGTTGGGGCTGATCATGGCCGTACCGTCCGCATTGGTTGCCGCGAGCGAGGCGACGAGAACCGTGCCCGGCGCGTCCGCCGTGACGGGATGATGGGTGCGGTTGAACTGGAAGACGAACCGGGATGCCGGCCGGTCGCCGTCGCTGCGGCCTTCGCGCTCGACACGCAGGATATCGCCGGAGCCATGCCACGCCGGCAATGCCACGTCCATGGCTTCGAACATGGCCGGCAGGCTCGCGGCCAAGCCGTCCGCCCCTAGGCGGCAGCCTACGTATGCCGCATGGCCCTCGCCGTACGTGTTGACCGTGATGGCGGGGATCCCGTCCATGCCGGTCCACGGGTCTGCCTGGTAGGTGGCGAGGACACGTGCGGAATCTGCGGTCGAGGTGATGACATCGGCGATATCGTGCGCTACGGTGCCGTTGCTCAGGTCGAGGTGGTCGAGGGTGCCGTCGCCTTCGCCCATGGGCGCGAACTCCTCGGACCGCACGCCGACAACGTCCCGGATGGCCCCGGGATAGCCGCCCAGCCACACGTGGTCGTGTTCGTCGCTGATGCCCGTGTAATAGGTGGCGAACAGTTTGCCGCCGGCCATGACATAGTCGCGCACACGTCTCGCATCGTCCTCACCCAGCAGGTACACGCTGGGCAGCACGACCATGTCGTAATGGTCCCAGTCGCCGGCCAGGGGTACCACGTCGGCGGTCAGGCCGCAGTCGGCGAGCGCGGTGAACCAGTCAAGCGGTTCCGTCCAGTGTCGTACCGATTGGGTGGGGGTGGTGGTATGTTCGGTTGCCCATTCGCTGGCGTAATCGTAGACGACGGCGATGCGCGAGGTGCTCAGCGTGGTACCGGGCAGACCGGCCTGTGACAGGGCGCGCAGGTCCTTGCCGAGCGCGCACACGTCACGGTAGACCTGGCTGTCCGCGCCGGCGTGCGGCACCATGCCGCTGTGGAATTTCTCCGCGCCCGCCTGGGATTGGCGCCATTGGAAGAAGCAGATCGCGTCCGCGCCCATGGCGAGGTGCGCCATCGCGTCGCGTTCCAGCTGCCCGGGCTCCTTGCGGTAGTTGATGCCCCGCCAGTTGACGGCGCTGGTGGAATGTTCCATGAGGAACCACGGGTGTTTGCGGCTGATGCCGTCGACCAGCGAGGACGAGTATGCGAGCTCGTCAAGATGCCGGCGCCCTGCGGTGAAGTAATGGTCGTTGGACACGAAGTCCACTTGCGCGCCCCAATCGTCGTAGTCGAGGGCGTTGCCGGGGGCGCTGACCATGAAGTTCGTGGTCAGCGGGATATTCGGGGTGATTTCGGCGAGCGTGTCGCGTTCCGCCTTGAAGAATTCCTTGAGCGCGTCGGAGCTGAACCGCTTGAAATCCAGGAGCTTGCCCGGGTTCATGAAGTTGCCTTCGCCGATGTAGCGCGGAGGGATGATCTGGGTGAAGTCGGTCATGCGCTGGGACCAGAACGCGGTGCCCCACGCGTCGTTGACCGCATCGATATCCCCGTAGCGCTCCTTGCACCAGCGCTGGAAGGCGCGCATGGCGTCATCGGAATAGTCGAACCGGTTGTGGCAGCCGTATTCGTTGCTGACATGCCATGCGACAATGGCGGGATTGTCCCGGTAATGCTCGGCCATCTTGCGGCATAGCCGCAACGCGTATTCACGGAACACCGGGCTGGTAGGCCGCCAATGCTGGCGTGCGCCCGGCCAACAGGCGTCCCCGCGCTCGTCCTTCCACAGGACCTCGGGATGCTCCTGGGTCAGCCACATCGGCGGCGTGGCGGTCGCGGAGGCGAGATCGACGGCGATGCCGGCCTTGTACAGTTTGTCGATGACCCGGTCGAGCCAGGCGAAATCATACACGCCGTCTTCCGGTTCGATCGCCGACCATGCGAAGATGCCGAGCGAGACGATGTTGACCCCCGCCCGGGTCATCAGTTCGATGTCTTCATCCCATACGGATTCGGGCCACTGCTCTGGGTTGTAGTCCCCTCCGTACCAGATGCGTCGGGCAGTGTTGTCCAGTGGCTTCGGCCAGCGGTGTGTCCTGCGTTGTGTCATGACGCTCCATATCCGTGTCGTTGGTTACCGATGCCAACCATAGCATCGACTCCTGTGTACCGCACAGGCCGAGGCGTCCCGGTGCCGCGCGCCACGATGGCGTTATGCGGCCAGCGGCATCGCCGAACCACGCTCGATGAGCGTCGCCGGGATCACGGTCTTCACCCCGGTCTGGACGTGACCGCCTTCGCACTGTTCACGCAGCATCGTGAACGCCTTCTTCCCGATGACATCGAAATGCATGCGCATCGTGGTCATGTCGAGCCGGGGAACCACGCCTCCAAGCGAATCGTCCACGCCGACGATGCTCACGTCCTCGGGCACCCTGCGGCCACCGTCCCTCAACCCGAGCATGGCGCCGTACGCCATCTGGTCGTTGGCCGCGTATATCGCGGTGCATTCCGGATTGCTTGCAAGCTCAAGTCCCGCATGATAGCCGCTGTCGGCACCCCAATCGCCGATATGCGCCTTGGGCACGCTGATGCCACGGCGTTCGAGCGCGTCACGCCACCCCCGCATGCGGCTGCGCGCCGCGCGCGAGTGCGACGGTCCGGCGATATGGTAGACCGTATGGTGCCCCTGACCGAGCAGGTAATCGACCACCGTGGTGGAGCACCCGTACTGGTCCGCGTCGACCGTGGGGCATGACTGGGACGCGTCCTCGCATACCAGGACGACCGGCAGCTCCTTGGGCGGCACAAATGACATGAAATCCGGAACATCCTGTTGCAAAATCACGATGATCCCGTCGACGGGAAGCTGCTCCATACGGCTGACCGCGGCCTGCAGCGTACGCTCTTTGCCGACCCCCATGGTGTGGACGGTGACGGCGTACCCCTCGTCGACCGCAGCGGTGACGATACCGTCCAGGATGCGTGAATCGCCGTAATCGTACAGGCTGAACATCACGACGCCGATATCGTTGAACCGGCCGTGTTTCAATGCGCGAGCCGCGTAATTCGGCCGATAGCCGAGCTCGTCCATGGCTTGTTCGACACGTCGCCTGGTTTCGGGGCGGACCGCGGCGCTGCCGTTGGCGACGCGGGAGACGGTCTGGGGAGAGACACCTGCCGCTTTGGCGACATCCTGCATGGAGACAGTAAGGTTCCGGTTCATCGTTCCCCTTCCTTGCGCGTACTATCGTGCCAGTATAGGCGATGTGTCCGAAATGGGCATCGGCCCGCCCGCCATGTGCATGTGCATTGTATTCCCGGATTCCCGTTCACCCGGGCCAGCGGCGGCGGACGGCACCACGGCAAACGTCATACCGATGGGATGCATTGCAAGGCAGCCGACGACACGAACGCCATGTCCCGCCCGCTGACCGGATCGGTGAACTCGAGCCGGCGCGCGACCAATTGCAACGCCGTGCTGAAATCATCCGGACCATAAGGTTTGAGTGTCGGGTAGAACGGGTCACCCACGATCGGCAGGCCAATCGAGCTCATGTGGACGCGCAGCTGGTGGGTTTTGCCGGTCACCGGGTGCAGGACGTACCGACGCATGCCCGCAGGCAGTGCCGCTGCGCCCGGAGTGTCGGCGGTCATGCCGCAGGTGTCGGGCAGCTCGATAATCGTCCGCGCGTTCAGCTCCCCCGGTATCTCGTAGGCTTGCAGGCGTCCGCGGTCCTTGACGATATGCGAGCAACGCAGAAGCGGGAACACCGCCGGGGCGTTGAGGCGCGTGAGCGTGCCGGTATGCGGGCGTGTGATCGGCGCCGCCGGGGCCAGACATTCGTAGGTCTTGCGCGCCCGGTGGTTCTGGAACAGCATCTGGTAGGCGCCACGGCATGCCGGGTCGCGCACGAAGACCACGATGCCGGCGGTCAGCCGATCCAGCCGGTGCGCCGGCGTAATCTGCGGCTCCGCGTAGTGCTCGCGCAGCCTGATGAGCGCGGACTGCCGGTACCACATGCCGCGCGGCGTGGTCGGCACAAAATGCGGCTTGTCGATGACGATGATCCGCTCGTCCTCGTACAGCACGTCGGGGCGGAACGGAATCTCAGGCTCGTCGGTCACCCAGCGGTGCCGCCTAGCTTGCGGAACGCGCGTCCCGGCATCATCGGAGCCGGATTGCGCGTCGGGGCGCCCATGAGGCAGCGAAGCCATACCGGACGCCCCGACGCTGCGAGTCGCCGCGGACATGCGAGGCATCACTCGACAGTCACGGATTTCGCGAGATTACGCGGCTTGTCAACGTCATAACCCTTGAGCATGGCCATATCCATGGCGAACAGCTGCAACGGCACCACGTCCACCAGCGGGCTGAGCAGCGTGGGGCAGACCGGTCGCCAGAAGACGACGTCCGCGTACTGTTCGACATCCGGGTCACCCAATTCGGCGACCGCGATGGTGAACGCGCCACGCGCCTTGACTTCCTCGATGCCGGAAATCACCTTGTTGTGCAGGATGTTGCGCCCGCGCGCCGACGGCACGATCACGACGACCGGCTCGCCCGCATCAACCAGCGCGATCGGTCCATGCTTGAGCTCGCCCGCGGCGAAGCCCTCAGTGAAGGTGTAGGCGATCTCCTTGAGCTTCAACGCACCCTCCAGCGCGACCGGATAGCCCACATGGCGGCCGAGGAACAGGAAGGAATGCGCGTTGACCATCTGCTTGGCGGCCTGCTCGACATTGCCTGCCTGGTTGTCCAGCACCCACTGGATCTTCTGCGGCATGTCCTTGAGTTGTTCGAGGATGTGCCTGATCTCGTCACGGTACATCGTGCCCTTCACCTGCGCCAGATACAGGCCCAGCAGGTAGGCTGCGACAATCTGCGCGACAAAGGCCTTGGTGGAGGCGACCGCGATTTCCGGGCCCGCGTGCGTGTACAGCACGGCGTCGGATTCGCGCGGGATGCTTGCGCCCTGCGTGTTGCAAATCGCCAGCACGCGCGACCCCTGTTCGCGGGCGTGGCGCAAGGCCATCAGCGTGTCCATTGTCTCACCGGACTGCGAAATCGCGACGACCAGCGTGCGCGGGGTCAGAATCGGGTCGCGGTAACGGAATTCGTGCGCGAGCTCCACCTCGACCGGGATGCGTACCCAATGCTCAATCGCGTATTTGGCGACCATGCCCGCATAACTTGCCGTGCCGCACGCCACAACGATGATCTTGTCGATCTGGCGGAACACGTCCAGTCCGATATGCACTTCGTCGAGCACGATATCGCCCTGGTCGTCGAAGCGGCCGAGCAGTGTATTGGCCACGGCCTCCGGGTCCTCGTGAATCTCCTTGTCCATGAACGAGGGCCAGCCGCCCTTTTCCGCCGCGGAAGCGTCCCAATCGACGGTGAACCGCTTGGAATCCTTCACCGGGTTGCCGTTGAAATCGGTGACGATCACCTGGTCGCCGCTGATGCACACGGCCTGGTCCTGCCCGATTTCCATGGCCTGCTTGGTGTAGGCGACGAACGCGGCGACATCCGAGCCGAGGAAGTTCTCCCCCTCGCCCAGGCCCACCACGAGCGGGGAATCATGCCGCGCGCCGACAACGATATCCGGCTGGCGGCAGTCCACGGCGAGGATGGTGAACGCGCCGGTCAGCATGCGGGCTACGCGCCGCAACGCTTCGAACAGGTCGGGTTTGCCGGTTTCCTCGATGATGGTGTTGGCAACCTTGCCGAGCAGTTTCGCCGCGACTTCGGTATCAGTGCCGGAGGAGAACACGTACCCTTCGGATTGCAGATCCATTTTCAGCTGTGATGCGTTTTCGATGATGCCATTGTGGATGATGGCGATTTTCCCGTCCGCGCTCACATGCGGATGCGCGTTGGTGTCGCTGGGCTCGCCGTTCGTGGCCCACCGCGTATGTCCGATGCCGACCGTTGCGTCCGGAAGAGGCGAACGCTTGAGGTCGGCTTTGAGATTGTCCAGGCGACCTGCCTTCTTGCGAACGGCTACGAGATTCATGCCAGGTGCGGCAAGTGCGACGCCCGCGGAATCATATCCACGGTATTCCAGCCTGCCCAGGCCTTGCATGCATACTTCCAATGGTTTGCCGCATGCGGTCATGCCGCCTGCATATCCTACGATTCCGCACATAGCACACCAGTGTATCGGACGATTATGTCAAGCGCCGATGGCGAAAGTCACTTTCACATAACCGGCCAATCGGCGCTTGGAATGCACATCACGAATTCGTTTGGCACGCTTCGTACAGTTTCGCCTTCGCGGCATCATACCCTGGGGCGGATTCGTCGAAATACTTGCCGAATACGTCCTTGTCCTTGTTCTCGTCGCTGACGATCGCCTTGTAATCATCCACCGTCATGGATTGTTCGGCGAGCCCGTTTTTCTTCAGGCATTGGAGCAACGGTACCGCTGGATCCTCGTTCTTGGGATTGCTTTTCATGCTGTCGTGCAGAATGCTCATGCTGGTGAAATCATTGTCCTCGTCGCATTGGGCGACAGCGGAATCGCCATCGCTTTGGCTCATTCCGGCGGGATACGTGGTTTGCATGCCGCCTTGCGAGTCAAAAGTGACATCGACGCCTTGCTGTTTCGCGCAATCGCTGAAATGCTCGCTGAGTTCGTTGAACTCTTCGTCGGTGATTTTGCTGTCCTTCAGTATCTTCTTGGTCAGGGACTGGTGTGCATCATCGTAGGTGCGTTTGATTTGTTGCGCGTAGTATCCGGTGAAGACGGTGCCGTCCTTCGCAGTGGCGCTACTCGATGCACTTGTCGCGGTGCCAGTGGACGGAGCGGTATGTCCTCCGCCCGCACAGCCCGAAAGCAATGTTGCACAGCACGCCATGGCGCATACCATGACTGTCACAGCGGTGTGACGGTTCCCCCTATTGTTGGTCTTTTTCATGATTTCACTTCTCGGAGTGGTGATTCTTTCGTTTCGCAGAGTCGGAAGGTGGGCTTGTGCCGCGAGTCCCGTAGCGCAAGCCCGCCTTCGCGGTTATTTATCATTTGGATTGATCGTTATCATCGGGATGTTCATGGACGTATACGTAGTGGGACAGATCGTTGATCTTATACCCGTCGTAACGTTCCATGCATTGCTTCGCAATCTTGTTCATCCTCTTCGCATTCGCACCATGGTATGGAGTCGGTGTCGTCGTGCCTTCCTCCCAAATGAAGGTGATGAAATCATCTTCGCTTTGAGCTTGGGCATCTACGCAACCCTCGACTTTGAATTCCAAAGCATTGATGTCCTTCTCGCTGATCTTGCCATCCTCTATGAGTCCCCGGGCAAAACCGGTCTGAAGGCTGTTGTACGTGTCTGCGAATTTTCGAGCGTATGGACCTTTGAACACATGTCCATTCTCGGCCTTCGCAGTGCTTTGCGATGGGGCTGGGGTCGCGTTCTGATGTCCCGAGCCGCAGGCGACGCACATCAGGCACGCCACGGCCACGCCGAAAATCAAAAACACATTTCGAATACGAGCAACGGTATGAGTCAACATCCCGAACCAATCACTAATACTTGCGCCAATGCGCATCATACGCTACCAACGGCTGCCCATGAGCATTTGCATATGACTTGTGATAAGTCGGAGCCCATTTTCCATAGGCGTTCCTCTTCGACCCATCATTCAATGAATATCTCAGGATGTGTTGTGAATACACACCCTGAGCCGTTGCCATGGAATACGTCCAGTACGCTACCCCGTAATTCCAGTAATCTTTCGCATTCGCGGTACCCGCCAATCCAGTGGCGAGCAGCAGCGATGCCGTAACCGCGGCTAATGCCGTCTTTACTTTCTTTACTTTTCTCATCGTTGAGACTCCTTCTTGCGCCTCGTAGGCGACGCCTCGTTGACGTCACGATTGCATTGTTTCGCACTTCATCGCACGATGCAAATCCTTGTCGTTAAAAACACTACAAATCCCAGCTTCCGGTCATCGATTCTTAAAATATCTGAACAGGTCACGTTCGCGAGTGACCAGCATCGCAAGCGTGACACCGGCCAACACACCCGCAAGGGCCGCCGCTGGAACTCTGGAAAGAATACCAACAAGCGTCGGTGAGGCAATGATGATCCCCGTATCCATATGGGTAATCGCCCAGATCGTCAATGGCAGCGTCACCAGTATCGCCGAACAGCACCAGACCAACGCCTCGAGCAGCATCTGCAGCCAGAGCGCGGTCTTGGGTTCGCCGCAATGCATGGCGGATGCAAGTTCGAGCCGCCTGACACGGACAACGGCGAATCCGATGAAGAACGCAATGACCAGCATCACGAGTGGAGCCAGTGCACTCTGTCTCTCCCGGAACGCCTTGACGGCATCCAACTTCGAGCCTTGCGTCGCATTCAATTGGCTGATCGTTGGTTGCTGCGAAGCATCCGAAGGCCATGAGGATACCGTGGATTGCAACAACGCCTGCAGGGCATCCGGAACCGGCCAGGTCTTCACCACGCACTGGTCGAAATCGTTTGCATCAACCGGAACCTGGCTGAGCGCCACATATTGGTAATTGGATGACCTACCGTCGTCCGGATACTGGAATACGCCGGCGATTCGTACACTGCCACCGGCATGCAATGCGAGTTGGCTTCCGGCGGAAGCGTTCACAGACTGCGCTGCCTGGGAGGAGAGCCAGATGCCATCGTAATCCCTGGTAGACAACGTAACAGTGCCGGAACGGGTCGAAGAAGCAAAGACACCAAGCGCCCCGGTCGTGGCATCAAGCGAAGGAATACTCGCAGATGGCAGGACGGCGGATGTGACCTTGTCGTTCTTCGACCGTAACGCGCCGGATGCGAGCACCCCGTCCACACTGGACAACCGTTCGCATGCTTCACCGCTAATCCTGCCTTTGAACTCGATGACGTACGTCGACGCGCCCGATGCGATATACCGGTCAACCTGCTGCGCTATTGACCGAATGCTGAACAGGTCGGCAGCAGACAACCCGCCGACCAACGCGGCGAGAATCAACATAAGCATGAACGCATGCGAGGTTCCGGACACGATATCCCGCCATGCTTCGTCCACGACACCACGCAGACGCATACGCCCTGTCGCAGCCGTATCCCGGTCAATGGCAGGCGCAACGGTATCTTGTTCCCGGCTCACTGGTAGTCCCTCAAATCGATGATGTCCGTGCACGCGTCGCGGGTGCGCGGATCATGTGTGGCGACCACGACAATCGCCCCTGATATCGACAACCCGTGCAAGGTTCGGTTCACGCTCGCCGCAGTCGCCAAATCAAGTTGTGCTGTCGGCTCATCCACAAGAAGCAGTCCCGCGTGGGAGGCGACCGCGCGCGCAAGCATCAGCCGCTGAGCCTCGCCACCGGACAGGTCACGGAACTGTTTGGCGGCAAGATGGTCAAGCCCGAACACGCGTAACAGTGACAAAGCGTGCTCTTCGGCTTCGTTCCTGCGTTCCCCGCGAGAAATATAGGGCAGTGCCACATGGTCGATGACCTTCCTACGCGCTACTCCATGAGGATTCTGCAATACCCAGCACACCCGACCGCATGAGACGCGTATCACCTTGCCCTGCGCTGGCTGCTGCCAGCCTGCAACAATGGACAATAGCGTGGATTTGCCCGAGCCGGATGGACCGACCAGCGCATAGACGCGCCGGGGATACAGCGTCATGGTGATATGACTGAACAGCCAGTCGTCCCCGTCGAAGCTGTGCCCGACATCGTCGAGCTTGACATGGGCAGACTGCTCATCACCGGAATTGTCCTGAACTGTACTGGTTCCCGCCAATCCTGCAACCGCGGGTCGTATGGACTCGAGCCGGTCTTGCCCGCTCATCGGCACGCCTTGCCTGTGCTGGCGGGAACATCGACGGAAGTCAGGGATGCGCCGGATTGCACGCTGACCATCGATTTGCCAAGCTGGGAGGCGACCACATGGACGGCGACCGGCTTGCCGCGCGAAACCACGCATGCCGAATCCGCAGAGACATCGTACATCGCCGCCGGCGGCACCGAGACCACGTTCAGCGCTTTGGCGAGCTTCCAGCGATATGTAACGTTGATGGTGTTCGGAGCGGTGTCTTGTCCCGTGTCGCTTTGGGCCCCTCCGGTATCGGAAGCCTGCCCGGAGGCTGTCGGCTGTTGGGCGGCACGGTATTCGTTGCTCGCACCGATGGCTGAGAGCAGGGAGGCGTCAGTGCTGTCTGCTGTCTGATCGGTGATGGTGAACGTCGCACCGTTGACTTCCATGACCCGATCACCTTGCACCATCGAGGAATCATTGCGTCGGAACGTCGCACGGACCGGTTGGCTGGTAGTCGTCAGCACATCGGCTCCCTGCTCGACCTGCCCGCCATATCGGGCTTGGCACTCCTTGACAGTCACCTGCTGTTGGGGCAACCATGCGAACAACGACGTATCGATGCTCCACTGGCGCTCTTGCGTGGTTCCCTGCGTCCCGGCGGTTGTGGCAAGCGCATTGAAAGCTTTCACCGTATCCCACGTCATCACGTCCGAATCCGGAGCCGCATATCCGAGCCGTCTGAGCTCCGCATTGAGCGCCGCGATATCACCGCCCTTCATGCCACTGGTCATCGTCCGATACGGTGGTGTTCTCAGATACAGGGCGAGTTGGGGTTGTCCGTCAATGGCAATGAACGCGGAGCCTGATTCGATGTTGCTTCCGGCCGCGCACTGTCTCAACTCCGTAACCACTCCCCCAACCGGAGCGGCTACGGAACCGGATTCACTGCGTTCCACCGTGACGGTGACGGAACGCTCGTCATCATATGGTTCCGATCGCACGGCGAGTGTGCCCGCGCGCGTAGTCGACTCGAACGCGGCGGGTTGAGGCTCACGGGTGAGCAGAAACCCTCCGCATACGCCGGCCGCCAGCATGACGAGCGCGAGCAGAACAGTCACGGAGACGGACACAGTGTTGCGGCCCATTTTCCGGTTCGTACCGGTTTTCGGATGATGCAGCCGCATTCTGTGCTCCTTCGTGCAGAATCGAAACGTTGCCATTATCGGTGGGGAGGAATCCGCAGGCAAATCCTTGTCGTGCAAATACCTACACGGTCGCGATACTGGCACTCACACCAAACATGGCTTTGCGGCATGATTACCCGTTTTTCGTTGACTTTCCGCCGATACAGCGCCTCATCTCCCAAGCAAATCATGATTGCGCGTCTCACATATTGGCGCTGTTTTTGGAATATCCTGCGGAATGGTTTCCGTGAAACCCATTGTTGACGCCAATCCGGCGGCACCGACACAGAGCTATGCTGGTGTATGAATACCGTATTCGAACAAGCACGGAGCCAGGCACCACCATGAGCCAACAGCAGACACCATCCGCGAACGGCAGCGACCAGACGACGGGCACCGTGCAGGTCGTGCTCGTCGACAACGACATCCTGGCGCTGAAGATGCTGCGCGAGATCATGTCCGCGTGGCCGCGCGTCGCCATCACCTGGACCGAACATAACGGCTCGGACGCTTTCGACCACTACCAGCAATGCGAATCCGGTATCCGCGATCTGCCGGACCTGTTCATCACCGACATCTCGATGCGCGGCCTGTCAGGCGTCGATATGAGCCGAGCCATCCGCTACACCAACGGCACGATGCCGATACTCGGCATCACTTCATACGAGCCGACCCAGTTCTACCACGATGCGGCCGACGCCGGCATGCAGGCGGTTATCGGCAAGAACGAACTGTCGGCTCTGAAAACCGTCATCATGGAGGTCGCCGACACCGGCGCGCTCGCTGTCCGGCCACCCTTCGAGACACCAGGGCAGGCGCATCTGCGCATCCGGCAGGAAGGCCTGCCGTACATCCTCTCGCTGAGCCAGCAGGAAAAGCAGGTGCTCACCATGAGCTCGCACGGGTACAGCAACGCCGATATCGCGCAGGTACTCGACGTCAGCCCATCGACCATCAACACCTATATCACACGTGCGTCGCGCAAGATGGGCGTAACCAGCAAACGGGAGGCGGTGGCGTTATGGACAAAAACCATCGGACTGTAAGCGGCTCGTCTATGGCCACAGTCATGGACACCATCAAAGCCATAATTCCGCAGCGATTCCACCATCATCGGCTGCATGTCGCCCTGTGCTTGGTGACCATGATACTGATGATTGCGGTGCTGGCATTCTTCCCCGCGAAGACCCCCGTGCAATGGGTGGTTTGCGTTATCGCCTGCTGCTGCCCGCTGGGCATCGCCTACGTGCCTGTGCCAGCGTCCCTGGCCTCATTCGCCATGACGGTACTGCTGATTTTCACTCCCGGCCTGTCATTATCGGAAGCCGGTTCGATTATCTACATGCTCACGCCACTTGCCGTCGGTACACTCGCATATTCGGTCCCCACCCGGTGGTCAATCTGGAGTCTGATCGTATCGGTTGCGACATTATTGCTGATTTTCAGCCCCACTACGACACTTGACCAGGCAGACGCGCTTTCCCTGTTCGTATTGCTCGCGTTGTATATCGTCACGTACGCGATTTGCGCATCCATTCGCACCATTGCCATCGATGATCGGCAACGGCACCGCGATGCCGAGCTGGAACTCCTGCGAACACAACAGGCCCATCAGCAGGAAGTCACCAAGTTCGCGCAGATGACGCATGATGCGGTCACCGCAAATCTGTCGAGTATCTTCTTGCTCGCGCAGCAGCATATTGACACGTTGGACACGGCTAGCAACGCGGTACACGCGTCTGACGGGGATTGGCAGACTGTACGGCAACTCAGCGAAAGCGCTCTCGCGAGTATCCGCTCGGTAATCAGAACCATGAACTCCGTGGATGAACAGCCTCGCAACGACCAAACCGACGATTCGCGCGACCTTCCGCTGCCGTCGCGCATTGGCATCGCCATCGAACAGGGGCAGCATCTGTTGGCTCCGCATCATATGCATGTCGATGTACACACTTCAGGGCAAATATCGTCGCCCGTCTGTGTACAGTCCGGCGACGAAGCAGTGACGCTCATCGGTGAAATCTTCACGAATCTGCTGCGGCACGCATCCCCGGATAGCGCGCCGCTGCTCACCATCGCCTACGATGACGACAACATGTCACTCATGCAGACGAACGCGCTGACACCCAAGAGCACACGTGGTCGCAGCACAGACCAGCAGTCGCCAAAAGTTGCCCAGGCTTCGGCCAGCCATGACGGCGCTCTGCCACAATCCCAAAGTGGATTGATGCTCCACCGCGGCATCATCGAATCGCTTGGCGGCGAGCTGCGCTTCAACAGCGAAGACGAGACGTGGACGCTCTACGCGCGCATTCCATTGCACCCGCAGAGCCACGGTTACGTGAATGCTCAATCGCCGCTGCAACACGCCGACTGAGTACTCACGTTTCGTTCCATGAATCCGTTTCGTCCAGCAAGTTTCCAAGCATACGACGCTCAGCGCCCGCAGTCCCGCCTTTTGTGCCAGCTGGTTTGTATCAGCTGGCTTGCGTCAGACCATGCACCATGGAAACCACTTGGGGCATTCGCCCAACAAGACGCCAACGCTCACGGAAGCCGACGTCAAAAAAGCATCATCGCACCGGCTATCAGTGATTCCCGTAGACAGCCCGCAAATGCCAACGGCAATCGCCAGGTACATCGCCAATGCGGCACGACCACCATGACGCCATGAATCATTGCCATGAACCATTTGCATACCGTTTTTCCTTCGCGACAACCCGTGTCACAGCACGTGCTGCAGGAAGTCCTTGAAGCGCGGCTCGCTCGGATGGTCGATAATCTCAGGACCACCATGCTCAACCACCACGCCGCCGTCCATGAACACCACCTGGTCGGCGACCTCACGGGCGAACCCGATCTCATGGGTGACCACAATCATAGTCATGCCTTCGTCGGCGAGCTGACGCATGACGCTCAGCACCTCGCCCACCAATTCAGGGTCAAGTGCGGATGTCGGCTCGTCGAAGAGCATGATTTCAGGTTTCATCGCGAGCGCACGGGCGATGGCCACGCGCTGCTGCTGGCCGCCGGACAACTGGGACGGGTAATAGTCAAGCCGCTGACCGAGTCCGACGCGCTGCAACTCGGCGACCGCCAGCTCACGCGCCTCGCCCTTGCCCATATGCTTCACATGGACCGGGGCTTCCATGACGTTCTCCAACGCCGTCATATGCGGGAAGAGATTGAAGCGCTGGAAAACCATGCCCAGTTTGGACCGCTGGGCGGCGATCTCCTTGTCGTTCAGGGTCTGGAGCACCTCATGGCCTTTATGCTCGACCTTCTTGAAGCCGATCATCTCGCCGTCCACGCGGATTTCACCGCCGGTCAGGGTCTCCAGCTGGTTGATCAGCCGCAGGAAGGTCGATTTGCCCGAACCGGACGGACCGAGGATCACCGTCACCGTGCCCGGCATGACCGTCATGTCGATGCCTTTGAGCACGTGGAGGCGTCCGAAGGCCTTGTGTACGCCGATTGCCTCGACCGCCGGCGTGGTGCGCCGATTGCGCTGGGGTGCTGTCTGGTTTGCTGTCTGGTCGCTCATGTCTGTCTCCTCCCTCACGCTCACGCGTTGAGCCCGATCATCTTCACGTTGTTACCGCGGGTGATGCGGTCCTTCTTCGTCTCGCTGACAGCGAGCGGGCCATCCAGCTTGTCGCCGGTATCCTCGGCAACGATGGACCGTGCCTCGAAGCCCTTGCCGAAATGCTTCTCGAGACGGGACTGGGCGATCATGAGGATGGAGGTGATGAACAGGTACCAGATGCAGGCGACCAGCAGCAGCGGAATCGGCTTGTAGATGCGGTTCGCGATTGCGTTGGTGGCGAACTGGAGTTCAAGCGTGAACGGCACGGCGAGCACCAGCGACGTGGTCTTGAGCATGCCGATGGTCTCATTGCCGGTCGGCGGGATAATGATGCGCATGGCTTGCGGCAGGATGATGCGCCGCATGATCAGCGAGCGCTTCATGCCGAGCGCCTTCGCCGCTTCGGCCTGTCCCGGGTCCACGGCTTCAAGACCGGCACGTACGATTTCGGACAGGTAGGCCGCCTCGTTGAGCGCGAGCCCGATCCACGCCGCGTTGAACGCGGTGATGATCGTGGACGAGTCGATGCTCCAGAAGGTCACCGACGTGAACGGGATGCCGAGCGACAGCTTGGGTACCAGCACGGAGAACAGGCCCCAGAACACGAGCTGCGTGTACACAGGGGTGCCGCGGAAGAACCAGATGAAGAACCAGCTGACCCCGCGCAGCACCGGATTGATGGATTTACGCATGATCGCCAGGATCACCGACAGGATGATGGCGACGACCATGGAGATCACCGTGAGCAGCAGCGTGTAGCCGATGCCTTCGAGCACGTTCTCGTTGAACAGGTATTTCCATACGATGTTCCACTCGAACCGCGGGTTGGTGACCAGCCCCTGCACGAGCATCGCCGCAAGCAGCGCCACGATCACAGCGGCGACCACCGGGCCGGTACGCTTCACGGGCAACGCGTGGATGCGGTCGGGTATGTCCAGACCTTCGCCGTCGACTTGTTTCTTCGCCATGGTTTGCGCCATCTCCTATTGTCGGTTCGTTGCCCCAGTTCACACCGTCGGTGTGAACGCCTTGTGAATTTCATTGTCGCCACGCCCGGCGACACAGTCAAGATAATGTCCGTATCCCAATATCACAACAGCGATGTCACCTGGTCATAGCACCCGCCACGGCCGATATCCATCACATCGGGAAACGGTGCGCCCGCCGGCTCTGCGGCTTGTGTCGCGTAACCGGCGGGCGTATCTGTGTTCTCGCGTCCGGTGGTGTCAGCTGAGCTCGGTCGGGTTGATTTCCGCCTCGCTCAAAGCGCCGGATTGTACTCCCCAGTGCTTGAGGATCTTCATATACGTGCCGTCGTCCATGAGCTTCTGCACGGCCTTCTGCACGGCCTTGGCGGTCTGGTCGTCGTCCTTGGCGATGGCGATGCCCTGCTTGACCGAGCCCTCGTCCTTGCCGAGCGCCTGGAGCTGACCGTCGGTCTGCGAAATCGCATAGCCGGCGACCGGGGAATCCGCGTAGAAGACATCGGCCTTGCCGGTGACCACGTTGGTCGCGGCATCGGTCTGCAGCTTGCTGGAGAGCACCTCGATGGCCTTCTTGCCGTCGGTCTTGCACTGCTTGGCCGCCTTGTTGGCGTCCTCCTCCTCGACGGTGCCGGTCTGCACGGCGATCTTCATGCCGCACAGGTCGGAGGTATCCACCTTCTGCGGGTTGCCCTTCTTGACCACCCACGTGGCGCCCGCCTTGTAGTAGCTGACGAAGTTGACCGCGTCCATACGCTCCTTGGTGATGGTCAGCGAGGTGATGCCAAGGTCGTACTTGCTGCCGACCGACGGGATGATCGAATCGAAGGAGGCAGAGACGATCTGGGTGTCCAGACCGAACACCTTGCCCAGCGCGTTGGACAGGTCGACGTCGTAGCCGACCGGGGTCTTGCCGTCCTCCGCGAGGAATTCCGCCGGGGCGTACGTGAGTTCCATGCCGACGGTGAGCTTGCCGTCCTTGGTCACCGAATCCGGCAGCATGGCGGCGATGGAGGCGTCCTTCTTGATGCCGGAGACATCATAGCCGGTTGTGGACGAGCTCGACGAGGAGCCCGAGCCGGAGCCGGAGGTCGCTTCATCGGTGGTACCGCATGCAGCGGCACCGAGCAGCATGGCGGCGCTCAGCATGCAAGCGAGCGCGGTCTTGAAAGCCTTGAATGACATATGTCCCTCTCTTCATGCATCATGGTCTGACTGTCTGCCATCCCATAATGCATATCTATGCAGTAGTTTGCATAATATACTATGACTATGACTCCCGATCGAAAAAGACACGCCGGTCATATCGCGTGCGGGCACCACGCCCGATCACGATACGACCGGCGAGTGCGCGGCTCAGTTCTCGACCTTCGGGTTGATCTCCGCCTTGGTCACGGCACCGCCCTCGGCACCCCAGTGCTTGAGAATCTTCTCGTACGTGCCGTCATCCATGAGCTTCTGCAGGGCCTTCTGCACCGCCTCATCGGTCGCCGAATCACCCTTCTTGATGGCTGCGCCCTCCGGGGCGACACCTTCGTCATCGCCGAGCGTGGCCAGCTGGTCACCGGTCTGCGAGATCGCGTAGCCCGCCACCGGAGTATCCGCATAGAACGCGACCGCCTTGCCGGTCACCACATTCGTGGTCACATCGGTCTGCAGCTTGCTGGACAGCACATCCACCGGCTGCTTGCCGTTCGCCTTGCACTGCTTGGAGATCTCGGTGACGGCCTCCTCCTGCGTGGTGCCGGTCTGCACGGCGATCTTCTTGCCGCACAGGTCCGAGGTGTCCACCTTCTCAGGATTACCTTTCTTGGTCACCCACGTGGAACCAGCCTTGTAGAAGGTCACGAAATCAACGGAATCAAGCCGCTCGTTCGTCACCGTGAACGACGACACTCCGATATCGTATTTGCTGCCGACCGACGGGATGATCGAATCGAAGTTCGCCGTCACCGGATCGGCCTTCAGACCGAAGATATTCGCCATTGCCTTGACGATGTCGACATCGAAACCGACCGGGGTCTTGCCGTCCTCCGCGAGGAACTCAGCCGGGGCGTACGACGTATCCATGCCGACCGTAAGCTTGCCGTCCTTGGTCACCGAATCCGGCAGAAGCGCTGCGATGGAGGCGTCCTTCTTCACGCCGGAGACATCATAGCCGGACGTTGACGAGCTCGATGACGAGCCCGAACCGGACTTCGCGTCCGTCGCATCGCTCGTGCCGCACGCCGCAGCACCGGCAAGCAGCGCAGCGCAACAGGCTGCGGCACCGCAACGTTTCAGACTCGCGCTGATCGACATTCCGCGATGGCTGAAATTCGAGATGACTGACATGGCTGAACCCTCTCTCTGTTCCGGACGCGAGAGCCTGCCGGCCGCGCCCGTCGGCGTAGGCACCCGGGCGGATGCCCCGTCCTCGCCGATAGCGGCAGAATAAGCCCGCCATGCTACGGCGACGTTACGCTTCACCGTAACCGGAAGGCGCGGGCATGCGGTGAAGGGTCTCGACATGCGGGCACAATCATGGACTACCGTGTCACGATTCCGCAGCAAGACAACCGACATTGAATGCCCACGCCATCAACCATCTTGTCAGGTCAGCGAAACGATAACGCTCAGATCACCTGCCTGTTCTTGTACCGCATGATGCGCAGTGCTTCGCGCTTGTCCTGCTCCTCGCGCAAGGCCTGGCGCTTGTCATACTCCTTCTTGCCGCGGGCGAGCGCGATCTGGGCTTTCACCCTGCCGTCCTTGAAATACAGGCTCAACGGGATGATTGTGTAGCCCTTTGCCTGGGTCTGGCGCTGCAGCTTCTCGATCTGTGCGGCATGGAGCAGCAGCTTGCGCTTGCGCTTCGGCGCATGATTGTTCCACGTGCCGTTGAGATATTCCGGGATATTCGCAGCCTCAAGCCACATCTCGCCACGACGGTCAATGCTGACGAACGCTTCGGCGAGCGACGCGCGTCCCTCGCGCAACGACTTGACCTCGGTGCCGGTGAGTACCAGTCCCGCTTCGTACGTGTCCTCGATGCTGTAGTCGTGCCGCGCCTTACGGTTCTGCGCGATCATCACAGTCCCCTGTTCCTTCGCCATATCCATCCTCGTTCTTCGCGTACATAGGGTTTCGCGTCTCGTTCGCAAACGCTTGTGACGCGTGCTCCTTATCGCCTCGCCATCGCAGCGCCGCGGACGCGACCACAAGCGCGTGTCCGTCATGCTGTCTGTCGAACCCACCATTGTACACGAATCCGCATTCGCCCGTCAGTGCCCCAACCGCCGCCCCCGCATCCTCACCTGTCCGCTGCCCTCCGGTCCACGACCCGCCACTTCAGCATCGGTTGTGAGTCACCACTCACAACCAACGGCACGTCAACCTCCGCAGCCTGCTCCCTCGCTATTCCCTCAGCCTGATTGTGAGCCGCCACGGACAACCAAGCGATCGCCCCCCTCTACCAGCTCCCCCAGCGCCACAAGCAAGTTGATTGTGAGTCACCGCACACAACCAACGTTATCCAGATGCCATATCCGCACCAATCCCGCACCCATATCCGTCAGCTGCGAATGACCACTCACAACCAGAAACCGCCCGCTTCATCGCCGACCTGCCGATCGCCGCCGAACCAGCCGATTGTGCGCAGCCACTCACAATCAACAGTCACATACACCACCTATCAACCGCACAGCCGCCCCAGCCTGGGTGCCTGTGGGCCGCCGCTCACAACCAGTTCGATGGGTATGACGCGCACACGATAACCTCGACAGCGGCATTCCTTGGTTGTGAACATCACTCACAACCAGCAAGATCGGGACCAGGGAAAACACCAAGAAGCCGCTCGTGCCATCTTGATTGTGAACCATGACTCACCATTCGCTGCAATCTGACGCAACGTACCGACGATAAGACAACCAGACCGACTCGGTTGTGAGTCACGGCTCACAACATGCAACGCACGATCGCCAATCGCCCACCAAACACATATTCAACGCATGACAGTACACAGCCACTCACAATCAACGCTCAAACGGCGGCACCCCAGGATTACGGTCTCACCGGTGTTGCTTGATTGTGAGCAGCCACTCACAATCGCAACAAGGCCAGGATCGCACACCTCAGGCATGACGGCGGCACAAGCCCCATCGCGCACCATCGCTCACAACCAGCCGCTGATTGCGACGACCACCGATCTTCCACCATGACCAAACACATTGATTGCCAGTCGCCACTCACAACCAGCTACACGGCGGCATACCCATTCCGGTTTCTCAACCAGTCGAACAAGTCAGTCGTGAGCCACCACTCACAACCAGGCAATCATCAGCCCCATCCATCAGCTCCCCAGTTTGCCCAACACGTTGATTGCGCACCACCACTCACAACCAGGCATTACTCGACATCGACCAGGAGGCAAACCCGCAAACGCCGGTGTGCAAACCAACCGCTCGCGCGTCGATGCAGCAGGCGGCAGTCCGGCAATGGCGACGGCCACAGCATCTTCATTCCCCACACCGCTACAGGGCCTCAGACAATAACAGCGGGGCCATACCGCATGTTCCTGCAGCATGGCCCCGGCGACGCAACACGCTCACACTAGAGCCGCGAATCAGTAATGCACGTACTGGAAGCTGCTCGCATTGTACACGACTTCCGAATACGGGATATACGGGCACTTTGTACCGCCTTCGGAAATCAGCACGGATCCGTCGGAATTCACGCGCTCGACGATGGCGACATGCCCGTAGGCGGCGCTCGCATACCAGCTGGTCACCCTCTGGCCGGGCGCGAACACCATGGCGGCGCCGACATGAGGCGTGTTGTTGACCAGGTACCCCAGAGCGCGGGCCTTGCTCGCCCATTGGGCGCCGTTGCCGAGGTATGACCCGACAGGCAGTCCCAGCTGCTGGCGGCGAATATACGCCCACCACGTGCATTGACGTGCAGGGTACGCGTTACCGACATTGCCGGTGCTGTGCCCGTAGCAGAACGACGACCCCGCCGGGCAACTGCCGGGCACGCTGTAGCTCATGCCCGAGGCGCCGGAATTGGACGAGCTGCCGGAATTGGACGAGCCGGAATTGCTCGGACGGCTCGGAGTAGCCGGCGTGCTCGGACGGGACGTGTTCGAATTATTGGAGCCGGACGACCCGGAGTTGTTCGAGCTTGATCCGGAGCTCGACGGCTTGCCGGCGGCCGCCTGCGAACCGCCGCTGGACGGGGACGCCTGTTGGTTCGCATAATTGCTCGACCAGGAGTTGATTTCCGACTCCATCGCGACAATCTCGGCGGCCTCCTTCGCCGACTGCGACGTCAGCTGGCTCTTCTGGTTCTCCAGCGATTCGCGCTCGGCATTGCCTTTGGCGAGCAGATCATTGAGCTCGTCCTGCTTGGATTGGGCGGTCTCCACGGCTTTCTGCGCCGCGGCCGCCTGGGTGTCCGCCTTCTTCTTGAGCGTGGTGATCTCATCCTCGATGGCGGCCAGACGCTGTTCACGGTTCTTCGCCGTGTTCAGCTGTGTCGCGGCATCGTTGGCGGCATTGCTTTCCGTGCGGGTGACCGCCGCATCCGCCTGCATCTTGTTGACGAAATCCTCGGTCGTCGTGGAGTTCGTCACCACGTTCATGACCTCGGACGCGGTGGTGCCGTGGAAACTGTCACGCGCCATCTGGGCGACAGCCGCTTTGGCGTCATCGTAATCGGCCCCGGTCTGCTTGATCTGCTCTTCGAGATCGGCCTTGTCCTGCTTGGCGGCTTCAAGCCGTTCCGACGCCGCCTGGGCTTGGGCCTGGGCCTGCTCGGCGGAGTCCTGGGCATCCTGCAACGCCTGCTGTGCTGCGGGAATCTGGTTCTGGTTCAGATCATTGAGTTCGAGGATCTGATCCGCCAGCTGCGAGCTGACTCCTGCAAGCTTGGCCTTCAGATCACTCTGGCTTTGCAGCTTCGCCTTGTACTGCTGCATGGTGACAGCCTGCGCCGGCTGCACAGCGGCAATATTCGCGGTACCCGCGGCGATAAGAGTGAGCGATGCGACCAGGACACCGGCAATGGCGTTGATCTTCTTCGTGCGCTTCATATCACAGCCTTTCATATGGTTCATCGACATTGTACCTGCCGATGCTCAATGTTCACTGGGCATGCCCCCGTCATTGTGGCGACGGGGGCATGGGGATGTGCGGATCCGAATACCGCGTCACACCTTCAGATAGCGGCGCAACGACACCGCTGAAGACAGCGCGGACAGTACCATCGCCCCGACAACCAGCGCGGGTGCGGCCAGCCACACCGTCTGTTGCGTGATGAACGGCATCCACTGGACGGTCTGCGCAAGCCCGTCGGTGATGAACACCTGGACGATCACGCTCAACGCCCCCGAAGCGAGCAGCGAGCCGATCAGCGACGCCGTCATGCCTTCCAGAATGAACGGCAGCCTGATCGTCCAGTTCGATGCGCCGACCAGACGCATGATCTCGGTCTCGTTCTTTCGTGACGCGGCACTCATACGTATGGTCGTGCCGGTAAGCAGCACGGCTACCACGATCATCACACCGGCCAAGACCACCGTCACCACCGTCGCCTTGTTGAGCACGCTGAACACCGGATCGAAGATCTGCCGCTGGTCCTGCACCTCCTCGACGCCGGTGACGCCCGAAAGCACTTCGGAAACCTGCTGGTACTTGGTCGGATCAGTGAGCTTCAACCTCAACGAGGCCTGCATGTCCGCCGCGGTCAGTGTCCGCCCCTGATAGACACCGTTCGGATACTGTTTGAGGAAGGTGTTCTTGTAGAACTCATCGCGGCTGACATACGTGACTTTGGACACCACGGAACCGAGTTCGTCCTGGATCTTGTCCTCGATATCCACGATCTCGTTGTTCGTGGGCGCCTTGCCCGACGAGCAGTTCGCCGACTGGCTGGTGCCGTCGGGGCACAGCCAGACCACGACCTCCACCTTGTCATACCAATCGCCTTTGGCCTTGGTGATCTGCGCCTGCATCAGCACGGACGCCCCGATGAACAGGAAGGAGATGAACGTGACAAGCATCACCGACAGGATCATCGGCACGTTGCGACGCAGACTCGTCCACGTCTCGGAAAGAATGAACCGTAACCTCATGACCGCTGACCGCCCTTCCCGTCCGCATCGTTCGTGTCGTGTACCCGTTGCGCAGCCGCTTCACCATCCGCGGCGGGCGGCATCGGAGGCGCGGGCGGTGACGGCGGCGCAGGAAGCGTCATCCGGCGTTCACCGGCATCGGCCTGCTGCGGCTGCATGGCCTGCCCGTCCGCAGCCTTGCTTTCCGCAGCCTTACCATCCGTGGGTCGCCCGTCGTGGTCGTGCCGCTCGGCTGTCTCGACATTGGTGCCGTGACGCTTCGCGTACGCTTCCTCATGCTCGCGTTTCGCCGCAATATCCTCCGCGCTCAACCCCTTGCCCCAGGTCATCGTGGTTTCCACGGACTGGAACACCTCACCGTAGCGGCCGGTCCGTCCGGAATGCACCGAATGGGCGAGACGGGCTATGCCCTCGTCACCGTTCTGCGATGCCAGCAACGATTGGGCGATATCGCGCGCCTGCGGGCGTGCGGACACCTGCGCCCCAGCCGACGGACGGTACTTCGCATTCCGGTCATCCTTCTGGAGCGCCGACCCGTTCGCGGCACCGGCCGGCTGCATCCCCGTGGCGCCCGCGTCAGCGACCAGCGCCGTGGACGCCTTCGACTCGACATCACGATCAGGGAAATACAACGCGGAATCATAGGAGCCATGCGGTTCATCACGTACGATCTTGCCGTTATGCAACTCGACCACACGCTTGCGCATCGAATTGACAATCTCCTCATTGTGCGTAGCCATCACAATGGTCGTACCCGTGCGGTTGATTGCGTCAAGCACCTCCATAATGCCGAGCGATGTCGTCGGGTCCAGGTTGCCGGTCGGCTCGTCGGCGAGCAGGATCTGCGGATGGTTCACATACGCACGCGCGATAGCCACGCGCTGCTGCTCGCCGCCGGACAGCTCATGCGGATAGTTCTTCTCCTTACCGGAAAGTCCGACCGTCTGAAGGACCTTGGGAACCAGCGTCCTGATAGTCGAACGGCTCGTGCCGATCACCTCAAGCGCGAACGCGACATTCTGCCAGACCGTCTTGTTGTTCAGCAGCTTGTAATCCTGGAACACGAAGCCGATGGAACGACGGTATTGCGGCACCTGCCGGTTCGTCAAACGACGCAGGTCATTGCCGGCCACACGGATCTCGCCATCCGTCGCCTCCTCCTCGCGCAGCAGCAGGCTCAGCAGCGTCGTCTTGCCCGAACCGGACGCGCCGACAAGAAAGACGAAATCGCCACGGTCGATGTGCAGCGTGATATCGTCGAGCGCCGGTCGCGTACCTTTCGGGTAGATTTTCGTCACATCATCAAGCGTAATCAGCGACATGATCCCTGTCTTCCGTATCGTTGCCCTGAAACGCCGCCCCGTGCCCGCCTTGGAGCACAGCCCCGGAACGGCGTTTTACCGTTGCGAATATCAGTTGCCCTCGTGGACGGCTTCCTCGGCTGCCTGCTTGCGCTGATCATGACGCCAGCGGATACCCGCCTCGATGAAGCCGTCGATATCGCCGTCAAACACAGCCTGGGTCTGCGAAGTCTCATAACCGGTACGCAGATCCTTGACCATCTGGTACGGATGCAGCACATACGAACGCATCTGATCGCCCCAGCTGGCCTTGATATCGCCGGCAAGCTCCTTCTTCTTCTTGGCTTCCTCCTCATGGCGCAACACCAGCAGGCGGGACTGCAAGACCGCCATGGCGGCCGCACGATTCTGGATCTGGCTGCGCTCATCCTGCATGGAAACCACAAGACCCGTAGGCAAATGGGTGATACGCACCGCCGAATACGTGGTGTTCACCCCCTGGCCGCCAGGACCCGACGCCTGGAAGGTATCGACACGGATGTCGGAATCCGGGATATCGATGTGATCGGTGGATTCCACGAGCGGAATCACCTCGACCGCGGCGAAAGACGTCTGTCGGCGGCCCTGGTTGTCGAACGGCGAGATGCGCACCAGGCGATGCGTGCCGCCCTCGACCGAAAGCCGGCCATACGCGTACGGCGCATCCACCTGGAACGTGGCGGATTTGATACCCGCCTCCTCGGCGTAGGACGTGTCCATCATCTTCGTCTTGAAATCATGCCGCTCGGCCCAACGCAAATACATGCGAAGCAGCATCTGGGCGAAATCGGCGGCATCGACGCCGCCGGCGCCGGAACGGATGGTGACGACGGCGGAACGCGCGTCATATTCGCCGTCCATGAGGGTCTGGACTTCCATATCGACGAGGTCCTGGTCAAGCTGCTTCAAACTGCTGACAGCCTCGTCCATGGACTCCTTGTCGTCCTCTTCGGAGCCAAGCTCGTACAGGGTCTCGACGTCATCGATGCGCCGCTGGGCATCCTTGAGACGCTTCAACTGGGATTGTGCAGCCGACAGCTTGCTGGTGATGTGCTGGGCGTGCTCCTGGTCATCCCACAGGCCCGGGGCGCTCGCCTCCGCCTCGAGCTCCTTGATTGACGCGGCCAAAGCGTCCATATCGACGGCTTTGGCGATCATATCGAATTTCGCCTTGGTCTCGTTCAAATCCTGAGTAAAGTCATAGTCTGCCACAACTATCCACCTTACAGGTACAACCGGAAATCGACCATCGGCTGAATAGAACGTTCACATCCCTTGCCGATTCCACGCAGTGCCAGCCCCCACAGGCCGCTACTGCCCGCACGACTCCCCCATTGCGCCGGAACGATCGCGGGCGGTTCTTGCCGCCGCCACGCCGCCGCCTGATTCCACCGCCGGCAGCCGGTCGCCGGTCGCCAGCCACAGACCACCAGACGCCAACCCACAACCCACAACCGGTCGCCACCTGCCCATTGCCGCCCCCCCTCTGATTGTGAGTGACCGCTCGCCGCCACCTGTCTCAGATCCGCAGAGCCTACGTATCTTGGGCCCCCAATCGCATCGATTGTGAGCAGCCACCCACAACCAGCAGCACAATCGGCCTGGATGACACCGTACCGTCGACGCCATTCCCACTGGCTGTGAGCAGCCACCCACAACCAGCAGCGCCCGGCCTTCGGCCACACCTTTCCAGCCGCCACACTGCCCTGTGATTGTGAGCGGCCGCACGCCACCGGCTGACAGCCGACCATCCAGTACCGCTCCATCACCAATCCCGCTCCGATACCTGCGCGCGGTCACTCACAACCAATCGGGATCTGCCGGTAACGGCAAATGCATCACACCGTCGTCACAGTCGATTGCGGACCACCACTCACAACCAGCGGCCAACCCTGACGGACCGCGACCCGACAGAGCGCAGACCAACGGACCGCAACCCAAGGGACCATGACCCCACGGAACGCGGTCCGACAGACCATGACCCCACGGAACGCGATCCGACTGAACGCATGAGTCCAAGGGCCGGAGGGCATGTGGAATAAGCGGCGGGTCGTAACCTGACTGACCGCATCGTTAGCCGCGTCTCTTTCTTGCCGGCTGTGGACCGTCACTCACAATCAGCACGATGGCAACCAACACTTTGATATATGCGGTGGCACAACACGGATGATTACGGATGATTACAGGCGATTACAGACAATCGCACGAGAAGATCATGCGCCACCACGTCGGGACAACCTCCCTGCAACAACCGGCAGCGCATGCATTGGGCATCCGCTGCCAACGGCACGGGGCATCAGGCTCACCCCGGCATCCGGCCCAGGCCTGTCGTGAGCCGCAACTCACGATCAGCATCAGGCTACATCAGCACGGACTGCGGCAAAGGAGCCGACGCCAACCGCCGGCACCGGCACCAACGCCAGCGCTACCGACGTCACCGACAGCCAGAACGATCGCCGCCCGTCGCATCCAGCAGTATTGCCATCAGCGCAAACGATCGCCATGGCGCGGACCCATACCCGGCAAAACGCCATCAGCCGGGCGGCGCGACAGCCCTTTGTATCCCAGACACAGCATTCACGTCCTTGTCCGCCGTTCTGGCTTCCCTCGCCAATCGCATGACAAGCCGGCGGAGAGTCATCGGCTCATGCACGCGGACTTCCCGTCCGATGCGCCGGGACAAGCGCATCGCCACGCTGCGGACGAACGACATCCGCGAAGCGGCATCCCTGAGATCCTGCCAAGTGGCATTGATGCATGACCATTCGGCATCCTCGAGCAGTTTGCGACGCTGCACGTCATATTCCCAGGTGCCTGCATGATGCCTGCCATCATATTCAACAGCGATTTTCGCTTCAGGATATGCGAGATCCAGGAAAAACCGCCGTCTCGCGGAACCAGCCATGACGCCGGCACCTGGAGCGATCTCGACAGCCGGATTCACTTGCGGCGTCGGAAGCCCATGCGACATGAGCATCAAACGCAACTCGCTTTCCCGGAACGAGTCGGTGTTCTCACGCATAAGCGTCATCGCGCGGCGGCAATCCGCAGTACCTCGCGGCATCCGACGACGATCAGCCCGGATGGCCTCATGCGTTTCATGGCACAGATCCCGCAGGTCGCGAAGAGCCATCCAACGCTGGTCCGAATCCCTTCTCATCAGGGCGTCGCCCAGCAGCACCAGAGCCCGCAACCCCGACTTGCGCGCATACATCAGCCACGTGGTGTCAGGCGCCACGCATGCGATATTGCCCAGCTTCATCTGCCGCATCGGATAGCTCCAGTACACACATCGAACGCCCGCGATACGTCGGCGCGTCTTCTGTGAGACAGCGACAACGACCAGCTCCTCGTGATCAAGCTCACCAGGAACGTCGATGCACAGCAGTTTCAAAGCGGTACTCAACGCGAAAACCAATGGTGACGCCACCCGCGCCTGCAATTCCCGGCAACGAACCAGCGTCTCAGCCTGGATGCGCAGCAACCTGACCGAAGTCGTCTCTACCCGTCGGCCATTCGCCTGTCTCAGCAGCCCGGATTCCTGGTGATACACAGTATTCATAGAAACGACGTTACCGAACAGAGTTCAACGGGACCCAACAGAACGAAGAATGTGGTCAGAAGATGAAGCGAGACGACATAGACGGATGAGAGGGCAGATAGCAGTCGGAAGCTCGCAAACGAGACGGGCGCGAGACTGTCATGATGGCCGAGACATGGAAACACAAGAGCCAAGCGGCAACAGGTCGCAGGCGCAATCGGCAAGCGGAAGACCGATGGAAAACAGGAACAAACGGTGCGGAACAGGTGGTATCGCAGACATTTCCATTGGCTGGCCCATCGGCGCTCTATTGATTGGGCCGTTGACCGTCTGGGCTGTTGACCGTCCCGTCGGTTGTGAGTCGCCACTCACAATCTCACGTGCATACCCGCCAGCAGTCTGTCCGGGCATTCACCAAACCGCCGGGGCAAGCTGGTTGTGAGCCGCCACCCACGACCAGCACTATTGATATCAGCGTTATCCTCCCTCTCGCCGCCCCTTGCCAGCAGATCGTGAGCCAAGACTCACAACGGACTTTGACAGGCTCGAATGAACAAGGGGATTCCGTGTCTCGGCAAAAAGTGACCGACCCGGCAGCGAGCCGCCACTCACAACCAATGCTCAGGTTGGATGCCACGAGCTGGTGCCGCGCCCGATGCCCGTGTCACGGCGAGCCGCCACTCACAATCAGGGAACAATACATGCTGTGCAGTGGCCGGCGGCCTATCGAATCGCGCCGGAAATGTCCGACGACTCACAATCAGGGCTTGTCACATGGGTATCAGACGGCATCAGACGGCGATCGGGCGCCGCCGACGGCACATCGCCCGCGAATTGCAGGCCGCCACCGAGCCGCCACTGACAATCACACGCGATGGCTACCGGAATCCCGCAACCGCCATTACCCTGCCCGTAATATACTCAACGATGAAGCGCGCAACGAGAACCGCGCACCACAGCAAGCAACGGCAGGAGAACATCATGGCAGATCAACGCACCGCATGGGGATGGGGACTGGCAAGCATTGACGCGGCCGGCACCACGCTCGACGTGTGGTATCCCAAGCTCACCATCGGCCCGGCTCCCTCAGAGACGGACCGTCCGGCACACGGCTTCGACGCCTTCGTGCGCAAGGAGGCCGATGCGCGCGGGGTACGACGCGTCCCCGTCTTCACCGTCAGCGACCTTGACGCCGCGCCTGCGGACGCCGCCGACGCCTACCTGCGTCTGCATCTGCTGAGCATGCGCCTGGCCAAGCCGAACACGCTGAACCTCGAGGGTATCTTCGGCGTACTCGCCAACGTCGTATGGACCAATTACGGCCCGTTCGCCATCGAGGACTTCGCCCTGCGCAAGATGGACGTGCAGGCCGCCGCGAACCACGCGGTCAATGGGGCTCCCGCCGCCAACGTCGAGGTCATGCTCGTCGACAAGATGCCGCGCATGGTCGACTACGTGGTCCCCACCGGCGTGCGTATCGGCAACGCCGACCGCGTGCGTCTCGGCGCCTACCTTTCCGAAGGTACGACCGTCATGCATGAGGGCTTCGTGAACTTCAACGCGGGTACGCTCGGCGTCTCGATGGTCGAAGGCCGCATCTCCCAGGGTGTCGTGGTCGGCAACGGCTCCGACATCGGCGGCGGCGCCTCCATCATGGGCACGCTGTCGGGCGGCGGCAAGCTGCGTAACTCGATCGGCGAGCATTCGCTGCTCGGCGCGAATGCGGGCATCGGCATCTCGCTGGGCGACAACTGCGTGGTCGAGGCCGGCCTGTACGTGACCGCCGGCACGAAGGTGACCGTGTACGACAAGGCAAAGGTCGCCGCAGGCGAACCGCTCGACGTGGTCAAGGGCGCGGATCTGAGCGGCAAGAACAACATCCTGTTCATCCGCAATTCGGTCAGCGGCCGCATCGAGGCGCGCTACCGCAAGGTCGGCATCGCACTCAACGAGAAGCTGCACAAGAACTAGAGACCCGCAAACAAAAGACCCACAAACAGGCGGGGCGGGCAGGCGGCACCGACAAGGCACGCGGCCCGCCCCGCGATGTTTTGGCACCTCATGTTTCAATACCCAAGGAAAGAACCAATATCATGCATATCGTCAATACCGTGCTGGTGACCGCCGTCGCCCTCGAATTCGTCTACATTTTCTATCTGGAAACCATCGCGACCACATCATCGTCCACGGCGCGCGTGTTCGGCATGACCGGCGAGGAACTGTCCCGTGATTCGGTGACCACCCTGTTCCGTAACCAGGGTGTCTATAACCTGCTGATCGGCGTACTGCTGCTGATTGCACTCTTCGCCTACCATTCGACGGCGGCGGTCGCCTGGCTGCTGGGCATGATCATCGCGGTCGCCGCGTACGGCAGCTTCACCAGCAGCCCATGGATCATTCTCAAGCAAGGCGGACTGGCGATCATCGCGCTGGTGCTCGTACTGGTGTTCGGACTGTGAGGTACAGCCGTATGGCGATGGCCGCAGCCTGATTGGGCAGCCTCCGTCATACGGCTACCGGTCCTTGAAATCCGCAATTCACCGCTGGTCCATCGGCACGTAATCGCGCTGGGGTTCCCCGGTGTAGACCTGGCGGGGGCGGCCGATCTTGGTCATCGGGTCGTCGAGCATCTCCCGGTACTGGGCGATCCAGCCGGGGATGCGGCCGAGCGCGAACAGCGTGGTGAACATGGCTGGATCGAAACCGATGGCGCGGTAAATCAAACCAGTGTAGAAGTCGACGTTCGGGTACAGGTGGCGCGAGACGAAGTAGTCATCGCTCAGCGCAATCTGCTCGAGTTCGGTGGCCACGTCGAACAGGGCGCGCTCATCCTGCGGCAACCTTGACGTGGCCTCATGCTCCATGATCTTGGTCAGGTAGGTCTTGGCGATGGCCGCGCGCGGGTCATACGACTTGTAGACGCGGTGGCCGAGCCCGGCGATACGCTTGCCGTTGTCCTTGGACCATTCGACGAATTCCTTGACGGTCTTGCCTGAATCGCGGATGGCTTTGAGCTGGCGCAGCACCGCCTCGTTCGCGCCGCCGTGCAGCGGGCCGGACAACGCGTTGACACCGGCCGCGACCGCGGAATACAGGTTCGCGTGCGCACTGCCCGCGATACGCACCACGGAGGTCGAGCAATTCTGCTCGTGGTCGGCGTGGATGATGAGCAGCCGGCCGAGCGCGTGCACGTACAGCTGGTCGGATTCGAACGGTTCGTACGGCACGGCGAAGCACATGCGCAGGAAATCGTCGACATAGCCGCGAGAGACGTCCGGGTAGAGCATCGGCTCGTCACGGCGGCGGCGGAAGATATAACTGACGATGGTGCGCGCCTTCGCCATGATGATTTCGGCGGCCTCGTCAAGCTGGTCGGAATCGTTGACATCCGTGGTGTCGGGGTAGAACGCCGCGAGCGCGTTGATGGCTGAGGCGAGCACGCTCATCGGGTGCGAGGTGCGGGGGAACGAGCCCATGAAGGTGCGGAAATCCTCGCCTACCATGGTGCGATGGTTGATGTCGGAGCAGAACTTGTCGTACTGCTGGCGTGTGGGCAGTTCGCCGTGGCGCAGCAGCCAGGCGACCTCAAGGAAATCGGACTGTTCGCACAGCTGCTCGATCGGGTAGCCCCGATAGCGCAGAATCGAGTTGTTGCCGTCGATGAACGTGATCTTGGATTCGCATTGCGCGGTCGTCAGGAAGCCCGGGTCGAGTGTCACCCAACCGTCGTTGCGCAGGTTGGACACGACGATGCCGTCCGGTCCCGCGGTCGCCTTGACCAGCGGGAGGTCATACTGCTCGGAATCGACTTTCAACTCGGCTGTCGCCATCAGCTCCCCTTTCCGTAAGAATTGCCTTCACACCTGCCACACACTGTTCGCGGCGATGATACAGCTATGTTCGCGCATGTTCTGGAGTGTGTTTATGATATCAGACCGCGTCTTTGCAATGCCCCGTCCGTCTTGCACAATGGTCATTGCGACGCGCATTATTCGTTGCCGGGCGGGCCGATAGCGCACCAATGCTTGCGGTCCAGACAACGCGGAAAACCGGCGGGGTGGAACGGCCAAACCGCTCCACCCCGCCGGATGATATCCAAGGTATCGGCGTGATTACTCGTCACGCGCGGTGAGGATCACCGGGCCGTCCTCGGTGATGGCGATCGTATGCTCGGTGTGCGCGCCACGCGAACCATCGGCGGAACGCAGCGTCCAGCCGTCCTTCGGATCCTGGTAGATCTCGTCGGTGGTCTTCATGAACCACGGTTCGATCGCGATGACCAGGCCCGGGCGCAGCTTGTACCCGTGATGCGCCTTGCCGTCGTTGGCGACATGCGGGTCGCCGTGCATCACGTGGCCGACGCCGTGACCGCCGAACTCGAGGTTCACGGTGTAGCCCTGCTCGTGCGCGACATCGCCGATGGCGGCGGAGATGTCACCGAGACGGTTGCCCGGCTGCGCCTGGGCGATACCGGCGGCGAGCGCGTCCTCGGTGCATTTGATCAGGCGCAGGTCTTCGGGATCCTTGTTCTTGCCGACGACGAAACTGATGGCGGAGTCCCCGACCCACCCGTCGACGCTGATGGCAAGGTCGAGGCTGACCAGATCGCCATCCTGCAGATTGTAGTCGTAGGGAACGCCGTGCAGTACGGCGTCGTTGACGGAGATGCAGATGTAATGCTTGAACGGGCCGGTGCCGAAGTCCGGGGCGTAATCCACATAGCAGGATTCCGCGCCTTTACGGCTTTCGATGCGGCGGCGAACATAATCGTCGATGTCAAGCAGATTGGTGCCCACGCCGGTCTGGGCGCGCAAGTCCTTGAGAATGCTGCCGACGAAGTGGCCGGCAGGCTTCATTGCTTCGATTTCCTGAGGTGTTTTCAGTTCGATCATAGTTGTAACCCTACTTCGTGCGGCTTACAATGCAAGCCCTGATGCCGGGATTCGCTTGCCGGCGGGCGGATGGGACATGATGGGCCGCCCGTCAGTTGCGGCGGGCGGCCCATCGGTGTCGGCTGGGGATTCGGCGGCGATCAGCGTTTGCTGGGTTTGCCGAAAGTGAACGCGCGCACAATCGCACTGATGCCAAGCACGATAAGCGTGATACCGCCGAAGATCATCAGCGTGAGAGCCGACGGGCCGGGCCAGAACAGGATCGCGATGCCCGCGATGATCGAGATGATCGCGTAGAAGATCGCCCACCCCTGGTTCGGCAGCATCCAGGATTCGGCCAAGGCCATGATGCCTTCGACGATCCAGCAGATGCCGACGGTCAGGGTGATGACGATGAGCAGGGTTTGTGCGGACAGCGCCGTGTACTTGAACATGATGACGCCGCCGACGGTGAGCAGCAGGCCGACGATGATGTCCAGCACACGCCATCCGGCGGGCAGGCCGAGTTCGACGATGGCGCTGACGATGCGGACGACACCGGAGATGACGAAGAAGACACCCAGGGCGACCGCGGCGACGACCAGCGTCTTGCCCGGCCACACCAGCAGCGCGATGCCGAGGATGACGGCGACGATGCCGATCAGGCCGTAGGCTCCGCGGATGGTGTTCTTCGCACGCTGGGGCAGCATCTCCTCGACAAGCCGGAACGGGTTGAACGAGTAGGGGCTCTGCCCTTGCGGATCCGGGTTCTGCCCGGCGTTGGGATTCGGGTTGCCGGCATACGGGCCATAAGGATTCTGATTCATATTCTGATCAGTCATGATTACTCCTTTCCTTACAGGTACCGAAGTTGTGCCTTCACCGCGATTGTAGGCATGACCGGGCGCGGAAGGAAGGAACAACATGCGCGATCCTGTCTGTTTTCGACCCGTGCCGCGCGGCCTGTACGGAACCGCTTTCGCGTATCTGTCGCCGTCGGCGCAATCCGCCGGTGTTGTCACCGAATCTGGCTAGGGTGAAGCTATGAGCAACGCTTTGGTTTCCGGCCTTGACCCGGCCTCTTTCTCTTCTGTCATCAAGCCCGTCGACGACCTGTTCCGGTATGTGAACGGCCCGTGGATCGATACGTACCGTCTTCCTGATGACCGTTCCCGCTATGGTTCCTTCGACAAGCTCGCCGAGGATGCGGAACGCCAGATCCGTGACATCCTGGAGGATGATGACTGCCCGGCGGCGAAGTCCCACGCGCTGTACCGCACGTTCTGCGATACCGAGGCCATTGATGCGGCCGGCATCTCGCCGATCCGCGCCGATCTCGACGCCATCGACCAGGCCGAGGACAAGGCGGGCCTGACGCGTGTGCTCGGTTCACTGAACCCGACCGGCGGTCCTGACCTGTTCGCCATAGCCGTGTACGGCGACCCGGGCGACCCGGAGCACAATATCGTACATATCGAACAGGCAGGCATCGGCCTGCCCGATGAAGCGTACTACCGTGAGGACCATTACGCCCAGGTCCGCGAACAGTACGTGGCGATGGTCGCCAAGCAGCTACGCCAGGCCGGGTACGGCGATGAGCTGCAAACCGGGGAGCAGGCCGGGCGTTTCCTCGATGTGGAAACCCGGATCGCTTCGCACCACTGGGACAACGTGGCCACCAGGGATTCGCAGAAGACGTATAATCCCACGGACTTCGCCGCGTTGGACGACACGCTCGCCCACTTCGACCTCACCGCCTGGATCGGCGCGTGGCAGGCGGCGTATGACGCGACCGCCGCCGGCAAGGCGCAGCCGCTTGATCTCAAGGCGATCATGCAGCATACAATCGTGCACGAGCCGAGCTTCCTGTCCGGTCTTGACGCGTTCTGGGCGGCCAGTGACCTTGATGACCTGAAGCTGTGGGCGCGCGTGCACACGATCATCGGCTGGGCGGGTATGCTCGGCCATGAGTTCGATGAGACGAACTTCGCGTTCTACGGCAAGGTGCTGTCCGGCGCCAAGCAGCAGCGTGACCGGTGGAAGCGTGGAGTGTCCCTGGTCAACGGCGTGTGCGGCGAGGATGTCGGGCGTGAATATGTCAAGCGGCATTTCCCTGAAAGCTCCAAGCAGCGTATGGAGCAGCTGGTCGGCAACCTGATCGACGCCTACCGGGTGTCGATCAGCATCAGCGACTGGCTCGGCGAGGCGACCAAGGCCAAGGCGCTGGAAAAGCTCTCGAAGTTCACCGCGAAGATTGGGTACACCAGCCACTGGCGCGACTACACCGCACTTGACGTGCGCGACGATGCCGGGCTTGTGGACAATATGCGCGCCGCGTCCCTGTACGAGAACGGCTACCAGCTGTCCAAGGCCGGGCAGCCGGTGGACCGCGACGAATGGCTGATGAACCCGCAGACGGTCAACGCCTACTATGAGCCGTCACTCAACGTCATCGTCTTCCCGGCCGCGATCCTGCAGCCCCCGTTCTTCAATCCGCAGGCCGATGACGCAGCGAACTACGGCGGTATCGGCGCCGTGATCGGACACGAGATCGGCCATGGCTTCGATGACCAGGGCAGCCAGTATGACGGCGACGGCAAGCTCGACAACTGGTGGACCGATGAGGATCGCGCGCATTTCGACCAGCGCACGAAGGCACTCATCGAGCAGTACAACGGCTTTGTGCCCCGCCAGCTCGCCGAGAAGTACGCCGACGAGCCGGGCAAGGCCCCCCATGTCAACGGCGCGTTGACCATCGGCGAGAACATCGGCGACCTGGGCGGCGTGAATATCGCGCTCAAAGCATACGCCTTCGCGCTCGACGCGGCTTCGGGCAAGCCGGAGGATGGCTCACCCGAAGCGATTCGAGCGGCTCTCGACAGCGCCCCGGATATCGATGGGTTCACCGGATTGCAACGGTTCTTCCTGAGCTACGCGTCGATCTGGCGCACCAAGCAGCGTGACGAACTGGCCGAACAGTACCTGCAGATCGACCCGCACTCACCCGCCGAATTCCGCACCAACGGTATCGTGCGCAACGTCGACCTGTTCTACGCGGCCTTCGACGTCAAGCCTACGGACGCGATGTGGCTCGACCCGGACAAGCGGGTACGCATCTGGTAGCCGCACGCCTGCGCTGACGAGGTAGGCTCCGGCAGGAGGACGGGCTCCATGGCCCGTCGCCGTACACACTGGTGGGGTGTCCGCTCCGGGCGGCACCCCACCAGTGTATGAGCACGGTACCGATCCGGGGACGGGGGATCATCCGATCGTCATATCTCGTCATCGGTGAATTCCTCCTCCTGGGGCGGGTATACCTCGGCGGCGGCCTGTCGCCCTTGGGTGTCTTGCAGCCCTTGGGCGCCTTGCGCTCCGGCCGGCGCCGCCGCGTACGGATCGACGGGACGGGACTGCATCTGCCGCCCGGAACCGTCATACGTAGTCGCCTGGTTTTCCGCCGGTTGTGCCGTACGAGCGGCCTGATCGGCGGAAACGTTTTTCTGGCGGGTGAATTGCGACGTCCCCAAACCCAGATCATGGCCGATCGAGGCGGCTTCGATCACCGTTCTCGAATGCGTTTCGCCGTCGCGTTCCCATTGCTCGTTCGCCAGCGAGCCGGTCACGATCACCGGGTCGCCCTTGCGCACGCTGTTGAGCACGTTCTGCGCCAGCGCGCGGAACGCCTTGACCGTGATCCATATGGTCGGGCGGTCCTTCCATTGTTGTGCCGCGGCATCGAAATAGCGGCGTGTACACCCTATCCTGAACGAGCAGGCGGGTGCATCCTTACCGTAGCTGGCCGGGTCGGACCCGACATAGCCGTTGATAGTGATCAGTCCTTGTTGCACCATTGCGTTCCCCTTCGTTGGCAACCGGTTTGTGGACTGCAGGCGGGGCGGTGAACATCTGCCACGCAACGGAGTAAAGAGGCGGAGCATGTATCGTCACGTCGTCAGCGGTTCTTCCGCCACGCCTGCGGTATTTCCCATTGTGCCGCAGGCATGCGGCGGTACGCCAGGCTGGGACGCGATTGTGGTCAGAAGACGCATCCATCGCCCAAAAGCCCGGAATTCCAAGCAATCCGGCGGCATCCCCAATGTGGATAACCAGGCTTCATCTGTCTGCCTGCGCTGGGCGCCTTCCCTGTGGAGGCGGAAACAGCGGGCGGAAGCGCTGCGGGCAAGCGCATACCACCGGAATACGAAGACGGGCGTCACCACATCCGAGGTGACGCCCGTCAACGGCGTGTTCCCTACACCGTACCCGCCGGGAACCATGCGGGCAGTATCCGTTACTCGCCGAGCAATGCAGCCAGACGATCAGCAATGGTCTGCGCGGCGGCATCGACCGCGACGGCCTCGGAGTTCGAACCGTCACGGTCACGGACCTCGATGGTGCCGTTGTTGACCGTGTCACGGCCGACCACGGCGACCAGCGGCACGCCGATCAGCTCAGCGTCCTTGAACTTGACACCCGGGGAGACCTTCTTGCGGTCGTCGTACAGCACCTCGATACCGCGCGCTTCGAGTTCGGCGACCAGCTTCTCGGCGGCGTCGAAAGCCTCGGCGTTCTTGCCAGTGGCGAGGACATGCACCTGGGCCGGGGCGATGACCGCAGGCCACGCCAGACCCTTGTCATCGTGATGGGTTTCGGCGACGCAGGCGAGCACACGGCTCACGCCGATGCCGTAGCAGCCCATCCACACCGGGACGGTCTTGCCGTTCTGGTCGAGGACCTTCAGGCCGAGCGCGTTCGAATACTTGAGGCCAAGCTGGAAGACCTGGCCGATCTCCACGCCACGCTCGAAGCTCAGCGGGCCCGAACCGTCCGGGCTCATATCGCCGTGGCGGACCTCGACGGCCTCGACCGTGCCATCAGCGGTGAAATCACGGCCGTACACGAGGTTGTAGTAGTCCATCTCCGCCTCGTCGGCACCGGTGAACCATGCGGAACCGTGGGCGATATGCGCATCGATGACATAGCGGATCGGGTGTTCGACACCGCGCGCCGCAGCCTGCGGGCCAAGGGCCATCGGGCCGATATAGCCACGGACCAGTTCCGGATGCGCCTTCAGGTCATCCTCGGTCGCTTCCTCGATCTCAGCCGGGGTGAACTGGGCTTCCAGACGCTTCATATCGACCACCCGGTCGCCGGGCACGCCCACGACCACGAGTTCGCGCCACGGCTCGTCGTGCTCGTCGTCCTCGGGGTGCTTGACCGCGATGACGACGTTCTTCAGGATGTCGCTCGCCTGCCACGGACGGCCGTCGCTGCGCGGATGGTCCGCATTGGCGCGCGCGACCATGTTCTCGATGCTCATCGCATCCGGGGTCGGCACCTTCTCGGCGGCAGGGGTCTCGGAATAATCCTCGACCGGAGGTTCCGGCGTGGTCAGCGCCTCGACGTTCCAGGCCTTGCCGGACGGGGCGAGCGCGAAGGTGTCCTCGCCGATCGGCATCGGGGCGAGGAACTCCTCGGAAGCGGAGCCGCCCATCGGGCCGGACATGGCGAACACCGGGACATACTTCAGATCAAGACGGGTGAAGATGCGCTCGTAGGCGCCGCGCTCGTCCATATAGGCCTTGCGCATGCCCTCCTCGTCAACGGTGAAGGAGTAGGCGTCCTTCATGATGAACTCGCGGCCGCGAATCAGGCCGGCACGCGGACGGAACTCGTCGCGGTACTTGGTCTGGATCTGGTAGAGCGTCACCGGCAGATCCTTGTACGAGGAGTACATGTCCTTGACCAGCAGGGTGAACATCTCCTCATGCGTGGGGGCAAGCAGGTAATCCGCGCCATGGCGGTCCTTCAAACGGAAGATGTTCTCACCGTACTCCTCCCAGCGGTGGGTCGCCTCGTACGGCTCGCGCGGCAGCAGGGCCGGGAAATGCACTTCCTGGGCGCCGATGCCGTTGATCTCCTCGCGGATGATGCCCTCGATCTTGTCCAGGACACGCAGGCCGAGCGGCAGCCAGGTCCAGATGCCGGGGGCCGCCTTGCGGATATATCCGGCGCGTTGCAGCAGTTTCGCGGAATCGACATCCGCATCGGCAGGATCCTCGCGCAGCGTGCGCAGGAAGAGCGTAGACATACGAAGTGCTTTGGAACTCATGAATCCCAAGGTATTCGCGTTAGGGGACATTGGGGGACGAGCGTCTGCCGGCATCGCGGGCGCGATGGGGTCGAGGAGCTTGGTGGGTTTGGTGGGGCCAGTGAGATTGGTGGGATCGCGAGCACGACTGGTTCGACGGGCGCGGCTGGTTTGGCGGGATTGGCGGCGCGGCCAGTTCAGGCGAAGCCGGTTTGGCGGATTCCCTGGGTTCCACGGGCGTAGACTGATTCGGCGGGATCGATGGGCACAGCTGGCACGGCCGGTTCGGCAGATGCAACGGGTTCTGCAGATTCCACGGGCGCAGTGGGCGCCGTGGGCGAGGCTGGTTCGGAAGGCGTGTCAGGCTCGGCAGATTCCACGGGTGCAGCGGCTTGACAAGATCGGCGAACTCAGCAACTTGGCGGGTTCAGTGCGCGACAGACTAAGTGGAACGCAGCGTTGATGAAGCAGCAAGGAATATCCAAAGCCACCATGTCTTGATCATGTGAAAAGCAGACTGGTTGTTGGCTGCGGCGATGTGAGCGGATTGTCGCACCGCGGACAGATAGGTGTCCAATCAGTGCAGACGGTACGACCAACTGGCTGATGTGTGACCCTATCGTCGCACTGCGAAGCGATTACCGCTTCATAAGCAGAATCAGTACAACTATCTGACCTGTGTGCGAGCGAATCCTCACACAACGGGGGCGATAACCGGTAGGACGACTTAGACCAGCGCAACTACCCGGCCTGTGTGCGAGCCAATCCTCACACAACGCCCCCGCCGCCACCAAACCAGCCGTCACCCGCCATCCAACCCGTCTCCGTGCGAGCCAATCCTCACACAACGGGGCACAACCGACAACCACAAGCCAATCCAGACACCCCACACCTCCATCATGTGAGCCAAACCTCACACGATACGGCACAACCACCATCAACAAGCCAACCGGACAGGAGTAAGACGCGATCATGTGAGCGAATCCTCACACACCCAAGCGAATCACCGCCCGGCAGGCAGAATCGACACAGCCAACCGGCCAGCGTGTGAGCGAATCCTCACACCACGCCCCCGGTGCCACCAAACCAGCCGTCACCCGCCATCCAACCCGTCTGTGTGTGAGCCAATCCTCACACAACGGGGCACAACCGACAACCACAAGCCAATCCAGACACCCCACACCTCCATCATGTGAGCCAAACCTCACACGATACGGCACAACCACCATCAACAAGCCAACCGGACAGGAGTAAGACGCGACCGTGTGAGCGAATCCTCACACACCCAAGCGAATCACCGCCCGGCAGGCAGAATCGACACAGCCAACCGGCTAGCGTGTGAGCGAATCCTCACACCACGCCCCCGGTGCCACCAGACCAGCCGCCCCCTGCCATTCAACCCGTCTGTGTGTGAGCCAATCCTCACACAACGGGGTACAACCGACGGCCACACGCCAATCCGGCCCACCCAAACCACCATCATGTGAGCCAATCCTCACACACCCACGCACGAACGAAACGCTGCCACACGCGGCGCAATCCTCAGATGCACCCGCCGTGAGCGTCCGCAATGCCGCTATTGCACGTATCTGTGATGCCGAGAGCATGCATCTCGCGTATCTGCAGCACTTCATGGACCACATCTGCACTATGTGTGTTCCCCCATGCCCAATATCGCAAGCACGATTCGCGGAATTCCAACGACACTGCTTCGAGTATCGGGTGTCGACGAACACACATATGCGAGATACCCTTCGGCAGGTACCACAGACAACGCAGATAGCCATATCTGCGCGTGGTATTCCGCTGTACCGAATCGATTCTCTGGAGGACTGCTTACGTGGGCTATCCAGCCGAAAGCGGCTGTAAACCGCATCGCCCGGCATACGCAACACGGCAGATCGCCTCATCAAACCACCTGCGGGCAACCCAAACAACAGGGCATGCATGCCGCGACATACACGACGCCACAGATAAACAGACGATTCCTCACGGAACACCCCAGACTGCTCAACGCGCATGCCCCGGCATACGCAACTCGGCAGACCGTCCCTCCCAACCGTCCATGGGCAACCCAAACAGCCCAGCATGTATGGTCGGGCAAACACGACACGGCAGAACATGGTCCGCGATTGCCGGCGGGCAGGCAAAGCCGCCAGTTTGTATGTCATGGCATGCACGGCGTTGTGCCGCGCTGCGCAACTCAACGCCGTACGTCGTCAGATGTCATGCGCGATAGGGCATCACTGGTCGCCAGCAGCACAGCGTCGCCCGTTCGCCGCCGCACGCCGAACCGGTTGGGCAGTCGTGAATCCACAAGGCGCCAACCATCCGCCATCCGCTCACCACTGCCGAATCACCGTCATTCGTCGACGCTATTCACTGGGCGCAACACATTCACCGCCACCTGTCACCATCCACCGGATACCACCCGCTACCACAACCGCATACAACCCGCACCCAGATCTCACCGCCACTCCAACAAGACCGAGCATCACCAAGCACCGGCGAAGACCGGCAATTGGCCGCGATATCAGGGATGGTTACGTTCCCATGTAAAAACGACACGCGTGAAACGTTTAACGTTTGCCGTTAAACGTTTAATGTTCTATCATCGTGTGTGCGAACGGAAACCGACACCGATGTCCCGGCAATCACCGCCAGGGTTGATGCCCGAAGCATCAAAGCAGAGGCGCCGATCCCGCAAACCGAAACCATCAACGGAATGAAGGACAGAGAAATGGCACGAAGAAGTGTACGGATGGCCATTGCGGCCATCGCCGCGGCATCCACGCTCATCCCCCTCGCCGCCTGCGGTGGCAGCGGCAAGGCCACCACAGACGCCAACGGCAAGCCGATTGTCACCATCGAGGTTCGGCGCAACGTCACCGACAACCCGATGAAGAAGACCCAGTATTCCAAGGATCTCGAGGCTGCCTGCGATTGCACGATCAACTGGCAGGAGATCAGCGACAACGCCTGGGGCCAGCAGAAGGCAGCCAAGATGGCGGCCGGCGACTTCCCCGACATCGGCCTGTCGCTGTACGACTCCACCGACGTCACCAAGTACTCCTCGCAGTTCGAGGACATGTCCAAGGACCTGTCCAAGCTGCCGAACGTTCAGAAGTTCTTCAAAGCCCAGCCCGACGCGAAGAAGTTCGCCGAGGACAACGGCCACCTGTACCTGCTGCCGTCCGACCGCGGCAAGGGCTACCGCGTCTCCGGCACCCACATATTCATCAACAAGACCTGGCTCGACAAGCTCGGCCTGCCCGTCCCCACCACGTGGGATGAGCTCAAGACCACGCTCGAGGCCTTCAAGACCAAGGATCCGAACGGCAACGGCAAGGCCGACGAAGTCCCGATGAACATCCGCGGCCTCGGCTTCGGTCTGTGGAGCCCGCTGACCCTGCTCAACTCCACCGGTTTGACCACCAGCTTCATGGGCGCTTCGGCATCCAGCCAGGGCTACTACGTCAAGAACGGCAAGGTCGCCAGCTACCTGACCTCCAACGAGCTCAAGGACACCATCAGCTATCTGCACTCCCTGATGGCAGAAGGCCTCATCCCCAAGGACGCCCTGACCCGCGACGCTTCGAAGTACAATTCGCAGACCATCAGCGACGGCAAGACCGCCATCAGCGGCGTGACCTTCGGCTGGTCGAACTACTCCGAGTTCGGCGACAAGCTCGGCGAACAGTACATCACCCTTCCGCCGCTCAAACAAAAGGCGTCCGACCCCGACTCCAAGGTCAAGTGGGATTACTCCCAGCCCGCAGCCGAATACGCCTACGTGCTGAGCCTCAACCCGAAGACCGCCAACAAGGACGCGGCGCTCAAGCTCATCAACGCGATGTACAGCGAGAAGCTCTCCGTCTCCGGCTTCTACGGCTCCATCCCGGACATCGTGGCCGACAACGGCAATCACAAGTACACCATCGACAAGGCCAAGGCCTACGCCGAGTACCCTGACACCCGTGCCGTCGCGCTCCAGGATCGCTTCGCCGGTTGGATCCCCGATGACGTAACGATCGTCAACGACACGAACGCCGAGCAGGTCACCGCCAGCGACCAGGCCGTGCGCAAGGTCATCGAGAAGAACGTCAATCCGACCAAGGATGTCATCCCGATCTGGGTGCACCCGAGCAGCGAGGATATGGACACCCTGTCCAACAACAACACCGCCATCTTCAACTACACCGACAACCAGCTCGCCAAGTGGGTGCAGAAGGGCGGCATCGACAGCGAGTGGAACGACTATCTGAAGAAGGTCAAGGAGCCGACGCTCGGTCTCGAGACCAACATCAAGATCTGGCAGAAGTACTACGACAAGCAGGCCTGAGCCTCTCGTAGACTGCCGATCAGGCGGATTCCGCGGGGCGCATGACGTAAGCGACGTAGGCATCGCGCCCCATGCGCCCCGCGGACACACCGCACAACAACAAGACTTACCCCTGATTCCTTGAACGGTGGAGGAGCTCGGCTCCTCCACCACCTCCTCTTGTAGACGCCTCGCGGCCATAGAACGAAACAGGTTCGCAGCCGTCACGCGTCACCCGGCCGATACACCAACAACATTTGGAGCTAGCATGACCACGCCATCAATCACCGCAGCGGCGGCTCCGTCGGCACCAGCCACCCGACAGCCATACGCCGCTGAACCGAATACGCAGAAGAAACCCAACATCATCGACAAGCTCGCGCGCCACTTCAGCCGCTACTGGGAGCTGTGGGTGCTCAGTGCGCCGGCCCTCATCTTCGTGGCGGTCTTCGCCTACGTGCCGATGTGGGGCATCCAGCTCGCCTTCCGCAAGTTCGACCCGGACAAGGGCCTGACCGGCGGCGACTGGGTGGGCTTCTACTACTTCAAGCAGTTCTTCCACTCCCCGCTGTTCGGCGAGATCATGGGCAACACGATCCGCATCAGCCTGTGGACCCTGGTGATGGGCTTCATCTTCCCGATCATCCTCGCCCTGCTGATCAACCAGATCCATTCCAGCAAGGTCAAGGGCTTCGTCCAGACCGTCACCTACATGCCGCACTTCATCTCCATCGTGGTCATCGTCTCGATGCTCAACATCTTCCTGACCCCGGGAAGCGGCATCATCGGCCGGTTCCTCGGCCCGGAAAGCGTGATGGGCAACCCGAAGGCGATTACCTCCGTCTACTGGATCTCCGAAGTCTGGCAGCACTGCGGATGGAACTCCATCATCTACCTGGCCGCCCTCGCAGGCGTGGATACCTCCCTGTATGAGGCCGCGAAGATCGATGGTGCCGGCCGCTGGCAGCTCATCCGCAACGTGGATATCCCCGCGATCATGCCGACCGCTTCGATCCTGCTGATCCTGAGCATGGGCAGCGTGCTGAACGTCGGCTTCGACAAGATCTTCCTGATGCAGAACTCGCTGAACCTGCCGGCCACCGAGGTCATCTCGACCTACACCTACAAGATCGGTATTCTCAACAGCCAGTTCTCGTATTCCACGGCCATCGGCCTGTTCAACACGGTCATCAACTTCATCTTCCTGATCACGGCGAACGCGATCTCCAAGAGAATCTCCGAAACCAGCATTTTCTAGGAGCCAACCATGTCAGCAACAACAGCAGCGCCCGCACCAAAGACTTCGGGCGACGAAATCCCCTGGAACAAGCATCAGCGTCAGCACCTGACCCCCGGCGACTGGGTGGCCAGCATCATCATCTACGGACTCATCGCCCTGGCGGTGATCGCGGTGCTCTACCCGCTGTGGTTCGTCATCGTCGCGTCCTTCTCCGACCCGAACAAGGTCGCCGCAGGCGATGTCTTCCTCCTGCCGAAGGGCATCACCTTCGTGGGTTACGCCAAGGTCTTCGCCAACGCCCGCATCTGGCGCGGCTATCTGAACACCATCATCTACTCCGTAGTCGGTACGGCCGTCAACCTCGCCGTGACCATTCCTTGCGCGTTCGCACTCTCCCGTAAGGAATTCAAGCCCCGCCGCGTGATCCTCTTCCTGTTCACCGTCACGATGTTCATCAGCGGCGGCCTGATCCCGAACTACTTGCTGTACAAGCAGCTCGGCCTGCTCAACTCGATGTGGGTGTTCATCCTCCCGGGCGCCGTCAGCGTGTACAACGTGATTGTGGCCCGCTCCTTCTTCGAGACCTCGATTCCTGAAGAACTGTTCGAAGCAGCCCAGCTTGACGGCGAAAGCTACCTCGGCTACTTCTTCAAGATCGTCATCCCGCTGAGCTCCGCGATTCTCGCCGTCATCGGCCTGTACTACTTCGTGGGCCACTGGAACGACTTCATGACAGGCTTGATCTTCATCACCGATGACGATAAGCAGCCGTTGCAGGTCGTGCTCCAGCAGCTCCTGCTCGTCGCGCAAGGCACCGCCACCAACGTGGATGCCGCCGCCCAGCAACAGGCCGCCGACCAGATCAAGTTCGGCATCATCATCGTCTCGACCCTGCCGCTCATGATCATCTATCCGTTCTTGCAGAAGTACTTCAACAAGGGCGTGATGCTCGGAGCGGTCAAGGGCTGAGGCCCGCACACTTGCCGGGGTGCCGTTATCCCCTTTGCGGCATCCCGGCGATTCTCTCACACCGCGGGTCCGGCAGACACACCGCTGCCAATGCCGAAAACCCACACCCGGCTTGACTTGAAGGAGAGTCATGTTACGCTCATTCGCCCTAGGATACGAACGCTTCTGCCGCGTCGTGCTCATGATTGCGGTCACCCATGTGGCGTTCCTCGTCCACACCTTGATGGGTGTCGTCGTCATCGGCCTGTTCCCCTCGATTTCCGCCACTTACACGACGTATCGCACCTGGCTGCTCAGCGAGGACCGCAGCTGGAGCATCCGCGAAACCTGGATTGTCTTCCACCGCGCATGGAAGGACGACTTGGCCGGGGCGAACCGCTTCGGCTGGCCGCAGGCGCTGCTGTGGGCCCTGCTGATCTTCGACTACTGGGTGGTGAACTTCCATGACGCCGGCAAGCTCGGATACGCCAGCGCCGGTGTCCTGCTCATCGGCATCGTGTTCTACGGCCTGTTTTCCAGCCTGTCGTGGGCGCTCAAAGCCAATTTCGACGAATCCGGATGGTGGATCACACGCATGACCTTGCAGATGGTCATCGCACGTCCGCTGTGCAGCCTGTGCCTGACCGTCCTGTTCATCCTCACGGTATGCTCGTGGATGACATGGCCAGGCCTTATCCCGGCATTCGGGGTAGCATTGCCCGTGTTCTTCGTCATGATGGTCGTCAGCAAGCTCGGCAAGGTCCCGGGCATGACACGTCCGGAAGACGAAGGCGAAAGCGCCAACGATGATTCCCGTCTGCTCATGCAGGCGACCGGAACGGCAAACAAGTAAGGAGCACACATGGTATCCCTCAAAGATATCGCCAAACAGGCAGGTGTCTCCGTTTGCGCCGTCTCCCTCGTGCTCAACGGCAAGTACAAGAACCGCGTGAGCGACGCCACCGCGCAGATCATCCGCGACACGGCATCTTCGCTCAACTACGAGCCGAATATGCTGGCGCGTACGCTGAAAACCAACAAGTCGCACACCTTGGGATTCGTCACCGACGAAATCATCACCACGCCTTCGGCAGTGCGCATCATGCTCGGCGCACAGGAAGCAGCCCGCAAGCTCGGCTACATCCTGATCACCATGAACACGAACAACGACAAGGCGCTGGAACGGCAGGAAATCGCGACGCTCAAGCGCTACCACGCCGACGGGTTCCTGTACGCGTTCATGTATCACCGTGTGGTGGACGTGCCTGCGACTTTGCGCTCCATGCCGACCATCGTGGTCGACGCCGAGGACGCGAAGCACGACCTGCCGTCGATCTACCCCGACGAGTTCGGCATCGGATATGACGCGACCAACAGGCTCATCGCCGCAGGCTGCCGCCGAATCGCGTATTTCGGCTCAGAATCGGGAATCGTCGCCCAGCCCGAGCGTCTGGCCGGGTACCACAAGGCGTTGCAGGATGCCGGTTTGCAGGACGACCCGCAGCTGGTGGTCGGCGCAACCGAACATGTGAACGCCGATGAACGCGCGCTCGAGCTACTCAAAGGCCTCAAACCCGATGGGGTGTTCTGCTTCAACGACATCCGTGCCACGTCGATGTACGCCGCGGCGAACAACCTTGGGCTGACCATCGGCAAAGACATCTCCATCGTCAGCGTCGACAACCTGCCCAATATCACCGACGTGATCCGACCGGCACTGACGACCATCGAATTGCCTCATTACGAGATGGGATTCGAGGCGGTTCGTCAGCTCGTGTCGATGATCGAGCAGCGGGACATTCCGGATATCAAGCCCGACCAGATTTTTCGTTCAACGTTTGAAACCAAGGATACGTTCACGACAATCCGCGGGTCAATCATCGAGCGCAGCTCCGTCCGCGGCACGGCCCCAAGGCATGAGTGACGACAGCGTGCAGCGCTGAACGGTGAGAGAACGGGGTCCCGGGTTTGCCATCGTGCGGACGATCTGCCCTGACTTCTCCCTCTCCCCCAGCGCTGTGATGCTCGCCAGCGACCACGGTACCAATCCGAATCGCGATCAGCCGCAGGCGTGTCTTGAGTGAGACGCCCAACAAATTTTCCAACCAACAACCATCATCGCAAAGGAGCATCATGCTTCCCACAACCCAAACCACCAACGCGCACATCGCCACCGGCGACTACACCCGCCTCGACCTGTTCGTCGAGCGCACGGACGATGGCGCCTCAGTCGCCCTGACCCGTTCCAGCAACGGGGCCACCCTCACGTTTGCCGCAATACCGAAGCTTGAGAACCGTCATCACTTCCGGTTCGATGTGCCCTCCGACACCGATCTGGACATTCGCATCAACCAGGCGGTATGCCGTTTCGGCTATCTGAGCGAAAGCGGCAATGATCTGGACAACGGCATCCAGTATGTCAATCTCGACCCCGATTTCGTCCAGTGGGACACCCTGCCCGACACGGAAAGCATCTACCGCCAGCCGGAACGCACGGCCTCCCATTTCGAGCCGATTGCGCACTGGATGAACGACCCGAACGGCCTGTGCGAGTTCAAGGGACGCTACCACCTGTTCTATCAGTTCAACCCGTACGGATGGGGATGGGACTGCATGCACTGGGGTCATGCGGTCAGCCGTGACCTGGTGCATTGGACCCATCTGCCGATCGCGCTGGAACCGCAGCCCGAGTTCGCCACCGACCATACGCTGACCGGCGGCGCATTCTCCGGTTCGGCCATCCCGGTCGATCAGGATGGCTATCCGTGCAACGGCGAGAACGCCGACGCCATCCGTTTCATGCTCACCCGTCACACCGAAACGCGCGGGGATGAGCATTCCGTCGTGGAATACCAGACCACCTGCCTGAGCCACGACAGCATCCACTTCGAAGTGGAAACCCCGTGCATTCTACGACCGACCCCGAGCATGGGGCTGGACTGCCGTGACCCGAAAATCGAGACCAACCTTCCCATCCATGAGGCGGACGGCGGACGCGCCTGGATTGTGACCGCCACCAACCTGCCGGTCGATGAATTCCACAAGGACACCCCGGCCGGCATCAGCCGCGACACCACGAACGGCTGGTTCGCCACCTACCCGATGGGCAAGCCCGCTGAGGCGGCTGCCAATGAGGCGACCGTCCCCGCCATCGCGCTGTTCTCCACGAAACTGCCGGTACAGCACACCTCCGTGTGGCGGTACGACGGGCCCGTGCTCGCCGATTTCGGCCATCAGATCGCACGTACTTATGAATGCCCGGATCTGTTCGCACTCGACGGCAGCACGGTGGCCTGCGGTGCCCTGATGCATTACCGCGACAGGCAGGGACGCTTCCAGCCTGTGCGCTGGTATGTCGGCGACCTGCGCGATGAGGGCGAGGGCCCGCGTCTGGCCGTCAAGTCCAGCGACTGGTGCGATTTCGGGCTTGGCTACTATGCGACGCAAAGCTTCCGCGACGATCAGGACCGCCGCATCGTCTTCGGGTGGATCGTCGACCACGCCGGCGTGCGCCGTGAAGGCCCCTGCCGCGCCAACGGCATCATGTCGCTGCCGCGCGAACTCCATGTAGTTGACGGCCGCTTGACGAGCAAGCCCGTCAAGGAAGTCTACGACAACCTGATTGGCTCACCGGTGACGGTCGACACCGCCGCGGGAGCCACGCCGGATTCCCACGTGTGGTCCGCCACCAGCCCCGATGACACGTATTACGCCAATATCACGCTTGACGACGACGCTGATTTCACGCTGACCATCGCACGTAACCCCGGCATTGACGAGGCTGAGGGCGACAGCCTGCGTCTGGTGCGCGAAAACGGTGTGACGCGGCTGGTCACCCGCGGTCAGGGCGGATTCGACAAGAACGACTACGACAGCGGCATCCGCCAGGTGCGGCATGTCGAAGTGTTCTTCGACCATCAGGTCGCCGAGGTGTTCCTCAATGACGGCCAGGCGGCGGGCACCATGCTGTTCCAGGCCGCCGGCCCGCAAGTGAGCATGTCCCTTGAGACACGTGGCGCTGTGGATCGCTGCGAGGTGCATTCGCTCAACACCATCTGGTGATCCAACAGCTAGACCCTATTTCATCTTGTGTCGACGCTGACATCGCTCTCAGCGTCGACACAAGACGGAAATTGGCGACGATTGCAGGCCGCACTCGTCGCTACCGCGAATCGGCACGGATCGACGGCTAGTCGCGCTTCTTGCCCGTCGCCGAGGTATTGCCCGCCGCCTCGTCAACCTCTTCCTCGACGGTCTCCTCAAGCTCCGCACGTTCCAGACCGGACATGGGGTACAGGAAAATCGGCAGCATCATGAGGCAGCCGACCAGATAGAACAGGTCGGGCAGCGAGAACAAACGGAAGAAGGTCAGGCTGTTCGGCAGCAGAATGCCGGCGACCACTACGGCCATGCCGATTGGCGGCAAGGTCGACCAGACGGTCGGATTCGGGGCGTTATCCGCGCTCTTGCGTTTCACCGATTCGCGGTAGACGGGGATGATGAACATGAGCCCGCCGGCGATGGTAAGCACGTCGGTAAGCTTGAGCGTGCCGAACAGAACGATCGGACGGGTCTGGAACAGCACGAACGCGACGAACATGACCAGCAGGCCGATGACGGATACCACGGTTGACTTCTTCATGGCGAACCTCCTTGCGATGGCGTCCGGTTCGTCAGTGAACCGGACGTTGCGATATCTTCCAGTGTAGTCGCACCCGCTGGGAACGCCGGCAGCGACGTACACCGTCTCAGAACAGGTCGCCTTGGGCGAACTCGTCCTCCTCCTGCTGCAATGCCGCACGGCTGAACGCCGCTTCACCATGCTTGGCAAGGTCATACTCGGCCATGTGCGAGCGGTCACGAAGGATGCCGTCAAGCCTGACAGCTTCAGGCGAAACAAGGAACGCGCGATCATTGATGCCATCCAGATACAGCCCGTCCATGGATTCGACGCGGGAGAGGGCCACATAGCCCATGCCGGGCGCGAAGGTCCGGCGCAGATCCATGCGAGCGCGGTCGAGGGTCATGCCCTGCGATTTGTGGATGGTGATCGCCCATGCGCAGCGCAGCGGCACCTGCTTGACCGAGGCGAGTACCGTCTCGCCGTCCATCATCTCCCATGCGGCCGGTTGCATGATGACGGTATGCCCGTTGTCGAAACGGACCATCGGGTACTCGTCACCGTCACGATTGGTGACGAAATCGACCACCGTGCCGAGCGAACCGTTGACATACTGCTGGTTGGTGTCGTTGCGCAGGGCCATGACCGCGGCCCCGATCTTGAGTGTCAACAGTTCGGGGGCGAGCATGGTGCTTTTGAGCCGTTTGACCAGCTGTACCGGGCCCGAGGCCTGAGCTTCGTAGACGTGCTCGCGGCTGTCGATCTGCGCGAGCTTGCGGTCGTTGAGCTCGTCGGTCTGCCGGTTGTTGGGGAACAGATAGACGGCGACATCGTCCTCGGCGGGTTCGACCCCGATCCGGGCGCCGAGCACCGCACGGTCGGCTTCGGTGACGGCACCATGCCGGATATCGGTCAGGACGTCGAGCAGCTGGCCGGTATCCTGACGGTGCTGCTCGCTCAGATAGCACACCACGGGGTTGAGCTCAGGCCAGACCAGTGATTCGGTGACAAACCCTTCTGGATTGCGCCCCGCCTGCGCGTACCGTTCGCGCATGGCGACCATTTCCGGCGACGGGACCACGAGTTCACGGTCACGCCGGGCGTGGGACACCGGGGGCAGCTGGAACAGGTCGCCGGACATGACCACCTGCAGCCCGCCGAACGGTTCCGGATTGCGCCGGACAGCACGGCATGCCTGGTCGACCATGTCGAACAGCCAGGCGTGCATCATGGAGATCTCGTCGATGACGAGGATGTCGGTCGCGCGGACGCGCTTGCCACGACGGGTCTTGATCTGCTTGAGCAGGCTGTCGGTCATGGCTTCGGCTACGCCGACGCCGCTCCACGAGTGGATGGTCTGCCCGTTCAGATGCGTCGCCGCAATGCCGGTGGACGCGGTGACCGCCACAGACGCCCCGCGCGCCCTGGCCTGCTTGACGAATTCGTTGAGCACGTAGGTCTTGCCGGCGCCGGGGGCACCGGTGAGGAACACATGGGCACCGGCGCCCAGAATCCTCAGCGCGTCAGTTTGCAGCATGGGACGGCCTTTCGTGACGTTCCTGCGCATCCAGCATCGCCTCGATGACACGCAGCACGCCGTGATCGGTGTTCGCCGGGGCGATATAGCGCGCTTCACGGAGCAGATCCGGATAGGCGTTGGCCATCGCGAAGGACCACTCCCCCGCGCCCAGCATCTGCAGGTCATTGAGATAATCACCAAACACCATGGTTTGCGCGGGCGTGATGCCCAGCCGCCCCTGCAAGGCGACCACCCCGCGACGCTTGTCGGTGTGCGCGTCCATGATGTCCACCCAGTGCGCCCCGGAAACGACCACCTGATACCGGTCGCGCAGCGGGGCGAACAACGTGTCGGCGGGCACCCGGACATCGCCGAAATCGAATACCGCCACCTTGAGGATCCTGTCGGCATGCGGCCCGGCGACCGCCTCATGCAGGTCATCAAGGAAGGCAAGACGGTGGTAATACTTGCGGCATTCGTCCACGAACGGCATGTCCTTGCGATTGGTGTACGCGCTGCGCTCACCGCACACCACCATGCCGACGTCATGGCCGTGCGGCAGGTCGGCGCCGGCAAGCAGGTCGATCATCCGCGCCACAGCATGGGCAGGAATCGCGGTCACACTGGCAGTGCGGCCCCGGGCGACCACCAGATTGCCGTTTTCCGCGATGAACGAGCCGGACGGCATGGCGTCGCCGAACATGTCACGCAGTGTGAAGATCTGCCGTCCGCTCGCCGGCACGAACTCGATGCCGGCGCGTTGCATGCGTTCCAGCAGAGGCCAGAATCCCTTAGGAATCCGGCTGTCGCCGTCCAGCAGCGTGCCATCCATATCGGCGACGACCATCGCGATATCGCCGGGCAGCGGCGTCGAGGGGGTCCATGGCGTGGCACTCATGCTTGGTCCTTTCAACAATCGTGGGGTTGACGTGGGGTTGGCGGGCGGCTCCGCCGTTACTCGAGGGCGTTGCCGTTCTTCTCGTACGTGCGCAGCAGACTGGTCGCCTCAATGTGGCGAGCGCCCGCCTTAGCCGCCTCGGCATCCGGGCCGGGGGCCGGGACGAAGAGCAGATCGCGGTAATAGCGCAGCTCGTCAATGGATTCGATGATGTCGGCGAGCGCACGGTGGCCGCCGTTCTTCGCCGGACGGTTGCGGTAGACGTCCGGGTACCAGCGGCGGGCGAGCTCCTTGATGGTGCTCACGTCGATGACACGGTAGTGCAGGTGCTCCATGAGGCCGGGCATGTAGCGGTCGAGGAATTTCTTGTCGGAGCCGACGGAATTGCCGGCGAGCAGGGGCTTGACCCCGTCCGGGGTGAACCGTGCGACATACTCGGTCACCTTGCGTTCGGCCTCTTCAAGGCTCAGGCCATGCTCCCATTCGTTGATCAGGCCGGAACGGGTGTGCATCGCGCGCACGAAATCATTCATGTGGGCGACGGCAGCGTCTGAGGGCTTGACGACATAGTCCACGCCCTCGTCGAGCACGTTGAGGTCGAAATCGGTGGGGACGACGGACACTTCGCACAGCTCGTCGTGGAAGATATCCAGCCCGGTCATCTCGCAGTCGATCCAGATCATGCGCGAATCTTGCGCGGAGTAGGTTTCCGCATCATGCGCGTCTACCATTGCGTGCCTCTTTCCCTTGTGTGTCTTCGGTCACGTCCTGTCGGCGACGGCATGATGCCCCCGCGGACAGGACCTCTCAGGTTACCGCGGGGGCGGGAGAAGCGTCTCGTCTCAGATTTGCGAGCGTTCCTCGGCGGCCTGGATCTCGGCGGCGACCAGATCGTCATCTATCTTGCGGTCGGCGGGATCGTCGAGATAATGGTCGAACTCGTGCAGGACCGAGGCTTCGGGGGCCGGGGTGAGCAGCGAGACGATGACGATGAGCAGCAGCGAGACGATGAACGCCGGCAGCAGCTCGTAGATCGCGAACACGCCGCCGAGCGGCTTGATGAGATTGTGCCAGATGAGCACCGTGGCCGTGCCGCCGAGCATGCCGGCGATGGCGCCGTACTTGTTGGTGCGACGCCAGTACAGGGACAGGAGCATGAGCGGGCCGAAGGACGCACCGAGCCCTGCCCACGCGTATGAGACGACTTGGAAGATCGAAGAGTTCTGGTCGAAGGCCACGAAAATACCGAACAGGAACATGACCAGCAGTGTGGTGCGCGCCACCATCATCACCTGCTTGTCGGTGGCCTTGCGGTTGATGACGCCGCGGTAGATGTTCTCGCCCACTGCACTCGCGCCGATGATCAGGTACGACGAGGAGGAGCTCATGGATGCGGCGAAGATGCCGGAGACCACGATGCCGCACAGGAAGCTCGGCAGCAGCGCCTGGGCGATGACGATGAAGATGTTCTCGGCGGCGGCCTGCGTGCCGAACTGGGTGGGCATCATCGCGCGTCCCGCCAGACCGATGCACACGCCGCATGCGAGCGAGATCACACACCATGTGGTGGCGATGATCCTCGATTTGCGGATCTCCTCGGAGCTGCGGATCGACAGGAAGCGCACCAGCACCTGCGGCATACCGAAGTATCCCAGGCCCCAGGCGAGCATGGAGATGATGGTGATGATACCGTAATCCGTGGGCGCGCCGAAGACCGCCTTGCCGTCGCGTACGATCTGCTCGCCCATGGAATTGAGCACCGGGGTGGCCAGGTGCGTGCCGTCGAGGAAGCCCGGGATGCCGCGCAGGAAGGTGATGGTGTTGTCCACGCCGCCGACCGAGACGATCGAGCCGACGAACACGACGGCGAGCGCGAAGAACATGAGCATGCCCTGGATGAAGTCGGTGACGACCACGGACAGGTAGCCGCCGATCAGCGTGTAGGCGAACACAACCGCCGCGCCGATGACCATGGTCAGGTGGTAGTCCCAGCCGAACAGGGTGGAGAACAGCTTGCCGACCGTCACGAAGCAGCTGCCCACGTACACGCAGAAGAAGATGAGGATGATCAGCGCCGCGATGGTGGAGATGACGTTCTTCTTGTCATGGAAGCGCTTGGAGAAGAAATCCGGCACGGTGATGGCGTCGCCCGCAACCACCGAATACCGCCGCAGACGCCGGGCCACCAGCCGCCAGTTGAGATACGTGCCGATTGCGAGGCCAATCGCCGTCCACATGGCGTCTGCGGCGCCGGTGAAGTACGCGAGGCCCGGCAGGCCCATGAGCAGCCAGCCGCTCATATCGGAGGCTTCGGCGCTCAACGCCGTCAGCCACGGGCCGACCCCGCGCCCGCCCGCGAAATACTGTTTCGCCGAGGAGTTCGAGCGCTTCGAATAGGCGAATCCGATGGACAGCATGGCGACGAAATACAGCACCATGGCGAGCAATACCCAGAAGTCTTTGGTGACCATACCCTTCTTCTCTCAATCATGACAACGGCGTGCGCAGCCTATCCGTGGGATGGGCGGACGTCTTTCGCTGGTCTCTTTCGTTGGTCGCAGTACCAAGAAGGCGGCCGCTCTGATGCGCATGGCAACAGGGCGGCCGCCTTGCAATCCGACAGCGGCCGCGGGAGCACACCCGCGGGGCTGTCAGGACATCAGTTGTTGTGGAAGCCGGAGTAGTTCGGCGCCTCCGCGGTCATGACGATGTCATGCGGATGGGATTCGCGCAGGCCGGCGTCGGTGATGCGGATGAACCGGCCACGCTCCTGCAGTTCCTTGATGTTGTGCGCGCCGACGTAGAACATCGACTGGTGCAGGCCGCCGATCAGCTGGTAGAGCACGGCGTTGAGCGGGCCACGGTACGGGACCTCGCCCTCGACGCCTTCCGGCACGACCTTGTCGTTGCTGGTGACATCGGCCTGGAAGTAACGGTCCTTGGAGTAGGACTTCTTGCCGCGCGGGGCCATGGCACCCAGCGAGCCCATGCCGCGGTACAGCTTGTACTGCTTGCCGTGCAGCAGGACCTTCTCACCCGGGGCTTCCTCGCAGCCGGCAAGCACGCCGCCGAGCATGACGGTGCTCGCGCCGGCCACCAGCGCCTTGGCGATATCGCCCGAATAGTGGATGCCACCGTCTGCGATGCACGGGACGCCCGCGGCCTTGCACGCCTGGGCGGCCTCATAGACGGCGGTCAGCTGCGGGACGCCGACACCGGCGACCACGCGAGTGGTGCAGATGGAGCCCGGGCCGACACCGACCTTGACCGCGTCAGCGCCGGCGTCGATCATGGCCTGGGCGCCTTCGCGGGTCGCGATGTTGCCGCCGATGATCTGCACGCCATTGAACGCCTTGTCGGACTTGAGGCGGCGGATCATGTCGAGCGCCAGACGGGCCTCACCGTTGGCGGTGTCCACGACAAGCACGTCGACACCGGCCTCCATGAGGGCGGAGGCACGCTGCCAGGCGTCACCGAAGAAGCCGATGCCGGCGGCCACGCGCAGACGGCCCTGGTCGTCCTTGGTGGCATCCGGGTACTGTTCGGTCTTCACGAAGTCCTTGACGGTGATCAGGCCGGTCAGGTGGCCTTCGTTGTCGACGAGCGGCAGCTTCTCGACCTTGTACTTGGCGAGCAGGTGATGCGCGTCTTCCTTGGAGATGTTGGACGGGCCGGTGATCAGATGATCCTTGGTCATCACGTCCTTGACCTCAAGACGGTCGTAATCCTCGGAAGGGATGAACCGCATGTCGCGGTTGGTGATGATGCCGACGAGCTTGTTGTCCTTGTCCACGACCGGCAGGCCGGAGATGTGGAACTTGCCGCACAGCTTGTCGAGGTCGGCGAGCGAGACTTCCGGGTTGACGGTCAGCGGATTGGTGATCATGCCGGATTCGCTGCGCTTGACGATGTCGACCTGGGCGGCCTGGTCGTCGATGGACAGGTTGCGGTGCAGCACGCCGATACCGCCGTTGCGGGCCATAGCGATAGCCATATCGGATTCGGTGACCGTATCCATGGCCGCGGAGATCGCCGGGGTCTTCATGGTGATCTCACGGGTGAGATGGGTGGTGGTGTCAACTTCGGACGGAATCACATCCGTCTCGTTCGGAAGCAGCAGCACATCGTCATACGCGAGGCCGAGCTTGGCGAAAATCGGAGGGACGGGAGCATATGCTTGCGCTTGCGTATCAAAATTTGAAGCCATAACCACACTATAAGGTCGTGACCTGACTTGCGACACGCGAGCATAGCTCTCAGAGGACACGCCCGGCGACACCCCAGCCGCCTGCGACGGTATGCAATGCCCGGAAACCGCGGTGTTATGCGCGTTTCACGGTGTTGCGCACCGGTGGTGCCGGGGGTTCGGATGCCGGACGTTCCGTGGTATCACCGGGATCGTCAGCCATGCGCGACGGGTCGGCGGCAGCGCTGCCCTCCGGCCGTGACGCCCGGACGACACCGTTCTGTATGGGGCTGACATGCTGCGCGGCGTGATGCTTGTCGTACGCGGCATCCTCTTCCATGATCTCGGGGATGCGATGGCGCAGATACGGCAGCATAGTGAGTACGGTCAGCACGGCGGCGGCGCACAGGAAGCCGATGGCGACATACCTTGCATCGAAGAACAGGATCATGATCGAGCCGAAGGAGATGAGCGCCGCCCACCCCCACAGGATCAGCACCGCCCCCTGGACGGAATGGCCGATCCTGAGCATCCGGTGGTGCAGGTGCATACGGTCGGGGTGCATCGGGGATTGCCCCTTGCTCAGCCGTCGCACAATCGCCAGGCACATGTCCAGCACCGGCAGGAACAGTACGAGGATCGGCAGCAGGATTGGCATGAACACCGGAAGATACACGCTCGTGTGGATTGACGCAGGGTCCAAATGCCCGGTCATCACAATCGAGGCGCAGGTGATCAGGTACCCGAGGAGCATCGAGCCGGAATCGCCCATGAACAGCTTGGCCGGATGCCAGTTGTGCAGCAGGAACCCGACGCAGATGCCGACCAGCGCGACATCGATGAGCGTGGCCATGGACGCGTAGCTCGGCGAGGAACGGGCGAGAATATACGAGTACAGGCCGAACGCGATACCGCCGATGGCGACGATGCCGGCGGCCAAGCCGTCCAAGCCATCCACGAAGTTCACCGCGTTGATCGAGGCGACAATAAGGAAAGCGGTGATGGCCATGGACAGTGTCGGCGAGGCGGTGACCAGGGAGCCGAGCGGCAGCGAGATGATCTGCAGGCCGCCCCACGCCACGAATACGGAGATGAGCAGTTGGCCTGCGAGTTTGAGCATCCAGTCAAGGTCCCACAGGTCGTCGGCCATGCCGAGCAGGCAGATCATGATCGCTCCTGCCATCACCACCCACGCCTGCTGGTTGGCGGTGAACAGGCCGGAAATGAACGGGATGTGGCTGGCGAACAGCATGGCGACCACGAAACCGACCAACATGCCGAGACCGCCCATGCGCGGGGTCGGGATGGTGTGCACGTCGCGTGCGCGGACCTTGCCGACCGCCCCGATACGGATGGCGAGATGGCGGATCAGCGGGGTGACCAGCCACGTGGCACCGCCGGCGACCGCGGCGATGAACAGGTAGACCCTCATGCGCCAAGTCCCCCGCCGTTGATGTGCAGGGCCTCACGGACGGCGGCCTGGGGGATGACACCCTCGCGCAGGATGGCGATGCCGTCGCGTTCCGTGGGATCGGCGGCGACCACCGTGCTGGCGACATGCCCCTGGGTCGGGCCGCCGTCAAGATACAGGTCGACCTGGTCACCGAACGCGGCGACGGCCTCGTCGACGCTCTGGGCGCTCTCGTCACCGGAACGGTTCGCGCTGGACGCCGCCACCGGGCCGGTCGAACGCAGGATACGCAAGGCGAGGGCCGAATTCGGCACGCGGATCGCCTGCGTCGCATGGCCGTCCGTTTCACGGCGGATGGTCTTCAGCCGGCAATCATCCTGGGCGATGGCGATCGGCGAGAACGCGCCCGGCAGGAACGCCGCGGCAAGACGGTTCAACGGGGCCGGAAGATACAGGCCTAGGCCGTCCAACGCGTCGACGTCGGCCATGATCACCTGCAGGGCCTTGTACCGCGGGCGTTGCTTGAGCTCGTAGACCCGGTCGATGGCCTGCCGGCTGAACGGGTCGCAGGCGATACCGTACACGGTGTCCGTGGGGATGACGATGACCCCGCCGTCCTTGACGATCCGCGCCGCCCGCGCGATGGACTCCTCGTTGACTGTACAAACCTCGCCCATAACACCTCCGATTGTTCCGTCACCATTGCACCATCGTACCCAGACGTACCCGGACGTGCCCGCCGGCTCCGGATGCGTCCGGCGTGGCACATGGCACGATACCGCAGTGATGCCGCCTATTTGACCGCGAACAGGTACCGTGGCCGTGACGTGTAGTCCAGCCCGGTGCGCGCCTGCGAGAAACCGTTCGACAGCGCGTACGTGAGCATCCGGTCGGCCTGGGTGATGTCGTGCTCGAGCACCAGCGCCCCGCCGTCACGCAGCAGCACGGCGGAACGGCGGATGATCCGCTCCGGAATCAGCGTACCGTCGGCGGAACCGCCGTACAGGGCGGCTTCCGGGTCGTAATCACGCACCTCGGGCTGGGTGGGCGGCTGGGACATGGGCACGTACGGCGGATTGGTGACCACCAGGTCGACGGAACCGTCCAATGCCGCAAGCGTGGTGGTATCCGTGGCGTCACCGGCTTCGAGATGATAGTTGTACCCGGCCGCCGGATCGTCGCCGGCGACACGCTTGGCGTTGCGTTGCGTCCATTGCAGTGTCTCCGGGAACTTTTCCACGGCCCACACCTCGGCGCCACGCACCTCGGTGACGATGGACAGGCCGATCGCGCCGCTGCCCGCACACAGGTCCACGACCTTCGGCGCATACAGGCCTTCGCGGGTCAGCCAGTCGATGCCGGCCTGCACGACGGTCTCGGTTTCCTGCCGGGGAATGAACACACCCGGGCCGACCTGCAGATCGAGGTAGCGGAACGGGACGTGGCCGACGATATATTGCAGCGGCTCACGCGAAGCGCGACGGTCCATCATCGAGCGGAAGTCGGCGAGCTGCCGGTCGCTGGCCTCGAATCCGTCGCCCATGATGAGGGCCTTGTCGATATCGCGCGGGCTGATGCCGCAGGCTTCGGCGAACAGCAATCGGGCATCGTACCGGGCGGTCTCGATGCCCGCATCCTTGAGTCTGTCGGTCGCTTCGGCCAGCATGTGCCTGAGTGATTCGATGCCCATGCGCGATAGCACTCCCTTCGATTGGACGATACCCGGCGTCTGGCGCCTTGGAGGCCCGGCAACCATGCCGCCGTGCCGCAGCACCGCCATGCCGTCATATGAGTGTACAAGTCAGGCGGCGTTCGCGCCTTGATGTTTCTGCTGTTCGAGACGCGCCGCCTCATCCGCCTGGATGTCGCTGTCGATCACCGCTTGCAGGTCGCCGTCGAGCACCTGGTCAAGGTTGTACGCCTTGTAGTTCGTGCGATGGTCCACGATGCGGTTCTCCGGGAAGTTGTAGGTGCGGATGCGCTCAGAACGGTCCAGCGAACGGACCTGGGAGTGGCGCATATCCGCCGCCTCGGCGGCCTCCTGCTCGTGTTTCATGGCCAGCAGGCGGGATTTCAGGACGCGCAGCGCCGCCTGGCGGTTCTGGATCTGCGATTTCTCGTCCTGCATGCTCACGACGATACCGGTGGGGATATGGGTCATGCGCACCGCGGAATACGTGGTGTTCACGGACTGTCCGCCGGGGCCGGAGCTCATGAAGATGTCGATTTTGAGGTCCTTGGGATCGATGTCGATCTCGTCATCGTCGTCATCGGCCTCGGGGAAGACGATGACGCCGGCGGCCGAGGTCTGGATGCGTCCCTGTGATTCGGTGACGGGGATGCGCTGCACGCGATGCACGCCGCCCTCGTATTTGAGACTCGCCCACACGCCGTCCTCCGGGGCGGGGGTGCCTTTCGCGCGGATGGCGAGCTGCACGTCCTTGACGCCGCCGAGCTCGGTGGTGTTCTCGCTCTGGATGGTGGTGGTCCAGCCGCGCTTCTCGGCATACCTCAGGTACATGCGCAGCAGGTCGCCGGCGAACAGGGCGGCCTCCTCGCCGCCGGTGCCGGCCTTGATCTCCATGATGACGTCACGGGCGTCATCGGGGTCGCGCGGGATCAGCGCGGTGCGCAGCGCTTCCTCGGCTTTCGGCAATTCGGCTTCCAGACGCTTCGCCTCGGCGGCGAAGTCCTCGTCCTCGGATGCCATGTCCTTGGCGGCTTCGAGATCGTCGAACATCTGACGGTACTTGGTATATGCGGTGACGATAGAGCCGAGCTCGGCATGGCGGCGGCCCAGTTTGCGGATCTTGTCGGGGTCGGACGCGACTTCAGGCTGCGCCATCTGCCGTTCGATGTCGTGATACTCCTCCACCGCGGTCTGCGCCGCAGGGAACTGGTCGTGTGGGTCCTGTGCCATATCCATTCCTCGCTACCGTTGCACGTGCTTCGCGCGTCTTCATACCCGATTCCGTAGGTTCCGGCCGTCCCGGCCCGGCCTGTACCATAAAGGCCCAACGCCGACGGCCGGCCATGCATCGGCGATCACGCTTCATCTTGCTCAACTTCACCATCATATAGTCACGCTTGGCCAAGGGGCGGACGAGAGCCGGGGCTGCGACTCTCGAATACCAGCCTGCCGTGCAATCTACGAATCGCACAACTCACCGATAGCGACGGCAGAAAGCCGAATCACCCGACTACCCCGCCCGCCGAGCGACACAACTATCGCACCACGCGCAGGTACAACAGCCAGGCGGCAAGAACCCGCCGGCCCCGGCGGTGTGCGACCAGCCGATCGCACCGCACGGCGATACCGCCATCAGACAGGGACACGCCACTGGTATCCCGGTGCCATGGTACCGGATTGTCGCACCGCGGCGCGATAGCTGGCGACACGCACGCCAGGCAAGCCGCAGGCGCCGCGAATGCGCCTAGGAAAAACAAACAACGCCAGTCCGAAGACTGGCGTTGATAGAAGCCTTACTTGCTGCGCTTGCCGTAACGCTTCTCGAAACGAGCCACGCGGCCGCCGGTATCCAGGATCTTCTGCTTGCCGGTGTAGAACGGGTGGCAGTTCGAGCACACGTCAACCGTCATGTGGTCGCCGGGGGCGGTGGTACGGGTGACAAACGTGTTGCCGCACGAGCAGGTGACCTGCACGGCGTGATAATCGGGATGAATGCCCTGCTTCATGGTATGTCTCCTATGGAATTCGGGGGACCCGGGTCGCCAGCCCCTATGGCAGGCGTGAACCGGAACCGTCAGTATTGTACGCGCCGATACCGACGACACGCGGGACCCGCCGTCAGCGTAAGCCACACCAGAGAGAAAAACAGTGGGGCCTCACGGGCTTGAACCGTGGACCAGCGGATTATGAGTCCGATGCTCTAACCGACTGAGCTAAGGCCCCGTTGGAGCAAACCAACTTTTCCAATATAGCAAATCCCCTGACCGCACGCGCCCACACCCGGAGTTCCGAGAAACGGATGCGGACATCATGCGGTTCCCGCCATGGCAGGAACCAGGGGACCGACGAACCTATCGGATCAGCCGGTCAGCCCAACACCGAAACGACCGCCGGGCCGATCAGTCCGCCAGACCGCGCACCGCGCGACCGGAAGCGAAGCGGTCAAGCGCCCCCGTCCGGGCGATGGCCAGATACAGGAACCAGCTCATGATACCGGCGAACACCACACCGCCGACGACTTCACTGACCAGATGGGTGATGCCGCGGGGGCTCATCAGCGCGACACCCTGATACCGGAAGAACAGCAGATAGAAACCGTATTCCAGCGCCACGCATACACCGGAGGCGATGCTCATCGGCAGATTGTACTTGCGGTAGCGGGCCAACGCGAACGGAATCTCCGCGAACACGCCCTGCAGCGCGGCGGAGATAAAGACGAAGCTGAACGCGAAATTATTGCCGAACACCATTTCGGCGACAGCGCCCACCAGATTCACATATACCGCAGCGCCGGGCTTGCGGATGATCAGCAATGCGAGAGGGCCGGAAAAATACCAGAACGCGTGCAGCACGCTCGCGACGCCCGGCAGCAGCGCGCCCAACACCGGCGAAATCGCCTGATACGCGAAGTTGAATCCCCAGAACACCAGCCCGCATGCGACGCCGAGCGCGGCGCCGACGGCGATATCGGCAGTGGTCCAGCGCAACGTCGCCGGATGCACAGAAAGCACGGTGCCATTGCCTTGGGAAGATGGATATGTTGATACGGTCGAATCGACCTGATTGCGAGCAGAATTGCCCATGGGATTCTCCTGTCCCTCATGGCCGCACACAGTATTGTCTCGGAACCCGGGCGCTCCTTGACCTGTGCGGCTCGGGCGGGAACGCCACAAGCCATGGTATCAGCGGGCATATGCACAAACGGGAATCAGGGGCGGCGTGTTCCCGAAATGTTCCTGAAGGGCTATAGATAAGGCAGATGACGCGTCATCGGCACATGTATCCACGCACCTCCGCACCCGCACCGCCACAGCCGCCGCCAGACAGCTTTTGCCAAGACAATTCCCAGCATATCCACGTATCATCAGCAGCACGCACGGCTGGCGACCCGGCCATCGAGGAGGCACACATGGCGGACACAGCGACCATCGCACCACAGCGCAGCGACGGCATCTACGGGCCGTTCGCGGAACAACTCCCCCGCGTCATGGGTCTGCTCGTCGAACGCATCGAGGCATTCGACGCCGAACAGCGCAAGACCACCGGCGAAGGCGCCTACGAACACTTCAACCACCGCATCAAGGGCGAGGCCAGCATGCGCGAGAAATGCGAGCGCAAAGGCCTGCCGGCCACACCCCACTCCGCCCTCGTCGACATCCACGACGCCATCGGCTGCCGTATCGTATGCAGTTTCGTCGACGACATCTACGCACTCGCCGACCATCTGCGCTCCCAGCCGGGATTCAGCGTCATCGAGGAGAAAGACTACGTGCGCCACCCCAAGCCCAACGGGTATCGCAGCTACCATATGATCCTTGACATCACCACCCCCTTCGCGGATGCCGCCGGGCGTACACCAGGGCACTACCCGGCCGAAATCCAGCTGCGCACGATCGCCATGGACTCGTGGGCGGCGCTCGAACACCAGGTGCGCTACAAGAAGGATATCGGCAACGCAAATGCGGCGATCGTGACGCAGGAGCTCAAACGATGCGCGGACGAGCTCGCATCATGCGACCTGTCGATGCAGACGATCCGCAACCTCATCAACGAAGACCGCTGACTCCCCCGCATGCCCGATAATCCAAGCAATCGTTCAAAGGAGTCATCATGAAAGCCCTCATCGCGGAAGACGAACAGGAGCTCGCCCGCGCCGAACAGACCATCCTCGCCATCAGCCACATCGAGGCCGATATCGCCCACGACGGGCAGGAGGCCGTCGACATGGCGGCGACCGGGGATTACGACGTAATCGTACTCGACGTGATGATGCCGCGCATGGACGGCATCGAAGCGCTCAAACGCATCCGCGCGGCGGGCGACACGACACCGATCATCATGCTCACCGCCAAGGCGGAGGTCGACGACCGCATCACCGGGCTGGACGCCGGCGCGGACGACTACCTCACCAAGCCTTTCGCCATGAAGGAACTGCTCGCCCGCATCCGCTCACAGGCCCGGCGCAGCACATCGTACACGCCATCGGTCCTGGATTACGGCAGCTTGCGGCTGAACATCGGAGACCAGCAGATCAGCTGCGAGAACACCATGCACCTGTCAGGGCGCGAAACCAAGCTCCTGGCTTGTCTCATGCTCAATCCGGACAAGCCGATCAGCACCGAGCGGCTGCTTGCCAAGGTCTGGGACGACGAGCCCGACGCCGACCAGGGACTCGTCTACGTGTACGTGTCCTACCTGCGCGACAAGCTGCGCTCCATCGCATGCGACGTGACGATCGACGGCGAGCGCGGGGGCAGCTACCGGCTCACCCTGGCCGGCAATGACGCCCCTGGCACGGATGCGGCACCGGAAAGCGGGCGCCCATGATCGGCAAACTGCGCAGACAATTCATCTTCAGCGCCACTGCGGCCCTCCTGGTCGTGCTCGTCACCCTCATCGGCATCATCAACGGGGCAATGGCCAGCGTGGTCAATATCGGGCTGAACGAATCACTCGCACGGATCGAAGGGCAGCAACCCACCAAGCACAGCCTGCTGTCCAGCAAAATCCTGCCGGTCGTCTCGCCCGACGCGCGCAACTATTACACCGTCACGCTCGATTCCGCATACACGGTCGGCGACTGGGACAGCCACAGCGTGAACACGCCTTCGAGCGACGACATCCAGGCGATGGTCGCCGCCTTCCAGATGCGCAACCCGCAGATGGCCACGGGACAAACCATACATCTGCGTGTTGGATCGACGCGATATGCGGCACAATTATCCGCATCGGGCACCGGCTACCAGCTGACCGTGCTCGACTATACCGAGGAATTCTCATGGCAGATACGGCTGCTGTGGCTGTCCATGGGCATCGGCGTACTCTCCCTGCTGGTGTTCCTCGCGGTGATCTCGCTGCTGTCCAGACGGGCGATCGAACCGACCGTGCGCACCATGGAAAACCAGAAACGCTTCATCACGAACGCCTCGCACGAGCTGAAAACCCCGGTAGCCATCATTTCCGCGGACGCCGAAGTGCTCGAGGCAGTCAACGGCGAAAACGAGTGGACCGAAAGCATCTTCAACCAGTCGCGCAGGCTCAACGAGCTGATCTCCGCGCTCGTGCAGCTCACGAAAGCCAGCGAAGATGAGCGGTTTGCTTTACGCGACGTGGACTGCTCGTCGATCGCGAAAGAGGCAGCGGATTCCTACCGGCCGGTGATCGAACGCCGGGGCAAGCACCTGCTCGACGACATCGAGCCGGACATCCATGCGCAAGCCGAACCGAAAGCGCTGCTGGAAGTCGTGAACATCCTGCTGGACAACGCCTCGAAATACTGCGATGACGACGGGGTTGTCACCATCGGGCTGCACCGGCAGGGGCGGCGCGTCCAACTGGTTGTCGCCAATGATTACGCGGCCGGAGAGCACGTCGATTACACGAGGTTCTTCGAACGCTTCTACCGGGCGGACGAATCGCATAACTCCAGCAAGGAGGGATTCGGCATCGGCCTGGCCATGGCGCGCGAACTGACCCGGCGTATGCACGGCGATATCAGTGCATCCTGGGAGCAGGGGCGTATCGAGTTCATCGTCACCGTGCGGTAGGCGCGCTGTTGCTTGTCGTTGACCGGGTTGCCGCAATGGGTGCCTCAATCAGGCCGATGAACTCGCCTCAATCTGGCTTTCGGCGTTCTCTGCGAGCTTGTCGAAGGTCTCAATCAGGCGGTCTCGATGAGCTCGCCTCATTAATCCCGGTTACTGCTACTCGTTGATGAACATCTTCATCGCGTTATCCGCGATGACCTTGGTGGCGACCAGATCGAAACCGCCGCCGATCACCCCGCCGACGACCGGGATGAGTTCTCCTACGTTGATAACACCCTTTTGCCCGAATTTGGTGACCAGGCGGAAGCCAACTGCCTGATTGATTTTCGTCAACGCTTTGCCCGGAATTTTCTTCACGGCACTTGTAGCAAGCTTGCTGCCGAGCTGAATGCCAACATCTTTCAGCACGTCGCTCATGGCTTGTCCCGTCATGCAGACGTACGTCATGGTCTGTACTTGATCTGTTCGCGGATCAAAGCCACCAATCTGCGCGACAGCAGCAATCATGCGAAGTTGGCAGTACCAGACTGTACCCACGTTTGCCGGCACAGCCACAGGAAGGGTAATCAAACCACCCAGGCTCGTCAGAAACCCGGAGGTGGTGCACTTCACAATCTGCGTATTAATCAGGGCCTCCGCGGCCTTGCGCGGAGTTGAGTAACGGGATGTGTAATCCTTTACCATGTCTTCCACTGATTCGCTCACATGGGGAATACCATCCATCGCTTTTCCATAGCACGTGTCGAGAATCTCCACTACCTGGTCGGAGGACAACGCTTCTTGGGTCTTCCCGATTGCTTTCTTTCCAGTATCAACTACACTGGCTGCCCCATTGCCGACATTGCGCGCGACTTCCTGCCCCGCTCGGGCAACTGCGGCGGCACCGTCACCGATGCCACGCGACACTTGCTTCCCCGCCCCCGCGGCGGCAGACATACCGGATTCGAATGCCCGCTGCACACCAGAAAAATCAAAATCTACCATCGGAAGTCTCCCTCTCTCAGCGTCCCGCCCGTACCCTGCATGCGGAACGCGTGACGATGATTAGTCACACAATATCAGCCGCACAATCCAACTCTGGCCGAAACACGCCGAAAAACCGCCCCGCGACACCCCCGCGATACCCCGCGGGAAGCCCCGGAATTGGCGATTTATGCATAGGAATTTCGGTGTATGGGAATATCGCGGTGCTTATTATGCAGCTAGTTGCCACTCAGGCGTGAATGTCTCGTGGGGTGATCAATCGGTACGGTCATTGGTCTCAATCCGACGGGTCGGCAAACCGTGACACAACCATCAGTTTTGGTGCTTATGGTACCAAGCCAGACTATGTATTCTCGGGCGTACACAACCCGACAGATACCACCAGATATAACCGCCATCCGAAGTATTCTCTCTAGCCACGCATGCCCAAACATACGCAACCTGCCACATCAACAATGAAGCCCCGCCTGCTTTGTGCACAGGCGGGGCCAAAACGAAAAGGTAGCGGCTCAATCAGTCGCTGCAGTAACGGGAGCGGCGGTTGCGGCAGCAGGCTGCTTGACCGGCCTGCCGTCGATGGAATCGCGCGGAATACCGTACTTGTCATCATGACGACGCCACCAGGCGGACAGCACCGAACCGGAGATGTTGTGCCACACGCTGAAGAACGTGGACGGAATCGCAGTAATCGGCGTTGCGGCGAACGAAGTCAACGCAAGTGTGGCGCCAAGGCCGGAATCCTGCATGCCGACCTCGAAGGTGATGGCCTTCTGCTGCGCATAGCGGAAGCCCTTCGGATACACCTTGTACATGAGCTTCGAGAAGCCGAAACCAAGCGCATAGCCGCACAGGTTATGCAGAATCACCACTGGAATCGCCAGCAGCGTTTCGGAGCTGAACAGCTTGGCGGCGTTCGCGGACACGACGATACCGATGATCAGCAGGATCGCGACCTGCGAGATGATCGGCAGGACAGGCGTCACCTTCTCGATCTTCTCCTTGAAAATCATGTGGCAGGTGACACCGAGCGCAACCGGCACGAGCACGATAGTCAGTGCGCTCAAGAACAGCGACTGCCACGGGATCGCTACGTAGCGGGAGGCGAGCAGCTGCATGAGCAGCGGAATCATGAATGGGGCGAGCAACGTGGATAGCAGGCCGATCGACACGTCGAGCGCGACATCGCCACGCGACAGGAAGCTCATCACATTCGACGACGTACCGGACGGGCAGCAGCCCACCAGGATTACGCCGACAGCGATCGCACCATCAAGGTGGAAGATCCAGCACAGCAAGACGGCGACCAGCGGCATGATCACGTAGTGGGCGACAGTACCGACAATGACCATCAACGGCTGCTTGATAATCCGCGCAAAATCATCGACCGACAGCGTCAGGCCCATACCGAACAGGACAATACCGAGCAGATAGCCCGTATATCCTTTCGCCCATACGCTAATCGCAGGCACGAAATAGTTGATGGCAGCCCACACGATAACAATCAGTGTGAACCATTTGGTCAGCCAGGAGGCGGCTTGCTTTACTTTCTCCATGTGGATTTACCCCTTTTCCGCCGAATAACAGGCGTACTGGGCATCTTAAACGGGAACGAGGCAATTGGACGATGATGGTCAGGATGTGGAATTTCGTCTGGCGGGTACGTCGAATGACAACAACCGGCACCACAAGAGCAGCGCCGAACAAGGGAAACAAACGTGCCCGGAACGCGATTCGAACGCGCGACACCCGCTTTAGGAGAGCGGTGCTCTATCCACTGAGCTACCCGGGCAACAGATGATATTGTACACACATCCGTCCACCAGTCGCGCACAAGGCCGTCATCCGATGGTCACTGTTCCACACCATGGGACTCTGTGGGCTATTGCGCAGGCGTGGAGGGATTCCGGCGGAATCCGGCGCGGGCGGGATGCCGACGCGTACCATGAAGACATGAGACCTTGGAATTTCAAGGGTTTTCGGAACGCCTCCCCTGAGCCGACAATCGCGGATGCCGTGATGCCGGTCCGCACCATCACAGTCCCGGAGCAAAATCCATTGTGAGGAAAAGATACCGAAGGATATGGGGCCGGATGAGCCATCGGAACATAATCGGAACATTGAAATTCCGCCGTTTTCCGTCCAGGGCAGTCCCAGCGCGGCCCGATTCGTCCATGCCGCAGGTCCGCACCGGCGGAATCCGGCGCCGATGCCTATCGTATGGAAACGATACCGAAGACCTGTGGGAGGCATAAGCCGGAGCGCCGATTGCAGAACGCCGGCATCGCGCCAATCGGCACGTCGCACACCATCGGCGCGTCCAGCGCGAGCGTCGGCGCAACCCACCCTCCCCACCTATAGTGGGAATCATGATCGACCATATGACCCTGCATGTAAGCGACGCCAACCGTTCCATCGAGTTCTACACGAAAGCGCTCGCACCGCTCGGATACATTCCCAAAGCCCACCACGAGCCGACCATCGGCTTCGGGGTGGATGACGGCACGCCGCGCAGCGACTTCTACGTCTCCCCCGCCCAGCCCGGCACCACCCCCGCGCCCACGCATATCGCGTTCCGCGCCGACAGCGAGGAGAGTGTCAAGGCGTTCTACGACGCGGCACTTGCCGCCGGCGGACGCGACAACGGCGCCCCCGGTCCGCGGGCCTATCACCCCGGGTATTACGCCGCGTTTGTGCTGGATCCGGACGGCAACAACATCGAGGCGGTGGTCGACTGGTCGCATCCACAAACCGCCAGGCAGGCGTAACGGACCGCCAGCGCATCGGAGCGTGCAGATCGCGCCCGCTACACCGCGGCGTCTCGGCAGAGCACGGCGTAAGATACGCAACTACACGACCGGCTCGCAGCCATACGCGCGTATCGCGCTGACACAATCGCGAAGCCGGCCAACCTGTCCCATGTGGTAAGGAAGTTGGTATGAAAACCGCAGTATTGGTGTTCCACCCGAATCTTGAAGCTTCACGCGTCAACAAGGAGCTCGTGCAGGCAGTACTCAACGACCCTGCACACGATGTGACCGTGCGCGACGAATACGCCGCATACCCCGACGGACGCATCGACGTCGCCACCGAGCAGCGGCTGGTCGAGGACGCGGACCGCATCGTGCTGCAATTCCCGTTCTACTGGTACAGCTCCCCCGCGCTGCTCAAGCTGTGGGAGGACAAGGTGCTCGAATACGGCTGGGCGTATGGCTCGACCGGGCATGCGTTCGAAGGTAAGGAGATCATGCTCGCCGTTTCCGCCGGCAGCGGCGAAGCGGATTACCGGCATGACGGCTCGCACCACGCCACCATGGACGAGCTGCTCAAGCCGTTCGAGACGATGGCCGACTACGTGGGCGCTCGCTATCTGCCGCCGTTCGTGGTGTACGGCGTTGGCGCCGGCATTGACGACGACACCCTTGCCGCCACCGCACGGCGTTACGCGCAAATCATCAACGAGCCCGCCAAGTAGAACGCCTCCGAGCCCGCCGATGAATCCCGAATCCATTCCATGATGGACGAGCTATGAACATCCGCATCGACAGTCTTTCCGGCCCGAGCGAGTCCGAACGGCAACGCATCCGCCGCATCCTGCAACGGTACAATCTCGCGCATTTCGAGACGACAGACGAGCGCGACCTCACCATCGTCGCGCGGGATGATGCCCTGCCTGCCGGCGGACCGCTGCCGCTCGAGCCCGAGACCGCGGAGGATGGGCTTGCCGGCCATGCCGGCGATAGCGACCGTGACGGCGATAGCGACCGTGCCGATGACGACGGCGACGGTGAGACACCGGATGCGGACGACTCCGGGCTTGGCCGGATAATCGGCGGCATCTACGGCACGATGTTCGGGCAATGGCTGGAAATCGACGCGCTCGCCATCGACCCGGCACACCGCCGTCAGCATCTCGGCGAACAGCTGCTCAAGCAGGCCGAAGACACCGCCAGAGCCCACGGGTGCCGCCACTGCCTGCTGTACACCTTCGGATTCCAAGGCAAGGATTATTACCCGCGTTTCGGCTACCGCGAGGTCTTCCACATCGAGGGGTACCCGATTACGGGGACCGAACACTGGTTCGTCAAGGACCTGTGATCGGAACCATGCATGTTCCCGGGTTGCCGGGTTGCCGCCCGGCCGGGCAGCGTGGCGGCATCTCGGGAATGTCAATGTCACGCCAATGTCAGCCGTGATGGTTCACAGTGTCTTGAGGAACCGGCCGACGCGTGCGATGCCTTCGCTGATCGCCTCGCGGGAGGCCGCATACGACAGGCGCACGTGGGTGTGTGCCGTCGCCGGGCCGAAATCGGCGCCCGGAGTCAACGCGACATGCGCCTCACGCAACGCGCGCTCACAGAAGGTCCACGCATCCAGTCCCGTGGACGACACGTTGAAATACGCGTAGAACGCGCCATTCGGCTCAACCTCGACCGGCAGGCCGATACCGGCGAGTCCGTCAAGCGCCAGGCCGCGGCGCACCAGCAATTCCTGACGACGGCGCTCGCATTCCTCAAGCGTCTGCGGTGTAAAACAGGCGAGCGCGGCGTGCTGGGTCGGGGTGTGTGCGCACAGGAAATAATTCGTGGCGAGATTGTCCGCCTCATGCAGGATTGCTTCCGGCAGCACGGCCCAGCCGAGACGCCAGCCGGTCATACCCCAGTATTTCGAGAAACTGCTGACCACGATGGCGTCCGGATCGGCGGACAGGACGCTGCGCACATCGCTGCCGTCGGGTTCCACATCAGCCAGATCGAGGTAGGTTTCGTCCACGATCCGCCAGGCGTTGCGTTCCCGTGCGGTGTCGCACACCCCTTTGAGCGCGTCGAAGGCGATACTCGTGCCGGCCGGGTTCGACGGCGAGGTGACCATGACCGCGCGGGTGCGTGGCGTCCAATGCGCGTTGAGCAGGTCGGCGTTGAGGTGGAATCGGGTGGCGGCGCTCGTCGGCACGTCGATGATGGTGCCGCCGAACGTGCGCACCAGCTCGCGGTTGCACGGGTAGGACGGGTCGGCGCAGATCACGTCGTCGCCCTCGTTGACGGTCATGGCCAGGGCGAGCAGGAGGGCCGCGGAGCCGCCTTCGGTGATGACCACGCGCTTGGGGTCGAGCTGGACGTGGTGGCGCTGCTCGTAGAACCGAGCGATAGCCTCGCGCAGCTCGGGGATGCCGAGTGCCGCCGTGTACGGGAGCGGACGGCCGTCGCACTGCTCGCGCATGGCATCGCGGACGGCTTGTGGAGCGCCGAAATCCGGTTCGCCGAGGCTGAGTTTGACGACATCGACGCCTTGGGCGATCATCCGGTCGGCTTCCTCGCCAATGGCCATCGCCCTGAACGGGTTGGATTCCCGGGCGCGCTTGGACAACGGCGGTAGGGCGTGTGCCGGTCGGGTCGCGGCGGCGTGCTGTGCTGAGTTTTCCTGCATGATTCGGTTCTATCGGCGCATTGCGACAAATGCGGGGCGCGCGGCGGCTGGTGGGTGACGACGATTCTGTGGGCGGGAAGGCAGTTCGCAATCCGGGAGCCCGTCGGGAACCGCCCGCCGGGTGATTATGCGAGCCAATCCTCGCACAATGGGCGCTCCGGCCAGCCAACCGTCCAAGTCCAGTCACCCCAACCGGCGGTGTGTGAGCCAATCCTCGCACCACGGCCACTCCCGTCTGCCAACCAGACAATTCCAGCCACCCAACCAGCCGGTATGTGAGCCAATCCTCACACAGCGACCAACCCAGCCTGCCCATCAGACGAATCCAGCCACCCAACCAGCCGGTATGTGAGCCATCCCTCACACAACCACGGGCTACCCGGCCAAATCACCGACTCAGAGCGACCAAAACCGTCCCCGTGTGAGCCAATCCTCACACCACGGCCACTCCCGCCAGTCAGATAGACGAATCCAGCCACCCAACCAGCCAGTATGTGAGCCGCCCCTCACACCACCACGGGCTACCCAGTCAAATCACCGCCCGAAGCCATCCAGACCGCCGCCGTGCGAGCCAATCCTCACACGGGGACGTCCTATCGCCTGCAGCTGGCCAGGTCACCCCTGCTCCTCGGCGGGAACCGTGTCGTCAATGATGTCGGGCTCCCCGGCCGGTGTCGCCGTGATCTGGTCGACCAGCTTGGCTAGGCGCGCCGCGCGCACCGGTTTGGCCAGTTCGCACTCCCACACCACGATCACCCGCCAGCCGGCGGCGACCAGTTGGGCGTGTTGGCGTTCGTCGCGCTCACGGTTGCGTAGCAGCTTCGCCGACCAAAATTCGACGTTGGATTTGGGTCGGGAGAAGACTTTGCAGCCTTGGTGGGCGTGCCAGAAGCAGCCGTTGACGAACACGATGGTGTGCCATTTGGGCAGGACCACATCCGGGTGCCCCGGGTAGCGTCTGTCGTTCTTGCGGAAGCGCAGCCCACGCCCGAACAGGTAACTGCGGACGAGCACCTCGATTGTGGTGTCTTTGCCGCGGATATGGGACATCGTATAGCTTCTGGTGCCGCGTTCGTACCGTTCCGGTCGGGCGGAGCGGCGTGTAGCGGTGTGCTTGGTGCCGCCGGTGGTGTCTGCCTGATGATTCATGGTGTATCGCCCGCCTCCGTGATATCGCGTCGCACCGCACCATTATGCCCTGGCCCGTGTTCGATCCGCTCGACGGGATGCGTCCGACCGGTTCCATAGCAGCGATTCCAGCCACCGATCCCGATTGTGCGGAAAAGATACCAAGGGATATGGGACGGGCCGAAACGCCCGACCGCCAATGGAGTGTTGACATTCCGCGGTTTTCCGAGACAACCATGGTTGAGAGGGCCCGATCGGACTACCCGGACAGCCCACACCAGCGCAATCAGCGCCCGAAACCCATCGTATGGAAAGGGTACCAAGGACAACGGGATGAGCCAGTCCAATGGAACACAATCGAAACGTTGATATTCCGCCAATCTCGTCGATGCGCACCATCGAAGTCGCCCACGCAGCGGCAGGAGACGCTCCACGCCGGCGATATCAACACTTGAAATCCGCGGTATGGAGCATCAGCACGGATGATGCACCGCGGGAACAGCGCCCAGAGACCACCGCATCGCGAACACCGCACATCCCCCACAGGTCACTTATGGTCAAGATGACTTATTGTCATGGCGTTTCCCCTGAAACGGCGGCATCACGCAAACGCCACACCCCCTTATAGTCATGTTGACCATAAGTCGTATGGTGATGGCAGCCAACGGAAACGGCATGAAATCAAGGGAAAGGAGCCGATGATGCGCATGTCAGCGAATGTCAGCGAGCGCGCCAAGGAGCCGCCGAATATCGGCGTGTCCGTCGTCATTCTCGCACTCGGCCCCTCCGATCTGGATGGTCGCACAGACGGTGATACAGACGAGTCGGCGGCGACCGACACCGTCCCGACGCTGCGTATCCCGCTGGTCCGACGCATCCGCCAGCCGTTCCTCGGCGACTGGGCGCTTCCCGGCGGCGATCTGCAAGGCGGGCGGTCCCTAGAATTCGCCGCCGAACAGGCCTTGCGTTCCACCACCAGCCTGCACCCGCAGTACCTTGAGCAGCTGTATACCTTCGGCGACCCGAGCCGTTCGCACGGGGGCCTGCCGATGGTGTCCATCGTGTACTGGGCGCTGATCGGCGAAACCGAGGCGAAAGATTTCCACGAAGCCCAGAACGTGCGCTGGTTCCCGGTCAACCAACTGCCGCCACTCGCATTCGACCACAAGGACATCATCGAATACGCCCTGACCCGGGTACGCAACAAAATCGAGTATTCGGATATCGCGACCCGCCTGGTCGGCAGTGAGTTCACGCTCAGTCAGCTGCGCAAGGTGTACGAGGCGATTTATGGCAGGAAGCTCGACGCACCGAATTTCCGCCGCCGGATGCTCTCGACCGGCATGGTCGAGCCGACCGGGGAGAAACTCGCCCGCGGCGCACACCGCCCAGCCTGCCTGTACCGGTACGCCGCGCACGCGGGAACCGGAAAGCCCGGAAAAACCGGAAAACCCGCGAAACACGGCGGTCCAGGACACAGCAGCGATACCGGCACGGCCCAAGGCACGGCGGCAGATTCCCGGTAACCCGCCGGTCAAGCAAGTTTCGCGAGCATCTCAATTACATTTCAACCAACCTGTTTCGTCGCGCGCGACAGCACAACCACCGCCCGCGACACCATCGAAAGGAACACCATGACATCCGTAGACGCGATCATCGAACGGCTCGGCGCAACCCGCACCTGCGACGCAGGCCTGACCAAGGACCCGTGGGCCTTCGACGCCACCAAGCCGTCGTACGGCCCGGGCGCCAGCGCGCTCGACATGATCCCGCGCAACGCCCCGCGCCAGCAGCCGCTCGGCAAGGAGTACACGGAGGCGAGCGACGAAGAGCTCCAGGAGCGCATCATCGACGCGAAACACAAGCTGGGCGGCAAGCTGCTGATCCTCGGCCACTTCTACCAGCGCGACGAGATCATCGTGCACGCCGACTATGTGGGCGATTCGTTCCAGCTGTCCAAGAACGCCGCCACCCGCCCGGAGGCCGACAACATCGTCTTCTGCGGCGTGCATTTCATGGCCGAGACCGCGGATATCCTCTCAACCCCGCGCCAGAACGTGATTCTGCCGAATATGTCCGCAGGCTGCTCGATGGCCGACATGGCCAACATCGACCAGGTGACCGACTGCTGGGAACAGCTGACCGACATCTGCGGAAGCGCCCCGGACACTAATGGCAAACAGCAGATCATCCCGGTCACCTATATGAACTCCTCGGCAGCGCTCAAGGCGTTCTGCGGGCGCAACGGCGGCATCGTGTGCACGAGCTCGAATGCGCGCGCGGTGCTTGAATGGGCGTTCGAACGCGGCAAGCGCGTGCTGTTCTTCCCAGACCAGCATCTGGGCCGCAACACGGCGCTGGCCATGGGCATGAGCCTCGACCAGATGCCGCTGTGGGACCCGTTCAAGGCGAACGGCGGAGCCACACCCGAGCAGTACGCGAACGCGAAGATGATCCTGTGGAAGGGCTTCTGCTCCGTGCACCAGCGCTTCACCGTCGAGCAGATCGAACGCGCCCGCAAGGCCTACCCCGGCGTCAAGGTGATCGTGCACCCCGAATGCTCGATGGACGTGGTCAACGCCGCCGACGGCACCGGTTCGACCGCCTACATTGTCAAGGAGATCGAGAATGCGCCCGCCGGCAGCGCCATCGCCGTGGGCACCGAAATCAACCTCGTCAACCGGCTCGCCGCCCAGCATCCGGACAAAACCGTGTTCTGCCTCGATCCGGTCGTCTGCCCGTGCTCCACCATGTACCGCATCCACCCCGCATACCTCGCGTGGGCGCTGGAGAACCTGGTGGACGGCAAGGTCGTCAACAAGATCGTCGTGGACCCGCAGACCGCGAGCGAAGCGAAAATCGCGCTCGACCGCATGCTGCGCGTCCACCCGTGACCCTGCGGCGGCACAGCTGATTTCATGTTCCGGTCTCGGCCGTCGGGCGGCGGGATCGCACGTATTGCACGCATGCGGTCCCATACCCTTGCCGGCTGGGCCGATGACGCCCGAAATCGAACGGGAATACACGAATCGTAGGCAATCATGACCTCATTGACCCAAGACAACACCAAAACCACGCCTTTCGGGGAGACGCCCGACACGTCCATCACACCGGACACCCCGACCATCGCCGTCATCGGCGCGGGTATCGCCGGACTGAGCGCCGCGCTCGCCGTCGCGAACGGCGACCCGGATTCCGGCCTGCCCGGTCAGGACGTGACACTCATCACGAAAACCGATCTGGTCGAATCGAACACATACCACGCGCAAGGCGGTATCGCCGCAGCCATCTTCCCTGACGACGACCCGAAACTGCACGCGAAGGACACGCTCGCCGCAGGTGCGGGCCTGTGCGAACCGAAAGCGGTGGATATTCTCACCCGCGAAGGCGCCGAACAGGTGCGCAGGCTCATCGCCGCCGGCGTGCGCTTCGACAAGCACCCGGACGGCACGTTGCTGCGCGGATTGGAAGCCGCGCACAGCCGCAGCCGCGTCGTACACGCGGGCGGGGATGCGACCGGCAAGATCGTCGAGCTTGATGTCAGTGCCATCGCACGCAACACGCCGCATATCCACATCATTGAGCACGCTTTCGTCGTGGATTTAGTCACTGAACCGGTTGATACGCACTCCCCGGCTGTGTCTGAGGTACAGGCGGCAGGCGTCGCCCGCGTGATCCGCGGTATTCGGCTTCTTGACACCACCACGGGCGAGCAGCGCACCCTGACCGCCGACCGGGTGATTCTGGCAACTGGCGGGGCCGGACGACTCTACCCGTACACCACGAATCCGCAGGTCGCCACCGGTGACGGGCTGGCTGCGGCCTGGCGCGCCGGCGCCCAAGTCGCCGACCTCGAGTTCTACCAGTTCCACCCCACCGCGCTCGGCGTGGGCGAGCACTTCCTGATTTCCGAAGCGGTCCGCGGCGAAGGGGCGATCCTGCTCAACGAACGCGGCGAACGGTACATGACCGCGATCGACCCGCGTGCCGAACTCGCGCCGCGTGACGTGGTCGCTCGCGAGAACTTCCGCCAGATGATGGCCCAAGGCGGGCGACCGGTGCTGCTGGATGCCACGGCCATCGGGCGCAAGAGGGGCCTGGACCAGGCCGGACTCGCCGCATTCCTCGCCCGCCGCTTCCCCACCATCGACGCCTACACCCGTTCGATGGGCTTTGATTGGAGCCGCGAACCGATTCCCGTCACCCCGGCGGCCCACTACTGGATGGGCGGCATCCGCACCGATCTGTGGGCGCGTACCAGCATCCGCGGTCTGTACGCGGCCGGCGAATGCGCGAGAACGGGCGTGCAAGGCGCGAACCGTCTGGCCTCGAACTCGCTGCTCGAAGGGTTGGCGTATGGCCGTCGTGCAGGTCTAGCCGCGTTGCGCGACAGTAAAGACACCGTCTGGAACCCCCAGCCGTTGCTAGGCAGCGCGGCGAACGCGCAAACCCGCGAGATCACCGAACCGCAGACGCTTGCCATGCCAAACCCCGGCACCCGAGCCGAACCCGACGTCAAAGCCGCCGATGTGCGCGACACCATCGAGCAGACCATGTGGCGCGGTGTCGGCGTGCTTCGCGATGCCGACGGCCTGCGCCACGCCCAAAACCGTCTGACCGGCCTTGTCGAGCAGACGCAGGCACAGGCGCAAGCGGCACTGTCGAAGACATCCATGACGGTCAAGAAGCCCGAGACCGATGCGACCGCCACCGCGACCGCACTCGCAACCGACGATATTGCGCACACCGTGACCACATTGGAAAACCGCAATCTCGCCACCATCGGCCTGGTCGCCGCCACTGCGGCCCTGGCCCGCACCGAATCGCGCGGCGCCCATGCCCGCACCGATTTTCCGGATACCGACAGCGTCCAGGCGTGCTCGCGGCCGTTCATCCGCGGCTGACGCCTGATACCGGTACCGCCGCGCCGGGACGCCATGGGTGAAGGTGATTGCCGCGCCTGCAACCGCTTTCACTCATGGTGTCCCGGGCGGCAACCACCCTCGACACACAGTTGCACACGTTTGCAAGAATGGAGCACGATCTATGCTTACCCGTCTGGTCATTGAAGAGGCGGTCCGCCGCGCGCTGATGGAGGACGCGCCGACCGGGGACATCACCGCCGCGACGACCATCCCCGCCGACGAAACGGCCACCGCCGTGCTCGACGCCCGTGAAAACGGCGTATTCAGCGGTGCGGACGTATTCACCGCCGCCTTCCACGAGGTAGACCCCGGCATCCAAGTCACCATGCGCATCAAGGACGGCGAGCGCTTCACCGCCGGCGACACGCTCGCCACCATCCACGGCAACGCACGCGGCATGCTGACCGCCGAACGCGTCGCCTTGAACTTCACCCAGCGCATGAGCGGCATCGCCACGATGACCCGTGCATTCGTCGACGCCGTGGATGCGGCACCCGGCTCACACGCCCGGATCGCGGACACGCGCAAAACCGTGCCCGGCCTGAGGCCCTTCGACAAGTACGCGGTCGTCTGCGGCGGCGGGCGCAACCACCGCTACGGCCTGTCTGACGCGGTGATGGTCAAGGACAATCACATTGCAGCCATGCAGGCCGCCGGCCTTGATCTTGCCGCCGGAATCAGGCATATCCGCGAACAAGTCGGCCACACCACGCATATCGAGGTGGAAGTCGACCGGCTTGACCAGATTCCGGCAGCGCTCGAAGGCGGCGCGGACACCATCATGCTGGACAATTTCTCGCTCGAGGACACGCGCAAAGGCGTCGCCATGATTGCAGGTCGGGCAATCGTGGAGGCCTCCGGCACCATGACTTTGGAGCGCGTCCCGCAAGTCGCCTCGACTGGCGTGGATGTGATTTCCGTCGGTGCGCTCACCCATTCCGTGCGCGCGATTGATCTTGGATTGGATTGGGCATGACCGGGCAGAAGGCACACATGCAGGACACTGACATGCAGGGTGCAGGCAAACAGAGTGCAGACGGCCGGAACGCGCAAACCGTCCAGCCGGACAGCCCGGAACGCGAGCTGTATCTTGACGCCGCCGCCTCCGACGCGGTGCCCGCCAGCGTGATCGAGGCGATGACCCCTTTCCTGACCGAGGGGTACGGCAATCCGTCAAGCGTCCATGCGAGCGGTAAAACGGCGGCCCGCGCGCTTGAGGCCGCGCGAGCATCCTTCGCCGCCGATCTGGGCGCGTACGCCGGCGATGTGATCTTCACCTCAGGCGGCACCGAGGCGGATAATCTCGCGGTCAAAGGCATCGCGCTCGCCCAGATCAGGCGCGAACGGGAGGCGGGCCAGGCGCCGGCCCACGTCCACCGCATCCTCATCTCGACCGTGGAACACCCGGCCGTCGCGCAATCCGCCCAATGGCTGCATGATTTCTTCGATTTCGATGTGGTGCGCATTCCCGTCGACGCTCAGGCCCATATCGATCTCGATGTGCTCTCCCGCGAGGCCGGGCGGGGCGCCACCCTCGCATGCATCATGATGGCGAACAACGAGGTGGGCACGATCGAGCCGGTGAGCCGCGCGGTGCGCATCTGCCATGCCGCCGGCGTGCCCGCCCACGTGGACGCCGTACAGGCGGCGGGCATGATTCCCGTGGATTTCCGCGGCCTTGACGCCGATACACTCGCGGTTTCCGGGCACAAGTTCGGCGCGCCGAAAGGCCTGGGCGCCCTGCTCGCCCGCAGCCGCACGGCCATCGAACCGATTGTCAGCGGCGGCGGCCAGGAACGTGGCCTGCGCTCCGGCACACCGAATGTCGCCGGAGCGGTCGCCCTGGCGGTCGCGCTTCATGAGGCCTGCGCGGACATGGAGGAGCGTAACGCCCGTCTGGCCGCGTCGCGTGACGATCTGATCAAGGCTATCCACGAGGCGATTCCGGGCGCGACCCTCACCGGCGACCCGGTCAATCGCCTGCCCGGCCATGCGTCGTTCACCTTCCCGAACGTCAACGGCGAGGCGCTGCTCGTCGATCTGGACGCGCGCGGCATCGAAGTATCCTCAGGCTCGGCGTGCGCCATCGGCCGGCATGAGGCCCCCGGCACGCTGCTGGCCATGGGATTGAGCGAAACGGCAGCGAAATCAGCGCTGCGGTTTTCCTTCCGGGAACCTTTGCATGATGCGGATATCCGGCGCATCGCACAGGCCTTGCGCGCATCCATGGCCGCCCTGCACGTGCCGGGGTTCGCGTCGTTGGACTGAGCGATACCGGGCGATACCGCGGCTCGCACGGCAAGCAGCCAGACGGTAAGCCGGCCATCGGGGGCAGCAGACAAGCGCCCTGCCGACTGCCTCGTTCAACCTGCCGCGTTCAGTCCGCCGTGGTCTGTCCGCTTTGACTCGCCTCGCGGTACTGTTCCAGCCACGGTACGATCTTCGCTTCCATGCCGGAACGCTTGGGATGGTAGTACTGCGCGTCCTCGATGCCGTACGGCAGGTACTGCTGGCGCACGAACCCGCCGAAATCATGCGGGTTACGATACCCGGTATCCGCGCTGGCGCTGCTGTCGCCGAATCCCTTGGTGCTGCGCAAGTGCATGGGCACGATGCCGAGTTTGCCGCCGGCGACATCGGCTTTGGCGGCACGCGCAGCTTGAAGCACCGCGTCGGATTTCGGAGCGATGGCGACGGCGATCACCGCCTCGAGCAGCGGGATGCGGGCATCCGGCATGCCGACCAGCGCGACCGCTTGCGCCGCCGACACCGCGGTCTGCAAGGCCTGCGGCTGTGCCATGCCGATGTCTTCGGCCGCACACACAATGACACGCCGGGCGATGAACTGCGGGTCCTCCCCCGCCTCAAGCATGCGGGTCGCCCAATAGATCGCGGCATCCACATCGGAGCCGCGCATCGACTTGACCAGGGCGCTGGCCATGTCGTAATGGTCCTCGACACTGCATGACGGCAGGTTGTCGACCACGGTCCGCACGTCATCGGAGGTCAGCAGCGCTTCTGTCCCCTCATCCTGCGCGCGGTGCGAAGCCCGGGAGGCGGCGGCTTCCAGCGTGGTCAAGGCGTGTCGGGCATCGCCGCCGCTGCTCAGGATGATCAGCTTGCGCGCATCCGGTTCAAGGCTGATTCTGCCGTCAAGCCCGTCCGGCGAGGCGACGGCACGGTCGATGATCTGCTCCAGCCCGCTGATGCCCAGCTGATGCAGATGCACGATGATGCAACGGCTGAGCAGTGCCGGCGCCAGCGTGCTTGACGGGGCCTCGGTGGTCGCGGCGATGAACGTGACCAGGCGTTTTTCCACCGCCGGCAGCAGCATGTCCTGTTCCTCGCGTGAATACCGGTGGATCTCATCGATGAACAGGACGGTTTCCTCGCCGCGGCGCTTGAGGCGTTCCGCCGCGGACAAGGCGCTGCGCAGCTCATCGACCTGGGAATCGACGGCGGACAGCTCGATCATGCGCCGGTGTGACTGCGAGGCCACCAGATGCGCGATCGTGGTCTTGCCGGTTCCCGGAGGGCCATACAGCAGGGCGGCGCCGGGGACGACCACTTGCGAGGTCCCCGGCATCTGCGCCATGATCCGCAGCGGCGAACTTGGCTCCAACACTTCATCCTGGCCGATGACATCGTCAAGGTTCTTCGGCCGCATGCGGTCCGCCAACGGCTTGAGTATGACGTTCTGTCCTGTTTCTGACACGTTCGCCGCGTCATCCGCATACCGCGCTTCTATGCTCATGGTCTCTCCCGACTCGTCTTCCCGCGGTCCGGCTGCTGTGCCGCCATGAGTGGATGACACCGGTATCGTCCGCCGCATGGTATGACCGCCCGGTTCGCTTTTCCGAACCTTACGTCATTGTAATGCGTGCGCGGGGTCGGGACATGCGATATCGACACGGTTCAGCACGTAAAACGTTCTACTTTATTCCGACGGACACGATTACGATATGCGTATGCCCGTCGTGCGAGCGGATGCCCACACGACGGGCATGGCCGATGCGACGCATGGACCGCGGACGCCTCAGCGCCCCGCGTTCAGTGCGCTCAGCATCTTCAGTGCGTTCAGTGCGTCAGATGGCGGGCACGCCGGTCACCGATCCACTGGATGATCTGCACCAGCACGATCAGGATGACCACGATGACCAGCAGCACGCCGGTCTCATACCGGTTGTAGCCATACTGGATGGCCATGTCGCCGATGCCGCCCGCGCCGATGGTGCCGACCATCGCCGAAGCACCGATCAGCGAGATGATCATGAGCACCACGCCGCGCACGAAACTCGGTCGCGCCTGCGGCAGCACCGCACCCGTGAGCACTTGCCTTGTGGTAGCCCCGGTGGACAGGCACGCCTCGATGATGCCGTCGTCGACTTCCGAGAACGCGCTCTCACTGATGCGTGCAAAATACGGGACCGCGGACACAGACAGCGCGATCGCGCCGCCCGTCGGCGTATACGGGTCGCCGATCAGGGCCTGGACGACCGGAATCAGCACGACCAGCAGGATCAGGAATGGCAGGGAACGGATTGCGTTCACGATGAAGCCGACCACGCTGTTGAGCACATGATTGGGGTGGAACAGGCGGTTCTCCGTCAGGTACAGCAGCAGGCCGACCAACGAGCCGAGCACCACGCCGACCACGCCGGAAACCACCACCATGTACGCCGTGTCGATGAGCGCCTGCGGCAGGTGCTCCTGCAGAATCTGCCATGTGGAATCCATGCTCACTCCTTCCCTTGCTGCCCGTCGCCACGCACCGGCCGGGCGAGCTGCCTGCGATCGAGCTCACGATAGCTGTACACGTGCGTTTTCAGCGTGCCCAGCGCGGCGGCGAGCGCTTCAGCCGGCCCGTCGACCAGCACGATGAGCGTGCCGATCGGCTTGGACCCGAAGTATTCGACGTCGCCGTGCAGCACGTTGATGCTTACCCCATACTGGCGGGTGACGTCCGAGATCAGCGGCTCCAATGCGCCGTCGCCCCGGTAGCGCAGTTCCACTATCGTGCCAGCCGGCAGCGAAGGCACCAGTTGCGGCGGAATCGCGATGCCGAGATAGCGGTCGACCAAAGACTTGGTGGTCGGGTGTTTCGGCGCGCTGAACACGTCGAAGGTCTCGCCCTGCTCGACAATCACGCCGTTTTCCATGACTGCCACATGGTCGAAGATCTGCTTGGCGACATCAAGCTGGTGGGTGATGAACACGATGGTGATGCCGAGCTGCGTGTTGATGCGTTTGAGCAGCGCGAGGATCTCCTCGGTGGTTTCAAGGTCGAGCGCGCTGGTCGCCTCGTCGCACAGCAGGATCTCCGGGTTGTTGGCGAGCGCCCGGGCGATGGCGACGCGCTGTTTCTGCCCGCCGGACAGGCTTGAGGGGTAGCTGTCAATCTTGCTGTCAAGGCCGACGAGTCTGAGCAGTTCGATTGTCCGGTCGTGCCATGCGGCCTTGTCGACGCCGCCGGCTTTCAATGCGAAGGTGATGTTCGCGCCGACGGTGATGTTGTCGATCAGGTTGAAGCTCTGGAAGACGAAGCCGATCTTGCGTCGCAGTTCCCGCAGCTGCTCGCCGGTGGCGCCGGTGATGTCCGAGCCGTCGATGAGCACGTGGCCCTGCGTGGGGCGTTCGAGCAGGTTGATGGTGCGTACGAGGGTGCTTTTGCCTGCTCCGGAGAATCCGACGATGCCGAAGATCTCGCCTTGTTCGATCTTGAGACTGACTCCACGCACCGCTTCCACGGTTTTCTTCCGTTCATGGAAAGTGACGTGGACGTCTTGCAGTTCGATGATGCTCACGGGGTCTCACGCCTTCCAGCTTGCCGGCTTGCCGAAGTCCTTGAACTCGCTCTTGGCGATGGCGTCCTTGTACTCCTGGCTGGTGAGCAGCGCCTTGACCTTCTTCGCGAAGTCGCTGTTCTTGTCCTTGGTGCGCACGACGAAGACCTCCATCACGCCGCTGGTCTGCTTTTCGAGGGCGAGCGCGCTGGACGGCTTGAGATTCGCAGCCCACGAGTAGTTGCCGGGCACGAGCGCGAAGTCGACATTGTCGAGGGAGCGCACGAGCTGGGCGGCGTCGAGGGTCTTGAACTTGAGGTTCTTCGGGTTGCTCTTCACATCGTCGACGGTCGCCTTGGTCGCGTCGACGTCACCGTCCAGGGTGACGAGCTTGTTCTGTTCGAGTACGCCGAGCGAGCGGGCGAGGTTGCTGGCGTCGTTCGCGATGGCGACCGTGGCGCCGTCCGGAATGTCGCTGAGCTTCTTGTACTTGTTCGAGTAGATGCCCAGGCCGAGGGTCGGGGTCTGGCCGAGCGAGGTGAGGTCGAGGTGGTTGTCGGCGGTGAACTTCTTCAGGTAGTTGCCGTGCTGGAACAGGTTCGCCTGGATGCTGCCGGAGGCGAGCGCCTTGTTGGGCTGTACGTAGTCGGTGAATTCCTTGGTGGTCAGTTCGTAGCCATCATCCTTGAGCAGCGGCGCGAACACGTTCTTGACCATGTCGCCGTACGGGCCGGGGCAGACGCCGACGACGATCTTCGTGGTCTTGCCCTTGGTGGAGTCGAGGCTGGCGGACGAGGCGTTGCTCGAGCCGCATGCGCCGAGGCCTGCGGCCAGCATGATGCCGGCGGCCGCCGCCGCGATGATTTTCCTGCTGGTGTTCCATACGGTGCGTACTGACATTGCTCTCTCTCCTTGAATCACCCGAGCTGCGCCCGGACGGTTTGCTGTCGGTTCGTCGCGCTTCTCTGCCGGCGGTGTTCCGGCTGGTTGAACGGCGTTGGTTGTAATGTACGACCGCATTGGACGGGATGTGCCGGCGTGGCTATCAGCTGTGATTATGGCGCACGCCCCAAGCGCGTTCGAGGAGTTGAAATCCTTGATATTTCGCGGTTTTCCAAGATTGTCTGCCGGATATTGATTCTCTTTTGACATCGTTATCGACATCGGCGATCCTCATGGCGCCTTGCACTGGTATTGCGCGAAAATCTGCCGGAAATACCACGGCGCGGCCGGGTTGTCCGGTCGCACCGTGGTTGGGTTTGTCGGTTTTCTGTCGGTTTCGCCAGGTTCGCTAGGTTTGCCAGGTTCGTCGGATTGTTTTGTGACGAACATACCGGCGATATCGGGACGCGCGGCGATATCGGGACGTGACGCCTGTTACTTGAGGCTCGCCTCCTCGGCGGCGATGACATCGGGATGGTGGATGGCAAACGCGCGTTCCGCCAGATGCAGCTCGTCGGTGACGAACTCGTGCAGCTTGCACACATACCCGTGCTCGCGTCCGATACGCGCGATATAGCCGTTGATGTAGTCGACCTCGGTCGGTCGGCCTTGGGTCAGGTCCTGGTACATGGACGGGAAGTGCAGCGGATGGGCCACGCCGGCGGTGTGCAGAATCGTCCTGACTTCCGATTCGCGGGTCCCCAGCAGTGCGATGCCCGCGTGTTCGGCCGCGCTGTAGGCCTCGTCCACGAGCTCTTCGGTCATGCGTTTGGCCACGTCAGAGCCTTCGAATTCACCGAAGCGGATGAGGAACATGGTGCACAGGGTGTTGAGCACCGAGTTGAACACGATTTTCGCCATGCACATGCCCAGGAAGTTGTCCACGATCGTCGGGTTGAGGGTCGCGGCCTTGAAATCGTCGAATATCTGCTGTTCCTCAGGGCTGATGGTCGTCTGGCTTTCGTCGTAGCAGCACATGTTCATCGCTTTCGCGTGGGCGCCGCCCGTGAAGTTCACATCGCCCGGACCGTAGACGACCGCTCCGATCAACGCGGTTCCTCCGATGATATGGTCCTTGGGGAAGTATTCGGCGAGCTTTTCGAAATGCCCGTACCCGTTCATCGCGGAGAACACATACTGCCGGTCGTTGAACAGGTGGGCGCAACGCTTGAGCACGCCGTCGAGCTGCATCTGCTTGACGAACACGATCCACACGTCCGGATCGCCGTGGTACTCCTCCGGGTAGTAGACGCTGATCGGCACGAGATGGCGGTCCTGCTCGTCCTGCGAGCAGTAGACGCCGCCCTGTTCACGGATTTTCTCGACATTCGGACGCCACGTGTCAATGAAGTCGACATCCTTGCCTGCGAACTCCTGGAGCAGCACGCCGTACTGCGTGCCCATGCCGCCGGTGCCGATCACTGCGTATTTCATTGGGTTCCCTCCCTCACTGCTGGTTGTTGTTCATAGGATTATTGTTCATTGGATTGCCTGATGCAGGCGCAGGCCACAGCGTGCCCGCGAATGCCGGAAATCACCAGGCGTCCCCGCGCGCGTCACGGATACGGCGTGCGGCAGCCGCAAGCGTCTCCTGCGGCATCAGCAGGCTGAACCGCACGTATCCGGCGCCGGTCGGGCCGAAATCGGAGCCGGCGATCACCGCCACGCCGGCCTTGTCGATCAGCCATCGGGCGAAAGCCTGGTCGTCGCCGCCGGGAACCGGCAGCCATGCGAACAGGCCGCCGTGTGAATCAGCCAAATGCAGGCCCGCTTCGGCAAGACCATCACGCAAGGCGAGATACCGGTAGTGGTACCGGTCGGCGAGTACGCGCACCGTCGACTGGTCGCTGTTCAGGCCCGCCGCACCGGCGTCCTGCACGATCGAGGACACCAGCAAGCTGGTCTGCGCGTGCACGGATTTGACGGCCGCCATGAGCCGCGCATTGCCGGCCACAAAACCGCCACGCCACCCGGCGATCATGTACATCTTCGACAGCGAGCACAGTTCCAGCGACACGTCGAGCGCGCCCGGCGTGCCCAGCAGGCTGATCGGCGGCTGCTCGTCATAGCCGATGCCGGCATAGGCGAAATCGTTGACGATCACCACATGGTGTTCCCTGCCGATGCGCACCGCCGTCTCGAAGAGTTCCGGGGTTGCCACGGCACCGGTCGGATTGTTCGGATAGTTGAGGATCAGCAGTTTCGCCTCGTCCCAGATTTCGTCCGGCACGGCGTCGAGATCCGGCAGAAAACCGCGTTCCGGGCTTGTGGGAACCGTATAGACGCGCCCCTGCACCACGGCGGTCGAGCCTTCATATTGCGGGTAATACGGGCCGACCAGCACAACCAGATCACCAGCGTTGACCAGGGTCTGGATGACGGCGCTGATGCCGACGGACGCGCCCGCGGTCGCCAGCAGCTGGGTGGCCGGGTCGAGGGTGACGCCGAATTCCCGCTGGTACCAGCCGGCGGCCGCTTGGAGGAAGGCCGGCTTGCCGTTGAACGACGGGTATTTGAAGTCCGCGGGATCGCGGGCGGCCTGGGCGACCGCATCGATCATGAACTGCGGCGGCCGCCCGTCGGGGTTGCCTTGGCTCAGGTCGATGATGTCATGGCCTGCCGCCTGATACTTGGCGACCCGTGCATTGGCCGCAGCGAACGGGTTTGCGGGGATGGACAGCACCCGGTCGGCGATATTCGCGGTGATACCCGATGCCGTCACGGCTGTTGCCTGTGTCATGGTTCCCACTCCTCTCATGCGGCTGTCCCGGGTGACGCCCGGCCTGTGCCGCTTGCCGTCCTACTGTCTGGTATGCAATCACGATTGCCGCGCGGAAACGCCACGCGGGCTATCGCCGTTATCTATGCCGCACTATCAGATGCCGCGACCGAGGCGGGCGGCGGAGACTCGCGGGACGCACGATCGGCTGCCGATGCGGCTTACGCCCGTACCGGCAACCGGCCGGCGTGTAAGCCAATCCTCACACAACTCCGCCCGGCGGCGACGAACCAGCCGAATCCAGCCTCCCCCGCCCCCGCCGTGCGAATCAATCCTCACACAACGACCGCCGGGGCCGCCGAACCAGCCATCCCTCGCCATCAAACCGGCCGGCGTGTGAGCGGATTGTCACACCATGACCGCCGGCTGGCGTATCGCGCCCCATATGCAGTGTTGCTCCGGCCGGGAACGCTGCAGCGCCGTATGCCGGCGCATACGCAAGTCGGTACATCACACGGGGCGTCACCTCCCGGGCCGGCATCCGCCTGCGCGCGTATACCAGGACATATGCAACACCCCATACCACTCTTTCTGCCGCCGGTAATCAGTCGCGACAACCTGTCCGCGTATGTCTCGGCATACGTAATCCATCAACCATCCGCACCGCCCCGGGCCATCCTGCCAATCGCGCGGCATCATCGTTCGTTCAGGTGGTGCTCGTAGTGTTAGGAGACGACCGGATTAGAGGAGTACCTATGGCAGAGAGCACCACCACACCAGCACCCGCCGCATCGAGCACGGCCGGCACGGCAACAGCACCATACGCGCCGCCGGAGCGTCCGATCAACGTGGCGATCCTCGGCGCCGGGCGGATCGCGCAGAAAATGGCGGCCACGCTCACCCTCATGGCGCAGGACCCGACGTACCGGGCATATGCCAAACCGTACGCCGTCGCCTCCCGCGACCAGGCGCGCGCAGACGAATTCGCCCGGCAGTACGGCATTGCGGTGGCGTATGGGTCGTACGCGCAGATGCTGGACGACCCGGAAGTCGACCTTGTGTACATCGCCACCCCACATTCGCTGCACGCCGGGCAGGCGATCGCGTGCATGGAGGCCGGCAAGCATGTGCTGGTGGAGAAGGCGTTCACGGTGAACGCCGAGCAGGCGCAACGCGTGATCGACGTGTCCCGGCAGACCGGGCGGCTGTGCGCCGAGGCGATCTGGACGCGATACATGCCGTCGCGCGCGATGATTCGCCAGCTGGTTGATGACGGCACCATCGGTGACGTGTGCGCAATCAGCGCGAATCTGAGCTACCCGACCACGCACAAGCAGCGAATCGTCGACCCGAAGCTTGCGGGCGGCGCGTTGCTTGATGTCGGCGTATATCCGTTGAATTTCATTGACATGGCGATTGGCGGTGACGACGGCGGACGCGACATCGCCCGCATGGAAACCGCGATGATCCCGTACAAAACCGGCGTGGACGCGCAAAGCACGACCACACTGTTCTACGATGACGGCGTGATGGCGGTGAGCACCTGCTCGCTGCTTGCCGTATCCGACCGCGATGGGGCGATTTGGGGCACGGACGGGTACCTCATGTGCCGCAACGTGAACAATGTGGAGCGCATCGACGTGTATGACAGGGATCACGCGCTGATTCGCAGCATCCCCGTACCCGCACAGCTGACCGGCTACGAGTACGAGGTAGCCGCCTGCGCCAGTGCCATCGCCGCCGGATCGACCGAATGCCCGGACATGCCGCACGCCGACACCCTGCGGATGATGCGGCTGCTCGACCAAATCCGCGAGCGCTGGGGGCTGCGGTACCCGTGCGAGTGAGGTGGGGTGCTGAACGGAGTGGCACACGCAACGACACGCGCTCCATCTGATTGCAGGCCGTTGTATCCTGGGCCCTGACTGTGATCATCATGGGAGGAGCAGCAGCGTGGAGCACAACGAACCGTCAGCACCGCATGCGGCACCGCAATCGTCGCAACCAGAAGCATCAGGTCGTCTGATCCGGGTCGTCGGCGCGGCAATCATGCGCGATGGCGCCATCCTGTGCGCCCAACGCGGCGACGGCAGATCCTTGGCAGGATACTGGGAGTTCCCCGGCGGCAAGATCGAAGCGTACGAAACCCCTCAACAGGCGCTTGAACGTGAGATCGAGGAAGAGCTGCGCTGCGGGATCACAGTCGGGCGTAAGCTGTGCACCACGCAGTACACTTACGATTTCGGCACCATCGAGTTGACGACATTCCTGTGCCATCTTGTGCACGACGAGCCGCACCTGACTGAACATCGCGAGGTTCGCTGGCTTTCCCCTGACCATCTGCACGAGCTTGACTGGGCGCCTGCCGACAGGGAGGCCGTCGGATTGTTGGACAGCATGGCGTCGATGGCCGATACAGCCTATGATTCCCCGGAGTCACGGCGATCATGACCACCATGCCCACGCCGAACATGTCCGAACGCTTCCCGGCGGAACCCACAGACTCCAGCATTATCACCGATATCACACAAGGGCTTATCGCCGGATCGCTGCGCTCGGGATTCATCACCGCAGACACCCGCGCAGACGAACGATATGTTCCCCAGCTGATCGCCAACCAAGGCGGCAGAACTATGGAGGATGCGCTGATCCACGAGCTGGACAACAGCAACGGCTTCTCCATGTCCGTCGCTTTCGTCACGCAATCGGTGATCCAGATGCTCAAACAGCATTTCCTGAATTTCCACGATCACAATCATGCCCACGCCGGCAGTATCATCACCTCGACCTACAACTATTTCAATTCGCCGCAAGCGTTCCGTGAGCTCAACGAACTCCAGCAGACGGCAGGCATCGATGTACGCGTTTGGGAGCGTCCCGATACTGGCGGGCGACCCAACCCCGATCCGTCTCGTAACAATTACCATCCCAAAGGCTACGTGTTCCGCCATACCGTGAACGGCAAGGACGCATACACCGTGTATATCGGCAGCTCGAACCTGACCGAGAATGCCTTGAGAAACAACCGCGAGTGGAATCTTCGTGTCCCTTCCTTACAGGATGGCCGGTTCGCGCAGGAACTCCGCCAGGAAATCGAACTGCAGCGGGAACAATCCGTGCCACTTGACGACACGTGGATCGAAGCGTACGAGAAGGAATTCGAGCACAACGCCCCGCCGCTTGCGCCCTCACGCAGATCGCCAGAGCCGGATCCAACAGGCAAGTCGGTCGAACCGAACGCGATGCAGCGAGAAGCGCTGGCCAGTCTCCGCCATCTGCGAGCGCGGGGCGAAACCCGCGCGATTGTGATTTCCGCGACCGGCACCGGTAAGACCTACCTGTCAGCGTTTGACGTGAAACAATGCCATCCCAAGCGGATGCTGTACCTGGTACACCGTCAGGAAATCCTCACCAAAGCGATGGAATCATATCAGCGCGTGCTGGGTTGTCCGGATGACGAACTCGGCCTGTATACCGGCACCGACAAGGCCGGTGCTGATCGAAAGTATGTATTCTCCACCGTGCAGACCATGGCCCAGCAGTCCGTGCTTGGCACCTTCCCTTCGGATGCGTTCGACTATATCCTCATCGATGAGGCGCACCATGCCGCGGCCGACACGTACAAACGCATCATCGACCATTTCACGCCGAAATTCCTGCTCGGCATGACCGCGACCCCGGAACGCAACGACAGCGGGAATATCTTCGATCTGTTCGGCAATAACATCGCCTATGAGATCCGTCTCCAACGGGCGCTTGAAGAAGACATGCTCTGCCCATTCCACTATTACGGGGTCAGCGAGTTCATCACCGAGACCGCGGAAGGACTGCCCGACACCGGTGTGAGTATGGAACACACGAACGACAAGGATCGAGCGGCACTACGCAGGTGGGTCAACGAACTGACCGCCGATAACCGCGTCAGCTACATCATCGACAAGCTGCGTATCTACGGGCAGGCAGGCGAACCGGTCAAAGGCATCGTATTCTGCAGCCGGGTCGAGGAAGCCGAGATCCTCGCAGAGAAATTCACCCACATCATCAACGAACAGGCTGAACGCCCATACCGGACCGCATGTCTGACGGGAGCCAGCAAACCGAAAGAACGCGAGCAGGTGGAACAGGCGCTGCAAAACGGCGAGCTTGATTACATTTTCACCGTTGACCTGTTCAACGAAGGCATCGATATCCCCGCGACCAATCAGATCGTGATGCTGCGACAAACACAATCCAGCATCATATTCACCCAGCAGCTCGGCCGAGGCCTACGCAAATACCTAGGGAAATCATCAGTAGTCGTTATTGATTTCATCGGTAATTACGCCAACAACTATCTCATTCCGATCGCCCTGTACGGCAACAGCGGCGACCGCGACCGCGTACGCAAGAACCTCAACAACCAAGCGCCGGGCTTATGCTCGATCAGCTTCGACCCCATCGCCCGCAAGCGTGTGCTTGATGCGATCGACCATGCCGACCTGTCCGACATGAGAAAACTCAGCGAGCAATACCGGGAACTGCGCCGCGAACTGAACCGCATCCCGATGCTTATGGATATCACGGCACGCGACACATCACTTGTGTACACGATGGCCAGCAAATCGAAGAACTACCTGGCTTTCGTCCGTTCACGCGAACGCAGTCTCAACACCAAGAACGATGATCCAGATAAACGATTCAGGCTCGAAGCAACAACCTCAATCGAAGACGGAATGCTGACCATGCTGACCGATACACAGCTGCGCGGCTTGCGGCCACACGAGCTGGTGGCGTTGGCGGCGCTCGCCGGAATCGAAATGCCGTATGCCGTACGGGATATGGTTGGCGACCAAACCGACGTTCTCTCGCAGGCAGACGGCGTGGATGCCTTGGATACCTTGGATGCCACAACTTTGCAGCATTTAGTCACCAGTCTGTTCCCTGATTGCAACGGCGATATCGCGCAATGCGAATCGGCGTTGCGGGTACTCGACTATTCGTATTTCACCAGCGCGAACCGGGAACGTTTCGGCGGCGTGCCGATGGTTGAACTATCCGGGGATGGTGGGGCACGTTTGTCGTCCCAGCTGCGGGCATCCTTGCAAGAAAACACGACATTCCGCCAGTTCTTTACGGACACCGTGCAGGCAGGACTGGCACAATGCGTCGGACGGTATGAAGAAACCCGTGTCACCGCAAGCAAACAGGGCCTGCCACTGTCCGCCGTGTTCGACCACGGGTTCATTGTCGGGGAGAAGTATTCGCTGTTTGATGTGATGCGGATGTGCGGCTGGAGCAACGAACAGGTCCCACAGAATGTGGGCGGCTACCGTTACGACGCGAGCACTGGGACCATGCCGATTTTCATCAAGTACGAGTCAAGCCAGTATCAGGACCGGTTCATTGATGACCAGGACATCGAATGGTTCAGCAAGAACAACCGTTCCCTGCAATCGCCAGAGTTCCAATGGATTCGGAAGACCGACGGCGAACCCTGGCAGGAGTCGCACTTCGTGCCGGTGTTCATCCGCAGGAAAGTGGAGACAAAGGAGACGACGTACTACTATGTCGGCCGCGCCGCGTCAATCGAGGATTCGCACGAGGAAACCAATCGCGGTGTGAACAAGGACGGCGAAGAAATCCAGCAGCGCGTAGTGGTCTCCAGTCTGCATCTGGCCCACCCCGTGCCACCGGATCTGCTACGCCATCTCACCGGTGACTCGGAGCAGTGAGTGCTACCGGTTCGCCGCCCGAATCTTTTTCAAGCGGCGGACTGTCACTCCCCCACCGCATACGCATACGAATCCTCGAAGAACGCGCGCTCGAGCCGTGCGACTTCGGGGAATACGGCGGCTTCCGGGCCGTCGACGCTCGCATACCGGTTCACCAGCTCGATGAGATTGCCCACCCAGCGGCGGAACAGATCGCCTTCGTGCAGCTCCACCCAGCCGCGGTGCGCCGGCACCTGCTGGACGACACCTGCATCCACCGTGCGCTTGGCCCAGGCCAGGTACAGCCATTCCATCGCGCACATCAGGCACAAGAGTTGAGCGAAACTGCCGGTCGCGGCAATCTGGTCGAGATACGCGCAATATTCGCGGTTCGCCGGGGTTTGCGGCACACTCGCCTGCAGCCGCTCATCCACCCCATAAAGGAACCGCAGGAAATACGGCTTCTCCCGGTCGGCGAAGAACTCGGCCTGCCGGTTGAGCATGTCACGAATCTCCTGCGTCGGCGCCTGCGCGGTCAGACGTTCCAGCGTCGGCTGCATGAAGAACGTGAAATCCTGGACCAGATAGCTGATTAGCACACTGTCAGGCAGGGTGTCGTCCAGTAGTTCGTTGACGAACCGCGAATTGATCGCCGCCTGCCAATCCTCCGCGGCAGCCATGTAGAACGCGTCGGCCACACTGCCGGGCGTCGCCCCGAGAAACGCGTAATCGCCGCTTTTGCTTGCCGGCGCGAGCGGGACGTGCTTGGTCGCCGGTTTACGAGATGCGGCCTGCCCCACGGATTGCGCGGACGTGCCGGACTCGCCGGTTGGAGAAATGTTAGGTGCGGCCACCGCTTGAGAACCATGATTTGATTGAGCAGATGATGATGCCGTCATGGCAGTTCCTTTCCTTCGCCGGTATTGCCCGGACAGGTTCACAGGGTCAGCGCCTTGCGCGCACTCTCAGCCGCGGACCCGCCGCAGCTCCCCTAGGTTGCCCAGCCACCCTACCTCAGCCACCCGGACATGCGCCGGAAGCAGCGCTTTCCGCCGCCGCCACACGCAGCATCATCGCGCACATACCACATCACATTCCGGATGGCAGCGAATTGAGCCAATCCAGCGCATTCACTATCTCAATCCCGTCAACTGTTTCCAGCCCCACATGATCCAGCGTAATCACCATCCGCCGCGCAGACACGTCCTGCACGGCATGCAAAGGTTCAAGCCCCCGTTTCCGTGTCGAAGCATCAAGCATGCTGGCCGTCACCTGAATCATGATCGGACGAGCTCCAAGCGCGCCGTATCCGGAACCGGGGTGTGAATCATCCTGCCCCCGCGAAGAGCCATCGCCGGTGGCGTCAGAATTCCCAGACGCATCATCACGCCATGCGACAAAGTCGATTTCCAATCGGTCGGCCCGCCCGACACGCACATGATACCCGGCAGCCAACAGCTCGTTGCACACCACGTTCTCAAGCACAAAGCCAAAATCGTACGGCTTGCTCCCAAGCAGCACGCCACCGATGCCCGTATCGGACGGGTAGCATTTCGACAAGCCTTGCAAAATCCTTCCCCCATGTGCATCAACCCGTGGAATCCGGTTCAACAGATAGGCTTCCTCCATGCCTTTGATATACCGTTCAATGGTGACCGCCGTCGTTTTCCTGTGCGCCGAGGCGAGACGCCTCTCAATTTTCGCAACCGACACCGGCGATCCAGCAGTATCGAAGACATACCGTGCCACATCATCGAACACCGCGGAATTGCGAATCTCCATATGAGACGCCACATCGCGCACGACAACCGTGTTGTAGATACCGGCAAGCACCGTACGGGCCAAGGCGGGATTATCACCCTGGTCAACCACGGGCGGCAGTGCGCCGAATCTGCAGAATCGTTCAAAGCTGGCGTCTGAAGATCCGAGTTCCGCGTATTCAAGGAATTCACGGTACGACAGGGGGAATACCCTGATCTCCATGAATCTGCCTGACAATAACGTCGACAGTTCGCTGGACAGCATATGTGCATTCGACCCTGTAATGACGAGATCGATGTCCAAATCGACCCTCATGGCGTTCACCGCTTTTTGCCATTGCCCAATCAGCTGCACTTCATCAAGGAATACATAGCAGTGCCCTTTATCGCGGACAGCATGCTCGACCTCGTGATATAACTGGCGGAAATCATAATCGACGAATTCGAATGATTCGAGATTCAGAAATACGATGCGATCCGCGGGCACACCCTGGGCGAGCAAATCATCGCGGCCGAGCGCCATAAGCGATGACTTGCCGCTCCGGCGCATGCCCGTCACGACTTTGATCAAACCGTTGTCGCGCGCCTCGGCCAGCATCCGCTGATATCTCGGACGAGGCTTCAATGATGACTGGAACATCAACGATCTCACCATCCTTCCAGACCACGGCATAGACGCTTGATACTGTCCATTGACAGAGCTTCGGCAGGGCACACATCTGCGACTGCAACTTTCTATAGTATACTATAGAAAGTTGTTTCTCCGACGTACCACCACACTACATTCCCATCACACCACCGAGGACACCATGACCGATACCGCTTCCGAACTTCCGCAGCACACGCCAGCCTCGCCGTCAACGCCGGCACAAACGCCAACTCAAGCGCCGGCACCCACAGCAGCCGCAGTCGCAAGGGTTTCACTGCCGCCTTCCGGTTCTCTACGCCGCGCGCCGCATGTGCACGCTTCCACGACCCCCGGAGCACACCGTCCAATGCGTCGCGCCGACCGCGAAGTCCGTTCCCCGCAGCAGATCAAGGATATCCTCGACTCGTGCGAAGTCGTGCGCGTCTCCTACCTAGACGCCGAAGGATTGACCATCGTGCCGATGAATTTCGGATATCAATTCACTCTGGAGCGATTCCCCCAACCCGAAAACGACCTTCCGGTCAGCCTGTCGGCGAACGGGACACCACTGCCGCCGGATTTCGGCGAGCTGCGGATTTTCCTGCATTCGGCGCATGAGGGACGCAAAATCGACGCGATTCGCACTGCGGGCAACGCACTTCCGGTCGCCTTTGAGCTTGACTGCAATCATCAGGTGCACGAAGGCCGCACACCCTGCAACTGGTCGGCGTCCTTCCGCTCGATCGTCGGCACGGGCACGGCATCGGTGGTCACAGATCTTGACGAGAAAATCGCCGCCATGCAAGCCCTGATGAGCAAGCAGGCCGGCATGGATCACGTGCAGTTCACCGCGCAGCAGATGGCAAGCGTCACGGTCTGGAAAATCGTGTCCACTAGTTTTACCGGCAAGATCCACACCGTTCCACGCCCGCACGGCGGCAAGTGACGTTCCTTACGTTCCGGCTGCCGCGAGCAGATTAGTATATCGTAAACCAGTAATTTTACGTTATACGTATTTGACTTGCTGGGATGCGCGGTTGGGTTGAAGACGGCCACGCTGTAGATGACCGCGTTATCGACAGTATCTGCAGATCTACCGGAAAATTGCCTACTCACAGCTTTCAAGTGAGGGGGAATTAGCCGATGGACAACCATGGCAGATCCAAAGGAACTGGGAAGGCAAAGGACTCTTCCGGGACTTTTGCCAGACTCTTTCGCTACTTAAAGCCTAATTACTGATCCCTGCTCGCTGTAATCATATTCGCGATTACTTCGACCGTCTTCTCCATTATTGGACCAAAATTTCATCCAAGGCAACCGACAAGCTGATCACAGGGATTCGCGCCAAGATCTAGAATACCGGTGAATTGATTTTATTTACATCAACAACATTATCCCGTTGCGCCTGGCCTTTATCACCTGTCCATGATTTTCAACCATGCACAAAGACGGATTACTTCAGATATTTCCCAGAAGGTTGCCTTTTCGATAAGAAAAGATATCGCGGAAAAAATCGACCGCCTGGCGCTCAGTTTTTCAAGCACACCAGCGGTCGATTGTTTCAGCGGTTATATCTTGGTAGCTCATACCTGTCTTTTACGCCTTGACACTCTTAAAGGCAAAGAAGTGGCCTTCTGGGTCCGCAAAGTTGCAAGTTTCGGCACTGCCCATATCAACGACTTCGCCAACAGTGACGCCCTTGTCAAGCAACTTTTGGAGGGTTTCCTTCACGTCTTCGCAGCTGAAAAGCAGTGACGGGGTAGCCAGGTCAAGTTCTGGCGAGTACTCGGCGATCACCTCACGATCAAACAGTCGCAGGCTGTATTCCGCGTTTTCGCAAGCTACCAGCAAGTAGGTCTTGCTTTGGTCGGGGCCTTCGCCTTCTTCTTTCACGATAAAGCCAACTTGTTCACTCCAGAACTTGGCACATTTTTCTGGATCATGTACATAAAGCATGATTTCAACTTGGTGAAACATATTTGCAAACCCTCGATTTTGAGCTATTTCTTTTACTGGATATTTATCAAATGGCGACAACTACAACGGGTTTAAGAATTAGCGGAAAAATTCTCGTTTTCAAAGTGCATGTGAAGGACCTTTCTGGGGGCTGGCTATTATTCCTTTCAACTCACAACCCTAGCCGAGGTGCTGCACATGCACGTTGAAAACGGGGAGCGACAACACGCTTTCACCACTGGTCAAGCACCGGCCAATCGCGCCAAGCAAACCGCAGATGCACGCATATCCGCCGCACACCGGAACGTAAGCCACCCAGGAACCCGCAAATACGCTCGCAACAGGCGGTACCGGCCCGCAACAAGCCGCGCACACAACCAGCGCGGCGATTCACCCGAGCAGCGCGAGCAGGTCGTCCTTGGTAAGTCGGCTGATGGCGCTGCCGCCGGTCGTCGAAGCGTCATCCACGAACTTCGCCGCAAGATCGGACTTCGTACGCTGCAGGTTGATGATGCGCTCCTCAATCGTGTCCTTCGCCACAATCTGGTACACGTTCACATCCTGCGTCTGCCCGATGCGATGCGCACGGTCGGTCGCCTGGTTCTGCGCCGCGGCATTCCACCACGGGTCGGCATGCACAACCACGCAGGCACCGGTCAGGTTAAGGCCTGTATTGCCGGCCTTGAGCGAAATGAGGAACACCGGGGTGTCGTCCTTGTTGAACTGGTTGACCAGCTCAAGCCGCTTCTTCTTCGGGGTTCCGCCGGTGATCACGTCATAGTCGATGCCGTTCTTGTGCAACCGCTTGCCGATCAGATGCAGATAACTGGTGAACTGCGAGAAAATCAGCATCTTGCGGCCCGCATCGCGGCAGGATTCCACCAGCTCCTCGATGGCATCAAGCTTGGCGGATTTCTTCCCGGCGTTCTCGTACACCAACCGCGGATCGCAGCAAATCTGCCGCAACCTGGTCAGCTGGGCGAGCACCTTGATCTTCTCGGCGCCGGAATCGAAGTTCGTATCCCTGTTGATGGAAGCACGCAACCGCTGCTCGAGCGCCGCATACAGTTTGCGCTGCTCGCCCTCCAGCTGGACGGTGATGACGTTCTCGATCTTGTCGGGCAGGTCGCCGAGTACGTCCTTCTTGAGACGGCGCAGAATGAACGGACCGACAAACACCTGCAATCTGCGCTGCGCGATGGCGTCACCGCTGAGAATCGGCATTTCGAACCGACCGCGGAAATGCTTATAGCTGCCGAGCATCCCGGGCATGAGGAAATCAAAAATGCTCCACAATTCGGACAATCGGTTCTCAATCGGCGTGCCGGTGAGCGCGAACCGATGCTTGGCCTGGATCGAACGCACCGCCTGCGAGGATTTCGTCGCGTGGTTCTTCACATATTGCGCCTCGTCCAACGCCATGCACGTGAAGTTGATATCACGATAATCATCGATATCGCGGCGCAACAAATCATACGAAGTGACAAGCAGATCATAATCGCGCGCACTGGCAAGAATCGCCCGACGCTCGTCCTTGCTTCCCGCGAGCGCGGCGACGTGCAGTTCCGGCGTGAATTTCTCCGCCTCAGCGACCCAGTTATAGACCAGGGAGGCTGGGCAGACAATCAGGTTCGGCCCGTTCTTACGCGATTCGTCCAGCCGGCTGAGCAGCATGGCGAGCATCTGCACGGTTTTACCCAGACCCATCTCGTCGGCGAGAATGCCGCCGAAGCCCTTGTCGCACACCGCGTTCAGCCAGCGGAACCCTTCCGCCTGATACGGGCGGAGCACGGATCTGAGGCTGTCGGGCACTCGGTAACGGCCCGAATCGATGACCTTGAGATTCTCGACATACCGGTAGAACCCGTCGTCCTTGTCCTCATCGTCAACCTGCCCGTCCAGGTAGAACGCCTGGAATGCCGGCACATCGACGGCACCGTCGTCGAACGCGTCCTTGCCGATGCCCAGGTCGCCGGCAATCGTGTCGATCCTGCTGGTGTCCATGGCGGCGAGATCGACGAATCGTCCGTCACGCAGACGATGGAACCGTTTGCGCTGGTGGTAGCTTTGCAGCAGCAACGGTACCTCGCTCGGGTCGACTTCGTCGGCGATCGGCGAGATTTCCACCAGGTCCGACCGCATGGATAGGCCGATTTTGATGGTCGGCGACGGCATGGAGGTCAGCCCGTCGAACGCGGGGGTGGAGAACACGGCGCCCAGGCCGCGCAGCACCGGCAATCCTTCGGTCAGCAGACGGTAAATCGCCTTGTCATCGTCTTCGGACAGCCGGGCGATCGGGCCATCGGGCCGCGGGAAGTAATGCAGGAGCGCCTCGACGGCGAGCCGCTCGGTCGCCGTATCCCGCACCACGCCGTCATGCAGACCGTTGCCGTTGAAGATGTGGAAACGTTTGCTGCCGTATCGTGCTTGCGCATCGCAGGTGATGCCGTCACGGTCGCGGTCGAAATACAGTTCGATTCTGCATGGCTGCTGCACTGTTGCCAGCAGTTTCGCGGGGATATCGGCGATCAGGCCGCGTAATGGTTCGTGCCCGTCTTGTTCCGCCGGTCCGGCGGTCCCGTCCGGCACCGCACCGGCAGCACCGTCAACGGCATCGCCTGATTCCTGGACCGGTACCCCGTCGATTGCGCCAACCGTCAATTGCGGCAGCACCGTGCGGCTGAACATGCCCAGGTCACGCGGACTCACATACTGTTCGGTTTCACGGTCCTCCCCACACAAGGCGAGCGCAAGCTGCTTCTGTTTGGCCAGTTCGCGTGAACAGCGGAAGATCAGGGACAGGCCGGCCGTGTCGCCGGACATCCAGTCCCGGTCCGATGCCACGGCGGAGCCGACGACCGCGTATGGGCGAGGACGCCCGTCGATGATGGCCAGGACGCGAGCCGCGTGCATGATGGTGTACCCGCCATCCGGCTCGGGGTTGATGCGCAGCCCGAAGTCGGGGTCCCCGTCCACCACGCGCATGTCGCGCGCGTTGACGAATGCCTGGCTGTACCCTGCGAATCCCACGGTCTCCTTGCCGCCGACGAACAGGTCAAGCAGCTCGGCCATCTCGTCATCGGCGAGGAGATACCCGTCCCCCGGCGTCTGGCGGATGGACGACGGGTACATGGCGTCGCCCAGGCTTTGCCTGACCTGTTCGGCACGGTCGAGGATGTCAAGCATCTTGCGCGATTGCTCGTCGAACGTGTCGCGGGTATGGACGAACGCGAGTTTCTGCCCGTATTGGAAGTATTCCTGGTCGCGTACGACGCGAAGCAAGCCGGGTATGCTTTTGACCACGTAACTGAGTTTGAGTGACGGGACCGCGATTTTCAGGCGGATCGTACACCCGGAGGACAGGTTTTTCGCGAACGCGAGCTCCAGATGCACGCTGCCGATCGGCAGGTGGCGGCTGCCTTGGACGGCGGTCGGCACCCCGCCGTTGCGTTCCGCAGCGCTGACCTGCTTGAGCAGGTCGAGCTGTCTGCTTTTCGCCTGGTCGGTCCGGCGTTGTTCCTCGTCGAACATGAACCGTTCCAGCATCGGTGACGTGCCGCGCCGGCGGCGTACCCCCTGCGCCCCCTCTTCACCGTGCACGGCGAAGGAAGACGGGTCTTCGTTGTAGGCGATGATGAGCGCGAGCACGTGTTTGCACATGCCGCCGAACCGGCTGAACGCCGGGCATGTGCATGAGGAATCGGTAAAATCGGAACGGTTTTCGTCGATATGGGTGCTGACGTCATAATCGCTCAGGAAGTTCTCTGTGCTGTGGACGGTGGCGTGGAGCGTTTCGCCGTCATCCGTGTATGTGCAGGTGAAATCGCGCATCCGGTTGCTGGACAGCACGTCGAACGCACGGAAATACGCGGCGCCGCCCCGACGCTTCAACCTGCTTTCGGGTATGACCTCGTTGCGTGCACCGTACGACGCCCCGGAATCCTCCTCATAGTCCCGGTAGCCGTGGTACCCGCCATTGCCTCGCCCCCCATATACCGACGCATGCCAGTCCATAACCACCATCCTTCGTCAAGCGCTCATTCCATCGTAACGCAGGACGGGCGGGAACACGATTACGCGTTCCCGCCCGTCCTACAACTCAGTGGCGCTTCTTGCCGCCGGCATGCTTGTGGCCTGATTTCGCCTTCTTGCCGGCTTTGGTTTTCTTCGAAGCCTTGGACTTCCTGCCGGAGGTGGTGACGAACCGGACCTCGTCGTGACGATGATGCCCGCCCTTCTTGAATCCGTTCGCACGGTGGCCGAACTCGCGTTCGCGACGCTGCTTGCGGTTGCGCGGCCCCTCGTCATACGAGGAGATGCGGCGGCCGGCATGGCGTTGCGGCATGTCGTCCCCGTAGGCTTCGCGGTCGAATCGCGACTGACGGTCGGTGCGACCGGAACCGCCGGCACGGTCAAAGCGGTCAGCACGGTCGAAACGGTCGGCATGGTCAACACGCTTCTTGCCGTGCTTGTCGCCCTTGGCGTCCTTGTGGCCGTGATGCTTGACATCCCTGAAATCGTTGGATTCCTTGGCATCGTGGGATGCGGCGAAGTCCGCGGATTGCGGCTGATCGAAACGGTCGAACGCTTCACGGGAGGCATCGGCCTTGCCGCCTTCGCGGCCGCGACGGCCGGCATGGTCGCGACGGCCCTTGCGGTCCTTGCGGTCCTTATTGTCTTTGCGCTTGCGGCCGCCGTCCTTCTTCTTGCCGTGCTTGTCGCCGAAATCGACCTGGCCCAGGCTCCAGCCCTCCACGGCGGGCGCAACGTCGCCCACCAGCTCAAGCAATTCCGGAGAGTCCGGGGTGACTTCCACCGGCTTGGCGTCGATGCCCGCATTGCGGAACAGGCGGTGCGAGGAACGGCGCTGGTTCGGCAGCACGAGCGTGACCACGTCACCATGCTCGCCGGCGCGTGCGGTACGGCCGGAACGGTGGAGGAACGACTTCGGGTCGGCCGGCGGTTCCGTCTGGATCACCAGGGCGACATCGCTGACGTCGATGCCTCGCGCGGCGACATCCGTGGCGACCAGGACACGCACAAAACCACGCTCGAACGCGGCGAGATGATGGTCGCGCTGCTTCTGCGACAGGTTGCCCTGCAGATCGACCGCAGGAATGCCGTGCTTGACGAGCTTTTCGGCGAGTTCCTTGGCCTGGTACTTGGTGCGGGTGAAGATGATGCGCTTGTCCTTGCCGCTGGCGAGCGCGCGGATCACCTCAGGCTTGTCGTCCCTGGTGACCTTGAACACATGCTGGGTGAGGGTGTCGACCTGGGCGTCGGCGGCGTCGACCGCATGGACCTTCGGCTCGTGCAGGAATTCGTCGACAAGCTTGTCGACACCATGGTCGAGGGTCGCGGAGAACAGCATGCGCTGTCCGTCCGGGGCGACCTGCGCGAGCAGTTTCTCGACCGAGGGCAGGAAGCCCATATCGGCCATCTCGTCGGCTTCGTCAAGCACCGCGACACGCACGGATTCAAGGCTGAGCAGCTTCTGGTTGAGCAGGTCCTCGAGACGCCCCGGGCAGGCGACCACGATTTGGGCGCCGCGACGCAGGCCATCGACCTGACGGCCCTGGCGCACGCCGCCGTAGATGGTAACGGTGCGCATGCCGTACACTTCGGCGAGCGGCCTGATGACCTCGTCGATCTGATTGACCAGCTCGCGGGTGGGGGCGAGGACCAGCGCGCGTGGATGCGGCAGCATGGCCTTCTTGCGCGCGTCCTTGTCGTCACTGTTCTTGATGGCGTTGAAATCGCGGATCGTGGCATCGGTGTCGCTGGATTGTGCGAGCCGGGCGATCAGCGGAATGGAGAATGCGAGGGTCTTGCCGGAACCGGTCTGGCCTCGGCCGAGGATGTCGCGCCCGGCGAGGGAATCGGGCAGCGTGTCCGCCTGGATGGGGAACGCCGTGGTTTTGCCGTCGCGTTCCAGCGCATCGACCAGTTCGCGCGGCACGCCCAGTTCGGCGAAGGTGCGCGGCGGCTCGTCGCGGTGTGCGGCGGAATCGGCAGCCGCTGCCTCGGCTGCGGCCACGTACTTGCTCTCGTGAAGCTCTTCCTCGATGTTCTGGTTCTTGAAGGAGGAATTCTTGCCATCACGACGGTCGAAGCGCTTGCCGCCCTTATGCCCGCCCTTGCCGTGATGCTTGAAGGAATCGCCATGCCGCTTGCTGTCGTGCTTGTGGGCATGCTTGGAGGATGTGGAATCAGTCACTGTGTTCTTTCGATCGTAAGTCGGCCGCCAACGCGGCCCAGCCGCACTCCCGCGGCATTATTCAGACACTTCAGCTTATCGCGAGGTATCGAATTCGACGCGCGGCACGGGCGTCATAGCCGCGACGGCGGCATACGACGGCAAACAGCAGCGTCAGTATGTCTTGACGGCCAGGTCGATAGTCAAGGCGATGCCGGCGATGACCGCCGCGATACGCATGATGCGGGCGGGAACCTTTCTGGTGACCGGCGGGGCGATATAGCTGCCGGCGAAGCATCCCACGCACATCGCGATCGCCAGGGGCCAATCCACGACCCCGCGCACGATGAAGACCACGGACGCGCTCATATTCGCGCCCCAGCCGATGAGGGTCTTGAGCGCGTTGACCTGATGGAACGGGCCGATGTCTGCGGCGTCAAGCACCGCAAGGACCAATGTGCCGGCGCCGGCGCCGAAATACCCGCTGTAGACCGCACAGCACGACACACCGAGCCAGACCCACCATGGGTCTTCGGAGAGCGGTTCGGTCTGCGTGCGGACAAGCGGGCGGGGACGCCGCTGTTTCTTCGGGCCGGCCACGGCTTGCCCCGACCCTTCGAGTCCCAGCTGGGCCGCCTGGGCCTGTGCATCCGCGGCGGCCTGCCTGGCTTCGGCGCGTCCACGGGGATTCAGCGCGATGGCCGCACTGCCGAGCGCGATCAGCGGAGGAACGACGAATTCGAAGACCTTCGGATCAAGTCCGAGCAGCAGCAACGCACCCAGAATGCCGCCGACCACGCCGATCGTCACGTAAATCGCAGCCCGTAGATGCTGCCCGTGCAATTCTTTTCGGGCACCGAGCGCCCCGCCGAATCCCGTGCCCAGCACACCGACCGTGTTCGACGCGTTCGCGATGACAGGCGGCACGCCCAACGCCAGCAATGCAGGATAGGAAATCAGCGATGACGCGCCCACGGCATAGCCGACGAAGCCGGCTCCTACGCCGGTGAGCACCACCACAAGCAGGGTGAGTACCGAGTATCCTGCAATCATTGTCTCTCCTTACGCGCGTGTTACGCCCGCCCGCTTGCCATGCCGGTTGCCCCGCCGATTGCCGTGCGACCGATGGTATGAGGAATCACCAGTATGTCCATATTTGTGTTCATATAGTGAGCATCGGGGATTGTCTTGACCGCACAATCTCGTCGGCATGACCGCCTACTACGACCCGGTACCCGTCCGCCGTGCGACACGTCAGTCGCACAAGCAGCCGAAACCAACCCACCGCCCCACCACACCCATAGGTATCCGTCCGCAATGCGACCAGCCAGCCCCACAGCAGCCAGATAGCAACCCACCACAACATCCCGGCCACGATACCCGACCGCGGTGCGACCAACCAATCCCATTACAGACGGGTACCGGACCATCACACAGCCCCAGCCGCCATATCAACCCGCGGTGCGACCAACCAATCACACGGCGACGCGATACCGCCACACCGCCGCACCACAGCCAAGGTATCCGCACACCGTGCGACAAGCCGATCACACCGCGGGCAGATACCGGCTACCCGTCGGCCATAGCCGGAGGTATCCGTCTGCAATGCGACCAGCTGATCACACCGCGGGCAGATACCACCACAATCGCCACGAGAACCAGCCCAATCGGCCCGCCGTGCGACACGTCAGTCGCACAAGCAGCCGAAACCAACCCACCGTCACATGCCAAGACCCGACGACTCCCGTCACCCCCACCCGCTGTAGACCGCATACGCCATAATGGAAGGGTTATTGTGACCGATTACATTCCATATGCACCCGCGTGGTGCACATCAGGAGAACGGAACAACTTTGGCTGAGTTTATTTATCAAATGATCAAGGCGCGCAAGGCCTACGGCGACCGGGTCATTCTCGACGACGTGACCCTGAGCTTCCTGCCGGGCGCGAAGATCGGCGTGGTGGGCCCCAACGGCATGGGCAAGTCCACGCTGCTGCGCATCATGGCGGGCCTCGACACCGTCTCGAACGGCGAAGCAACCCTCACCCCTGGCTACACGGTCGGCATCCTCCAGCAGGACCCGCCGCTTGACGACGACAAGACCGTCGGCGAGAACATCAAGATGGCGTTCGGCCCGATCGCCCAGAAGGTCGAACGGTTCAACCAGATCGGCGAGGAAATGGCCAATCCGGACGCCGACTTCGACGCCCTCATGGAGGAAATGGGCAAGCTGCAGACCGAGATCGACGCCGCCAACGGCTGGGATCTCGACTCCCAGCTCGAACAGGCCATGGACGCGCTGCAGTGCCCCGACCCCGACACCCCGGTCAGCGTGTGCTCCGGCGGCGAGCGCCGCCGTGTCGCCCTATGCCGCCTGCTGCTTGAGGCCCCCGACCTGCTGCTGCTCGACGAGCCCACCAACCACTTGGACGCCGAATCGATCCTGTGGCTCGAACAGTTCCTGCACCAGTACAAGGGCGCCGTCATCGCCGTCACCCACGACCGCTACTTCATGGACAACGTGGCCGAATGGATCTGCGAGGTCGACCGCGGCCACCTGTACCCGTACAAGGGCAACTACTCCACGTATCTGGAGACGAAGGCCAAGCGTATGGAAATCCAGGGCGCCAAGGACGCCAAGCTCGCCAAGCGTCTGAAGAACGAGCTCGACTGGGTGCGTTCCTCGCCGAAGGCCCGTCAGGCCAAGAACAAGGCACGTCTGGAACGCTACGACCAGATGGAGGAGCAGGCGCGCAACTCCAAGAAGCTTGACTTCTCCGAGATCCAGATCCCGCCGGGGCCACGTCTGGGTTCGCAGGTGCTGGAAGCCGAACATATCCACAAGGCGTTCGGCGACCGCGTGCTCATCGACGACCTCTCGTTCACCCTGCCGCGCAACGGCATCGTCGGCGTAATCGGCCCGAACGGCGTGGGCAAGTCCACCCTGTTCAAGACGATTGTCGGTCTGGAGCCGCTCACCTCGGGCAAGCTCACCATCGGCGACACCGTCAAGATCTCCTACGTCGACCAGAACCGTGCGGGCCTCGACCCGAACAAGAACCTGTGGGAGGCTGTCTCCGGCGGGCTTGACTTCATCGAGGTCGGCGGCGTGGAAGTGCCCACCCGCGCCTACGTGGCGAGCTTCGGGTTCAAGGGCTCCGACCAGCAGAAGCTCGTGAGCATGCTCTCCGGCGGCGAGCGCAACCGCCTGAATCTGGCGCTGACGCTCAAGCAGGGCGGCAACCTGCTGCTGCTGGACGAGCCGACCAACGACCTTGATGTCGAGACACTGGAAAGCCTGGAGAACGCGCTGCTCGAATTCCCCGGCTGCGCCGTGGTCATCTCCCACGACCGCTGGTTCCTCGACCGCATCGCCACGCATATCCTCGCGTGGGAGGGCACGGACGAGAATCCTGCACACTGGTACTGGTTCGAAGGCAACTTCCAGGCGTATGAGGAGAACAAGGTCGCACGCCTCGGCGAGGACGCGGCACGGCCCCATCGTCTGCATCGCAAGCTCACGCGCTGATACGCCACGGGCGCTAGCGCGCCAACGACCACCGGGAAGCCTCCCGTCGGCACCGCCGGCAGGGAGGCTTCCTTGCGCCTGGACATGCGTCTGGATATCCCGGTTCGTCTCGCGGTCATCGGGCGTTCATCCGATGCCATACCACGTTTACACGCATGAGGACAAATTGAATCGCGCAGGAAATACGCGGCTGCTGTACTGGGGTCAACACGGCAGCATGTACGGCATGCGGATTTCGTGGCAGCGCGCTGTTTCCTCTGCGAAATCCGGAGATATTCCGGCAAACGGATTAGACTACAGCATGCGGCGCACGACGCCGATCGGATCCGTGCCCGCCGCGCTGGCAGTCGGGCAGGCAGAAAAGAGCGATTATGACGCAGAACGAACCGATGACACCATTGAAACATCTGGTGAAAGTACTGAAACTAGGGACCCCCTCGCCGCATCGTGACCATACGTACATCAACGGGGAAAGCCTGTATTTCCCCACGGGGCGCGTCTACGGCGGCCAGGTGATCGCGCAGTCGGTCGTCGCCGCGGCGAAAACCGTGCCGAACGGCCGGCTTCCCCATTCCATCCACGGGTATTTCATCGCCGCCGGAGACATCCGCCAGGACGTGCTGTTCGACGTGGAAACGCTGCGCGACGGGCATTCCTTCTCATCGCGGCGCGTGAACGTCACGCAGGCGCAGGGGCCGATCCTCACCGCCATCGCCAGCTTCCAGGAGACCGGGCAGCGTGGCGTCGAATTCGCCGACCCGATGCCGTCCGACGTGCCCGGACCGGAAGGGCTCACCAGCGCCAAGCAGCTGATGGAGCCGTATGCCGACCGTTCTCCCTTCGCTGATTTCTACGCCAGCAAATCCCCGTTTGACATCCGCCATGTGACGCCGACCATCATGCTGGGTGCCGACCACAAGTCGGCGGACCGGGACAGCGGCCGTCAGATGGTGTGGATGAAAGCCGACGGGACCGCCGACGTGCCGCAGGTGATGCACCGGGCGATGCTTGCGCTCGGCTGCGACCAGATCATGATGGAGCCGGTGCTGCGCCGGGCGGGTCTGAGCATCGCCACGCCGGGTATTTCCTACGCTTCCATCGACCATTCGATGTGGTGGTACCGCGATATCGACATCAACCAGTGGCACCTGTACGTGCAGGACACCCCGACCGCCGCCCACGGACGTGGGTTGGCGCTGGCGAAAGTGTATTCCCGCGAGGGCGAGCTCGTCGCGGTGATGGCGCAGGAAGCCATGATCCGCGTCCCCGACGAGACGCTCGACAAGATGCAGTCCGCGGACGCGGCCGGCAGCGCCCACTGACCGAGCGCACCATACCGTCCGCGCCGCCTGCGGGCTCTCTTCCCTATCAACCTTCTGCCGACGCTGACAGCGCCCTCACCATCGGCAAATGCAGAACCATAACCCTCTGCCGACGCCTAGCAGCAGCCCAGCACCGGCAGAAGCGGAATGTGAGCGATGCTAGCTGCGTCTGGCGACACCGCTGCGGACAAGCTGGCGCCGCTTACGCTGGCGCTCCTTCATCTTCGGGTTCTCCGGGCCCTCATCCGGCGGCAGCTGGCAGAACCATTCGCTGATGATGCCGATAATCATGTCGATCAGGCTGACCGACGCGGCGATGGCACATTCGCGGATGGCGCTCGCATAGTAGGGTGCCTCGCCGTGCGGTAACGCGACCACAAGCTGCACGCCATACCAGCCCAGCAGAAACGCCGCGGCCAGCCCAAGCGCCTTCGACAGGATCAGCGTGTTGACGGCCCGCTCCGGGTCCAACCGCCGCGTGCGTTTCTTCGGATCGGTCCGCGCATAGGTACGCACCTGGATTGCCAGTGCCAGTACCACCAGTCCCATGACCAGCATGACGACGGATACCGCGACCGGCGCACCGAGCATGTCGAATTGCAGGCTGTCCGAGAGTTTCGCCACACCCACACCGAGCAGACAGCCCGCCAGCGCTGCGATCACGTACTGCCACCATGGGGTTCTGCGCATGGTTATCGGTCTCCTTTCATATTTGCCGTGCTCATTGCATGCCTCCCAGGATCCAACGGTCCGACAGCAGTCCCACCTGTGTCGCGTCGGGGGCGAGCGCCAGCAGGTACGACAGCGGGTCGCCGTCAAAGCTGGCGTCAGGCTCGATATCCATCCACGGGGCAAGGACAGCCGCACTGGTTTTTGCGTCCCGCCAGCCGACCTCTTCACGCGGGCTGTCCCCGGTCTCGGAACGCATCATGACCGCATGCAAGGCGAGCGAATCCTGATGCCGGGCGCTGATGGAGCCGAGCATGTGGCTGAGTGCGGGCAAATCAAGACGCGTATCCACCAGGACGACGGCGGACATGGACTCCGGCCCGTCGATGGCGCTGACATGGTAAAGCGGCGAGATGCCGGTCACCTGGTTGCCCGGGACGCTGTCCAAGGCCACGACGGCGGCACGCATAAGCTGTTCCCCGTCGCTGTCGCCGCCTCGCATGGCGATCACGGCGTGGGATGGCTGCTGTGCCTGTGCTGCGGTATCGGCGTGCTCGCCGTCGCCACCATGCTGGCCACCGTCGCACTGGCCGCAGGACTCGTGCCTCGGCATCGATCCGCTGGCCTGCGCCGCCGGCGTGGTATCGGCATGATCGCCGTCATCGGCCAGACGGTGGATATGCACCGTGATGTCATCGATATCCGCCCCACGAGGATGGCCGGCATGAAGCATGACATCAACGCCGCGGGCACGATGTGACAGCAGCACCGCCTGCGCGATGCGCCCGGCGATGGCTTCCAGCAGCGTACAGTCATGCGCGCCCGTAGCCATGACCTGCCGCACCCGGTCGACCAGCTGGGCGTAATCCACGGTTTCGGTGATGTCGTCGTCGGCGATGGCTTCGCGCAGATCAAGCTCGACGGCGACATCCGCGCATAGATCGCGCCAGTATGGGGCCTGACCATGACCAGAACAAGCGGACGGGGATCCGCCCTGCCCTGCGGCGGCGCGAATCCCCGTCAAACGTATGGAATCCATGCGGTCACTCGCCCGACTTCATGCCGACACCGCGCTTGAGCGAATCCGGAATCTCTACCGGAGGCTTGTCGGAGTCCGGCCGACGTTCGTCGGACAGCCACACCTCACGCTTCGGGGCCTTCTTCACGTTCGCGAAGATCTCGGCGAGCTCCTTCTCGTTGAGGGTCTCCTTGACCAGCAGCTGCCGGACCAGCTCGTCGAGGATGTCGCGGTTGTCGTTGATCGCGTTCCACGCCTCGGTGTGCGCGTTCTCGATCAGCTTGTCCACCTCCTCGTCGATGATCTGCGCGGTGCGTTCCGAGTACGGGCGGGGCTTCAGCCCGTCGTAGTCGTCCTGGGCGTCCGCGTTATCCCATTTGATGGCCCCGAGCTTCGAGGAGAAGCCGTATTCGAGCACCATCTTGCGGGCAATCTGCGTCGCCTTCTCGATATCGTTCGACGCACCCGTGGTCGGGTCATGGAACACGACCTCCTCGGCGGTGCGCCCGCCCATCGCGTACGCCATCTGGTCGAGCAGCTGGTTGCGCGTCTCGGAATAGCGGTCCGAGGTCGGCATGACGGCCGTATAGCCCAGGGCCCGGCCTCGCGGCAGGATCGTCACCTTGGTGACCGGGTCGGTGTCGTGCATGCACGCGGCGACCAGAGCGTGGCCACCCTCATGGTAGGCGGTGTTGCGTAGCTCGTTGAGCGCCATACCCTTTGACTGGCGCTTCGGGCCGGCCTGCACGCGGTCGATGGCCTCGTCGATGGCACGGTTGTCGATCAGCTGGGCGCCGGCACGGGCGCACAGCAGCGCGGCCTCGTTGAGCACGTTCGCCAAATCGGCGCCGGTGAAGCCGGGCGTACGCACGGCGACCATATGCAGGTCGACGTCCGGCACGAAGGGCTTGCCCTTGGCGTGGACCTTCAAAATCGCCTCGCGGCCTTCCAGATCCGGGGCCTCGACGGCGACCTGGCGGTCGAAACGGCCCGGGCGCAGGAGGGCCGGGTCAAGCACGTCAGGGCGGTTGGTCGCGGCGATGATGATCAGGTTCGTATCGTTGTCGAAGCCGTCCATTTCGACGAGCAGCTGGTTGAGCGTCTGCTCGCGTTCGTCATGCCCGCCGCTCATGCCGGAGCCGCGCTTGCGGCCGACGGCATCGATCTCGTCGATGAAGATGATGGCCGGGGCGTTCTTCTTCGCCTCATCGAACAGTTCACGCACGCGGGAGGCGCCCAGGCCGACGAACATCTCGACGAAGTCGGAACCCGAAGTCGCGTAGAACGGCACGCCCGCCTCGCCGGCGATGGCGCGCGCGAGCAGGGTCTTGCCGGTTCCAGGAGGGCCGTACAGCAGCACGCCACGCGGGATGCGGGCGCCCAGCGCCTTGTACTTGGACGGGTCCTTGAGGAAGTCCTTGATCTCCTCGACCTCCTGCAGCGCGGCATCCTCGCCCTTGACGTCGGCGAACCGGGTGCTCGGGGTCTGGCCTTCAAGCAGCTTGCTGCTGTTCTTGCGCCCGCCCATGCCGAGCATGCCGTTGCTCATGCGGCTCATCATGAACCACAGGAGCCCCAGGAAGATGACCAGCGGCAGGATGGAGGTGATGAGGTAGGACATCGTGCTGGTCTGCTGCATGCTGGATGTCCAGCCGTTGCTCGGCTCGTCCGCCTTCACCGCCTTGATGATATCGGCGCCTTGGGCGAAGGTGTAGTAGAACTGCACGTTCTTGCCGTAGTTGTGCGTCTTGCCTTGCGCGTCGGTCTTCGTGTAGTCGTTCTTGAGTTCGAGCTTGACCAGCTGGCGGTTGTCGATGACCTCGGCATACGTGGCCTGGCCGTTGTCGAGCAGCTTCAGGCCGTCTTCCGTATTGATGGTCTGCGTGCCGCTGGAGGCGAACATCTGGAACGCACCGATGGTGAGCAGTACCAGTACGACCACCCACAGCCATGGGGACTGCCACCACGGACGGTTGCCGTTGCCTCCCTTCGGCGAGTTATCGGAATCGCCGCGGCGGAACGGGTTGCCGTTGTTCCCACCCATTGGAGGCCGCTGTTGCGGGCCCTGCGGATAGCTCATGCCTGTTCTCCTTGATATACTTCCGGCTTCAGCACCGCGATCGAATCGAGGTTGCGGAACCGCTCGTCGTAGTCGAGGCCGAATCCGACGACGAACTCGTCGGGGACCTCATACCCCTTGTACTTTACCTGCACGTCCACTTCCCGCCGGGACGGCTTCTCCAAGAGCGCGAAGACCTCCACGGATTGTGCACCTCGGCGCTTGAGCTCCTCGACCAGCCATGCGAGCGTACGGCCGGAATCCACGATGTCCTCGACGATGAGCACATTGCGCCCGCGCACGTCCGTAGACAGGTCCTGGCGGACGGTGACCGTCCCGCTGCTCGACGTTCCCGACCCGTAGCTGGACAGGCTCATGAAATCCATCTGCACCGGGATGCTCATCGCCTGCGAGAAGGCGACCATGGTGTTGACCGCGCCCTTGAGCACCGCTACGAGCAGCGGGTCCTTGCCGCGGTAGTCCTCACTCACCTGCGCCGCGACCTCATCGATTTTCTTGTGGATATCGGCCTTGCTGATCAACTCGTGGTCGATCTGGTCCTGAACATCAGCGATTTTCATGCCCACTATCTTGGCACACGCGAATGACGTGTTTCTGGCGAAAAGCTTGGTACCCGCTGGGAAGATTCACAGCCTGCTGGCCATGCCAGTCGACGATAAGCTGCTCGATGGCTTCGACATGCCGCGCCGAAACCGGCACGTCCAACGATGCGCACGCCCGGGCGATCACCCGCCGCCTGATCGCCGCCGGCTGAACCGCGAGCGCCCGGGCGTCAAGCCAGACGCCGGGTACGGCAGTCGCCGCAATCTGCACACTCGTCCGATATACCGCCGCAGCCTGCCCGTCAAGGTATTCGCGGTCGCTGGCCGCCCCCTCGGCGTACCGGGCGAGATGCCGGGCGATATCGCCGCCGGCGATATCCTCGAGCACCGGCATCAGGTCATGGCGGATGCGCGAGCGGAGCGGATAGTCGCGCGACAACCGCTCCCCCGGTGCAATACCGTCGCCATTGGTCGGGTCGTCCCACCACGTGATGGCCAGATCACGGCAGATGCCGGTCGTCTGCGCGCGGGTCAGTCCGAGGAACGGGCGGAGCAGTGTCACGCCGTCGCGCCTGCCGGCCCTGGGCATGCCGCACAGCGCGTCCACACCGCCGGAACGCAGCAGGCCCATGATGATGGTTTCCGCCTGGTCGTCGCAGGTGTGGGCGAGCAGGATCGCCTGCGCGCCGCAGGCTTTCGCCTCGTCGACCAACGCCTCGTATCGTGCGTCACGCGCGGCGGCCTCCTGACCCTTGCCGTCGGGTTCGACATGCACGAAACGCACGGACACCGGGTCGAGTCCCAGCAGCGAGCAGCGAGCGGCGGCGTCCAGCGCCGCCTCGGTCGATCCGGCCTGGACGCGATGGTCGACGACGATGGCACCGCAGCGTAGCCCCAGCATGCCGCACACGATGTGCGCGACCGCGGCGAGCGCCATGGAGTCGCGTCCCCCTGAACAGGCGACCAGTACAAGCGGGGCATCGGGAAGCGGCGTGTGGGTGCCGTGACGGGTGAAACGCCGGTCACGCAAGCCCAGGCCCGCATCCTCCAGACTCGCACGGACCTGCCCGATCGCCGCCCTGAGACCTGCCGTGTACGCCATATGCCGCTCCTTTGCTGCTCCCTGATCGCTTCCTAGAGCCCTGCCAGCGCGCTCATGAACTTGTTGATCGCGATGCGCGCCGAATACAGGTTTGCCGGATTGTTGACGATCACCGCGAAGGACAACAGCCCGCCGTTGGTGCGGGACACATTGCCCGCCATGGACGTGACGTTCTCGAGGCTGCCGGTTTTCACGCGTAATTGCCCGGCGACCGTCTGGTCGGTGAGACGGGATTTCGCCGTGCCCACCAGTCCGGGAATCGACAGTCCTTCCGCTGCAGCGACCGCCCCGCCGACCCGGAGATTGCGCTCCTGGACTTGCACGAGCGTGGTGGCGGTCAGGCGCGAGCCGTCAGACAGGCCAGAACAGTCGGCCATTACGAGGCCGGACGTGGAAACGCCGAGCTTGTCAAGCTCCTGTCTGACCGCGGTGGTCGCCCCGGTCGGGCTGTTCTCGTTACCGGTCGCGTTGGCGAGCAGCCTTCCGAACTCCTCGGCGAGCGTGTTGTCGGAGTGGCGCAGAGTGAACGCCATGATTTCGGCAAGTGTCGCGGACTGCACGGTTGCCAGTGCGCCCAGTCCGGAGGGCATGCTCGCGGCCGCCGGCGAACCGCTGACGGTGATGCCTTGTTCTGCCAAGCGCTGCGCGAATGTCGTGGCGGCGTCCGCCGCCGGGGTCGTGGACAGCAAGGGATAGCTGGTGAACAGGTCCGGGTCATGCTGCTGGCCTGCCGTCCACTGGCGTCCACCATCCACCGCCATCGAGGAAACGGCGGTGTAGTACATATTGTCCGGATTATTCTGTGCGATGGTCGCCGGGTATCTCGGATCGGCGAAGAGGGTGTCGTCGTAGCGCAAGGCGACCGATGTTATCCCACGCTGCCTGAGCGCCGTCGCCGTGGATTTCGCCAGGGTCCCGAGCCCTGCCCGGCCGTTGACATGATTCGGATCGCTGTCCCCGGAGCCCAGCAGCATATCGCCGCTGCCTTTGAGGTACAGGGTTGCCGTCTGCCCGTCCGCCTGTGCCAGGTATGTGCCGGTTGCGAGCGTGGAGCCCATGTCCAGCACGGATGCGGCGGCGAGCGAGGTCAGGGTTTTCATGGTCGAGGCCGGCTCACGCTGGGTGTCAGGCTCGTGGCTGGCGGCGACCTCACCGTCGGCCGTGGCGATGACGATGGAGAAGTCGGTTCCCACGCTGGGGTCTGCCGCAAACGTATCGATGAGCTGTTGGGCGGCAGCGGCGTCGATGCTCTTCGACCGGTCAGCGGTGCCGGCAATCGTCGTCGCAGAGCGGGCGGCCAGGGGCGCCGCGTACGCCGGGTTGCTCACGTTGCGCAAGGTCAGTACCCCCGGGGAGACGTCCGTGATGTCGCCTACGGCATAGCCGACAACCAGCAGGACGGTCAGCGCCGACGATACGGCGACGCGGATTGCGCGACCCGTACTGGTCCGTCGTTGCCTGCTCAGCTCCACCCGAGCCCCCACGGCATGCTCCTTCCGTCAAACGAAACGGCTACGCACGCCGGTCGGGGCCGGCATGCGGTACTTGTCCAACAGCTTAGCGCCGGACGGGGAACGATACGTCAAACGTTTGCATGACGCGCCCGAACCGCTATTTCCCATGGTGCTCGATCGGCTTCCATTCGGCTTTCGAGAACACCGCCTGGAAGGAGATCGGCACGTAGCTGAGCATGTAGATCGGGAAGCTCAGCACATAGGCGAACAGCTCCTTGTTGGTGGCGCCGATCTGGTCGCGTTCGGCCACACAGGTCAGTGCGGCGAGCCCCATCATGGCCAGCACGCCGAGCACGATGCCGTAGGTCCATCCGCCGACCGCGTTCAACTGGCTCTGCCATGTGACAAAGCCACAGGCCGCGAACAGGCAGCCCAGCAGGAACCTGGCGATGCCGAGCACCATGAACGGGCAGAGCACCAGCGTGAAATCGATGCAGGAGAAATCGCGTTCTCGCACCGCGCGTTTGATGAGCGCCGGGCCGTAATAGCGGAACACCTGCAGGAACCCCTTGCTCCAGCGCAGGCGCTGACGCCAGCTCTGGCCGAAGGTGACCGGCTGCTCATCGTAGAGGATCGCGGTGCCGCAGTACCCGATCCGGTCGCCGTGCAGCACTGAGTCCATGCTGAATTCAAGATCCTCGGTGAGCAGGTGGAACTTCCAGCCGCGGTTGCGGCGCATGATCTCCTGGGAGAACATGAATCCCGTGCCGCCCACATGGCAGCTCGAGCCGAACAGCATACGCGAGTTGTTGAGGAACCGCGATTCGCGGATGAACCACAGGGCGGATCCCGAAGAAACCCAGTTATCGGCAAGGTTGACGGAATTGCGGTAGCTGGTGAGGATCTTGAAGCCGGCGTGGAACGCCTTGTTCATCTCCTCGATGTAATGCTTGTCGAGCCGGTTGTCCGCGTCGAACACGAAGAACGCGTCATACTGGTCGGTGACACCCTCGTTGATCATATGGTCCAGCAGATAACTCAACGCGTAGCCCTTGCCGACCTGTTCCGTATTGAACCGCTCGACCACATGGCATCCCATGCCGCGGACCAGCCCGGCGGTGTTGTCGGTGCAATTGTCGGCCACCAGCCAGATGTCCACCAGCTGTGACGGGTAGGTCTGCGAGCGGATCGAATTGATGAGGTTGCCGATGACGGCTTCCTCGTTGCGGGCGGAGATCAGCACCGCGTACCGCTTGTCCATCGGCGCGTCCGGGAAGGTGATCTGCTTGGCGAACAGTGAGGCGACCACGCAGATCGCCTGATACACCAGCCCGGCGCCGCCGATGATCATGAGCAGGATATCGAGGACGGACAGCAGGACCATCAGTGCCACCTCTTTCTCGGATTGTCGTCAGCCGGAGCATGTTCTTGCACACGGCGCGATGTCTCGTGAGCCTGGGTACCGCCGGTCTCGCCTTCACGGTTCGCGGCTTCGTCAGTGCCTTTGAGCGGTTTGGCCTCGGATGGGATAACGCCCTTGGGTATCGCTACGGTCGGGACATCATCGCCGCCGCTTTCCGTGGTCTGACGGTATATCTGTTCCTGGAGTTCACGCAATTCCTCGCCCACCGGGACATGCGAGCCGGAGCTTTGTGTCACACGGGGCATACGCTGGCTCATCGGCTTGATGACATGCTCGTTGAACGCTTCGGCCCCCTCGACCACCTTGGACTTCCGTTTCGGTTCCGGATCGTTCATCAGCGGTGAATCAATCAAATCGTACCGCTTGGTATACGCACGGAAGATCGCTTGCAGGCTGGCGGTGATCGGCAAGGCGAGGAACGCGCCGAGAGCGCCGAACAGCGAACCGAAGATCAGCACGCACAGGAAGGCGATCGCCGGGTTCAGGTCCATGGTGCGCTGCGAAATCTTCGGGGAGAGAATCAGATTCTCGATCTGCTGGTAGATGACGATGAATACGACCACAATCACCGCATAGGTGGGCCCGCGCGACGCCCATGCGAAGATCACCGGCAGGGCGCCGCCCAGATACGTACCGATCGTGGGCACGAATTGCGCGGTCAATCCGCAGAACAGCGCCAGCGGCAGCCAGTATGGCACGTGAATGACATCAAGGAAAATCGCTGTGCATGTGGCGTTGATGGCTGCAAGGATCGTGCGGGAGAACAGGAATCCGGAAATCTGGTCCTGCACTACCGTCCACGCGAACAGGAAACGACGCTGGGTGGACGGTCCGAGCCACTGGCACATGCTGCGTCGGACACGAGGCCCCGCGGCCGAAACGTAGTAGGTCACCATAAGCACGGTCAGCAGGTTGAACAGGAAACCGAACACGCCGACGGTCGTGTTATAGGCCTGCCCGGCGACGTCCGTGAGCCATGACGTCTTGAGGTTCTTCATCACTTCGCTGCCGAGATTCTCCATCTGCGGCAGCTCGAAATCGAACTGCTTGGACACGAAATCGGCGATCTGCTCGTAATAGGCGGGCACGCTTTGCACCATGGAGATGACTTGCTGGACGAACATATTGCCGAACAACACCATCAACGCAATCACAATGACGGATACCCCGATAAGGCTGACGGCGGACGCCGCCCCACGCTTCCAGCCATGGCGAATGAGCTTGATCACCAGCGGTTCGATGGCGAGCGCGATGAACACCGACACCACGATGTCAAGGACGATGGTGTCGACCTTGCCCCACGACTTCCAGACGAACACCGCAAGAAACACGGCGATCGCGGCATAGAAGAGCCCACGCCCCCACCATTCCGGCGGGCGCCGGGGGTCGCCTTTCTGCGGGAAGACCGAGGCGAGATCGATTTGCGGTTCCTCTTGTTGGCTCATGGCTCCCCATTCTACATAGGCGACACGAAGCGCCGACAGTTGCCGGCATGCGTGGCACCCGCACTGCGAGGGCACTGTAGACGTCCTTGCCTATCCTAGGAAGCATGCTATCCGTATCGATTGTCATTCCCGCGTGGAACGAAGAGGAGCGCATCGCCGACTGTCTGACGAACGCAACCCGTCAAACGGTGATGCCCCATGAGGTGATTGTGGTGGACAACCGGTCCACCGATGCGACCGTCGACATTGTCAAGCAGTTCATGGAAGAACATCCTGACGCCCCGGTCCGTCTGCTGCACCAGGACGAGGAGCAGGGGCTCATCCCGACACGCAACTACGGGCTGAACCACGCCACCGGCGACGTACTGGGCCGCGTGGACGCCGACTGCATGCTCAAGCCCGACTGGGTCGAAGTGGTCTCGGGTATTTTCACCGAGGACCCCGAGGCGATGGGCGCGACCGGTCCGGTCGTCTACTACGATATGCCCGCCAAGCGCGTGGGTTTGCGCGGCGATGATAGCGTCCGCCGGCACATGTACCGCGCGGACGGCGACCAGGTGCTGCTGTTCGGGTCGAATATGGCGTTGCGCGCGAGCGCATGGCGCCAGATCGCGAACGAGGTGTGCCGCGACCGCGAGGACGTGATGCACGAGGATATCGACGTTTCCCTGCATCTGCTTGGCCGCTCGATGAAAACCGTGTACTGCCAGCGCATGATCTGCGGCATTTCCGCGCGGCGCATGGACACGTCGTTCACGTCGTTCCGCAATTATATGAACCGTTTCCGCAACACGTTCGCCGCCCATCCGGATCATTGGCGCAAGCGCAAGCCGGAACATACGCTGTACGCGCTCTACCCGTGGATGCATACCCTGTACCCGATGTACCAGCGGTATCTGGACCGCATGGATATCAACCCGGCGGAACGGCTGTGGCTCAAGGAGCAGTTCGATGTCGCCAGACGTGACGAGCAGGATGAAACCGACGTGGATGCGGCAGATGCCGGCGATATGAGCGCTGCGGACGACGAGGCCGGCATCGGCAAGCAGGCTGCATCCGAGACGCTGACTGCTGCTGGGCCGGACCGGTAGCGTCTCGGGCATGATCACGGCGGGTAGCCATGCCGGCACCCCCGGTTCCGCAGCCCATATATGCAAACTGGTTACGCTGGGATTGTGCCCAGCGTAACCAGTTTGTATATCAGCCACAATCAGTCACACGATGATTCTCGTTGCGGCCTCGTCTGGCGCGGCGCGTGCCGACGTGCTGATTTGCGTTACATCAAGGACGTGTAAATCGCGAGGATATCCTCTTCGGTCGCCTTGCGCGGGTTGCCCGGCGTGCACACGTCGTGGAACGCATCATGAGCGAGCGGCTTGAGATCGGCTTCGGTCGCCCCGACCTGCGAGATCCTGGTCGGGTTGCCCAGGTCCACGGTCAACTGGTGCACCGCCTGGACCGCTTCCTCACGTACGGTCTCCAGATCGCCGGTCATCGCGTCCGCGACGCCGAAGGCCTGCGCGATATCACGGTACTTTTCGCCCGTATAGTCCTTGTTGTATTCCATGACCGGTGCGAGCAGAATGCCGTTGGCCACGCCATGGGCGACCCCGAGCCGCCCGCCGAGCGGATGCGCCATGCCGTGCACGAGACCGAGCCCGACATTGGAGTAGGCCATGCCGGTGATATAGCTGGCGTACGCCATCTGCTCGCCCGCCGCCTTGTCGCCGTCGGCGCTCTTGGCGAGGTTCTGCGCGACCATACGGATGGTCTGCATGGACAGACAATCAGACAGCGACCATGCGCCGGGCGTGATGAATCCTTCAATCGCGTGAGTCAACGCGTCCAGGCCGGTGGCGACTTTCAGCCCGCGCGGCATGGAGTCGGTCAGATTGGGGTCGACGAAGGCGACGACAGGGATGTCATGCGGGTCGACCGCCACAAACTTGCGCTTGTTCGCCGTATCGGTAATCACATAGTTGATGGTCGTTTCCGACGCGGTGCCGGCGGTGGTGGGCACGCCGAAAATCGGGACGGACGGGTTCTTCGTATCCGCCACGCCTTCCAGGGACAATACGTCGGCGAACTCCGGATTCGCGGTGACGATGCCGATGCCCTTGCACGTGTCCTGCGGCGAGCCACCGCCGAGACCGATGAGGAAATCGGCTCCGGCGGAAGCGAATTTCCTCACGCCGTCCTGGATGCATTCGACCGGAGGATTCGGCTTGACGTTGTCGAAGATCTCATACGGCATGCCGGCCTCGTCAAGCACCGCGGTCACTTTCGCCACGGTGCCGGTTTCCAGCAGCACCGGATCGGTGACGATGAACGCCTTCTTGAACCCACGCGCCTTCGCGGCGACAGGTATCTCACGAATCGCGCCACGGCCAAAATATGCGGTCTGATTGAAAATCATACGGTATACCATGTGTGTTCTCCTTCGAACAGTTCCCGTCGTGCGGGATCGCCATTGACGAGGCCCATTGTACTCAATCCAGAAGTGGACACACGAATGGCGGCTCAGCGTGCTGCGCTGCAGGTCGCCGGCATACGGCTGCCGACATACAACTGCCGGCTTCGAATGCCGACAGCTTCATGCTGGGTGTCATGGTGCCGTAGCGGGCTGGGTGTCATGGTGCCGTAGCGGCGTCATGGCATACTGAGGAGGGGCATCAACGAGGAGAAACACCATCATGAGAAGGGACAAACAATGACGACATCTGATGACATCTTCAGAAGCACTGACGACTGGCAATCCTCACTGGAAGTACGTGATACCCATGCCACGAATCCACTGATGGACATATTCGCGACACTGTGGAAGCACAGCAGCGACGACCACGCCCTGACGCCTGACGACATCATCGATCTGCTCCAGGCGGATAACCGCCAGAACTCGTTCTATAAGGCTCCTTCCAGGGACACCGTGGTCAACCAGCTGCAATACCTTGAATACTCGCGCATCCTCGGCCGTGAGGTCCGACGTACGGACGACGGCGAGACGCCAGACGGCGAAGAGAACGACAGCAGCCGTTGGTATATGGCACCGGTACTCTCCCCTTCCGAAGTGCGTCTGCTCGAAGACAGCCTGATGCTCTCGCGGATTGATCCGGAGGAACTCCAAGGAGTCATCTCCGGCCTGTATCAGCTTGCCGGCGGTAGTACCCCGTCCAAGGATCTGCCTGACATCTCCATTGATGGCTACGAGCACATCAACGGGGAATTCCTCACCACGGTCGAGAAGATCACCGAAGCCATGAACAGCCAGCTGGCCGTCGATTTCTCATACTGCGACTATGACGAGCACGGCACACTGGTCAAGCGGCTGGACCACCGGACCGGCAAGCCGAGACGCTATGTGTTCGACCCGTACAACATGGTGTACAAGAAGGGCGGATACTATCTGCTCGGGCACTTCCACAACCAGCCGATTCCCCAAGACACCGACCAGAATGAGAATCACACCAACCTGTTCTGTTTCGCGGTCGACCGCATCCGTAACCTGCGAGTCACCGGTACGCGGATCACCGTGCCTGCCGGCACTTGGGACGAAAACGGATTGCCCCGGGCACTGACCGGTGCGCCCCGATTCGATGCGGTCGCATTCGCCAGGCAACGTCCCCACATGACCATGGGCACGCTGGTCGACGTGGTCATGAGCGTCGGGCCGGGCATGCTCACCAATGTGTACGAATGGTTCGATGATCCCAAGGTCGAACGTGTCAACGGGCCCTTTGACCCCGATGACAGCCAAGAGGGAATCGAGACATTCCACTACCGGGTCAGCGTGCGCAGTCCCAAACTGGGTATTATCTGGTGGGCGTTGCAGTACGCACTCTCCGATGTCCGGGTCGAATCCCCGCAATCGGTGCGTGATGAACTCCTGCGAGCCGGCTTGCTGCTGACACGGCGTTACAGCGACGAGTGACGTCGTCTTCCATTCCAGCTGGTTTCCGGTGCTTCCTCAATCAGCAGAACGCATCGGAAACCGGCTTTCCCGTTTCGCCCCTGTCGGCACCGCACCGAGGCTCGAGGCACGCCCACTTTCAGACGGTCAGCGGACCGAAATCGGAGATGTGCATGAGCGTGACCACGCGATTGTCCTCGCATGGCTCGTCATGTTCATACCCTTCGCATTCACGCAGATGATCCAGCTTGATCGCAAGCGTCAAAGCGTAATGACGGTCACAGTAATACTGGATGTGGTCCGACTCGCAATCCGGATCGCCGCATATGCAGTGCGTGTAGTGCGTAGCCGTCTCATCGCAGATCGACTCATCCCAGTCGCATCCGTGCCGGTCACCGCCAGCCCCGAAATCAAAGAAATCCGGTTCAGCTGGAAGCACAGTCGGCTCGGCGAAAGCTTCCTGCTTTGCATCGAGGCGTGTTTGTTCCGCCATTGCTTGAGTGTCGTGAGTTACCATGGGTATCCCCTTCCATGAGTGCCGCCGATACCCGGTCAGCGGCGAATCTGATTGATGGTTCTACGTAGTGGTGTGTTATGCGTATGGTGTGTTGCAGTATTCCGCGGCTTGTGACTGGTCCATCACAAGGACACCACAAGCCACGGCGGCCGTGCCTGCCGCTAGTTGGCCAGCGCGATTTTCGGGTTCACTCCGGTGTCGATGAGCATCCGCAGCTGCTTCTCGTAGAGCTCGATGCTCTCCCAGATCAACGGCTCGTCTTTCTTGTCGTTGCGATAGAACATCGCGTACTTGCGATGCCGATGACGCCACTGCACCCCAAAAAAGATATCGATGCAATTCCAACGACCGTTGGCAATCGAACGGAACCTGATGACGGCGTCATCAGTGATCGGAATAATGGCATTCAATGGCGTGACCACCAAGCCGTATACTCCTTCCGACGAATCGTCAATGCCGGTGCGCAGCATTCTGTGCGTCGAAGCATCGTCCGCGAGCAGCAGTCCGTCTCCGAAACACTCGCGCTTGTCAAGCTCCATTCCGGGTTCGTTTGTGGAATCATCGATCCGGAATTTTACCGCAAGGCGAATTTCGGCATACTGCTCGAAGACGCGAGCATCTCCGGGAGACCACACGTCCGCAGGCTCCCACTGGTCGCCCCGAAATGAGTACACGATCTGCTGTCCGTTCCTGGACGTGGATGCGCGGAAATCACACACCTGTACCGGCAGATGAAAATCACCGAATCCGGCAAGCTCACCCTCGAAGGCCGCATGGATGTCATCGGCGCTCATGCCCTTGCGCAGGGTGATGAAATCCTCGGCGTCCCATTTCGGTTCCAGATTGTCGTTGGTATTGCTGGTAACGTTTTCGTTCATGGTGTCGTTGTTCTTGCTCATGTCATGCTCCCTTCTCGTTTGGTTCTTGCAGACGGCAGTTCTTGCCGCCGCGTCTGATATCCATTTCATCACCGCGACACGCCGAGGCGAAAAATATGAACAACTTCGTTGACGCCTGGGATTCCTGTTGCCGCACATCAAGAACATGGCGATATTCCGCGTATTCAGAGTCCATAACGCACTGACCGCAGAAAGAACGAACCCCGATGCCCATGCAGCGGAGATTGTGAACCTGCATGCCTGCCGAACCACTGACTGAACCGCTAGCCGGCAGCCGGCGACTTCTGCGCTTGTGGTCACGGCTTATGGTGGTATCTGTCTGCTGTGCAACTGCACAATCGCAATACAGGAAGAAACGCCATCTGAATCCAGGATACGGGCGCGTATCACGCCGTCGTGCGACCACACAATCACACAACGGACGGGTATAGCCGATCCAATCAAGAATCCCGACGATACCCACCCGTCATGCGACCACACAATCACACAACAGGCAGATACGAATTCCCTCGAAACTCCACAAACCGGCGACGCTAACAGCCCTCCCAGCGTAGACAGTTTGTAGAGGATAACGACCGGCACACACCGCCAGACCGCGGGCACCCCCAACCGGTCCACCACCAGACACGCATTTTGGCCTATAACCCAGGCTGCCACCAACGCCACGGAAATGAGAAAACCCCGGTTCCATACGGAATCGGGGTTTTTGTGGCTCCGAGCGGGATCGATCCGCTGACCTAGCGATTTTCAGTCGCTCGCTCTACCAACTGAGCTACAGAGCCATGGACGGTTAAAAAAACCCGGATGAACCGGGTTTCTTACCATTCGCGACCTCGGCCGGACTTGAACCGGTGACCTCCGCCGTGACAGGGCGGCGCTCTAACCAACTGAGCTACGAGGCCGTGGCGTTTGCTCCGTGGAGCAGCCGAGTGTTTATATTACTCAGATCTGCCCGCCACGCAAATCGGGCGCGCGCTTCGGCGTGTCGTTTTTACGGGGGCAACGCAAAACCATTGCAATCTGTAGGTTTTCAGCAAATCAGTACAGGCTGCCCTGCCATCGTGACATCCAGGTATGAAACGCCGTCACTGTTTTGAAGGTCGCTGTAATCGCCCGTGTCACCGTAGCCGTCGCCGGAATCACTGCCGTAACCATACAGGCTGTCATCGCTCCAGCCGTCCGTATCATTGCCATCCAAGCCATATTCGCGCAGGTAGTCGCATCCGCTCCCCGTGCACTGGCCCAGACTGCTCGAGCCGCTCGGGCTGGAGAAACCGGTGCTGCCCGAAGTCATGGATTTAAGGGCGGAAACCGCGGAAACCGCCAATACGATGACCAGCACGACGGTGACCGCGCTGATCACAATGCCCGCGATCGCCAATCCGCGGCTTTTCTGCCCCACTTGCGGACCATCACCAGGCCGATAATCGAGAAAATCAGGCCCAGCATGGGGTTGAAGAACGCGAACACGAAACCGATGATGGTCAGCACGTTCCACGAATCAGTGGGGTTCGAATACGGGTAGGCCCCCTGCGGCGGGACCGCATACCCTGCCGGCGAACCATACCCGGGGGCTTGCCCATACTGGTATTGCTGGTATCCGCCGCCCGGCTGCCGCTCCGGGGCGGGCTGCTGCTGCGTGTATTGCCCATATTCGGGCTGACCATACTGATCAGGCTGGTCGTACTGGTTAGGCTGCCCATACGGCTCCGATTGCCCGGCATACGGGTCGTACTGACCGGGCCGTCCAGGCTGCGCGCCTTGATTCCGGTCCCCGCCCGGCTGCTGCGCCTGGTGGTCGTATACGCCAGCCGGCGTAAACACCTGCGTGGGCTGCGCATCGTAAGGCACATATGTGTCAGTCGGCTGGGCCGCGGGCATGGCTGCGGTCGGCTCCCCGTCAGCCGCCCAATCGGTATTCGCCGTGGACACCGTGGGAACTTCCGGCACGGTGATGGGCGGGATCGGCTGGGTCGGCATCGATGCCGCCGGCTCATCCGGTTGCATACCGGACGGCGAATCGATCGCGCCGGAAAAATCGTGCTGCTGGGCATCCCCTGAGGACGGCGTCTGCGCCGGGTCTTCATAATCACTCATGGTTGTATTCTACCCGCAAGCCCGGTCTCCTCCCAATCCGCCACGCCCTGCAAACGTCATCATCGTCGTTGTATCATCACCGTAGCTTGCCCCGAAAAGCCGCGCAACGGCGCAAGGGGATGAATCGCGAACGTTCGCACGACGAAAGGCGCATATGATGACCATGGCAGCGCAGGAAGCATACCAGCCCTGTGACGGGACCATCCCGGCACTCCCCCACCATGATGGCTCGGCATTGTATGTGTCCAACCCCACGCCGCGGCTGGGCGAGACGATACGCGTACGCGTGCGTATCCCCGCGTCAAGCCCGTACACCGGCGTGAAACTCCACTCGCTCACCGACGACGAGATGCATATCGAGGACGCCCAGCCCATTGCGAGCACCGACGCCGAGACCTGGTATGAGGCGCCGCTGCCTGTCCACAACCCCGTCACCCAATACCGCTTCGCCCTGTTGCGCGACGGCGGTTTCAACTGGCTTAACGCGCTCGGCGTATTCAGCCGCGAGGTCAGCGACGTCTTCGACTTCCGTATCACCACGTTCACCCCATCCCCCGCATGGAACCGGGAAGGTGCGACATACCAGATCTTCCCTGACCGTTTCGCACGTTCAGAGCAATCCTCCACCCGGCAGGCCCCCGATTGGGCGCATCCGACCGCGTGGTCGGCCAAACCGCTCGCCTATGGCATGGAAACCGGCCGCCAATGGTACGGCGGCGACCTCAAGGGCATCGAGGAGCATCTCGACTACATCCACGACCTCGGCTTCACCACCGTCTACCTCACACCATGCTTCCCGGCGCGTTCCGTCCACCGGTACGACGCTTCGACCTTCGACCATATCGACCCGCTGCTCGGCGGCGACGAGGCGCTGCACTCACTTGCTCGCGCATGCCATGCCCGCGGCATGCGTATCATGGGTGACCTGACGCTGAACCACACCGGTTCCAGCCATGAATGGTTCCAGCGGGCGTTGCACGACCCCGACAGCGAGGAACGCGACTATTACCTGTGGAACCGGTACCCGGACGATTATGTGGCATGGATGGGCATCAAATCACTGCCGAAACTCAACTGGGCTTCGCGCAAGCTGGTCGACCGCATGATTCGCGGGGCATCCAGCAGCGCAGGACAGTGGCTTGGCGGCGAGGACGGCCTGGACGGCTGGCGTATCGACGTGGCCAACCAGACGGGCCGTTGGATGGCGATGGACGAGAACCACGCCGTCGCCACGACCATCCGGGCCACCATTGACGAATCGACCGGCGGTAACGGCACGTTGATCGCCGAATACATGCCGGACGCCACGCGCGATCTGGCGGGCGACGGCTGGCAGGGCGTCATGAACTATGCCGCGTTCTCCCACCCGCTGTGGATGTGGGTCGCCGACCCGCACAGTCATGTCAGGCGTTTCGGTTTCGATGAGACCTTCCCGCGGCGTGACGGCAAGGCGATGGTCGACACCATGCGAGAGCTGCTCGCCCAGATTCCTTGGAAAGTCGCCGAATCCCAGTGGAATCTCATCGACAGCCATGACAGCGCACGCATCCTGACGCTCACGCAGAGCCCGCAAGTGGCCCATGCGGCGCTCGGCATCATGATGACCTACCCCGGCGTGCCGATGGTATTCGCCGGCGACGAACGGGACTCCACCGGCATCACCGGCGAGGAAAGCCGCACCCCGATAGACTGGGACGCCCCCGAGGACACCCATAGCGCGACCATGACCCGTTATCGTGAACTGCTGGCCTTGCGCAAGACATCGAGCGCACTCACGCACGGCGGCCTGCGCTGGGTCGGCGTGCAAGCGGACGTGGTCGCCTATCTGCGTGAGGATGCGACGGACCGTCTGCTCGTCGTCGCGGCGCGACAGGGCGGGCAACAGGTGCATGTCACACGTAAGTTGCTGGGCAATGCCGATCCGCAGCTGGTTGCAGGTCAGGGAAGCGTGAAACCCGGTGGCAACGGGGCACTGTTCACTCTTCCCGACGCCGGATATGGCGTCTGGCGTCTGGGTGGTCTCGAGGTGCCGCGCTGGTAGCATCGCGCGTGTCCGGTACCGGCCGGTATAAAGGAACCATGCACGAATCTGAAGAGCAATCCACACAGACGGCCGGTGAAGCCCGACCGGTCCGGCACGAGCACAAGGTGCTGTCGTTCGTTCGCCGTTCAGGCAAGCTTGACGCACGACTGCAGCGCGCCTGGGACACATATGCCGGCACGTACCTGCTGCCGTTGAACGCCGCAGAGGGGTCACTGGATGTGCGTGACGACTGGCGGCTCACGTCCGGGTGGATTCGCGACACGTGGGGCAACGACCATCCGCTGGTCATTGAAATCGGCACCGGGCAGGGCGAGAATATCGTCGCGGCCGCCGCGCAGCACCCGGAAACCAACTATCTGGCGCTTGAAGTCTATGATCCCGGTGTCGCCCACACCATGCTGCGCGCCGGCAAGCGGCAGCTGGGCAATCTGCGGATCGCACAGATCAATGCGCCGGAACTGTTCGCGAAGGCCGATGCCGCGACCGTGAGCGAGGTGTGGACCTTCTTCCCCGACCCCTGGCCCAAGATGAAGCATCATAAGCGTCGGATCGTCCAGCCGGCCCTGGCCGAGGCCATCCACCGGGCGCTGGTCCCCGGCGGCATGTGGCGGATAGCCACGGATATCGAGGATTATGCGCTGCATGTGCATGAGGTGATGGATGGCCGCACGGATTTCCGCAACACCGGCGGTCTGACCGTCAGTCTGCCGACCGGACACGTGGGCAAAGGCAATGCCGACCTCGCGCAGGACATGCCGCATGCGGATTTCACGGAATCAAGCCGTTTCGAGGGGCGGGTGCTGACGAACTTCGAGAAGAAAGGTCTGGACGCCGGCCGCGTCATCCACGATTTCGCGTATCAGACCGTCTGATCGCATCGGGCACCGGCAACACGGGCCGGCATCGCGTCCTTCGACGTCACGCAGATCGGAACAAAAACGACACGCCGAAGGACGCGATGTTGCATTCTTCTGGCTTTGTGTTTATCATAGCTAAGTTGTTTGACGCCCCCTTCGTCTAACGGTTAGGACACCAGACTTTCAATCTGACAACGAGAGTTCGACTCTCTCAGGGGGTACGAATGAAGAACCCGCCGGAAACGGCGGGTTCTTGTTTTTGCGATGATGCAACTGTTACGTGCAACTGCCGCGATGCGCCCAGTCACTGACAGATACCTCCATCCTGCCATGGTCTGTTTTCCCGCAATAGCACAAACTGGTTACGCCGGGAAGGTTCGGCGTAACCAGTTTGGAAAAGAGAGCATCCGCTTTGGCGGCATCGGCAAGACCGGAATACATGGCCGGTTTGGTCGCTCGGCGCCGTCTTGGGTCCGCATCAGCACCCCGGTTGCTTGCAGGCCGCATTCACGGGGTTCACTGACCGATCTGCCCGCTCACCCAGTCGACGATGTACGGGGCGACCTGCTCGATCTGGTCGATGGCGATATTGAAGTCCTCGGGCCCGCCATACCACGGGTCAACCAGGTCGATCCGGTCCTCGCGCCCCGCCGGCGGCTTCGGCAGGTTGGGGTCGAAGCTGCGGTACATATGCACTTCGGCACGCTTGGCAGGCGGCAGCAGCCGGACCAGCGCGCGCATATGCGAGGCGGTCATCGGCAGGAACAGGTCGCTGTCGTTGATTTCCTGCCGCGTGATGCGATGCGCGAAATGATGCGCCGGAATCTCATAGCCGCGCTCACGCAGCACCACGACCGCGCGGGGGTCGATCGGATGCCCATACTCCTCGTCGCTGACACCGCTGGACATGACCCGCACCCGGTCGGAGAGCCCACGCTCGTTGAACCGTTCGCGCAGGATGATCTCCGCCATCGGCGAGCGGCAGATGTTGCCGGTGCACACGGTCATCACCGTGTAGCGCGGGTCCTGGGATGATTGCGTAGCGGCCATGCGGCAGCCCCTTTCACGATTGATTGATGTGCGAATCGATACGAGCCGAAGAGCGCGGACCGCTCATGGCAGTCCGCGGCAACGAATCACAACGCCTCATCGTCTTCCGTCTCGCCGTCGATCTTACGGTACGTTTCGAAGCGGTATTCGCGGATGCCGCTCTCCGGGTGCTTCGGCAGCATCCACGGCGTCACATCGGCGAGCTTCCACAGGCCGGTCGCGGCGAGCTCCTCCATGTCCGGCGCATACGTGTCCGCATCCACCGTCGCGCGGATACGCGTCACGAACACCTGTTTGGCGAACGGCAGCGCCTCGCGGAATATCTGTGCACCGCCGATCACCCAGATCTCGCTGCGGTCGAGGCCGTCGTCGGGAATCGCCTCCTGGCGTGCCAGGTCGAAGGCGTCGTCAAGGTTCTCGACCACGGTGGCCCCGGGCGCTGCATACTTGCTGTTGTGCGACACGACGATGTTGTCGCGGTTCGGCAGCGGGCGGAACTTCGGGTCAAGCGATTCCCACGTCCTGCGTCCCATGATGACCGGGTGGGAAACGGTCAGTTCCTTGAACCGTTTCATATCTTCGGCCAAATGCCACGGCATGCCGCCTTGGAAACCGATGGCACCTTCGCGTCCCTCGTTGTCGCGCGCCTGTGCCCAAATCAGATTCACCGTGAAGGTCTTGGGGAAATCATCACCCCAATCCTCGGTGTCGTCCAGCCCGGCCATACCGGGCTTGCGTTCGTGATAGCCGCTTTGGCTACTGTCATACCCCATTTCATAAACTCCTTGAACTCAATGGACTGGGATAAGTGTAGACGATGCTTCAGACGGCAACCGGCGCCTTGATGGTCGGATGATGCTTATATCCGATCACTTTGAAGTCGTCATACGTGTAATCGAACAGCGAATCCGCCTTGCGGATCTCCATCTGCGGGTACGGGTACGGGGTGCGGGACAACTGTTCGAGCACCTGGTCGATATGGTTGTCGTACACGTGGCAGTCTCCGCCGGTCCACACGAATTCACCGGGTTCCAAATCGGTCTGCTGCGCGATCATCATGGTGAGCAGCGAATAGGACGCGATGTTGAACGGCACGCCGAGGAACATGTCGCAGCTGCGCTGGTACAGCTGGCAGCTCAGGCGCCCGTCCGCCACATAGAACTGGAACAGCGCATGGCACGGCGGCAGGGCCATATGCTCGACCTCGGCCGGATTCCAAGCGCTGACGACCATGCGGCGGGAATCCGGATGGTTGCGGATCAGGTCAAGCACGTTGGAGATCTGGTCGATGGTGCGGTTCGGGTCCTGGGGTGTCGGCGCCGGCCAGCTACGCCATTGGGCGCCATACACGGGGCCGAGGTCGCCGTTCTCGTCGGCCCACTCGTCCCAGATATGCACGTTGTGCTCCTGAAGCCAACGCACGTTGGTGGAACCCTTGAGGAACCACAGCAGCTCGTAGGCGATGCCGCGGAAGAACACGGTCTTGGTGGTGAGCAGCGGGAAATACTTGCTCAGATCGAAGCGCATCTGCTGACCGAACAGCGAAATCGTACCCGTGCCGGTGCGGTCTGATTTCAGCGTCCCCTCCTTGAGGATCCTGCGCACCAGATCCTCGTAGGGCATGGGAATGTCCGTCTGCGGGCGTTCCGGGATACGGGTGCGGATATCGGCAAGCTGTTCGGCGGTCAAAGGCATGCCCCCATGCTAGCAGCGACCCGCTGATTTCAGCTCAGAGCCGTAGCGCGGAATTCAAGCGTGGCAACACCACCGACGGCGTGTGACACCGCCGTACGCACCACCCGGTCCACGAATCCCGCTGTGAGCGGACAGCGGGCAGGTACTTGGGCTAGGCTGTAAGCGTCGGCGCGACAGGCGCGCCCGCAACTCCAGGAGGCACAACATGGGCAAAAGGCTCTGGGTGGAACGCAACAAGGATGGTTCATGGGACGCGTTCAGCGAGGATGGCGCGCATCTCAAGTTCGGCAAGGGCAAGGGCCTGTTCACGCCGGGCGACCTGATGAAGGTCGCTCTTGCGGGCTGCGCGGCGCTGTCCAGCCAGTTCCCGGTCGAGAACACGCTGGGTGAGGGTTCGGGCGCCAGGATCCTCGTCGACGGCACGTACGACCCCGAGACCGATTCCTATACGGCGTTCGAGGAGCAGGTGAACGTAGACGCGACATCCGCCGATCTGGGCGAGGAGGATGCGGCCAAGCTCAAGGAGCGCGTCGCCCGTCATATCGAGAAGGGCTGCACGGTCGCCCACACCTACCGCCAGGAGACGCCGGTGCGCGTGAACGTCACGGTGCGCAAGTAATCACAGCGAATACACGCGGCGACAGGCGTACCGCAAACTACGACACGAAACTACAACACGGTGATGCCGCCATCCGTAACTTGCGGATGGCGGCATCACCGTATACGGAGCCGGGCTTCGGCGCGTTGCCGGACGCCCGAACCCCTACTCCTTGTGCTCCGGGTCGATCTTCGACTCGATGGCGCTGGCCTGCTCGGCACCCGCCGTAGGCACCTGCACGGCTTCGACACCGGAGATATCGTCGATCGGCTTGGTCGGCACTTCCGCCGGGGAGCCCGGCACGGTATCGAGCCTGGATTCCGCAGCCTCCACGTACTTGCGCGGCACCACGTACACCGGGCTGACCGCGTGCTGGAGCAGCCCCTGGCTGGTCGACCCGAGCAGCAGACCGGTGAATCCGCCACGGCCGCGCGACCCGACAACGACGACGTCATGGTCGTAGCTCGCCTTGGTGAGGGTATCGACCGCATTGCCCGGCACGATCGACTTGTGGATCTCAAGGTCGGGATGCGCCTCCTCGATCGGCTTGATGCGCACGGCAAGGTCTTCCATGTAGGAGTCCATGACGCCCTCGTCCTCCGCGGCGCCCTTGACATTCGGCACGGCGGAGATCACATCGAGCTGCGCGTTCCAGCTCGCCGCGAAATCGGCGGCGATCTGCAGGGCCTTGAGCCCCCACTTGGATTCGTCCGAACCGACGGCGACACGCGTGATCTGGTTGTTCAAGTGCATGAGGTTGCCTTCGTCGTCGGTGTACGGCACGACGACGATCGGGCAGTACGCGTAGGCGGGCAGCGAGGAGCTCGTGGTGCCCAGCAGCCGCTCGGCAAGGCCTCCCTTGCCACGGTTGCCGATGACGATGAGATTGTAGTTGCGCGACAGCTCGACGAACACCGATGCCGGGTCGCCGGTGACGATCAGTGTCGCCGCCTTCACGCCCTGCTCGTCGGCGATGGCCTTTGCCTTGGACAGGATTTCCTGCGCGTCGTTATGCGCGGCGTTGTCATCGCCCATGGCGGTGTATGTGGCATCGAATGATACGGCCGCATAGCTCGGCAGTGAGTATGCGCATACGATTTGCAGGGTCAGCCCCGCATGCTTCGCATAGTTCGCGGCCCACCATGTGGCCTTGTAGCTTGCATGGGATCCATCCACGCCGACGAGGATTGCCTTGTCGTTGATCATGACGACCTCCTTCATTGATAGGCGACGCAGCAGTACGCCGTCCCTACTCTTCACCTTACTCCACCGACACGCATGTTCCAATGAGGTGTCGCGTGAAAATCGCCCGGAAAACATGTGAAGCGCCCTTTCGGGCGCTTCACATGCCAATGTTCGGGGAAGACCGGCCGTCGTTACAACAGGCGGCGGATGGAGTAGGCGCTGTCGAACGCGTAGGCGACCGGCGTGTACACGGTGCCCGCCCTCTTGTTCAGCGCGTTGACCACCATGCCGTTACCGACGTAGATGGCCGCGTGCGTACCGTTCGCGATGATATCGCCCGGCTGTGCCTCGGACAGGGACGGCACCGCCGTGCCGACGGCCGCCTGCCCGCCTGACGAATGGGGAAGGCTGATGCCGACCTGCGCGTACACATACTGCACGAAACCGGAGCAATCCCACCCCGCCGGGGTGTTGCCGCCGTAGACGTACGGCGCCACGCCGACGAACTGGGCGGCGTAGGCCACCAAGGCGTTCGCCGTCGCGCTATCCGGTGGATTGACCGTCGCGGTGGACGAGGAGCTGGAGCTCGAAGACGAGCTGTTCAGGCTGCTTCGGCTCGCGGAACGGCTCGCCGCCTGCTGCTGGGCTTGCGCCGCCGCCTGGGCGGCGGCTTCAGCCGCGGCCTTCTCGGCAGCGGCCTTCGCTTCGGCCTCCTTCTCGGCGGTCGACTTGGTCTGCGGCGGATTCAACGATTCGATGCCACCCCAATTAGTGTTGGAGTCCACGCTGGTCGACGTTGATTCAGCGAGCAGATTCTTCTTCACGGTTGTGGTCTTCGGGAACGAGCGTGACGACGTAATCGCCGTCGCGGACGTCGAGGATTGTGCGGACGCTGATGAGGCAGTCGCCGCCAACGACACACACGCGGCTGCTACTGCGACCATCGCTGTAAGAGATCTACCTAATTTCATCATCAGTCGGCACTCTACCATGTGAAACTTACAAGAACCTGAGATTGCCGGGATCGAACGGGGATCGAACGGCGCCATCCGTACAGACACGCCGGATGCATCGCCGAGGCGTCGAGACACGCCCGCCTGTCGGGCGGAATCAGTAGTGGATGAACTGCAGCTGTGCCGCCTGGTCGGCGGTGAACGTGCGCGAAACCGTCCTGCCCTGCAACGCGGCACCGCACTCCGAGGTCACGATCGACCCGTCGTCGTTGATCTGCTCGACGATGGCGACATGACCGTACACCGTGCTCGAACCGTACTGTCCACGCTGGAAGACGATGATATCGCCGGCATGCCGCGGCGTGGAATCCACCCAGTAGCCCAGCTTCCTCGCCGATGCCGCCCACTGCGCACCGTCACCCATATGCGAGCCGACCGGCAATCCCAGCTGCTGACGGCGCACATACGCCCACCACGTGCACTGGCTGAACGAATACTGATTGCCGCTGTCGCCGGTGGCATGGTTCGGATCGAAGCCGGAAGGCAGCAGCCCCTTGTCGCTTTCGACCAGCTTGGCCACCACCGGATTGGACACGGTGGTCTGCGACATCTGCGAGACATCAAGATCGGAATTGGACGACCCCAACGACCAGTTGCCCGAACTGGTCTGGCCGGTCGTCTCCAAGGACGAACGCTGCTGGGAGCGCGAAACGGCGCTTCCTGTGCCTGTCTGGTCGACCTGCTGGACCGTCGAGGCTCCCGACGCCACCGACGTGACGGCCTCCATATCGCTGAGGCTGATGGCCGCGGCCGCGGCACCCGCCAAAGCGACAACAGACCCCGAAGTCATGAAACGCGTTTTACGACGTGCGGCACGCGCGGACTCGCGGATCGCACGGCGGGTGAGCGGCGCCACCTCGTCGAGCTTCGCCGCCAACGCCGGATCGATGGCAATGGCAGCGGACGCGCCGGCATCGGCACGTGCCGCATGGGCTGCATGAGCGCCGCGGGACGGTTGCGAAAAGACGCCGGAGACACTGAAGCGATGCCGCGAACGCGTCGCCTTGTGTGCCGCATGTCCCATACCCGTGTGCTCCTTGCTGTCGTCCGGTATTGTCGCCCGGTATCGTCAAAGCCGTGCATCCGGCGATGCCGAGGCATCATCCCATAGTGCCGGAAGGACGCCATGACACATAACAGACACCATGGCGCACGCCATGCGCGATGCGCGGCGATGCCGCGACTGTCTGCCATGCGTGCCGAACCGGCTCGATACCATCCCACGATACAACCCGATATGTCCGAAATGCAACATGTCAATCGATTGCCACCCGCAGGCGGGCAGCCGGCCCACCCCGGCGCCGGCCGTGGAATACTTGCCTCTTCACGCCTGTCACCGGACCCGACGCCCCCGGCAGCCGACGGCGTGTTGCCCGCCGTGCCGCGGCGAAGGCCGAATGACCACGATGCGCACGGCCTTCCCCGACAATCCACCGTGTTGGCTACCCTAGCAAGCATGAGCAATACAGTGACAATCCCCGAATCCATGCTGCCTCGGGACGGTCGTTTCGGTTCCGGCCCGAGCAAAATCCGCCCGGAGCAGGTGCAGGCGCTTGATGCCGGCGCCACCACGCTGCTGGGCACGTCCCACCGCCAGACGCCGATCAAGCAGCTCGTCGGTTCCATCCGCGAGGGGCTTGCACAGTTCTTCGACATCCCGGACGGCTACGAAGTGGTGCTCGGCAACGGCGGGGCCACCGCGTTCTGGGATACGGCCTGCGCTTCGCTGATCACCCGCAAGGCCGCCTTCGGCGTGTACGGGTCGTTCAGCGAGAAATTCGCCATCGAAGCCGAGCGCACCCCGTTCCTCGAACAGCCCGAAGTGTTCCGCTCTCAGCCGGGCACCTACCGCATCCCGGAGCTCACCGAATACGTGGACACCTACTGCTGGGCCCACAACGAGACGTCCACCGGCGTCGCCGCGCCGGTCAAACGCATCGCCGGCAGCGCAGAGCAAGGCGCCATCATGCTCGTGGACGCGACCAGCGGCGCCGGCGTCCTGCCGGTCGATATCTCCCAGACCGACGCCTATTACTTCTCCCCGCAGAAGGCCTTCGGCTCCGACGGCGGCCTGTGGATCGCCATCCTCTCCCCCGCGGCCATCGAACGCGCCTTCGCGCTTGAGGAAAGCACGAAGCTGGAAGGCGCACGACGCTGGATCCCCGCGTTCCTGTCCCTCAAGTCGGCGATCGAGAACTCGCGCAAGGACCAGACCCTGAACACCCCTGCCGTGGCCACGCTCATCATGCTGGAAAACCAGATCCGCTGGCTCAACGATAACGGCGGCCTGGCATGGGCGAACGCACGGTGCTCGAAATCCGCCTCCCTGCTCTACCAGTGGGCGGAGCGCAGCACGTACGCCAAGCCGTTCGTCGAGGACCCTGACGCGCGGTCCACGGCCACGGTGACCATCGACCTTGACGATGCCATCAACGCCAAGCAGGTCATCCAGATCCTGCGTGACAACGGTATCGTGGACACCGGCGGGTATCGCAAGCTGGGGCGCAACCAGCTGCGCATCGGCGTGTTCCCCTCGGTCGAGCCCGCGGATATCGTGGCGCTGACGCACTGCGTCGACTACGTCGTCGAGCACCTGTAAACAGGCAGGCAGGCTCCGCTTCCCACGCCGGTTACGCCCACCTCGTTGTAGACGTAACCGGCGTGTTGTTGTACGGCATTCACACCTGGGTCGTCGCCACCAGGAACGACCCGCCGTCAGTCCGGGCGCCGGCCGCAGGCTCCACGCTCACCCACCCCTCGGCGGCAGGCACGAACACCGCCTGGCCGGCTGATAGTTCACGGCCGTCCGCTTCACTGGAGCAGCGGACGGCCCCGCTTGTGCACAGCACGATTCTCGGCTTGTACCGCCCCTGGTCGATGCGCCCCAACGTCAGCTGGCGCAACAGGATGCCGTAACGCCGGTGCACACGGTCCATCACCGGCCAGGCCGTCGCCGTCGCACCGGTATGCCCGTAGGCGAGCATGAACTGGTCGATATGGGGCGTGTAGACAATCAGATTGCCATCTTGCGTGGCCATATCGCCGAACCGGGCGTCAGCCGGGTCGACCGGCGCCCCCGGCTGGCAGTTGAGCGTGTGCAGCAGCCGGGGAATATCCTTGTGCTTGACCGTCATACCCGCCCTGAGCACGTTGTCGGAATTATTCATGATCTCCGCCGCCATGCCATGGATATACGCGTGAGGGGTGCCCGCCGGGATGAACACCGACTCCCCCTCCTGCAAGGACACCGGGTTGAGCATGAGCAGGGTGAGCACGCTCGGATCGCCGGGGAATGCCGCCGCAGCGGCGAGCGCATGATGGAACGCGCGACGGGCGACGGGGTCGCTCACCCGCAATGAGGCGTACCGTAGCTGCGATTCGAGCCCGTCGACCGGACCTGCGGTGATCGCCGTATGGAATGCGCGGAAGATGCGACGCCGGGAATCCGGCCAGACCATGGATGAGACCGGCATCATCGCGTCGGCCGGTTCGAAGCCCTCGGGTGTCTGGCCGATGCGCATCGTCCGTTCCGTAAGCGCCTCGACCATGCGGGCCGCCAGCGGGTGGGCCACCATACTCAGGTTGCGCAGCATGACCGAGATCGGGCTGAACCCCACACTCGCCTCGAACGGTTCCAGCGCGACAACCATCTCGCTTTTCGCCTCGGCGTCGTGGAAGGAACGTTCCGGGGCGTCCTGGGCGATGCCCAGGGCGTTCTGGGCGTTGAACCCGGCGCGCGCCTCGAAGTCCACGGGATGCACCTGCAACGACAGCGGGATGCGCGCCGCGATGATCTTGAACAGGAACGGCAGTTCAGGGCCGAACTGTTCCGAGCATCGCCTGCCGAGCATGTATTCCGGCCGTTCGCGGACCGCCTGAAGCACCGTGGTCTGCGACCCGTCCGGCGCAATGAGCCGGGAAGGCGACTGGGGGTGCCCGCTGAACCACATTTCCGCGAGCGGGCCGTCCGATCCGCCGGCCGTCGACAGGAGCTCTGCGCAGAACAGGGATTGCAAGCGGGTATACGACCCCCACACATAGCGTTTGGGGACCGGACGTATCACGTACACGGCTGTGGCGCCCCTTTCTTGCGGCGAACAATACCTAACAAGGTTACCCCGCACGTTATGGTAAAGGTATGAAGTTGGCTCCGATTTTCGATCCGGCGTCCCGTAAGCCGTCACCCAAACCCGTGCGCGTGGACCTGCGCAAGGTGTTCCAGGCCGGCACGACGCTATGGGTTGCGGCGCTCATCGTGTGCGCCATGCTGCTCGCCCTCCATGTTCCCGCGCTCAAGGAACTGGTCGTGTGCGCCGCGGGCGTGCTCGTCGGCATCATTCTGCTGATATGGGAGCATTTCGACCGCTGGGATTACCGCCGTCTCGGCAAATGACCCTCTCCCCACATGCAAAGACACCGCGTCCGACGGCAGAACAGCCTCGGCAGGTGCCGCCTCCTGCCGAGGCTGTTAGTCTGTTCGCCCCGAAGCAACCGCTTCAACCGCGATCGGACGGGCCATGCGCATCCGCGGCGAGCGGGATGGCCATCGTGAATGTACTCCCCTGCCCCGGGGCGCTCCACACGCTCACATTGCCATGATGCGCCAATACGACATGCTTGACAATCGCCAATCCCAAGCCAATGCCCTGCCGGGTGCGCTCGTTCTGTTGCGCGCCACGGTAGAACCGCTCGAAAATACGCTCCTGTTCGCTTTTGGAGATACCGCAGCCACGATCGACCACGCTTACGGCGGCGTCTTCGCCGTCTTCGGAGCGTTTCACCGAAACAGCGACCACGGAACCCTTGGGGGAATACCCGACGGCGTTTTCCACGAGTTTGGCGACCGCCGCCTTGAACTGCACGGGATCGCCGTGGATTTCCAGCGTATCGTCACCCGTCAGTTCCAAGGCCACCCCTGCCGCGGCGGCAGCCTCGCGATGGGTTTCGACGACGTCCCGCAGCTGTTCCATCACGTTCATCCGGTTATGCCCGGAAGCGACAATCGGCTCCTGCGCCTTGATCAGCAACAGCAGGTCGGACACCATGTGCTCCATATGCCTGCACGCGCCGCGGACCTCGACGGCCTCACGCCGGACCTCGTCGCGGTCAAGATCATCATGCTCCAGTGAATCCGCCAGACGCTCCAACGCGTGCGACGGCTCGATCAGCTGCTCGGAGACGTTCTGGATGAAGGATTCCCTGACCTGTGCGAACCTGATCGGTTCACTGACGTCATCAAGCATCACGACAATGAACCCGTCATTGATCTTGCCGACGGTCACCTTCAGCCAGTTCGGCCGTGACACCCCATGGATGACCCTGATGTCCTGCAATCCCGCGTCAGCCCCGCGGGTATCCGCCTGCGGGCCCACGATCCGCTGCTCCGCCGTCCGGGTGGTGACGTCGAGCTGTCTGCGGCCGCCGGTACGCCGCACATCATGGACGGCGGCGAGAATCTCATCATTGCACAGGGATTCGTCGCGCACCACGCCGAGCGTGTACGCCGCGGAGCTTGCCCTGATGACGCTGTCATGGGCGTCGATGACCGCCGAGGCGACCGGAAGCATGGCCAGGAGGGCCTGCGCGGAGTCATCAAGGTCTTCCGAAGCCGTACCGTCCGCATCAGCGTCGCCGTGGCGGTGGAAACCGAAGAAACCGCGTTCCCCGTCCTGTACGAACCGCCGCAGCAAGCCATCATGCCGCACGAATGACACCAACACCACGACACCAAGCACGACGACGGCTACGGCAAGAACCATCACCGGCGCGGCATACCAACCAGCAGAAGAATTGCCCATGCCGCCATTGTCCCACAGTTTCCCCCATGCCGGCACCGCCAGACATCGGCAGAACATGAACCGTAGCAAACCATACCGTGAATTTTGCACTAACCGTCGGCAATCCCCCACGGTTGAAGTGGCGTCACGGGCGTGTTGCGAATAAACTGGGCACAGTGGCAACTGCACGGCATCCGAGCGATGGTATCAGGAAGCGGTGCGCGACAGCTCACACAGCGAGACGGAACAAATCCCAGAAAGGCAGAGCAATGCGCGTTATTTTCAATGAGGAGATGAAAGCCGTCGCTGACGACCTTGATCGTATGGCACAGGACGTTCGCAAGGCCATCAACGGCGCCGGGGATGCGCTGTTGAACGCGGACATCGACAAGGCTCAGGCAGTGATCGACGGCGATATCGAAATCGATGCACTGGAATCCAGCATCATCGACCAGTGTGTTCACCTGCTGGCCAAGCAGAATCCGGTGGCGACCGACCTGCGCGTGGTTGTCTCCACGCTGCGCCTGGCCGCGACATTCGAGCGCATGGGCGACCTCGCCCGGCATATCGCCGAAACCGCACGCCGCGAGTACCCGCAGAACGCGCTGCCCGAGGAGACCCGGGAGACGTTCACCAAGATGGTCGAATTCCTGCGCGTGACCGCCGACCGTCTGGTGGAGATGCTCGCCGACCGTGACACCACCATCGCGGAAACCGTCATCATCGATGACGACAAGCTCGACCGGCTGCATCACCAGACCTTCGATATCGCGCTCGGCGATACCTGGAACGGCACCAGGCAGCAGCTTATCGACGTGGTGCTCATCGGACGCTTCCTCGAGCGTCTTGGCGACCATGCCGTGTCCGCCGCACGCCGTGTGGTGTACATCGTCTCCGGTTTCGACCCGAGCAAGGACCCGGGCCGCGACGAGGACACCCCAGTATCCGACATGTGACCGCCGATCGGCCATACCGGGCATACCCCGGTAATGCGAGTGCCCGTGTCACCAACCAGTGGTGGCACGGGCACTCGCGTTATTCAGACCGCGGGCTTCCGCCCGCCAATCGGGGCTTACTTGCCCTGGTTGGCGACAGCGGCGGCACCGGCGGCGGCGGCCTCAGGATCGAGGTACTCGCCACGCGGCTTGATCGGCTTGAAGTTCTCGTCCAGCTCGTACAGCAGCGGGATGGCGGTCGGGATGTTGACCTTGGCGATCTCTTCCTCCGACAGGCCGTCGAGCATCTTGACGATGGCGCGCAGGGAGTTGCCGTGAGCGGCGATGAGGACCGTCTTGCCGGCCTTGAGCTCCGGCTCGATGGCGGACTTGAAGTACGGTTCGACGCGCTTGACGACATCGGCCAGGCACTCGGCTTCCGGCACCGGATCGCCGGTGTAGCGCGGATCATGGTTCTGCGCATACTGGTCGTCCGGATCGATGTCTGGCGGCGGGGTGGCATAGGAGCGACGCCACAGCATGAACTTCTCGTCGCCGTATTCCTCGCGGATGGCCTTCTTGTTCTTGCCCTGGAGCGCACCGTAGTGACGCTCATTGAGGCGCCAGCTGCGCTGGACGGGGATCCACAGGCGATCGGCTTCGTCAAGCGCGTAATTCGCGGTGTTGATGGCGCGACGCAGCAGGGAGGTGAACACGATGTCCGGAAGGACGTTCTTCTCCTTGAGCAGCTGGCCACCGCGCTTGGCTTCCTCGACGCCCTGCTCGGTCAGCGGGACGTCCACCCAGCCGGTGAACTGATTGGTCTTGTTCCATGCGCTCTGACCATGTCGGAGCAGTACTAGTTTGTAAGTCATGGTCCCAGTCTAGCGCCCCGGCCTCCCAAATGCGGGTGCCTTGCGCGAAGCGTGGACACGGCCGTCCGCCCCCGCAACGCCTCCGGCGCACCATCGCGGACACTACACGGAACAAGCCGCCGCGGCGAACACCAGCGATACCGACAGGGAACCCAACGTGCACAGGGGCAGGGCACGGCGGTAATCAGCGCGTGTCAACGCGTTGCAGGCCACGATCATCACCAGGCACATCAGCGCACACGCCCCGATGGTCGCCGTGTCCGCGGCACGCCAGGCCACGACCATGCCGATGGCAAGGACCGAAGCGGTCATCAGCAACGCGTCCGCGAACACCGTGCCCCATGTACGTCCGAAGGCCGTCATCCACGTGTGTTTGCCGTGCGCACGGTCGGATTCGATGTCGCGCAGATTGTTCACGCACAGCACGGCCACGGCGACCAGGCCGTTCGCGGTTCCCGCACACACGCCGCCCGCCGTGATGCGGCCAGACAACGCGGTCATCGTGCCGCACACCGCTACAAGCCCGAAGAACACGAAGACGAAGACCTCGCCCCAATAGTGGTACCCATAAGGATGTCTGCCGCCCACATAGCCCCAGCCGGCCAGCAGCGACGCCACGCCGACGGCGATAAACCACCAGTGACCGGTTACCGCGCATACAGCAAGGCCACAGATACAGGCGAGCGCCGCGTTCACGCCCGCCGCGAGCAGCACCCGCCGGGGATTGACACCGGAGGCGACCAGCCGGGTCGGGGCATGCACCACGGCCTGCCCGTCTGTCGCATGTCCAGCCGCATGTCCAGCCGCATCTGCGGCATCCCGGTGCTCATCGGTACCGCGAATGCCATCCGAGTAATCGTTCGCGAAATTCGCCGCAATCTGCAGGAACAACGCCACACCCATGCACAACAGCATCACCGCAAGGAACCGCGGATGATACGGCGTGCCGGACACACTCGCGACAGCGGCGCCGGTGACGACCGGAGCCACCGCCAACGGCAAGGTCTTCGGCCGGGCCCCATGGATCCAGTCCACGAATCTCATCTCTGCCATACCTCCTGCCTACTCCCCTGCCGTGACGACATCGCCCATGGGCAGGGCTCAGCCATAGACGTTGCAGCCGAACGAGGCGATGGCGCGGGCCGTGGCCGCTGACGGGCGTGCTGACGGGCGTTGTGCGAGGATCCGCTCACACCATATGGCGTCGGCAGGCAGAAACGGGAGCCCTCGGCGTCGAAGTCCACAACGGTGTGAGGATTGATTCACACAGCACGGAGCTGGCAGGCTCCAGCGGGCGTTATCGCCCCCGAAATCGGGCGTTGTGCGAGGATCCGCTCACACAACGCAGCCTTGACCCTCCAAATCAAGCGTCGCCAGCGTCTACATACCGAGTTGTGTGAGGGTTCACTCACACGACGGCACCTCGAACGTGAGAATCCTCACCGCCGACCCCGATGCCCGCCGTCGCGCGAGGATTCGCTCACACCATGGATCGCTGGAATCAACGGTCAGACGACCAACCGGGAAGCCCTGTATTGCAACTCAGCATTCGCCCAAGTACCTCGGCGAAAATAAGATACTCACGGGTATAATACTCATGAGTATTAACGGCCCATCATCGCATCTGTAGCATTGCGGCCATCAGGTATTCCCGATAGCGCTGTGGATTCAATTACCGTAAAGACAACAACGCCGTTGTTCCTTACTGGACACGCTCGGCCCACCGTCAGCGCAACCAGTATGGGGAATCCTGCCGTGACTCCGCCACACAGCCTGCTGGTCAATAATCAACTACAAACACATCGGTGCCGGTCCGGGATCCTTGAAACCCCGGACCGGCACCGATGCTTGCAACCCGAAAACCCGGATGGCTTACTGAAGGTTCAGCGGCTTGGTCAGCGGGAAGGTGATCGTCTCGCGGATGGTCGCGCCGGTCAGCGCGATGAGCAGACGGTCGATACCCATGCCGGTGCCGCCGGCCGGCGGCATGCCCACGCCGAGCGCCTCTAGGAAGTCCTCGTCGATATCCATGGCCTCGACATCGCCGGCGAGCGCATCCTTGGCCTGGGCGACGAACCGTTCGCGCTGGACCACGGGATCGTTGAGCTCGGAGTAGCCGGTCGCCAGCTCGAAGCCGCGCACGTACAGATCCCACTTCTCCACCACGCCGGGCTTCGAACGGTGGGACTTGACCAGCGGGCTGGTTTCCACCGGGAAGTCACGCACGAAGGTCGGCTCGTAGAGCTTGTCCTCGTAGAAGTGCTCCCACAGGTGCTCGACCAGCTTGCCGTGGTTCTCCACGTCGTCGCGTTCCACACCGAGCTTGTCGGCGATCTTGCCCAGGTGCTCGACCGACGTGCCCGGATTGTCCGGCCCGCCGTTCGGGATGATTTCCTCGCCCAGCGCCTCGGAGAGCGAATCGTACATGCTGATGGTCTTCCATTCGCCGCCGAAATCGTATTCCTCGCCGTTGAGCAGCGTGACCTTCGTGCCGCCGAAGGCGTCAAGCGCGGACTTGACGATGAGCTCCTTGACGAGTGCGGCGATTGTATCGTAGTTGCCGTACGCCTGGTAGGCCTCGAGCATGGTGAACTCGGGGGCGTGCGTGGCGTCGACGCCCTCGTTGCGGAAATCACGGTTGATTTCGAACACGCGGTCGATGCCACCGACCAGGCAGCGCTTGAGGAACAGTTCCGGGGCGATGCGCAGATACAGGTCGATATCGAAGGCGTTCATATGCGTGGTGAACGGGCGGGCGGCGGCACCGCCGTGCACGGTCTGCAGCATCGGCGTCTCGACCTCGAGGAAGTCATGGCCTTCGAAGGTGTGGCGCAGCGAGGAGACCACGGCGGAACGCTTGCGTACCATGTCGCGGATGCGCTCGTCGGCGATCATGCCGATATACGGCTTGCGGGTGCGCGTGTCGTCGCTCAGCTCCTTATGCAATGCGGGCAACGGCTGCAGGGCCTTCGCCGCGATACGCCATTCGCTGGCGAAGACGGACAGCTCGCCGGTCTTCGAGGCGATGACACGGCCCTTGAGGAACAGGTGATCGCCCAAATCGACCATCTGCTTGAACTGCTTCAGGGAATCCGCGCCGATCTCCTTCTTGGAGATCATGCCTTGGATGGCGGTGCCGTCGCCTTGGGCGAGTTTGACGAAGCACAGGCCGCCGCCGTTGCGCAGGAAGAGCACGCGACCGGCGATGCCGACGACATCCTGCGTCTCGTCACCGGCGCTGAGCTTGCCGTCGTACTTGGCGCGCACCTGGCCGATGGTGGCGGTCACATCGACATGGACCGGATACGGCTGAATGCCTTCCTTGAGCATGAGCGCACGCTTGGCGACACGCATCTGCACCTGCTCGGGGTGCGCGAGCGGGCCGAATTCCTTGTTGCTCGGGTCGATCGCCTCGTCAAGGCTCCTGCCTTCATCGATATTGGAGCGGATCTTCTTGTCCTGCTCCAGCAGAAGTTCTGCGTGTTCGACGGTCGTCATGACCGGTGCGTCTTCGGTATGCTGTTCCGCGGCGTCTTCCGCGGATTGTTCAGGGTTCGTCATGCACCCCAGTGTATCGAAGTGCCAATACACGACGCGACACACCGATTTGGCATTGTTCTGCAATTGCTGTATGATGACGGACGTTGCCAAAACGGGCTGTAGCGCAGCTTGGTAGCGCGCTTCGTTCGGGACGAAGAGGCCGCGGGTTCAAATCCCGCCAGCCCGACCGACAGGGTCAAATCGCTGAGAAATCAACGGTTTGGCCCTTCTTTTTTGAGTAAAAGGGTACTCGTGGAATTACTGGGTTATAGGCCGAATGAGGGTTTGACCAACATGCGTGCCCGGAGGCAGGACGTGTGGGAGTCTGGAGTATTGTTCCGGTCTCCGTACGCGTCGTGTATGCCGGGGCATACGCCGCCGAGCAGATATCGACGGAAAACGGCCGCATCTGTCCGTGTCCCACGACTTGCGTATGCCCGGGCATACGCGGCGCGGCACATACGAACCGCCTATTCGCCTTGCGCCACTGTGGGCCCGTGCCGATCCCGGACATATATCCCGACCGGCCTCGAACGTGGCGGCATGGGGGCTCCGAAACCGCGGCATGCCTGACAGCGCAACCCCGCACGTCCGACCCCGGACACATTCTGGCAAATAACCCCAAGTCGACCCATCCCCCATGCGGTGGGAGAACTCGGCGGATTGGGCGGTTTGCGCCTGTTCTCCCGCGCGGAATGCGGGAGGTTATGGGATTCCGACGTCCTCATGAGTGGTCTCCCAACGGGAACGTTGGAAATCCGCGGTAAACTCCCGTGAAAACCCGGGACTTTGTTCGTCGGCGGCCGGTTTGCGGGATTTCTTCCACACCATCCGCAGGAGCCCACCGGATACGGGCTTCTGCAGCATCACATCCGCTGTTCCGATCGACCGCCCCGTGGCAATGCTTTCCCCTCGATTCCCCGATAACGCCGACGCCGCTATCGAGTACCGGGAACCGATAGACAAACCGGCGCGCAACCTCCGGCAGGATGAATGGCAGGTGAACGCATGGGGAATTGTAGCCGCCCCTGCATCCGCCACGGCGCCGAACCGTCTGCCAGGGTTTCTTCGGGAGCTACGATAATGGCAACGGATGCAAACGTTGCCATCGATACTACGGCAGACCGGCACGATTGTTCCGCCGGTTCCGGCTGCAAAGCCGTGCAGCCGAAACCGCCTGCGACGAAGGAGCACATACGCCATGGAGTACAACGACCAGCACAGCCCCCGAGTATTCACGCCCATGCCGCCGGCGGACGATTCCCCTGACGGCATCAGCTTCGCGGCGGCAGGCACCTATCTGACGGACACCTCGACAACGCCGGCACCGCACCCCGGGTCGCAACAACCCGCCGCACCGGAGATACCCGCGCCTCAGCCCGCACCGACGCCGCAGCAGACCGCGACACCGGGTCAGGCTGCACCGCCGAACCAGACCATGCCGCCAAACCAGACCATACCGCCGTATCCGCTTCCGCCGCACAATGGCCGTACCGCCGCACGCTACTGGGAGAAAGCGCCGGATGACAACTACACCAATCCCAACTACCATAAGCGGTTCGACTGGTTGTGCTTCGCTCGCATCCTTCTGGTCATCGTGATCGCCCTGGCTGCCGCCTACATCCTGTACCTCGCGTATTACTTCGGCATGCTCATGCTGTTCCGCGGGCGAAGCTTCCAGGAGGTCTACTCGGCCGACGACCCGGAAGTCGACGTCAACGGCATTGACTACCTGTTCTTCATTGTCGGCATCATCAATATCCTCATCGCCGTCCCGATCTGCCGGGCGGTCGGCATGCGCGGGCGCCACCCGTCAAAAGTGCTGTATTGGCGCGATCGCCCGGAAATCGAACCGATGGTGGCCGCATGGGCGTTCGGCGAACGGACCTTTATCGGTTCAGGCATCGCCTCGCTGATCGACAAGGGCGCCCTCGGCGTCGACCAGCAGGGGCACGTATATCTGCAGAGCGCCCCCACCCAGCCGCTGACGCCGGCGGAACACCGGCTCCTGGACTTTCTTGTCGTCGCATTCCAGGATTTCTACCGTGAGCGCCCTGACCTTGCCGGGACGCCTGATGCCCCCGGAACGCGGGTCAACCCGAGTGTCGCCGAACTGACCGACCATCTTTCCACCGAAGGCTACCGGGCGCTGTCCCGCGTCGAGGCCGAGGTCAGCAGGCAGTCTTCATGCATCATGCGGACCCTGGGGACACCGCGAGCGTTCATGCTGATCGGGTGCGCGTTCATTTCCGGCATATTCGGCATGCTCACCACGCGTGGCGACGGCTCGTCCGGCGCGATGTTCCTCAATGCTGGCGATTGCGCCTCCCTGACACAAATCCTGATCCGGTACGAAGGCTTCACCTGGCTGAATGTCCTGGTGCCAATCGCGAATCTCCTGACGCTCGTATATGTGGCCGTCATCGCGGCTGTCCTCGTCATCAACACCCGCAATCTGCAGCATATCCGCAATACCGGCTCTGATGGCGCACGCCGGCGTGACGTGCTGCGTATCTTCCTGGTGGTGTATTGCATCATCGCCCTGCCGCTGTCCCCCATTCGCCCGGTCGGCATGGCACTGACCTGGTATCTGCTCATCGACGCGGACATCCCCACCAAGCGCATCGACCTGCCGATGATGCGCCTGTACCATCATGTGCTCGGGCTGGGCAAATATCTCAAGGATTACGGTGATCTGGGCGAACGCGGCACCACGCTGGACGCCCAATTGTACGGGTGGAACCTTGCGTATGCGGTCGCGCTCGGTCTGGCGAAAGGCGAGCTGGCGTCGGTCGACCGCATGCTGTGGAAACGTGCCGACAGCGTGCAGAAGGCGACCGGCCGACACGCGGCGCCGGGCAGCAGGGGACGCGGCTTCGTCGCCAAGACGGTACGGTCGGCCGGCGTCCCGCTCAACACCGGCGGATTCGACACGGAAGCGCTGAACAACAGCCTCAATGCCATACCTGATAAGCTGGTGGACACCATGCGCAGCCACGGCATCGAGGTAGATCGGTATGACACCGAGCGAGAAGCGATATCCGCTCTGGTTGCATCGGGGGCGGCAGACCCCAAGCCCGATGACAACGCGTTGCAGAAATCGGTGAGAATATACCTGCGATGGCTCGACCAGGAATTGGAGAAGCAGGACCATGACGAATCGCAACGACCCGACCCAAGGACGTGAGGCCGCTTTCATACCCGACGGCGATAGCGGCGACCAAACCCCTGCCGAGGATGCGCTGATGGATGCGCTGATGGCGGCCAACAATCCGATGGCGTTGTTCGGCAGCGGCCAACCGGCCGCGGCGGACGGTGAGACCGCCGGCACCACCGATGAGGACCACGCCGCCCATGCCGCCCATTTCGACGCGGACGAGTTCCTTGCCGGGCTGGATGCCATCTACCATGCGCATCGTGCGGGCCACGACGCGGACGCCTACCTGCAGCAGGCGATGGCCGACGCCGAGAATGCCGGCGATGACGCCGGATTGCTCACCGTGCTCAACGAGACGATGGGATTCTACCGTTCCCAGGGGCGACATGAGGACAACCAGTGGATCGTGCAGCGGGCACTCGAGCTCGGCATGCGCATGGGGCTCGCCGGCAGCGAGGCGTGGACGACGACACTGATCAATGCGGCCACGGCGATGCGGGCAGCACACCACTACGACCAGGCCGCCGACCTGTACCGCCAGGCCCTTGACAGCGCCGCCACCGCCTACGGCCCGTATGACCGGCGTCTGGCGGCGCTGCACAACAACCTGTCCATGCTGTACAGCGAAACCGGCCGGCCGGACAAGGCACGCGACCAGCTCATGCAGGCGATGGCGATCCTCAAGGATTCGGGTGCCGACCCGCACACCGATCCTGACATCGCGTCCACATACGTCAATCTCGCGCTCGTCGAGCTGGAACTATGGCATGAATCCGGCAAGCAGACCGCCGACGGGAACGGCCGGTACGACGGCCACGCACAGGCTCCGGCCGCGCTGCTCGACCAGGCCAACGACCACGCCCAGCGGGCACTGGCCATCTACAGCGAGGGAGACCTCGCCCACAGCGCACATTACGCGTCAGCGCTGGCAGGGGCCGCGCAAGTACGGTTCACCCGCGGGGAATTCGCCGACGCGGTGATGCTGTACCGCAAGGCCCTTGACGTGATCGCCGAATGCTACGGCACCGACACGGAGTATTACCGGACCACCAGCAGCAACCTGCACGCGGCGAAAGACGCCCTGGCAGAGCAGATGGGGCACACCGGCACGCCGTCCGGCACCACGGCAGCCGCTGCGCGCGCCGATGCACCTGCCGATACACCCGCCGTTGCACCAGCCGCCGGCGACGAGGTGACGCCAAAGATCAGCGGACTTGCCCTGGCCAAACGCATGTGGCTCGAATACGGCAAGCCCATGATCGCCGAGCGATACCCGCAGTATCAGGGGCGTATCGCCGCCGGACTGGTCGGGCACGGTTCGGAATGCTACGGCTTTGACGACAACCTGTCCCACGACCATGATTTCGGCCCGGGCTTCTGCCTGTGGCTCACCGACGAGGACTATGCGCATATCGGCGAACGGCTGCAAGCCGACTACGATGCGCTGCCGACGCGATTCCTCGGATTCGGGCCGCGTCGGTCCACGCCACGCGCGCAAGGCCCCGGCAGGCGGGTCGGCGTGTTCCGTATCGGCGATTTCTTTGCATCCCTGACCGGATATCGTGAGGCTCCTGCCGCCGACCATCCGCACGAGTGGCTCATGTTGGACGAGGCGACGCTCGCCGCGGCGACCAACGGGCAGGTATTCGCCGATCCGCTCGGCGCTTTTTCTGCGACACGACAAGGGTTTAAGCTCATGCCCGACGATGTGCGGTTGTCGCTGATATCACGGCGTCTGGGCATGATCAGCCAGACAGGCCAGTACAATCTGCCCCGGATGCTTCGCCGCGGCGACGGCAGCGCGGCATGGCTGTCCGTGAGCGGATTCGCGGACGCGGTCTCCTCGCTGGTGTTCCTCATCAACACACCGGTATCCGCCGGATACGCGCCTTACTACAAATGGCGGTTCGCCGCGCTGCGCCGTCTGAGCGCCCGCATGGGGACACGGCTTGCCGGGGTGTGCGGCAAGCTGGAGCAGGTGTTGCGCCTATCGGGAACCGCATGTTATGGCGAGGCGGCCCAGTCGCGTGACGCGGCCATGGCGATCGACACCCTGGTCGATTCGATATGCGCGGATATCGTGGACGAGCTGCGGCGTGAAGGCCTGACGGACAGCGACGAGCGTTTCCTTGAATGGCAGCGCCCGCATGTGGAGGCGCGGATCGCGAGCGACGCCGCCTGCCTGCACAGCCTGTGACGGCACCGGTGTGACACCTTGCGGCAGATGTCGCAATAGCGCCGGCGGCGAATCGGGCACCGCACGGCACGGTAGGCGTGCATATCATGGCAGATATCCCCAAAAAGGCAGATATCCCGAATGGCAGATGTCCAGAACCGGGAAAGGAAGGAAGACGCCATGCCCCAACAGTCGCCGATCATCACGGTCCGTGCCGACGACCCGATGGTCGAATCGGTGATCCGGCTGGAATGGGACCAGTTCCAGCGCACGGACAACGAGGGCGGACGCGCGGCATGCCAAGGCAACTGGCCGATGTTCCATGAGATGCGGCTAAGCCAGTTCCTCACGTGGACACCGGCACTGCTGGCGAGCTACGAGAACGATCTACGGCAGGCGGACCGCGTCGGACGCAACCTGGTCACCGAAAAGTACGCGCGGATGATGGCGTCCACCGCTCCGGACATCTACCGTGAACGCATCGAACCGTACATCCCCCGGCTTTCCGGGCAACGGTTCGCCCGGCAGGAGCGGGTGATCGCCCGGCAGGTCGCGTGGGCGCGCGAATTCGCGGGCCGCTGGCCGGCGCTCGGCGGAGCGATGCGCGTACTCACCACCGTCGAGGACACCCCCGAGCGGACCTCGTTCGAAACGTATCTGCGCGGCGAACTGGGCACGTATTCGGACCGCACCTTCGACGAGTATGAGCGGCTGGTGGACGCGACCGAGACGTGCGGCGGCAACCTGACCGAGCAGGCCGTAGGCAACACGGTCAGACTGGAAGGGTATGCGGGACTTGACGAGGCACAGGCGGCGCAACACGCACACAACGCGCGGGACGCACACGCCTAGGGCATACGACGAGGGCAATAGGTACAAGACGGGCGGACCGCGACGGCGGCAGGGCACAACACGAGGATTCAATGGCCATGAGCATGGATGAGCAGGCAAGACGCGGCACCACCGACACAGCGGGGGATGCGGAAACCAGGACAAGCCAGCGGCGCCGGATCAGAACCGTCGAGAGCATGGCGATCATCCTGCTCATGATTCTGGCCATCCTAGGCTCCCGTATCGGCGCGGATTGGCATGTACAGCCGTATACGGATCATGTGACGGTCGGCTCGCCCGATACCGCGATCGCGGCGAACGGCCTGTCCACCACGCAGGAAGGCACGTACAAGGTCAAGACAACGAAGCTCACCATCAAACTCACCGATACGGTGAGCGTGAACGCGATCCTGCGCGAGCCGGTCGGGGCGGGCGGCAAACGCCCGGCCTGCCTGTTCGTGCACGGCGCCGGGACAGGCAAGGCGTCCGAAGTGTACGGCGATATCGCCCCCGCCATGGCGTCCGCGGGCATCGTCACGCTGGTACCGGACAAGCGGCTGGACGACTATTCGTGGACACAACGCGACTACCAGACGATGGCACACGACTATCTGGTCTCCTGGAAGCTGCTGGCCGGCCTGGGGAATGTCGATGCGTCGCAGGTCGGCGTGTACGCGGAATCGGAAGGCACGTGGATCGCGACCGTCATGGCGAAACGGCAGCCGGACATCGCGTTCATGATCCTCACGTCCCCGCCCGTGGTGCCCGGGCGCGACCAGATGGCGATGGCGGCGACCTCGTACGCGACCATCGCAGGCGCGCCGCACAACGTGGTCGACGAGCTGCCGACGCTGATCAGCCTCGATTTCTCGCTCATCGGGCTGGAATATGCGGATTTCCCGGCACAGGATTATTACTCGGCGCTCACCATGCCGCTGCTGGTCAATTACGGGACCATCGACCCGTCCATGCCGATCGAGCAGGGCGCGCGCACGCTGGTTGACGCGGCCAAACGCAACAGCAATACGAACGTGACGGTACGGTACTACCCGACCAACCACCAGATGCGCACCGGTTCGTCGCTGTCGTTGCCCGGGTTGCCGCTGGAACGGCATTACACGCATGACCTCGAGGATTGGACCAACGCCGTCGCGGCCGGCGCCACGGCCGCCGACTGGTCCACGCCGATGATCGCCGGAAGCCAGCCGCATCAACGGTTCGCAGCACCGTCCAGTACGAGGCCCGGTCTGATCGGGTCGGTCGCCTTGGCGCTCGCGCTGATGGCGGCGCAGACCCTGTGCATACTCGCCGCGGCAATCGGGGCGCTCGTGCTGTGGATCAGCGGGAAACTGCGCAAACCCAAGGCGCACATACCGTTGCAAGGCGCCGCATCAATCACAGTACGGGGCGATGCGCCGCGGTTCGGGCGTGGCGTGGCTCCCCTGCTCGCCGCGTGTGTCGTGCTCCCCGTGCTGCTCGCCGGCGGATTCGGCTGGTACCTGGTCACGTTCGCGAAGGCCGCGCTGGCGCTGACGAACCGCGCCAACGTGCTGGGACCGGGGTGGACGGTCTTGCAGATCGGCGGGGTGGCCCTCCTGCTGCTGCTGTTCATCCTGTTCACGGCGGTGCTGCACAATATCCGCAGGCATCCGGATGAGCCTTCCGTGGCGACCGGCACCGGGCATGTCGTCGTCGCCGTGCTCGCATTCGCCGCATTGGTGCTGTCCATCATCGTGTTCATGTTCTGGGGCCTGCGATAATCACCCCGCTTCTGCCGACGCCGAGCGGGTTGTCAGTGTCGGCAGAGGGTGAGGATTGACGGGGTGTTGTCACGCTGCGGGCGTTACTCGCGTTCACGACGACGGCTTGACACCGCGTTGGCGACCGCCCAGATGATGGCGATGACGACCAGCGCGACACCGACCACGCCGATGCCGACCGCCGCCACAATCCACGGATCGACCGCGCCGAACGGCCAGTCGGGAACCATACCGGCCATGGCGACCGCCGCCACACCAAGCAGCACAAGCAGCACGCCGAGCACCACGGTTCCGGCGCTGACCCCGGTGGGGGCCGGCGTACGGATAGCGAGCGGTTCGACCGGTTGCGCGGCTTGCGAAGGCCGTACCTGTGCGCCCGTGTACATCGGCACGGTATTGTCGCCGAGCGGATGCGCCTGGCGAGGCTCCTGGTCTGCCGCCTGCTGCCGTTGCCGCGCCAGCTCATCAAGGGGGATGTCGCCACGCGGTGCGGATGGCCGGGGCATCGTCCGGGTGGGAGCGTCCTGGACGGTATCCAGCCGTACGGTATCCGTCTGCCCGGAATCCATACGCGCGGTATCCTCCGAAGCGGTATTCGGTTGCGATGCGGCCTGCGGCAGGACCCTGGTGTCTGCGACCGGCTCTGCGGCGACCTGCTGCATGGCCACGGTCTCGACCGTATCCTGGTTCTTGGCTTCACTCATTTCGTGCCCTCTTTCTTGGTGTTGTCGGAGGGGATGCGGACATATCCCTTGCCGTTGCCCCCGTACGTCACGCCGACCTGGCCTTGGATCGTCGAGGCGTCGATGGTCAGCTCCGACGTGGACACGACGTCATCCGTGAAATCGTCGTAGTCATCGTCGTAGTCCTCATCATCGCCATCATCCCCGTCGTCATTGCCGGTGTCGTCGGCGGAGCCGCTCTTCGAGGAATCCGAGGACTTGCCGTCCGAGCCCGCCGAAGCGGATGGCTGGGGATCGACCACATGGCCCCGCTCCGATGACGCCGCGTCGATGGGAATGCCGTCATCGAACCCCACCTGCACAAACCCGGAGTCATACAGCAGGTACCTGCCGCCGACACCGTCGCCGCCCATATAGCCTGGGTGCTTGAACTCGTAGGTGCAATACCGGGGCAGTTTCACATCCACCTGCACGTCGCTCGCGACGATCCGGTACGTGCCCGTCGGGCAGTAGGAGAGGTAATCGTGCTCGATGTCGGTCATCTTGTGGGTGCCGTACCGTTCGCCGTAATCGCTCAGGTCGATGGTCACCTTGTCGCCGTCATAGCTGTCGCCGACGAAATACACGCCATCGCTCAGCTGCTTGAGCGTCGACTTGGTCGCGGTCATGGTCATGGAGCCGTTGACGTCCACACGCTCGTAGCCTTGCGCATGATGGTTGATATCAGTCAGGCAGTAGCCGGTCGCCGCCGCGGTGAGCATCATGACCATCGCGATGAACGCGGACAGCCACACCAGCGGGTGCAGTCCGCCAGTCCGGCGGCCCCTGGCGCCGAGCACGATCAGCAGCACGCCGAGCACGACGCACACGCATCCGATCCAACCGGTCGCCGAGGCGACCATGCTGACCACCTGCGGTTCGCCATGGTTACGGCTCATATACCAGAACACCATGAGTGCCGCGGACAACAGCACCAGGCCGAAGGAGGACAGCACAGCAAGCGGGCCGGCGGGCGTGCGCCTCGTACGCACGATACGAGGCCGGGCCGGTGCCGCGGGACGCGCAGGCGGCACCATATCGTGATACCCGTTGTACTGCGGGTATGCCGGCGCCTGTACCGGACGGGCGGGGGCCTGCTGGCGGGCAGCCGGGTCGCCCGGCATGGGCGCGCCCTGCGCCGGCATGGCCGGAGCGGCCGGACGCGGCCTATTCGTGCGGTACGCCGTCGCATTGAACATCACCAGCACCATGGCGAGCGCGAGCAGCGACACCCATCCGGTGATATCCCACCGCCAACCGTCGCTCATCAGCCACGACATCACCGCACTGACGACAAGGAACATGGCGATCGGGGCGAACACCCACTGCCAGCCGTCACCGCCGTGCAGCACGTCTTCGGCGATGATATGCCCGTCGGCACTGTCCGGCATCAGCAGCCAGGCGAACACGTACGCGTACACACCGAAACCGCCGCAGAAGGCGAGGATGATGGCGATGGCACGCACCAGGGCAGGATTCCAGCCCAGCCGGTGGGCGATGCCGGCGCACACGCCGCCGACGTACCGGTCCTCGGTACGCACCAGATCGCTTTGCCGAATCCAGCCGAAGAACACGTCGCGCCAGTCGCGCCTTGGCTTGTCGCGCGGTTCTGGCTGGCGGGGAGGATACCAGTTACCGTTGCCGGCTCCGGACCGGCCCGGCGCCTCGTAACCGTACTGGCCCTGGCGACGGTCCCAGCCCGCGTTGCCCGGCTGGCCGTCGGCAGTGGACTGCTGTGCCGGCCGCGCCGAGGCATCGCCATCGGACGGCTGTCCGGGCGCCGGCTTGTCTGATTGATCATATGCGTTACTCATGGTTCCATTACAGCAACCGAATGCCGGAAAACATATCGGGGAAACACCCGATTTATCCCTGAAAACAGGCTATGAACCCCGAGCCCCCGACCCAAGGGGCGCACAATAGAGGCATGACATCTGCAACGAACACGCCCCGACAGCCGAAGGCGCCGCCCACGGCCAGACCATCCGGCACCCGGCCGAATGCCGCAGCCCCGCTCGCCCCGGCGAAACTGCCACTGTACAGGCCGACATACGGCAGGATGCTGTGCGGGGTCTGCCGTGGTATCAGCCTGCATCTGGGCGTATCCGTATGGCTGGTGCGACTCGTGTTCATCGTGACCTCGTTTATCTTCGGCGCCGGTATCATCGCCTACATCTTCCTATGGCTGACCGTGCCGGTCGGCGATCCCGTACTCGAAGCGCAACGGAGGCGACCGGTAGCCCAGGCTCCCCTATCAAAGGGCAACGTCCCATACCCCGCTTATCCCCCATATCCCGCTTATCCCGCATACCCCGGATACCCCGCGGCACCCGCGGCGGCACCGGCCCCCATCCCCGACACCAGACGGGCCGGCAACACAACCGGCAGCAAGGCCGCGCAGCCCTTGCCGGCAGGCGGCATGACCACCAGCGCCGACAATGCGGCCAGTGCCACTCCAGGTGTCCCGGCGGCGACGTCACAGGCCGTACCGACATTCGCCGGCAGCACCCAGGCGGCCAGACAGTCAGCCGCCGCACCGGACACGGCGGAAACCAGCGAAAGCCTGCTGGACGCCATCCGAAGAGCCCCCAAGCCCGCAATCATCGCACTGGCCGGCATCATCATGCTGATCCTCAGCGCCATCATGCTGCACACCGGCGAAACCACGATGATCCTACCCGCCATGATGACCGTCAGCGGGGTACTCGTCGCATGGCTGCGATTCAACGAGCAGGACAACCAATGGCCTACAACCATACTCGGTCTGGCGCTACTCATCGCCGCCTTCTGCATCACCGTCCTCCTGCAACCCGAAACCCAGCAGATGCACAGCAAAACCATGCTCGCGGGCATCGTGATGCTCGCATCCGCCGCGCTCGCGGTCATCCCATGGTTCACGTCCCTGACACGGTCCCTGGGCACCGAACGCGCACTCAAGGAACGCGAGGAGGAGCGCGCGGACATGACCGCACACCTGCATGACGGGGTATTGCAGACACTCGCCCTCATCCAATTGCACAGCACCGAGCCACACACCGTGTTCACGCTCGCCCGGCAACAGGAACGCGAACTGCGCAACTGGCTGTACCAGGAACGTACGCCACCGGACAAATCCATCAGCACCGGCATCAAGGACATCGCCGCCGAAGTCGAAGACACATCAGGCAAGCCGATCGACGTGGTCACCGTCGGCGACGCCCAGCCCAGCGCGCAGACCGACGCGCTGCTGCAAGCCGCCAAACAGGCCCTGGTCAACGCGGTCACGCACGGCGGCGAACCGATCTCCGTGTACTGCGAGGCAAAAACCAGCGCCGTGGACCTGTACGTGCGCGACCACGGCGACGGCTTCGACATGAACGCCATACCCGAAGGCCGGCTCGGCATCCGCGAGTCCATCGTCGGCCGTATCAAACGGCGCGGCGGATCCGTCGACATCGTATCCCGGCCGCATTGGGGCACCGAAGTACGCATGCACATGCCCATCGGCAACGCGACAACCCCCGCAGGCACGCGCACGCATATCATGGACAACGCAGACAACAGCCAGCACGAGACATCGGAAACCGAGGAGCGATGAGCCAGACCGGACAAGACAGCAACGGGACCAGCGGCAATACCCAGGACGCGCACGACATCCGCATCGCCGTCGTCGACGACCACGAGATGTTCCGCGCGGGCGTCATCGCCACACTCCAATCGGACTTCGACATCGTCGGACAGGCCGGCGACGTGGACGGGGCCATCGACATGATCGCCCAGACCAAGCCGGATGTCGTGCTCCTTGACGTGCATGTCCCCGGCGGGGCGGGCGGCGGCGGCACGGAAATCCTCACCCGCTCGCATCCCCTCTCCCCCGCTTCCGTGTTCCTGGCGCTGAGCGTCTCAGACTCCCCGCAGGATGTCGGCTCGGTGATCCGCGCCGGGGCACGCGGTTACGTGACCAAAACCATCACCGGTGACGATCTGGCCAGCTCCATCAGACAAGTGCATGAAGGGTACGCCGTATTCTCCCCCAAACTCGCCGGATTCGTGCTGTCCGCCTTCCAGAACGGCGGTATCGCACCCGAAGGCGAGGTCCATGATGACGAGCTCGACCGGCTGTCGGCGCGCGAACAGGAAGTCATGCGCCTCATCGCCCGCGGGTACACGTACAAGGAAGTCGCCGCCGAACTGTTCATCTCGGTGAAAACCGTAGAAACCCACGTCAGTGCGGTGCTGCGCAAACTCCAACTGTCCAACCGGACCGAGCTGACGCGTTGGGCGGCAGACCGGCGCATTGTGTGAATGGCGGACGATGCGGTCCGATTGCCCGATTGAACCGCATCGGCGGGATGATCAGGACAAACCGAGCACTGCGCGCGCCTGGTCTGCAGATGTGAACGTCACCCCGCGCAAACCGGCGACTCTCGCCCCACGCGCGTTGCGGGGATTGTCGTCGAAAAACACCGTGGACTGCGGGTCGACACCGAAGCGACCGATTGCGCGCAGATAAATCGCCGGGTCAGGCTTGAGCAGACGCTCCTGCGACGAAACGAGCGTGTCTTGCAGCCGGCTGAACACATCGAATCGCGAATGCGCGATATCAACCGCCTCCGTCGTGAAATTCGTAAGGCCCCACACCCGCACGCCGGCAGATCGCAGGTCATCGACCAACTGGCCCATGCCATCAAGCACGCCGAAAATCGCCCGTTCCTCATGCTCGAGCCACATGCGCAGCACCCACGTGACCGCCGGACCGTGGTGGCGTGAGTATTCGGCAAGCACATCCTGCATCGGGACGCCGGAATCGAGCAGGCGGTCAATGAAATCGTAGCCCCACTCGTCCGCGGGATCGAAGAACATGTCAATCACGCCCTGCGGATACAAGCCCTCAAGCGCGCGCCACGGACGCCAGTCAAGCAGAACATCGCAATAATCGAAGATGACGTCGGTGATCGGGCCGCCAAGCGGGGCGATAAGGGTCTCGTCGGGCGCAGGTACCGGTCCGCCGGGCATACGGTCGGCGCCGTTCTTGCCTGTACCGGCGGCAAGGACGGCCGTGGTTGTGGCTGCGTCTTGGATGTGCTCGTTCATGTCTCATATTGTCGCGCATACCGATGCCGGACCAGTGCCGCGTGTCAGGTGGTGGGCGGTGGATGGCCGCGATTTGCACGGGCAAGTCGCAGGGTATGGAAGGGAAACCGAGGCCGCGCGACGGAACGGCACCGGGTTGCAGCACACAATCCGCGGGATTCCGTCATTCTTCTGCCAAGAATGATTCGCGGTGCTATGCAATCCTTGGGTTACTTTTCCACACCATGAACATCGACATCGTAAATCACGACCGTGGAGCCGCACAGCGGGTCCGCCGACGGCAAACACAGTGCCAACAGCCGGCGAATCGGCCATTTTCCGCGGTTCCTTCATCCGACCATTGCTCCAGGCTACGCCGCCACCGCCGGTATCCTTTCCACACGATGAACATCGCCCATCGACATGCGCGGTGCGGAACCGGCATGGCCATGCACACGATTCGGTACCGCCCCAAATACCGCCTTACCCTGCTACAACCCTGCGAAATACCCTGTTACGGGACCGATTTACCCGGTTTCTCCCGCATCATCCGCAAGACCGCCGGCAGCCGGCCATACCTGCAAATCCCAGCAACCGCAACGGTTCCGGCAAGGGTATAAGAAACCCCGCGGGTTGAACCCGCGGGGTACTGCGGACAGGGCGAGATTCGAACTCGCGGTGGCTTGCACCACAACGGTTTTCAAGACCGTCTCCATAGACCGCTCGGACACCTGTCCATGCGTTTGCACGCACAATCGGTTAGTCTACCACGAGGCATGCCCAGTGTGCAGCCACGCGCCCGGTACACCGATATCATGCGCGCAAACACGAATCAGGTGAAGGCTCAGGCCTCCCACTTGCGCGGCTCGATGACTTCCTTGCCGCCCATGTACGGACGCATGGCCTTCGGGATCTCGATGGAACCGTCAGCCTGCTGGTGGTTCTCGAGAATCGCGACCAGCCAGCGGGTGGTGGCGAGCGTGCCGTTCAACGTGGACACCGAACGGGTGGAACCGTCCTCGGTGCGCTCGCGGATGTTCAGACGACGCGCCTGATATTCGGTGCAGTTCGAGGTGGACGTGAGCTCGCGGTAGCGGTTCTGCGTCGGCACCCAGGCCTCGCAGTCGAACTTGCGGGCGGCGGAAGCGCCCAGATCGCCGGCGGCAGTGTCGATGATGCGGTACGGCACCTCGACCTTGCCCAGCATCTCCTGCTCCATCTGCAGCAGGTGCTGGTGCTCGGCGCGGGAGTTCTCCTGCTTGCAGTAGACGAACATCTCGACCTTGTCGAACTGGTGGACGCGGATGATGCCCATCGTGTCCTTGCCGGCGGCGCCCGCCTCGCGGCGATAGCAGCTGGACCAGCCGCAGTAGCGCAGCGGGCCGTTGTCAAGATCGAGGATCTCGTTCTCATGCATGCCGGCGAGCGCCACTTCTGACGTGCCGACCAGATACTGGTCATCCGGCTCGCGCAGACGGTAGATCTCGTCCGCATGGGAGTTGAGGAAGCCGGTGCCGGCCATGACTTCGGGCCGCACGAGCGTCGGGGTGATGGCGAGCGTGAAGCCGTGCTCCTCGGCCTGGTCGACGGCCATGGTGAGCATGGCGATCTGCAGGCGGGCGACCGCGCCGCGCAGGAAGTAGAAGCGGGAGCCGGAGACCTTGACGCCGCGCTTCATGTCGATGCCGGCAACGCCTTCACCGAGTTCGAGGTGGTTCTTCGGCTCGAAGCCTTCCGCGGCGAAATCGCGGATGGTGCCAACCTTCTTGACGACTACGTAGTCATCCTCGCCGCCTTCCGGAGCTTCCGGCTCGACGATATTGCTGAGCTTCCACATCGCAGTCGTGTACTCGGCCGCGGCCTGGTCTGCGGTGTCCTTGTATTCGGAGACCTTATTGGACAGTTCCTTGGTCTGGGCGATGATCTTCGCCTTCTCCTCAGGAGCGGCGGTGGCGATCTTCTTGCCCATGTCCTTCTGTTCGGCGCGTGCGGCTTCGAACGCCTTGAGCGACTCGCGACGGGTTTCGTCGGAGCGGAGCACCTCGTCGACAAGTTCCACGGATTCCCCGCGCTTACGCTGGGACTCCTTGACGGTGTCCGGATGTTCACGGATGAATTGAATATCAAGCATAGTTCAAGACTAATGCGGCAAGCCGACACGTGACTGCTGGCCGTAGGTGCCGGCGCCGGCAACGCGAAACAATTCGTGGAGGGACCGTCAAATTCTCGAGTTTTGTCCATAGACATCCCAGCGAAACAGGTAAGAATGGAACCTATGCAGTCGTCCAAGATGCCCATAGCGGTTGTTGTTATCGCAATCATCATCGCGGTCGTAGCGATTAGTGTCGCCGTATTCTTCCTTGTCCGCCATCTGCGCCGCCAGCATGTCGCCAAGGTACTGGAACAGCGTGAAGACGACCAGGTTCATTACGCGTTCATCATCAATCCGTCCAAACCGCAGGCCAACGAGCGGCGCCGCCAGATCAAGTCGTTCTGCGAAAGCAAAGGCATCAAACAGATCGAGTTCATTGACACGCAGCTTGACAAGGACGGCCGCGCGTGCGCACTCGAAGCGCTCGGGCACGGCGCTGACGTCGTGGTCGCAGTGGGCGGCGACGGCACGGTGCGTACGGTGGCGAGCGCGATGTCGGGCAGCGGGCATGCGATGGGCATTCTGCCGATTGGCACGGGTAATCTGTTCGCCCGGAATCTCAACATTCCGGTGGATGACTTCGAGGCGGCCCTGACCATCGCCACATCGCACGGTTCAAGGAAGGTCGACGTCGGACGCCTGTCTCTGCTGGACGACCCGAACGAAGATCACCCGCATGCGTTCATGATCATCGGCGGGGTAGGTTTTGACGCGCAGATGATTGAGGAGACCGATCCGCAACTCAAGAAGAACATCAGCTGGCTGGCCTACTTCGTCAGCGGGGCGAAGAACCTGTTTACGCCGAAATTCAAGGCGGATGTGACCGTGACCGACGCGCACGGCAACACGCACACGGTTGACGGACTGGTGTTCCGCACGTTCATGGCCGGCAATTGCGGCGAAATACCGGTGTTTTCGCTGATGCCCAGCGCGTCCTATGATGACGGGCTACTTGATTTCGAAATCATCGACACGACCGGCGGCCTGCTTGGCTGGGCGAACCTGTTCAATGACGTGGTTCATCAGACCATCACCAAGAAGCCGCAGCAAAGCCCGCTGTCCACAAATTCGACCATCGAGCAGATGCAGGGCGTCAGCGCCGAAATCAAACTGGAAAAGGCGGCGCTTGCGGAGGTGGACGGCGATATGCTCGGTCGTACACGGCATATCCTCATCACCGTCGATCGTCAATCGCTGACCGTGCGTGCTCCGGAAAGCGACCCAGTCAAGGCGAGCGCGGCGGTTCCGGCATCCGTAACGGCAACAGCGTCAGGAGCAGCCCCCACCCCCGCGGCAGCAACAGTATCAGCGCCAACATCCACGCCGGCAACATCACTGGAGTCTGAGTCGAGTTGTGCACCCAAGTCGCCGTCAGTACGCACCGGGGCACCCGAAACCGCTTCCGCGGCTGCCCCGGCAACAGCAATCTGAATCAATCGCGCTGAGCATCCGTCGGCAACACATCATCCTGTTCGCGTTCATCGATGTCGGATACCACGCGGGCGACGTGCAACGCCAGATAAGCGATTTCCGCGGGAGTCAGATCCGCGCCCAATCGGATTGCGACGACATCGGCGATTTTCTGCGCGCACCGCATCTGATCGGGATAGGATTGCCTGATCGCCTCAATCACAGGTTCAGGCTCGCTGTCCAATTGGCGACCTTGGTAGATGCGCACGAACAGGTAACGCAGATGCGTGATGAACCGGCCGACACTGATATTGTGCTGGCCGAGCGAAACATTGTAGGTCTTCTCGATGATGACGAGCATCTGTTGGATAACGCCCGTCATGGTATAGGTATACGACAAATCCCCGTTGGAAAAGCCCGCATTGACCAGATGCAACGCGAACGCCACCGCCTCGCTGCGGGGCAGGGCATCATGCAGGTTGTCGTTGAGCGCTGAAACCAACGCCTCCCCTTGGACATACTCCCTGGCGTACAGGGAACGGACCTCCGCGTCGAGCGGGTATTCCACGGCGGTGCCGCGCTTGGCCCGACGCAACGCGCCGACCACATGATCGGCGAGCGCCATGACGAGCGTAGGCGATTGCTCGGCTTGCTGGCCGAGCCCCACGCGCGTCATGGCGTCAGTGACTAGCCGAATCGTCTCCGGAGGGATATCCGCGAGCAATTCAGCTACATGATCAGGATCGCGGCCGTCGGAAGGAACGAATTTCCGCACGACCTTGGAGTCGTCGACCTTCTGGCCGGGCTTGGCTTTGAAACCAAGGCCCCGGCCGGTGAGGATGACCTCCTGGTCGCCGTCGCGCGCAAGCACGACATTGTTGTTGAAAACGCGGAGAATGTCCACGACGTTCCTTCCGATCAGCCCGCGATTCAGCGGGAGATCTCCAGGACGGCGTCTCCCGGCTTGACGTCGATGCCCGTCTTCGGGGTCACGCCGCCAAGCGCCGCGGTGTTCAGAACCGTCATCAAGGTGACGGTGTTAAAACCTGCCGCCTTGACTTTATCAAAGTCCACGGTCACCAACTTGTCGCCGGCGTTGACGCGTTGGCCCTTGATGACGGCCGGGGTGAAGCCCTCGCCGTTCATCTTGACCGTGTCGATGCCGACGTGCACAAGCACTTCGACCCCATCATCGGTCTTGATGCCGAAGGCGTGGCCGGTCTCGGCGACCGTCGACAGCTCGCCGGACACCGGGGCGTACACGGTGGAGTCAGTGGGCTGAATGCCGACGCCCTCGCCGAGCGCGCGGGAAGCGAACACCGGGTCGCCCGCCTCATCCAAGGAGATGACATGGCCGGCAACCGGGGCGACAACCGTATCAGTCGCGGTCTTGGTCGCGGTAGCGGTAGCAGTTGCGGCGGTATTGTCGCTCGCGGCGGCCGGGGCTTCGACCTCGTCCATCGACTGCTGGGCTTCCACCGCATGGTCGGCGGCCTTCTGCTCCGCGGTGCGGTAGTCGAGCGTGATGATCAGGAACATGGACACGAAGAACGCCACGGCGATGGCGATCGCATAGACCCACATCTGGCTGAACACCGGGATGGTCAGCAACGAGGTGAAGGCGAAGGCCGTCGTGGTCACGCCGTGCACAACCTGGCCATTGGCGAGCGTGGACGGGAAGATCCAGCCGAGGATCGCGATGACCACGCCACCGATGAAGCAGCCGATCAGCATGCGCTTGTACACCAGCTTGTAGCGCAGGTGGATGCCGTACAGGCTCGGCTCGGATACGCCGCCGAGCAGACCGGCCATGAGCGCGCCGAATGCGGTCTGACGCATGTCGACGTTCTTCTCGCGCATCGCGATGACCAGCACGCCGGCGGTCGCGCCGAAGCAGGCGAAGTTCCACACGCCCATCGGGCCCTGGATGAAGTCGTAGCCCAGCGTGTTGATGTTGACCAGCATGAGGGCGTTGAGCGGCCAGTGCAGGCCGAGCGGCACGAGGAACGGATAGAGCATAGGAATGAGGATCGCGAAGATGAACGGCGCGTTGTTGTTCAGCCATGCCAGGCCGACGCCGAGGCCGTTGCCGACCCACACGCCCAGCGGGCCGAGCAGGAAGGCGGTGACCGGGATCATGATGACCATGGACAGGAACGGCACGAACACCATCTGCACACTGTCGGGGATGATCCGTTCGAGGCCCTTATAGACGAGCGCGAGCACGGCGACCATGAACAGCGGCACGAACACGGAGCCGGAGTAGTCGTTGAGCTGCAACGGCAGGCCGAACACCTTGGTGGAGCACGACTGCGTGCCCAGCGTGGCGTTGGTCACGCAGTTGAGGGCGCCCTTGGCCGCGGCCAGACCGCTCTTGTCACCGAAGATGCCCGACCACTTGTCAGGCGCGGACAGGGCCATGAACTGCGGGGTCATAAGGGCCGCCATGATGGTGGCGCCGACCCAGCCGTCGACCTTGAGCTTCTTCGCGCCGTTGTAGGCGATCATGATCGGCAGGAAGTAGAACACGCCCTCATACGCGGCCTTGCACAGCAGCAGGGTCGGGCTTTCCGTGTCGTTGGAGATGACATGGCAGGCGATAAGCACGTTGAGGATCGCGATGATCAGCGACGCGCCGAGCAGCACGTTGATGATCGGACGGAACGTGTCGGACAGGAACTCGAAGAAGTTGTCCACCCACGCGTGCTTGCCCTTGACCTTGGAACGCTCCTGGGCCTTGACTTCGGCGTTGGACAGCTTCTTGGAGCCGTCGTTGTTGACTTCGCCGCCGCCGATATTGGCCATTTGCGGCAGCTGCATGATCTTGTCGTACATGGTGGCGACGCCGCCGCCGATGACGACCTGGTAGCGGTCACCGCTCTGCGGTACGGCACCGAGCACGCCTTTCATGTGCTCGAGGCGGTTCTGGTCCACCTTGCCCGCGTCGACAAGCTCGAACCGCAGACGGGTGGCGCAGTGCGTCAGGCTCTTGATGTTGCCCGGACCACCGATCGCGTCGATGATCTGCGAGGCAGTTGATTCAGCCATCGTCTTTCCTTCCTTGGACTGTTCTTCCTCTTCGAATTCACAAGGCGGCTGCAACAAAAAAGACCCGAGGCCCGGCAGCAGATGTGACAATGCCACCGTGTCTCAGGTCTTGCGTCTTGTTTGACTTGCAACCCTGCAATAAACGAATCGTTTTCACTATAGCGCCACAATCCGCTTTGCGCAACACGCGCCGTACCTTCGGACGGCATTGCACTACTAGAATCGCGGAATTCCAATGAAAACAGTACGTCACACGCCGGTGGCAGCGCAATGCCGCCGCCGCATGACGATGAGACACGGACGGGCCCGGCACAGCAACACGCCGCATATGCCGGACACGCCAGCCACGACTGCAAACGATAGCAAAAAGCGCAATCCGCACAATTGCGCCGATGCAAACGTTTCATTCGGCACGCAAGCGCATGACTTCGGCGATCGTTGCCATATGCCGGGACGCCTTGCGGCGAACATCCAAACGACGTGGCACAATTGAAGTCATGGTAGCAACAAACGCGGGTCTTCCCGCCACCCCAGCTGATCTGATCGACGTCGACGAAGTCATCGGCAAATACTATGACATCGTCCCCGACGTCAACATCCCCGAGCAGCGCGTGAGCTTCGGCACGTCCGGCCACCGCGGCTCCTCCCTGAAGACCTCGTTCAACGAGGCCCACATCGTCGCCATCTCCCAGGCCATCGCCGAGCACCGCAAAGCCGCCGGCATCACCGGCCCGCTGTACCTCGGCCGCGATACCCACGCCCTGTCCCTGCCGGCATGGAAGACCGCCATCGAGGTGCTCGTCGCCAACGGCGTGCGCGTGCGCATCGATTCGCGCGACGACTTCACCCCGACGCCGGTCGTCTCCCAGGCGATCCTGACGCACAACCGCGCGGCCGACGGCACGCAGCGCTTCTCCGGCGACGACCTCGCCGACGGCATCGTCGTCACCCCGTCGCACAACCCGCCCACCGACGGCGGCTTCAAGTACGATCCGCCGACCGGCGGCCCGGCCCCGGCCGAGACGACGAACGCGATCGCCAAGCGCGCCAACGAGCTGCTGCCCGATTTCAAGAACGTCAAGCGCGTCCCGTTCGAGCAGGCCGTCAAGTCCGACCTCGTCGAGCGCTTCGACTTCCGCAAGCATTACGTCGAGGATCTGGGCAATGTCATCGACTTCGACGTGATCAAGTCCTCCGGCGTGCGCCTGGGCATCGACCCGCTGGGCGGCGCGTCCGTCAACTACTGGCCGCTCGTCAACGAAGTGTACGGCACCTCCATCGAGGTCGTGCGCCCACAGGTCGACCCGACCTGGCGTTTCATGACCATCGACCACGACGGCAAGATCCGTATGGATCCGTCCTCGCCGTACGCGATGAAGGGTCTCGTCGACTCCCTCAACAACGGAGCATGGGACAAGTACGATCTCGTCGGCGGCACCGACCCGGACGCCGACCGTCACGGCATCGTGTGCCCTGACTGGGGCGTCATGAACCCGAACCATTACATCGCTGTCGTCGTCGAATACCTGTTCGGCAAAGACAAGAACGGCAACCCGAACCGTCCGGATTGGCCCGAAGGCACCGGCATCGGCAAAACCCTCGTGTCCTCCTCCTTGATCGACCGCGTGGCCGCCTCCATCGGCGCCAAGCTGGTCGAGGTCCCGGTCGGCTTCAAGTGGTTCGTCGACCCGCTGTTCACCGGCGAAGTCGCGTTCGGCGGCGAGGAAAGCTCCGGCATGAGCTTCCTGCGCAAGGACGGCCGCGTGTGGACCACCGACAAGGACGGTCTGATCCCCGACCTGCTGGCCGCGGAAATCACCGGCAAGATGGGCAAGAACCCGGCCGAACTGCACAAGGACCAGGTCGCCCGCTTCGGCGAAAGCTGGTACAAGCGCATCGACACGCCGACCACTCTCGAGCAGAAGCAGAAGTTCGCCAAGCTTACCGGCGACGACGTGACCGCCACCACCCTGGGCGGCGAGGAGATCACCGCGAAGCTCACCAAGGCTCCGGGCAACGACGCGCCGATCGGCGGCCTCAAGGTGACGACCAAGAACAACTGGTTCGCCGCCCGCCCGTCCGGCACCGAAAACATCTACAAGGTGTACGCCGAATCCTTCGACTCCCCCGAGACCCTCGACAAGGTGCTCGAGGAAGCGACCGAAGTCGTCGACAAGGCGCTGGCCGAGTGATTGCGGCTGGCGTTGCTGATGCGTCAGTGACGCTGATCGCGACAATCTGAGAGGCCGATGGCTGGAAAGCCAACTGCCGGAGGGTTGATGGCTTACAGGCCGGAGGACCAACAGAGGGAAGGACCCCGTTGCGGAATGTCTCCGCGGCGGGGTCCTTTCGTTTGCTGTGGTTGGAATTTGGGGCGGCGTGCGAGGATGCGCTCACACAACGGGCGATTAGACCGCTATATCAGCCGTTTCCGCGGTCAATATGCCCGCCGTGCGAGGAGGCAATCACACGATGGCCGTTTCAAAGGGTCCGAGCCGCCGGTCGGAACGTCAAGACGGGAGGCGTGTGAGGATTTACTCGCACAACAGGGGTCAGACGGTACCGCCCCAACCGCCCCGTCGCCTCCGGCTTCCACCATGTGAGGATTGGCTCACACAACAACCGCCAGACAGCATCAAACCGGCGATTCAACGCCGCCCGCACCCCATCATGTGAGAATCGGCTCACAAGTCAGATACTTCAGTGGCCGGAATCATCAACCAATATGGCGACATCATCAGTGTGAGCTGGGCAATGTGGCAAAACCAAGTACAGTCGATGCCCCTCAGATGTCACGCCCGCACCGCGGATTGGCTGTACGCACGCGAGGCGCGAATCCGCTCAGCGAGCCATGTATTTACTACTGCGTTGCGGCTGATGGCCAACTCTTCGGCCTCTTCGTCAAGCCCCTCGACGATCCAGTCAGGCATGGTCAAGGTGATACGCTTCTGGACGACCGGATGATGTTCGACGACGGGATGGTCCAAATCAAAGTACCCGAGCACTTCCTCGCCATCATCAAATCGTTGTTCCAGCTGTTGTGCATCAAGCAACTGGCTGTTATTTGCATTGGTCATAATATCGCTCCCCGTCTTTTCGTGACCGTCTGACCGAGATCAACCGGATGCGGTTCCCACGTCTCGAATTCAATGCTCCGCGGCCGATGCCGGTTCGGACAGAAGTCCGAAGCAAGTCCCAACATCTCGCGGAATCGCCGAATCGCGGGAGATTTTCAAAGAAACATCCCGACATCTCGTCATTCGCGGCCCTGTAAAAGAGATATTGAGAAGACGTGACATGTCCATTACCCGCCCCCTCGAGCGAGACATCGAGCGATGCTGACATCAAGGAACCACACCAAACACCCGTCCACGCACACGCCCACGCCGATGGTCACGTTACGCGGAGCGTCCGTCGTGTCGCTACCCGTTGGATTGCTGGGCTTGATGGACTATCGGTTTGCTTAGCCGGGGAATACAATGGGCGCACCGCGGTATAGGGCATTTCAATATCTGCGGGCTCCTCGCAGCAGTACTGTCGCCGGCGGATGGGAGTTTAGCGTGAACTGGCCTATCGGGCGCCGATCTCCCGCGCGCGGTGCGGGAGTTTGCGGGAATCACGCGTTCATGCGGATAATCTCCCAAGGTGAACGTTGGAATTCCGTGATTCTTGAATATTGGTCACAAGTCAGGTTTTGGGAGAACAGTGACCGATCGGCGCATTGGCGATAAACTCCCGCTGCAATCCGGGATTTTTCTGCCGAATCGCCGATTCGCGGCCAATCTCCCACGAGTGGCGGAAGATAACGGGAGATTATTCGGTTACATGCTTCTACGACGCAAACTCCCACGTTCATTACGACCCGTGCACAGGCCAGAATCCGCATCAAGCGGGCACAGCACAATACGCCCCTGAAAACCCAATGACTTCAACGGTATCTCAGTGGCTCAACCGGTGCCGTACCGCGCGCATCTTGGGACTCAGCTCGTCATCAGGCAGCGCATCGACCTGCTCGCACGACCCCAGCCGATCGGCCGTCTGGTAGTACCACAACTTGTAGTCGAGCGCGTCGAGGTTGTCTTGCAGCTCGCGCATCTTGTCCATCACGGCCTCGCGCTGGTTGCGGATCATATCAAGCCGGCGTTCGATGGTCGCATCGCCTTCGCCGCACAGGTCGACATAGCGTTTGATGTCCTTGATCGGCATACCGCCAGCCTTGAGGCACCCGATGATATTGATCATCGGCATGTCGTCATCGCAAAACACACGCGCCCCGCCGCTGGTCCGGCCCACGAACGGCAGCAGCCCTTCGCTGTCGTAATATCGCAGCGTCGAGGTGGACACCCCGAGCTTCTTCGCCATCTGGCCGATGGTGTATGTCGCCATCAGTGGCTCCTTTCAACGCTGGCTTGCACGTTCGAAGTCCTCCGTAGACCTTGGAAATCCTAGCACCTGAAGATATCCTACCGATGCAGAGTCAAGCCAAAGCACAGCATCGAAGCGCAGCACAGCATCGCAGCGCGCAATCGCGGCGACACGCACACAGACGCGCTTGCCGCTCCGGACCCGTGGATCCAAGGCGGCAGAACGGCAATGCGTCAGTTTGGCGCGATGTTGACGTCAGTTCGATGTCAACCCTCGAACATGGGTCTCGCACCTCAGCCTTCGACTTCGGACACCTTCACCAACGCCTTGACGACGCGGCGCGCATCCATGTCAGCGTAAGCCTGCGGCACCTCGTCCAGGGTGTACGTCTTGGTGAAGACGCGTCCCGGGTGGATGTTGCCGGCGAGCACTTCGTGCAGCAGACGCCGACGGGCGTAGGTGCGCACGGGGGCCGGGCCGCCCTTGATGCCGATGTTGCGGTAGAAGGTGATATCCGCCGGAATCTGCACACCGTGAGGCAGGCCCACGCGGCCGATGACGGCACCCGGACGGCCGACACGCAGCGCCGTGTTGAAGGACTGGGCGGAACCGACGCATTCGAGCACGGCATCGGCACCGGAACCCGTGAGCTCCATGACACGCTCGACCGCCGCGTCATCACGCTCGGGCACAATGTCGGTGGCGCCGAATTCGCGGGCGATGGCGGCACGATCGTCGTGACGGCTCATGGCGATGATACGGGTGGCGCCCAGCAATTTCGCAGACAACACGCCGCACAGGCCCACGGCGCCATCGCCGAACACCACGGCGGTGTCTCCGGGCTTGACTTCGGCGCTCACGGCCGCATGGTAGCCGGTACCCATCACGTCGGAGAGGGTCAGCAAATCGGCGAGCATCTCGTCAGAGAATTGTGCAGGGCTGGCGGGCGCGCCGGGAATATCGCCGGCGGCGAGCGCCTCGGACACGTTGACGACAGTTCCATTGGCATGCGGAACATGCAGGTATTCGCTCTGGCAGCCCTCGCCCTCGGCGGCGCCGAAGTAGCCGCCGTTCAGGCAGCTGGACTCGAATCCGGCCTTGCATGCCGCGCATTCGCCGCAGCTGATGGGGAACGGCACGATGACGAAGTCACCGGGCTTGGCGACGGTCACGTCGGCACCGACTTCGGTCACCACACCGATGGATTCGTGTCCGATCGGCGTTCCGGCGGAGTTAGCATCCTGGCTGCGGTACGGCCACAGGTCGGACCCGCACACGCAGGTGCGTACGACGCGGATAATCAGGTCTCCCGGGTTCTTGATAGCAGGAATCGGGCGTTCTTCGACGCGCACATCGCGCGGGCCGTAATAGATGGTTGATTTCATGGTTGCTCCTTTGGATTGAGGTATTGCACTGGATTGGATGATGTATCGGTGCCGGTCAACGGCAGACCGGCGGACGGCTCACGCGTCACGCGTTGTACATCACGCGTTGAGCTTGTCGTACTCGGCCTGGTCAAGAAACTCCTGCCAGTCCACAACCGACCCGTCTTCGCCGGCCGGCGTGATGGCGATGTGGGTGAGCGTGGAATCCGCCGCCGCCCCGTGCCAATGACGCACGTTCGGCGGGCAGATCACCACATCGCCGGCGTGCAGTTCGTGGGGCGGTTGCCCCTCCTGCTGCTCCCAGCCGTGACCGGCGGTGACCAGCAGAATCTGCCCCTTGGGGTGAGTGTGCCAGCGGTTGTAGCAGCCGCGGTCGAAGGTCACGTTGCCCGCACCCGCAGCCGGTAGGCCGCCGAGCATGCGCAGCCAGACATGTCCGGTGAAATTCTGGCCGTCCGCAGGCTCGCCCAACGCGAATGGCCCGTGCACGGGCGCCAGTTCGGTGGCATCATCGCCATAGATCTTGCGCACGATGCCGAACGCGCTCCATGCCTTGGGCCAGCCTGCATAAAACGCGAGCTGGGTGACGATCTCCACCATCTCGTCGCGGGTCACGCCGTTCTTCTTGGCGATGCCGACATGCGCTTCGAACTGCGGGAACAGCCCCTGCGCCATCAACGCCGCGCATGTGACCATGCTGCGGTCGTGCAGCGACAGCGAATCCTCGCGGCTCCACACTTCCCCGAACAGCACGTCATCGTTGAGATGCGCGAACACCGGGGCGAGATCGCCGAGGTTGTCGCGTCCCGCGGTCTGCTTGATTGCCATGTTCTTCACCTTGTCTTTCTGCGGATCGGCTTGCTCCGGATTCCGGATTATCCCAGCTTTCCGCGCCGGTTCCTTCCGGCCGGTTTCCCGAGATTCCTCCCGTTCCGGGTTGCCCGGAACGTTTCGATATCCGCGATGCGATACCTCAACCCTAAAGGTTCAAGTTCACTTGAAGTCAAACGGCGACACGCCGGCATTGCGTACGACCGTATCCCGCCCCCTCCGTAAGGTGGAGGCATGACGATCACGGTTTCGACGGATGGATCAGCACTAGGCAATCCGAACGGCCCGATGGGGTGGGCATGGGCCGACCATACGCCGCACGCGGGCGGGACGCCCGGGCATGAGCATGAGGGCGATTGCGATGCAGGCGGCGCCTCCAACGGCACCAATCAGATCGGTGAGCTGTGCGCGGTGCTTGAAGCCTTGCGCGCTCATCCAGGCGCTGAGCCGCTCGTCATCGAATCCGACTCGCAGTATGCCATCAACTGCTCCACGACCTGGGTGCGCGGCTGGAAAAAGCATGGTTGGAAGAACTCGCAGGGCAAGCCGGTGAAGAACCGTGAGCTCATCGCCGCCATCGACCGTGAGATCTCGCAACGGCCCGGACCGGTGAAATTCGTGTGGGTCAAGGGGCATAACAACAATCCCGGCAATGAAAAAGTCGACCACCTCGCCCACGGGTATGCGGGCGACTGCCGCGGCGGCGTCAAACCGGGGTATCTGCCGCTTGAAGGCTGGCAGTCGCTGCTCGCCTCCGAATACGCCAAAGGCACCGTCGTGCCCGAGGATGCGCACATGCTGATGGAAGGCAAGATTTCCGCAGCCGAATACCATCTGGGACGCGCTGAAGACACCGGCGGCGTGCCAGGCGCGGGCGACGGGCAGAGCGCAAACGGCGGACCGGCTTCACGGGTTTCCTCCGGCACGCGCCACACTCATTCGCTGGCTGATCGACTGGCTGAGCCTGAGGGTGTACCGGATGATTTGCCGGATTATCGCGCCGCTGCGGGGTCGGTGGATGCGATAGATGCTGCGGATAGTGCGACCACAGCAATCGCCGCTGCGGGCAAGGGCGATACGGTCACCGATGCCGCAACCGCCTCCGACATTGCGCCCGCCGTTATTGATTCCGCCGAGGCCGCCGAATCAGGCGACAGCGAGACAGCGGCATCCCCCGCCACCGGCCAATCCGCACCCGTACACAGCACCGCATCCGTCACGCCCGCAGCATCCGGCGCGAACCGCCCGCGTGTAGTCCCGGGCCTGACGCTCTCCGGCACGCTGCGGTTCTCCCCGCCACCATCCAGCAGCCCGACATTCAGCGGCGAGCCCCGCCATATTCACGGGCTGGTGGAAATCGACGGATACGTACAAGGCGACGGCTCGATTGAACTCAACGGCGCACGGTTCATGCTCGGGTAGGCGGGTGTCCGACAATTTGCCTTGCCTGGCGTATCCTCGCAGGACCGCCCGGCAAGGGCTGCACTAGGTGTCATGCCAGCGGAAAGCCGTATCCAGCCAATCCTTGTCTTCCGTGTGGGAGATTTCCACAAACACACCGGCAGACCGGCCCCGTCCCGGAACCTTGCGGAAGATTGTCGCGCAAACGCCATCCAAGAGACAATCTCCCGGCACCAGCCCAAGGAGCCGATTTCAAGAATCGCGGAATTCCAACGTTCTTGCTGGGAGATTATCCGCGGGAACGCAGCATCGTACAAAAGTCCCATATGGAACGCGGGAGATTATCCCCCGAATCACAACAACCGGGTATTCTCCCACCATATCCGGGAGGTCACAACCGGTTCACATCTCGTTGATAGGGTTTCCGCATGACATCACCTCGTGCAATTACACCCCCTGACGGGCACTCCGCCGACGTGTACTCCCCTGCCAGCACCCCGATCAGCATCCGCCTGATGCAGTCCGACGACTTTCCCCGGTTGCTGGCGCTGTGGCAATCATGCACCGGCATGGGGCTCAACGATGTCGACGATACTCCGCAGGGCATCGCGCGGTTTCTCGCACGCAACCCGACCACCTGTTTTGTGGCGCAATCCGACACGGACGGCAGCATCTTCGGCGCCATTCTCTCCGGTCATGACGGTCGACGCGGCTACATCTATCACACGGCGGTCAGCCCGTCCGCCCGGCACCAAGGCATCGCATCCCGGCTCGTCTCCTGCGTATGCGATGCCATGAAGCGCGAGAATATCGCGAAAGTCGAGCTCGTGGTGTTCTCCCGCAACGCTGCGGGCAATGCGTTCTGGGAAGCTCAGGGATTCACCGCACGGCGCGACCTGGTATACCGCAATCTGGCGCTGCGGCAGATCACCCGATACGATTCATGACAGCCGCCCCGCGCGCATCCCACCGCAGGGACCTTACGCGCCCACTCTCTCATACACGCCCGCGATCACAAGACCATCCTCAGTCGCACCCGCGCAGCCGGCTGACCAGCAACCACCCGTAGAAGAGGAACCCGAACAGCGCACACACCCCGCAGATCACATACATACTGCGGAAACCGCACCAGTCGGCCACAATCCCCCACAGCAACGCCCCGCCACCATACGCGACATCGGCCGACGCTGAGAAGAACGCGGTCACGCGCCCACGCTGGTCGGGCTCTATACCGTCAAGCACCAAGGTGTTCATGATCGGCTGCAGATTGGCTTGGCCGGCGCCATACAATGCCGCCGCAAGCAGCAGCACGCCAAGGTTCGGGGCGTTGGCCACCAGGAAAAACGTGGCGCATACCATGGCTAGACTCACCGACACCACCACGGATTGCCGGAAGCGTATGAGCTGCGGCGAGACGAACAGCCGAACGACGACCGTCGACACCGAGGCGACCACGAAATACACGCCCGCATTGGCGATACCCGCCTCCACCGCGAACTGCGCGACGAACGCCGTTACGCCGGCGGCAGCGCAGAACACCACGAACATGACCGCGCTCGGCAACAGGATCCCCGGCCGCATCAGCAATGCCAGGGAGCCGCCGTCATGCAAGCGTTCATCTTTCCCGGATATCGAAGCGGCGGACCGCCCCGGCACACCCCGATCGGCGAGCAGCAGGCTCAATGCCAAGGCGGCCGCGGTGAGCACGACCCCGACCACGAACAGCATCCGGTACCCGAAATGCTCGACCACGCTCAGCCCGATCAGCGGCCCGATTGCACTGGGGACCACTTGGGCGAGGCTGAAATACCCGAGTCCGGTCTGCAAACGGCCCGGCGGAATCAGATCCGCGGCCAGTGTCGACGTCGACGTGGTCTGGATGCCGTTGCCGATACCTTGCAAAAACCGCAGGCAGAACAGCATAAGCAGGGTCCGGAACACGTTGAGCAGCGAGAAATCAACCAGCAGTATCGCCAGGCCGACAATCAGCAGCACGCGCCGACCATAACGGTCAAGCAGCACTCCTGTGGGGAAACGGAAGATCAGAGCGGAAATACCCAGGATGCCCACAATCGCCCCCGATACCGCCGTAGAACCGCCAAGCGAGGCGACATACAACGGCAGGGTGCCCATCTGCGTGGTGATGGCGGTGGAAGCGAGAGTCGCAATCACCATCACCAGGATGAAATCCTTGCTCCAGATGCGCTGCCCTCCGGCCTCCCGCCCGCCTCCCGTGCGGGAGGCGACAGCTGCCTGCCGCCCTGATTGCGTAATCCCGTCCGTGATATCGCCCGACGCCGTCCGCGCCGCCAACCGTATTGTCAACAGACCTGCTCCTTTCCCCGCTCCTCTTTCATCTCCCCCGATTACCAATACCGCTGCCTGCGACGCAAATCTCCGCCGGCAGTGCACGAACTCACACGAGCGCCGGTTCCCTACTCGCCTCCATGGTCTCATCCGCCAAGGGCGAAATGGCGAAATTGCTCAGGAACTCGCGTGTCCGCTCCTCCTTGGGATGGTCGAATATCTCCTGCGGCGAACCGCTTTCGACCACCACGCCACCGGACATGAACACCACCTGGTCGGCGACCTCGCGGGCGAACTGCATTTCGTGGGTGACCACGATCATGGTCTGCCCCTCGTCGGCAACCTGGCGCATCACCGCAAGCACATCGCCCACAAGTTCCGGGTCGAGGGCCGATGTCGGCTCGTCGAACAGCAGCAGGTCAGGCTTGATCGCCATGGCGCGGGCGATGGCGACCCGCTGCTGCTGGCCGCCGGACAGCTGCACCGGGTACATATCAGCCTTCTCCAGCATGCCCACTTTCCCGAGCATCTCCAACGCGGTCGCCTTCGCCTGGCCCTTCGGCACCTTGCGGGGCGTGACCAGCCCTTCCATGACGTTCTCCAGCACGGTCATGTTGGCGAACAGCTCATAGGACTGGAACACCATGGCGGTCCGGCGTGCGATATCCCGCCGTTCGTGGCTGCCGATATGGCTGAAGTCGCACCGTACCGTGCCGCCGAGCGCATACTGGCCCTCATCCGGCTCCTCCAGCAGGTTCAGGCATCTGAGGAACGTGGTCTTGCCCGAGCCGCTCGGGCCGATGATGCACACCACTTCGCCGCGTTCCACATTGAGCGAGACCCCTTTGAGGATCTCGTTGTCGCCGTACCGCTTCTTCAGGCCGACAATCTGTGCTTCGATCATGATGATTCCTTTCCTTTGCCTTGCCTTGGCTTGCGCACGTCTCCGGGTTCCGGCGCCCACGCCCTACGCTCCACGCCCACGCCCTACAGGACCATGTCCACGGAGCGTCCCGTCTCGATGACATTCTTCGCGTTGTCCAACGCCGCCACCGCGATCTCGTCGACCGCCCGCTGCGTGTAGTAGGCCACGTGCGGGGTGACCATCACATTGGGGTATCGGGTCAGCCGCCGCACCAGCGGGTTGTTCTTCCACCCGGTGGCCATATACCGTTCCTCGTCCTCCACGCAGTCGAGCACCGCGCCGCCCACGCGCCCGGCGTCCAGGGCGGCGAGCAGCGCCTCCGTGTCGACGATCGCCCCGCGGGCGGTGTTGACCAGGCATGAGCCTTCCTTCATCCGGGAAAACGCGCCGAAGTCGAACTTGTGGTATGTCTCCTCGGTCAGCGGCACGTGGATGGAAATCACATCGGACTGCTCGAGCAGCCGGTCGAAGTCGACGTATCGTACACGGCCTTCGAGCAGCGGGTTCGTCCGGGCGCTGCAGGCGATCACATGCCCGCCGAGCGCCGTCACACCGTCGGCGACCACGCTGCCGATACGCCCGGTGCCGAGCACGCCCACGGTCACGTCTGACAGTTCACGCCCGATCATGGTGCGGCTGTCCAACGCGTCCTTCTCGACCGCGGCGATGCACCGCAATCCCATGAGCACCGACATCAGTGCGAAATGACCTACGGACGTCGGGCTGTAGCCGGGAACATTCGTGACGTGGAAGCCATATTGCTGCGCATACTGCCGGTTGAGCCCGTCCACGCCGGTCGCCGTGATCGACAGCTGCCGGATGCCGTACCCGTGGAGCGTGCGGTAGATGCCCTCATCCGAACGCATCGCGTCGCTCAGGTACAGGCAGATGCCGTCATAGCCTTCCACCATGCCGATATTGCCGGCGTTGAGCCCTTCGCGCACGCAGGTCACCTCGACGCCGTTGCGCTGCGACCACTGCCGGATCGCCGGATAGGCCAGGGGGTTCGCCCCGAAATAGATCAGCCGCATTCCGACACCTCCTGTTCAGCGAGCGCCCGCGAGCATGGGTTCATGGTCGGCCGGACAGGAGCCATCACAAGGACCACCGTCGCCTGGCTCCTTGATTCTTGCCTGTTCCAGGGCTTCGCCGATGATGCCGATGCCGCGGTCGATCTCCTCGAGCGACGGCCGGGTGAAGTTCAGGCGGAAGTCACGCTCGTAGCCGTGGCCGGTGACGCTCATCACGTCGCCGGGGATGACGGCGACATGACGGTCCGCGATGATGTCGTAGAACGCGTCCGGATCGATGTCGTCCGCCATGCGACAGCCGATGAAGTACCCGCCGGTCGGGCGGATGTAGCGCAGCATGCTCCTGGGGATCCTGTCAAGGGCCGCCATCATCGCTTCGACGCGCTCGCGGTAGAGGCGTTTGAGGTATTCCACGTGGCCTTCGAAGTCGTAGTGCAGCATGAATTCGGCGAGCATGACCTGCCAGTAGTAATTCGAGTGGGAGTCGGCCACCTGTTTGGCGAGCACGAGTTTGCGCATGAGTTCGTCGCCAGCCATGAGGAACCCCAGGCGGGTGCTCGGCGCGAGTACTTTGGAGAACGAGCCGGAGTAGATGACCCGGCCGTCGGTGTCGAAGGATTTCATCTTCGCGATCGGGTCGCCGAAGTACAGCAGTTCGCCGTACGGGTCGTCCTCGAAGATCACGATGTCGTACTTGCGGGCGAGCTCGTAGACGGCTTTGCGCTTGTCCAGCGGCATCGAGGTGCCGAGCGGGTTCTGGAAGGTGGGGATCAGGTACATCATCTTGATGTTCGGCGTGGTGCTGAGGATGTGTTCGAGCGCATCAAGGTCGACCGATTGCGCGTCCAGGTCCATGGGTACGGGCATCGGTACGGCGCCATAGCTCTGGATCGCCTTGACCGCCCCGGAGAAGGTCTGGTCCTCGCACAACACCACGTCGCCCGGGTCGCACAGCACCTTGACGACCAGGTCCATGCCCTGGGTGGAGCCGGAGACGATGAGCACGTCGTCGTCGTTCCTGATATCCGCATTGTTCGCGAGCCGCTCCTTGATGAGGCGTCGCAGGACCGCGTAGCCTTCGGAGGGCGCGTACTGGAGGAACACGTTGGGGTCGTACTCGGTGTACAGCTTGTTCGAGATCGTACGCAGCGTATCCATCGGGAACGCCTCGGTCGCCGGGTATCCGTAGGCGAAGGAGATGGTGTCCTTGGCCGCCATGGCCCGTTTGGCGTTCTCGCGCAGCGGCGATCCGGTCAGGTGTGCCATGCGGGATGCGAATGTGAATGTCGTGCTCATGTCTGTAATCCTTTGCTTTGATGTGCGGCCGCGCTGTGCGCCTGCCGTCTTGTGTCCGATCGGTGCTTATGCGTGCTCCAGCTGGCTGGTGAAGCGGGACAGGAACTCCTGCGTCCGCTGATGCCTGGGGTGTTCGAAGACCTCCTGGGGCGTGCCTTGTTCCAGCACCACGCCCTTGTCCATGAAGACCACCTTGTCGGCGATCTCGTAGGCGAATTTCATCTCGTGGGTGACCAGGATCATGGTGGCCCCGGCGTTCGCGATGTCACGGAGCAGACCGAGCACCTGCCCGACCAGTTCCGGGTCGAGCGCCGATGTCGGTTCGTCGAACAGGGTGACCTTCGGATCCAACGCGAGCGCCCGGGCGATGCCGATACGCTGCTGCTGGCCGCCGGACAGTTGGCTGGGGTAGAAATCCTTGCGTTCGGACAGCCCGACCTTGTCGATGAGCTCTTCGGCACGCCGGTCGGCTTCGGCCTTGTCGGCCTTGCCGGTGGCGACCATCGGCATGGCGATGTTCTCCAGCGCGGTCTTGTTGCTGAACAGCGCGTAGTTCTGGAACACCATCGCCGTTTTGCGCTGGTAGTCGAGGACGTCCTTCTTCGAGGAGGTTTTCACGTCGATATGGCTGCCATCGAGGTCGATGTGCCCGGCGTCGGCTTTCTCGAGGAAGTTCAGGCACCGCAGGAACGTGGTCTTGCCGGATCCGGAGGAGCCGAGGATCACCACGACCTCGCCGTCCTCGACGTCCATGTCCACGCCGTTGAGCACCTGCTGTTTGCCGAAGGCCTTGCGGATTCCGCGGATCTTCATCATGCGACGGCCCTCCTGGTGTGTACGGTCAGCACGCGTTCGAGCAGACCGGATGCTTGTTCGATCAGGGCGACCACCGCCCAGTAGATCAAGGCGACGCCCACATACGCTTCAAGGAAGGTGTAGCTTTGCTGCCCGGAGATGGTCGCCGCGGAGAAGATGTCGACGACCCCGACCATGGAGCACAGGGCGGAGGCCTTGATGAGGTTGATGAGCAGGTTGCCGAAGACCGGGACCGCGACCGGGACCGCCTGCGGCAGCAGCACCCTGCGGATGGTCTGCATACGGGTCATACCGATGGATTGGGCGGCATCGAGCTGGCCTTTGCGCACCGATGAGAACGCGCCGCGGAAGATCTCGGTGCCGTTGACCACGGCCATGAGCCCCAGGCAGATGACGGCGATCCAGATCGGGTTGATCTGCTTGAATCTGATCGACCAGCCCAATGATCTGGCCATCGGGTCGAACCCGGTGGAGAAGAACAGGTACAATGCCAGGAAGATCAGTACGACCGGCACGCCCTTGAAGATCGTGGTCAGGGTCTGGAAGACCGGGGAGAGCACGACCACGTTGTAGTAGCGCAGCAGTGCGATGATCAGTCCGAGCGCCACGCCGATGACGAGGGCCGCGAACGATACCTCAAGCGTGGTACCGAGGTAACGCACCGAGTAGATGATCGCCTGGATCATCGCCTGGAAGTTGAAGTCCATGGGTCTCACCTCGCTTAATCCTCGGGCACGTAGTCGGCGCCGTAGTACTTCTGCGACAGCTTCTTGAAGGTGCCGTCGTCCTTGAGCTGCTTCATCGCGGTGTTCACGCGCTTCATGAGCGTCTTGTCGGCCGACTTGTTGAACAGGATGTAGGAGCTCGACTTGTTGACGGCATTCTTGCTGCCTTTCAGCCCCTTCTTGAAGGAATCGTTCCACAGGTCGAGCGAGTACTGCGGGGCGAGGGTGGCGTCGTAGGCGCCCGAGGTCAGGCCCTGGACGATCTGCTCGTTCGTGTACGTGCCGTAGACCAGGGTGAACGCGTTCGGGTTCTTCTTCAGGTAGGCTTCGGCCATCGCCGCCTGATTGGTGGCGGTGGTCACGTAGACCTTCTTGCCCTTGAGCTCGTCGAAGGTCTGGTAGACCTTGCCGTTGTTCGGGTCTGAGACGATCAGCGTGTCCCACTTGGTCATGCCGACCGTACCGTAGGTGAACTTGGCTTTGCGTTCGGCGTTGATCTCGTACTCGTAGACGGCGATCTGCGCCTTGCCGCTGGACAGATTCGATAGGGAGGTCGGGAAATCGCTGGTCTCGAACGTGAACTTGTAGTATTTCGAGAGCTTGTCGCCGACGGCTTTCATGATGGCGACATCGTAGCCGTCCAGGTCGCCGTCCTCGTTCATGTAGCAGAACGGCTTGCCGTCGTTGCCAGTGGCGACCTTGATCTCCTGGACGCCTGAGGCGCTGGAACCGCTAGAAGAGCCGCCGCACGCGGTAAGTGCCCCGAGGGCGAATACGGACGTGAGCAGGATTGCGCCGATGGTGGTGAGCTTCTTGGAACCGAACATGATATGGTCTCTTTCTCTTCGTTTGATTGGTTGACGGGGTGAATGGGATCCTGCGCCCGGCACTCGGCCGGGAAAGCCTGGACCGCTGGCAGGCATGGCTTGCGCCAGGGTAGGGGAATCGGTAATGGAAATGCGGGGATATCGCAGGATGGGCCGCGCATGATATGCGGCGGGCCGGATCAGACGCCGGCGGCGGTGGCCGTGTTCTGGGCGACGACCTGCAACCCTGCTGCCGGGGCAGCAGAAGCGGCGACGCGCGTCCTGCGCGGCAACACCAGGCTCGGCATCTTCAGTCGCAGGGCGATATGCGGGGCATGCGCGGTGAAGCTCATGCGACGCTCGATCGCCGCGAAGACGCGTTCGAGGATGAAGCTGAGCGCCACGAAGATGACTGCCGCGCCGGCATAGGCTTCCATGGTGTGGAAGGTGGCGGCGCCCAAGGCCCTGGCCCTGCCGACCACGTCGACAACACCGATGGTGAATGCGAGCGACGTGTCCTGCAGCAACGCGATGGTGGTCGTTCCGAAGGACGGCATGGCGACACGCACCATCTGCGGGAAGATGACCTTCATATAGGTCTGCCGCTTGGTCAGGCCGCAGGCGATGCACGCATCGGTCTGCGTGCGGGGGATGCTCTGGATGGACGCCCTGATGGTCTCCGACTGGAATGCCGCCGTATTCAGCCCATACGCGATATAGACGAACATGACCTTGTTCCATCCGGAAATATCGATATGGAAGGCGGATTGCAGGAGGATCGGGACACCGTAATAGACGATGTACAGCTGGACGAGAATCGGGGTGCCGCGGACGAACGAGACGAATACGGCGGCGAGCTGGTTGAGTACGGGGATCCGCTCGATTCTCAGGAAGGCGATCAGGCTGCCGAGCACCAGCCCGACAATCGTCGCGACGAGGACGATCATGAGGGTCACGGGGAGGACCGCGACAAGACGGGGGAAATCCTTGCCTACAAGCGACCAGTTAAAGTATGCTGACATGGCATTGCCTTTCTCTTCGGCTGTCACACACCGGGGGCAGGAATCCCGGGGCGGCCGCCGGCACCTGCGAGCGCAGGCGGTGCGACGATGCCCCAGACGCGTATCGGACACGCACGGAAACCGTGGTCGAATACAGGAATGATGACTTCAATGCTGTGGTCCTTTCTTAAGGTGTGGTTGATATTCCCGTACCGTAAGAAGCATGAGTGTCGGCGAAATGTGAGAATCGTTTCCCGACGGTGACTTTCGTTTCATCCCGATGAATTCGGGCGTCCCGATAACGTTTCCGGTTGGGGGGAATATCAGCGATCCCGCCACCGTATCCGTTGCGCAGACGCGATATCGGGAGGAAACCGGTGAAGGAAGCACACGGACACGACGAAAATCGTCATTCGTCACACGTCGGAAACATGCGTGTTTGAACGCCCTAGAACAACACGCCGGCAGTGTCATGCTCTCCCACCCCGCAACCGGCGAGCGCACAACGCATAGGAACGCCCATCGTCGCAGCCCCGCGAAATACCGCCGCATCGATACTATAGAAGCAGGCTTCGGCGCATTATGCGAGGCGAAGCGACATCGTGGCGGCCGGCCCGGGATCGGCCTGCGGCAGGCCGCCACGGTGTCTGTCATACAGCGAGCTCAAAGGAGCATTATGGACAAGGCACAGCAAGACGCATTGAAGAAGGCAGCCGGCATCGAAGCCGCGAAGCTCATCCAGGACGGCATGATCGCCGGTCTGGGCACCGGTTCGACCGTGCGCTTCCTCGTGGACGAGCTCGGCCGCCGCGTGCAGGAGGAAGGCCTCAAGTTCACCGGCGTCACCACCTCACGTCGCACGCAGGAGCAGGCCGAGGGCTACGGCATCAAGATCGTGAACATCGACGATGTGGACCATATCGACATCACCATCGACGGCGCCGACGAAGTCGACAAGAACTTCAACGGCATCAAGGGCGGCGGCGCCGCCCTCCTGTGGGAGAAGATCGTGGCGATCAACTCCGACAAGGTCGTGTGGATCGTCGACCAGTCCAAGGTCGTCGACACCATCGGCAAGTTCCCGCTGCCGGTCGAGGTCATCCCCTTCGGCAACGGCCAGGTGATCCGCAAGTTCGAGGCGAAAGGCTACAAGCCGACGCTGCGCCTGGACGCCGAGGGCAAGCCGGTGCTCACCGACGAGAACGACTACGTGGTGGACCTGCACCTCGGGCGCATCGACCACCCGCAGGAGCTGGCCGAGGACCTCATCCACACCGTGGGCGTGGTGGAGCACGGCCTGTTCCTCAACATGGTGGACCAGGTCATCGTCGGCGATCCGGCCGGCCCGCGCGTACTGACCAACCCGAACAAGTGAGCGCGTAAACCCCCAAAACCCCCGTGGCAACCCACGGGGGTTTCTTTCACCATATGCGTGCATCCGTGGTACGAATCCGCCACGCATGAGACATGATAGAGTCAGCGGAACAGCTGGGGATACACTGAATGCGGTGCGTTGACGCACATCCGATACGATGCCCCATCGCAGAAAGGCAAACCCCATGGCCAACACGGCAGACGAGCCCCATTCCATCGACACCATCTGTGTCCAGGGCGGCTGGCAGCCGAAGAACGGCGAGCCCCGCACGCCCCCGATCGTGCAGTCCACCACGTTCAAATACACGAGCAGCGAACAGATGTCCCGCCTGTTCGACCTGTCCGAATCCGGGTATTTCTACACCCGCCTGTCCAACCCGACGAACGATGTCGTCGCCAAGAAAATCTGCGAACTCGAAGGCGGCACCGCGGCCATCCTCACGAGCTCCGGCCAGGCGGCGAATTTCTTCGCCCTGTTCAACATCTGTTCGGCCGGCGACCACATCGTGGCGTCGAACGCCATCTACGGCGGTACGTACAACCTCATCAACGTCACCATGCGCCGCATGGGCATCGACTGCACCTTCGTGCACCCGGACTGCACGCCCGAAGAGCTCGATGCCGCGTTCCAGCCCAATACGAAGGCCGTGTTCGGCGAATCCATCGCGAACCCCTCGCTCATGGTGCTGGACTTCGACAAGTTCGCCGCCGCCGCGCACAGGCATGGCGTGCCGCTGATCGTCGACAACACCTTCCCGACGCCTGTCAACTGCCGTCCGTTCGAGTACGGCGTCGACATCGTGACGCACTCCACCACCAAGTATATGGACGGCCACGGCTCGTGCGTCGGCGGCGCCATCGTGGATTCCGGCAACTTCGACTGGATGGCCCACGCCGACAAGTTCCTCGGACTCACCACACCCGACGATTCCTACCACGGCGTGACCTACGCCAAGGAGTTCGGCAATGGCGGCGCGTTCATCACCAAGTGCGTGGCGCAGCTCATGCGCGACTTCGGCTCCATCCCCTCGCCGTTCAACGCGTGGATTCTGGGCCAGAACCTTGAGGATCTGGGGCTGCGCATGAAACGGCACTGCGAGAACGGCTACAAGGTGGCGACGTTCCTCAACGAGGACCCGCGCATCTCCTGGGTGAACCACCCCGGCCTCGAAACCGACAAGTACTACGAGCTGGCACGCAAGTACATGCCGAACGGTACGTGCGGCGTCATCGCCTTCGGCGTGCCCGGTGGCCGCGACAAGGTCTCCGCGTTCCTCGACCATTTGAAGCTCGTGTCCATCGCCACCCACGTGGCGGACTCGCGTTCGTGCATCCTCTACCCGGCGGGCACCACGCATCGCCAGCTCACCGAAGAGCAGCTCAAGGAGGCAGGCGTCGGCATCGACCTCGTGCGCCTGAGCTGCGGCCTCGAAAACGCCGACGATATCATCGCCGACCTGAAGCAGGCCATGGACGCCACGCTCTGATCGCCCATGCGCACGGGCCTGTGCGCAGTAATACCGTGAATAGCCGAACCGCGAACGGATGGTGATCCCGCCCGTTCGCGGTTTTCTTTCCCGGCGTGCAATCACCATGTCAGGTTGCGTATGCCCGGACATACACAACCTGACGGATGGCCGGGCACCCTCCCCTCTCACGATGATGTGCCCGACGCCGCATGCAAACGTACCCGGTTCAACGAAGATGCGCCCGCAAGGCAAAGAAAAAGCCCCTCCGAAGAGGGGCCTGAGCTGTGAGCTACTCGCAGTCCATTGCGCGAGGCTTCACCGGGCAATACTACTTGCGCTGGTGACGAGTCTTACGCAGCAGTTTGCGGTGCTTCTTCTTGCTCATCCGCTTGCGGCGCTTCTTGATGACGGAACCCATCTGAAGCCTCCATTCCTATTACCGAAAGTTTGCAACTCGCCTAATACTACACGCATTCGGCGACTTTGGATAACGACATTCCGACGGCACGCATGAAAACGTGCCGGGCACCTGTCACAGCGGGAATTTCTGGCAGAAGACCGTCACCGCGTCGCTCGGGCCGTTCGCCTGGAACACCGCGGTATCGTTGATCCACACGGCGACCGCCTTCTTGCTGTCGGAAGCGTCCTTGCGGATCACATAGCTGCCGGTGGTCTTGCCGCTGACTTTCACATTACCGGACGCGATCTCGTCACCCGTCAGAGAGGCTGTCAATGTCTGATACTGCTTTTTCGCATCGTCAGCGCTCGACCATTGCGCGGTGATCAGCGAGATGTTCTTCGTGTCGTCCCCGGTGGAATACGTCATCGTGTACTCTTCCAACGGTGACGTGGATGTCCAGTTCGCACTCGGATTGGCGTCGGTCCGTGCATAGTTGACCACGCTGTCCGGCATGGCTTTCAGCAGGCTCGTCGCGTCCGTCGGCAGGGCCTTCGCTGAAATCGTCGGGGTTGATGGCGTTGTCGGGGTGGCGGATTTCTTGGTGCCGCTCGCCGTGGAGCTGGTGGTCGGCGTACTCGTCGGAGCCGCCGTCTTGTTGAGTGCCCAGCCCGGCCAGATGAATGCCGACAGCAATGCCAATACGATGACCACCGCCGCCACCGCAATCACTGCGGTGAGTTTGCCATGCGATGAGGATTGTTCAGTGTTCGCCATAGGGCTCATTCTCGCACAGCGGCATGACGCATGCCGGATGGCACTGGTGCATACCGGCACGGGAGTTGCACCAGTTTTCGGCCTGACGCGTTGCGCCCGACGCGCAATGTCGCGAAAGCTCGCTAGCTTCGGCACTATGGCAAAGACTACGACGCAGTACGTGTGCACCGAATGCGGGTGGAACGGCCCCAAATGGTATGGCCGCTGCCCCGAATGCGGCCAGTGGGGCACACTCGAGGAGTTCCATGAGGCGCGTCCCGCCAAATCGCGCACCGCTGCACCCGGACGCACCTCGCGCACGCAGGCGCAGACCGTCGTGGGTGAGGGCACGGTCAAGCCGATCAGCGAGGTCGGTACGGAAAGCGTCACCCGCATCCCCACCGGATTCGGCGAATTCGACCGCGTGCTGGGCGGCGGCATCGTCCCCGGTTCCGTCGTTCTGGTCGCCGGCGAGCCGGGTATCGGCAAATCCACACTGCTGCTCGAAACCGCGGGCAATGTTGCGCGCACGAACCCGGATGGCACCGTACTGTACCTGTCCGGCGAGGAATCGCAGGCGCAGGTGCGTATGCGCGCCTCGCGCATCGACGCGGTGCAGGACAATCTGCTCCTCGCCTCCACCACCGATCTGGCCACCGTACTGGGCCTCATCGCCCAGGAACACCCGCGGCTTGCCATCGTGGATTCCGCACAGACCATCGTCTCGCAGGATGTCGATGGCATCTCGGGCGGCTCCACGCAGGTGCGCGAGGTCGCGAGCGCACTTATCGACACTGCGAAAACCCTTGATATTCCTATTGTCCTGGTCGGTCACGTCACCAAGGACGGTTCGATCGCCGGCCCACGCACGCTGGAGCATCTGGTCGACGTGGTCTGCCAGTTCGAAGGCGATACGCAGACCGCGCTGCGCATGCTGCACGCGGTGAAGAACCGGTTCGGCCCCACCGACGAGGTCGGCTGCTTCGATATGAGCGGTGAGGGTATCGAAGAGGTCGCCGATCCCTCCGGGCTGTTTCTGTCCGCATCGCAGGAACCAGTAGACGGGACGTGTGTCACGTTCACGCTGGACGGGCACCGCAGTCTGCCGATTGAATTGCAGGCGCTCGTCACCAAATCCGTGCTGCCCACCCCGCGTCGTGCGGTCAATGGCGTGGACGGGAACCGGCTGGCGATGCTCACCGCCGTCCTGTACCGTCATGGCAAGGTGAATCTGCTCGCCAACGACGTGTACGTCTCGACGATCGCGGGGGCGTCCGCCAAGGAGCCGGCATGCGATCTGGCGATTGTGGCGGCGCTGGCGAGCGCGGCGACCGGTACGCCGATCGCGCGCACGACTTGCGCGATCGGGGAGATTTCCCTGACCGGCCAGGTGCGCCCTGTCCCCCAACTCGCCCACCGGTTGAGTGAAGCCGCGCGGCTGGGATTCACCCATGCCGTTGTGCCGGCGACCCGTTCCGGGCGGCGGCATGGCGATTCCATGCCGAAAGGGATTGAACTCGTTGAGGTGACGTCGTTACGCGACGCGTTGGAGGCGCTGGGGCTGCGCAAGAGCCGGTAATCACGCACCCGAGTGAGGCGCCACCGACAACGACCGGATTTGTCGGCTATCTGGCGTTCTGGGTGCCATTGGCGGCATGGACGGCATGGGCGTTATCCGCCGCCGCATCCGCCGCCTGCCTGGCGTTGACGGCAAGCTCGGCTTTCAGCTCGTCCACGGAGTCGAATTTGATTTGCGGGCGCAGGAATCCGGTGAATTCGACGCGGACGCGATGCCCGTACAGGTCGAGCCAGTCGTCGGTCACCGCGTAGGCTTCGATGACACGCTCCGGTTCGCCGGTTTCGGCTTCGAATGTGGGCTTGGTACCGATGGATATGGCCGCGGGCCAGCGGTACGGCGAATGTGCGGCCAGCCGGGACCGCACCGGGGCGAGATCCAGCGGCTGCGGAATGCTTGCCACGGGGGCGGCATCGTTCGCAGTGGTGCCAGGCGCCGCAGGAGCGTCGTGTACCGTGTCGGCTTGCGTCGTATCATCGGCTGGAGCCGCTGCACTCTCCGCACCATCGCTCTTCGGCTCGCCCAGGTCGACCAGCCAGCCCGCGTACACGCCGTCGACCGGCAGATACCCGTCAATCGGCGCGCCGAGATTCGCCGTCGGGAAGCCGATGTCGCGACCTCGCTGTTCGCCGTGAACCACCGTGCCTTCAATCCCATGCGGCGCGCCCAGGATGGCGTTCGCATCCTTGATACGCCCTTGGGACAACAGGTACCGCACGTTCGAGGAACTCCACACCCTCGCCTGTTTGGCTTGATGCTTCTTGCTCCACGCGCGCAGCTGGGCCTTGGTCATGCCGGCGGTCGGGTCGTTCGGCTCCCCGGGCTCCTGCGGCACGGTATATGTGGCATCCTGCGGGATTCGCGTGTATCCGGGGCCACGGTCATCAACGACTTCCAACTCGAATACGCCGGTGGCGAGCGCGAGATTCTCGATCGCCTGCACATCTCCGGTTCGTCCCGCTCCCATATGCGCATCCTGGCCGAGTACCAGCGTACGCATGCCGAGTTTGCCGACCAGCTGGCCGAGGAAGAAACGGAACGATTTCGCCGCGAACGCGAGCGTGTATTGCACGAGCAGCACGTGGTCCACGCCCAGCTCGTCCATCACGCGCAGTCGCTGGCCCATGCCCATAAGCTGTTCGGGATCGACGATATCTTGCGGCGGTTGCTGTCCCTGATGGGTTTTCGCATACCGGTGGACGACACTTGGCCGCGGATCGAACAGGATGACCACCGAGAACGCGTTGTTACGCTTGGCCAGTTCCACGGTCCTTCCGATCACCGCGCGGTGCCCCTGATGCATGCCGTCGAACGATCCGACCGTGACGACGGATTTGCGGTTGACGCTCAGGGTCGGCCAGCTGACCAGCCCGTTGACGTCGGGAACCAGATTGGTGATGTTCATGCTGTTCCTCTTGTCGTTGTCCCGAAACTCTTGGATGATCTTGGATTTCTGGGTTTCTTGGATTCTTGGATTGCCGCGTCCACTCTAGCAAAAGGTCAGGCGGCAGGGAATACCACGGTCGGATGCGACCGCGTCGGCGTGCCGCTATCGGCGATGATGATTGCGACCAGATCGTCGTCGCCGTCCGCCGGATGCGCGATGGCCGCGGTGGCGGTGCTGACGGCAACATCGATACTGCGCCCGTAGCGCAGATCCTGCGCCTGCCGGTCATCGATATCCACGACAGGCATGGTCATGCGCGCCGCCTGCCCCATGGTCAGTGATGCGTCCAGCAGCTGCTCCTTGGTGGTGTCCAGCCTCGCCCGCATACGGGCCTCATGCCGCCCGTCACGCGTGGTGAAGCTGTGTTCCTCGCTGCGTGCGTGCACGACGTGCGGGTCCTCGATGTCGAATGCCCCGACCCGTGTCCGCCGCAGCCGGGTCAGGTATCCCCCGACACCGAGAATGTCCCCGAGGTCACGGGCGAGCGCACGGATGTACGTGCCCGCCGAGCAGGTGACACGCACGTCGATATCGCGTGTGCCCTGTGCCGTATCCGGCTCATGGACGGCAAGCACGTCGAAGCCATCGATGGTCACCTGGCGGGGTTCGAGCACGACCTCCTGGCCTTCACGGGCGAGATCGTAGGCGTGTCTGCCGTTGATTTTCACCGCGGAGTAGGAACTCGGGACCTGGCTGATCTGCCCCAGCAGGCGTGTGCCGATGGCATGCTCGATCGCCTCTCGGGTGAGCGCGGCGACTTGCGCCTGCACGTGTTCGCGTTCCCCGACCGGCCACGCGATGGTCTCGCCTTCGGCATCCTCGGTGGTGGTGCGCAGCCCGAGCCGGATGGTCGCCTCGTAGGTCTTGTGATGGTCGACGATGTAATTGAGCAACCGGGTGGCGTGGCCGAAACCGATGACCAGCACACCGGTGGCCATCGGGTCGAGCGTGCCGGCATGGCCGACACGCTTGCAGTGGAGCACCGATCTCACCGCGGCGACGACATCATGGCTGGTGACGCCCTGCGGCTTGTCGACGATGACGAGGCCGTCAGGCATTCTGCCCGCCTGTCAGCCCGGTGTCGGTGTCGGTATCCGTGTCGTCATGCTCGTCGCCGGTTTCTACGGCGTCGTCGGATTCCTCGCCGTAATCGTCGTAGCCATCGTCGTCGTAATCGTCGTCATCATCCCAGCGGTTCTCCCGCTCCTCGGGATGCTTGTACGGGTCGGCCTCGCCGGCGTACTGGGCGTGTTCGCGGCTTTTGGCGAGTTCCTCGTCGCGACGGCGTGCGGTGACCAGAATATCCTCGATCTCGGTCGCCTCTCCCGGCACCTCGTCGAACTTGAATTTGAGTTCCGGGGTCAGTCGCAGCCCGGCCTTGCGCCCGACCAGGGTGCGCAGACGGCCTTTCGCCTGGTTCAACGCCTGCTGGGCGCGTTTGCGTTCGCCTTGCTCCTTGCCGTCATGGCCGAGCTGGGTCCAATAGATGGTGGCGATCTGCAGATCGTTGGTGACCCGCACGTCGGTGATGGTCACGTTGTGGAGCCGCTCGTCGTGCAGTTGGCGCTCCAGTGCCGATGCGACCACACGTTGGATGAGCGCGGCGATGCGCGCCGCCCGTGGATTCGTGCCTGCCAATGGTGTTCCTTTCCTGGGTGGGTGCCGGTTCGTTGCCGAGGGCGCCCAATACGTGTTCTGGTTCCGGTTGCCGATTCGATGTTCCACAGCCGGGTGGGCGTGTCGCGCCCGCTGGCTGAGGGCGTAACAGGCCGCATGCCCGTCATGCCGTTGGATGTACCGGTGCGCAACAGGCCAGTGCGCCGTAGGAGTGCACTGGCCTGTTATACCGGGTTGTTCGAGCTGTCTCGGGCGGCCTGAGCCGTCCGTGGCGGCTACTTGCGTTCGATTTCGCGCATCTCGAAGGTCTCGATGATGTCGCCGATCTCGATGTCGTTGAAGGTGCCGAGGTTGATACCGGCCTCGTAGCCTTCCTTGACCGACTGGACGTCGTCCTTGAAGCGGCGCAGCGAGGAGATCTCCAGGTCGTTGACCGTGGCGACCCCGTTGCGCAGGATGCGGCACTTCGTGCCACGCTTGACCTCGCCGTCCTGGACCATGACGCCGGCGATGTTGCCGAACTTGGAGGAGCGGAAGATCTCGCGAATCTCGGAGTGCGAGGTGACGACCTCCTCGTATTCGGGCTTGAGCATGCCCTTCAAGGAGGCTTCGACATCCTCGATGGCCTTGTAGATGATCGAGTAGTACTTGATCTCCACGCCTTCGCGTTCCGCCAGATCGGCGACCTGACGGTTCGGGCGCACGTTGAAGCCGATGATGACGGCCTTGTCGACGCTCGCCAGGTTGACGTCGTTCTGCGTGATGGCGCCGACACCGCGGTGGATGACCTGGATGCCGACTTCCTCGGACACGTCGATCTTCATGAGCGAATCCTCGAGCGCCTCGACGGAACCGGAGGAATCGCCCTTGATGACGATGTTGAGCATATCCACTTCGGACTTGGCGAACTGCTCCTTGAGGCTTTCGAGCGAAACCACCTTGCGACGCTTGGCCAGCTGGGCGGCGCGTTCGGTCGCCTGACGCTTCTCGGCGATCTGGCGTGCCGCACGGTCGTCGGGGGCGACCAGGAACAGGTCGCCTGCGGTCGGCACGGAGGTCAGGCCGAGCACCTGGACAGGCGTGGACGGGGCTGCGGCCTTCATATGGTTGCCGTTCTCGTCAAGCATGGCGCGCACGCGGCCATACGACGTGCCGGCCACGATGGCGTCGCCCACGTGGAGGGTGCCGGACTGCACGAGCACGGTCGCCACGGCGCCGCGGCCCTTGTCGAGTCGAGCTTCGACGGTGGCGCCACGGGCGTCCATATCAGGGTTGGCCCGCAGGTCGAGTTCCGCGTCAGCGGTGAGCAGCACCGCTTCGAGCAGCTTGTCCACATTCGTGCCCTGCTTCGCGGAGATATCGACGAACATGGTGTTGCCGCCGTACTCTTCCGGCACAAGGCCGAATTCAGTGAGCTGGCCGCGCACACGCTCCGGGTTGGCGCCAGGCTTATCGATCTTGTTGACCGCCACGACGATCGGCACGTTCGCCGCCTGGGCGTGGTTGATCGCCTCGACGGTCTGCGGCATCACGCCGTCATCCGCCGCGACCACGAGGATCGCGATATCGGTGAGCTCGGCACCACGGGCACGCATGGCGGTGAAGGCCTCATGGCCAGGGGTGTCGAGGAAGGTGATCTTGCGCGATTCGCCGTCAAGCTCGACCGTCACCTGGTAGGCGCCGATGCGCTGCGTAATGCCGCCGGCCTCACGCGCGACCACATTGGTCTTGCGGATGGTGTCAAGCAGGCGGGTCTTGCCGTGGTCGACATGGCCCATGACCGTGACCACCGGCGGACGCGGCTTGAGGTTCTCGTCATCCTGCAGCTCTTCCTCATCGAGGTCGATGTCGAACTGCTGCAGCAGTTCCTTGTCTTCCTCTTCGGCGGACACGATCTTGATGTTCCAGCCGATCTCCTCGCCGAGGATCTGGAAGGTCGCCTCGTCGAGCGACTGGGTCGCCGTGGCCATCTCGCCGAGATGGAACAGCACGGTGACCAGGGCGGCCGGATTGACGTTGATCTTCTCCGCGAGGTCCGCGAGGGAGGCGCCCTGGCGCAGACGCACGGTCTGGCCGTTACCGGAGGGGATGCGCACGCCGGCGATGACCGGGGCCTTCATCTCCTGGTATTCATGACGCTTCGCGAGACGGTTCTTACGTGCCTTCGAGGACTTGCCGCCCTGACGGCCGAACGCGCCCGCGGCACCGCCGCGACCACGACCGCCCGGACGTGACGGACCGGCATTGCCGCCGCCGTTCTGGAAGCCGCCACCGAAATGATTGCCGGCACCCTGCCCGGCGCCGCGGTTTCCGCCGCCCTGGCCGGGACGATGCTGGCCCCACTGCCCCGGCTTCGCACCGGCGCGACCATTGCCGAAACCGTTGCGGCCGCCACGGCCGCGGCCACCACGACCGCCTTCGACGGTCGGACGGGCCATAGGATGCGGACGCGGGATGTCTCCTGGCGTGGGCACATGCATACCCTGCTTGCGGCTGAACGGATTGTTACCCGGGCGCGGCCCCGGCGTCGCGGCATGCGGGGTGTTGGGCCGCCCCTGCGGCGTTCCCGCCTGCGCGCCCCGCGGAGCATGCGCGGCCCCCGGACGCGGCGCATTGCCACGGCGGGCATTATTGTGCTGCCCCGGACGAGCCTGCTCGCCACGTTCGGGACGGGGGGTACGGCCGTCACGACGGTCGTCGCGATGCTGCGGACGGTCCGGCCGGCCACCCTGCTGGGACCGTTGCGCGTTGCGGGGACCAGGATGCGGAGCGCCTGGCTTCGGCACCTGCATATGGGCGGGACCCGGCTTGGCCGAGGTCCGGTGCTCGGCATGGTCGCCCTGTGTTTCGGGATGACGTGTTTCCTGATGATGCGATTCCGAACGATGTTCAGGACGCTGTTGCGGGCGCGGAGCCGCCTTGGCTGCACCCGGCTTCTTCTCATTCGGCTTGGTCTGAGCATCCGCCTTCGGGAAGGATGCTTTCAGACGGCGAACGACTGGCGCCTCCACCGTAGAGGATGCGGACTTGACGAACTCCCCCATGTCCTTGAGCTTCTCAAGGACGGTCTTGCTGTCGACGCCAAGCTCCTTGGCCAGTTCATATACGCGCTGTTTTGCCACTCAGTTTTCTCCTATTCCGTGACTGCGCGCATATGCGCAGTCACACTTCGATGATGGCGAGCTTACCTTGTCTCATCGTGCGACCATGATCTGTTACCTCGTCTCCGTGTCACAGCCCGGATGCGACACACCCGGACCCGGATTGCCGCAACCCAGCATACCTGAGACGCTGGATTGCGGCGCGACTCGTGTCACCTGGTTCCAGCGGACGATGCCCCACGTTCCGCGGCCATCTTCGCCCTATGCTGTTCGGCGGATTCGATGCCGATCTTCCAGCCGGTCAGCTTCGCGGCGAGACGGGCGTTCTGCCCTTCCTTGCCGATGGCCAGCGACAGCTGGTCATCGTGGATGAACGCGATGGCGGTCTTGTTCTTCTCGCTGATGACCTGCACGTCCGTCGCGACCGCCGGCGAAAGCGCAGCGGCGACGAACTTGGCCGGATCGGCGGACCAGTCGACGATATCGATCTTCTCGTTGCCGAGATTCTCCATCACCGCGCGCACACGCGATCCTGCGGGACCGATCAACGCCCCCTTGGGGTTGACGCCTTCGGTGTTCGCCTTCACCGCGATCTTCGTACGCGCTCCGGCCTCACGGGCGATCGCCATGATGGACACCGCGCCGGACACGAGTTCCGGCACCTCACGCTCGAACAGACGACGAACGAGTTCCGGGTGGGAGCGGGACACGATGATCTCCGGGCCGCGCAGGCCACGGGAGACATTGACTACATACACGCGCAGACGCTCGCCATGGCGGTACCGCTCGCCCGGCACCTGCTCACGACGGGGAAGCAGTGCCTCGACATCGCCGACGGCGACATGCACATTGGTGGGATCCTTGGCATCCTGCTGCACCACACCGGTGATCAGCTTGCCTTTCTGCCCGGCAAAGGCGCCGAGCACACGATCATCCTCCGCCTTGCGGAACAGCTGGCTGATGACCTGCCGTGCCGTCGCCGCGGCCAGACGCCCGAAATCATGCGGGGTGTCGTCGTATTCCTCCCCCAGTTGCGGCGCCGGATGCGGATTGTCCTCGGTCGGCTCGACCGGAATCTCATCCTGAGCCCAGATCGTGAACGTGCCAGCACGCTCGTCAAGCTCCACGCGGGCATGCTTCGCCGCGTGCGGTGTTTTGAGATAAGCCAGTCGCAATGCCTCGGAAAGTGCATCATCCAGCGTCTCGGCGTCAATTCCCTGACCAGCTGCCAGCTGGTGAATACCTGCCAGGTCCAGTTCCATCCTGCAAGACCTCCTATGTGAAGTTATGTACCGAGCGCTTTGCCCAATTGGTCACAGTTACGTACTATTTTAATGGATTATGCAGACACGCATCGCTCCCCTTCGCCACGCGCGCACCGCCGCCCGCACCCTGGCCGCGTGCGTGATCGCAGCAATTGTTCTCCCCACGCTCGGCGCATGCACATCACCGCGTATCGCAGGCCGGGCGGAATCCGAACATCATGTCAGCGAATGCGAAAGCGCCTACCGCTCCGCGACCGCAGGCGACGAGCGCGCCCAGGGCACCCCGCTGCTCGAACGGTATCTTTCGCTCTCCCTCTCAGCGCAGGCATGGCAGACCGTGGCCGCCAGCTGCCCGCAACGCCTTTCCGAAGGCATCCTGCGCAGCGCGCAAGCCCAATGGAACGCGCAGAATACCGCCGCATCACTCTCCATGACCTACACCGCCAGCGCAGCCGACGGCAGCGCCCTACGCCGCCAGCGGCTCGACGGTGTCACCTCGCTGCCGCTGGATGACACCACCCTACGCAAACTCGCCCTCGCCGAAGACCGTGCCGGATCGGCCATGCAGTTGCTCGCCGCGAAAGGGGTGGCCGGCGCCACACTCACGCTGAGCGACAACCACCACGCCGTCGGCTCACAGCTCATGTCCATGGCCGGCAACAGCGCAGACCCCAGGCAAAAAGAGTACGATCTGTCCACTCTGCTCGCCGATCCGGCGACCGCCACCGACCAGGCGACAGGCCTCCAGGCATCCACCGTCGCCATCATCGAAATGGACTGTGCGCTCGAAGAACTCAAGGCGCTGGCCTCCGCGACCCAGACCCCGGCAACCGGCGATGACTCCACACGTATCCAGCAGATGCTCACACTGATCCGCCTCATTGCCGGACACAGCTACCAGGCCTTCGCCAACGGGTATCCAAGCGGAGATTACGCGGTGTTCGCAAGCACCAGCAAGCCGTGACGCCGCGGTCTTGCACAGTCCGTGACCGTGATACTCCACGGCCCGACGAACCGGGCACCGGTCGGACGAATCCTGCCCATCAGCCACTGAATATCTGAATATCTCGCCGAAAGTCCAGTACGAGAGAGATGTTTCGAACAATCTGCGAATATCTCTCCGACAACGCAACATCCACGACCTTTCAGGTCTTCACGATGGCACGACGAAGGCCCGAGAAGCTGGAATCGTTGATATTCCGGCCTTCGGCAATCCTGCCGGCATGACCACAGCGTGCGGAAATCTCAATTTCTCCCCAGAAACAGGCATCGACGCGAGATGCCCGGACTTTCTTCCCAATATCTCTCGAATCCCGTGTGGAAACCGAAGAAGTTGAGATTCGCATATCCACAGATCGCTCAGACTGGACCGTGGCCCCGACTCCCGCGGGCAAGAGGAGGCACGCCAGCGTCGCCACCAGCTTCTACCGACGATGAGGAACCCGTCAACGTCGGTAGACGGGCAGGTCCGTGTCTACCGACACTCACGGCACACCCAGCGTCGGCAGAAGGTGCGATACACGGTTTGCGAGCTACAGGGGCGCCGACGCCGGAACGTGTGCCGGCCTATCACCCCCGGTACCCCGACATTTCGACAATCCGCCCCTTAAGCGGTAGATTGTTTTCGGCGATTTTCGTACCGCCCCAAATACCGCTTTAGAAAAGCATTATAACCCCTCAAGACCATCGATACCCCCCCATGGAACAGTGGGGCGACACGCCGTGAAACCGTTGGAACCGCGCGGTTTTCGGCTTGATAACAAGAAACCCCGCGGGTGGAACCCACGGGGTACTGCGGATGAGGCGAGATTCGAACTCTTATACGCCGGGAACCCTTGGAAACATTGGCGTTTCGGGACATAACCAAAATGCCTTACCATGTTATTTACCATGTTACGGGCATTTTATCCTGCGCCCACAGGGCATTTACCATGCTCCCCCGGCACCGTATGCCACGTGCCTGTACTCCCATGATAGTCGTATCCGCGGGGTGTCGGCGAGCGCCCGCGTGTGGCGTGTGGTGTGTGGGTAAAAGGACGGGCGGGGTGGATGCCTTCGGCGGTTCCCATGCACCCATCCCCGTCCGCTTGACATGCACCATAGGGTTGCACGTCCGGTGCCATGCCCGAGCTGGAACGGGCATTATCGAATGCGTCGGCATGACACCCCGGCACTTGCCTGTGGCTACCGCCCGCCCTGTGCCGTACCACCCATTATACCCCTACCGGGTATATTCGCGTGTGGTCCGCCGTGCCTATGCGCCCTATCAGCGTCCTATCGCGCCACCCGGCGTAATCTCATGCCACCGGTAGCCGGGACCGGCTTCGGCGAGCGCCCGGCGTATCCAATGGTCGCAAGCCGCCGCGAACTGTCCGGCGTGTTCGGATATCGCGTCGATGGACGCGGCGGTCATCTCCCCACTGCCTTCCGCGGCGTAAGACCCGCACACGTATCCGTCGAGGTCGTCGCGGAATATCTCGCAAGACAGCCCGAGCACATCGCATGTAATCCTCCCGACAACGGTGGTGCCCGGTTCCACCGTGTCGTTCTCCCTGACATATTCCCCGCACATGGTGGTGTTCCTTTCCTAGGCTTGCCCGTCCCGTCTGCGTTTCATGTAATCGTCATACACCTGTACAGGGCCGCCGTCATCCGCGGGTGTGAGATATGGACGGGCCGCATACACCATCGCCTGCCGCCTGTATCATGCCGCGTGTGATAAAGGTACTCACAATCTGAGTACCCTCCCCGATAGGGAGATTCATTCACCACCCGCCGCCGGTGGCGCTCGCCGATGTGGACCAATGTGGACCGCCGATGTGGACCGCGGGAACCCTTGGAAACATTGATGTGGACCATGTGGACCATGTGGACCGGCCCATAGACAAGACAGGCACCACAGGCAAGACCGCCGCGACGATACGCAAGGACAGGCAAGGGCGTGGGCATAGTAGGTAACAGTAGGTCACAGTAAGGGCATAGTAGGCAAGGGCAAGCGAACGGCATGGATGCCACAAGGGTACGCACAATCTGAGTACCCTCATGCACCCCAAGGGCCTCCACAATCCGGATACCCCTATACCCGGTGCCGTCCACTCCCCTGCCATACAGGCCGGGCATACCGTCACCAATAGCCACGGTATACAGACACGACAAACATGAACAAGGACAAGAACATGGATACGAATACGGACAGGAACAGGCCGGTGATGTGACCGGGGGTGGGGAGTCTCCCCCCCGAGTTCCGCGAATGGCCGCAAGCGGTTCCCGTGCTGACAGTGAATGTAATCGTGGACTATTTTGAGCATAGCGTGACAACACCCCGACACGCCTGAAACGCCAACGGTTCCGACGATTCAGCTTTCCCATTCACGCCCCCTCGTGCCGCCTGCCGTGGCACCCGGTTCCCTGTACCTTGGCATCAATGCCACAGGCCTGAAACGCCGCTCCCTTACCCTTCCAATTAGGGAGAGTATCCGAGTATCCACTCTGCCTGCCGCCCGGATGGTATGCGGGTAACCCCAACAGTATCGTGGTTTGACCGGCACATCCCACACCGTCGTATGGCATAGACGATATAGACGGCATAGACACCACGTGTAGACACGACACGCCTACTCCCGCAAGGCATAGACACCATAGACAGCATAGACGGCCACCATTGGGCATAGAGAGTATGCCATACGTCGCCATTCCCGACGGTATCCCCCGCCTACCACACCGGTGCCTGAGACCGCCTAAGCGATACTTAGCCGCTCGCCCCGGCATGTAGGATACCCATAATCCGGGTACCCCCGACACTCCCGCCCGCATATTCTCTCGGACGATGGCGGCAACGGGGTAACGAAACGTGACACCATCCACCACCGCATTACGACACGTGTGGCACCCGTGTCGGCGAGCGCCCACCACCATACCTATATATATGGTGTCGTGGCGCATGGCATACAACCACCCCGATATATATAAGGTATGCGCGTGGATACTATCCACCCCCTTGTTCGCGTCATGGCATGGCAACGGGCCGGTGCAAGCAAACACCGGGGATGATACCCCTAGCGCCGCTCCCATCGGCCCGTCGTCGTGCGTCCGCCGATTCCTGGACTTCCCTTGCCGTTCCTCTTATGGGCGTGTGGACCGGTCCACATGGTCCACATCAAGCGGGAGAACGGTTCAGCCGGTCCACATTCGCGGTCCACATGGTCCACATGCCCCCGTGCCGTTACGTGTGGTTGAACCTGTAGATGCCTGTCGCCCACGCGCCGGATACCGTCACCACCATCTGCATCACCTTCTATGTATATGGGTATGGCAACGGGCCGGTGGCGGGGATAATCCGGGGTGGTGCCCCTGTCCCTTCCATCGGCCCGTCGTCGTGCGTTCACCGGGTAATGGTCATGCCGTCACGTGCGGTTGAGTCTGTAGGTGCTTGTCGTCCATGCGCCGGTATCCTGTGCGACATTCACCATCCCGTCCGCCTTCATGTCCTCGAGTATGTCCCGCACGTAGTCACGTCCGCGTTTCACGTTGGCTCGAATCTCTCTGCCGGTGTAGGTGTGGGCCCGGTATCGGCGGCGTGTCGCCTTGTCCTTGCCCTTGTCGGGTGTCAATCCTTTCGGCGGGTGGGTGAAGATGCCGATGATTCTCTGCTTCGCCGCGGCGCGGTCCTCGGCCTTGTTCTCGTTGGCTCGTACCCTAGCCGCCTGCCGGTCCGTTTCGCGTTGCGCGGCATACTCTATCCTCGCTTCCTCTTGGTAGGCGATGAGTTGGTTCCATACCCACCGGGAGTACATGCCGAACCGTTCCGCCGTCCGCCAATCGTCCATCGTCACGCGCATGTGCCCGTTCTCGAGCGGCGAGCGCCGGTCTTTCGCGTACTTGTAACCGTATCTGAGGATGGCGAACCCGGCGGCGAGTTTGATGGTGCCGAGGTTGTCGTGCCCGTCCATGCCGGTGTTCGGGGTGGTGGCGAACGTGTCGGCCTCGAGCGTGTCGAGCCGGTGGTCCTTGGTCGCCTTGCCTACTTCCGGCGGGTATTCGATGACACACAGGTTGTTCAGGTTCTGCCATCGTTCCCCGCCGTACATGCGTTGCAAGCCCTGCATGTCGTCGTCGGGCAGATATCCGAGGTCGAAACGCGGGTACTCGAACGGCCCGGTCGTGTCGCGTTGCCTGCAATACTTGTCGTTGGCTAGAGACAATCCGATACGTTGCGGTAGGCCACTGTCGTTTTCCTTGAGTAACGGCCCGGCCTTGCCCGGCTGTATACATATCGCCATGCACGCCCGGTAGCCGTATGTCGGGACGCTGTAACGTTTGCTCGTGCCCTTGGTGAACGCGCCCAATGGCTGACCCATGTACAGCTTGTTCAGCACGGGGGTGAGTGTCGAACCGTCCTTGCCCATGACCGCGGTGAGTTCCGACACCTCGTGTACCACAAGGAACACGCGGGGGTTGGCGCAATACCATCCCGTGTCCGTCGTGTGTCCGTCCTGCCCGTCGTCGCCGGTGTCCTTCCGCTGGGCGGCGAACATGGTGGCGAGGCTCTCGCCCGACGCGGGTATGGTCTCCAACGGTTTGCGGATATCAGGCACTAGGCTTCCGGCCAATGTCATGGCGGTGTCCTTGCCCTGTCCCGGCTTGCCGACGATACCGATGAACATGTTCAGGCTCCCGTAGTTCTCAGGGCCTCCCACATACGCGGGCGTGACCATACGCGGCGGTGCCGCGACCAACGCCCGGCATACGCACGCGGCTATGGTCGCCATCGGGCTTGCACCGGAACGGAACGCCGCCCCGCCTATCGCCTCGAGGTAGCCGCGGGATGCCTCGCCCGCACCACGGATGAACCACTCGTAAGGGTCGCCCTCGATGAGCGGACCGGCATACGCCATCACGCCACCGTCATCGGGTACAGCCGGTTCATCCACAGGCATGGTGGCCTCATCATCAAGGACACCATCCCACTGACTGCCGCCCGTCGTGTCCGCCGTCGGCGTGTCCTGCCATACGTCCCGCACGGGGGCGGCCTCACCATCGGCGAGCGCCCCGGCCTTCCGTGTCGTCACAGGCTTATGCGGTAGGTCATGGTGTGGCGTGCCGCAACCGTTCCATGCGCCGTCGTTCCACAGGTCGTCGGGCGTGAGGCCTAACGCGTCGATGAGATTGTGCCGCGCATCCTCGCTGTCACCCCTGTACAGGCAATCGGCACCATGTGATTCAAGGTAGACGCCCCCCTGCACGCTGTCGTCGGTGATGGTGATGTCATGGCCCTCACCCTCACCACACTTGCACGACACACTTTGACAGGTGACACTGCCGCCCGGACCGAAGTCATGGTTTTCGAGTATCCCCACCACATGGCTCATCGCCGGTGACATGCCGCTCATGCGACCACCCCCCACGTGGTTACGCTACCGTAACCATATCCATGGCACACGGTAGAATAGAGGGTATAGCCTTCCCGGCCCCCACCATTGGTGGGGGTCTTTATTATGTTGGTCATATCCGTCGGCCTCACTTATCGAAGTCGCCGAACGCGAACCGTTCAATCGAGCGGACAGTTATCAGCCACTTATTGCCCGCCTTCTTGCCCTCGAGCTTCCCATGACTGATATAGTCGCGGACGGTCCCCCCGTCCTTCAAGCCGAGCATCTCACACGCCTCTTGCGTGGACACCATGAGCTTCCTAGGGTGAGTGGTATCCGCCCGCCGGTTGCGGCGCTTGCCCTCGGTCACGGTAGTATCGTCGGCGCTCGCCTGTGCATCCTTCACGGCCATCGTGTCGGTGGTTGCGGTGGTTCCGTTATCAATAACTGAAACGCACATGATTGTGCCTTTCTGCGGGGGTGCAACCTGCAACAGGTACACTAATCCCGCTGATAGTAGGTGCTGATTGTTCACGTGACGGCGTGCTACGCGAAGAGCAATTGCCGGGTTTCTTCTCGCCACCGTTCCCGGTGACGGCCTGCCGGCTGTTCGGCATCCGCGGGTTGCCAACCCCGCATGACAGGAATCAATATACCACCGCCGAACCTCATCGTCCGGGCACTACCGCGATTGAACACGTCAGTACGGTAATCTTCCCATGCTTCACCGCCGTGGTATAATCACCGCCGTTCACCCTCTTGACCCCCCTCTTGCCCCCCCTCTTGCCCCCCCTGTTGCCCCCCTGTCCCGCCGTTCCCATACCGGCGTGTACCGGGCCGCACGGGGACGACACGCCGGTGGCATGGGATTACGCCGCGAGCATAACGACATGTGACGAAGTAGAATAACCCTCTTTCACCCCATCCGTCCGACTATCCACCTGTCGCCCACGGCGGTGAACGCCCGTTGCCATTCATGTGGGGAACGCGCCCCCTTCTCGAGGCAACCGCGTAGTTCCTCCGGTAGCCGTTCGACCGCACGCTTGTCTACCTGTATCTTGTCACGCGTCAAGTCGAGCGGGAACTCCCCCGTACTGTACGCGACTGTGAACCTGTTTAACGCGGCCGACACCGTATCCGGCCCCGCTGACTTGAGCGCCGTGAAATCGCCGGCTTGAACAGTGAACATGCTGTCTGCCGCCGCGTCTATGTCATCGAGCATCTGTTCGAGTTCCATCCCCGAGAATTGTGTCTTCGCCTGCTTGGTACGAAAGGAACGGTATCGTCCCACATGCCACATGGTGAACGCATACAGCGCCCAACCCGTCACACACGCCGCAAGCTCCGCGTTACTGTCATCAGCCTGACGCAACAGCCCAATCATCGCTTCGGCGACCGCACGGCTACACCAATCATATTCCTTGTTATACATGTCGTCGGATGTGTACGGCGCATATGCATCCCTCTTGGCCTCGAGGAATCCGGGGTAATCATCGCTCTTCCTCAATTCCCTGCCGCCGTCATGCTTGAGAATGTCCCTTAAATGGACAGGCATACAGATATGGAACCTGAACGGTTGCATATCGCCGGTGTCGTCTCGCTCGAACACCACACCGGGAACAGCCAACCGCCGTTGCTCACGGCCCGCTATCGCACGTATCGCCCCGTCCTCGGGGCGCTTCCACCCTCCGTGCTTGAAGTCCCTCCACTGTACGTCCAATATGTCACGTGTAGCCGATAGCACACCCGTACGATACAGCTGGTACTCATTGAAATCGCGCGTGACGATGGCACCGCACGCCTGCATCGCCTCGGTCTGCCAATACCAAATATCCATGTCATCGAGGTAGTCCCCGATGACATGATAGAAGAACTTGCGTAACGTCTCGGTCTGCTTATGCTTCAACTGCACCATCGCTCATACCGCCTTCCTGATTAGCTCGCCCATGACCCTCGCCTGCACGTCCTTAGACAACGACGGCAACACGCGACCACGCCGGTCATCATCCATGCCAACCAACACACTTACCTGTACGTCCTCGGACAGTGAACGCAATTGAGCCACCACCATCCCGAGCCTGCCGCCCGGTTCCGTATCCGTGCCGGTCGCGGGAGCGGATGCCGGTACGGGCGTGCCTGCGCTCGCCGACACGCTTGTGGGTGAGGGTGCCGCCTGCGGTGTGTCGGGCGTATCCTGTGCATCCTGTGTGTCGGTCGTGTCGTCGCCCCGCTTGCGGTCCGCGTACCCGGCGAGTTCATCATCAACTCTCGTGATGATTGCGCGCCTGTGCTGTTCGCTTGTCGTGTCGAGGTACTTGTTCGTCATCCTCACGTCGCTGTGTCTGAGTTGCTGTTTCACCATGTTCGGGCTTGCACCGTTCTCCATGGTGTACGTACCTGCCGTATGCCGCCCGTCGTGGGGCCAATAGTCCTCGAGGCCGGGAACGGTCTTCTTCGCCGGGTTGAAATACCTGTCACGGTAGTTCGCCTCGGTCATGGTCGTACCACGGTTGGTGGGGAACAGCCATGCTTCCGGCTGGGATGCCACGTGGTCGCGTAAATGCGCCTCGAACAGTTTCGCCATGTTCTCCCCGAATTGTACGGGGGCGGCACTGTCCTTGGTCTTGGGCGTACCAACCGTGGTAATGGTCTTGTCTGTCTTGTCGTCGTACACCTGTGTGAGGGTCCGGCGTACATACAACACCCCGTGTTCCACGTCAATGTCCCCGCGTTGCAAGGCGAGCGTCTCGCCGATACGCAAGCCGAGACGGCCCATAATCCACGCGGTAAGCCCGATGCCGGGACGCAATGCGTCCATCGCGTCGGCGAGCGCTATGAGCTGTTGTGTCGAGGCGTTCACGGTCTTGTGTCGTTTCGCCGGTCTTGCCGCCTTGATACGGCATGGTGACTTGATGATGAGTGTTCCGTCGATGCCGGGGTAGGTCTCGTTTTCCGCGGTGTGCATGATGGCCTTCAAGGTCTCGTATGCCGCGTTCCGTGCGCCTGCCGCGTGCGGGTCGTGTTGCGTGTCGTAGGTGTCCCACCATTCCTGGACTACCTTCGGGGTTATGTCCACCATGCGTATGTTCCCGAAGAACGGTATGAGGTGGTTCCTGAGCTTCTCCCGGTGCTTGGTCTTGCTTGACTGCTTGATTGGCTCCCCGTTCGGCAAGCGTCGCGTGTCGAGCCATGTCTGTGCATAGGCCGCGAATGTCACGCCGTCGCGTGCGTCGCGTTTCTTGGCTTCCAATTTCCTGAGCTTCACCGGTTTCCACCCGCCGTCGGGGCCTTCGGTCAGCTTCTTGTATTCGTCATCGAGCCAACCTTGTGCCCTCATCATGTCGGTCGCCCCGTGCGGCATGTATTGGCGTGGCGGCAAGTTCAGTTCGGGCCACCTGCTGAACGCCCATGACGGTGTCGGGTATGACGCTTCATAGTACAGTGTGCCGTCGGTCCGGTGCCTCGGGGTAATCCACCCGAAAGTACGCCGCTCCGGCCTTTCTTTTCTTCTCGCCATGGTGCCTGCTCCGTTCCTAACATGGTAAATGAAAACGGCCCGATTCCTTACCATGTTATTTACCATGTTAAGGACCGATTATAACCCCTCAAGACCGTCGATAACCCCGCATGGAACAGTAGCGCGACACGCCGAGAAACCGTTGGAACCGCCCGGTTTTCGGCTTGATAACAAGAAACCCCGCGGGTGGAACCCACGGGGTACTGCGGATGAGGCGAGATTCGAACTCGCGGAGGGTTTCGCCCTCACACGCTTTCGAGGCGTGCTCCTTCGACCGCTCGGACACTCATCCAAGTCGCATCCTCTGCGCATCGCGTAGAGAACAAGCAACCTCATTATTATAGGACATTTTCATCCCAGGGTATGCCGCGTGTCGCAATCGCGCGTCCGGAGGTCAATCCAGCGTACGTTTGGCCCTGATGGCTTCGGCCCTCGCGGCGAGCCGGTCGTCCTGCGGGTATTCGACGTGCTCGAGCGTCAGTCCGCATGCGGCAATCGGCCCGGTGGAACCTTCTCGAACCGGTTCATCCATCTTGTGCCTGAACCAGTCGAGGCTCTTTCTCCCACGCCCCACCTGCACGCAGGCATTCACCAGCGACCGCACCATGTTGTGGGCGAACGCGTCGGCGACGATCTCGAAACAGACCAATCCGGATTCGATGGACGGTACCCGCCATCCGGCATCATGACTTGCCAGCGGCAGCAACGCGGCGGCACCGATACGGTCCCAATGCGCATGTTTGACTTCACGGATCGTCGTACCGCCCGGATTCGGCGTGGCGAAGGACCCGAAATCGTGCAGGCCGATAGTCATCCGGGCGGCCTGGTTCATCAACTCACAATCCAACTGCTCAGGTATCGCGAGAACGAATCCGCGCATCCGCGGATCGATGGGCCGCCCGGCGTCACTGATGCGATAGACATACGTACGGTCCAGGGCGGAAAACCGCGCGTCGAAACCCTGCGGCGCAACACTGACCGACCGGATTGCGATATCGTCGGGCAACACGTGCATAAGACGGCGATGCAAGGCTTCCACGCCGCTGACGTTCATGTGCCCGATGCAGGAATCAAGAATCTCCTGCGCAATATCAAGATGACACACCTGTCCGAGGGCATGGACGCCGGTATCGGTGCGCCCCGCGACCGTCACGCGCGGCGCGCGCTCCTGGGGAAGCCTCAGGATCATCGCCAACGTGTCTTCCAGCGTTCCTTGGACGGTTCGCAGTCCGGGCTGTCGCGCCCAGCCGTGGAAGGCGCCGCCATCATACGAGAGGTCGATTCTCAGTCTCATCGCCTCAAGTATACGACCGCGGATTACCGGGGAACGCATTCCCAATGGTGTTCCCTAGGGTGTATATCGCGATAGCGGCGGTGTGGCCGCCGGAACCGACAGGAGTGCGTAGCTGTCGTGGCAAGGTATCTGGCTGGACAATGACCAGACATGTCCTCAGCACCCTGCGCGTGTCGGAATATCCGTATGCCATGACATACGTAACGTACACAAGACGTGGCAGACTGCTCCTGCCACGCGTCGAAGTGATGAGCCGTGTATATCCGGGCATGCGTTTCCTGTCAGATACCATCCGGCACCGCCGTCATACCGGATGATGCGGGGCGATGCGTATGTCGGGGCATGAGTACACCGCCCCATCTTCCTCGCCATAGCCCGTCCGAGGTCGTTCCGTCCTGTCGCGTATGCCCGGCCATACGTAGCGCGATGACCCGGAGATCGCCGACAAGCCGCACTCCCCCTGCGCGAACCGCTGACTATGACACACACCAATGTGTGAGCATGCACTCACACCATGGGCGGCGTGAAGGCTGGAAACAGCCGGCTGCACCGATCCGATGCCCAGCATGTGAGGATTGGCTCACGCAACGGTAGGTTCGAGGGCTGAAATCGGCAGATAGCATCTGTCCAACGCCCAGTGTGTGAGGATCCGCTCACGCCACGGCATGTGGAAGTGCCACCATCGGACGACTGCGGCTCCCCGACGGCCTGTGCGTGAAGATCGGCTCACACAGCGAGGAGCGCCGCCGGTTACCAGCGCCAGCAACAGGAGGAAAGCAAGCCGGATGTCTCAAGCCGCGGGCTGCGAAACCGGCGCACAGATGCCACACAGTGCGCAGATACCACAGCACGCATGAACGCGGACAATGAAAACGGGGCCGAACCCATGTGGATTCGACCCCGTGCAATCAGCGTGCAGACGTCAACACGTCACACGAGCGCTGACAGGCTCACTTGGCTTCGTCGGCAGCCTTCTTGGCCTCATCGGCCACGTCGGCTTCCTCGGCCTGCTCGGCGGCCTCGGCATCGGCCGCGTCAGCGGTCTTGTCAAGATCGACGGCTGCGGCATCGGCGGCGGCAACATCATTGCCGGCCTCGTTCGCGGCGACAGCCTGATCGACGGCGTCCTTGGCGGCGCCATCGGCGATCGCGGCGTCAGCGGCGGCGGCGACAGCTTCGCTGTCTTCCTTGGCTGCGGTCTTCGCGGCGGCTTCGGCTTCCTTCACCACGGCCTTCTTGGCGACCGGCTCGGTGACGAGCTCGATGATGGCCTGCGGCGCGGAATCACCACGACGCGGGGCGATCTTGACGATGCGGGTGTAGCCACCCTCGCGCTGCTCCATCTGTTCGGCAATCTCGGTGAAGAGCTTGTGGACAACGGACTTGTCACGGATGACGCGCATCACGCGACGGCGGGAGTGCAGATCACCGCGCTTGGCGAAGGTGATCAGGCGCTCGGCCAGCGGACGCAGACGCTTGGCCTTCGGCAGGGTGGTCTTGATGCTGCCGTTGCGGAACAGGCTGGTCGCCATGTTCGCGAGCATCAGACGCTCATGTGCCGGGCTGGACGCCAGACGCGGGCCTTTCTTCGGTGTTGGCATGTTTACTCCTTATTGTCCCGGACCAGGTGGGCAGATGCCCGAACATCCGGTGTGGGACGGTTGGTCAAAAGTGGCGTCACTCGTCTTCCGGCGAGAAGAAGGTGCCACCTTCGAGGTTGTTGGTATCGAAGCCGCCGAGCGGTGAAGGCTTAAGCGACAGGCCGAGACCTTGCAGCTTCTCCTTGACCTCGTCGATGGACTTCATACCGAAATTGCGGATGTCAAGCAGATCCTGCTCGGTGTGGGACACCAGCTCGCCGATGGTATGGATCCCCTCGCGCTTGAGGCAGTTGTAGCTGCGCTGCGTGAGGTTGAGATCCTCGATCGGGATGGACATCTCGGGGTTGGTCTCCTCGGCAACCGGTGCCGGGCCCACCTCGACGCCCTCAGCCTGGGTGTTGAGCTCACGGCACAGGCCAAAGAGCTCGACCAGGGTTGAGCCGGCGGACGCCACCGCATCGCGAGGACTGATGGCGGGCTTCGTCTCCACGTCCAGGATGAGCTTGTCGAAGTCGGTGCGCTGTTCCACGCGCGTGGCCTCGACCTTGTAGCTCACCTTGAGGACCGGGGAGTAGATGGAATCGACCGGGATACGGCCGATTTCGTCGTTCTCCTGCTTGTTCATCTGAGCGGGCACATAACCACGTCCACGTTCGACAGTGAACTCGATTTCGAGCTCGCCATCGTCCTCGAGTGTGGCGATGTGCAGATCCGGATTAGCGATGGTGACGCCGGCCGGCGGCGTGATATCTCCCGCCGTCGCCTCGCCCTTACCGCTTTTGCGCAGATACATGACCACCGGCTCGTCATACTCGCTGGTCAGCACGATGCCCTTGATGTTGAGCAGGATCTCGGTGACATCCTCGACCACGCCAGGCAGAGTGGTGAACTCATGCAGCGCGCCGGAGATGCGGACCGAAGTCACCGCGGCACCCGGGATGGAGCTGAGCAGCGTGCGGCGCAGAGAGTTGCCGAGCGTATAGCCGAAGCCTGGCTCGAGCGGCTCAATGACGAAGCGCGAGCGCTGTGGATTGAGAGATTCCTCGGTAAGTGTCGGACGCTGTGCGATAAGCACTGTGGTTATCCTTTCAGCTTCTGATCGGTGGTGCACTCACCGGCCATAAGCGGGTTGGATGGGTGGATTGTGAAAGTGCTCAGACGCGACGACGCTTCGGAGGACGAACGCCGTTATGCGCTTGTGGGGTGACGTCGGTGATGGAACCGACCTCGAGTCCGGCGGACTGCAGGGAACGGATGGCGGTCTCACGGCCGGAACCCGGGCCCTTGACGAACACGTCGACCTTCTTGACGCCGTGCTCCATCGCCTTGCGGGCGGCGGACTCGGCGGCCATGCCAGCGGCGTACGGCGTGGACTTGCGGGAGCCCTTGAAGCCGACATCGCCACCGGAAGCCCAGGACACAACTGCCCCGGACGGGTCGGTGATCGAGATGATGGTGTTATTGAAAGTGGACTTGATGTGCGCCTGCCCGACCGGCACCGACTTGCGGTCCCGGCGACGCGGCTTGCGCGCGGCTTGCTTGTTAGCTGCCATTGACCCTCGTTTCCTAGTAACGAACTTGAATGCCCGGACGATGAGTTAGTCCGACTCGTGGCCCGGGTCACACCACCTTACTTGGTGGCCTTCTTCTTTCCGGCGACCGTACGCTTCGGGCCCTTGCGGGTGCGGGCGTTGGTCTTGGTGCGCTGTCCGCGCACAGGAAGTCCCCTACGGTGACGCTGGCCTTGGTAGCAGTTGATCTGGATCTTACGACGGATGTCCGCATCGATTTCACGACGCAGATCGCCTTCGATCTTGTAGTTGGCTTCAAGATAGTCGCGCAGCGTGATGAGCTGCTCATCCGTAAGATCCTTGACGCGGGTATCCGGATTGATTCCGGTCGCGGCAAGCGTTTCCTTCGCACGAGTGCGGCCTACACCGAAGATGTAGGTGAGCGCGATCTCGATGCGCTTCTCATTTGGGATGTCGACTCCGGCAAGACGTGCCATTGCGATTCCTTCACTTTGCGCAGGTCTTACACCGAATCGTCCGGTTGTCCCGGCCCGGGCCTGCGTACCCGGGGTTCAGCTTGCGCTGTGATTCAGTGCCTTTTTGGTTGTGCCGCTGGAAATCTGCTCTCAGCCCTGGCGCTGCTTGTGGCGCGGGTTCGTGCAGATCACCATGACGCGGCCGTGACGACGGATCACGCGGCAGTTTTCGCAGATCCTCTTCACACTAGGGCTGACCTTCATGGTTTTCCTTTGCTTGTACCTTACTTGTAACGGTACGTAATACGTCCGCGGTTGAGATCGTAGGGGCTCATCTCCAGTACGACCCGGTCCTGCGGAAGAATACGGATGTAGTTCTTGCGCATCTTTCCCGAAATCGTTGCCAGCACGATGTGCTTGTTCTCAAGTTCCACGCGAAACATCGCGTTCGGCAGTGCTTCCACTACCTTGCCTTCGACTTCAATCACACCGTCTTTAGCCATAAGCTCTCGTTCCGTTCCTCAGACGAATTACTCTGGGTGTCCGAAGACACACCAACTTGCAATAATACATGAACAGCGGATATTCCGACACTCGGCGTGTTGGAATATCCGCTGTAATCGCATCAGTGCCCGTCTCAGCCGAGCTTGGCGATGATCTCCTTGTTGATGGCTTCGATCTCGCCGACTCCGTTGACGCTGACGAGCTTGCCGCGGCCGCGGTAGATGTCGAGCAGCGGCGCGGTCTCCTTCGCGTAGGTTTCCAGACGCTTGGCGATCGCCTCCGGAGTGTCGTCGGAGCGGCCTTCCTCGGCGGCGCGCTTCTTCATACGCTCAAGGAGGATATCCTGCGCGGCGTCGAGCGCCACGGCGTAGTCAAGCGGGGTGCCGAGCTCTTCGAGCATCTTGTCGAGGGCTTCGACCTGGGCCGCGTTGCGCGGGTAACCGTCGAGGATCCAGCCGTTCTTGGTATCGTCCTTGGCCAGACGGTCCTTGACGATGGAGTTGGTCAGCTCGTCCGGCACCAGCTCGCCCTTGTCGATGTATGCCTGGGCCTGCTTGCCGAGTTCCGTCTGGTTCTTCAGGTTGTACCGGAAGATATCGCCGGTGGAGATGGCGGGGATGTCATAGTGCTTGCTCAGCAGCGCGGCCTGGGTTCCCTTGCCGACGCCCTGCGGTCCCATGATCAGAAGACGCATGGTGTTCCTTTCTTCGATGGCCGCCTTTCATCGCAGCCGATGGTGATGGTGAATGTCATGCGGCGCGCAACGGGCGGCCGCCGCATATCGGCGACCGCCCGTGAACGTCACTTGCCTTCGACGTGGTCGGTGTTTTCGAACAGGAAGCCGGTGTACTGGAACTGTTCGGTCTGGGCCTTCGCCTGACGCAGGGTGTCAAGGCCGACGCCTGCGATGATCAGGATCGTGGTACCGCCGAAGGGCAGACGGTTGTTCAGTTGCATCGCCATGATGAGGACGGTCGGGATCAGGGCGACGAACAGGAGGTAGATGGCGCCTACGGTGTTCAGCCTGTTCATGACGTAGGACAGGTAGCGGCTTGTGGCACTGCCCGCACGGATGCCCGGGATGAACCCGCCGTAATCCTTCATGTTGTCCGCGACCTCGTCCGGATCGAAGGTGATGGACGTGTAGAAGAAGGTGAAGAACACGATCTGAATCGCGTACAGCACGATATACCACACGGTCGTGGTGCTGCCGAGGTTCGTGTTGATCCACTTGACCCAGCTTTGGTTGCTGTTGCCGAACTGGGCGATCAGGGTCGGGATGGACAGGATGGAGGAGGCGAAGATCGGCGGGATGACGCCGCTCATATTGACCTTGAGCGGCAGGTAGGTGGACGATCCGCCGTACATCTTGCGGCCGATCATGCGGCGCGTGTACTGGACGGGGATCCGGCGCTGGGCGAGTTCGACGTACACCACGAAGATCATGATGACCAGAAGCACGCCGACGACGATGCCGAACTTGGTCCAGTCGCCGTTCTTGCCGTTGGTGCCCCAGCCGATCTCCCACAGCTGCGGCAGGAAGCCGGAGCAGATGGACATGAAGATGAGGATAGACATGCCCTGGCCGATGCCCTTGTCGGTGATGAGCTCGGCCATCCACATGATGAAGCCGGTGCCGCCGGTCATGATCAGGACCATGACCACGAGGTTCCACACGGAATCGTTCGGGATGACCTGGGAGCACTGGTAGTTGAACAGGGCGCCGGAGCGGGCGGTCACCAGGATGGTGGTGGACTGCAACACCGCCAGACCGATGGTGAGGTACCGGGTGTACTGGGTCAGTTTCGCCTCGCCGGACTGGCCTTCCTTGTGCAGCGCCTCGAAACGGGGGATGACCACGCGCAGCAGCTGGATGACGATCGACGCGGTGATGTACGGCATGACGCCGAGCGCGAAGATCGACAGCTGCAGCATGGCGCCGCCCGAGAAGAGGTTGACCAGGCCGATGAAGTTCTCGGATACCGTGCTCATCTTGCCGACGCACTGCTGCACGACCTTGACGTCCACACCCGGCGTTGGGATGAACGAGCCGATACGGTAGATGATGATCATACCAAGCACGAAGAGGATCTTGTTCCTCAGCTCCTTGGTTTTGAAGGCCTGGATTAACGTCCTCACCTGGGGTTCCTTCCCTTGTGTCTTGCGCGAGGAAACCACGCAACCGTGCAAATTACACACTCTAAGATTAACAGTGTAGCTTATGCCGTCTACCTGACGCGCGCCCGTGCACGTCCCGATACCGGCATGGGCAGACCCTGTTCAAACAACGTGACCCTCCCCCTGCATGAGGGAGAGGGTCACATGCAATATTCAGACGGTTACCGCCGAGTTCACTCGGAGATGGAACCGCCCGCGGCCTCGATCTTGGCCTTGGCGGAGGCAGAAGCCTTCACGCCCTTGATGGTGAACGCGAGCTTGGTGTCACCATCGCCGAGGATCTTGACCGGGTGGCCGCTGCGGACAGCGCCCTTCTTGACCAGGTCTTCCACAGTGATCTCGCCGCCCTCAGGGAACAGCTCGTTGAGCGCTGCGATGTTGACGACCTGGTATTCCTGCTTGAACGGGCTCTTGAAGCCGCGCAGCTTCGGCAGGCGCATGTACAGCGGCAGCTGTCCGCCTTCGAAGCCAGGACGAACCTGATAACGCTTCTTCGTACCCTTGGCGCCACGGCCAGCGGTCTTGCCCTTGGAACCTTCACCGCGACCAACGCGGATACGGTCCTTCTTGGCGCCCGGAGCCGGGTGCAGATCATGCATCTGCAGGATCTGAGGTTCTTCGTTTGCCATAATCAGTCAGCCTCCTCGACGGTGACCAGGTGGCGCACAGCGTTGACCAGGCCAAGGTTGGCGGGGGTGTCCTCACGCACAACGCTCTGGCCGATCTTGCGCAGGCCCAGGGTCTGCACGGTGGCACGCTGGCGGGGGGTGGTGTTCACCACGCCGTGGATCAGGGTGATCTTGAGGTTAGCCATCACTCACCATCCTTGTTGTCTGCGGCGGCCTGGGCCTGGGCTTCTTCACGAGCCTTGCGGGCCTCGGCGATGCCTTCGGCGCGAGCGCGGAGCAGCGCGTCCGGGGCGACCTCTTCCAAGGTCAGGCCACGGCGGGCGGCGATCTCTTCCGGCTCTTCGAGCTGCTTGAGGGCAGCGACGGTAGCACGCACCACGTTCACCGCGGTTGCGGAGCCCATGGACTTGGTCAGGATGTCGGAGATGCCGGCGCACTCCATGACGGCGCGGACAGCGCCGCCGGCGATAACGCCGGTACCGGGAGCGGCCGGGCGAAGCAGGACCGTGCCGGCCGCGTCATGGCCGATCACCGGGTGGGTGATGGTGCCCTTGACGCGCGGAACAGTGAACATGTGCTTCTTGGCGTCCAGCTGGCCCTTGGCGATAGCAGCCGGGACCTCACGGGACTTGCCGTAGCCGACACCGACGGTGCCGTTGCCGTCGCCGACCACCACGAGAGCGGCGAAGCTGAACGTACGACCGCCCTTGTGGGTCTTGGAGACTCGGTTGATGGTGACGACGCGATCGAGCAGCTCGTCGCCGTGATTGTCCTCACGACGGTTGCGACGCTCGCCGCGACGGCCTTCACCGCGCTGGCCACGACGGGACTTGCGCTCATCGTTGTTCTCTGCAGCAGCCTGAGTGTTCTGAGTTTCTTCAGCCACTTGGGTTTCCTTCTCGTTATCGCTCACAGTGCCAGACCTCCCTCGCGGGCGCCTTCAGCGACAGCTGCGACGCGACCATGGTACTTGTAGCCACCACGGTCGAAGACGACCTGGGTGATACCGGCGTCCTTGGCGCGCTGGGCGACAAGTTCACCGACCTTCTTGGCCGCTTCGGTCTTGGTGCCCTTGAACCCATCGAAATCGTGGGTGAGGGTGGACGCGCTCGCCAGGGTGATGCCCTTGGTGTCGTCCACGATCTGGGCCTCCATGTGGCGGTTGGAACGGGTGACCACCAGGCGCGGACGCTCCGGGGTACCGGAAATGCGCTTGCGCAGGCGGGCGTGACGACGAAGACGGGAGACCTTCTTGCCCTTGCCGAAAATCTTGACGCTCATATCACTTACCAGCCTTTCCAGCCTTGCGCAGGATGTGCTCGTCGCTGTACTTGATGCCCTTGCCCTTGTAGGGTTCCGGGGCACGAAGCTTGCGGATGTTCGCGGCAGCCTGGCCAACGGCCTGCTTGTCGGTGCCCTTGACGATCACCTGGTTGGCGTTCGGCAGTTCGAACTCAATGCCTTCCGGCGGGTCGACGGTGATGGTGTGCGAGTAGCCAAGGGAGAACTCGATGCTCTTGCCCTTGAGCTGCGCGCGGTAACCGGTGCCGACGATATCGAGGGTCTTGGTGTAGCCCTCGTGCACACCCTTGACCATGGAGGCGATGATGGCGCGGGCCAGACCGTGCTTGGCACGGGTCGGGCGCAGGTCATCGGCCGGGGTCAGCAGGATTTCGTTGCCTTCGACCTTGCCGGTGATGCCATCGGGGATGACGAAGGAGTCGGAGCCCTTCGGGCCCTTCGCGGAGAAGTTCTGACCTTCGATCTTCACTTCCACGCCAGCCGGAACGGTGACGGGGAGCTTACCAATATGCGATGCCATGATTCAGCTCTCCTTTCTCACCAAACGTAGGCGACAATCTCGCCGCCAATGCCCCGGTCGAGGCATTCCTTCTGGGTCAGCAGTCCCGAGCTTGTCGAGATGATGGCGACACCGAGGCCACCGAGCGGCATCGGCAGGGAGTCGGACTTCGCGTAGCGACGCATGCCCGGCTTCGAAATACGCTTGATGCCCTGGATGGAACGCTCGCCGTGAGGCCCGTACTTCAGCGTGATCTCGAGGGTCTGGCCGACCTTCGCTTCCTTCGCCGTGAAATCGGCGATGTAGCCTTCGCGCTTGAGGATCTCGGCGATGTTCGCCTTGAACTTGGAGTACGGCATATCCACGGTCTCGTGCTTTGCCGCGCTCGCATTACGCAGACGCGTAAGCATGTCTGCGATCGGATCTGTCATTGTCATGTGGGCTAACGCCCTTTCTCGCCGTGGTTTCCGCCGCCCTCCCGGGTGCCCGTAGGCACCCGGTCAGGCCGCGGACCTTCAGCGTCGATGTTTACCAACTGGACTTCGTAACTCCGGGCAGCTCGCCACGGTGAGCCTTCTCGCGAAGGCAGATGCGGCACAGGCCGAACTTGCGGTACACGGAGTGGGGACGACCACAAACCTGGCAACGCGTGTAGGCGCGCACCTTGAACTTCGGCTTGGCGGCCGCCTTGTTCTTCAGAGCGGTTTTTGCCATTTCAGTTCTCCTTGAAGGGGAAACCGAGGTGCTTGAGCAGCACGCGGGCTTCCTTGTCGTCCTTGGTGTTCGTCACCACGGTGATATCCATGCCGCGGACGTGGTCGATGGAATCCGGATCGATCTCATGGAACATGGACTGCTCGGTGAGACCGAAGTTGTAGTTGCCCTGGCCGTCGAACTGGTCGCCGTTGATACCGCGGAAATCGCGGATGCGCGGCAGCGCAGTCGTGAGAAGACGGTCGAGGAACTCCCACATGCGGTCGCCACGGAGCGTGACGAACGCGCCGATGGCCTGGCCCTCACGCAGATGGAACTGCGCGACGGACTTCTTCGCGTGGGTGATCTTGGGCTTCTGGCCGGTGATCGCCGTCAGGTCCTTCACGGCGCCTTCGATGAGCTTGGAGTCGCGGGCAGCGGCACCGACGCCCATGGAGACGACGACCTTCTGCAGACGCGCGACCTGCATCGGGTTGGAATACTTGAATTCCTTCTCGAGCTCAGGCACGATCTGGTCGAAGTACTTCTGCTTCAAGCGCGGAGTTGCCGGCGCTTCGACAGTGGTATCGGTCATGCCAGCTCCTTTCCGGACTTCTTGGCGACACGCACGCGCACGGTCTTCACCTTGCCGTCACGGGCCTCCTGCTTAACGATCACGCCGACGCGGGTCGGCTGCTTGGTCTCCGGGTCGATCAGCATCACGTTGGAGCGATGGATCGGCGCCTCGACGGCCACGATGCCGGCCTGCTGGCCCTGCTGGGTGGCGCGCACGTGCTTCTTGACGATCTGCACACCCTCGACGATCAGACGATCGTTGGGCAGCACCCGCAAGACCTTGCCTTCCTTGCCGCGATCCTTGCCGCGGATGACCTTGACCTGGTCGCCGCTCTTGATCTTGGCTACCATTCAGATCACCTCCGGAGCGAGGGACACGATCTTCATGAAGCGCTTGTCGCGCAGTTCACGACCGACCGGTCCGAAGATACGAGTGCCCTTGGGCTCACGGCCGGAACCGAGGAGCACAGCGGCGTTCTCGTCGAACTTGATGTAGGAACCATCCACACGGCGATGTTCCTTGACGGTGCGGACGACGACGGCCTTGACCACATCGCCCTTCTTGACCGACCCGCCAGGAATGGCGTCCTTGACGGTGGCGACGATGATGTCGCCGATGCCGGCATAGCGTCGCTTCGATCCGCCGAGCACTCGGATGGCCAGGATCTCCTTGGCACCCGTGTTGTCGGCGACATGAAGCCGCGTTTCCTGCTGAATCATTGATTCTCCTTAGCCGAGCTGGTTCTCCCCGAGCACCCTTGCGGGTGATCGCGGAGCCTTGCCGAACTTGTTACTTGGCGCGCTCGATAATGGTATCGAGACGCCAACGCTTGGTCTTGCTCAGAGGCCGAGTCTCCATAATACTCACGAGGTCGCCAACGTGGGCTTCGTTGTGTTCATCATGGGCCTTGACCTTACGGGTGGAGCGCACGACCTTGCCGTACAGGGGGTGGGTCGAACGCTGCTCGAGCTCGACGGTGATCGTCTTGTCCATGGCGTCGGACACGACGTAACCGCGACGAACCTTGCGGAAGTTGCGCTCTTGCTTTTCAGCCATGCTTACTTCTCCTCAGCTTTCGTATCCGCAGCCTCGGGCTCCTTGGTGATGCCCAGCTCACGTTCACGCAGGACAGTGTACATCCTGGCGATGTCGCGCTTGACAGCCTTGAGGCGCGCGGTGTTTTCGAGCTGACCGGTTGCGTGCTGGAAGCGCAAGTTGAACAGCTCTTCCTTGGACTTCTTGAGGAAGCCCTCAATCTCCGCATTGGTCTTCTCGTTGAGATTCTTGATGGAATAGTCTGCAGTTCCGACTGACATCAGATGTCACCGCCTTCACGCGCGATAATACGGCACTTCATGGGGAGCTTGTCGATGGCGCGGCGCAGGGCCTCGTGAGCGACATCCTCCGAGACACCGCCGATCTCGAACATGACTCGACCGGGATGGATATCGGCGATCCAGAACTCAGGGGCGCCCTTACCGGAACCCATTCGGGCACCGAGCGGGTGCTTGGTCAGCGGGCGATCCGGGAAGATCGTGATCCACACGCGGCCGCCACGCTTGATGTAACGGGTCATGGCGATACGCGCGGCTTCGATCTGACGGTTCGTCACATAAGCCGGGGCAAGCGCCTGGATACCGTAATCGCCGAAAGCGATCTCGTTGCCGCCCTTGGACATGCCATGGCGGTCCGGACGATGCTGCTTGCGGTATTTAACTCTCTTTGGGATAAGCATTCCAGCTCACTCCTTCGTTTCCGTTGCGGCAGGAGCCTCAGCCTCAGCTGCAGCCGGGGCCGCCTGGGCGGCTTCGGTCGCGGGCTTGGACTGGGCGGAACGCTGACCACCACGGCGCGGGCGGCGATCGCCGCGACGGCCCGGACGGCTGTTGTTCTGCTGAGCCTGCTGCTCTTCGAACTGAGTCTCAGTCATATCGCCCTTGTAGATCCACACCTTCACGCCGATACGGCCGTAGGTGGTGCGGGCTTCGAAGAAGCCGTAATCGATGAGGGCGCGGAGAGTCTGCAGCGGAACGCGACCCTCGCGATAGAACTCGGAACGGCTCATTTCCGCACCGCCGAGGCGGCCGGAGAGCTTGATGCGGATACCCTTGGCGCCGGCACGCATCGCGTCCTGCTCCGCCTTGCGCATGGCGCGACGGAAGGTGACGCGGTTGGTCAGCTGCTCGGCGATGCTCTGGGCGACCAGCTGGGCGTCCAGAGCGGCGTTCTTCACTTCGAAGATGTTGAGCTGGACCTGCTTGCCGGTGAGCTTCTCGAGCTTGGCGCGCACGCGCTCGGCCTCGGCGCCGCGGCGGCCGATCACGATGCCCGGGCGGGCGGTGTGGATGTCCACACGCACGCGGTCGCGGGTGCGCTCGATGACGATGCGGGACACGCCCGCACGCTCGAGATCCTTGCTCAGCGTCTTGCGGATCTTGTCATCCTCAAGCACGAAGTCGCGGTAACGCTCGCCAACCTTGTTGGAATCGGAGAACCACTTGGAACGATGGTTCTCAGTGATGCCCAGGCGATAGCCAAAGGGATTGATCTTCTGACCCATCTTTAGCGGGCTCCTTCCTTGCTAGCGACAACGACCGTGATATGGCTGGTGCGCTTGTTGATACGAGCGGCACGGCCCTGGGCACGGGCGCGGAAACGCTTGAGCGTCACGCCTTCGTCCACATAGGTCTCCTTGATGTACAGGTCGTTCTCGCGGAACGGCTCGCCGGCCTTGTCGGCCTTCACGCGGGCGTTGGCGATAGCGCTCTCCAGGGTCTTGCGCACGGGAAGTGCTGCAGACTGAGGAGCGAACTTGAGAATGGTGATGGCGTCGGTCGCACGCTTGCCTCGGATGAGGTCGACCATGCGGCGAGCCTTGCGCGGCGTCACGCGGACGTGACGAGCGATTGCTTTAGCTTCCATGTGTCTTGTCTCCTCTTTAGCGGCGTGCCTTCTTGTCGTCCTTCACATGACCCTTGAAGGTCTTGGTCGGGGCGAACTCGCCGAGCTTGTGGCCAACCATTGCCTCGGTGACGAACACCGGCACATGCTTGCGGCCGTCATGGACGGCGAAGGTGTGACCGATGAAGTCCGGGGTGATCATCGAACGGCGCGACCAGGTCTTGATGACGTTGTGCGTGCCCTTCTCGTTCTGCTCGTCGACTTTCTTCTGCAAGTGGGCGTCGACGAATGGGCCCTTCTTGATGCTACGAGTCATCTACTCGACACTCCCTTACTTGCGGTTCTTGCCATTCGGACGACGACGAACAATCATCTTGTTCGAAGCCTTCTTCGGACGGCGAGTACGAACTTCGCCCTTGCCCCACGGGGACACCGGCGGCTTGCCGCCACGGGTACGACCGCCGTGCGGGTGGTCGACCGGGTTCATGGATTCACCACGGGTGATCGGGCGCTTGCCCATCCAACGTGCACGACCGGCCTTGCCGAGCTGGATGTTGGCGTGATCGGCATTGCCGACCTCACCGACGGTGGCGCGGCAGCGGGCGTCCACGTTGCGGATTTCGCCGGACGGCATACGCAGCTGGGCGTAGGCGCCATCCTTGGCGACGAGCTGAACGGCGGCACCGGCGGAACGCGCGATCTTGGCGCCGCCCAGCGGACGGAGCTCGATGGCGTGCACGATGGTACCGGTCGGGATGTTGCGCAGCGGCAGGTTGTTGCCGGGCTTGATATCGGCGTTCTCGCCGGTCTCAATGGTGTCGCCCTGCTTGACGCCTTCCGGAGCGATGATGTAGCGCTTCTCACCATCGGCATAGTGCAGCAGCGCGATGCGGGCCGAACGGTTCGGGTCGTACTCGATGTGAGCGACCTTGGCCGGCACGCCGTCCTTGTCCCAACGCTTGAAGTCGATGAGACGGTACTGGCGCTTGTGGCCGCCGCCGCGATGGCGGGAGGTCATACGGCCGTAAGAGTTACGACCGCCGGTCTTGGTGAGCTTGCGGACCAGCGACTTCTCAGGCGTGGAGCGCGTGACGTCGGAGAAGTCCGACACGGACGCGTTGCGACGGCCTGCAGTCGTCGGCTTATAAACGCGGATAGCCATAATGTAGTTCTTCCTTTGACTTTGTCGGCTAACCTTCAGTTACCGAAGATGTCGATCGTCTGGCCCTCGGCCACGGTCACGATTGCGCGCTTCTGATTGACGCGCTGACCGAAACCTGTGCGGGTGCGCTTGCGCTTGCCTGCACGGTTGAGGGTGTTGACATTCGTCACCTTGACATTGAAGATCTCTTCGATGGCCTGCTTGATCTGCACCTTGTTCGCGCTCGGCGCCACAACGAAGGTGTAGCGGCCGCGGTCGGACTCGGCGTAGCTCTTCTCAGAGACGACAGGCTTGAGGATGATGTCGTGTGCTGGCTTGTGAATTGCGACCATGTGGATCAGGCCTCCTTCGTGGCCGACTTCGTCTTCGCCTCGACGAAGGCGTCGAAGCCTTCCTTGGAGAAGACGACGTACTGAGCGGTGACCACATCGTACGTGTTGAGCTGATCGGCGAAGATCGGGTGGACGGTCGGGATGTTGCGCACCGACAGCCACTCGTTGATGTTGTCGCGGGAGAACACCACGGTGGTGAACTGGTTGGAGCTCACGGCGTTCAGCGCGGTAACGGCGGTCTTCGTGGACGGGGTCTCGAGGGCACCGAAATCGATGACACCGATATGCCCGGCATTGGCGCGGTCGGAAAGCACGTAGCGCAGGGCGGCGGCCTTCATCTTGCGCGGGGTGCGCTGGCTGTAGTCGCGCGGGACCGGCCCGTGGACGACGCCACCGTGGTACCACTGCGGAGCGCGGATGGAGCCCTGGCGCGCACGGCCGGTGCCCTTCTGCTTCCACGGCTTCTTGCCGCCGCCGGAGACCTTCGCGCGGTTCTTCACCGCGTGGGTGCCCTGACGGGCCGCGGCGAGCTGCGCGATGACCACCTGGTGGATCAGCGGGATGTGGGCGTGGACATCCTCGGCGGAGATGCCGAAAATCTCGGCCGGCGCTTCGACGGTGCCGGCGGCCTGGCCCTTGACGTCAGTGACGTTCAGAGTAATGTTTGCCATGATTTCAGGCTCCCTTCACTGCCGAACGGACGAGAACGATACCGCCCTTGGGCCCCGGGATGGCGCCCTTGATGGCGAGGATGCCGTTCTCGACATCGGAGGAGACGATAGTGAGGCTCAGCACGGTGTTGGTCTCATGGCCCATACGGCCAGCCATACGCTTGCCCTTGAGGATACGGCTCGGGGTCGCGCATGCGCCGACGGAACCGGGGCGACGTTCGTTCTTGTGAGAGCCGTGGGTACGGCGATAGGACTTGAAGCCCCAACGCTTGATGGTGCCGGCGAAGCCCTTGCCCTTGGTGGTGCCGGTGACATCCACCAGCGTGCCCTCGGAGAACAGCTCAGCGGTCAGCTCCTGACCAGGCTGGTAGTCCTCGGCGTTGTCCGTGCGCACCTCGGCGAGGTGACGACGCGGGGTGACGCCGGCCTTGGCGAAGTGGCCAGCGAGCGGCTTGGTCACCTTCGTCGGGTCGATCTGGCCATAGCCGAGCTGCACGGCCTTGTAGCCGTCGGTTTCCTCGGTCTTGACCGCGGTGACCACGTTCGTGGACACGTCGACCAGCGTGACGGGAACGAAGAAGCCGTTCTCGTCCCAGACCTGCGACATGCCGAGCTTACGGCCGAGCAGCGCAGTGCGATTCTTGTTCTGTGACATAGCGGTTCCCTCCTCCCTTACAGCTTGATCTCGATGTTGACATCCGCAGGCAGATCAATATGCATCAGGGAGTCCACGGCCTTCGGGGTCGGGTCCACGATGTCGATGAGACGCTTATGCGTACGCATCTCGAAATGCTCGCGAGAATCCTTGTACTTATGAGGAGAACGGATAACACAGAATACGTTCTTCTCGGTCGGCAGAGGAACCGGGCCCACCACAGTGGCACCCGCGTTCGTCACCGTCTCGACGATTTTCTTCGCCGATTGGTCGATGACCTCATGGTCATAGGACTTAAGCCTGATGCGGATTTTCTGTCCCGCCATTGCCGTCCGCCCTTTCTAGCGATTCGTTTACTGTTTACCAACCTGTCGCAGGGCACCGGCGAGCCCGACCCAGGGCATGACACCCCGGCCGTAACCACATCAGTGCGCAGCCAGACAACGACCTACTCGGAGCCGCCGACGCCGCGCTCGCTTTTTTGATTCCAATATGCGAGCCTAAAACAGGCAACTTGATTATTAAAGCACGTGCCATGTATAAGATTTCTGCGGCGTGTCGCGACCTGCGGACCATCGTCCCCGGCACCGACACATCACAGCTCATTCATCACACGAAGCCCACCTGAGTATAGGGCATCCTCGGCCGGCCCGCCACATCGGTGTGGCGCAACGCGCAATCCCCTACGGGACCGAACCGCCGGACTAGACTGGTGACCGACACGGTATCCGCCGCGACGACAACGGTGTTGACAGAATCGAGGCACGTATGGCACATATCAGATATGAGTCGGCGCTCGGCGCCACACCACAGTTCGACTTCGGCAATCCACGATCCGCAGACTGGTCCGAGTTCGACGGCGATCTCGCCGGCTGCGGCTACGACGACCACGCCATACAGGTCATCCGCGACACCCGGCTTGCCTTCGCCAGAAGCGACATGCCGCGTTCCAGATACTGGTCCGTTCCCGAGGACATCGATATGATCACGGACATCCCGTATCTCGACGACGGCGTGCGCGGCCATCTGCTCGATCTGTATCTGCCGCATGACGCGGTCGTTCGCCAAGGCCACGCGTACCCCGTCTATATCGATATCCACGGCGGTGGTTTCGTCTACGGGTACAAGGAGCTCAACCGTAATTTCAACGTGACGCTCGCGCACCATGGCTTCGCCGTCTTCTCGCTCAACTATCGTCCCGCACCGCAAACCGATTTCATAGGCCAGCTTCGCGATATCTCGGCAGGTATCTCCTGGATCGCCGCCCACGGCGACGCCTACCCGATTGACCTCGGCAACGTGTTCCTCACCGGCGATTCCGCCGGCGGCGCACTCGCCTTCTACCAGGCGGCGCTGCAGGGCGACCCGGCAGCGGCGGCAGCATACGGGGTCGCCCCGTCCGGATTGCCGATCCGCGCAGTCGCCGCCATCTCGGGCGTATTCGACCTTTCACCCTTCACTGCGCAGACGCAGCGCGCGCACCCGTACGACATCGACCGCCCGGATGATGTGGTCTCGGTTATCGGCCCGCAATTCTTCAAACGGCTTTCCGCCATCGACCCCGCCTACCGGTTCAGCACTGACCTGGTGCGCAATAGCGCGGTACCGCCCATGTTCCTGGCCACAAGCAGCGACGATATGATCGAATATGAGAGCCTTGCGCTCGCGACGGCGCTGTCACGCGCGCACAAGGATTTCGAGCTCCACGACGTCAAGACGCAACCCGGCAAACCGCTCGGCCACGTCTACAGCGTCTGCATGTCCTGGCTCGAGGAAAGCGAAACCATATTCCGCCTCATTCACGATTTCTCATACCGGCTGCTCTCATAGCGTCGCGACTGGCGGCCATACGGTCGTCCGCGCCTAGATTCCGAGTTTCGGATCACACACGTACGTGAGGAACTCCTGCCAGTTCTGGCATATCAAGTGGCGCATCCCGTCAATGAACAGGCTACGCAGAGTCTGGGGCTCCAGGGAATCGTCGCGCAGATACGCTTGGACCAGACCTTGCCACAAGGCAAGAATCTGGATCGCCGTGCGACGCGCATCCAGGGCCTTATGCATTGTACCTTGTTCCTGCATCCGGGAGCACAGCCTCGTCCAATGGTCGATGGTCTGTTCGTCCTTACGCGCCAGATATGCATTCGCCGGATTATCCTGCTGTGTGGCAAGCCCACGAAGATACGTCATCAGCAGCAGACGGTTGCGCTTCGAAAGCCGCATGCCGATCGCCCGGCCGAGCGTCTCCTCGCCCAGCTCCGGCCACGTGCCTTCCAAGCCCGGCTGTTCACGGTCAAGCGTGTCCGCATATTCCATGGCGCCGACCAGCAGGTGGTCTTTGGTGGGGAAATGATAGAGGACACTCGACTGCGGTATGCCGGTCTGCTCGGAAATGCGAACGACGGTCACATCGCCAAACCCGGATTGGTCGACGATCTGCAGTACGGCTGAGGCTATCTGCTCACGCCTGGCACGGCTGGGAGCGTAATTCCCACGCTTGGCGCGGCGCCGGGAGGCTGTCGGTTGTTCTATGGCTGTCACAAGCAGGTATGATAACACGCGACGGCAAGACGATTCGTTGTGCGACGATGCAGTACCACAAGCCGCATGCCGCTACGTGCGCTTTGACCGGTACCAGCACACCATGGCCGGATTGCATTGATCGCTCTGGCGTGCCACGCATGACCCCCCGTAGGATGGCATCATGACTTCACGACGATCCGCCCTACCACATACGGCTGCCCATCGCATGCGTCTGATTCCACGCCAACCCGGAAGCTGGGCGATGGTGCTGGCGCCGGCCATCGCCGCAATCGTGCTGCAATCGGGATTCCGCGCCATCGCCATGTCATGTCTCGTCACCTTGGACTGGGCGCTGTGCTATGGCATGCAATATGCCATCAACAGGTGGATTGTCGCCGGGGCGAGCCGCCGGTACGCGCGCGAAGCGCTCATATGCACCGCGGTGACCGCCGCTTTCGGCATTCCCACACTGGTTATCGCTCCCGGTTTGCTGCGTTGGGCTCCCTGGTTCGCCGCACTGCTTGCGGTGACTGTGTTCAGCACCATGATTCGCCATGACACACATGGCATATGGTCGCAGGTGGCGGGTGTCATCGCGTCGTGCACGATTCCGGCGACGTTCCCATCCGCCGCGAATCCCTCAGCCGCGATACCGCCCGACAGCATATACTGGTGGGAAATGCTTGCGTGGTGGCCGGACAGTGCTGTCAATCGCACCTCACTGACCGTCGCCATCATGATGCTGTGGTACGAAATCGGCTCGTTGCTGTTCGTGCGCAGCATGGTCCGTGAATTCGGCAACAATCGATACCGTCTCGCTGCGATTGCATGGCATGCCGTGATGATGGTGGCCGTCATCGCCGCGGCATATGCGGGAATGTTCGTGCGTCCTTGGGCCGCGATTGTCGCCGCCATGGCTCTGGTCGCGCGCGTGGGGGCATGGGACACGGTTTCGCAGGCGCGACCGGTCATCTCACGGATCGCCATGACCGAATGCCTCGCCGTGGCGATCACGACCATATGCACGATTATCGCCTGCCTGGCGTAGACCACGGCATGCGGCTTGCACGCATTGTTCCCTTGGATGCCGCTTGCAAGCCGCCCTGTCTGCCGCACCGCGAGCCGTTGCGGCCTGCCGGCATACGAGCTGACAGCTGACATATGAGTTGCGCCGCCATACCCGATGGGGTACGACGGCGCAACATGCTAGGCGTTCAATGCCAAACGGGGACCTGCCCCGCGGACATCACTTCACGCGCTCGGAGGCTTCCTCGGTGGCGGCGACGCCGAGACGCTCGACGCGCAGCTTGTGGCCCTCCGCCTGGGAGACGCCGTAGTATGCGGCGATGGCGATATCCTCCATATCCTCGATGAGCGGGATACGCGGGTTCGCCGGCGTGCACTGGTCCTCGTAGGCGCGCATGCCGATGCGGTCGATCAGCGACCAGTACGTATCCTCGTCGACACCGCAGGCCTTGAAGCTGGCGTCCATCCCGAGCTTGTTGTCGCGGTAGTCCTCGATGGCGCGGGCGAGGTTCTCCACACCCTCCTCAGGGGTCTTGCCCGGATCGATGCCGATCAGGCGGGCGATCTCCTGGTAGCGCTGCGGGGCGACGTACTTGTTGTACTTCGGCCAGCTGGTCGGCTCGGACGGGACCTGGCCGTTGTAGCGGATGACATACGGCAGCAGGATGGCGTTCGTGTGGCCGTGCACCACGTGGCACAGCGCGCCGATGGTGTGCGCCATGCTATGGCACATGCCCAGGAAGCCGGAGCCGAAGGCCATGCCGGCCATGGTGGCGGCGTTGTGCATGTGCTCCTGCGCGGCGGTCTTCTCAAGGCCGGCCTCACCGTTGACGGACTCGGACAGGTTGTCCCAGATGATCTTGATGGCGTGCAGCGCCATCGCGTCGGTGAAGTCGTTGGAGTACACGGACACGTAGGCCTCGATCGCGTGGGTCAGGGCGTCCATGCCGGAGTCGCAGGCCAGGCGGCGCGGCTGGGTACGGGCGAGCACCGGGTCGACGATGGCGACGGACGGGGTCAGCGCGTAATCGGTGATCGGGTACTTGTAGCCGGTCTTGTGGTCGGTGATGACGGCGTACGGGGTGACTTCCGAACCGGTGCCGGAAGAGGTCGGGATGCACACGAGCTTGGCCTTCTCGCCGAGCGGCGGGATCTTGAACGCGCGCTTGCGGATATCGAAGAACTTCTCGCGCACATCGGAGAAGGCGATTTCCGGGTGCTCGTACATGAGCCACATGACCTTCGCGGCGTCCATCGCGGAGCCGCCGCCGACGGCGATGATGGTGTCGGGCTTGAACTCGTCACGCATCATGGAAGCGCCGCGCTCGACGGTCTCGACCGACGGTTCCGGCTCGACATAGTCGATGATGCGGAAGGTGACGCGGTTCTGGCGGGCGCGCAGCTGGTCGATGATCTTGTCGACCACGCCGAGCTGCTCCATGACCTTGTCGCACACGATGACCGCGCGGTTGAGGTTGTACATGTCGCGCAGATACCGGATCGCGTTCGGCTCGAAATAGGTCTTCGGCGGCACCTTGAACCACTGCATGTTGTTGTTCCTCCGTGCGATGCGCTTGATGTTGATGAGGTTGACGGCCTGGACGTTGCCGGACACCGAGTTGCCGCCGTAGGAGCCGCAGCCCAGGGTCAGGGACGGGGCGATGGAGTTGTAGATGTCGCCGATGCCGCCGAGGGAGCTCGGGGAGTTCCAGATGATGCGGCAGGCGTGCATGCGCAGGCCGAACTCACGCGCGAGGTCCTGGTTGTTGGTGTGGATGGCGGCGGTGTGGCCGGCGCCATGCTTGAGCATCTCCTCGCACATCTCGAAGGCCTGCTCCTTGTTGTCGGCCTTCAGCACGGCCTGCACCGGGCAGAGCTTCTCGAGGGTGAGCGGCTCCATCTCGCCGACTTCCTTGCATTCGGCGGCGAGGATGGTCACGTCGGCCGGCACTTCGAAGCCCGCCTCATGGGCGATGTACTGCGGGGACTTGCCCGGCACGATGGAGTTGAGCTTCGGGGAGCCGCCGGAGTAGGCGGTGCAGCCGAACATGTACTGCTCGAGCTTGGCCTTCTCGTCGGGGTTCACGAAGTAGGCCTTGCGGCGCTTGAGCTCCTTGACCAGCGGGTCGTAGACGTCCTTGTGGGCGATGATCGCCTGCTCGGTGGCGCAGATCATGCCGTAATCGAAATGCTTCGAGAGGATGAGGTCGTTGGCGGCGCGCTCGATGTCGACATCCGCATCGACGTACGCCGGGGCGTTGCCCGGGCCGACGCCGAGGGCCGGCTTGCCGGAGGTGTACGCGGCCTTGACCATGCCGGGGCCGCCGGTGGCGAGGATCGTGGCGACGCCGTCATGACGCATGAGGGCGCCGGTCGCCTCGATGGACGGATGCTCGATCCACTGGATACAGTTCTCCGGGGCGCCGGCGGCGACGGCTGCGTCGCGCACGATCTTGGCGGCGGCGACGGAGCACTTCTGGGCGAACGGGTGGAAGCCGAAAACAATGGGGCAACGGGTCTTGAGCGCGATGAGCGACTTGAAGATCGCGGTGGAGGTCGGGTTGGTGACCGGGGTGACGCCGGCGACCACGCCGACCGGCTCGGCGATCTCGTCGATGCCGAGGACATCGTCGGAACGGATGATGCCGACGGTCTTCTGGCCCGCCAGGTAATGGGTGACGTGCTCGCACGCGAAGATGTTCTTGGTCGCCTTGTCCTCCACAAGACCGCGGCCGGTCTCATCCACGGCCATCTTCGCCAGCTGCAGGTGCTTGTTCAGCGCGGCGACGGATGCCTTCGCGACAATGTGGTCGACCTGCTCCTGATCGAGCTTCTCGAACTCCTTCAGGGCGACCTGGGCCTTCTTGACCAGCTCGTCGACCTCGGCCTCGGCCGCGATCAGCTTTTCTTCGGGGCTTGGCTTGGTAGCCTCTGTTTTCTTTGCTTCTGCCAATTGGTCCTCCTCGAGCCTGTACTGCAAAAGGGGTCGCCGCCGGACGGCGGCTTGTCACTGGGTATTTGTGACCTGCATCACAATGTAGCGGATATCCGGTACGTTGTCCCGCTTGCGTGATGTTGAGCGTTTCATGAGAATCGCCGAGCATCTTGTGTGTGCATTTGAACTCTTAATGTTCGAATATGGTAACTTTTGCCGGACCTGCGGCGTATACCCCCACACCATGACCGCCAATAGCCTCATGGTTACGCAAACAGCCTTGATGGACCGTACAATGGCAGCATGAAGAATCCGCCGCTACACCGTTACGCCACCCGGCCAGGTCTTTACTTCACCGACGATGGCGGGGCGGACGCCGTCGTGAGGTCAGAGACAGCCGACCGCATCTGGCTGTGCGTCTACGAACCCATCGACCGGCCGTCCGCGTTCTACAACGAGGCCGTCCGCCTGTTCAAGGGCTCCCCTGTCCCCTGGACCCAGGAGGTACGGCTGTTCCCCATCTGCTCGCGCATCATCGAATCCCTGTACGTGCGCGAGACCCTGTTCGCCATGAGCGGCCCGAACTACGGACTGTGGTACGTCCACCTGCCCAAGGCATGGGACGGCATGCGATACGCCTACCGAGTGGACGGGCCATGGGACCCCAGGCAGGATGTGCGCTTCAACCCCCACAAGATCCTGCTCGACCCGTACGGCAAAGGTATCGACGGGACCATGAAACTCGACCCCTCCGCGTTTTCATACGCGTGCACCATCGAGAACGGCACCGTCCACGGCTCACCCGACGGCGAGATGAGCACCCTGGATTCCCTTGGCAGCATGCCGGTATCCGTCGCCATCGACGACCGGGACGCCAGCAAGCACCAAGGCGAGCCCTCACACCCCCACGTGCCGTGGAGCAAGACCGTCATCTACGAGCTTCACGTCAAAGGCTTCACCGCGAACGCCCCATGGCTGCCGCCCGAACTGCGCGGCACCTATGCGGGCCTCGCCCACCCCACCACGTTGTCGTACCTGCAGGCGCTCGGCGTCACCTCCATCGAGCTGCTGCCGATCCAGGCCAAGCAGGACGAGCTGTTCCTCCAGCAGCGCGGCAAGCACAACTACTGGGGATATTCGACGCTCGGGTACTTCTCCCCCGAACCCTCATACGCCACCCAGGCAGCCCAGCGTTCCGGCCCGCGGGCGGTACGGCAGGAAGTCATCGACATGGTGCGTGCGTTGCACGAGGCCGGATTCGAAGTCATCATGGACGTGGTCTACAACCACACGTGCGAAGGCGGGATCGACGGCCCCACCGTATGCTGGCGCGGCCTGGACGAACTGTCCTATTACCGCCACCAGCACAATAACCCCGGACGTCTCGAGGACACCACCGGCTGCGGCAACACGCTCGACTTCACCAACACCCACGTCATCACCTTCGCCATCGACAGCCTGCGATACTGGGCCAAACGCATAGGCGTCGACGGCTTCCGCTTCGACCTCGCCGCATCGCTGGCACGGCTCGACGGCGATTTCACCAAGCATCACCCGTTCCTGTACGCCCTGCGCAGCGACATGCTGCTCGGCAACCTCAAACTCATCATGGAACCGTGGGATGTCGGCTACCAAGGCTGGCGGACCGGGCAGTTCGGCATGCCGTTCGGCGAATGGAACGACGCCTACCGCAACGCGGTACGGCAGTTCTGGCTCACCGACCCCGTGGAACGACCCGGCGCGGAAGGCATCGGCATGCAGGAAATGGCCACCAGGCTGTGCGGTTCCGCCGATCTGTTCGCCACCGAACCGGGACGCGGAGCGCCCTCGTCCATCAACTTCATCTCATGCCACGACGGCTTCACCACGGCCGACCTGGCCATGTACGCCCGCAAGCACAACGAAGCCAACGGCGAGGACAACAACGACGGCTCGAACGTCAACTATTCGGTGAATTTCGGGCATGAAGGGCCATCCGACGACCCGGCCATCCAGCGCAAACGTGAACGCGCCGTGCTCAACATGCTCGGCACCCTGCTCATGTCGCTCGGCACGCCGATGCTGCAGGCAGGCGACGAATTCGGCAACAGCCAGGGAGGCAACAACAACGCCTACTGCCAGGACAACGACACCACCTGGCTGCATTGGGAATGGATGGATTCCGAGGATGATCGCCGCAAGATCCGCATCTTCGAATCCGTGTCGCGGCTGATTTCCATCCGCAAATCGCTCGTCCTGTTCCACACGGAGGATTTCTACACCAGACTCACCCAGATCGGCCTGTTCAAGCAGTCCAGCCGCGTGCAATGGTTCCTGCCCGACGGCACGACACCCATCGAACGCGATTGGTCGAACCGCCGTTCGCGCAGCTTTGTCATGCGGCTGATATCCCGCAATTCCGCCGACCTGCTGGTCGTCGTCAACGGCGACGCAGGCGATCGCAGCTTCCATCTGCCTTCCGACAGCCTCTGGCAGATTGCGTGGAGCTCATCGCAGACCGAAGGAATCGAGCCGGCGGCCGGCGATAGCGTCCACGTCGCCAGCCACGCCCCGGACATGAACTGGATGCCCTCGCAACCCGCCCGCCATGCGCTGAGTGATGTCATTGCACAAGCCCAGCGGACAGCCCATGTCTCGACGTCAGCCATGACATCCATGCCCGCCGTCCAGCCATCCGGCACCCCGGCCGATGCCGCTACGGGCGGTACGGGCGCTGCGGCGCGCCCACGCAAATCCACAGGCAACACGCCGCTATCGCAGGCGAAGGACCATGCGTCCGCCACATCCGGCGCACGCAATACGTGGACGATCCCCGAGTACAGCATCACGCTGATGCGGCAGATAACGCCGGTTCATCAGGAGGACTCATCGAACTGACTGAAGGTGGCGGCGGCGCGCATTCATGTTGCGCCGCCGCCTCAACCCGTTGCATCCGCGATTTCTCGATTGCTCCGGATATTGACGAAATCGCCGGAATATTCAGAACAATGTCTCGATATCTCCCTCACATCGCCGATTGACACGAGATATCGGGGTTTTGCAGTCGGCGCTACTCACGTTGACTCGGGCAAATCGTGGATATTTCGCGGTTTTCTCGGGTCATGCACCAGGGCGGGCACCTTGCAGAATCCCGATTTCCCGCGTAATCACCTTGGCATCAAGAGATTTCAGGACTTTTTCCTCGATAACTCGCTCAATCAGGCCATCATCGCGAGATATCGAGACTCATGGCCATGCACCCGTGCATGCGCTGCCAGGAACGATCGATGCCCGTCACGCCGATCCAGGGGACATACCATGCCCGAGCGCGCAATCCCCCACTGCATAAGGCAACACGGCGATGATACGACAGATGCCGGCACCCTTTCGGGATACCGGCATCCATATAGCGCGATAACACGCGCACGAGGAAACTTAACGCTTCGAGAACTGCGGAGCGCGACGTGCCTTGTGCAAACCAGCCTTCTTGCGCTCGACGACACGGGAGTCGCGAGTCAGGAAGCCGGCCTTCTTCAGCGCGATACGGTTCGCGTCACGGTCGACCGCATTCAGCGCGCGGGCGACACCGAGGCGGATGGCACCGGCCTGGCCGGTGGTGCCGCCGCCGTCCACGAGGACGATGGCGTCGAACTTGCCTTCGAGCTTGAGCAGGACGATCGGGGAATTCACCTCGCGCTGCAGCAGCTTCGAGGGGAAGTACTCCTCCAGGGTGTGGCCGTTGATGGTCCACTTGCCGGTGCCCGGAACGAGGCGGACGCGGGCGACAGCCTCCTTGCGACGGCCGGTGCCGTAGCAGGGAGCGATCTGGGACGTACCGGTGCCAGCGCCAGCGTTGGTTTCGGTGGTGTACGAGGTGAGCTCCTCTTCGGTCTCGAGAACCGCGGAGTCGTTGGTGTTTTCAGCCATGTTTCTTTATCTCCCTTCGGTTCACTTGGCCTGCTGAGAAACCTGCGTGATCTCGAAGACCTGCGGCTTCTGCGGGGTGTGCGGATGCTCTTCGCCGGCGAAGACGTGCAGACGGTTGAGCTGCACCTTCGCAAGACGGTTCTTCGGCAGCATGCCACGGACAGCGGCGGTGATGATGCGCTCCGGCTTGCGCTCGAGCAGGTCGGCGTACTTGTCGCGACGCAGGCCGCCAGGACGGCCAGAGTGCGAATACAGTTCCTTGCCCATCTTGTTGCCGGTCAGCGCGATCTTCGCGGCGTTGATCACGATGACGTGGTTGCCGGAATCGGCGTGCGGCGCGTACGTCGGCTTGTTCTTGCCGCGCAGCAGGGTAGCGACCTGCGTCGCGAGACGGCCGAGCACCACGTCGGTGGCGTCGACGACATACCACTCATGAGTCAGATCATCTGGCTTCGGTGTGAAAGTCTTCACGGTTGTACCTTTTCTCATATTGTGTTCCAAACCAAACCGCCCGCTGACGCGGAACAGCCCGGTTTTCTTATCGTGGGCTCCCTGAAAGTCCTCGATGGCGAGTGGGAAAGCGCTTTGAAGGACCCCTTGGGAACACAACATTCGACAAGTATATCGACACCCCTGTCCAAACGCAACACGACACCACGCCGCCCTACATACGGCAGTGGCCCGCCGGCGGGAAACCGGCGGACCACTGCATCCGTCGCGCTGATCGGAGGTCAGGCGTTCATGATCCTCGTGAGCGATTGAAGCCGCTCATTGTCGAACAGCTGCTCCAGCGGGACGACATTGCCGTCATAATCGGCCAGCGGAATACGCCAGTTCGGGTACTCGTTGTTGGTGCCCGGCTGGTTCTGCGCGCGCTTCTCGCCGACGGCGTCGGTGATCGATGCGGCAAGCAGCTTGCTCGGCGCGTCCTTGAGTCCGCGGTACAGCGCCTCGACGACCTGCTGCTCGTTGGCATGCTCATCCTTCAGCAGGTCCGCGTCAAGATAGCCGTTCTCGACCAGCATGCGAAGCATCGCATTATGCTCCTTGGTCGCCGAAGCCTGGAACTCCTCGACCGGGCTGTCCAACAGGCCAAGCCGCTCGCGGATCTTCACCTGCTCATACTCAAGATAGCCGTATGACGGCGGCATGTCGTGCGTGTTGACCGAGGCCAGGGCATATTCGCGCCATGTCTTCGGGGCCTTGAACTCGCCCTCCATCTGCTCGAACCATTCGACGGCGCACCCCAGTACGCCATGCCTGCCGAGCGCCTTGGTGATGAAATCGGGCACCACGCCGAGATCCTCGCCGACGACCACGCCCTCCGCACGGGCGGCCTCGATCGCGAGGATGCCGAGCATGATCTCGGAATCATAGTAGACATACGCACCATGCTTGGCGCCCTTGCCCTCAGGAATCCACCACAGACGGAACAGGCCCAGGATATGGTCGATGCGGACGGCGCCGGCACGGGCGAACATGCCGTGCACCATCTCGCGATACACCTGATAGCCGGTATTCTCAAGCACGATCGGGTTCAGCGGCGGCTGGCTCCAGTCCTGGCCCTGCTGGTTGAAGTAATCCGGCGGCGCACCGACCGTGGCGCCCTTGGCGAAGCGTTCGGGGTTCCACCACACATCGGAGCCTGCCGGGTGGACACCGACAGCCATATCAGCCATGAGACCGATTTTCATGCCCGCGTCCTTGGCGGCCTGCTGGGCGGCTTCCAGCTGCTCACCCGCGATCCATTCGAGCCAGCGATAGAACTCGAGCGTGTCCGGGAACTGGTTGCGCAGCGCGGCGACCTCCGGGGACTCCTTGGTGTATTTGCGTTCCCAGTTGTCCGGGGTGTCCTCGGGCTTGCCCCACTTGTCGTAGCACAGGCACCACGTGGCATAGGATTCCAGCTCGGCGCCCTGCTGCTTCTTGAACACATCGAACTGCGCCTGGCGGCCCGCCGGACGGCCCGCCTTGAACACGAGCCACAGGGCGCGCATCTTCATGCGCCACATGGTATCGCGGTCGATGAGCTGGGCATCGCCGTTGAGCGGCTCGACCTGCGCATGCAGCTCCTCGACCTGCTTGCGCGCAGCGTCGTCAAGCTGCCGGTATTCCGGAATGGATTCGGGGCGGATATACGTGAAGTTCACGAAGCGGCGGCTGATCGGCAGGTACGGCGACGGGGTGAGCGGAGCGACAGGCTCGCTGCCGTGCACCGGGTTGATCAGCATGAAATCGGCGCCGGTCTTGCGCTTGGCCTCGACCAGCAGGGTCTTCAAATCCTCGAAATCACCCACGCCCCACGAGCCCTGCGAGCGGATTGAATACAGCTGCGCCATCCAGCCCCACAGCTGGCCGTGCTTCATCGGGTCGATCAGGTCGATCTTCTCCGGGGCGCTGATCAGCGTCGCATCCTGCTTGCGGTCGCCCACCTGGACATGCAGCGTATGGTAGCCGATCGGAAGATCCTTCGGGATGGTCAGCGACGCGGTCGCGACGAACTTGCCGTCCAGCGAATACGCCTGGGAACCGTCACCGGCACCGACGGTGATCTCGCCCTCATACGGCTCGCCGTTCTCCAAGGTGATCGACGCGCTCGGAATCTCCAGAATGCCGGTGTTCACCAGCACGGAGTCCTCCTTGCCGACCGTATGCAGGACAGTCGGGGCGACCAGGCGGGCATGGCGTTCATCAAGAATCGTGTGAATGGAGCGCTCAATGGCTTCATCGCTTGAAGCGTCCACGCCAAGGGCAGCGAGCACCGCCACGAGGACATCATCCTCGATCTCGTGGTAATCGTTGCTTTGGCCGACATAACTGGTGCCGATGCCGACGAGCTTGGCGAGACGAATCAGGGGACGAGCAAGGCGCTCATCGTTTTCGGTCTTCTCTGTCATACGTTCAAGTGTAAGCCCAAAAATCGACCGCCGGGAGCCAAATTCTCGTATTTCCCGCCTGTTGGTCAGCCGTTTTCCTGCGATGCAGCCAACGCGCGCCGTGCAGCGGCCGCCACCGCCGACGCCGGATCGGCACCCAGCCGTTGCAGCGTCTCGGCGGAAACATGCGGGTTCAGGGCCACCGCGCGGCGAACCATCTGTGCAAGCACCGCCGGCGCGCCCGGCTCACACGACACGCCCAGCGTGGACAGGAAATCAAGCGTGTCGGAATCCAGTTCGGGATTCTGGGCGCCCTCAAGACGCATCTTCCACGAGGTGCGGGGATTGCGCAGCGCCGCGTCACGCACACTCGGGTCAGGGTCCTTGGTCAGCCGGCCGACCAGCCAGTTCTTGTCATCCTGGTTCGCGGCGACCGCCTTGCGCACCTCAGGCGCAGGATCGTCGGAAAGCTTGACCAGGATATTCGGGAACGGCATGTCGGACGCCAGGAACACACGGTCCTCGAGCGGCGTGTGCTGGTTGCCCGCGACCGCCTCAAGCAATGCGGTGGCCCGGGAGAACGCCGCCTGCTGCGCACGGTCGGGCAGGGGCCGGCGCGCGTACTCATGGAGCTGGGCGACATCGTCGGTATGGCGGAGGCGTTCATAGGTGACGGTCAGCGGTTCGAAGGAGGCGGCGGTACCGGACGCATCGGGTTCACTCGGCCCGGCGCCCGTGCCCGCCGGTTGCGCTTGCTGGTCGGGTTGCGCGGGCTGCGCATCGGGACGGACGGGGCTTTCCAGAGCCTCGCGGGTGGCATCCTGCTGTGCCGTGTCCTGCTGTGCCGAATCCTGCTGTGCAGTGCCCTGCTGTTCCTCCGTCATGTTCACTTCCCCGTTATGTCGCGCTCCTGCCATGTCACTCATGCCTTCACTGTATCGCCCGGTGCTCCACACCGATCCTGTCGGCGTGCACCGAACCCCTGAACGCCTCGACGACACGCGCGACGAACGCATCCCCATGTTCCTGCGCAATCAGTGCGTCAAGCGTGACGACATCAGTGTATTGCTCGTTCGACCGGACACCTCCGGCCTGGGCGATCAGATGGTTGAGCGTATCCAGCTGCGGGTATTGCACCGTCATGCGGAACCTGACGCACGGTACGATCCGCGCCCGTTGCGCCGCCTTGACCGCCAGCGATGCCGCCGACGAATACGCGCGGGTCAGGCCACCCGAACCGAGCAGGATACCGCCGAAATAGCGGGTGACCGTGACCACGCAGTCAGTCAGGCCGTTGGCGCGCAGGACATCCAGGATCGGCTTGCCGGCAGTGCCCGACGGCTCGCCGTCATCGCTCATCCGTTCGGTCAGGCTGCCCTGCGACCCGCAGATCGCGGCGTAGGCGACATGCCTCGCTTTCGGGTGGCGTTCCCGGACCGCATCCACGAATGCGAGCGCCTCGGCGAGCGTGTCGGCATGGCACGCGTTGCCGATGAATTCGGATTTCCTGTCGACCAGCGAATCCTGCGCCGGATGGTCCGCGGTATTGAGCAGTGTGGATGATTCAGCCATAGCATCTCCACGATAGCGCACGCGCAGCCAGGCGGGACCGGTACCGACACGCCGACGCCTTCCATGATATGGACACTGCGACATCGGTTAACTTTTGGTAACGCAAAACCGGAACAACGACGCGGAAAAGGCGCTTTTATACGCCGCAGACTGCAAACGTTTGACCTGCGCGGGCCGCGGACAGCACGTCTGGAATCCCGCCAAAACGGCGATATTATGGGAAACACGGAGGCGGCGGACAAAGGCGTACCTCCGGCTCCGCCAAACGTTACGGAGACGCCGAAGTCAGCATCACGGCGGTACGACGCGGTACCGCTTGCGTGGCATACTGCCATATGCCAGGCGTTGGACGCAGCCACCGGGTCTCGACATCTCGCCATACGGGTCAGCGAAGACGAGTCATTGAGATTCATCTCCCGCATTCTCGTACAGCAGAGCCCAAGACGCGAGAAATCCGGAGTCATTATTCAACTTGCGCGTCCCGGATTGGGTGCGAGGGGCTGCGCGCCGCGGTTTCGTCCACCCCCTGCGTCTGCCGGCGCCGAGGCGACTGTCAGCGTCGGTAGACGGCACAGCACGCCCTGTGAGCTACATGACCGTCAACACCGGGCACGCATGTCGGCCTATAACCCGGTTTTGCGGGGATGAAAAAAGGGCTTCCGGGATTATCCGGAAGCCCATGGGCGGAGTCAGAGGGATTCGAACCCTCGAGCCGCTAAACGCGACTAACACCTTAGCAGGGTGCCCCTATCGGCCACTCAGGCATGACTCCATGCGTGCTGTTGCGCGCAACATCACATTACCATAGCACCTTTCGCAGACGAACGCACATCACGCCACGCCCATCGCCCCCGCCAGCCGAATACATGGCCACGGCATAGGATGGATACATGAGCACCGCACCACGACTGCAAGCCGCCAAACGAGACTGGGGGCATGACGAAACCGGCTGCACGGTGCTGCACATCGACATGGACGCCTTCTACGCGTCGCTGGAGGTCGCACGCCACCCCGGGCTCAAAGGCAAGCCGGTCATCATCGGCACCGGCACCAGGTCGGTCGTCTCCGCGGCAAGCTACGAGGCGCGCGCCTACGGCGTGAATTCCGCCATGGCGACGGCGCGCGCACGGCAGCTGTGCCCGAACGGCGTGTTCCTGCCCGTCGACATGCACTACTACCGGATGATGTCCCGGCGCATCTTCGACGAGGTGTTCAGCCGGATCACCGACCGGTTCGAACAGGTGTCCGTCGACGAGGGGTACATGGATGTTTCCGGGGCGTTGCGCCAGTGGGGCCAGCCGAGCCGCATCGGCGCCTGGATCCGCGAGCAGGTCACGCAACGCTACCACATCACCTGCTCAGTGGGCATCGCCTCGAACAAGCTGGTGGCGAAAATGGCGTCGACCAACGCGAAACCCGACGGCATGCTGCTCATCCCCGTCGAACGTCAGGCGCAATTCGTGCAGATGATGCCGTTGCGCGGCATCCCCGGCATCGGGCCGGCCCTGGAACGCAAGCTCAACGCGTGGGGTATCGGCACGGTCGCCGACCTCGCCACGACCAGCGAAACCGCGCTCGCGCAAGCCACCGGATCAGCCATCGCCGCACACAATCTGCATATGGCGGCGTGGGGGCTGGATGACCGCCCGGTCACCCCGCATACCCCCGAGAAATCCATCGGTTCGGAAAGCACCTTCGATGAGGACACGCGCGACGCGCGACAAGTGCGCGGCCTGCTGCGACGCTGTTGTGACGAAGTCGCCCGCTCCCTGCGAGCACGCGAGCTCATGGCCCGCACCCTGACCGTGAAACTGCGCTATGCCGACCTGTCGTACACGACACGCGCGAAAACCATGGATCATCCTGCCGACGCGGCCAGCACCCTCTACCCGCAAGCGGTGGGACTGCTCAACACCACACTCGGGCTCGCCCCTGACACGCCGGATACGGTGCCGCTGCCCAAGGAAATCCGGTTGGCGGGTATCAGTGCCAGCGGTTTGATCCCGGCGCAAGGCGCTGTCATTCAGCCAACGCTTGAGGATATGCTGGAGGAGCGGGAATCCACAAGCGGCGAGTCACGGTCGAATCGTCTGCGTGATGCCGAACAGGCGATGGATGCCGTCCGGCAACGCTACGGGCTGGGCGCGATCAGTCTCGGTGTCGGCGAGGGGCAGGATACGCGGCATCGCGCGGTATCCAACTCCCGCACCGCGCCGGATTCGCATCCGCCAAGGCAGGATGAGCGTTAGCTGCCGTTTGACGGCGATCAGGCGGCGTGCCGCAACGCCGCGCATGCCAGTTCGATGGTCTCGTCGTCCGCGGTGGACGAGAAGCGCAGCGCATCCGGCGCACCATAGAACTCGCCGGGGCTGGGGACGATGCCCAGGTCGGCGAGCGCCGCCATGTCCTGCCAGCAGTCGCCACTCAACGCCTTGACCCACACGTAGAGCCCTCCCTGCGGCATGTGCGCGTCATAACCGTAGTCGCGCAACGCGCTGACCAGCGATTCGAGCCGATACCGGTAGCGCTCCCACTGGTGGTGCACGGATTCGACGTCACGCAGCCCGGCGGCCATGGCCGCCTGCACCGGGCCGGGGATAATGAGGCCAAGCTGCTTGCGGTACGAGGACATGCGGGCGATGATGGCGGCGTCCCCGGCGATGAACGCGGTACGGTACCCGGCCATATTCGACTGTTTGCTCAGCGAATAGAGCATGAGGATGTTCTTGGCCGAACCGTCGCAGACCGCGGGCGACAGTACGCACGGCGTGGATGACAGGGAGAACGAGTTCGCGGCCTGCGCCTCGTTGGAATCCTCGTGGGTGGTGGCGGTGCGCCAGTCCATCATCGCGTAGCATTCGTCAGACAACACGACAGCGCCGATTTCCCGCGCCGTCGCGACGATGCCGGCCAGCTGGCCGGCGGACAGCACCGCCCCGGTCGGGTTGGACGGGGAGTTGATCCAGATGGCCTTGACCCCGGGGATGTCCCGCCATGAGGCGGTGTCGGCGATGTCGGCGACCTTGTGGACAGCGGCTCCGGCAATCTGTGTGCCGATCTCATATGTCGGGTAGGACACCTTCGGCTGGACGATGACGTCTGCGGGGCCCAAGCCGAGCAGCGAAGCCATCAAAGCCACCGCTTCCTTGGAGCCGACCGTGGGGACGACCCCAGCGCCGATGGCATCCATATCGACGCCGCGGCACACGCGCATCCAATGGGCGATCGCCCCGCGCAGGTCATCGGTGCCGATGGTCTTGGGGTATCCGAAGGCGTTGCGTTCGTTGGCCGCTGCGGCGAGAGCCCGCTGGACCGATTGCGGGACGGGGTCGACCGGCGAGCCGACGGACAGGTCGATCTGCCCGGTCGGCGTGTGCATGGCCGTGCGCCGGTAGGCGGCGAGCTTGGACCAGTCGTACGTGTTGTCGAATGCCGCGAATCCCATGTCTTGCACTCCTTTGGCTGCTGCTGGTATGTTCCCGCCCTGCTGCGGGCCTGGGCGGATATGCGAGGACGGCCGTCACACGGTACGTGCGGCGGCCGTCCAACACGCCTGAACCCGGGTTCAGGACTCCTGGTTCTGCTGGGGCAGGGCTGCCACCTGCTCGGGGTCCTTGCCGATCGGGCCGGCGGCTGACGCGCCACCCAGGTCGCCGACCTCGTCGAAGAAGCTCACCGCGGCGTCCTTGTACCAGGCCCACTCCTCGGGAAGATCATCCTCGTAGAAGATGGCTTCGGTCGGGCACACGGGCTCGCAGGCGCCGCAGTCCACGCATTCGTTCGGATTGATGTACAGCGAGCGTGAACCCTCGTAGATGCAATCCACCGGGCATTCGTCGACGCACGCCTTGTCTTTGACGTCGACGCACGGCTGGGCAATGACATAGGCCATGGCTACCTCCTCATTCGCCCTCAACACTACCCACGGTCGGGGACGTGCCCTGCGGAGCCGCGGACGCGGCGGACGCGACCGTCGCGACCTGCGCATCCCCGCCTTGCGGCAGGTGGTCTGTCAAGTCGCCGTTGCCGAGTCGCGAATGCCGGTACGAGTAGCCGAAATAAATCAGGAACCCGATGGCGAGCCACACCAGGAACCGCAGCCAGGTGAGCACGCTGAGATTGAGCATGAGCCAGAAGTTCGCAAGCGCGATGAGCACCGGCACCCACGGATTGCCGGGCATGCGGAAGGCGCGCGGCAGGTCGGGGCGCTTATGGCGCATGATCGGGATGCCGAGCGCCACCAGCGTGAACGCCGACAGCGTGCCGATATTGACCATATCGGCGAGGATGTCGACATTGAAGCATGAGGCGACGATCGCCACGATCAGGCCGACCGCGATCTGCAACCGTGCCGGCGTACCGTACTTGCCGACCTTGGACAGGCCGCGCGGCAGCAAACCGTCACGGCTCATCGCGAACACGACGCGCGTCAGACCGAGCAGCAGCACCATGACCACGGTGGTCAGGCCGATGACGATGCCCAGGGAGATGATTTTCGCCGCCCAGGTGGCGCCCGCCAGCTCGAAGCCGGTGGCCAGGGACGGGCTGTCCGCCTTGGCGAGCTGCCTGTAGGAGACCATGCCGGTCGTGACCACGGCGACCAGCATGTACAGCACGGTGACCAGGCTCATGCCCAGGGCGATGCCGCGCGGCACGTTGCGGCCCGGATCCTTGGTCTCCTCCGAGGCGGTGGCGACCACGTCGAAGCCGAGGAACGCGAAGAACACGAGCGCCGCGCCCGACAGGATGCCCGGCACGCCGTAGACGGTCGGCTTCATACCGGTCATCCACTGCCATAGCGGCTGCATCATCACTCCGCTCGCCGAAGCGCCGCGCACGCTCGAGGCCGGCTGCTCAGGCGGGATGAACGGTGTGAAGTTGCTCGCCTTGACATAGAAGAAGCCGACAATCACCACAAACAGGACGATGCCGATCTTCAGCACCGTCAACGCGCTGTCGACGCGCGTGGACAGCTTGGTGCCGAGCACCAGCAGCACGGTGAAGAACGTGACGATCACCAAGGGGGCGAGGTCGAGCGACAGCCCGCCGACATGCACCTGCGTGGTGGTGTTCCAGCCCATCAAATGCAGGAAGTCGTTCAGATAGACGCCCCAGTATTTCGCGATGACCGAGCCTGCCATGAGCATCTCGAGGACCAGATCCCAGCCGATCACCCAGGCGACCAGCTCCCCCATCGTCGTGTACGTGAAGGTATAGGCGGATCCGGCGACCGGGATCATCGACGCGAATTCCGCGTAGCACATGACGGCGGCGCCGCATACGACGCCGGCGATCAGAAAGCTCACAATCGCCGCGGGGCCGGCATGGTAGGCGATCGCCTGGGCGCCGACGGAAAAGATGCCGGCGCCGACCGCTACGGCGACGCCCATCATCGCCAGGTCCCACACGCCTAAGGTGCGGACCAGCTTGCGCTCGCTGTCCCCGGTTTCGGCGAGCGTCTGCTCGACCGATTTGGTTCTGAAAAGATGCATACGACGGTCAGGTCCTCTCATGAATGCTCGTGTGCCATGCTCGGGTCAATACCAGGCATGGCGTGTGATTGTAAGCCCGGTACGGGTGGATGCGCGCGTCACGACCGCGATATGGCCGGTTGGTCGCGTATCGCCGTTACAGCTCGAGCCCGACGACCACCGGCTCGGGAACCAGCCGGATACCATAGGCGTGCTCGACGCCGTCACGGACCGTGCGGGCGAGCGCGGCGATATCCGCCGCACGTGCCGAACCGCGGTTCGTCAGGGCGAGCGTGTGCAGCGTGGACAGGCTTGCCGGGGCGTCGGCGGTGACGGCGTAGCCCTTGTGGAAGCCGGCATGGTCGATCAGCCAAGCCGCGGAGGTCTTGGTTCCAGGCGCCCCGGACGGCAGCGTCGCCGGGAACCGTGGCGCATCCTGGGGCAGCGCGGCGGCCTGTGCCGCATCAAGCACCGGGTTCATGAAGAAGCTGCCGCAACTGTGGCGGTTGAAATCCGGGCCGTCTGTGCCGGTCGTCCCGCGTTGTGCCTGCAACGCGGCAGCGACGGTGTCCGCGCGCTTGGCTCCCGCCATGGCGGGGATGCCATACCGGTGGGCGTCCTCCAACATGCCTTTGGCGGCGCGCACCTTGAGTACGGCGTCACGGATCGCGGCGACGGGCATACGATCGCCGAGCCTGACGCCAAGTGCCTTGGCGAGCTGGCCGTATCCGACCGTGCCCTCCTCGCTTTTGTGCAGGCGGAACGTGACCGACAGGACCACGAAACGCGGGGTCGGGAAGAACTTCGCCGACGGCTTCGCCGAAGCGTCATACATGCTGGCTTTCAGCGCAGACATACGGTACCCGAAGCTCAACTGCACGGTTTCAAGCGTGACTGTGGACTGTGCCTGCCGGTCCCAGGCTTCGACCTGCGCGACACTGGAGGCGACCTCCTGGCCGTATGCCCCGATGTTCTGCACCACCGACGCGCCGACCGTGCCGGGGATACCGGACAGGCCTTCGACGCCTTCCAGCCCGTGGGCGACGGTGGCGGCGACGAAATCATCCCAGTTGCAGCCGGCATCCGCATTGACGGCCACCGTGCCATCCGCCTGCGGCGTGCCGAAGCGGATATCCTGGCGGGCGTCACGCACAACGATGCCGTCGAAGGGGTCGTCGCAGACCAGAAGATTCGAGCCGCCACCGATGACGCTGAGCGGGAGGTCCGCGGCATCGGCCTGCCGCACGGCGTCGATGACCCCGTCGCGCGTATGCGGGGTGAGGAATGTGCGGATCGGCCCGCCAACACCGATGGTGGTCAGGTCGGAGAACGTGGTACTGCTGTGTTCTGTGGTCATACCCGCCATACTAGCCGCAGGCTTGCCGATACGGCGTCCCGCCCGAGACCGGCGGATAACAAAAAAGCCTGACCGAAGTCAGGCTTTCCGTGAGCGTGATATACGCTCCAACGAATTCAGCGGGTTTCGCGATGAACCGTCTGCTTGCCGCAACGCGGGCAGAATTTCTTCAGCTCAAGACGATCAGGAGTGTTACGACGGTTCTTGGTCGTGATGTAGTTACGCTCCTTGCACTCCGTGCATGCCAGCGTGATACCCGGACGGATGTCGGCGCTCTTGCTTGCCATGTTGGTTCACCTCTGTGATCGATTGCGTACCGGCGGTGCCGCCGGCCTTTGTAGCGAGGAAGAGACTCGAACTCTTGACCTTACGATTATGAGTCGTACGCTCTAGCCAGCTGAGCTACCCCGCCATGAGAGCCTCGAGTGAGAATTGGACTCACGACCTCTTCCTTACCAAGGAAGTGCTCTACCACTGAGCTATCGAGGCGTGGCTGGTAATGGATTCGAACCATTGAAGCACGAAGCGCCTGATTTACAGTCAGGTCCCTTTGACCGCTTGGGAAACCAGCCCTTGCCGCAAGCGACCTAGCCGCAACCGGCAACTTGGCTATCATGGCATTTTTGCGGGACAAATGCAAATCAGGCGTGTCGCAACGTGTCGGTCATGGCACGCAAGCCGCATGATTCCGGGCGACACGCCGTGACCGCGGAACGACGCCCGCACGGCCACGGCACGTATCATCCGCGGTTCAGAAGCCGAGCGCCTTGAGTTCGGCGCACACACTGATCACCCGGTCGTTCGCCTCGCGCTCGCCGACCGAGATACGGATGCCCTCGCCACTGAACACGCGCACGGACAGCGCGGCCTTCACGAAGTGTTCGGCAGCTTCATCGGTGCGCTCGCCGATCGGCAGCCAGAAGAAGTTCGCATACGGTTCAGGGAACTCCCATCCCTGCGCGTGCAGGGCCGCGACCACGCGCGCACGCTCAGCGACCAGCGCCTTGACGCGCTCGTCCAGCTCGTCGTAGGCGTCCATGGATGCGAGCGCCGCGGTCTGGGCGATCTCCGTCACGCCGAAGGGGATGGCGACCTTGCGCATGCCGTCGATCACGTCCGCCGGGGCGATGCCGTAGCCGATGCGCAGGCCGGCAAGCCCGTACGCCTTGGAGAAGGTCTGGGCGACCACGACGTTCGGGTATTCGCGGAACAGGTCCATGGCGACATTCGTGTCCTCGGCCGTATTGAACTGGATGTACGCCTCGTCGAAGAGCACCAGCACGTCCTTGGGGACGGCGGCCATGAGCCTGCGCGCGTCCGCGTCGGACAGCGATGTGGATGTCGGGTTGTTCGGGTTGTTGACGATGACCAGCCGCGTACGCTCGTTGATGGCGGCGATCATGGCATCGATGTCATGGCTGCCGTCGGGGCGGTTCGGCACCTTCACGCTGGTCGCGCCCGCGTTCGCCACGATGATCGGGTAGGCCTCGAAGCTGCGCCACGGGTAGACGACCTCGTCACCGGGGCCGGCCACCAGATTGACCAGCTGGGTGATGACCTCGGTGGACCCGCAGCCCAGGACGACATTCTCCGGTTCGACGCCGAACCGGCCGGCCAGACGCTCCACGACCGCGGTGCCACGCATGTCCGGGTACCGGTTCATGCGGCCGACGGCCTTGTCGACGATGGCCTGCTTGACGCTGGCGAGCGGATCATACGGGTTCTCGTTGCTGGAGATCTTGTACGCGGTCAGGCCCGGCGTCTTCGGGGCGGGCTTGCCTTGCTTGTAGCTGGGGATGGTATCGATGATTGCGCGATGTAGGTATGCCATGGCTCAATCCTATACGCGGCGGCGTCAATCCCCTGTAACGAACCGGTTTGGAAGGCCACCATGCGGACATCCGGCATCCGACACGCCGTTGGGGGCTGCCGCCGGCGGCGCGTCGTGCCTGCCGTCACCGGCGGCGGAACAACGACATGGGTATGAACCGCCGTCGTCCTTCCACCGCCGAACGGACGACTACGGCATCCTGCATCGTCGGGGCGGGAGCGTCGCCTTGGCCGAACACGCTGGCGGCCGCCCGATCGGCGACGTCTCCGGCCGCATCGCATGCGAGCGCCTGTCCGACCGTGTCGGCGATGTCGCGGTCCGTGGCCGTGGCGTCCCATCGCGCCCCGCAATCCCAGGCGGTGTCCTGGAGTTCCCGCCATGCGGCGACCCACGCGGAGGATACTGACGCGTCATCGCCGACCAAGCCAGCGCCGCCCAAGCCAGCGCGTGCCACACGGTCAAACGCCTCCAACCGGCGGCGTCTCCTGTACGAACGTATGCCCATCGGGGCGCAGCACACCGCACCAAGGCACGCCACCGACGACAGGAAGACCACCCACTGGCGGGCCGGACGGCTGGCCTGCGAGGCATCATCCCGGCCCTGCGCCCGGGAGGCAGGTCCGCCCGACGCGCCCGATGACACCGCTGACGAGGCGGAACCCGACGGGGATGCGGACCCTGAACCGGAAGCCGAGGATGACGCCGACGGGCTTGACGATGACGACGCAGCCGACGAGGCGCTTTGGCCGGCGCCGGATGATGCCTCGGATGCCGCCGGCGTCACGTCGAACGGCACCCAGCCGACCCCGGACAGGTACGCTTCATCCCAGGCGTGCAGCTGCCTGGCGCTGACGGCATACGACCCGTTCTCGTCAACCACCCCGCTGGTACTGTAGCCGAGCACCATGCGGGTCGGCACGCCAAGCGCGCGGGCGAGCACGGCGAACGCGCTCGCATAGTGCGCGCAATAGCCGCTCCTGCGCTTGAGGAAACTGCCGACCATCGCGATATTGCTGTCGTCGCCGTCATCGGCGTCGGGCACGTCCAAGGCATACGTGAACCCGTTCGATGAGAAATACCTGACCAGATACTGCAAGGCCTGCTCCTGTTCGTCGAACGACGCGCCCGCCGACGGGATGCCATCCGCTTTCGCCTGGGCGACCACGGCGGTCACGCTGCGGGGCAGTTTCGACGGCAGGGAACGGTATTGGGCGAGGACCGCCCGGTCCAGTGCGTCGACCCGCGCGAACGGGTCCGTCCCGTCGACCAGGCTGCCATCGAGGACGACGGAGGTCACGGCGGCGACCGTGATGCCCGTCGCGGCGAGCGCGTTGCCCACTGCCTGAGTGTCCGACGCGTCGGCGGCGCCCACGGTGGCGGGCATGACCAGTATCCGGGTGTTCCAATCCGCCGAGGAGGCAAGCGCCGCACTGTCCTTGTTGGGGTTGTAGCCGACGGCGTTGGCGAATGATGTGCTCAGCGTGTAGGTGGATGCCGTGTCCGACGTGGCGGTGTTGTCGTCGCTGTACCCGTAGGCGGACCATTCGTAGGCGAGCGCCCCGGGGAAGGAGCCTGAGTGGGTGGCGGTGAGGATGCCGTTGGTGGTGGCCACGGGGATGAACAGCCAGTCGCCGCTGCGTTGTGCGGCCCCCGAGGCGACGAGTTCCGCGCGTGCCGCGTCGGCTGTCGCCGTATCCGGGACGGTGAGGTGACCGGTGTCACGCAGGTCGGACACCGAGCGTCTGATGGCGTCGATCTGCTGGAATCCCAGCACCGATGTGATGGGGTCGAGGTAGATGCCTGAGGTTTTGTAGGTGTCGCCTTGTCTGGTGCTTTCGGTGCGCGAATAGATGCTGCATGACGGGTCGATGTTCCAGTTGCCGTTCATGCCGGAGTAGTCGAGTGTCAGGCCTGCGGACGGCAGGAGCCGCGTGGACAGGCGGTCGATGGTGATTTCGGTGTTGGCGACATGCTTGCCGAGCCAGTCGTCGCTGGACAGGTGGGCGTCCAGTGAGCCGTTGCCGTAGGTCAGGTAGGTGGCGAGGGGTTCGGCGGCTTCGCAGCTGCCGCCCGATAATGCCATGAGCTGCCGGGCGGCGGTATCGGCCTTGGATGTGGCCGTCGTCTTCGATGTGCCGGCATCGTACAGGTTCGCGCTGCCGGACAGGGAACTGGCGAAACTCCACGTGCCGCCGCTGAAATCGTCGAGCGTCGCCATGCGCAGGTAGCGCGCCCGGCTGGACTGGTAGGTCAATGCGGTCGCCGACGAGCCTACGGTCAGGGAGTGTTTGAGGTCAATCATCGGGTTGACGGTCGCGGAGCTGAACATGCCGCCGGAGTCAAGGCCCAGATGCGCAGATCGGGCGAGGCGCAGGCCGGGTGCGGTGCAGCATGCGACCAGGGCGACGGTCAGCGCCGAAGCGAGTGCGGGCATCATGATACCGGCTGCACGGGGGTGGACCGACCAACGGGCGAGCGCCAGCAGGGCGGTGAGGGCCAGCACTGCGACCCATGGGGTATCCTGCAGCATGGACGCATACGCGACAGCGCCCACGATGACCGGGGCGAGCCCTGTCCATGGGACTGCCGCAGGCGTGCACAGCACGATCCGCATGACCAGAAGGAACACGGCGATGGCGAGCATTATGGCGGCGTCCGATGCCGCGGTCAACGACAGCGGGGGCAGTTGGACGTACACCTGCCGGAATCCTGACGCCATGACGCCGGCGAACTGCCGCCACGCCTGGATGGCGGGTATGCGGATGTCGTCCTGCCCGCGGTCGGTGGCCTGCGTGATGACGGGATGCCATGGCAGGAACCCGATGGTGTCGCGCAACCGCAGTCCGGCGGCGATGATGGCCGCAATCAGCGTGCCGACGGCGAAAGCGAGGCCCCGCACGGCGATGATCACACGCCGGTGCGCCAGGCGTGCCGGCGTCGGGATCTGTGAGACGACGGCGAGTATGGCAACGCCGATGCGTGCGGCGAGAGGCCACCACATGTGTTCGCCGTGGACCAGCGATGTGAGCCATTGGACGGCCAGTTCGAGGGCCGATGCCGTGGCGGCGATACGCACGATGATGCCGGTCAGGTCCGCCGCCTGCCATGCCCGCCCCGGGTGCCTTGGCCGCCCGGCGGCGGGCGAGCCTGCCGGCCGGATGGCGCTGCGGCGGGCGGCGGGATGCCTGCGGCCGAATCCGGACCGGTGCGCATCCTGTGGTTCATGGCGCTGTGGTTCATGGTCACGGGGTTCATGGCCCCGGCTGTCATCAAGATCACGGCGTTGCAGCTGGTAGTCCGGCTGCCTGCCGGATACGACGACCACGCGCACATCCGCCTGCCCGGCGGCGTGCAGCCGTGCGACCAGGCCGCCAGCCGACGGCGTGGCGGTGATCACCACCACGCTGACCGGCATGTGCTGGGCCGCCGCAGCATGGCATACCGTGGAGGCGACATCGTCGCCCCCATCCGCACCGGCGTGCGCCACGGCGTCGTCGGCACGCCCTTGCAGCGAGGCGATAAGCCGCAGCGCCTGGCCGGAGCCTGTGGCGACACCCCGCCCGTCGGTGACGATCAGCTTGCCTCCGGCATGTTCCAGCCCTGACTGAAGCAGGGCGTACCGGCTCATCGCCTCATAAGCGACAGCATCGGCCTGCCGACCGGTCGTGCAGGAGGCCATGTCGCATACGAGCATCACCGCGTGGACGGTACTGCGCGGCATCTGCTTGACCATGAGCCGGCCGGCGCCGGCGCTGCGTTTCCACGCGATATTGCGCACCGGGTCACCCGGCTCGTATTCGCGCAGGCCGGCGAAGCCGAGCGCCGAGCGTCCGCCGCCGCGCACCCCCGAGACGGTGTCCCCGCGGGTCGGGGTGACCGGCCCAGGTTCGGGCACGATCACCAGTTCGGAGGCATCCCGGGTGACCGAGCGAACGGCGAACAGGCCGAGCGGCTCGCGCCAGGAGGACACGACGGCGACACGCCGGTACCATCCCCTGCCGGTCGGCGCGGTGCCCGCGAACCGGTCCGGATTGAGCCGGATGTACGCTTCGGACACCGCGACCTCACGCGGCTGTACGGGCCGCCCTACCCGGTACCGGCGCCCGGATGGCGTTGATGGCGTCGCCCGGCCGCGCCCGGTTCCCGAGGCCAGCCAAGCCAGCAGCTGGATACCGCCGCCACAGGCCGCCATCAGCCATACGCCCGTCCATGCGATAGCCGCAGCGACCAGCACCCGCGCATCAAACGTGAGAGCGGCCAGCCATAGCAGCGCCGCCGCCAATGCCGTCAGCCAGCCTGCCAGCGTAGGGCGGACCATGCCATGGCGCAGACGCCAGGGCACCCCGGCACGGCGAAGTGCGGCCTGCGCCGGTACCGGGGCTTCCCCGGAACCCCGACGCCCCTGGTGCGTCTCAGCGTCCCGCCGGGTATCCATGCCCGCCCTACCTGTCGCCGACACGCGGCACCGGGGTCCGCTCAATCAGCGTCCCGACCAGCTCGTGGGCGCGATCGGTGACAGACGAGCCGTAGCCGGCATCCTCGAGCACGAGCCGGTGCGGCAGTACCAGCGGTGCCGCCCAGCGCACATCATCGGGAAGCACGAAATCACGTTCCTCATACAGCGCCTTCGCACGGGACATGGCGGCCAGCTGCAGGCTGCCACGCGGCGACACCCCGTAGGAGACACCGTCCATCCGCCGCGTTCCCGCCGTGAGCGCCACCAGATACCGTGCGACCGGCTGTGACAGCCTCACGCCGGCGCACAGTTCACGCACCGCCTGGATCTGTTCGACATCAACGACACGGCGAAGCCCCTGCAATGGGCGGAACGCGTGGTCTGACATCACCATGCGCTCCTCGGTGTCCGTTTGCGGGTATCCGAAGCGCATGCAGGTCATGAACCGGTCAAGCTGCGCTTCGGGCAGCGGATACGTGCCCTCGAGCTCGATCGGGTTCTGCGTGGCGACCACGATGAACGGCTGGTCAAGATGGTGGGTCTGCCCGTCCACGCTGACCTGCCCCTCGCCCATCGCCTCAAGCAGGGCGGACTGCACCTTCGGGTCCGCACGGTTGATTTCGTCGGCGATCACGATATTGGCGAAAATCGGCCCCGGATGGAACACGAACGATTCCGTCGCCCGCGAATACACGTTCATGCCCAGCAGGTCGCCCGGCAGCAGGTCGGGCGTGAACTGGATGCGGCGCACCGAACCGCCGACGGCCGCAGCCAGCCCCCGCGCGAGTGTTGTCTTGCCTACGCCGGGCACATCCTCGAGCAGCACATGCCCGCCCGCCACGAGCGTCAGCACCGTCGCCTCGACCACCTGGCGCGGGCAGGCGAGGGCCTGCGCCAGGGCATCGACGACCTGATGCACCATGTCCCGCGCCTGCCGGGATCCCATCGCCGTCACCATAGCGTCCTCCCGCCTCGTGTGCCGTATGCCGCAATGCACGACACCACCCATGGTAGCGCCGCAAGGTGTCGTCAGGACCAACGACACAGCGACGCCGGCGGCACGGAGCCGGCGGCACAGTGCAAACAAAAAAGCCCCGGCATGAGCCGGGGCCTTGCAAGACGCGGAACGTCAGTTCAGGATCGCGAGCACGTCGCGGGCGGAGACGATCAGGTAATCCTCGCCCTGATAGTGCACTTCGGTGCCGCCGTACTTGGAGTACAGCACCTTGTCGCCGACCTTGACGTCCATCGGGATGCGCTCGCCCTTGTCGTCACGACGGCCGGGGCCGACAGCCAGCACTTCACCCTGCTGCGGCTTCTCCTTGGCGTTGTCCGGGATGTACAGGCCCGAAGCGGTCTTGGTTTCGGCTTCCGCCTGCTTGACAATGATCTTGTCTTCCAACGGTGTGAGTGAGATCGACACTGTGGACCTCCTCTTTCTAAGAGAAATCGATACTTCCCGCGCCAGGACATCGCTTTCAAGAGGCTGACGATCACTATCGGCGCCGTCCCTTTGCGCTACCCCTCATCGTAGCGCGTTGTTAGCACTCTGCCAACTCGAGTGCTAACGCTGAGAGTGAAAACCGCGATACTCCGGCGTTTGCAGGCTCAGGATGCGCGACGTTCGAGCACGGCGCGCAGGTCGTGGCCCAGCGAATCGGAGGTCGCCTCGGGCACATCCACCCGGGCGTGCTCCTCGGTGCGGTGGAAGGAATCGGCGTTGTTCACCGCCGCATCATGCGTCCGGACATCATCAGCGGACCTGTCACCGCTCCCCGACGTCTTGCCGGGTTCGGTTTCCCCGGCATCCACGGGCACGGCCTTGGCGACCTGCTTGGTGGACTTGATTTCCAGGCTCTCAGGAGCCGCCGGCTCGTCGGCATGGTTGCGTGGCGCGCCCCAAGAGAAGGAGATCAGGTCCTGGTGACGTTCGGCGGCCATATCGAACACATCGAGCGACGTGGCCGGGCTGACGCGGCTGAGTTCCACCGTCACGTCCTTCGGTTCGGCAGGCGCTGATTCAACAGGCGCTGATTCGGCGGACACAGCTTCGGCGGACTTGTCCGCCACCTCATGCCGTGCATCGGACGCATGGGCGTCGGCGGCAGAAGCGTCAGCGGCAGAGGCCGGGACATGCCGGCCATCCTGCTCCGATACGTCCGCAGGCTGCGCGGGCCGGCCGGGCTGCCCCGCCTGAACGGGACGGGCCGGGCGTTCGTCCTTCCGCCGGGCTTGTGCCGCCTTGCGGGCGAGCGCCTGGTCGCGCTCCGCCAGCGTCTGTTCGACGGCCCGGTGGATCTCGTGCTGCTCCATGATGCCGGTTTCCACGGCGTCGGCGCCGGAAGGCGTATCCGCCGGGGCGGATGCGACGGCCGGAGCGCCGGTCTGCGCCGCCGACACTGCCGGGGCGGCCTGTTCGCGCGTCGCCGCCGGGGAGCGCATCTGGTGTTCCTGGCGCAACGCCTGTGCCACCTTATGCTCCCACTGCCGGGCGTGACGGCTCGCCCGCGCCCCCAGCGCGAGCGTGACGACCAGCAGGCCACAGGGAATCAGTGCGTATGCCATCGGGAAATGCAACAGGTACGCCGCGACCGCGACGATGACGGCCGCACACACGAGCACGGCGACGACGATGCGACGATGACGGATCGACGCCCGGCGCAAGCGACGTACCTCGGCGATATGCTCGTGGGATACCCGACCCTGTGCCTGTACTGGCATCGCAGCCCCTTTCGTCACCGGCGGATGGTCATCGGAGAACCTGGTCCCGCTGCGCTCATCAATCAGATGCAGCGATGGGGAGAACCGGTCCTGACGGCGTTGAACCACCCGCTTCATGCTGTCGGCCGTCCTGATGGGCAGCCATCCAATGATGAAGACTACCAGTACGACAAGCACGACAATCGTACTGATGTCCTCATAATCCATAGTGACTAAGAATAGGAGACGTATCTGAAAAACAGTCCGTCCCGCCCATGGGCGTGTCGCATTCTCTCCGGCGTGTCAGGCGGCCGGCAGCCGCCCGTCGGCGAGCGCCTGCGCCAGGCCGCCCTGCGGACGGTCCTCGGCGAACAACGCGTAGGATTCGTGGTCGCGCCACTGCCCGTTGACATACATGTAGCGGCGGTGCAGCCCCTCATCGATCGCGCCGAGTTTCTGCGGGACCCTGCGCGAACGCCGGTTCTGGGGCAGGATCGCGATTTCGATGCGATGCAGCCTCGGCCCGTCCGGCGCGTCGAACGCCCAGTCGGCGAGCACGGCCACCGCGAGCGGGGCAATGCCGTGGCCGGCCACTTCGCGGTCCACCCAGTAGCCGACCAGCCCGGTGCGCATGGCACCGTACGCGATCGCCCCGAGCGACACCTGCCCGACGATGCGCGTGCAGTCGGTGATCAGGAACAGCGCGGCGGTCCCCTCACGCTCATACTCGCGTTGGACGCGTATCCATTCGTTGAACGACAGGCCGGGCCCGCCGAGCGGGTCATCGGACTGCCAGGGTTTGAGCCAGTCACGGTTGCGCCAGCGCAGGGACTGCAACTCGTCCTCGTCGTCGGGCGTGCATGGCCGCAGCATGATCGGCATGACGCCTTCGGGGGCATACAGGGCCTGCGGCATGAGGAATTCACGCGGCCGCCGACTGTGGATCCTGCCGCGTAACGATTGGAAAACAGACATCGTTTTCATTGTGCCACGAGTCGCTCCGGCCGTGCGGGACCGCCGGCATGCGTGTCTTGCGGTGCCATGCGGACGCTTCTACGACGCCCGTGGTATCACGTGGGGTATGAGCATCACCGATTTCTCCCGCCCCGCTCCTCCGCCGGCAGCCGGCAGCGATACCGGCAGCGGCACCGAGATGGTCGCCGCCGCGAAACGTGCCGCCCGCCGTGCCGCGTTGACACGCCGCAAGGCCATTGCCGCCGGGGAATTCACCCGGGCGCGCGAGGCCTTGCGCGATCACGCCTTGCCGTTGTGCCGGGCGTTGCCGGAACGATCCACGGTCGCCGCGTACGCGTCGATGGGTACCGAACCCCCTATGGACGGCGTGCTCTGCCTGCTCGCCGACGCCGGGGCACGCATACTGGTGCCGCGGCTCGGGCCCGGAGCCGGCGACGACCCGGCCTGGAGCGAATTGCACGGCCTTGACGCATTGCACGACATGCCCCGCAGTGCCACCGGCGGCCTGCGCCCGCGGGAGCCGGACACGCGCGTACTCGGCGCGCAATCGCTGGCCGGGGCCTCACTGGTCTTTGTCCCCGCGTTCGCGATCGACCGGCACGGCATCCGGCTCGGCCGCGGCGCCGGATGGTATGACCGTGCGCTCGCCTACGCCTCGCCGTCGGCGCGCATCATCGGCGTGTGCTGGCCGTGGGAGCTCACGGACGGGCCGCTGCCCCACGCCCGGCACGATGTTCCCGTCCAGGGCATCTTGACCCCCGCCGGGTTGCGCATGGTCGGCTGACCGGCGGCGGACGGTTCCGGTTCGCGGACCGAGAACACCATTGCTGTCACCGATTCGACTAGGATGTGAACAGATTACGTAACGTACCGACCTGTCGATTTCGTGGAGGGACCATCGTGCCAACCTATCATTACCGTTGCAAGAACTGTGGGTATGATTTCACCGAGCAGCAGTCGTTCAGCGACGAGCCGATCACCGTATGCCCGCAGTGCGGCCAGGAGCAGGTGCATAAGGTCTACGCGGCACCGTCCATCGAGTTCAAGGGCAGCGGCTTCTACCGTACGGACCGCGGCAGCTCGAAGTAAACGGCATCCGCATATTCACACGCCCCCGCAGCCGCAAGGCACGGGGGCGTTCGTGTATGCTCGCGTATGCCCCGGCAGCCGCGGCTGCACTTCTGACCACAATCGCCGGTACGGGTGGCATCGCGCGGCGTCACCGGCCATGATGGGCGCATGGGACAACACAGATCATCATCTTCAGCATCCTCATCCGCGGCATCCCGCCGCACCCGGCTCGGCCTGGCGCAACGCCGCCGGATAGCGGCAGCACGGCGCGCGGCAAGCGCCCTGCTCATCGCGATCGCCGTATTCAGCGCCCTGCAATGCCTCACCGCCGTCGTCAAGACCCAGCCCATGCTGAGCACCACCAGCCACGTGCGACGGGGCCAACGGCTCACCGCCGGCATGGTGGAAGTCATCGACGTGCCGGCGCACACATCATTCGCGCACGCGCCGACGGAACCCGTCCAGATCGAATCCCGGATCGCGCTCGTGGACATGCCGGCCGGCACACTGGTCCTGCGCTCGCATATCCGTGGGGCGCCAGTCGCCCCTGAAGGCACCACCGTGATCGAGGCGCGCCTGGCAAGCCGGCCGGAAGGCGTCGATGCCGGCGACGAGATCGACCTGATTGTCGGCCAGCCATGCGGGACCATCATGCCGCCCGACGGAAACGGCACGGCGGACGGAAACGACATGGTGGACACCCCCGGTGTCGCCCCCACGGACACCCCCATGCCCGTCCCCACGGACGCGGCGAGCGAACAGACCGATCAAGACACCGCACCGGAACACCGGGACCGGCAATGTGCCATCGCCTCGAAAGCGACACTCATCGCGTTCAATGAGCGCGCCGACGGCACCACGGCGGACAGCGCGTCCATCGCCATGCAGCCCGGCGAGGCACTCACCGTGATGAGCCTGCCTGACAGTCTGCCGGTCATCGCCGCACGACGGGAAGGGGCATAACCGAAACCGGTGTATCGCGGGCCCAGTGCCCGTTCTCAGTGCCCGCGCTCGCTGAATACCGCCCAGTGCGGCGGCAGCTCGCCCAGAATTCGCCGGTCGTCGTCGGCGTCACGTTGCCGGGCGGTCAGCATGTCGGACGGCTCAAGCTTGACACCGTCCGCATCGAAGCGCTCGGTCCCCTGCATCGTCACCCGGCGGTGACGTCTCGGGGTGCGCCGATGCGGGTCATATGCGGGTGCCATCATGCCTCCCCGTACAGCGTGCCGATGCGGGCGACCATACGGTCCACTTCCTTGTCGGGGTTCACGAACGCGGCGACGCTCCACACGGTCATCACCGACCAGCCGAGCCGGGCGAGCTCCTGCGGGAGCAGACGGTGACGTTCACGGGTGGATTGAATGCCCATGAACTGCGCGTCATCCGTGAGCACCGCCAAGGCGAACGGCTTGCCTTTCGCACCGATGACCAACGGGATGCGCACGTCATCGCCGAACCCGTAATCCACCGCGACCTCCAGCCCGCGCGCCTTGACACGCTGGGCGAGATCGTTGAACAGCACGTTGTCCGACACCTGGATCGGCGTTGGACGGACGGCTTTCGCGTCAAGCGCCGAAGCCCACGTGAGCAGCCGTTTGAGCAGCTGCGGGCCGGACTGGTGCAGACGCTCGTCATCCATGTCTTCAGGCCCGAAGGAGGAGACGATATCAAGGTTGCGGTCGGCGAGCGCGAGCGCGTCAAGCAGCATGCCCTTGCCGCCCTCGCCCTCCAGCGGGCCGAACTGCTGGATCAGACGGCCGTGCGTGGTTTTCGCGTAGCACATGGATACGATGACGTCCGTGGCTTGCGCGCCGGCGACCTCGTCGAGGCCGATCAGCCGCACGTGGCGCAGGAAGCGGCCCATGGCCTTGTCTTTGGAGGCGAGCGACTTGAGTTCGGCGCCCAGGCGGGTGCGGAACACCTCGGTCATGGCGACCACGGTGAGCACGTAGGACACGGGGACCACGGTGAAGGATTTCGCCCGGTCGCAGATAAGCCTGGTGACCGTGTCGATCTCCTGCTGGCTGCTTTCCACCAGGCCGGAGGAGATGACCGGCACGCCGGTGGCTTCGATCCGGTGCAGCCGGATCATGCCTTGCATGCCTTCGGTCGGGACGGCATGGCGGATGGTCCCGTACCCGGCTTCCTGCAGGAACGCGGACAGGCGCGGCGAGCGGCGGGTCAGACGCGGACGGGCCTCAACATGGGGCAGCAGGCCGATGAGCGCCTTGACGCTCGGCGATGTCACCGTCGCATCGTGCGCGATCAGCACAATCTGCCGCGCACGGCAGACGATGGACAGCAGTTCGATGGCGGGCATGTGGGCGGCGGCGTCGACGATCGCCACATCCGCCAGCGGCGTGGGGTCGGTCAGCGCGGCCAGCGTGGATGGGGTCGCCATGAGTACGGGCTTGGCCAGAGCCATGATCTGCGGGTGGTCGCGCAGCACGCGGCCGAGCGGCGTGTTCGGCCCGCCGGCGAGCACGGTGTGCAGCTGGTTCGCCTCCTGCGTCTTGGAGAACAGCAGGTCGCACAGTTTGCGCAAGGATTCCTGGTGGATCATCGGGCCGACCGAACGCACGTGATCGGCATCGACCTGGCTGAAGCGGTCCGCCGCGGTCTGCAGGGCGGAACCGTCCTGGTTCGAGATGATCGCGGACTGTTTGACGATGTCCTCGAACACGGTCGTCCACCACGACAGCTGGAGTTCGCCTTCCACGGCCTCCACCGGCACGCGGCGGGCGCGCAGGTCGTCGACCAGTTCGTCGAGGCCGACCGACTTGAACTCCTGTTCGAGCCGGCAGCGCCCCGGCAGCGTATCCAACGCCATATGGTCGTTGTACAGGGCCTTGAGACGCTCCTCGAGCGTGTTGAAATCCAGAGCCTCGAGATTGCCGCCCTTGGGCGTGGTGGCGAGCACGGCGTCAAGCGCGGTGATGTCGCGCATGAGCGCGTCCTGCGTCTCGAGGATCGTGTCCAGTTTGGGCGGCAGGACGGGCCAGCCGCCGTGGGGCACGAACAGGTGCCATTGTTCGGACTGTTTGGCGACGATGACGAGCGCGTCATGCAGGTTCTCCACCTGCGCGCCCACGCGCAGCAGGCTCTTGGCTTCCTTGACGAGCCGGCGACGCTCCCAGAACCCTAGGTCGGAGCCTTCGGTCTTGCGCTGCTGCTTCGACTTGCTCGCCTCGATCATCGAGTCAAGGTCGCGTTCGAAGATCTCCGGCTGGAACACGTCGAGCACGCGACGCAGGTTCTTGAGCACGGTGACCTGTCTGCCCCACTCCTGCGCGGTGGTCGGGACGGGGAAACCGCAGGTCTGCACGGTGGTGGCGACCTGTTCGCGCGTGGCGGGCAGCAGTTTCTGCATGACGTCGACCACACGCTGGTAGGCGTTGATGGCCTGCTCCTCGGTGGTCAGCGAGGCATGGTACCAGGCGGTGTCTTCCGGGCCGATGGCGAATTCGCCGAGCTCGCCTGCCGTACGCAGCTTGTTCGTCCACTCGTCCATATGCCCGTTGAGCGTGCGGGCGGCGGTTTCGCCGAGCCGCACGTGGGTGGCGGGGTGGGTGGGCAGGGTCGCGATGCTGGCGAGGTTCTGGATGGTCTGGTATGCGGAGACGCCCCAACGTTCGTTGACCCCGTGGAGGTCGCCAAGGTAGCGGGTCAGGCGTGAACGCACGCCGACCAGTTCGTCGGACAGCTGGTCGAACCGGCTTGTCGCATTGCCGGCCCGGTAGCCGACCGCGGCGATCAGCTGCTTGTCGATCGCCAGGTTGCCTTGTTCGTCGGCGATGTCAAGCACCAGGTCGCCGATAACGTTGCCGCCCATGATCTTGGTGAACCGGCGTTTCTGTTCGGCCACGCACGGCACGTACAGCACCGAACGCCCGTTCATCACGCAGCGGGATGCGATGGCGGCGGCCTGGGCGGCGCTGCCGTTGCCGACCTCGCTGTCCAGGACGATGGAATGTCCGGCGGCCACGACGTTGGCGGCATACCGCACGGTGTTGTCCACGTCGCCGATCTCGTATTCGGCGTGCGGATCGCCGTCGAACGGACTGTATTCGGCGATCTTGTCGGATTCGAGGTCATGGATCGCCTGCGCGTCGCCGGCGAGTGCGTCGAGGATGGTGTTGCCGGTAGGCCCTTTGCGCAACGCGTCGACGATACGCTGGCTTTCGAGCAGAATCTGCGCGCTCGGGTCCATGAAGCACCCGACGATGATGTACCGGTCTATGTCGAAGTCGGCGAACGCCCGGCGTGCCAGCTTCTCGATCGCCGCGAACACGGCCGACGTCTCGGGGGTGCCGTTGTCGTAGTTCGAGCCGTCGAACAGCTCGTCCTCGTCAAGGTTGACGCCCTGGTCGTGCAATTCGGTCACGAACGCGGGGTTGAGTCTGCCGCGGCCGGTGAATTTGATGGTGGCGTCGGTTTCGCTGCCGCCCGGTTTGCGGGTCACATCCACCGGGTACAGCAGCACCGGCACGGATTTGCCGGACCAGGTGGCCACGCCGACCACCATGGACAGCTCAGCCACACCACTGATGCGGCTTTTGGCGGTCTGGTCCTCGTAGACGCGTTCGAGACGACGCCCGGCGGCGCGCAGCATGCCGGTGTCGCGGAACAGGGAATCGAGCGGCGCCTTGCCGCTGGCGAACAGCTGGGCGATGCCTGACGGGTGGGCGTGGGTCAGGTCAAGCTGGGCTGACAGCTGGCTGATATCTTCCAGAGGCGACGGTGCCAACGAATTGCGGTAGTCGTCCCGCCAACGCCGTATTTGGCGCAACGCCTCATCGGTTGTGGATTCGCTCATCCTCGACTCACTTCCCTACCGCTTCGCGGTATTCCTGATAGCCCTGATTGTGCGCGAGCGCGGCATCGACATCGGCGTTCCCCTGTGCTGCAAGCCACGCGTACAGGTCATCGTACAGCGTGGGGTTCATCGCGAGGAACGGCAGCAGCTGGGCGTGCCGCGCGATCTGGAACTGGACGGTGTAATCGGTGGTGGTCCTCGCCTGCTGCGAGGTGAAGCCGCCGGCCTCCACCTGGGGCTCCTTATGGTCGAAATCGCCGCGGGAGACGCGTTCGAACACCGAACCGGGTTCGAACACCGGCTTGAACCCCACAGGCTGGGTTTGCGGGGCTTGGGTTTGCTGGGGCTGTTGCGTTTGCGGGGCCTGTTGCGCGCTCTGGCCGGCTACGGTCTGGTTGTCCGCGCTGTTCGCGGCGGGGTCGGGTGTCACCGGGCGGACGAACCGGCTGTAATCCTCGCCGGCCGACTGCTGCGACGGGCGGACTGCCTGAGCAGGCTCGGCATGTGCTGCCTCCGGGGCGGACTGCGCAGGCCGTTCAGGCAGCACAGGCTCAGCGGACTGAGCGGACTCGGCAGGCAGCGCAGGTTCAGCAGACCGGGCGCGCAACTGCTCCTGACGCTCGGTTTCCTCACGTTGGGCGAGCTCCTGACGCTGCAATTCGTCCTGCTGTTCCTGCTTGAGCTGCTGTTCGCGCAGCTGCGCCAGCTCCTTGCTGTGCTCCTCGGCATCGGCGAACAGGTCGCGCGGGCCCGTTTCAGCAGGCGCTCCCGGCTGGACGACCAAGGGCAGCTCCTGGATCGGATGCTCTTGGGCGAACTGCCGTTGCTGGGCCGCCGTCGCCACGGCGTCCGGCAGCACGGCCGCGGTGAACTGCGAACGTGCGGGCGCAGGCCGGGACTCCGGTGCAGACTGGGACGCCGGCTCAGACTGGGATGCCGCTCCCGGCTGCACGCTCTGCGTAGGCTTCGCACTCGTCGTAGGCTGCGCAGCCGGCCGGGTAGGGGTGTTCGGTTGCGCGTCCGAATCGCCGGTTCGCGGTGTCGGCTGCAGCTCTGCCGCTGCCGCCTGCTGGAGAGCAGACTGACGCTGGACCACCGGCACGGTGTCCTGCGGCTCCGGTCGGACCGGCGTCTGGGCATCCGAAGGCCGGCCGGGCCGGGATTGCAAGGCGGGCCCGGACTCCCCGTCGGCATGCTGCGGCTCGTCATCGACCGGTTCCGTGCCGGCAAGCCGCGGCACCTGCAATGAGGCGTCACGCAGCTGGCGGAGCCGATCCGCCACGTTCTGCGAGCTGAACATCGCGGTCGGCTCGCCCGCCCGCAGGTTCAGAATGTCATCGACGGACATGTCGGCCGGGTCAGGCTCCTGGCTGGCGCCGTCACGCGCATACGAGAACAGGTCGGTCACAGCCGGCTCGGAGTGTTCGGGCGCATCGACGCGAATGAAATCAACCGGGATATCGCCGAATTGCAGGCGGATCGGCGAATACGGCAACGTGAAATCGACTTCGGCTTGCAGGCGCGTCAGCTCGCCGTCCTCGCGAATCATGTAGGAACCGTTCGTGGAGTGGAGGTCGCGTACGGCGGCCGTCCCGTCATCGTGGACGGTAAGCAGGGCGTGGCGCTTCGACATGGATCGCGCCTCGTCGACGACCTCGAAACGGCGATGGCCGTCATCGGCGAGCGGTCGCAGGGGTTTGCGCCCGATTTCGAGGCTTTCCCCCGGTTTGACATCCATCTGTTCGGCGCCATTGACCTTGATGATCCACTGCTGCCCGGATCGCTGCTCCGTCACCTTGCGGCCTTCCTTTCGCCTTGTACGCGCATATGCACACTACCTGCCATTGTGCCATGTCTCCACTATTTTCGCTCAATTCCCCGCAGGTATTGACAAGTCCCACCCAATAGTGCCGTCATACGGCGTGCCGGCGATCAGTCATGCCCACAGCGCATCAGCGTCAGCCGCGCGAGACCTCTTGCCCCTCTTTTCACAAACCGGTTACGCCGGGAGGCCTGCCAGCGTCACCGGTTTGGGAGTACACAAACCAGCGGCGCCATGACCAGCCTACGCGTCACCGGTTTGTGGAAGGATGCGAGCGGCTGGCGCGGGAGATCTCACACGGACCGGCAGAGGCGGGCGAACTCCCGGATTTCGTGGGAGCTTATCGCGAATACGCGGATTCGGCGCTGTTCTCCCAGTTCCGGCTTCCGGGGCGATTTTCAACAACCGCGGGATTTCAACGTTCTTGTTGGGAGATTATCCGCAGTGGCACGGGATTTCCCTAAACTCCCACGGATGCCGCGGGAGTTTACAGCCGAATCATGCAATCCGCCGAGTTCTCCCGCGATGCCCGTCACCAAGGAGCCCATCACCATCCACACGCGACACAACATCGCCCCCGCGCATGCCACGACATACACCACACGACAGATCGCCCCCGACACCACGGCCAAAAGCCGGGTACCGCCGGACCACGCATGCCCGGACATACACAACGCGTCAGACAACACCCGAAAACACCGACCCCCACGGCGATACCCCCCAATCACGCATGCCACCGCACACACACAACCCGACAGACAGCACCCCCGACAGACAGCACCCCCGACAGACAGCACCCGAGGCCGCCGCCGGCACAATAAAACGACCCCGACCGTCCACGGGGGACAATCGGGGCCGTTACGCTCAAACAAACTCAAGCGGTATGATGCGGCTCAAGCCGCGATCATTACTTGAGCTCGACGGTGGCGCCAGCCTCTTCGAGCTGCTTCTTGGCCTTCTCGGCGTCTTCCTTCTTGGCCTTCTCGAGAACCGGCTTCGGAGCCTCGTCCACGAGCTTCTTGGCGTCAGCCAGGCCGAGGTTGGTGATGGCCTTGACAGCCTTGATGACCTGGATCTTCTTGTCGCCGGCGGAGGTCAGGACGACGTCGAACTCGGTCTTCTCTTCCTCAGCGGAATCGCCAGCGGCCGGAGCAGCGGCAACGACGGCGGCGGCCGGAGCGGCGGCCTTGACGTCGAACTCATCCTCGAAGGCCTTCACGAACTCGGAGAGCTCGACGAGGGTCATTTCCTTGAACGCATCCAGGAGCTCTTCATTGCTGAGCTTAGCCATAATGGCTTCCTTTCAATCATGGCAACGGGTTGGTTTTGGGTTGGTGTCCCGTAGCCTGCATCTTTTCTTATTGGTGAGATACCGATATCGTGACGGGCGAACCCGCGCGAGATCAGGCAGCCTTTTCCTGCTTCTCGCGCAGAGCGTCGATGGTGCGCACGGCCTTGGTCGGCAGTGCGGTGAACAGGTACGCAGCCTTGGACATGGTGCCCTTGATTGCGCCGGCCATCTCGGAAAGCAGTTCCGGACGAGACTTGAGGTCTGCCAGCTGCTTTGCGCCCTCGGCGTCGTACACGGTTCCGTCGTAGAAACCGCCCTTGACGATAAGGGCCTTGTTCTTCTTGGCGAAGTCACGGAGGATCTTCGCACCGGCAATGGCGTCGCCATTCACGAAGGTGATGGCGGTCGGACCGGCGAGCAGCTCATCGAGCCCCTCGATACCGGCTTCCTTTGCGGCGATGCGAGCCAGCGTGTTCTTAGCCACAGCGTAGGAAGTATCGCGGCCTAGCTTTTCGCGCAGCTCAGAGATCTGCGGAACGGTAAGCCCGCGGTACTCGGTCAGGTAAATCGCGTCGGCGTTACGGAACTTGTCCGTAAGCTCGGCGACCACCGCTTCCTTTTCGGGCCTCTTCATGGCGTTCCTTCCTAAGTCAACCGTTGACGTTCGAAACCGATCCACCAATCCGGGCAATAAAAAAGCCCTGCACGCAGGCAGAGCACGCATGCCACCGTGGTGGCTTTCTGTTCAACCTGCGATGGCTTGGCGAACCAATTTCGGCGGCCTTGCGGCCACACCAACGGTCTGTGGTTTACAAGCGGTTACTGTACGCGACGATGCGGACTAGCGGGACGCCGGCGTGTCGCGTCAGAAGCCGTGACGATTGGTGGTGTGTTGGATGGGCATCCAGCGGTTGTTGCGGTGCAGCACCGTCCAGCCGATAAGGGTGATGCCGACGGCGGCGGCGGTGACGATGATGCCAAGCAGGCGGGCGTCGCCGCGGGCGTCCTGCGGGTAGGGGGCGGGCACGGGCATGCGCACGCGGTGGCCCGACACCAGCAGGCGATGCGTGTTGACGCCGTACGGCGTGCAGGTCATGAGCGTGACCCGGTCCTCGCCGGGCCTGATGCGCAGATACCGGTCGCCTTCGGTCGGCAGGATCACGGTGATCGAATCCACCTGGTAGGCGAGCGTCTCCCCCATGACCTTGACGTAGAAGTCGTCGCCCTTGTTGAGCTCGTCGATGCGGGTGAACATGAGGGCGCTGACCATGCCGCGGTGCCCGGTGAGCACGGCGTGCGTGTTCTTGCCGCCGACCGGCAGCGACGTACCGTACAGGTGACCGGACCCGCGGTTCAGGGAGTTCGCGCTCGTGCCATGGTAGATGGGCAGGTTCACGGAGATCTTCGGGATGACGATCGAGCCCATGATGCCGTCGTTGGACGCGTTGAGCAGGCTCATGTACGTGGCGTCCTGCGCTGACATCGAATCGTTGTCGTCGTTGGTGGTGGAGCGGCCGGAGTCGGTGGTGAACGGGTCTTGCGCCTCGCCGATGGTCGGCTGGCCGTCGGCGGCGAGCTTCCTGTTGTAGGCGCGAGCCGCGGCAAGCGCTTCCTTGGCTTGGGGGTAGGGCCAGCCATTGACGTTCTTGTCGACTTGAGCGGCGAGCTGCGCCTGATGCTGGTGGTCGATGAATTGCAGCGCATACGGGTAGCCGATGATGGAGATGCCGACGATGGCGCAGATGATGGCGATGGCGGTGAATATGCGCGCCTGCAGGCGTGCCGACCGGGCCTGGCGCATGCGTTCGGCGTGGTCGGGCGCGAACAGTTCGGGCATGGTGCCCGGGTTGGGGACGAATGCCGTGGCACCGGATGATGCCGCGCCGGATGGCGAAGCCCCGGTTTGCGTGTTGCCAGCTGCGGATGGTGTGTCTGGGCGGCTGACGCTGCTGGCGTCCTGCTGATCCGTGGTGTGACCGCGGTGTTGGTTGTGTCGCATTGCCGCTCCTTCCGCTACAACCTTACCGTATGGTGACGGCGAGCGACATCAGGCAACAACCCGCCACCTTCTGCCGACGGTGAGCAGCGCGTCAGCGTCTGCAGAGGCAGGAGGGAGAGGAAATGCGTGGAGCCCTGCGGCCGGGGATGCGGGGATTCCGTATCCGGGGCCGCAGGGCTCCACAGGGAGTATGGCACGGGGGCGCTACACGGGCGCCGGGCGCGCCGCTACCGCGTCATACGCGTTCAGGCCAGACGGGAGGCCTTGCGCGCGCGGACCGCGAACAGGGCGGCCAGCGCGACAATCGCCACGCCGATCACGCTGAAGAACGCGATGCCCGCGGCACCGGTCTTCGGCAGCTGCGTGATCGACTTCACGTTCTTCACCGTCGCGGTCGACGTGTCCGGCGCGGCGGTGGACGTGGTGTCCTTGGTGACCAGCTTGTTCGCGTCCAGCGTCGTGTACGTGTACGTCAGCGTGGTCAGCCAGTCGTCACCCGACTTGGACGGGCGGGTCGTGTTCTTGTCGTCGTTCGTGTAGTGCTCGGCGATCGTGACCGTGTAGGACGGCAGCGCGCCCTGGAAGAAGCCCGCCGGGGCCTTCGTCTCCTTGACAGTGTACTTGCCCGCCTTCAGGCCCTTCACGTTGATTGCGCCGGTGGTCTCGGCGGACACCAGGGTGCTCGTCGCGCCCGCCGCGCCGGCCTTGGCGGGCGTGTACGTGCTGCCGGACTTGGTGAAGTACAGCAGGGTACCTGCCTCGTTCGAGATCTGGAACTCGGCGCCGGCCAGCGGCTTGTTGTCCTGGTCGACCTTCTTCACGTTCAGGTTGAACGAGTACACGTTCACGACCGGGCCCGGCACCTTGTTCTGCTGCGAATTGTCCTTCGGGTTGTTCGAATAGTTCAGCGTGACCTTGTTCGAGTTGCCTTTCTTATCCGCGCCGGTCTTGTCGTCCTCGTTGTTCACGGTGTCGGTGGTGGTCGCGTCCGCGGACAGCACGCCCGAGACGACCACGTCAATCACGTCGCCGGCCTTCCAGCCGGTCTTCGCGCCATCGGCACCGTTGACCAGCCGCTTCAGGTCCACGGTCACCGTGTCCGTGCCCTCGCCGGTCACCTCATAGTCCGTGCCCTCCTGCAGGTCGCCGATCGCGGTCGTGGAATCCTTCACGGACACGACCTGCGTGCCGGTGAACTTGCCCGCCTCGAACTCGTCGACCAGGCTCAGCAGGCGGGTCTTCTGCTTGTCCTGCAGGGTCGGGTCGGCCTCGTAGCCGCTGTAATCCGGGATCTTCGTGGTCAAATGGAAGTACACGGTATCGCCGATGTTGTACGACGGGGTGTTGTCCGCGGTCGCGCCGGTACCATCCGTCACGACCTCCTTGCCCACCGGGAGCGTCGTGTTCTTCATATCGACCTCGCCCACGCCGGTCGGCTGCGTCTTGATATCGGCGTTCGCGAACTTCGTGCCCACGAGCATCGGCACCGACTGCGTGCTGTTCGAATTGTCGGTCTGCGCATACGTGTCGACCACCAGGTACAGGCCCTCAGGATCCAGGTCCGCGGTGAACTTGCCGTCACCCGCGGTCAGGGTCTGCGTATTGGACGGCTTCCACGAGCCGTCCTTGATCTTCGCGGCCAAAGCGTCCGCGAACTTGCGTTCCGCGGCCGAGGCCGTAGCCGTGCCAGCCGTGTAGCCGAACGGCGTGTCGGCGCTCTGGCCGGTCAGCTGCTTGAGGCCCTCCTCCGCGATCGTCGCGGAACCCGACGCCGAAGCCGTCACGCCCGCAGCCGTCAACGCGTCCTCCACGGCCGACTCGTCAGCCGACGGGACCACGTACTTGAACGTATCGAGATCCAGCGAGCCATCGGTCTTCGCCGTGTAATCGCCGTTATACGCGGCCACCAGATACGCCGTCAACGCATGCCCCGCGGTACCGTTCGACGCGTTCACCGTCAGGCTACCCTTCTGGGTCGAGGCCACCGGGCCCGCGGCCTGCGCGGACGTGGCGCCAAGCGCCAGACCGCCAACGGCCATGGCCGCAGCGGCCACACCCGCGAAGAACCTCTTCAAAGAAGTCTTCATGATCTTTCTCCTTCATTGTGTTTGCGTGCAGAAGGTTGTCCTTCTGCCCCTTCCCGACGCGTGTTCACACACGAGACTGGAACAATCTGTTGCATTATTTGCCGACTTCGACGTGGCTATACACCATGTTATACCCCCGCCGCGGCAAGGGGAGGCAATTGAAACGCCTGCAATCAGCTGATTGCCGGCGTCCCGGCATGCCCCCCCGGTCACGGTCACCTGCGCCTGCGACGCCGCGCGATGCCATACGACACCGCTGCCACGCCGAGCACGACCAGGCCCGTTATCACCACATTACGTGGAGTCCACTCACCTCCCGTCAATGGTAGAGATGTGATGGAAGTCTCATTCTCGATGGAACCCAGGTCGATATCCAACGTGGTACGGTCCATCGAATCGGACTGCGAAGCGCGCACGATGGTGAACCCGTAAGTCTTAGTCGACAGCTGGTGGCCGGCAGGCGCCTTCGTCTCCTTGAGCTCGTACCTGCCCCACGGAAGGTTCTTCAAGGTGATTTCGCCCTTGCCCGGGTTGGTATCGCAGTTCCACCCTGCGCATGTATTGGTTGCCGACGTGGTGTCGATCCAATCAGTGACGGTCTTTTTGTACTTCGGGGTGTTGGGTGCATAGTCGGGGTACAAGGTCAACAGCCATTCAGACCCGTCCAGTGCATCACCTTTCTCGTCGGTCTTCTTCCACGTGACCGAACCGGTCATGCCCATGTTGAGAATCTTATTGCCATTCCCGTTGAGGTCAGTGAAAGAGCTGTCGATCTTGACCGCCGTGGAGGCGTCAGTGGTCACCGTGAAGGTGTATTTGGTGTTGTCCGCCAGCTGGTACAGGGTCGGGGCCACCGTCTCCTTCAGCGTGTACGTGCCGACAGGCAGGCCCTTGACGCTGATGACGCCATCCGCACCATCCGCATCCTGGTATGCGGTCGTGTCGCCGACGCAGCGCGAGGGATCGATCTGCGCGTTGTTGTCCGCGAGGCAGAACACGTCACCCGACGCATCGGTGATCTTCCATTGCGAGCCGGAAAGCTTGCCGGAATGACTGGGGTCGTTCGCGTTGCTGCCGTCGACCTTGTACCATGTCACCACGGTCTGGGTGTCGGGCACCTGGAGCACGCCGTCGGCGTCCACGAGGCTTGCGACGCCGTTATCCCAAGTCACCTTGCCGTCTTCGACCGTAAAGGAATACGACGTGGCGTTGAGCGTATACCCCGTCGGTGCGGTCGCCTCTTTCAGCGTGTACGTGCCGTCGTCCAGATCCTTCACGGTGAACTTGCCGACGCCGCTGTCCGTATCTTCCAACGTGTCGGTGTCAGCGGCCAGTCGCAGGGCCGGCTCGGCACCGTCCGTCGTGGTCCTGACCACGGCATCCGAGGCATGCGACGTGCCGGTGCCGGTTGACAAGGTCTTTCCCGTCGCATTGATAACGGTCCCGGAGGTCTTCGCCGCGGCCGTAGTGGTCGAGGAACCGACCAGGTCCGAAGTCACTTCGGTCGGGCAGCTGGTCCCGTCCGGGGCGCCATCCGTCGCCTTGCCGACGCCCACGGTGATGGCGGATCCGCTGGTGAACGAGAAATTCGCGTTGCCGGTGGCCTTGTACCAGCCCGCCGTGCTGTCGTTCGTGTTGTTGTTCGAGAACAGGAACTGCTTGCCGGAAGTCGCCTTGTCGATGATGGCGTACACGTAGTCGCCGCTGCAGGAGGCCTGCTTCATCTTGACGTAGTTGCCGACAGTCAGCCACGTGCCGTCGTTCTTCTGGTACTTGAGGTAGACGTCACCCGTCCAACCGGACTCCGTGTGATGGAAGTAGACCACCATCTTGGAGCTGTCGACATCGATGACGGTGACATGGAGCCTGACCGACTTGTTGCCCGCTGTGGCAACCACCGTGGTGCTTCCGGTCTTCTTCGCGGTCACCAGACCGGAGTCACTGACCGTGGCGATGTCGGGATTCAACGCGGACCAGCTGGTTGCCACGGTGTCCGGGTCGGCGGTCGCTTGGAACAGTTGCGTCTTGTTGACGAACATTTTAACGTCAGCCTCGGCGCTCACCGTCTTGTCTGCGTCGCCTGAGGCTTCGGCCACGGTGGAACCGCCGCTGGTCACCGTCAACGAATTGACATTGACGGCGTTGACCGTAACAGTCACGCTCGAGCAGATGCTACTGTTCGTAACCGAACAGGCCGTAATGCTGGATGTCCCGGCCGCGACGCCGGTGACCACGCCGTCGGTCACCACGGCGATGTTGGTGTCGGACGATTTCCATGTCACTTGCTGGCTCGCCTCAGCTGGGGTCACGGAAGCTTCCAGGGTGATGGTCTTGTACGCCTCGACCTGCACACTGCCGCCACCGACCGTGGTATCGCCCTGGGTCAGGGTTATGCCGGTGGCCGCAGTGGTGTTGTCGTTCACTGTCCAACTGGTGGCTGTACTGGCATCGGTTTTCGTGAGGGTCCAGCTTGATCCGGCAAGTCCGGTCTTCGAGCTGTCGTCCTTGGCGTATTTCATCCAGCTGACGCTGCCGCCCTTCTTCTTGTCGCCGATCGCGTAAGCGGTACGGCCGTCATCAGCCGTGACGGAGTGCATCATCTGGTCATCGGAAGCAGTGATTTCCTTACCGTCCTTGTCGTACACCCTCGACGTCAGGAAATTAACGTTGGCATCCCCTTTCTGCTTGGTCTGAACGGTATAGATGTTGGTGTTGAGCTGGTAACCTTCCGGCGCCGTCGTCTCTCTGATGTAATAGTTCGCGTTCGGCTTGAGCCCTTTGACGATGACCTTGCCTTCCTCGGTGTTCCAATCGTTACTGCCGTTGTCAGTCACCGAGATGATGGCCTTGGTGCCGCTCTTCGCGTCATCGAGTGAGCCGTATACGCTCCACGAGGCTCCCGAAAGCAACGTTTTGTTATCCGAGTTGTCGACTTTGCCCCAGCCGATGGCGGAGCTGTCCTGCGTGTAATACGCGTTCCAGGGCAGGTTATGGCGTTCCTGGTCCATATCGATGACCGAAGCGGAGTTGCCGCCTTCGAAATTGGTGAACTGGGAACCGTCGGAGTACTGCACCTTCGTGGAGTTGTCCATCTCGAAATCCCCACCCACATACACGCGGCCGTTGGTGGACACATGCGACTGGAAGCCGCCGTCGGGCACGTAAATACTGCCGATCCACGCCGCCGCAGGGTCGTCGCTCGTGGTCATCTGCCTGGAGGTTCCCTCGACACCTGTCTTCGATTTCACCGTCTGGTTGCCGGTGCCTTTGCCGCCGCGGATGGTCAGCTGCGTGGTGTACGGGAAGTTCCAGAGCACCTGCTGGGCACGCTTGGCATACATGTTAGGGTCGTTATCGCTGTCCGAGTTGGTGTAGGAGTAGTACCCGCCGATTTCCGTCACGTCGGAATCAGTAATCGAGGAGGTGGCGTCGCCGCCCCACCATATGCGCCAGCCGTTGTTGAAGTCCACGGTGTTCGTGCTTGTTGAGGTGCCGTCATCGTTGACCACGTTCACCACCACGGATGCGGTGTCGGGGATGTTGCGGAACCAGAAGTCGACGCCGGAGTATGTGCCGTTCGACAGGTCCGAGGCCTTGACGTCGAAGACCTGCAGGGCCGATTCGCCATCGCCGGTCAGGGTGATGAGCTTCTCGTTCACACCGCTGGTGAATTCGAACTTGTAGCTGTCAACGGTCTGGGTGTTGTAGACCTCATGTTTGAAGTAATCGTACTTGTACCGCGTCAGGCCGCTCGCGTCCGGCGCACTGCCCGTGGTGTAGGTGCCATTGGCGGTGAAGCCGGTAAGGTTCTGTGATTCCTTTTGCAGGGTATCGGTGCCGAAGTTGGCGTATTCAACACCGTTGATCTTGAAGGAGTTGGCGGGGTCCTCAAGCGTGTCCCAGCTGCCTTCCATTCGAGCGCCAGATAGCACCCTGGCCAAAGAGGTGTATTTTGGCGTTGTAGAATTGCCCCATTCACGGGAAACCGATGAATCAGACGGTACCGTCGCCATGTATCTGAATTCTCGACCACCGCTAGGGAAACCAACCCAGCCACCGCCATAGTTGTTGGCCTGTCCGGTTCCCCAAGCCGCAACATCAGTGTCACTGCTGTTCATCAGCTGGGTGATGTCAGACTTGTCCAAACCGTGCACAGCCAGCACACTGGCATCTTGCTCAATACCCTCACCATCCGTATATGTTTCAGCGGGACGGAACTGGGAGCCGAAGCCCACCACGCCGAAGCGGAAACCCAGGCCGCCCCAGCTGTTTTTGACCTGCTTCATGACCAGGCGCCCATCAACCAAGGTCAGACCCTCGGCCTCTGCCGCATAGGATCCGGTGATACCGGTAGCACTGTTGAGATTCTTCTGCACCTCAGCGGAATTCGAGCCGATCTTCTCGCCGACGTACATGTTGCCGCCCACATAGGTGGCGACGCCGGTATCCGGGTCGTTCGTCGTCGTAACATTGTCGCCGAGCGACAAGGTCTTTGGCGGGGATATGGCGCCGTCATCGGTGATCGAGTCATCCCAAGCGCCTCCTGTGAGCGTGGAATCACCCTTCGCGGTGAACGCCACCACATACGACAACATCATGGCCGACGCCACGCATACCGCCGTGGCGATGACAGACAGACGACGCGCGGATGTGCGCAACGCCACCCCATTGCCGTGCGCATACCTGGACGCCCCGCCGCCACTGTGCTTCGGAGCCCTCGCCTTCCAAAGCTTCACCATGTGTCACCTTCCTCATTCGCCTGCCGGATACCGGCCAGACGGATACATCTCACGCGCGGCACCGGGTCAACCGCCGCCCGACAAACCCAAGGAGGGAACCCCCTTGGACATAGTTCCGCACTATCGTCTAGTATAGCCGAGTTCCACCTGCCATGGTGGAGTACAGCACCGGGCACTTGCCGCGTTTCCACGTCGGAGCCCCTGTCGGATGATTTCCGTCGAACGTTTGACATCAATCATGCGGCGGGCTCACCACATCGTTGTAGCGTACAGGGAAAAACGACACGCCGGCACCAGCCGGACCCCCGCGATATCCCCCACGGCGAATCCTCCACCGCGGCACACCATGCCCGTGGCGCACCCTCCCCACGGCACACCACCCCGCGGTATAGCATCCCTGCGGCATAGCGAACGGGGCCGCCGCAACGCGACAGCCCCGCAACACCCCGGCAGACACCCGCCGGCAATTCACCGCCCTACGGTCAGAGCACCGCCATGCAGACGAAATCAAGGATGAACAGCGCAGAGACCACCCAGATCACCGGATGAACCTCCTTCGCCTTGCCCTTGCAGGTCTTCACGATGCAGTACGTGATGAAACCGCCGGCGATGCCGTACGAAATCGAGTAGGAGAACGCCATGAACACGGCGGCGAACAGCGCCGGAATCGCGTCATCGATGTTGTCCCATGCGATTTCCTTCAGGCTCGCGGCCATCATGCAGCCGACAATCACCAGCACGCCGGCCGTCGCGGCGGACGGGACAGCGGAGATCACCGGGGACAGGAACGCGGACAGGGCGAAGCAGATCGCCACCACAACCGACGTCAGGCCAGTGCGGCCGCCGGCGCCGATACCAGCCGCGGACTCCACATAGGTCGTCGTGTTCGAAGTGCCGAAAATCGCGCCGATCGACGTGGCGATGGAATCGGCGAACAGCGCGCGATCCATCTTCGAGCTGAAACCGGAGCCGTTCTCCAAGGCCTTCTCATCCTCGTCGGAGAAGATACCGCTGCGGCGTCCCGTACCGATGAAGGTGCCCAGCGTGTCGAAGGTGTCGGACATCGAGAACGCGAAAATCGTCACCAGCACCAGCGGGATACGCGCCGGGTCGGAGAACAGGGCCGGGAAGCCCTTAGCGCTGAAAATCGCGCCGAACGTGGTCGGCAGCTGGGAGAAGGTCTCGCCGATCGACACGGAATTCGACATCGTGGTCAGGCCCATCGGGATGCCGATGATCGTGGTGATGATGATGGTCAGCAGCAGGCCGGCCTTCACCTTGGTCACCGTGAACACGATGGCCAGCAGCAGGCCGATGAGGAACAGCCACAGCGTCGGGTTGTTCAGCGTGGCCAGGCCCGGGGTCGCAGCGGTTGCCAGACCCTTGCCCGCGGACTTCGTATCCTTCGGGGTGAAGGTGATGAAGCCGACATTGAGCATGCCGACATACGCGACGAACAGGCCGATGCCGCCGCCGATCGCGTGCTGCAGCACCTCAGGAATCGCCTTGATGATCATCTTGCGGATCTTGGTGACCGTGATGATGATGTTGATCAGGCCGCACAGGAACACCATGCACAAGGTCTCCTGCCATGTGAACTTCAAGCCGAAGCACACCGTATACGTGAAGAACGCGTTCAGACCCATGCCGGCGGCCTGCGCGTACGGGACATTGGCGAACAGGCCCATGACCAGCGTGCCGATGATCGCGGCGATGATGGTGGCGAGGAACACGCCGCCCCACGGCATACCCGTCTGGCTCAGGATCTGCGGGTTGACGACGATGATGTACGACATCGCGAAGAACGTGGTCAGGCCGGCGGTGATCTCGGTGGATACCGTGGTGCCGTTCTCCTTGAGATGGAAGAACTTCTCCATGGGTTCTGCTCTCTCCTTGATTGCTTTGATTGCTTGGCTGCCAGGCGACGGGCGGCGGGCGGACGCCACGAAAGCGCGCCACGCACCCGGTCCGGCAGACGCGTTCACCATACCATGTGGAGAAGTCATGAAGACGACGGGGCGTCTTCCGACCACATCAGGCGGGCACGGTGGCCTCGCAGCCGAAGCATCCGTAGCATACGGGTACCGCATCAGCACACGCCGGAACGCAGCGGCGCAGAACAACAGGACAACCAGCGGAACAACCAACAGAACAACCACAACAGAACAACCACAACAGAACAACCACAACAGAACAAAGGAGCGCCAGCATGGCCATCAACGGACAACACCCCGCCCAGCACACACAAAGCCTGCGCGAACAACTGCAACAACGCAGCGCCACCATACAACAGCAATGCCTGTCACTGCCGCACCACGCCGGTACGCGCCTCGTCTTCGCGGCAGCGACATCCCTGGAAATCCAATGCGTCCCCACGCTTCGCAGCCACGGCGACACCACGCTGAGACTCCTCGAAGCAGTAAGCCTACCAAGCCAGCCACGTGCACGAGGCACCGGAATCAAAGAACACCGATGGCATATCGGCAGCCCGGCCTCAGTAATCGCACACCACAACGGCCTGCACACACTCGACCCGATCCACTCATGGGCGCAACTCGCCACACAGCGCACACTGGAAGAACTCATCATCATCGGCGACGCCATCGCCACAACCCTGGCAGGCGGCAACGCGCCACTGAGCCGCGAACTGGCACAACGGCTACACGCCACACAAGCGCGACTGCAAGCCAGCCAGCCACAGCAGCGGATTCCAGCACAGACGACAATCATCGAAACCATCCGGCGATTCGCCGACCGGCAGGAACGATACCACGGGAAAAAGGCGTGCATCACAGCCGCACAATACATAGCATGCGGGTCAATGTCCATGCAGGAAACACGCGTACGGCTCGCACTGGTCCAGCACGGGCTGCCCCTGCCCGAATGCAATCACGAAATCAGCCATCTGGCCTTCAACTCGGGAATGCCGTTCACGCTTGACCTCGCATGGCCCGCGGCACGAGTCGGCATCGAATACGACGGCGACCACCACCGCACCGACCGCAGGCAATGGCGCAACGACCACGCGAAACGCAACCGCCTGCAGCAGCACGGGTGGCACATCTTCACCATTGACGCGGACACGATCAACACCGTGGACGCCCGGGCGCACTTCGCGCTCAACGTCGCGCGAATACTCGACCAGCGCGGCGTTACGACGGCGTTCCGGCCGGTCGCGCAGCCGTTGTGAGGGGTGGAATGTGGAGGTTGGGGGGCGGGAGTTTGGGGCGGATCCGCAGGACAGGGGCAAAACTCCCGGGAGTTTAGGCGCCCGGGCGGGGATCGGCCCTGATGTGACAAGAAGAACGCCGGAATACCAACACGACCGGAATCAGACCCACGGGAGTTTACGGACGAATCAGCGAATCGGACGAGAAGTCCCGCGACAACATGGGAGAACCCAGAGACGGATCCCGAGTGACGGCTTTCATCCGGGAAGCTACGCGCCGATGCGGGGCATGGCAGCGGACGACGACTGATAGACTACGAGCACCAGTGCGGTCAACGCGCCAGCGATGGTGATGCGCGAGGGGCTGGCTGCCACACAGGCCAAGACCCACAGGACTCATACCCGCAGGCAGACCGGACACGGCAGATACATACTGAACTATGCGGGGCAGACACCCACAGAGCGGATCCGTGCATGACCGATAGCTCATGGGCGGTACGGGGCTGATGCATGAATAGGCTGAGGCGGGCGGGAATCGAACATGCGCGGAGGAGCAGGCGGAGCTGATATGGAGGGAGTCGGAAGATACCGGAGCGGGAGATTAGGGCGAATCCGCAGGACAGGGGCAAAACTCCCGGGAGTTCATCCAGGACATGAGGATTCACAGGAAAAGTGACACAGAAAACGTTGGAATACCAACACGACCGGAATCAGACCCACGGGAGTTTACGGACGAATCAGCGAATCGGACGAGAAGTCCCACAGCAGCAAGGGCTGGTCAGGGTCAGCCCCCGCATCCGACAAGTCCCCGGCGACTCGGGCGAGCCAGCATCCCAGAGCCTCACGGCTGCATGGGACATTGCAACCGCACGGGATAGACACGCGCAGAACAGCAGATAATCGCGGGCGCACGGACACCGGAGCGGGAGTTTAGGGCGAATCCGCAGGACAGGGGCAAAACTCCCGGGAGTTCATCCAGGACATGAGGATTCGCAGGTAATGTGACAGAGAAAACGTTGGAATACCAACACGACCGGAATCACGGCCGCGGGAGTTCACGGTCCTAACCGCATATTACGCAAAAAGTCCCACGGCGGCGCGGAAGAACAGGGCGGAATCAAAAGAACACGCATAAACTCCCGGCGGAGGGACGTCAGGTACGGAAGATTATTACGGATTGGCGGGATAAGCGATACACTCCCATGAATCGGTACGACACAGCAGACGACCGGCGCCAAATCAGATGCAGGATGAAAGCCGACAACGGATACACCCCGCGCTCACGCACGGGGTAACATTTCCCGACCGGCCGAAACCGGCTTGCGACAGCCCACCGGGCCATCGCCACGATTCGGCTGATAAATCAGCCTCACGTGCAATAGCTGAGCCCCGCGATCACGCGCGGGGCCAGATTTCCGGCCGGCTGAAGCCGGCTTGCGACAGCCCACTGGGCTGTCGCTACGTTTTGGCTGATATATCAGCCGAAACGTCCCGATACATACCGTTCGGCTTCTTCGTTTTGGGGGTTGTTGAACATCGTGGTCGTGTCGGCGAAATACTCGAGGTGACCGGGTTGGCCGACGGCCTTCAGGTTGAAGAACGCGGTGAAATCGGCGATACGGGCCGCCTGCTGCATGTTGTGGGTCACGATCACGATCGTGTACTCGTTCTTCAGCTCGTTGATCAGATCCTCCACGGCCAGCGTCGAAATCGGGTCGAGCGCGGAGCACGGCTCATCCATCAGCAGCACCTGAGGGTGCACAGCCACAGCGCGCGCAATGCACAAGCGCTGCTGCTGGCCGCCAGACAGGCCGATACCAGGATTGTCGAGACGATCCTTGACCTCATTCCACAGGTTCGCGCCACGCAACGCCCACTCGACCAGATCATCGGCGTCCGACTTATTGAGATGCTTGTTGTTGAGCTTCACGCCGGCCAGCACGTTCTCGCGGATCGACATGGTCGGGAACGGGTTCGGGCGCTGGAAAACCATGCCCACATCGCGGCGGACAGCCACCGGATCCACATCCTTGTCATACAGGTTGCGGCCCTCCAGCAGCACCTCGCCCTTGACGTGAGCGCCCGGGATGATCTCATGCATGCGGTCGAGCGTGCGCAGCACAGTCGACTTGCCGCAGCCGGACGGGCCGATGAACGCCGTCACCTTATTCGGCTCGATGTTGATGTTCACATCCTCCACGGCCAGAAAATCGCCGTAGTAGATGTTCAGATTCTTGACATCAATACGTTGTCCCATTGTTTTCCTTCAATAGTTCCGACAATTCCAGAACACGGATACGCCGAAGCGTCCACGTCAGCGTTCAGCCTTCACCGCGAAGACGCGGGCGACCAGACGACCGATGAGGTTCAAAATCAGTACGATCACGATGAGCACGAGAGCCGCAGCCCACGCACGCTGCATCGGGATGTCGGCGACACACGAGGCGCCCGCGGACGCGGGGCACGCGACCTTGAGCTTGCTGTACTCCTGGTAGACGTACACCGGCAGCGTGGTCATCTGCCCGCTGAACAGGTTCACGTTGGTCGTGGAGATGTAGCCGGCCGTCATGAGCAGCGGGGCCGTTTCGCCCACCACGCGCGCGATCGCGAGGATCACGCCGGACACGATGCCCGGCAGAGCGGTGCGCAGCACGATCTTGGTAATCGTCCGCTGCTTGGTCACGCCCAGCGCGTATGAGGCCTCACGCAGATCGTTCGGCACGATCTTGAGCATTTCCTCACTGGATTTGACGACTGTCGGGATCATGAGCAGCGACAATGCGACCGAACCTTCGAAGCCGTTGAACGTGCCCGGGCCCACGAGGATCGTGAACATCGAGAACGCGAACAGGCCGGCCACGATCGACGGCACGCCGCTCATCACGTCGACCAGCAGGCCGATGGACTTGGCGAACTTGCCGCCACGCGAATACTCGATGAGGAACACCGAGCACATGATGCCGATCGGCACGGAAATGACCAGCGCGCCGAGCGTGATCTCCAGCGTGCCGATAATCGCGTGCTGGATGCCGCCGTACCCGCCGGACGCGGTCGGCTGGCCGCCGATCACGCCGGACATGTTGTACGACAGGAAGTTCAGGTTCAGGCGTTTCACACCGTTGGCGATCGTCGTCCACAGCACGGAGAACAGCGGGATCAACGCGACAATGAACGCGACCGAGATCAGCGCCCCCATCGCCACGTCCTTGCGCTTGCGCCGGGCGATCATCGAGCGCGTGGGCTGGAACTTGTCGAAGTCAATGACCGGGGCGTCCTTCATCAACGACTCGCCGGCGGCTTGCGCATACTCTTGCGAAGCAGTCATCATGCACTCACTTTCTGCGTGATCTTACGGGCGATGAAATTGACGATGAACGTGATCAGGAACAGCACGAGGCCGGTCGCGATCAGCGTGGACACGCCCAGGGAGTTCGCCTCAGGATACTGGGCGGCGATATTCGCTGCGATCGTCTGGTTCCGCGAAGCCTGCAGGATCTTGAACGAGTAGTGCAGGCCCGGCGACAGGATCATGAGCACGGCCATCGTCTCGCCGAGGGCGCGGCCCAGGCCGAGCATCGACGCGGACACTACGCCCGACTTGCCGAACGGCAGCACCGCGAGCTTGATCATCTCCCACTTGGTGGCGCCGAGCGCCAACGCCGCCTCCTGCTGCAGACGCGGGGTCTGCAGGTAGACGTCACGCGCCATGGAGGTGATGATCGGCAGGATCATAACGGCGAGCACCACGGCCACCGTAGCGACCGTACGCGCCGGGTTCGCGGCAGGCCCCTTGAACAGCGGGATCCAGCCGAGATACTTCGCCACCCAATTCCAGAACGGGTAGATGGCCGGGACCAGCACAATGCCGCCCCATAGGCCGTAAATCACGGACGGAATCGCGGCCAGCAGGTCGACAATCGTGCTCAGCGCGGTCGCCAGGCCCTTCGGCGCGTACTGCGAGATGAACAGCGCGATGCCGACGGACACGAAGAAGGCGATGAGCAGGGCGAGCGCCGCGACCAGGATGGTACCGAACGCGAGGGGCCCTACATACTGCCAGAAATTATGCGCCTTACCGCCGGTGAACGACTCGATGGTCGCCTTGTTGGCGTTCTGGTCGCCGCCAATCAGCGGCCAGGCGCGGAAGAAGAGGAAGAGAAAGACCGCGGCCAGGACAACAAGAATCAGCGCGCCGCACGCGAATGCGACCCATTTGAATATCTTGTCCGCTGATTTGCCGCCGACCGGTTGGTCGAGGGTGGATTTCTCGGAACTCACAGGTTCTCCTTATGGGCTTACGCCCGGGTCACGGGCACATGGTGGAACCGTCTTCAGGCCGCGCCCCGGCTGGAAGCCGGGCCGCGGCCTGAAATCGTTTCATCATTCCATTTTCGATGATACCGTCTGACGGGCGAGTGGCGGTTCGCCCGGGTTGCTTACGAAACCCGGGCGAACCGTACCGGGCAGGTCACTTGGTCTCGATCGCGTCGATCGACTTGGTGACCTTGGCGCGCAGCGTGTCGCTCATCGGGGCGGAGCCGGCGTTGTCGGCGGCGACCTGCTGGCCGTCCTTGCTGACCACGTAGGTGAGCCAGGACTTCACGAACTTCGCGGTGTTGGCGTCCTTGTAGGCCGGGCACACCACGTCGTAGGAGACCAGCACGACCGGGTAGGCGCCATCCGTGGTGGTGGTGTGGTCGAGCTTGACGACCACTCGGTTGTCGCCCTTGGCGGAATCGTCGAGCGGGGAGGCGTCCACGACCTTGGCGGCGGCCTCAGCCGAATACGGGACGTACTTCTCGCCGACCTTCACGGCGACCGTACCCAGATCGCCGGCCTTGGAGGCGTCGGCGTAGCCGATCGTGCCGTCGGCCTGGCTGACGGTGTTGATCACGCCATCGGTGCCCTTGGCGCCCTGGCCGACCTCATTCGGCCAGTTCTCGCTCAGGTCGTAGCTCCAGGCATCCGGGGCGACATCCTTGACGTAGCTCAGGAAGTTCTTGGTGGTGCCGGACTTGTCGGAACGGTGGACCACGGTGATCGCGGTGTCAGGCAGGTCGACCTTCGGGTTCTGCTGCTTGATCGCGTCATCGTTCCACTTGGTGATCTTGCCGTCAAAGATCTTGGCGATGGTCTCGCCGTCGAGGTTGAGGTGCTTGTCCTTGCCGGAGATGCCCTTCAAGTTGAACACGATGGCGATCGGGGAAATATAGACCGGGACGTCGAACGCGGTGCCGGAAGCGCACACGCTCTTCGACTGGGAGACCTCGTCATCGCTCAGCGAGGCGTCGGAGCCCGCCCACGCGGTGGCACCGGTGAGGAAGGTGCTCACGCCAGCGCCCGAACCGCTCGGGTTGTACGAGATCTTCGCGTCAGGATTCTGCTCCTGGTAGCTGGCGATCCAGGCCTCGACGGCGGACTGCTGCGAGGAGGCGCCGGCACCCTGGAACTCGCCGGAGATCTTCTCGGCGGACGATGTGGACTTGCCGGCGGCGCTGGAGCTACCGGACGCAGGCTCGTTGTTTCCGCAGGCGCCAAGTGCCGCAAGCATGGCGACACCGGAAACAGCAGCGATGGAACGTACAAGCAAATTCTTTCGCATGTCTTCAAATCCCTCTGAAATCACATCAGGCGGGAATCCCGCCCTGTGCCTCGGGGCCGCAGCCCCGCATCATAAACATGGCACCTTTCCATTCATGACACTTCAAGCGTATGGGAGATTACGGGGGCTGCGGACCAATTCAGGTGAACGGAAGATGAACTCTTGTCGATTTCACAGGTGGGTGCGCAGGGCCGCGCCCCTTTTACGCGCTCCGCCTTTACCTTCCACCGACACTCACAACCTCCCAGCGTCGGCAGAAACAGGGGGGGGGTGTCCCTATGTAA
>NZ_JBBHLY010000002.1:0-280032 GCF_037482445.1 Bifidobacterium thermophilum
ACTCACGCTCCCCATACGGGGAGCGACAACACCGCGCGCGCCAACCAACGCGACACGACGGTATTTCAACTCACGCTCCCCATACGGGGAGCGACTTCGTCGTCGTGCATTGTGTTCCTTTCATATATATTTCAACTCACGCTCCCCATACGGGGAGCGACCGGAAGCGATCGCAAAGGCCGCGGCCGACGATCTCATTTCAACTCACGCTCCCCATACGGGGAGCGACTGAGAGCGGGGACGCCTATTACGATTCGATGATATTTCAACTCACGCTCCCCATACGGGGAGCGACGCCGCGCAAGCGCGAGCCGAGGCAAGGTAGTGGCCATTTCAACTCACGCTCCCCATACGGGGAGCGACGGAACGTGCACGCTTTTTCGGTTGCCTCAAGGCCATTTCAACTCACGCTCCCCATACGGGGAGCGACCGCCCATCGCGCGCAAACCGCCCATTTCGAGGTAATTTCAACTCACGCTCCCCATACGGGGAGCGACCCACCGGCAACGAGCCAATGATTATCGCGAACAAATTTCAACTCACGCTCCCCATACGGGGAGCGACTGATGATCGTTCCGCTGTCAGCTATGAGCGGTTATTTCAACTCACGCTCCCCATACGGGGAGCGACGTGCTTCAGGCTCTCCACCTGATTGGCTGAAAGGATATTTCAACTCACGCTCCCCATACGGGGAGCGACCCGTGACTAAGGACAAGTATACCACATGAGTGATAATTTCAACTCACGCTCCCCATACGGGGAGCGACCTGAAATCGATGGTCTCGAAGACCTGATTGGCATTTCAACTCACGCTCCCCATACGGGGAGCGACCCGGCGTGTCGAAGGGCAGCGACTTCCATGCCTGATTTCAACTCACGCTCCCCATACGGGGAGCGACGCGTTGCTCATGCCATTGCTTGCTGATTTCTTCAATTTCAACTCACGCTCCCCATACGGGGAGCGACATGCACTCATCATCGTATCCGTCTCTATGGCAGTATTTCAACTCACGCTCCCCATACGGGGAGCGACACCCGCACAAGATACCGGTAGACCACGCAAAGTGGGGATTTCAACTCACGCTCCCCATACGGGGAGCGACTCCACTTCTTACATCAAGGTCGCATATCAGACCATTTCAACTCACGCTCCCCATACGGGGAGCGACCGCGCGCGTACGCATCCCATGCGGCGGAATCTCCGTAATTTCAACTCACGCTCCCCATACGGGGAGCGACCCCGCCTTCCGCGACGGTGGTCGCACCGCCCTCATTTCAACTCACGCTCCCCATACGGGGAGCGACCGGCCGTATAGGTGATCGTGACGTCGTAACGTTATTTCAACTCACGCTCCCCATACGGGGAGCGACCACAAGCCACGGCAGGACAGCAACTCCAGCCATTATTTCAACTCACGCTCCCCATACGGGGAGCGACTCGCTCGTGCAAGCTAAGGGCAACCAGCCTAGCGATTTCAACTCACGCTCCCCATACGGGGAGCGACTGTTCTTCTCTTGCGAGAGCCTGTCGACGTACTCATATTTCAACTCACGCTCCCCATACGGGGAGCGACACGGACAGTGCGTATGTTGCGGCGCGTGACGCTGAATTTCAACTCACGCTCCCCATACGGGGAGCGACCCATATGGCGCGAACATGTGCATTGATTCTTCGAATTTCAACTCACGCTCCCCATACGGGGAGCGACATTCGTCGATATAGTCGGCGAGGTGTTCGAAGATATTTCAACTCACGCTCCCCATACGGGGAGCGACCGCGAAAATGAAAGATATTATCCACCATGTGGACACATTCCCATATCGCCATATTTAGAATACCGCACGCACGACAAACTTAGAACACTCTGTCATTTTTCAAACTGCCGTGAAGTCGAAATACTCGATTCATGCCCTAATAATACACAAAAATATGGTGCGAGCACGCCCATCCCAAGATGAGAACTATCGGTTCGCACCAAACGATAAGCTTCTAAATAATGTTTATTATCATCTGCTGTTTGTTTTTTGAAAGGCGCGGCATCGAGAAAGAATTTGTATATTCTTATTATATATTCATTAATACGATAATGATATAATAAACATATTACTTATTTCATATCTTTTTCATATTTGCCGCGTATCATTCACCATGAAAACGCGAAGATCAGTTCTCATAATACTTCCCCAACACCTCCGGCCGTGTCCACGTCATTTTTGTTTGAAGTGCAACACCACTCGGGATTGTTGGTAGGGGTTTATTGCACGGAATCCACCTTGGACAGGTATCCCCTTGGCGGCAAGTCGCTTCATCTGCTCGTCCCACGCCTGAGCCGGCATGAAGACATCCGAGGTCTCTCAATAGCATGTTATTAATCCGTCAGGTGATTTCCCCGAGCTCTTCCTTGCCCATGTCGCCCGGTAATATATCTAGGACATACAACGGATCACGCCACTGCAGCTCTCGTTGCCGACCACTGGTACGAACCGCACGAATCACCAACAGATCAGTATGCCCGTCGACCGGCAGACAGTGCGCGGACTCGCTGTCGACGTTCCGCACAGCAACCCTGGCAACGAGCACATCATCAGAATTCATGGCGAATCCGCAGGAACACCCCGTCACTGATGAAAGAACAACAATACCCCACGAGCCGGCAGATTTTTCAATCTTCCACTGAAACAGAGCCCGCCGACTACAATCAGTTTGTTTGCCACTAGGCAGCAGTAGTGCGACATCAGCGCAATACTCCTCTGGGGCCTGTAGTCTTTCCCCCAACCCACAACCCCTAGCCGAGGTGTTGCACCCGCACTGTGAAAACGGGAAGCTTGGCTAGCACGCGAATATTTGATATATTTTAGGTGGAGCCTGTCTCGATACCACCTGTAGGTGGTACCGAGACAGGCTGTTTTTCTCCCCAGCATGAGCATGCCATCGCATTGTGTCGGGCCGAGTAATGGAACAGCCGCCCGAAGGCGGCTTGTGACATTGGTTCTGCAGGTTATCTATCCAGCATTGTGCTTGGGGCGGATCATCTCGACGTACTTGTCAGGCAACGCGATACGCTTCATTATGCCGAGGACATCCAGAAACTCCGGGTTGCCGACGTCAAAGTAATCCCATTTGCCGTCTGACCTGTGGACGATGACGGACACGCCGAACTCATTCACGGGCTGGTCTTCCGTCCACCCATGCGATTCGACGTTGATCACCCAGCCCCCTGGGTATTCGAATGCAGCCGAGAACACAGCGCCCGGAAACGCTGACGCGGCGATATCGCATGCCTGCTCGTATGTGATCATCTACGTCGCCTCCTCGCACAGCCGTCGAATGACCGGGATGTTTATCTCGCAATCGTCGATTCTCATGATAGTCGTTTCCCCTTCCACCGCGCTGGAGAAATACAGTGCCACGTTGTCTCTCCATTCTGCGGGTTCATGAATCGGCACATGCGGTGAGCATCACACAAAACGGCACCGGCAACGAGCGAATCAATCGCAGCGTCTATCCCTGAGCGCATCAACGAGCACGTCCTTCTACCTATGGAACACCTATGGAAAGAACATACGCCGCATACGTTGTGTCATCCCTGCATGCACGGAAATACTTCTCTCCTGACGCTCACCAAATGCGGGGCGTTTCATGCATTGTCACGCGGTCTTGCGTGGCCTGCCGCCGTGTCCGGGACGGGATGCGTTCCATTCGTCGATGGTCTGCTCGCTCCACCCGCGGATGCTGCCGACGACCACGTCCGGCTCTGGCAGTTTGTATCGTGCCAAGGCGCCTTTGGTGATGCCGAGCCGCTGCGCCACCTCGGTCAGGCTGAGATACCGTTTCATGCGTCACGCCCAGTGATGATGGCGGTGGCGGCCAGCAACCCGGCTGACATTCCGGCAAGTCCAGCGGCGATCGGGTTGCCTCCGATACCGGCAGGAGATAATGCCGGCAACAGCCGACAGCGTGCACCATGTCTTTGACTGCTTGTTCATGTTCGCCTCATGCTGTATGGTCGGGGCCGGGGGCTCCGGATACTTAGGATATTCGGAGCCCCTTGCCTTTATTCCCGTTTCCTCGTTTTCTTGTCGTTTCCGCAGATTTCAATCATCTTGATGACAAGCGATCATCCCCGCATGCGCGGGGAACACACTACGGAAAGCGCGGATTCCCGCTAATCACTATAGCATCGTTCAACGTTTTTCTTTACTTTGCGTTTGCTTAAGTCAGCCCATCATCACCACACTTCGCAATACCGTCCAAGAAACAAGACACTACGAACACATCAACAACTATGCACGTGCCGCCAGCTCAGACACCTTGGCTCCTACTCCCCCAACACCTCCGCAGTGTCCACCACGAGCGTCACCGGCCCGTCGTTGACCAACGACACCCGCATGTGCGCGCCGAATCGTCCCTCTTTGACGGTGAGCCCTTGCGCCCGCAACGCTTCGTTGAAGGCGAGCCAGACACGTTTGGCGTGTTCGGGCTCGCCGGCGGCGATGAAGCTCGGTCGGTTGCCTTTGCGGATGTTGCCGTACAGCGTGAACTGTGAGATGGAGAGGATTTCGCCGTCATGCTGGGCGATCGACTCGTTCATGCGGCCGTCCGCATCCTCGAATACGCGCAGACGGGCGATTTTACCGGCAAGCCAGTCGATTTCCCGCTGACCGTCCGCATCCGCGACGCCGACGAGCAGCACATACCCCGTGCCGACGGTCTGCTTGGCGAATGTCGGATCGACGCTGTTCGTGGAGGGGTCGATCACGTCGACGCTGGCTTCGCTAACCCGTTGCAATACGATTCTCATACCGCCACTTTATCGCACGGCCATGGCGGGGTGATTACGCTCGTGCGGCGGTTTGTTTGGTTTCGGCGTTCCGCTCGTCCACTCGTTTGCACCATCATCCGTTCGGCTCGCAGCCGATTTGAGCCGAGCGCCGATATGTCGTATACTGAAAAGTCCGGTCTAATCCGGGGTTTGATAATTCAAAAGGGGCTGATCGGTTTCGACGGTGACCTGTTCGTCGCAGGGAAGCGTGCCGAGAACGCGGAGTCCACTCGTGATGCCCTCCGCGAAACAATAAGTGCTAAATCTAACCGCACTGAGTTTGCTCTCGCTGCCTGAGCTTCGCGCCAGGATTAACCAGTGAGCAGCCGCTCCGTTCACTCTCCCTCGTCTTCGGGGAGATGTTGAGCGTCGTTTAGGAGACTTGCTCCGGCCACTGCACCGCAGGGTGGCTGGGGGACTTTTTCTGCGGATATGCTCGCCATCAGTTGTCTGCGACATCGATGGGGGCAGAAAAACCGCCGCACGGCCAGCAGACTACGCACGTAGAAGACTGAGGGTACGGTCACCGGACCGGGGTTCAATTCCCCGCAGCTCCACTGAACAACGAACGCCATTCCGCAAGGGGTGGCGTTTTTTGTTTACCGTGAACAGTGATTGGTCAACTGCGTTGGCATTAATAATGCCATCCCGCACCTCTCCCCTGTCTACAGCCGGCGTTACCTATGGAACCATCCGGTTTCAACCGGCCGACCGCATGCCGTCGCGCCACTCGACCTGCGGCTATCGCGAGGAGAGAACCATGGCACAAGCCGGCGAAACGCAGCATACCGCAACTGACGTGAGCGATACCAATACCGCTGCAAACAATGCGATTCCCGCAACCACCGATGCACGCTCCACCACAGGAAATCTCAAAGGGGACCTGACCCGTGGGCCGCTGATCCCCACCATGCTGCGCTTCTCAATCCCCTATCTCATCACCTGCTTCCTGCAAAGCTGCTACGAACTGGCCGATCTGCTCATCGTCGGCAGATTCAACGGCGCGGACTCCGTCTCAGCCGTCTCCACGGGCAGCCAGATGACCCACCTGGTGACCGTCACCATCGTCGGCCTGACCACGGGCATCACCGTGACCATCAGCCACGCGATCGGTGCCCGGCGCATGGGCAAGGTGCAACGCCAGATCGGACAATCCATCCGTCTGTTCGCCTTTGTCGCGATCATCGCCACCATCGCCCTGACCGCGAGCGCCGACCCGTTGCTGCGTCTGCTGTCCACGCCGCCTGAAGCGTTCAGCCAGGCGCACGACTACGTGACCATTTGCTTCTTCGGTACCCCGTTCATTGTCGCGTACAACGTGATCAGCGCGATATTCCGCGGATTCGGCGACTCCCGACACCCGATGTACTTCGTTGCCCTCGCCGGACTGCTCAACGTGGGACTCGACCTCGCGTTCATCGGCGGCGCACATATGCAAGCGGCAGGCGCCGCGCTCGCCACGGTCATTTCTCAAGCGTTCTCGGTGGCAGCGGCCCTCATCTATCTCAAGTTCGCCAACACCGGCGTTCGCGTCCGGAAAGCCGACCTCGCCTACGATTGGGCCGGCACACGGCAGATTCTGACCATCGGCACACCAATCGCACTGCAGGAACTGTGCATCCAGGTCTCGTTCATCGTGATCACCGCCATCGCCAACGGGCGCGGTCTGGAAATCTCCGCCGCCGTCGGCATCGTCGAGAAAATCATCTCCTTCCTGTTCCTTGTGCCCTCGGCAATGCTGTCAACCGTGTCGGTGGTCGCCGGGCAGAACGCCGGTGCACGGCAACATTCGCGCAGCAAGACGGCGCTGCGATACGGCATCACCATGTGCATAACGTACGGTGCGGTTGTGTGCCTCGCAAGCCAAATCTGGGGCGCCGACATCGTGCGCGTCTTCTCCCCCGACGACGAAGCGGTGGTCAGGTACGGGGCGCAATACCTGAGCAGTTACTCCTTCGACTGTATTTTGGCAGGCGTTCACTTCTGCTTCAGCGGGTTCTTCAGCGCCTACGGCAAATCCCTGTACACGTTCGCTCACAATATTGCGTCGGTGCTGCTCGTGCGCATCCCCGGGGCGTATGCGGCATCCTTGCTGTGGCCGGACAACCTGTTCCCCATGGGATGCGCCGCGCCACTCGGCTCGCTGCTGTCAATCCTCATCTGCTCGGCGCTGTATTACCTGCGGTTCAGCAAGCGGCACCCGGCGGCGATTGTCGACGCGAAGTGACAGGTGACCGCTTTCGCGCCGTGTGGGTCGGCTCTGGCCGCATCATCCCGGCGATTGTGCGAGCCAATCCTCACACGATGGCACACAATCAAGCCGAATCAGCGACCCGCGACGTGCTGCACCGTCACCGTGTGAGCCAATCCTCACATACCCGCTCCTTGGGATGCCGATCTCGCCAGTTCCGAGCATCCGACCCGTCACCATGTGAGCGAATCCTCACACAATGCCCCACAACCAAACCAAATCAGCGCTTCCGGACTCGTCAACCCGGCGTTGTGTGAGCCGATCCTCACACGGACACACCACACCGAGTAAAACCACCGATTCGGAATCACCCAACCGGTCAGTGTGCGAGCCAATCCTCACACGCTGACCGCCCGACCGACCAGGATGCCCGCCGAAAACGACCGGGAGGACTGAACTGGTCCGGCCGGTGGTCTGACCGGACCGGACGACATGGGCGGTCTGGCTGGTCTGAGCATCCTGGCTGATTGAATTTGCTAGATTTGTCGAATCACCAACCACCGAATCGATAGGTTACGTATGTCAATCCATGCGCAGCCGTCTGTCCATTGCACAGCCGCGTCAATCTCGCGTACCGATGCGCAAGCTGCGTATGGCTTCACATACACAACGCGCCATATCCTCACCAAACCAGTATCGCCGGCAAGAGTAATCGCAAGTTGCGTATGTCCCTGCATACGAAAGTCACGACATACTCGCTTGACAAGTCCGTGCATGCCGCCAAACGGTACATCGCGTATGTCACTGCATACGCAAGCCGACATATCCCCACAGAACCGGCTATCGCCTAGCGATTACGGCGCATTCTGCATGCCGCCACATACGCAAGGCGACAACAGCAAGCAACCCTCACGAAACCGGCACCCGCCACGCACCCGCCACGCACGCGAACGCGCGCCCACACAACCGCCAACCGGCTACTTGATAATCGGCCGCAGCGGAGCCGACACGTCCACGGAATGCTTGTCGCCGATCACATTGGGATCGTTGATGATCTTGTCGACCACGGCTTTCTTGAGCTTCATCTGCGAGGCATCACCCCAGATGACGGTGTAGTTGCCGTTGTCCAGTTCGGTGGTGATGGAATCCTGCGTCTGCGCGGTGACCTTGCTCACACGCGCGCGCATGGCGGAAGACAGCGAGTCCAGCACTTTCACGGCAGTCACCACGGATCGGCTTTTCAGCCCTTTGGCCACGTCTTTCACCTCGATGACGGGAATCCCGTCCGTTGAGGCGTTCTTGACCGAGTTGAGCACCCGCCCCTTGCCGTCAACCGCGGTGAGCGACCCGTCCGGGGTTTTCAGCATGGCTGCGGGCTCCTGCGCGGTGATCACGACGTTCATGCCGTTGGGATACTGCTTGGTCGCGGACGCCTTGCTTACCCCCGGGATGTCTGCAAGACGGGTCTCGACATCATGCGTGGACACCAGGAGCAGGGATTTGCCCGCCTGGGCGGACGCGATGGATTCGACCTTGTCTTCGCTCACCCACTCGTTGGCGCCGCTCACGGTGATCTGCGCGGCATCCAGCATGAGCAGCGGCGAGAAGAACAGCGCCCACACCACGCCGACGACGGCGGCGATGGATACGATCGCAATCGCCACGCGCTTGACCACCATGAGTGCACCGGCATGTCTGCGCTCTTTGACCCGCTCGTTGAAATCCACGACTTTCGGGCGTGCCGCCACCCCTAATGGCCCGGTGGTTTCCCTGAGCGTCTTGGCTACCAGGTCCTCGCTGCGCAGGGTGCGCGCGTCCACGAAACCGGTCGCGCGGGATACGCCGCCCGATACCGTGGCGGCTTGCTGCGATGCGGAAGCGGCCGCCCTGTTGCCGGCGACACGTGCAGAACCTACGGCACCACGCACGTCACGTGATTGCACGTCACGTGATCGCGCACCACGTGATTGCATGCCGCGTGATTGCGTACCGCGTGATCCCGTATCATGGGAAACCGCGTCACGTGCCGCCGACACGCCGCGCGACGCCATGCCGCGCGACGCCCTGCGCAGTGGGGCGTTGCCGTTGGATGTTCCCGGCACTTTCCCCGGCTCGGTCTGCCGGGATGCACCGGACTGCGAGCCGACGATACGGCCGGACACGGTTCGCCCGGATATGGTTCGCCCGGGAATGGCAGTACGTCCGGAGCGCTGACGACGGGAGACCGGCTTGGCCGATGAGGCGTCGCGGGCCGCGTCGAGCGGTGTGTCCGATACCGCTTGCGAGCGCGCGGAGAGTCCGTCGGCGCGCCCTGCCGCCGATCGTGCCGTACGCCCGCCGCTATGGCGGTGTCCGTCACCGCTGTCCTGCCCGCTTCGTGCGACGCGTCCTGGCATGTCAGTCCTCGCAGTTCTCGCGGTGCGCCTCGAGCGCATGCAGGAGCACCGCGCCCATGGCGGTGATGTCGCCGGCACCCACGGTGAAGATCACATCCCCATGGTGTGCACGCATCGCCATCATCAGCGCCGCGGTATGCATGTCGTCGACCGCACGAATCCAGTCCGCCGGCTCGTGGTCAATCCCCTGTGCGGCATCGACGATGGTCTGCGCGGTGATATCCGGGAAATCCTCCTGCTTTTCGCGTGCCGGGTAAATACCGGTCACAATCACATCATCAGCGAGCGCCAACGCCTCAGCGAACTCGCGTGCGAAGAACTTGGTGCGTGAGAACAGGTGCGGCTGGAACAGGACGCGGATGGCGGCGTCGGGGTATCGGCGGCGTGCCGCGTTGAGCAGTGCGGTGATTTCGGTGGGGTGATGTGCATAGTCGTCGACGACGGTGACTTGTTTTTCGCATCCGCGCACCTGGAAGCGGCGGGACGCGCCGAGGAAGCTTCCCGCGGCTTGCGCGGCGGCATCGGGGTCCATGCCCAGCAGGGCGGCCGTGATGATGGCGGCGGTCGCATTGCGGGCGTTGTGGATGCCGGGGATCTTGAGACTGACGGGGATGGCGTGTTCGTCGCCGGTGAGCGCGGCGGGCATGTCGATGGTGAATTGTTCTTCCCCGTTGCCGGCATGTTCGCTTTCGGAGGTGATGGTGACGATGGTGGCGTCGGCGGCCTGGGCGACGGCGTCGATGACGAGCTGGCGGCTTTGGGTGGTGTAGATGACCGTGCGGTGCATGACCGCATCGTCGAGGCCACGCAGCACGTCGAGGGCGCCCGGGTCATCGGCGGTCATGACGACATGGTCGCGGGCGTGTGACGCGTAGGCGACGAAGGCTTCGCAATAGTGGTCGGGCGTGCCGTAATGGTCGAGGTGGTCGGCTTCGGCGTTGGTGATGATGGCGATGGCGGGCCGGTATTTGGCGAAGCTGCCATCGGATTCGTCGGCTTCGGCGACCAGGATATGGCCTTTCCCGGCGTGCCCGCCGTCGAGGGTCTGCCCGTCGGGGCCTTGGATGGTGCCGCCGATGGCGTAGCTTGGATCGGCGAGGTCGCCGGTGCCGGCGTGGACGAGGATGTGCGACAGCAGCGAACTGGTGGTGGTCTTGCCGTGTGCGCCGGCCACGGCGACGGCGTCGTGGTGGTTCATGAGCAGCGCGAGGATGTCGCTGCGGTGCACGATGTGCGCGCCTTGCGCCGCCGCGGCGACGATTTCCGGGTTGTCGGGTTTGATGGCGCTGGAGTAGACGACGGTGGAGGCGTCGCGCACGTTGTCGGCATGCTGGCCGATGGCGACCGGGATGCCGAGGGCTTCGAGCCGTTCGGTTTTGGCGTTGCGCTCCCTGTCCGAGCCGGTGACGTGCACGCCTTGCTCGTGGAGCATTTCGGCGAGGACGCTCATGCCCGCTCCCCCGATGCCGATGAAATGGGTGGTTCCCAGATCGTTGACGTGCTGGTCTTCGGTGAAGGCTGCGACGGTCGGGTCAAGCACGATGGGCTCTGTATTCATGATGGAAGGCACTGCTTTCTCTTGGTTGCTGTCCCTGTGTGGTATGGCCATTATGGCATGACGGCTTGTACACCGTCCGGCTTGCCGTGGGGTGTTGTCGTCTGTTGGGTTATCCGCGCGCTGTGGCGAGCGCGAGGATGTGGCGTGCCATGACGTCGGCGGCATCGCGGATGCCGTACTGCCAGGCGTGGTCGCCGAGTTCGTGCAAACGTTGCGGGTCGTCCAGCAGTCCGGCGATATGGCCGCGTACCCAATCGGGGGTGAAATCGCTGTCATTGACCATGATTCCGCCGTCCGCGTCGACGACCGGCTGCGCGTTGAACCGCTGCTCGCCGTTGCCGATCGGCAGGGGCACGTATACGGCGGGCAGGCCGAGCGCGGTCAACTCGCATACCGTGCCGGCGCCCGCACGGCAGATCACCAGGTCGGCGCAGGCGAACGCCAGGTCGATGCGTTCCAGGTACTGCGCGACGTGATAATCGCCCTGGCCGGTATGGGCGGGGTCGAGGTCGTTCAGGACGCCTGCCCCGGCGGCTGCTGTCACGTCGGCCGTGACCTGGTCGATTTTGCCTTTGCCGGTCAGGTGGATGACCTGGGCGCGTTCCAGCAGATCCGCGGCGGCACCGGCGACCGCCTTGTTGAGGCTCAGCGCTCCGAGCGAGCCGCCGGTGACGACGACGACCGGACGGTCCGGATCGATGCCCAGCTGTGCCGCCGCCTGGGCGCGCACCGCACGATAGTCGGTCCTGATGGTTGCGGCGAGCTGCGCGATGGCGGGGCGCAGCGGCAGGCCGACCCGTTCCATGACGGTTCCCTTGCCTGGTTTCAGCCCGGTATTGCCGTATGCCGTGCCGATGAACGACGCCCATTTGGCGCCAAGCTTGTTGGCCATGCCGGCGCGGGCGTTCTGCTCGTGGATGGCCACGGGGATGCCCATGCCGTGGGCGACCGAGTACACGGGGGCGGAGGCATAGCCGCCGAAGCCGACGACGACCTGCGCTCCGCGGCGTTCCAGGATCGCGCGCACCTTGCGTTTCTCGCGGTTCCAGCGCCATGGGAAGGTCAGCGCGTCCTTGTTCGGGCGGCGCGGGAACGGGACTTTCTCCACGGTGTCCAGCTCGTAGCCCGCCTGCGGGACCAGGTCGTGCTCCAAGCCGACCGCCGTGCCGATGACGCTCAGGTTCGCGTCGGGTTCGATCCGCCTGATCGCGTCCGCAACCGACAGGAGCGGGTTCACATGTCCGGCGGTGCCGCCGCCGGCCAATACGATATTCGTCATGCTTGTGTCCACCTCGCGTATGTCCGGGCTGATACGTGTCACCGGTACCAGCATCGACTTACCACTCTACCGCTACGTGTGTGCGTTGCCATGGCGATGCCGCGTATGGCTTGGGCCACGGGGTCACGAGCTCAGCCGGTCAGTGGCGGTGGCGATCTGCGCCTGCTGGCGCATCATGCTCATCGCCACGCCTGCCGCGCCCAGACACATGATCAGTGACGACCCGCCGGCGGAGATGAACGGCATCGGCACGCCCATCACGGGCAGCAGCCCGATCACGACCATGATGTTGACCAGCGCCTGGCCTAGAATCCACACCATGATGCACATCAGCACCATGGACGTGTACCGGTCCGTCGCCTGCAAGGCGACGCTCAGCAGGCACCATCCCAGGATCACGAACAGCACGATGACCAGGACCGTGCCGACGAAGCCGAGTTCCTCGCCGATGATTGCGAAGATGAAATCGTTATGTGCCTCGGGCAGGTAGTTCCATTTCTCTCGCGAGTTGCCGAGCCCGACGCCGGCGAACCCGCCGGAGGCGAGCGCGTATTTCGCGTGGATGCTCTGGTAGCACGTGTCTTGGACCTGGGTGGTGCTGCACTTGGTGTATGCGGCGGTGACACGGGCGAGACGGTTGGGGCTTTGGATCACGAGGGCGGCGGCCATGACACCTGCCAGCGCCACCATGCCCATGAACCAGCGGAACGGCATGCCGCCTATCAGCAGGGCGACGACGCCGATGGCGAGGATGATCATGTCCGTGCCCATGTCCTTGCCGAGCAGCACGAGGGCGAGGCACACGCCGAGCATGACGATCGGCACGGTGTACGGTGCGCGGCTGCGGCTTTCCTCGGACCGGCTCGCCGCGATGATGACCGCCAGCGGCATCCATATGCATACGGCGAGCTTCATGAACTCCGCAGGCTGGACGGTGGTGAACCCGAGGCTGATCCAGCCCCTGTTGCCGTTCACCTCGACGCCGATCGGCGACAGGGTGAGCAGCTGCACCGCCCACGAGATGACGAGTCCCACACCGGACACCCGCCGGTAGAAGCGCGCCGGACAATGCGCCGCGACGGCGCAGATGAGCAGACCGCCCAGGCAGTACATCGCCTGGTTCGCGCCTTGGGACCATGGGCTTTTGTCCCGGGAGAGCATGGTGATGGACGAGCTGGAGAACACCATGATCACGCCGGCGAAGGTGAGGAACATCACCACGCCGATGAAGCAGTGGTAGCACCACAGGGGGTTCAGGAGCATGCGGATGCCTTGGTACCCGCCACGTCTGGCCATGTCCAGCACGGGTTTGCCCTGCTCATGGTATGCGCCTTCATGCCGGGCGATCCGCTTGGGTGACAGCCCTTCCCTGGTTTGCTCCCACAGCCGGGAAAACCGTGATTGGTCGGCCCCGTCCGGAGAGGGGCGCCCCTGGCCGCCCTGCCGTCCGCCGGAACGCGGCCGGATGCCTCGGCTTGTGGGGGAACCGCCGCGGCCCGCAGGCGTGTCCGTGGCGGCGAGGATATCGAAATCGTCACGGCTGCGGCGGCGTGCGCCATCGGCACGCTGAGCGGGGAACACGCTCGATTGCGCTGTACGGCCCCTGGATTCGGAACGTGTCCGGCGTTCAGTACCTGCCATGCGACTCCACCCAACGTTGCGCCGACTTGGCGAACTGGTCGCCGCGGTCCGCGTATGAGCGGAACTGGTCCATGGACGCGCATGCGGGCGCCATGAGCACGACGTCCCCGGGCTCGGCGTACGTCCCGGCGGCCTCGACGGCGCGTTCCATCACCTGCTCGCGGTGGGCGGGGTCGATGATCGTCACCGGGATGTCGGGTGCGCTTGCCTTGAACGCGTCGATCATGGGCCGCTGGTCCGTGCCGATGATGACCGCGGCCTTGATGGTGCCTCTCTGGTCGCGTACCAGCTGTTCGAATGTCGCGCCCTTGGCGAGGCCGCCGGCGATCCACACCACGGATTTCGGGGCGAAGCTTGACAGCGATGCGCGGGCGGCGTGCGCGTTCGTCGCCTTCGAGTCATCCACGAACCGGATGGTGCCGCCATCGACACTGGCCGCGGCGACCGTCTGGATGCGGTGGCCGCCCGGCGCGAAACCGCACAATGCACGCACCGCCTGCGTACGGTCGGCGCCGAAGCCGAGCACCAAGGCAAGCGCGGTCATCGCGTCGGCGAGCAGATGCGGGTAGACCGTGCCATCCGGCTCGCACAGGTGTGTGAGGTTGCTGACCTTCACCACCTGGAAAGGTTGCCCGGGCTGGGCGCCCGCGACCCCGCTGCGGTCGACGATCCATCCGTCGGCCACGCCGATCTGGCCGTCCTGGGGCTCGTGCAGCGTGAATCCGACCAGGCGGCATCCGGGGGCCGTCTTGGCCGCGCGCGCCAGGGCGCTGACCCGCTGGTCGTCGGCGTTGTAGACGAGCGCCTTGCGCACCCCGCGGAACACCTTGCTCTTGTCGGCGGCGTAGTTGTCGATGCCGCCATGCCAGTCAAGATGGTCGTCGGCGATATTCGTGATGGTGGCACACTCCAATGCCAGCGATTCGGTGAAATGCAGCTGGAACGAGCTCAGTTCGACGCACAGCGCGTCATTGGCCGGGTCGACGGCGGCATGCGAGACCGCCTTGCCGATATTGCCCACCGCCGGCGCCTGCAGTCCGCAGGCGGTCAGCATCGCCGAGGTCATCTCGGTGGTCGAGGTCTTGCCGTTCGTGCCGGTGATGCCGATCCACGGCGCCGGCCGGCCCGTCCCGGCGGTGTCGACGCGCAGACGCCAGGCGAGCTCCACCTCGCTGTACACGGGGATGCCGCGGCGTTGCGCCTCAAGGATGAACGGGGTGCGGGGGTTGAACACCGGGGAGGTCATCACCAGGTCGATGCGGTCCCAGTCCACGTCGTCGAAGGAGTGCAGATCAGCCTCCGGCTTACGCTCGTCGACGCTGATCACATCCTTGGCCCGCCCCTTGAGCACCTCGACGATGCTTGTACCGGAGACGCCGAGCCCCGCGACCAGTACCGTCATGTCGGCGATCGTCTTGCCGCTGCCACTCATCTCGTCGCTCTTTTCGTCGTTCATGTCATCTCTTTTCCGCGCTCTCGCGCAATCCGCAGGTGTTCGACACGACCGTAACGCCTTCCGGTTACGGGGGTTCGTGCTACAGCAGCAATCCCGAGCGTGTCACCCAATCGCCGTAGAACATCATGATTGCCGTCATGGTGAACAGCAGCTCGATCATCCAGAACCGGACGACGACCTTGCCTTCGCTCCAGCCGAGCAGCTCGAAATGATGGTGGATCGGCGCCATCTTGAACACGCGCTTGTGGGTGAGCTTGAAGCAGCTGACCTGGATGACGTCGGACATGACCTCGATGACGAACAGGCCGCCCAGGATGATCGCCAGGAACTCGGTGTGCGTGGCGATCGACAGGGCGGAGAACAGGCCGCCCAAGGCCAGGGATCCGGTGTCGCCCATGAAGATGGTCGCCGGATTGGAGTTGTACCACAGGAAACCGAAGCAGGCGACCGCCGCGCACACGGCGATGATCGACAGGTCAAGCGGGTCGGACACCGCGTACGAGAAGCCTTCATGCCCGGCGCCCTTGAGGTGGTAGCACTCCCAGTAGGCGATGATGGCGTAGCCGGCGAACGCGATCATCGACGAGCCCGAGGCCAGGCCGTCCAGGCCGTCGGTCAGGTTCACGGCGTTCGTCCACGCCGTCATCAGGAAGTTCACCCAGATGATGAACAGGATCATCGCGCCGACCTTGCCGGCCGATTCGAAGTTCCAGAACGGCTTCTCGATGAAGCTCATACCGGCCTGGGCGCTCGGGAAGCCCGATTTCGTGGGGATGATCAGCGCGAGCACCGCATAGCAGGTCGCGAAGATGAACTGGCCGATGAACTTGGCGTGCACGGACAGGCCGAGGTTCTGCTTCTTGCGTACCTTCGCGAAATCGTCGATGAAGCCGAGCAGGCCCATCGACACCATCGCGAACAGCACCAGCACCGCCGACCATGAGGGCGTCGAGCCGCCGGTGCAGAAACGGTACAGCGCCGAGGCCCCCCAGCCGAGCAGGATGGCCAGCACGATGATCAGCCCTCCCATCGTCGGCGTGCCGCGCTTGACCTGATGGGATTTGGGACCGTCCTGACGGATGTACTGGCCGTAATGCAGCTTGTGCACGATATTGATGAGCACCGGCGTGCCGAAGAACACGACCAGCAGCGAAACCAGAATGCCGATGATAAGCGAGATCACTGTCTACTCCACTTCCTGTTCAGCTCACGAAGCCTTGCTTGGACTTATTTGGACCAACGTTCGGCCAGCGCGCTGAGCCCGGACATATGCGAGCCCTTGAGCAGCACCACCGTGTCGGCGTGGTTCGCCGCCGCGGACACGACCAGCTCGTCGGCCTGCGCGGCATCATGTACCCAGTGTATCGAGACACCGTCACGGCCCGACGCCTCCACGCGCTCCCGCGCGCCCTGCGATACCGCTTCGGCGAGCGCGTCGAAATGCGCATCGGCACGGTTGCCTACGGCGATGATCTCATCGATGCCCTTCCCGACCGTGTAAGCGCCGATCTGCCGGTGCTGGTCGCGTTCGGTGTCGCCAAGCTCGAGCATCGCGCCGAGCACGGCGATCCGGTACGGTTGCCTGCCGTCCTGCGCATGCCATGCGGCCAGGCCGTCAAGCCCCGCTTTCATGGAGTCGGGGTTCGCGTTGAAGCTGTCGTCGATGAGCGTGAAGTGCGCTCCGCCCCGCTCGATGCGGGATACCGCCATGCGGTGGGCGCTGATGCGGTCCACGCGGCTCAAGGTGCTTGCGATGCGCTCGAGCGTCATGCCGCACGCGCGGGCGACCGTGGCGGCGGCGAGCGCGTTGGCCACGTTGTGCCGCCCGCTGATGCCGAGGGTCACCTTGGCGGTGGCGCCGTCGGCGTCCACGAGCGTGAAGGAGGGGTGGTCGAGGTCGTCGAGGGTGATGTCGCGCGCTGTGGTCGCCGGTTCCGCGCCTTCTTGCCTGGTGTCGTCGAGGCCGAACCATAGGACGCGCGCCGGGGCGATCCGCGCCATGGCGGCGACATACGGGTCGCCGGCGTTGAGTACGGCGGTCCCGTGCGGGGCCAGGCCGCGGACGATTTCGCTTTTCGCTTGGGCGATGCGTTCGCGTGAGCCGAATTCGCCGAGGTGTGCCACGCCGACCTTGAGCACGACCGCGATATCCGGGGGTGCGATCTGCGTGAGGCGGGCGATTTCGCCGACGTGGTTCGCCCCCATTTCGGCGATGAGGTAGCGCGTGCGCTTGCCGACATGCAATGCGGTCAGCGGCAGCCCGATCTCGTTGTTGAACGAGCCGAAGGGGGCCACGGTGGGCCCCAGCTCGTCAAGCAGGGCGTGCAGCAGGTCCTTGGTCGTGGTCTTGCCAACGGAACCGGTGATGCCGATGATGGTGAAATCCCCGTCGGCGGCGCGACGTGCAGCGAGGTTATACCGGGCGAGACGCCCCAGGGCGATGACCGAGTCCTTGACGACGATCTGGGCGATGGGGGCGTCGACCGGATGCTCCACGATCGCCGCCGCAGCGCCCTTGCCGGCCACCTGGGCGACGAAATCGTGCCCGTCGACCCGTTCGCCGGGGATGGCGACGAATATCGAACCGTCATGCGCCTGGCGGGAGTCGCTGACCACCGTCGGTTCGAACACCCCTTGCGGGGCCCGGGCCTGGTCCGGGATGTGCAATGCGCCGTCCACCGCCTCGGCGACCTGCGCGAGCGTCACCGGCATCATGGCCGCTTCCTGTGTCATTGTCCTGTCCTCCTGATGGTTGTGGTCTCCGGCATGTGCCGGTCAGGGTCTGTGTCGAATGTCCCGTATGCCGCGTGGGCGGCCGCTTCGCGTCGCGGTTCGCCGCCGCGATGCCGGCAGCCGCTAGCGCATCTCGTGGGAGACCCTCAATGCGCTGCGGATGTTGGATTTTCTGACGCCGGCGGCCATGACCATCGAGATGGCGAGGCTCAGCCGGGACGCTTCCGCCGTGCCGGGGCCGCCGTCGACTGCTTCGGCGGCGATGCCGTCGGTTTCCGCGTCACGCTGGCGTATGGTGCGGTCGCCGTCCTTGAGGCTGAACCCGTAGCGTTCCATCCACTCGTCGAGCATGGCATGACCCGTGTCGGCGGTGAGCGTGTCATGCGAGCCGACCACGTCGACTTCGGCGCCTTCCAGCGCATGGTCGGCGAGGGTGCCCGGTTCGAGCGCGATGATGATGGCGGCGGCGCCGTCCTCGGCGCACACGGACATGATGTGCTGGATATCGTAGATGTTCAGCGGGTACGACAGGCTCAGCTGCCGTTCCAATGATGATGATCCGGCGGCGTTGATCTGGCCCACCGGGTTGCCGAGCATGTGCAGGAACGCCGCCAGTCGGATGGTGCAGGCGCGCACCTCGTCATCGTCGTGGCCGCCGACGGCGAAGACGGCGAGCGGCTTGGACGGGTCGCCGGCCATGGTGGCGGCGAGGGATCCGATCTGCGCAGGCGTGGGTTCGGCGACGATGACGGGGTATCCCGCCTGTTCGGCGAGATCCTTCGACGTGTGCGGGATGAGTGCGGCGTATGCGCCGTGCGCATGGGCGACGTGCAGGGTCTCGGCGTCGACGTCCTGCAAGGGGGTGAACAGGGAGCCGGGTTTGATCGAGTCGATGTCGTTGCTGATCGATGTGACGGTCACACCGCCCGCGAACCCGGGGATGAGTTCGAAATCGTATCGTGCGCAGATGTCGCCCAGTGTCATCCGCAGGCCTACGGCCTCTGTCACCACGCTCATCAGGCGTCCCTTTCTGTGATTGTCCGTTCCAAACCGGTTCGACCGCCGTTCCTGGCGTATGCCTTATGCATTACCACGTCACCGGGATAGCATCGGTGCGCGGCGAGGAGGTCGGCACCTGGTACTTCTGCATAAGGAATTCACCGATGGTCTTGAAGACCGGGCCTGCGGTCATGCCGCCGTATGTCCCCTCGGGGTCCTTGAGGACGACGGTGACCACGAAGCGCGGATTGTCGGCGGGCAGCACGCCCACCCAGTCAGCTACGATCGAGGTCAGGGCGCCGTTCGCGCCGGCCACCTGGGCGGTTCCCGTCTTCGCGGCGATCCGGTACCCGGGTACACCGGCCTCGTTCTGGTAGTATTCGCCGACCGATTCCATGGCGTTGAGCATCTGGGAGGCCACCGATTCATCGACGACACGGGCCGGCTCGCCGCGCTTGGGCGTGGTCGTGTGCCCTTCGGCGTCGGTGACGGACTTGATGATGTACTGCTGGTTCTTCACGCCCTTGTTCGCGATGGTCGCGATGGCGTTCGTGATCTGCAGGACATTGGTCGAATAGCCCTGCCCGAACAGCACCGTGTTGCGGGTGCGTCCGTCCCAGCTGCTGGGGCTGCTCAGCGAACCGCTTGATTCCGCGGGGAGGTTCATGCCGCTGGCCTGGCCGATGCCGAATTTCTTGAGGAATTCATAGCGTTCCTCACTGGTGTACTTGTCGGCGGCCATGATCATGCCGACGTTCGAGGACTGTTGCAGGATCCCCGCAAGCGTCCAGTTGCTCGTGCCATGCTCGTGAGAGTCCTTGTAGTCCTGCCCGTCCACGGTGATGGTGCTGGGGACGGTGAACTGGTCGGTCATCTTGTGCAGACCGAGCTGGAGCATGCCCGCCATCGAGAAGACCTTGCCGACCGACCCCGGTTCGAAGGTCGTGGCCACGGCGCGCGAGGCGTTCTGCATGGCCTGGGTGCTGCCCGCTTCCACCTGGTCCGAGTCCTCAAGCGCGAGGATCGCCCCGGTCTTCACGTCCTGGACGACTGCGATGCCCCACGCGGCGTGGAACTGGCTGACGCCGTCGGTCAGTGCCTTCTTGACATACCAGTCCACGTCCGCGTCGATGGTGAGCTTGACGTCCGAGCCGTTGACCGCTTCCGTCTTGTCGACCTGGGTGCCCGGAATCGTCTGCCCCTGGCCACCGGTCTGGTAGGTCACCTTCCCGTTGGTGCCTGTCAGCGTCTTGTCTTCCATGAGCTCGATGCCGCTGACGCCTTTGCCGCTCGCGTCGACACCGCCGAGCAGCGAGCCCATGAGCGTGCCGTTGGAGTATTCGCGGATGCTTGACGGGATGCCGTACACACACCAGCCGAGATGCAGCTTGTCGATCTTGCGTTTGACTTCCGGGGACACGTTCTTCTTCAGGACCACGTATTGCGAGCTGGTGCTCAGCTGTGCGCCCAGGGTCTTCGCGTCGATGCCGAGAATGCCTGACACCAGGCGCGCCACCGCCGCCGCCCCGGTGGTACCGACCGGCTTGCCGTTGACGGCATGGCAGTACGACTTGTTCTTCGACGTGCAGTTCACCGGTTTGAAGCTCTGGGAGAGCACCGCGTCGCCGATGATGTCATAGCGTTCCACGCTCTGCGCCAGGACGGTCCCGTTCGTGTCTTCGATCTTGCCGCGGCTCGCCTTGATTGTCACCGTGGTGGTGCGCCCCTTCTGCGCGGCCGCCGCGTAGCTTTTCGCGTTGATCAGCTGGAGGTTCCCCAGCTGCAGCAGGCATGCCGCCGCGACCAGGGCGAAGACCAGCATCACCAGGACGCAGCGGGTGCCGAACTGCCCGAGCGAGCGCGACAGCCGTTTCCATGGACGCATATCACTTGCTCCCGTCGCTGGGCTGGTATCCGTTGAGGTCGATGGTCACGGAATCCTGCTGGGCCACCATCCCCATGTCCTGGGCCTTCTGCGGCAGCGACGCCTGGAGGGAGTCGAGCTTGGTCTGGTCGGTCTGGATATCCTGCTGAAGCTGTTCGATATGGTTTTCGGTCTGGTCCGATTCGAACGAGTTCGATGCCATCTGGGTGCGCAGGCCGAGCGCGACCACCAGCGTCGCCGAGAGGAAGACGATGGCGGCCGCGATCTGCAGGAGCGGGGCCCTGCGCGACCGGGTCCATTCAAGGAACTGCTGGAAACGGTTGCGCCGGGCGCTCGCCTCGACGCGCTCGTTCTTGACCAGGTGCAGTGCCGGGCGGGTGCTGGCCTCACGGGTCTCCTCGGCGCGTTCCGTATGCTTCGCGGGGGTCGCGTTCGAATGTATTCTGCGTGCGGGAGCCGCCATCATCCTCTCCTTGTTCCGTGCGTTCCATGCCCGTGATGCTGGCTGCCGGCCCTTCGATCGCGCCCGACGCCGTCGACAGCCATGTGTTCGAATCGTTCACGCCATCGTTCGGGGATCGGACGGGCGAGTTCGATGGCACGCAGACGCACGGATGCGGAGCGCGGGTTGTCGGCGATCTGCTGTTCGTCGGCTTTCACCGCACCCCGGGTGAGGGCGGTGAAGAACGGCTTGGCGTCGTCGGGGATCACCGGCAGGCCGGCGGGCGCATCCGATTCCAGACCGTCACGCATGAAGCTTTTCACGGTTTTGTCTTCGAGCGAATGGTAGGACTCGACGACCAGCCGGCCGCCGACGGCAAGATGGTTCGCGGCCTGCGGCAGGGTGTGGGCGAGCTTGTCCAGTTCGCCGTTGACCTCGATGCGCAGCGCCTGGAACACCCGCTTCGCCGGGTTGCCTGCAGGCCGGTGCGCCTTGGGCACGGTGCGGTCCACCAGACGGTTGAGCTGGCCGGATGTCACGATCGGGCCGGTGGCACGTTCCTCGACGATGGCGTGGGCGATCTGACGCGCGAAACGTTCCTCGCCATAGGTTTTGAAGATGTAGGCGAGGTCGCGTTCGCTGTATTGGGCGAGCACGGTCCGGGCGGTCAGGCTCTGGGTGACGTCCATGCGCATGTCCAGCGGCGCGTCATGCGAGTACGAGAAGCCGCGGTCGGTCTCGTCGATCTGCAGGCTGGACAATCCCAGGTCCATGAACACCGCCTGGACGCTGTGGATGCCCAGATCGTGCAGGACACGGCTGAATTCGTCGAAGGCGGCGTGCACGGGGGTGAAGCGCGTCTCAAGCCCTTCCTCGCGCATGCGCTGCGTCGCCATGCCCAGTGCTTCGCGGTCACGGTCGATGCCAATCAGGCGGGCGTGCGGGGCCGCCTTGAGGAACGCGCACGCATGCCCGGCGAGCCCGAGGGTGCAATCGACCACGATGCTGCCGGGTTCGCGCAACGCCGGGGCGACAAGGTCCACGCACTCGTCAAGCAGGACCGGCTGATGAATCGTCGAGAAATCCGTCATACGCGCTCACCATTCCATCGTCGGCAGGACGTCGTTGGCAATATCGGAGTAGCCCTGCTCGTTGTCGGCAAGGTACTGGTCCCAGGCCTGGCGGTTCCAGATCTCGGCGCGGGTGCCCACGCCGATGACCACGATGTCGTCGCCGAGCTTTGCGTAGTCGCGCAGCATCTGCGGCACCAGGACTCGGCCCTGCTTGTCCGGGGTCTGGTCGACCGCACCGGACAGGAAGACACGCAGATACTCGCGGGCCGCCTTGTTGCCCAGCGACGTGCGCTGGATCTGCATGGCAACGCGCCGGAACTCCTCTTGCGGGAACAGGTAGATGCAACGTTCCTGTCCGCGCGCCATGACCACGCCCGGCCCGAGCTGGGAGCGGAATTTCGCGGGCAACGCCATTCGGCCTTTCACGTCGATCTTCGGGGAATACGTGCCGAGCAGCATGACCTCGGCACCGGTGCCGGACTGCTGCGGCTGGGCGGCGGGCCGGGGTGCCTCCCGGCCGATGGCGGGCTGCCCGTACGGCTGGGCGGCCGACTGGGGCATGGCAGGCTGGATCATGGCAGGCTGCATGAACGGCGCAGACTGGTCCTGCTGGTCAGGCGAAAGCGGTTGCGCGACCTGGCCCGGCTGAATCGTCTGGCCGGGCTGCGGCTGGACTGCCGGCTGCATGAACGCGGGCGGCACGGGCTGCATAGGCTGCTGCGACTGGTTCACCAGCACCCACCCCTGCCGGGGATCATAGGCGTAGGCGACCATGCCGGGCTGCGGGGCGGCAGGCTGCGGGGCAGCAGGCTGCGGGAACTGCTGCGAGGCGGGCTGCTGCCCGGACGGATCCGCGGTGAACTGTGGTGCGGAAGAGGTGGGAGGAACCGCGAAAACGGGAGGCTGGGCCTCGCCGGGCATGGCAGGCGGGGTGTCGGAGGGGACCGCGGGCTTGATATCGTCATCGCGTTCAGCCATCGATCCCACCTCCTTTATCGTTATTGGATACACTCCGCCACACCTGTCTCACCACTTTACCCCACGAATCCCCATTTTCCACCACGAGTACACAAAAACCTCACGTGAGCGGGCCGTGAACGTTGGCAGCGCTGAAAAAACGGTTGATATCCGGCGTTTCGCCTGAAGTCCGGCCTTCGTGGCCGCTTGGCGGGCCAGGCCGCCGTCTTGGGTCGACATCACGCCGACACGGCAACCTCATGAATATGGTGTATTGACGGTGAATCATCCCTTGCATTCTTATATGATGCCTACGATTCGCTGTTCTTTCGAAGTGAAAATGGTGAATATGCCCTAGTCGACGCGCCAGAGTGGCTGTGGCATCCGGATGCCGTCCGGCATCGGAGACGCGGACGTACCGCATGGCGGTCGCCTTGCCTGGCGCCGGCCCGCATCGCCTCCACCCCGGTCGCCTCCGGCGGAGGTAGCCGCCCCGCGGTACACTGGAATGCCTGAATCGCAGCACCCGACATCGGAAACGGAACAGCATGACGACTTACTCCTCCCAGCTTCACGAGGAACAACTTGCAGTGACACGAGCGTATGACCGGCTGGATTCGCTGCGCGACCAGGCGAGGGAACGCCTCGCGGCCGTGCGCGCCGCCGGGTCGCATGGTTCGCCGACGCAGCGCACCGAGCGCGATTCCTTCGCGACCATGTATGAGGACCGCCTCATGCAGCTGCGCGCCGTCGAGGACCGGCTCGTATTCGGCCGGCTCGACGACGTCCATGGCAAACGCCGCTACATCGGCCGCATCGGCCTGTCCAGTGCGGACCATGAGCCGATCCTCACCGACTGGAGGGCCGAGGCGGCGCGTCCGTTCTATGAGGCGACCCCCTCACGCCATGGCGATATCGTCATGCGCCGCCATATCACCCTGCATTTCAGGGAGGTCACCGGCATCGAGGACGAGGTGCTCGACGTCCACTCCGACCAGGTCGGCAAAGCGCAGGACGCCGGCACGCTCACCGGCGAAGGGGCGCTGCTCGCATCCCTCAACTCGAAGCGCACCGGCAAGATGACCGACATCGTCGCCACCATCCAGGCCGAGCAGGACCGCATCATCCGCGCTCCACTCGACCGGGTGGTCATCGTCCAGGGCGGGCCGGGAACCGGCAAGACCGCCGTCGCGCTCCACCGCGCGGCCTACCTGCTGTACACGCATCGCCGCCGACTCGCCAACTCGGGCGTCCTGGTCATCGGCCCCAGCACCGGGTTCCTGCATTACATCGACCAGGTGCTCCCCTCCCTCGGCGAGACCGGCGTGGTCAGCAGAACCATCGCCGACCTCATCCCCGGCATCGTCGCCTCGCATGAGGACGACCCGCGCGCCGCCATGCTCAAAGGCGACTACCGGATGCGTCATGTCATCGAGAACGCCGTCACCGCCAGGGAACGCATCCCTTCGCACCTGCCGGTCATCTCGCTCAACGGGTTCAACGTGCCGATGCTGCGCGTCGACTTCGACCAGGCGATCGCCAACGCCAAGCGCACCCGCCAGCCGCACAACAAGGCGCGCGAGACGTTCGTGCGCGAGATGCTCACCGCGTTGCGCGACCGGTATGTCGAGCAGCTGGACTACCAACCGAACCAGGCGGAACTCTACGATGTCGTCTCCCAGCTGCGCATGAACGACCAGGTGCGTATCACCCTGAACAAGGCCTGGCTGCCCATGACCGGCGAATGGCTGATCGACCAGCTGTTCGCCAAGCCGCAGCAGCTGAAGCGGTTCGCCCCATGGCTCAGCGACAGTGACATCACCACGCTGACCCGTCCGAAAGGCTCCCCGCTGACCCGTTCCGACATCCCCCTGCTCGACGAGGCGCTGGAACTGCTCGGCCCTGATCCCAAACTCGCCGCACGGCAGGCCGCGAAGGACGCCAAACGGGCCGAGGAGGAGCAGTTCGCCAAGGACACGCTCGCCCAGGCCGGCATCGGCTCGGGTATCGTGACCTCGCAGATGCTCCTGGACAACATCAACGGCGGCGGTGACGAGCTCATCGCCCAGCATGCCGCGGCGGACCGCGAATGGACCTACGGGCATATCGTCGTCGACGAGGCGCAGGAACTGACCGCGATGGACTGGCGGATGCTCATCCGGCGATGCCCGTCACGCTCCTTCACCATCGTCGGCGACGTCGCACAGACCTCGGCGCTCGGCGGCACCCGCTCGTGGGCGAAGACCATGGACCGGCTGTTCGGCCCCGACCACTGGGACCTCAACGAGCTGACCATCGACTACCGCAATCCGCAGGAGGTATCCGACCTCGCCTCGCGCTTCGCCGAGCACGAAGGCCTGTATGTCTCCACGGTCAAGGCGGTCCGCCGTGTCGACGATTCCGTGCACCGCATCCACGTCGCCGACGAGGCCAGTCTCGACGCGCGGGTCGCCGACGAGACCCTCGCGCTCGCCCGAGAGTACGTCGGCGATGACGGTACCGGCCGTATCGCCGTCATCGCGGCGGCACCGCATGTCGCCGCATTGCGCCGGACCGTGGCCGACAGGCTGCGCAGCGGGCTGTCCGCGGACCGCTTCACCCGGCTCAGCGAGCAGAGCGCATGGGACCGCCAGATCATGGTGTGTACGACCGAAGAGGTCAAAGGGCTTGAATTCGATGCGGTCATCGTCGTCCAGCCGGGTCAGATCGAGCAGACCGCCCCGGCGCGCCTGGTCGCCGCCGCCGACCTGTATGTCGCGATGACACGGCCGACGCAGCGCCTGCTTATAGTGCGGACAGATGATGACGAACGTCAGCTGATGATTTAAGGTAGTAGTATGCCCAAAGCATTGTTATTAGAGAATATTCATCCGTTCGCGGCGCAATCGCTGCGGGACCACGGTTTCGAGGTGGAGACGCTCAAGGGAGCCCTGAGCGAGGATGAGCTCATCGACGCCCTCGACGGCGTCGACGTGCTTGGCATCCGATCCAAGACGAGCGTGACGCGCAAGGTCATCGACGCGCGGCCGAACCTCACCGCCGTCGGCTGCTTCTGCATCGGCACCAACCAGGTGGATCTCGAGTATGCGGGCAAGCGCGGCATCGCCGTGTTCAACGCCCCGTATTCGAACACGCGGTCGGTGGTCGAACTGGTGATCTGCGACATCATCTGCCTGATGCGCCGCATCCCCGCCCATACGCACTATATGAAGCATGGCGTGTGGGACAAGTCCGCCAGCGGGTCGCACGAGGTGCGCGGCAAGACGCTCGGCATCATCGGCTACGGCAATATCGGTTCCCAGCTGTCGGTGCTCGCCGAGGCGATGGGCATGCGCGTGCTGTTCTACGATCTTGAGGAGAAGCTCGCCATGGGCAACGCCAAGCGCATGGCAAGTCTCAATGATCTGCTCGAACAGGCCGATGCGGTGACGCTGCACGTGGACGGCCGCAAGTCGAATACCGGCTTCTTCGGTGAGGAGCAGTTCTCGCACATGAAGCAGGGCGCGATCTTCATCAACCTGTCGCGTGGGTTCGTCGCCGACCTGGACGCGCTGAAATGCCATTTGGATTCGGGGCACTTGTCAGGTGCCGCGGTGGACGTGTTCCCCACCGAGCCGAAGAAGAGCGGCGACCCGTTCGCCACCCCGCTGGCGGATGAGGACAATATGATCCTCACGCCGCATATCGGCGGTTCGACACTTGAAGCGCAGGAATCGATCGGCCATTTCGTGTCGCAGCGTCTGGAAGACTACTGGTACAAGGGCTCGACGATGCTGTCCGTGAATTTCCCGCAGCTGACGCTGGGGGCGAACCGCGGAAACGTTCGTATCGCGCATCTTCACGCCAACCTGCCCGGCGTGCTGGGCAAGATGAACCATATCCTGGGCGAGGAGAATATCAATATCTCCGCGCAGTCACTGGGTACGGAAGGCGAGTTGGGATACGTGGTCACCGACGTGTCAGGCAAGCCCGACCAGGCGACCATTGATGCGCTGAGCCATATCGAAGGCACCATCCGTATGCGGGTGCTGGCCGGCGACTGATTGTCCGGCGACGGTTCCGGTATAGAAAGGGGGCTGGTCCGACCACACGGTCGGACCAGCCCCCTTTTCGGTTCGCAGCGTATCGATGCTGTTCGCAGCATATCGATGCCCGCCGCCGGTGTCAGTGGACGCCGTTGAACTCCTTGGCCTTGCTGGCGTTGAGTTCGTCGATGGCATGCTGGAAATCCTGAAGGTTCTCGAAATTCTGATAGACGCTTGCGAACCGCATGTAGGCGACTTCGTCGAGATCGCGCAACGGCCTGAGAATCGCCTTGCCCACTTCTTCCGACTTGACGGTCGCCAGCCCGCGGGAACGCAAGTCCTCCTCCACACGTTGACCGAGTGTCTTCAACTGGTCTTCATCGATCGGACGGCCTTGGCATGCCTTGCGCACGCCGTTGACCACCTTGTTGCGATCGAAAGGCTCCACATTGCCGGATCGTTTCTGCACCAGCAGCATCGTGGTTTCCACGGTGGTGAAGCGCCGTCCGCACTTGAGGCATTCGCGGCGTCGTTTGATGGAGTGGCCGTCCTCGTTGATACGGGTATCAACCACCTTGGTTTCAGGATTCTGGCAATACGGGCAATGCATGCTATCCACAATAGCCGGCAGCCCCAACCTCCACTTGTCCACGGGTCGGCTGCCGTCAACGTGCAGATGTGTACACTGCCACCGCCAACCTCCTTGTACGCACAAGGCAGCTACCTGGCGATGGGAACCACGATGGATTGTCCCGGGACCAGACTCGTGGACTGTAGGCCGTTGAGCTCGACGATCTCGTCTACGGTTTGCCTGACGTCCCCGCCGGCAGGAGTCACCCGCTCGGCATAACCCCACAGGGTATCCCCCGGCTGCACGCTGTAGGTCACCGTATGCCGCGGTGTCGCCGATTCAGCGGTCCTGGACGTGAGCATGCTCCAGCCGAATACCATGGCGAAGGCAAGCAACGCCGCGACCAACGCCTTGGACAGATACGCAGGCATACCCTCCATCGCCATCGCCGGCGTAGCCTCCCTAGTCTCCCGTGCCCGATCCACGGATTGTCTTGCACGTCGGGAGGCCGCGCCCCCGCGCCGGCGACACGCCCCGGCGAAGGCACCGGCAGGTCTCGAAACCGAGCCGCCCTGAGCGGCGGCACCATACCTGACATATCTACGAGATTCAATCATGATTCCCGCCTTTCATAGTCTCCGCCTTTCACTGTCTCCGTCAGTACAACCACCGTTCGAACATGTGTTCTGTCGAACAGATGTTCTAAGTATGCCACAGTTCGGCGACGAACACAAGGGTGTGTCGAACAGATGTTTGATTTTTCCCCGCCGGGCGGTTATGCTTACAACAGAACGAAAGGAACCATTGTGGGCACTATCACATTCACGCCGCGCCATGACGGCACGCAAGACGGGCAACCCCCCGTGCTTTCCGCCCGTCAGCGCCAGGTGCTGGATGCCATCCGCTCACATGTGGCCAACCATGGCTATGCCCCCTCATTCCGCGAAATCGGCGACCTTGTAGGGCTCAAAAGCCCGTCATCCGTCAAGCACCAGCTGCAGGTCCTCGCCGACCGCGGCTATATCCGCATCGGCGCGAAAAAGGGTCGTGCCATCGAGCTCGTCGACGACAAACAACCCGATGTTCCGGCGACTCCCTCCCCTACAACGCATACGGCGGACATCCTCCCCTTCCCCGCGCACGGGCAGACGCGCGACGAGGCACCCATCGACGAGGCATCCATTGGCAAGGCATCCATTGTGGAATCGCACGACGTGCCGCTTGTCGGCAGGATTGCCGCAGGCACCCCGATCACCGCACGGCAGCACATCGAGGATGTCATGCGTCTGCCCGAACGGCTCACCGGCACAGGCAATCTGTTCATGCTTGAAGTCCACGGCGACTCCATGGTCGATGCAGCCATCTGCGACGGCGACTTCGTTGTCATCCGCGAGCAGCAGACGGCGGAAAACGGCGATATCGTCGCCGCGCTGCTCGACGACGAGGCCACCGTGAAGACTTTCCGCAAGGAGCAGGGGCATGTGTGGCTTATCCCCCACAACCCGGCATACTCACCCATCGACGGCACCCACGCGCAGATCATGGGCAAAGTCGTCACCGTGCTGCGCAAGATCTAGGCCGGCGCATCGGCACATATCCGACGCCGTTCCGGCCGCTCGGCCGGCATGCGACCCCGCACTTGAATCGCCGCCATATGGATATCCGGCACGCCGACCCGACACGTCCTCCCTTGCCGGTATGCAACCCAACAGTCGCACCGCAGACAGATATCCACGCCGTCATCACAATCTGCGGCTCCTACCTCCTCGGCGTGCAACCCAGCAATCACATGCCAGGCAGATATCCACCCCAACAGCTGGTCTCAAGAGGCTAACTCACCGGTATGTGCCCCAGCAGTCACACAACAGACAGATACCAACCCCACCAGCCGATCCCAAACTGCCAACTGGCCGGCATGCGACCCTGTAATCACACAACAGACAGATACCAACCCCGCCGACCAGCTCGGAACGGCTAACCCACTGACGTGCGCCCCAGCAGTCACACAACAGACAGATACCAACCCCGCCAGCCGGTCTCAGTCGGCTGACTCACCGGCGTGCGCCCCCGGCAGTCACAAGCCACCCGCACCCGCAGCACCGGCATCATCGCCCGCATCCCGCCGCGAATCCGACGAATCGGCCGAAGCGCCATCAGCGGTATCGTGCAGGTGTTCCGTACGCACCGCCTCGCAGCCGGCCGGCTCCAACTGGAACGTGGTGTGAGGAACCGACACTGGGAAATGCTCACGCAGGCAGCTCTGCAACTGCGCGAGAATCTCGGCCCCCTGAGCCATGGACAGCCCCGGATCGACCACCACATGCGCCATGAGCACCGGCATACCGGTCGACACGGTGCTCGCATGCAGGTCATGCACAGCCACGACATGCGGCACACGCTCCATATGCGAGCGCACCTCATCGAGATCCAACCCCTCAGGCGTCTCCTCGAGGAGCACGCGCACGGCCTTACGCAGCAGCATCGCCGCGCGCGGGATCATCATCAGCGCGATAATGCCGCCGGCGATGGCGTCGAAACCGCCCCACCCCGTGCATTGCAGCACGATCGCGGAGACAATGACCGCGACCGACCCCAAAGCGTCATTGACCACCTCAAGGAAGGCCGCCCGCATATTCATGTTGTCTTCGCTGTTCCCGTGAAGGATGACGATCGAGCCGATATTCGCCGCCAGACCGAGCATACCCATGAACAGCAGCAGGCCGACGCTTCGCACGCCATCATCCGTCCCACCGAACAGGCGCATCCCCGCCTCGACCAGCGCGTAGATGCCGACGAACAGCAGGATGAGCGCGCCGAGGGCTGCGGTGATCACTTCCAGCCGCGCCCACCCCCAGGTCCTGGTGTTGCTGGGTTTGCGGCGCATCAGCATCGCTGTCACCGCCGAGGCGACCAGCACCGACAGATCGGTGAGCATATGACCTGCATCCACGAGCAATGCCAGCGATCCGGTCACCGCCGCGCTGATCACTTCGGCAACAAACACCGTCGACGTCAATGCCAGTGACATCGTCAATCGTCGCTGGTGCTCCCGGCTGCTTCCCGCTTGGAAGGACGTTCCTTCACCGTGCGTCATCGCATACCCTCCTTGGCATGCCGCGGACAGGCCCATGCAACAGCGCGAAGACCTGGAGCCTCACCGCCTGCACATTGCCGAAACCGCTTCTCATTACCATTCTCATCCGTGTAGATACGACGAAACCCCGGCATGGAGCCGGGGTTTCCTTGTCGTTTCGAGTGTACCCGGTATATCGTCACGACGGCAAGCCCGTCATAACGGCGTACCGCTCGAGTGGGTATCAGAAGCCGAACTTCGCAGCGGTCTCGCGCAGCGTCTCCGCGGACTTCTTGAGCTCCTGGAGCTCATGGTCGGACAGCGGGGTGTTGATGCGGGAGTTCACGCCGTGACGGTTCAGCAGGGTCGGCACGGACATGCACACGTCGGAGATACCGTGGAAGTCGGTGAGCATGGAGGACACCGGCAGGATGCGGTTGGTGTCGCGCAGCACGGCCTCGATGATGTCCACGCCGGACATGGCGATCGCGTAGTTGGTCGCACCCTTGCCCTGGATGATCTTGTAGGCGGCGTTCTTGACTTCCTGGTGGATCTCCTCGCGCTTGGCGGCGTCGAGCGGCTCACGGCCCGGCAGCGGCTGCCAATCGCACATCGGGACGCCGCCGATGGTGGCGGAAGCCCACAGCGGGACTTCGGAGTCACCGTGCTCGCCGGCGATGTACGCGTGCACGTTCTTCACGTTCACGCCGGTCTGCTGGGCGATCAGGAAGCGCAGACGCGCGGAATCAAGGTTGGTGCCGGAGCCGAACATCTGGTTCGCCGGCAGGCCGGACAGCTTCATGGACACGTGGGTGACGACATCCACCGGGTTCGTGATGAGCATGTAGATGGCGTTCGGGGCGACCTTCACCACGTTCGGGATGATGGACTTCATGATGTTGATGGTCGCGCCGGCGAGGTCCAGACGGGACTGGCCCGGCTTCTGGCGGGCGCCCGCGGTGATGACGACCATATCGGCGTCACGGCAGATCTCCACGTCGTCGGAACCGTCGATGGAGACGGTCGGATAGAAGCTGGAGCCGTGCTGCATGTCGAGCACCTCGGCCTCGACACGCTCCTTGGCGATGTCCTCGAGAACGATTTCGCGTGCAACGCCACGCTGGGCGGCCGCGAAGGCAAGCGTTGAGCCGACAGCGCCGGCACCGATGATAGCGAGCTTCGTGGGCTTTACAGCTGAATTCACCATTTGCTACTTCTCCTTGGCAATGACCCGATTGTGACGGGTTTCATTCAGTAACGCTTCCACTCTAGTGGTTCTCCGTGACGTTTCCGGCACGGAAACGCCTTGTCGGCGAACCGGTACGACAAGAAAATTGAGAGCGTTCACAACATCGGGCGGACAAGCCTTGTGCCGTTCTACGCTCATTCGCCGGCCCTTCGAAGGGTATTCATCGATTATTCATCGATGGCGGCATCGACGATCTGCGCTGCCAGCTGGCTGTCCACCTGCGCCTCGACCATCACGCCGTCATTGCGGTATTCGATGGAATCCATCTGGCCGTATTCGCGGATCTTCGACACGAGAGACCCGGCGGTGTACGGCAGCAATGCGCTGACATGCACGTCCGGTACCGGCAGGAGCACTTCGACCGCCTCCCGCAGCGTGTCAATACCTTCGCCGGTGTACGCGGACACCAAGTGGGCGTCAGGAGCGAGCGCCGCAAGCCGGTCGCGGGTGGCCTGGTCGGCGCGGTCGATCTTATTGAACACCAGGATGCGCGGGATGCTTTCGGTGCCGTTGATATCGGCGAGAATGGCATTGACCGCGTCGATCTGGGCGAACGGGTCCGGGTGCGAAGCGTCGACCACGTGCACGATGACATCGGCGTCGGCGACTTCCTCGAGCGTGGATTTGAACGCTTCGACCAGTTGCGTGGGCAGCCGGCGTACGAATCCGACGGTGTCCACGTAGGCGTATTGACGGCCGTCCTTCGCGCTCGCACGCCGCACCGCGGTGTCGAGCGTGGCGAACAGCGCGTTCTCCACCAGCTCGCGCGAACCGGTCAGCCGGTTGGTCAATGACGATTTGCCGGCGTTGGTATACCCGACCACGGCGACCGTGGGCAGACCGAAACGACGCCTCGACCCGCGTTTGACATCGCGCGCGGGGGCCATGTGAGCAATCTGTTTGCGTAATTTGGCAATCCGGTTGCGGATGACGCGACGGTCCATTTCGATTTTCGTCTCGCCGGGGCCGCGCGAGCCGATACCCGCGTCGGCGCCGGCCGCGCGACCGCCCGCCTGACGGGACAGCGACCCGCCCCAGCCGCGCAGTCGCGGCAACATGTACTGCAATTGGGCGAGCTCGACCTGCGCCTTGCCTTCGCGGCTGGTCGCATGCTGGGCGAAAATGTCCAGAATCACGGCGGTGCGATCAACGACCTTGACCTTTGTCGCATCCTCCAAGGCTCGCCGCTGGCTCGGCGGCAGGTCGTCATCGACGATGATGGTATCGGCCTCGTCTCGGGCGACGACGCCGGCGATCTCCTTGGCCTTGCCGGAGCCCACGTAGGTGGCCGAATCAGGGCGCAGACGATGCTGCAACAAGCCATCACAGACCTGGGCGCCGGCGGTTTCGGCGAGCGCGGCGAGCTCTCGCAACGATTCCTCGGCTTGCGCCTGGGTGGTTTTCGCGCTCGACCACACGCCGACGAGCACCACGCGTTCGAGACGCACCTTGCGGTATTCGACTTCGGTGACATCCTGCAATTCGCCGAGACCGGCGACGCGTTTGAGCTCGTTGCGGGCCTCGCGCTCTCGCCATTCCTGGTCCTCATGGGCGATAGAGTGTGCGGCGGCATCGTCAAGCAAGACCTCGGAATGTTCCGCAAGCACATCCTCGCCTTGTATGCGGGAGGATTGGCCGGAGGCACTCGCATCGTTGTCCGGAGCGGATGCCATATGCGCCTTGCGCCGGAGCTCCGGGCGCCGCATCTGCTGCGATGCCACGCCCGTCACATCGTCCTGGTTTCCCCTGGTGTCCTCAGCGTCGTCCATACGTGCGAAAGCTGTCGTGGTGATGGCGGTTCCTTCTTCTCGCATCGCCGAATCGACGGCACGACCGGCGGTATCTTCCTAGTATCAACTATTGTCTTTATTATCAACTTGTTGGACGACAACACCAAGCCGGTTCCGCCGTCAGCGACAGGCGGGGCGGGACGGCACGGCCAACGGACGTTTGCAGGAAAGAACACAAGGGATATGGCAGTATCGAAGGCACATCACGGCACCAAGAATCGCGATGCCCGGCGCGGGAACAACACGCATGGCACGGCCGAGCAGAGCACAGCCGAGCAGGATACAGACAAGCAAAGCACAGCCGAGCAGAGTGCAGGCAACGAACAGTATTTCGCCGCGAATCCCCAGTCCGCGGATGTCAGGCGCGAGCGTCAGGTGACGTTGCGCGGCTATGAGGCCACCGTGCAGACGTCCAACGGCGTGTTCTCGGGCAATCGTGTCGACCTGGGCACGTCCGTGCTGCTGCGTCATGCGCCCATGCCGCCGGAGCATGGCACCGGGCTTGACCTGGGGTGCGGATGGGGGCCGATCGCCCTGGCGCTCGGCTTCGAATCGCCGGAACTTGACGTCTGGGCGGTGGACATCAACGAACGCGCCGTGGACCTGACCGGCGAGAACGCGAAAGCCAACGGTCTGGAACATGTGCACGCCGTCACGCCGGACGCCGTGCCGGCCGATCTGGCTTTCGACGTGATCTGGTCCAACCCGCCGATCCGCATCGGCAAAGAGGCGTTGCACACGCTGCTCATGGCATGGTTGCCGCGATTGAACGACGGCGGTGCCGCATATCTGGTGGTGCAGAAGAACCTCGGCTCCGACTCGCTCATCCCCTGGCTCGCCCAGGCGCTCGGCGACGGGTATTCGGTAAGCAAATACGCGAGTTCCAAGGGGTATCGCGTCATCGAGGTGCTGCGTCAGGCATGAAATTCACATACCCCCAAGAACTGCCGATTTCCGCGGCCCACGACGAGATCATCGAGGCGGTGAGACACTCGCAGGTCGTCATCGTCTCCGGGCAGACGGGTTCCGGCAAAACCACGCAGATCCCGAAGATGCTGCTGGAAATGGGACGTGGCACGCATGGCCACCAGATCGTGCACACGCAGCCACGCCGTCTCGCCGCGCGCACGGTCGCTGAACGCATCGCACTGGAGATGGGCGTGAAACTTGGCAGTGAAATCGGCTACCAGGTGCGGTTCACCGACGAAAGCTCCCCCAATACCAGGCTGCGCGTGGTCACCGACGGCATCTTGCTCGCACAGATCCAGCGCGACCCGCAGCTCAGCCGCTACGACACCATCGTGATCGACGAGGCTCATGAACGCAGCCTCAACATCGACTTCCTGCTCGGCTATCTGACCGCGCTGCTGCCCAAACGCCGCGATCTGAAGCTCGTGATCACTTCGGCGACCATCGATTCGGAGAAGTTCCGCGACCATTTCGAGCACGCGTTGCACACCAAGGTGCCGGTCATCGAGGTCTCCGGACGCACCTACCCCGTGCAGATCGTCTACGAGCCCTTGGGCTCGCTGCCGGCGCTCATGAACCATGTGCCCGGTTTCGCCAATCCGCGCAATCCCGTGCTCGGCGGGGGCGACGCTCGCGACGGCAACTCAGGCGTCGGCAACAGCGCGAACAGCGACGACGACCAGACCGACGTGCCTACCGCGGTTGCACGCGCCTGCGCCGAACTGGTCATCCGTTCCAGCCATGAGCACGGGCCGCGGGACATCCTCGTCTTCGCGTCCGGCGAGCGGGACATCCATGATTTCGAAAACGCCCTGCACCATCATTTCGGTCCGCGGACCGCGGATATGCGCCGCCCCGACGCCATCGAGATCATGCCGCTGTTCGCCAGGCTGTCCGCCAAGGAACAGCACAAGGTGTTCGAACCGCACACCCACCAACGCATCGTCATCGCTACGAATGTGGCGGAGACATCGCTGACCGTGCCGGGAATCCGCTATGTCGTCGACCCCGGTACCGCGCGTATCTCACGCTATTCGAAAACGGCGAAGGTGCAGCGCCTGCCGATCGAGCCGATTTCGCAGGCGAGCGCCGACCAGCGTTCCGGCCGGTGCGGGCGTGTGGCCGATGGCATCGCGATCCGTCTGTATTCGAACGAGGATTATCAGACGCGGCCTCGCTTCACGGAGCCTGAGATTCTGCGTACGTCGCTGGGCGCGGTGGTGCTGCACATGCTGTCGGTCGGTGTGGCGCACACGGTCGACGACATCACGCATTTCGGGTTCATCGACCCGCCGGATGTGCGTTCCGTGTCCGACGGATTCAACGAGTTGACTGAACTCAAGGCGGTCAGTCATAAACATGGTGAAGTCAGACTGACCAAGATAGGCCGGCAACTGTCCCACATCCCGATCGACATCAGACTCGGGCGCATGGTCATCGAAGCCGCCACCCACACCACGCCGAACACGCTGGCCGCCGTGCTGGTCGTCGTCGCGTTCCTCAGCTTGCAAGACCCGCGGGAACGCCCCGAGGACAAACGCGAGGAAGCCGACCGGATCCACAATCGGTATGCCGACCCGACCAGTGATTTCCTCACCGCGCTCAATATTTGGGACCGCGTGTTCCAAGTGGACGGCGAGCCGGGCAACAACACGTTGCGTCGCATCTGCAAGGCCGAGTATTTCAGCTTCCTTCGCATGCGGCAGTGGAAAGACCTGGTCGCCCAGCTGTCCCAGATGTGCCGCGAACTGAAATTCCGTGTAGGCGAACCGCAGCCGATCTCCCGGCCGGGGCTTGACATCCGCAATCTGCCGATGAACCAGCAGGCGGCGCACTCCATGTGCTGCACGTGGGACGCGCAAGGCATCCACCAGTCGATGCTCGCCGGCCTGCTGTCCATGATGGGCATGCAGGTGGTGCGCGAGCCGAAAGCCTCGGATTTCGCCGGACTCAAGGGGGCGGCCAAAGCACGGGCAATGAAACGCGCGCAGAAAACCGCGAAAAACGACTATCAGGGCGCCCGCGGCACACGATTCGCGCTGTTCCCCGCGTCCGCGGTCGCGAAAACCACTCCCCCGTGGGTGATGAGCACGGAACTGGTGGAAACCTCCCGCCTATGGGCGCGGTATTCCGCCGCGATCGACCCGGCATGGGCGGAACCGCTGGCCGGCTCGCTCACCCGTGTCACCTATGCGGAACCGCACTGGTCCGGCTCGCGCGGGTCGGCGGTCGCGCAATCGAAAGTCCTGCTGTACGGCCTGCCGATCGTGCAGGACCGCCCCGTACAGTGGGGGCGCATCAACCCGCCCGAAGCGCGTGATTTCCTGCTGCGGCAAGGCCTGGTCGAAGGCGATATCCAGCAGCGCTTCCCGTATGACGGCTTCATCGAGCGCAACCGTGACATCCTCGAGGAAGCCGCGCAGGATGCGGACCGCACCCGGCAAGTCGCCGACACGGTCAGCGACGAGGACCTGTTCGACTTCTACAATGCCGTCATTCCTACGGATATCACGAGTGTCGCCGATCTGGCGAAATGGTGGAAAGTCGAGCATGACCAGCAGCCGCACCTGCTGGATTTCGACCCGGCGAATGTCGAGCGGCTCCAGCAATCCGGCAGCGTCAGCATGGACGACTACCCGGAATACTGGCATACGCTCGGCACCGACGGCACGCCGATCGACCTGCGGCTGAGCTACAAGTACGAGCCGGGCGCCCCGGACGACGGCGTGACCGTGCACATTCCCATCAAAGAACTGTCACGGTTGACACCTGAACAGTTCACATGGAACGTGCCAGGCCTGCTCGACGAGCTGCTGCTCGGCATGATCAAATCCCTGCCCAAAGCGTTGCGCGTCCAGTTCGTTCCGGCCCCCGACACGGCCAAAGCGATCCGCGAGGCGATTGACGAACGATATCCGGATTTGCCCGGATCCGGGGAGATGGGGAAGCCGAACCTGCCTGATGGTGATCTGCAAGAAAACTCACAGGGAGCCGGTGCGAACGTGTGGCCGGATATTGTCCACGCGTTCACCGCAGCCGCGATCTCGACCGTCGGCGCGCAAATCCATCCGGAGGTCTACACCGACGAGCAGATCAGCAAACTCGCGCCCTATCTGCGGATGACCTTCAGCATCGAACAGCCGCTGCCGCAAGCAAAATCCCAGCATCGGCACGGCAACGGGCATGGGCATGGCGGGCGGCCGACAGTCAAAGTGCTTGGTACCGGCAAATCCTTGGTCGGGCTGCAACGGCAGTTCGCTCAGCTCGCCGCCGCATCCGCGCGCAAAGTCGTGCAACGGCAGGCGAAAGCGGCCGAAGCGCAAGGCAAGATCGTGCAGCAGGCGAACCTGCTGCACAAGGCGGGAGCCACCACCAAACCGCGCGCCGACATCCTGTGGGCCGGCGCATTGGACAGCCTGCGTCTGCCATCGGAGCGCATCTCCTCCAGATGGCTGGGTGCCGAGGCACTCATGCTGGCGAGCGCACCCTACCGTTCCACCGCAGATCTGGTCGAAGACCTACAGCTCGCCGCCGTCAAGCGCCTGCTGCCGCGCGTGGACAGGCTGCCGGACGATGAGGCGCTCGCCCAGGCGGTCAGCGGGGTCTCGGAAGTGTTTGAGGATACCGTGTACGCGGTCGCGCATGACGTAATCGCGATCCTCAAACGGTACGCCGAAGTGGACAAGGCGGTGTCCGGCAAGGCCGACCTGCCGATGCTCTCGGTGCTGCAATCGGTGCGTGAGCATATCGCCACGCTCGTGTTCCCCGGGTTCATCGGGGCCGCTCCCCCCGATGCCCTGCCGAATATCGAACGGTATCTGCACGCTGATCTGATGCGTCTGGCCAAAGCGAAAACCGACAAGAACCGGGACGTGCGCTGGGCGTGGCAGGCCGATGAGGCGCGCGAGCTCGTGGACAAGGCCATGGAACGCGCCAAGGCGGAGCCGGCCGGACCGCGCCATGAGCTGCTGCTGGGCAAGGCGACCGAAGCGCGGTGGATGCTCGAAGAGTTCTATGTGTCCCTGTGGGCGCAGGAACTGGGCACGGCCAAACCGGTGAGTATCCAGCGGATCCGCAAGGCGCTCGCATAGGCGGGACACTCGAGGTGTCTGACGCGTCTCAATCGGCCATCGGCCGCGGACGGGTTCACACCCAACCGTGTGAGGATCGGCTCACACTACAGCCATCGGGCAGGCCAAATCATTCTTAGGGGACAGTCGTGACCGCTGTTGTGTGAGTCAAACCTCACACAAAGACTGTCCGGCACCCACGGATCCCCGATTTAGCCCATTCCACCCACCATCGTGTGAGCCGATCCTCACACGATGACAGGTAGAGAGTTGCGAACCGACCGCCTCGGTTCCCCAAGGCACCACCATGTGAGCCAACCCTCACACAACGACGGCCAGAACGCTACGAAACGCTACGAACCGGTCGATGGCGACTCCCCCGGGAGCCGCCGTGTGAGCCGACCCTCACACTCTGTCCGTGTGACAGCCCGGCAACCCGTGCCGCCGACATCCGCCTTCCACTACGAGCGCGGGTTGCCGAACCAGCCGGTGTAGATGATCGAGAAGTTGCGGTTGCCGTAGGCTGAGCAGGAGTCGCCCTCCCCCGCCCCGGCGGCGAGCGCGGCCGTGTTCGGCTGGTAGGGCGTGTAGATGTACAGCAGCGCGGTCGCCTTGTTCTCGATGTACACCTGGCTGCCGCCGCAGCTTGCGTCGGGACTGTATTGGATGTAGTTCATCTTCCCGGCGTGGTATCCGTAGGTGTCCTCGTGCTGCAGGTAGTACTTGTAGCGTTTTGCCGCACCGTACACCTGCCGGAAGAATCCGGCGTACTGCGGGTCGCAGCTGTTGTCGTCAGGGCAGCTCAGGCCCATCGCCGCCTTGAACTGGAAGGCGGTCGTACTGGTCGCGGTGACCAGGTGCTGTTCCTTTTGCAGCACGGTGAGCAGGACTTTCGGGCTGACGCCGCAGGCTTTGGCTGATTTGCTGATGATCGCCGCGGCGGTTTCGCCTTGCGCGCCTTGGTAGACTTCGCATTCGCTGCCGGCTGGCTCGTTTTCGCTGTCGAAGGTCATGACGCGCAGGCATTGGCTGCCGGTGCAGGAGGCGCCTTGCTTGTCGAGGAACGCCTGGATTTCGGCTTGGCTCATGGCGTTGCCGTTGAAGAACTGACCGTCGGAGATGATGTTGCCCGGGTTGAACCCGTATTGTTCGGCGGTCCGGTTCTGCCGGTATTCGGCGACGGCGATTTCGGCGCGCCATTGGATGACCCGGACAAGTCCCATGACCAGCGCCATGGCGCAGATGATCGCCATGATGGTTTCCAGCGCTATCAGGCAGCGTTTGCCGGGTTTTGCGTTCTTCCATGCGGTGCGGTATTGCGATTGGCGTGCGCGTATCCACCGTTTCCAGGCCGGTCCGCGCCGGGTTGCGGTCTTGCGCGGCGAAGCAGCCTTGGCTGAGGCCTTCGCGGACTTCTTGGAAGGTGTTTGCGAGGACGTTCCGGATGTCTTGCGCGTGGTACCGCGTTGCGATACCGCTCGTTGCTGCGCGGCGGCACGCCGTGGCTTGCCTGCTGCGTTTCCTGCGGCAGGTGCTGCTGTGGACGCCGGTGTCCCCGGTTTGCCTGACTTGCCTGGTTGGCCCGATTTGGCTGGTTTATCGGACTTGTTGCCGGCTTTGACAGACGCCGTCTTCCCTGATTTCACTGTCCTGCCGCCCTGGACTGCCTTGCTGTCGTTGTGGCGGCCACGTTCCTGCCGTCCGTCGTGCTTGGAGCCCGTCATGCCGTGCCTGTCATCATCATGCTGGTCTTCCATCATCTCTGCCATTGTAAGCTACCGCAAGTCCTGGGCTCACTTGCCGAGCTCGGCTTGGGACGGGTGCAATCCGCTGACGCTCAGGGCGGCGAGCAGCGCGAAGACGGCGCCGAACGGCCCCAGCCATGCCAATCCAAGATGGTCGTTGACGACGCCTCCCACCGCTGATCCGAGCGCGATGCCGATATTGAACGACATGGAGTTCAGTGACGCCGCAAGGTTCATGGATCCCGGATGCGCCTGCGCCGCAACATCCATGTACAGCACCTGGGACGAGGAGTTCTGCAGGTACATGAACAGGCCGAGCATGATGAGCAGCAATGCCCCGGCGACCGGCAGGAGCCCGGCGAACGCCAGCAGGCACAGCAGCACTGCATGGATGAGGTAGACCGGACGCATCCGCGCCATCGGCGCCACGCCGGTCCCCCGGTTGGCAAGCCGCCCGCTGTACAGGTTGCTGCACAGGCATGCGGCGCCGAACACCATGAGTCCGATACTGACGAACCGTTGTGGAATCCCGATATCGTCACGCATGATCGGCGTGAGATACGTGTAGAACACGTAGCTGGCAGCCGCACCGAACAGCACCGCGAACACGCCCAGACGGATGCGGCGGTCGGCGAACAGGCGGAATTGCGGCAGAAAACCGATGGTCATCGGATGGCTGTTGCGCGGCAGTACCGCGACCATCGCCATCATGAGGATGACAGTCAGGGCGACGATCAGCACGAATGCCGCACGCCATCCGAAGGTCTCCGCGACCCACGTGCCCACAGGCACGCCGACGACCGAGGCGATTGAAAAGCCGGAGAACACCCAGGCGATGAACCGTGTGCGATTCGCAGCGCTGGATACGTCCGGCGCATACGTCATGGACACGGCGACTGTGGTACCGGCCACGAGGGCGATCATGATGCGTGCCACGAGCAGCACCGGATAGTTCGACGCGACCATGCACAGGATATTGCCGGCGAGGAACACCGCAACCAATGTCATATGCGTGGCGAAACGCGGGAAGCGTGCGGACAGCGCCGAGCCGATCGGCGTGGCCGGGGCGTAGGCGACCGCGAACAGGGAGACGAGGTTGCCCACGGTGACTTCGCTCACGCGCAGTCCGCGCGCGATCTGCGGGAGAATACCGACCATGATGAACTCGCTGAGCCCCAGCATGAAGCTCAACGCGACCAAGGTGACGACCGCCGGCGTGAAGAACCTGGTGTGGGTAGGCGTGTTCTTCGGATGGTGTTCGCGCGTATCGGTATCGTCAATCATATCCCGAGGCTCCTTCCGTGCGGCTGTTTGCCGCCCACCCTAGTGAACCACCGGGCGTGCCTGAATCCTCTTTCAGCGTGTCAATCGTGTGACGATCCTGCCGCTCCGCCCGCACCGGTTGCGCTCCCCATCCCGCTGATGCCATCGAACCGCAGGAACCACCGGAGCCGCCAGAGACACCATCGGCACGAACCGCCGTAAAGCCCAAAGGCAGCAACATGGGCCGTGCCCCGCTGCGATCGAGTCGCAACGGGGCACGGTGGGTACTCAACAGCCCGAAGAATCACAGACGCTGCAGATACTTGCCGAGCTCGTACGGCGTCACCTGACGGCGATACTCCTCCCACTCCCGGTGCTTGTTGCGCAGGAAGTACTCGAAGGCGTGCTCACCCAAGACACCGGCCACGAAATCGGACTTCTCCATGATCTTGAGCGCCTCGTCCAGCGATTCGGGCAACGGCTGGATGCCCATCGCCTTGCGTTCGGCGTCGGTAAGCTCCCACACGTCGTCGCTGGTCGGCTCGCCCAGGGTCATCTGCTGCTCGATGCCGTCAAGGCCTGCGGCCAGCAGCACGGAGAACGCGAGATACGGGTTCACGGCCGGATCGAGCGCGCGGAACTCCATACGCGCGGAATTGCCCTTGCCCGGCTTGTACTGCGGGATGCGCAGCAGCGCGGACCGGTTGTTGTGGCCCCAGCAGATGTAGCTCGGCGCCTCGGCGCCGCCCCACAGACGCTTGTACGAGTTGACGTACTGGTCGGTGACCGCGCAGATTTCCGCCGCATGGTAGAGGATGCCGGCGGCGAACTGGCGGGCGATCAGCGACATGTTGAACTCCTGGCCAGCCTCGTAGAAGGCATTGGAATCGCCTTCGAACAGGCTCAGGTGCGTGTGCATGCCGGAACCCGGCTGGTCGGCGAGCGGCTTGGGCATGAAGCTCGCGTGGATGCCGCGTTCGAGGGAGATCTCCTTGACCACCGTGCGGAAGGTCATGATGTTGTCCGCGGTGGTCAGCGCGTCAGCGTATCGCAGGTCGATCTCGTTCTGGCCGGGGCCGGCCTCATGATGCGAGTATTCGACGGAGATGCCCATCTGCTCGAGCATGTTGACGGTCGCACGACGGAAGTCCATCCCCGGGCTGCGCGGCACGTGGTCGAAGTACCCGCCTTCGTCGATGGGCGTGGGGGCCTTGGACCAGTCTTCCTGGTTCTCGAACAGGTAGAACTCGATCTCCGGGTGCACGTAGAAGGTGAAGCCCTTCTCCTTGGCCTTGGCGAGCGCCTGCTTGAGCACGTGGCGCGGGTCGCCGAGGGACGGCTCGCCGTCCGGGGTGAGGATGTCGCAGAACATGCGGGCGGTGCCTTGCGGGCCGCCGCGCCATGGCAGGATCTGGAAGGTGGACGGGTCCGGTTTGACGATCATGTCGTCTTCGGAGACACGGGTCATGCCTTCGATCGAGGAGCCGTCGAAGCCGAGCCCCTCTTCGAACGCCGCTTCGAGTTCGGCGGGGGCGATGGCCACTGATTTCAGTGTTCCCAGTACATCCGTGAACCATAGGCGGATGAAGCGCACGTCTCGTTCTTCCACTGTGCGCAGGGCGAACTCTTGCTGTTTATCCATAGGTCTCATCGTCCCATCGAAATATTACGGACATGCTACACGGATGCGACATTGCCGTGCGCATCCCTCGGTTTGCGTGGTTTTTCGCCGGTTGTACCGCGGATTTCGCAGGTTGCGGCATCCGCGATGCGGGCGGCGTTACGTGGGTATCGTGTCGGCTGCCGGCAGGGGTCACCGCTGGAGGCGATCACCGGGTGACGTCGAGCGCTTCCTCAAGGGTGAAGGCGCGTGCGTACAGGGACTTGCCCAGAATCGCCGCGTCCACGCCGAGCGGGGCGAGTTCCTTGATGGCACGCAGGTCGTCGAGGCTGCTGATGCCGCCGGAGGCGGTGACGTGGGCATCGGTGCGTTCGGCTACCTCGCGCAGCAGCGTGAGGTTCGGCCCGCTCATCATGCCGTCGCGGGCGACGTCGGTGACGACGTAGCGCGAGCAGCCGACGGAGTCAAGGAATGTCATGGTCTCGAACAGGTCGCCGCCTTCCTTGACCCAGCCGCGGGCGGCGAGCGTGTGTCCGCGCACGTCGAGGCCGACGGCGACGCGGTCGCCGTACTTCCTGATGACCGAGGCGGTCCATTCGGGGTTCTCGAGCGCGGCGGTGCCGATGTTCACGCGTGCGGCGCCCGCCTGGAGCGCGGCGTCGAGGCTGTCGTCGTCGCGTACGCCGCCGCTGAGCTCGATGTTGACCTTGTCGCCCAGCTCCTTGACGATGGCGCCCAGCTGGTCGCGGTTGTCGCCGGTGCCGAACGCGGCGTCGAGGTCGACCAGGTGGATCCATTGCGCGCCGGATTCCACCCAGGTGCGGGCGGCCTCGAGCGGGCTGCCGTAGTCGGTTTCGGAACCGGATTCGCCTTGGCGCAGGCGGACCGCCTTGCCGTTGCGCACGTCTACTGCCGGAAGAAGGGTGAGGGTCATGGTGTTCTCGTTTCTGCGGGGTGTGCCCGCCGTCGGGGCCGGCCGCCCGGCCGGCTATCGGTTGTGGTGCGCGTATCCGCCCGTCCGCGATGCGACACCGCCGCGGATGGGCGGGGAATGTTAGAAGGTCGCGACCCAGTTGCGCAGCAGCCGGGCGCCCGCCTCCGCGGATTTCTCCGGGTGGAACTGCGTGGCGGACAGGGGGCCGCGCTCGTAGGCGGCGACGAAACGGCTGCGCCCGTACGTGCACCACGTCACTTTCTGTTCCGCTCCGCCGAAGTCGATCTGCTCGGCGGACAGGTCCGCGGGCTGCGCGTCCATGGCCGCATAGGAGTGCACGAAATAGAAGCGCTCATCGCCCACGCCTTGCAGCAGTACGGAATCCTGGGGCGCTTCGACGGTGTCCCAGCCCATGTGCGGGACCACGTCCGCGTCCAGCAGGTCCACGTCGCCGCGAATCAGGCCCAGGCCGTCGGATGGTTCGCCGTGCTCGTTGCCGTGCTCGAACATGATCTGTTCGCCGACGCACACGCCGAGCACGGGGCGTCCGGAGCGCAGACGGTCGAGAACCACCCGGTCCCCGCCGACCTCGCGCAGGCTGTCCACGCATGCCCCGAACGCGCCGACGCCGGGCACGACCAGGCCGTCGGCCTCGATGGCCTGACGGTGGTCCGACGTGAGCGTCACGTCCAGGCCGAGATTGGCGAGCGCGCGCACCATGGAGCGCACGTTGCCGAAACCGTAGTCGAAGACCACTACCGATGTCATCGTTGTCCTTTCCTTTGCTGTCGCGCGCGTTGCGGCGTGCGCGCGGCCCGTATGTTGTGCCGGCGTGTGCAGGCGTTCCTACGCTACCCTGCGATTGTTTCGCCCTTCCGGCGGTCCGGTCAGGCGATGGACGAGTTGCCGCGCCCGAATCTGGTGTGTCGCGCGAGGATGGCGAGCGCCTGGTCGCGGTCGAGGTTGTCGGAGTCGAAGCTCTTGGTGTCCTCCAGGATGGCGCTAAGCGGGGCGATGCCGAGCATGAGGTCCTCGACGAACGGCGCCGCGGCGGAGAACAGGATCGGTGGGGCGAAGCTGTCCCGCGTCTCGCCTTGCAGGTACATGGTCGCCTCGAGCTTGTCGGCGCGGTTGACGACCAGTACCGCGGGCATGCCGGAGACCACGGTGGTCAGGTCCTTGGCTGCGGCTTCCGGCCCGTCGCCGTCGAGGTTGCGCAGGACGGCGACCGCGCCCTGGGGGTCGTCCAGGCAGATGGCGCTGATGTCGCTGAGCTGGCAGAACGCGGCGAGCAGTTCGGCCGAGGTCAGTCGCGTGATGATGGCGGCGACTTTGGCCTTGTTGCCGAGGAGTCCTTGCAGCTCGTCGTCGAAACTGGTTTCGATGGCGGATGGACTGTCGCCTGGGGCTGCCGCGTCGGGGTCTTCGATATCGGAGATGTCGAAGACGGCGGAACCGGCGGGATTGTCTGGCATGTCGGGGTCGTCTGGCATGTCGGGACCGCCGGCGGCATTGGATGCGGTCTGCTGGCCCGTGGCCTGTGTATCGGATAGGTCGGCGGGATGATCGCGGCCGGCTTGGTCGCCGGCGGTGTCCTGCTCGAATTCGCGTTCGAAATCGGCCATGGCCGCTTCGAGCTCGGCATCGTTGAAATGCAGGCCGTCGCCGCTGGGTTCGCCGTCATCCGAAGGCGGAGTGCCGTCCGGATCGCCCGGATCGCCCGGCTTCCTGGTGTCATCGGCCATCACAGGGCTCCCTTGGTGCTGGGGATGCCGTCGACGCGCGGATCGGGTTCGATGGCGAACCGCAGGGCGCGGGCGACCGCCTTGAATTCGGCTTCCGCGATATGATGCGGGTCACGGCCGGCGAGCAGCTGCAAATGCAGGCAGATGCCGGCGTGCAGCGCGATTGATTCCATCACGTGACGGACAAGCGAGCCGGTGAAATGCCCGCCGATCAGGCAGTATTCGAAGCCTTCCGGCTCGCCGGAGCACACCACGTACGGGCGGCCGGAAATGTCGATGACCGCTTTGGCGAGCGCCTCGTCGAGCGGGACGGTCGCGTCGGCGAAACGTCGGATGCCGCGCTTGTCGCCGAGCGCCTGGCGCAGGGCCTCGCCGAAGACGATGGCGGTGTCCTCGACGGTGTGGTGCACGTCGATGTCGGTATCGCCGCTCGCCTTGATGTTCAGGTCGATGAGCGAATGCTTGCCGAGGGCGGTCATCATGTGGTTATAGAAGGGCACCGACGTGTCGATTTCGGTTTTTCCTGTGCCGTCAAGGTTCAACGACAGGTCGATCGTCGACTCGCTGGTCTTGCGCACGATGTGGGCTGTACGTGCCATGTTTCCTCCTCAGTTCCGGCCCGGGTGTGCGGGCCGGATTGATATGTCGGCCGGGTCGGCGCCCGTGCCGGGACTCACCCGATGGCGGTCCGGGATTATTCAGCTTCCACGATGCGCAGCACTTCGGAAAGCGCCTCGCAGAAGCGGGCCATCTCGTCGTCGGTGCCCATGCACACGCGCAGCCACCCATCCGGGCCGACCACGCGGATGAGAATACCGCGGTCAAGCAGTTCCTGGAAGATCCGCTCGCGGTTGTCGAAATGCCCGCCGAACAGCAGGAAATTCGATTCGGAATCCGCGACTTGAAGCGGTGCGCCCTTGTAGGTCTGGCGTTTGAGCCATGCAGCGGTCTGGTTGCGCACCTCGCGCAGATGGGCGACACGGCTGAGCTGCTCGTCGGTGTGTTCGAATGCGGCAAGGGCGACGGCCTGGGTCACGGCGGACAGGTGATACGGCATGCGCACGATACGCACGCTGTCGATGATGCCCTTCGAGGCGGCAAGATAGCCGACGCGGGCGCCCGCGTACGCGAAGGCCTTGCTCATGGTACGGCTGACCGCGAGGTTCTCATGCTTGTTGACGAGGGTGACCGCGCTCGGGGTGCCCGGATTGCGGAATTCCACATAGGCTTCGTCGATCACGAGGATCGGGTGCACTCCTGGCGCTGCACCGGCGACATCCGCCTGTTCGCAGGCGGCGAGCAGCCGTTCGGTGTCCTCGAGCGGCAGCGGCGTGCCGGTCGGGTTGTTCGGGCTGGTGAGCAGCACCATGGACGGCTTGATCTCGTTGATCGCCTCGATGGTGCGGTCCACGTCAAGCGTGAAGTCGGCGTTGCGATGGACGACCTTCCAGCCGGTGAACGTGTCGCGCGCGTACTCGGGGTACATCGAATACGTGGGGTCGCAGCTCAGTGCGGTGCGTCCCGGCCCGCCGAAAGCCTGGAAGAGCTGGAGCATGATCTCATTCGAGCCGTTCGCGCCCCACAGCTGGCTGATATCAAGGCGCGCGCCGGACTCCTTGGCGAGGTAGTCGCTGAACGCCTGGCGCAGCCTGATGTGCTCTCGGTCCGGGTAGCGGTTGAGCGTGGGGGCGATATCGCGGACACGTTCGACGATGGTGTCGATGACGTCCGGGTTCGGCGGGTACGGGTTCTCGTTGACGTTGAGGCACACCGGCACGTCGAGCTGAGGGGCGCCGTAAGGCTCCTCGCCGATCAGGTCGTTGCGCAACGGGAGGCTGGAGGGGATGGTATTCTCGCTCATCGCAGTCCTGCCTGCTCTTCCTGCTGCTTGATGGTCGCCTTGTCGTACGGATCGGCGATGAAGCGGCTCAGCACGCTCTCACCATGTGCGGGCAAATCCTCGGAAACAGCGAAGGTGTTGATACGGGCTGCGAGCGCCTTCAGACCTTCCTCGTCGTATTCGATGACTTCGACCGGCTTCATGAAGGTGTGCACGCCGAGGCCCGATGCGAAGCGCGCGGTACCGGAGGTCGGCAGCACGTGGTTCGAGCCGGACATGTAGTCGCCCAGCGGGACCGGAGAGTACGGGCCGCGGAAGATCGCGCCCGCGTTCTTGATGCGCGGTACGACGGCATTCGGGTCGGCGGTCTGGATTTCCAGGTGTTCCGCGGCGTACGCGTTGGCGGCGTCGATGGACTGGTCGAGATTGTCGGTCAGGATGATGCCGGACTGGCGGCCGGTCAGGGAGGTGGCGACGCGCTCGGCGTGCTCGGTGCGGGGCACGCGCTGGTCGAGGCTGGCCTGCACCTGCTTGGCGAAGTCCTCGGAATCGGTGATGAGGACGGAGCCGGCAAGCTCGTCGTGCTCGGCCTGGCCGATCAGATCGGCGGCGACCCAGCTGGGGTTCGCGTCCTTGTCGGCGATGATGGCGATTTCGGTGGGGCCTGCGACCGCGTCGATGCCGACGATGCCGGAAACCATGCTCTTGGCGGTGGCGACGAAGATATTGCCCGGGCCGGTAATCTTGTCGACCGGCTCGCACAGGACCTCGCCGTCCTGCGGTTCGGAGCCCTTGGCGCCGTAGGCAAACATGGCGATGGCCTGGGCGCCGCCGACCGCGTAGACCTCGTCGACGCCGAGGATCGCGCAAGTGGCGAGAATCGTCTTGTCAGGCAGGCCGTCGGCGGTCGCCTTGCTCGGCGGGGTGGCGATGGCAAGCGATTCGACGCCGGCTGTCTGGGCGGGAACCACGTTCATGATGACCGAGCTCGGGTACACGGCCTTGCCGCCGGGCACGTACAGGCCGACACGCTGGATGGGGATCCAGCGTTCCGCGACACGGGCGCCGGGCGCCAGATCGGTGTGGAAGTCCTGCGGCACCTGGGATGCGGATACCGCACGGCTGCGGCGGACGGATTCCTCGATGGCGGCGCGCACCTCGGGGTCGAGCTCGTCGAGCGCCTGCTTCATGGCCTCCACCGGCACACGCAGATGCTCGGGGCGCACGTGGTCGAACTTCTCCTCGAAATCGCGAAGGGCCGCAGCACCACGGTCGCGGACATCATCGAGGATCGGGCGCACCAGATCGGTGGCTTCCTTCGTGCCCATCTCGGCACGTGGCATCGCCGCCAGCATCTCGGCACGGGTGAGGCGCTTTCCGCGCAGGTCAATGATTCGCATCGTATTGTCGCTCATACCCTCACATGGTAGCAACGGGCGAAAACCTTGCGCGGGAAAATCCCGGTCCGCTGTCACATGCTGAGATGACGGTGGGCCGTGCTGCGCTGAGCCGATCCCGGGCCGGCGTATCCGCCCACCGTGCGACTCTGCGGTCACACCGCAGGCGGATAGCCCCGGCACAACCAGCCAGAACCCAGACAACCCTTCCACCGTGCGACACCCCAGTCGCACCGCGAGCAGATAGCAGCCGGGCCATAGCCCAGACAGGGGATATCCGCCCACCATGTGACCACCCAATCGCACCGCAGGCAGATACCCCGGAGGAAACACCCCGAGCCCGAGGTATCAGCCCGCCGTGCGATCACCAAGTCGCATTGCAGGCGGATACCCCCTCCCCCGGCACAACCAGCCAGAACCCAGACAACCCTTCCACCGTGCGACACCCCAGTCGCACCGCGAGCAGATAGCAGCCGGGCCATAGCCCAGACAGGGGATATCCGCCCACCATGTGACCACCCAATCGCACCGCAGGCAGATACCAACCGAAACCTAGCAGGCACCCAAACTATCAGCCCGCCATGCGACACCCCAATCACACCGCAGGCAGATACCCCGGAGGAAACACCCCGAGCCCGAGGTATCAGCCCGCCGTGCGATCACCAAGTCGCATTGCAGGCGGATACCCCCTCCCCCGGCACAACAAGCCCGAATCCAGACAACCCGCCCGCCATGCGACACCCCAATCACACCGCGAGCAGATACCGGCGGAAACCCGACCAATATCCAAGTCATCCGTCTGCCATGCGACCGCCCAGTCACACTACAGGCAGATAGTCGCCGGACCATAGCCCAGACAAGGGATATCCGCCCGCCATGCGACCGCCGAATCACACCACGGACAGATACTCCGGCACAACCAGCCAGAACCCAGACAACCTGCTCGCGGTGCGACAACTCGGTCACACCGCAGACAGATACCGACCGAAAACCGGCGGACGCCCAGACAACCGACAGACACCCAGCCGCCAGACAACCAGCCGCGAGCCCTCAGGCGGCGGACAGGCAGCTCGGCCCGAAGAGGATCTTGATCTCCGCGAACAGCGAGGTGTCGCGCTTGACCCGGAACCGGTCGCCGAAGGTCAGCACCTGCGCGTCGCCCTTCTCCCCCATGATCGCGAGCTTCACCGGGCAATACCCCGGATGGTTCATGAGCACGTGCCCCAGCTGCATCACATGGTCGCGGTCGAGCGCCACCTGCGGCAAGGTGATCACCACCGGCCTGGCATCCTCGGCGTCGAGTGACGGCACCTGCATCTCAGTGGCGCGCAGGCTGACCGTCTCGTCGCGCACCTCCACCTGCCCGCGCACCTGCACGACCTCGTCGATCGCCAGCTGCGCTGCGGCGGCTTCGTACACCTTGCCGAAGAACATGCACTGGATGGAGCTTTCCATGTCCTCCACCGTCACGATGGCCCACGGGTTGCCTTTCTTGGACACGCGCCGGTCCACGTTCGTGACCAGCCCAGCGATGGTGACCTGCTGCCCGTCGCCCATGGTCTTGGCCCGGTCGATCAGATGCGCGATGGACATTTCCCGCAGGTTCGCCAGGATCGCGGTCATGCCGCTCAACGGATGGTCGGACACGTACAGGCCGAGCATCTCGCGTTCGAAATTGAGCTTGGTCTTCTTGTCCCACTCCTCGATGTCCGGCACCACGACCGAAGCGTCGCCCATCATGTCCGTGCCGCCGTCATCGTCATCGGCGAACAGGTCGAACTGGCCTTCCGCCTGCTTGCGTTTGAGCCCGATCACCGATTCGATGGCCGTCTCATGGATCTCATACAACGCCCGACGGTTCGGGTCGATCGAGTCGAACGCGCCCGCCTTGATCAGCGATTCCACCAGACGGCGGTTCAGCGCCGTGACCGGCACACGGCGGACGAAATCCATGAAATTCACGTACTTGCCACGACTGGTCTCACGCTCCGCGATGATATCCGCGACCGCCTTGTCGCCCACGTTGCGGATGGCGCCCAGGCCGAAACGCACGACATCGCCGACTGCCGAATACTCGAGCCGCGACTCGTTGACATCCGGCGGCAACACCTTGATGCCCATGCGGCGAGCCTCGCCGAGGTACAGCGCGGTCTTGTCCTTGTTCGTGCGTTCGTTCTGCAGCAGCGCCGCCATGAACTCGACCGGGTAATGCGTCTTCAGGTACGCCGTCCAGTACGAAATCAAGCCGTATGCCGCGGAATGCGCCTTGTTGAACGCGTACCCGGAGAACGGGACCAGGATATCCCACACCGCCTGCGCGGCTTCCATCGAATACCCGTGTTCCTTCATGCCCTGGAAGAACGGGACTTTCTCCTTGGCCAGCACTTCGGGCTTCTTCTTGCCCATCGCTCGGCGCAGCACGTCTGCCTTGCCCAGCGAATAACCCGCGAGGATTCGCGCGGCCGACTGCACCTGCTCCTGGTAGACGATCAGGCCGTAGGTCTCATCGAGCACCTCCTTGAGCGGCTCGGCCACCTCCGGGTGGATCGGCGTGATCTTCTGCAGGCCGTTCTTGCGTTTCGCATAGTTGTTATGCGAGTCCATATCCATCGGGCCCGGCCGGTACAGCGCAATCAGTGCGGAGATATCGTTGAAGTTATCGGGCTTCAGGGTCTTGAGCAGCGAGCGCATGCCGTCGGAATCCAGCTGGAACACACCCAGGGTGTCGCCGCGGGCGAGCAGCTCGTAGGTCGGCTTGTCGTCAAGGGGGATCTTCGTGTAGTCGATCGGCTCCTTGCCGTTGTTGCGGATGTTCGTCAGCGTGTCGCGGATGACCGTCAAGTTGGACAGCCCGAGGAAATCCATCTTCACCAGGCCGAGCGTCTCGCACGTATGGTATTCGAAGGTCGTGGTGATGGTGCCGTCGGTGCGTTCCAGCAGCGGCGACGTGTCGGTGATCGGTTCGGAACCCATGATCGTCGCGCACGCGTGCACACCCGTCTGCCGGATCAGCCCTTCGATGCCCTTGGCCTCCTCGGTGATGCGCTTGGCATCCGGGTCTGCGTCGTACAGTTCACGGAACTCGCGGGCCTCGGCGTACCGTTTCGACGTGGGGTCGAAGATGTCGTGCAGGCTCGCGTCCTTGCCGTTCTTGCTGGGCGGCAGCGCCTTGGTGATGCGCTCGCCCACGGAGAACTCGTAGCCCATGATGCGCGCGGAGTCCTTCAAGGCCTGCTTGGTTTTGATGGTGCCGTAGATCACGCATTGGGCGACCTTGTCGTGCCCGTACTTGTTGGCCACGTAGTCGAGGACTTTCATACGCCCGTCGGGGTCGAAGTCGACGTCGATATCCGGCAGGGAGACGCGTTCGGGGTTGAGGAAGCGTTCGAAGATCAGGCCGTGCTTGAGCGGGTCGAGTTCGGTGATACCCATGGCGTAGGCGACCATGGAGCCTGCCGCCGAGCCACGGCCTGGGCCGACCATCACGCCATGCGATTTCGCCCAGTTGATGTAGTCGGCGACCACCAGGAAGTAGCCGCAGAACTGCATCTGGCAGATGACACCGCACTCGTAGTCGGCCTGCTTGAGCACTTCGATGGGCGGATTGCCGTCGTACCGGCGTTTGAGGCCCTCATCCACGTGCTTGAGGAACAGGGAGGTCTCGTCCCAGCCTTCGGGGCAGTCGAAGCGCGGCATGAACGCGCCGTCCTCGTGGTCGTCGAAGATCACGTTGCACCGGTCGGCGATGGCGAGCGTGTTGTCGCACGCTTCGGGCAGCTCCTTGAACAGGTCGCGCATCTCCTGCGCGGATTTGATGTAGTAGCCGGAACCGTCGAACTTGAAGCGGTCGGGGTCGTCGAGCCTGGAGCCGGAGTTGATGCATAGCATCGCGTCCTGCGCGTCCCGGTCCTGTTCGTGCACGTAATGGGAGTCGTTGGTGGCGAGCAGCGGGGCGTCCAGCTTCTTGGCGATGGTCAGGAGGTCTTTGGTGACGCGCTGCTCGATGTCCAGCCCGTGGTCCATGAGCTCGATGTAGAAGTTGTCTTTGCCGAAGATGTCCTGCATTTCACCGGCGGCACGCAGGGCCTCGTCGAACTGGCCGAGCCGCAGGCGGGTCTGGATGATGCCCGAGGGGCAGCCTGACGAGCAGATAACACCCTTGTGGTAGCGCTGGAGCACTTCCTTGTCCATACGCGGGTAGCGCATGACGCGGCCTTCGAGGTTGGCGACGGACGAGGCTTTGATGAGGTTCACGAGCCCTTCGTCGTTTTCCGCCCACAGGGTGAGGTGGGTGATCAGGCCGCCGCCGGAGACGTCGTCAGGATTGCGTTCGTGATGCGGCTGCGGCACCCAGTTGGTGTCCCAGGAGACACGGGTCTTGTCCTGCCGCGCGGTTTCCGGCGTCACATACGCTTCGATGCCGATGATCGGCTTGATGCCCTGGTCGACGGCGTTACGCCAGAGCTCGTAGGCTCCGTGCATATTGCCGTGGTCGGTGATGCCGACCGCGGGCATGCCGAGTTCCTTGACGCGCTTGACCAGATCCGGGATTTTCGAGGCACCATCGAGCAGCGAGTAATGCGTGTGGTTGTGCAGCTGGACGAAGTTTCCGGAATCTGTCATGCCGTCCACTCTAACCAAGCGAGTTGACCGGCGGCGTGGCGTGCTTGGCTTCCAGCGAATCCAACGCGTGTTGCAGATCGGCGGGGTAACGCGACTTGACGGTCGTCCACACGTGGGTGCGCGGATGGCGGAATTCCAGTTGCATGGCGTGCAGCCATTGCCGTTCGAGACCCAGCTCCTTCGCCATGACCGGGTTCGCCCCGTACATCGGGTCGCCTACCAGCGGATGCCCGATGGACGAGAAGTGGACGCGGATCTGGTGGGTGCGCCCGGTTTCGAGGTTGACTTTCACCAGCGTGGCTTCGCCGAAGCGTTCGAGCACATCCCAATGCGTGATCGCTTCCTTGCCGGTGGGGGTCACCGTGAACCGGAAGTCGGAGACTTTCGCCCGCCCGATCGGCGCCTCGATGGTCGCCCTGTCTTCCTTGAGGTTGCCTTGGACGAGCGCATGATAGGTTTTCACGACCTCATGCTCGGCGAACTGCCGGCGCATCTCCTTGTAGGCGAGATCGGACTTGCATACGAGCATGAGCCCGCTGGTGCCCACGTCGAGTCGGCTGACGATGCCCTGCCTGCCGGCCGCTCCGAGCGCGGTGATATGCACGCCACGCTGCAGCAGGCTGCCGAGGACGGTCGGTCCGGTCCAGCCTACGGAGGCATGGGCTGCGACCCCCACCGGCTTGTCGACCACGACCACGTCGTCATCCTCGTAGACGACCGCCATGTCTTCGGCGAGCGGCTCAGGGTCGTGGCGCTCTTCGGCGATATCGAATTCGACGATGTCGCCTTCCATGAGCGTGCTTGATTTCGCCATGTCACGGTTGAGGCCGCGAACCTGGCTGGTTTCGATGAGTTCGGCGGCTTTGGCGCGCGACATGCCGAGCATCTTGGAGACGGCCACGTCGAACCGTTTGCCGATCAGCGCATCCGGTGCCGGGGCGAGACGGCTCATCGGCTCTCACTCCCTTGGCTGTTCACCCCGCGATCATGCTCGGAAGCGTCCTGGTCGTCGGTATCACGCGCGTCTGTATCACGCGCGCCGGTGTCGCGTGCGTTGGTGACGGCGACGTCAGGCTCGCGGCGGAAGGGTATGCCGCACAGCACAAGGATGACCACGCCGATGCCGGCGATGCTGAGGAAAATATCCGCGACATTGCCGACGGACCAGCCGTAATTGATGAAATCCACGACCTTGCCGTCAAGGAAGCCGTGCGCGTATGCGATGCGGTCGATAAGATTGCCGGCCGCGCCGCCGAAAGCCGCCCCCAGCAGGATCGCCCACGGCTTCGAATCGGTTACCGCGGAAGCGTAGACCAGCAGCGCGCATGCGATGATCGCCAGTACGGCGATGACCCAGGTGTGTCCTGAACCGAATCCCAAGGAGGCGCCTGGATTGTGCACAAGGAAGAAGCTCAGCAACCGCGGGATCACCGCCACCTCACGCCCGTCGGACAGCGCCTGTTTCGCCCATGCCTTGCTCCCCTGGTCAAGGACGAGCACGATGATTGCCACTACGGCAAAGACGGCCACGTACATGCCACGCGGCCGTCTTGTTGCTAGTTTGTTCATGGAACCCAAACCTGATGAACCTGTATCAGTTGTGTCAGGACCGCGCTCAGTGCTTGCGCGGGCTGGACTGGGACTGGTCCACCTTGCTGTAGGCGTTCGAATCGGACACCTGGTTCATCAGCTGGCCGAGGAAGTCGGTGAGCCGTGCACGGTATTCGGTTTCGAACTGCTTGAGACCCTGGATGTTGCCTTCGATGACCTTGACCTGATTCTCCAGCTCGCCGCGGACCTGCTTGGCGTAGTTGTCTGCGCCGGAGCGGGTCTTGTTGTCGTAGTCGGCAGCGCGACGCTGGACTTCGGCCTCGTAGTTGTCGGCTTCTTCACGCTTGTTCTTGGAATACAGGTCGGCATCCTGCCTGGTCTTGACGGAGTAGCCGTCAGCCTCGGCGTGAACCTTCTTGTTGTAGTCGTCGGCGTCGGCACGGGCGGCCTTGCTGTAATCGTCGGCCTCGGTGCGGGTGCGGCTCGAGTAATCGTTCGCCTTGGTGACGAGCTCCTCGTACTTCGCCTGGCTGGCTTCGGTGATTTCCTTGGCCTTGGCCTTGCCCTTGTCAACGTACTGGTCGTGCAGCTGCATGGCCAGGGTGAGCATGGCGGTGGCGCGCTCGGGCTCGCTGGAGGCGCCCTGTGCGGCACCGGCGATCTTCTGCAGGCTGCCGGTCTCGGTGCTCGGCTCGACCTTCTCGATCTGCGTGCGCAGCTTGTTCTCGCGTTCGCGGGACTCCTCGAGCTGACGCTGGAGGTCCTTGACCTGATTGCCGGCCTGCTGCTGCACGGCCAGCTGCTGGCGCGCGGTGGCGAGCTCACGGCTGAGGTTCTCCGTGTCCGCACGGAACTCGTCACGTTCACGGGTGACTGCGGCAAGCTGGGCGGCGACATCCTTGTTGCCGGACTCCTTGGCGGCCTGCGCGGTGAGCTGGTCGACCTGGGCGCTGAGACGGTCAAGCTGGCCCTTGAGCTGGGCGTTCTGGGTCTTCAGCTGTTCGGTCTGGGCCTTCGCCTGCTCGTTCTGGGAGCGCAGCTGGTTGCCCTGGGCGATAAGCTGCTCGTTCTGGCGCTTGAACTGGTCGTTCTGCGCTGCGAGCGTACGATTGTTCTCTTCGGCCTTGCTCAGCTCGGCCGCGGCCTTCGAGGCCTTCTCGGCATCGGCGGCATTGCCGGCGGGGGCTGCCGCGGCGGACGCCTTGAGTCCGGCGTTCTCCTTCTGGAGGGACTCGATCTGGTTGTTCAGCTCGGAGATCTTGGCGTTGAGATTCGCCACGTCCTGCCCGAGCGGCTGAGTGGCGGGGCCGTTCTGCATCGCCTGCTTGCCGAGAGCCTCCACGGTCTCGGTTACCTGGTCAAGGAAGTCATCGACTTCATCGACGTCATAGCCTTCCTTGAAGCGTACCGTTTGGAAGGTATGCTCCCTAATATCCTTAGGCGTCAAAAGAGCCATAAATCTCCACCTCGCTTTGAGTAATGCCCTCGCTGTGACGGTATCTATACCGATGCTAGCACGACCCCCACGCATTTTTGACCGTTTCCGCGCCCTTTTTCCCCGTGTCACGTTTGATGTTGCGATGGCGGGCGGCGCGCGGCCGGAGGCTCGCGGCGGCGGCTTGCGGCCGGATATGTCCGCTCCCGCAGATGCGGACCCCTGTCTGCGCCGGCCACCGGGACGGTATGCAGGGATTGCCACATGGGGCACGTCCCAGCTGTTGTGGGAGATTACCGTGGGAGATTATCGCGATTTGGGCCATCCGGCGGCAAACTCCCAACGACTGGATGATGTGACCCGCATGATTCCAACGATTCGTCTGGAAGGTTGTCCAGGATTGCGCCGAATCACACAGTTCTCCCGGGAGATTATCATCGCGTCAGCGGATTCGGCGCAATCTCCCCCATCCGGCAGGACCCCGGGGCCTATAGGCCCCGGGGTCCTGCCGCCGTCGCCCGCCCGCGACGTTATGGTCACGTCATGGCCGCGTGGCGGGCGGGTTGTGCGCCGCACATGATTGGCACGGCTCAGATCAGCACCTGGAGCAGTACGAGCACGAAGTACAGCACCATGAAACTCAAGTCGAAGGCGATCGGCCCCATTTGCAGCGGCGGAATATACCGCCGCAGCCATCTGAGCGGCGGTTCCGTCAGGTCATAGATGATCTGGATGAGGTCGGCGACAATGCCTCTCGGCCGCCATCGCGGGGCAAGCATGAAGGCCCAGTCGAGAATCATGCGGATGAACAGGACGGTGATATACGCCCCGATCGCCCAATCGATAATCCTGAACACGATGGCAAGCACAGAGGAGATCATAGAGGCAAGCATAGCAGGAGGGCTTCGGCGATTTCGCGCTCACCGAAGCCCTCCGAACCGTGAATCCCATGCGTGATATCCCGTACGCCGCCGGCATCAGGAGACGGGTGCGCCAGCGGACAGGCCTATCGGGCGGTCAGTCGTTGAACAGGTCGTGGCCTGCAGTCTTCGATTCGGGTTCCTCGACCTTGATGTTGATCTGTGCAGGGCTCAGAAGGAACACGCGCGGCGTCACCCGTTCGATGGAGCCTCGGACGCCGAACACCACGCCGGCGGAGAAGTCGACGATGCGGTAGGCGATGGCTTCCGGCACACCGGTGAGGTTCAGCACCACGGGCACGCCGTCACGGATCGCACGGCCGACCATCTGCGCGTCATCATAGGTTTTCGGGTGGATGGTCGTGATGCGGTTGACACGGTTCGGGAACGGGTTCGCCCCCCTGCCGGCGGATGGCGCCGACTGGCTCGCGGGCTGCGACGGCGACATGGGCGCTACAGTGTGGTCCGAATCGAACTTGGACTCCTTGTCGTCATCCTCCTGCTCGAGCAGGTCATCATCGTCATCGACCACGTCGGACATGCCCAAGTAGGACATCGCGTTCTTCATGAACCCAGCCATCTCAGCTCCTTTTGCTTACTCGTGCCGTATGCTCACCGAAGGAAATCGGGGATGTCAAGGTCGCCGGCTGGATCGTTCGGCGGAATGACCTGGTGTTCGGTAGTCGCATCTCCATCGTTATTGTAGCCGTTGTTGCCGTAGCCGTTGGCACCGTAGCCGTATCCGGTCTGCTGGTTCTGCGGGGCCTGCTGGGGGATGTACGGCGTCGCGGGGCGCTGCGGCTGGGCAGCTGCGGGATTCTGTGCGCCGGCATCGATCAGGTTGCCGCTCGGCGTCTGGCCTGCGGCCGGGGTCGCGACCTGCGGGGCGGCGGCATTCGTGGTATCCGCAGCCGGCGCGGCGGCGTCGGAAGGCTCTGCTGCGGCCGCGGCCGCTTCGGCTTCCTTCGCGGTCTTGTCGAAGCCTGCGGCGATGACGGTGACACGCACTTCGTCGCCGTACGCGTCGTCGAGTGCGAGGCCCCAGATGATCTGCGCTTCGGGGTGGATAGCCTTGCGTACCAATTCGACGGCGGCGGACGCTTCGAGCAGCTTGAGGTCGGTCGGGCCGGAAATGTTGACCAGTGCGCCCTGCGCGCCTTCGATGCTTTCCTCGAGCAGCGGGGAGCTGATGGCGATTTCGGCGGCCTGGGTGGCGCGGTCTTCCCCACGGGCGGAACCGATGCCGAACAGTGCGGTGCCGGCGCCACGCAGAATCGTGGTGACATCGGAGAAGTCCACGTGGATGTAGGAGTTCATGGTAATCAGGTCGGTGATGCCCTGCACACCGGCGAGCAATGCGGTGTCGGCGGTCTTGAACGCGTCCACGATGCCGATGGACTTGTCGGACAGTTCCAGCAGACGGTCGTTCGGGATGACGATGATTGCGTCGACTTCCTTGCGCAGGTTCTCGATGCCGAGCTTGGCGGAGGCTTCACGGCGGGGGCCTTCGAAGCTGAACGGCTTGGTGACCACGGCGATGGTGAGCGCGCCCTGCTGCTTGGCGGCGCGTGCGACGATCGGGCTGGCGCCGGTACCAGTGCCGCCGCCCTCGCCGCAGGTCACGAAGACCATGTCGGCGCCCTTCAGGGCTTCTTCGATATCGGACTGGTGGTCCTGCGCGGCTTTCGCGCCCTTCTCGGGGTCGGCGCCGGCGCCGAGGCCACGGCTTGAGGCGTCGTTGAGCGAGATCTTGATGTCGGCGTCGGACCGCATGAGGTCCTTGGCATCGGTGTTGATGGCCACAAATTCAACGTTTTGCAGACCTTCGGCAATCATTCGGTTGACTGCATTGCCGCCGGCGCCGCCGACCCCCACGACCTTGATGTTGGTCTTGTCGTTGAAATTGTCTGTCTGGGCAATCTCGCTCACCATTGTCTCCTGTCACTTACGGTTATGCTCAACTCTAGCGCAACAACCAGTAGAACATACGTTATTTCTCGGTATGTACCGCGATTTTTTCACGTGTCGCAACACGCCGCCGATATTTCCGTCAATAGCTTACGTCCATCGGATCGTCCCCGAAGAGCGTTTCGCGCTGCTCGTGGGTCGTGGTGCGCGACTCCAGCCAACCGTACGGCACGTGCACTTTCTTCGCGTAGCGCACGCGTCCGCGGGGCTTGTCGATGACCCGGGCCGGGTATGGCGCCTGCGGGTCGAGGCCGTCCATGACACGCTTGACATCCGCAATACTTTCACATTCCATGAAGGCCTTGCGCGTCGAACCGCCGACCGGGAACCCCTTGAGGTACCACGCGATGTGCTTGCGCAGATCGTGCACGGCCATCCGCTCGTCACCATCGTAAAACTCCACGAGCAGGCCGGCGTGGCGCAGGATCACCTGGCATACCTGGCCCAGGTTCGGGTTCGTCCGCTCACTGCTGCCTTCGAAGGCGTGCCTGATGTCGGCGAACAGCCACGGGCGCCCCTGGCATCCACGGCCGATGGCCACGCCCGCACAACCGGTCTGGCGGACCATCTCGAGCGCATCATCGGCACCCCAGATGTCGCCGTTGCCAAACACGGGGATGTCCAGATGCTCCACGAGTTCGCCGATGCGGCTCCAATCGGAGTGCCCACCATAATATTCAGCCGTGGTGCGCGCGTGCAGCGTCACCGCGGCACACCCCTCCTCCTGGGCGATGTGCCCGGCATCAAGGAACGTCTCATGCTCGTGGTCGATGCCGACACGGATCTTCGCGGTCACCGGGATGCCCGCGGGCTCGCACACACAGACCACGCGGTGGATGACCTCGGTGAACAAATCGGTCTTCCACGGCAGTGCCGATCCGCCGCCACGGCGGGTGACTTTCGGTACCGGGCAGCCGAAGTTCAGGTCGATATGGTCGGCCATGGCATTGTCGACGACAATACGTGCGGCCTGTTCCACGATGGACGGGTCGACGCCGTACAGCTGCAGGGAGCGGATCTTCTCGCCCGGCGCAAACCGGCACAGGCGCAACGCCTTGGGGTTGCGCGCGACCAGCGCCCGTGCGGTGATCATCTCGGCGACATACAGGCCATCAGGCCCGTAGCTTTCGCAGATGACGCGGAACGGCCAGTTGGTCACCCCCGCCATCGGGGAGAGCATGACGGGGGTCGGCACGTGGATGCGGCCCAAGTCCACCGGTCCGATACGCACCGTGCCGGTATGGGCCGACGCCGCAGCGGCCATAGAACGAGGGTCCTCACCGAGCCGGGAGTCGCCACGCTCGTCGATGATGTCCTCTTCGGTCTTGCTCATACCCTCGTATTCCTTATATCCGTTTGTCCAATGCCGCCGCACGGCACCATAGCCCAGGCGCGAACAGGCGCCCGTACGACTCCCCGCGGTCCGGTTACGCCGGATCATCCGGGTAACCGGACCGCAGCAGCAGACTACTGCCTGGCTATCAGTACAGGCCGCCGGCTTCGGCGATCTTGACGGGCTGGGTCTCGTCGATGCCGCTTTCCTGCGAAACGTCCACACCGCCGTCGGCCGCCTTCACACCGGTGACGCTGGCCGGGCCTTCGGGGTAGCGCACGCGCTTCTCGCTGACGCGGTCCGCCACGTAATCGGCGACCTTGTCGAGGCTGACACGCTCCTGCTGCATGGTGTCGCGCTCGCGGATGGTGACCGCGTTGTCGTCGATGGTGTCGAAGTCGACGGTGATGCACAGCGGGGTGCCGATCTCGTCCTCACGACGGTAGCGGCGGCCGATGGCGCCTGCCTCGTCGTAGTCGATCATCCACTCGTGCTGACGCAGGTCGGCGGCCAGGTTGTGGGCGATGGTCTGCAGCTGCGGCTTCTTGCTCAGCGGCAGCACCGCGGCCTTGACCGGGGCCAGACGCGGGTCGAGGCGCAGCACCGTACGCTTGTCCACACCGCCCTTGGTGTTCGGTGCCTCGTCCACATCGTAGGCATCCACGAGGAAGGCCATCAGGGAGCGGGTCAGGCCGGCGGCCGGCTCGATCACGTACGGCACGTACTTCTCGCCGGTGGCCTGGTTGAAGTAGCTCAGGTCCTCGCCGGAATGCTTCGCATGGGCGGACAGGTCGAAGTCGGTACGGTTCGCGATGCCCTCGAGCTCACCCCAATCGGAGCCCTGGAAGCCGAACTTGTATTCGATGTCGACCGTGCGCTTGGAATAATGCGCGAGCTTCTCCTTCGGGTGCTCGTAATGGCGCAGGTTGGCCGGGTTGATGCCCAGGTCGAGGTACCAGCGGGTGCGGGTGTCGATCCAGTACTGGTGCCAGTCCTCATCGGTGCCGGGCTCGACGAAGAACTCCATCTCCATCTGCTCGAACTCGCGGGTGCGGAAGATGAAGTTGCCGGGCGTGATCTCGTTGCGGAAGGACTTGCCCATGTTCGCGATGCCGAACGGCGGCTTGGAGCGGCTCGCCATCATCACGTTCTTGAAGTCCACGAAGATGCCCTGCGCGGTTTCCGGGCGCAGATAGTGCAGCGAGTTCTCGTCCTCGACCGGGCCGAGGTGGGTGCGCAGCATCATGTTGAAGTCGCGCGGTTCGGTCCACTTGCCGCGCACGCCGCAATCCGGGCACACGATGTCGGCAAGGCCGTTCTCCGGCATCTTGTCGCCGTGCTTTTCGGCGTAGGATTCCTGCAGCTTGTCGGCACGCTGGCGCTTGTGGCAGTTGAGGCATTCGATGAGCGGGTCATTGAACACGGACACGTGACCGGATGCGACCCACACTTCCGGCGGCAGGATGATGGAGGTGTCGACACCGACCACATCGCCGCGGGTGACGACCATGGAACGCCACCACTCGCGCTTGATGTTGTCTTTCAGCGCGACACCAAGCGGGCCGTAATCCCACGCAGAACGGGTTCCACCGTAGATCTCGCCGGCGGGGAAAACGAACCCGCGACGCTTGGCGAGGGAGACGACTTCATCGAGTTTAGAACTAGCCACAATGCACCTTCTGGTTTGACGGTTTTGTTGACGTATTAGGCATGCCTAGTTTACCGGCATACACTGACAGCTTGCAGGCAAACGGCGGGGCCGATGCGGGTCGACGGAGCTGCGCGAGCAGACAACGGGCCGATTGGTGAGCGAATCCTCACAGAATGCCCACCAGACCAGTCCGACGGGCCGATTCCGAGCAACCCGATTCCCATCATGTGAACGAATCCTCACACATCGGCCCCCATACCAACCCGACAGGCCGATTCTAAACCACCCAAACCCCACGGTGTGAGCCAATCCTCACACAACAACACCCAGACCAATCCAAAACCCTGCCAGACGGCGCCAAATCTTCCATCGTGTGAACGAATCCTCACACGATGACGGCCGGTGAGGCGGCAGACGCCCCGGATCCAACCACCGCGGGCATAAAAAGTTCCGGACGCGTGCTGCCCGTCCATAGGGGGATAAGAAGGGAGGCAGCCCGCGCCCGGAAGAGTGGAGTGGCGGCCGGCCCGCCGAAGAGGTCAGCGGCGGACCGGCCGGATGGCCGTCAATGCCGGCTCAGTTGCCTGAGGAGGATGACGAAGAGGATGAGGCCGACGACCCCGAGCTGACCGAGGCGTTCGCGGAGTTCGAGTTCGAACTCGGCAGGAGCGCCCAGATGTAGCTGTTGACGGAAACAGTCGACTGGTTGGGATCGTCGCCGATGCTGTAGCTCACGTTGGTCGCGAGGTCGATGCGCTCGATGTGCTGGATCCCGGTCACGAAGTTCCGCAGCGCATCGTAGTTGCCGGAGGCTGCGATGGTGACGGGCACCTGCACGAGCCGGCCGGTGCTGATGTTGTTGGATGCCGCGGTGGGCAGCTGCGCGTCGACCGCCGAGGAGAAGCTCACGCTGGAGATGGTGACGCCGGAGTCGGCGGCCGCCTGGTTAAGCGAGGCGATGAACTCGGACTGGTTGTAGGTGGCCGGGATCTGCCTCTGGATCTGTGCGAGTCGGCTCTTCTGCAGCTGGATGTTGATGCTGGCGACGCTGAGTTTGGTGATTTCGTCGCTGAGCTTCTGGTTCTGCTGCTCGATCTGCGCGGTCTGCGCGTTGGCTTCCGCGATCTGCTGGCGTCGTGGCGAGATGCCGACGAGCCACATGATCAGCAGCACGACGACGACGGCCGCGGCGAGTACCATCCAGATGATCTTATGCTTGTTGATTTTCATCGTTCACGTCCCTTCTCACTTGCTGGAGCTGCTCGAGCTGGAGCTGCTGGAGCTGCTGGAGCTTTCGGTCTGGTTGCCGCCGGCGAGCGTCTCGAGCTGTTCGCGCAGCTGCTTGAGGAGCTTGCGGTCGGCGGCGTCCGCGCCTGCGGAGCCGTCTGAACGGTCGGTGGTGTACGGGTCGAGCTTGAATGACAGGGTGCCGGTGTACGTGTAACCGTTGTCGGCGTCTCCGGAGACGGAGCTGATGTCGCCGGTCACGTAGCCGGGCAGCTGCATGAAGCTGGAGATGAAGGTCTGCGCGGAGATGAAGTCACCGGATTTGACGGTGAACTGCACCTGGATGGCACCGTTGTTGCCCCACACGCTTTGGTCGCTGCCGGATGAGCTGGAGCCGGTCGCGCCGGTGGCGGCGTTGTATTCGCTTAAGGAGACGCTCTGGTAGGAGCAGTTGGGCGGCAACGCGCTGTTGAGGTTGTTGGCCACGTCGGTCCAGTCGACTTCCGCGTAGAGCGTGGCGAGCACGGACTGGCGGGTACCGGCGAGCGAGTTGAGCACGTCTTCGACGTCCTTGTATTCGGCTTTCTTGCGTTGCAGGGACATCTGCTCCTGCTGGGCGTCGGCAGTGGCGCTGCGCGCGCGACCGACGGCGATTTGCATGCCGATGGTGACGATGATGGCGACGACCACTACCCCGGCGAGCACGAAGCTCATGATCCGCTGGATGTCGCGATCGCGGTTGAGCGCGATAATCGACTTGGGCATGAGGTCGGCACGGTAGGTCCACTGGTCTTCCGGGGTGGGCTTGCCGGCGCGGCGGGTTTTGCCAAGTTGCGAGAGGTCCATGTTGAGCGCGGATTTCTTGCCGCGCTCATTGGCTTGGCCGTGGCTGTTGCGCGGCTTGGATGCGCCTGGGCGTTGGGCTTTGCGCGAGGCGCGCTTGTTGTCGCCGGCGTCCTGCGGTTTGGCGGTGTTGTCTGGCTGGTGGTTGCCTTTTTTGTTGTTCAGCAGGCTCATCGCGGTCTCCTTCCGAGCGCAAGTCCCAGCACGACGGCGTAGTCGGCCGCGTGCACGGTCATGTTCTGGTCCTTGGCTTCTTTGGACAGTTCGAATGGGGCGAACGGGTCGGCGATCTTGACGACTTTGCCGATCGAGCTGGCCAGTACCGGCGGCAGGCCGACGAGTACGGAGCCGGGGCCGGTGAGCAGGACTTCGGTGACTGGGGATTGCGGGTGCTGCTGGTCGTAGGAGTTGAGGGTGTTCCTGATGCCGACGACGAGCTGGGCGATGGTTTCGCGGATGGCTTCCTCGGCTTTTTCGAGCCGGGTGTCGCCGACCACGTTTTGCAGGCCGATGTGCCGCTTGATTTCGAGTGCCTGCTCGTAGGTGACGCCGATGGAGTTGGAGATGGCGTCGGTGACGTCGTCTCCGCCTGACGGCACGACACGCATATAGGCGAGCCGCGTGTGGTCGATGATGACGACGTCGGTGCTGTTGCCGCCGATGTTGACGACGGCGGCGGCATGGTCGACGGCTTGCCCGCTGAACAGGCGGGCGAGGGAGAAGGCGCTCGCGTCGATGGATTCGATAGTGACGCCTGCTTCTTCGACGGCTTGCGCGGTGTGTTCGACGCCGTTGCTGAGGGTGGCGACGATGAGCCCGTGGAGGAACGCGCCGGCCTGGGTTTCTTCACGCCGGATGGGCACGAAGTCGAGCAGGGACTCGTTGACGGGCAGCGCGATCTTGTCTTTGGCTTGGAATGGCAGGGTCTCACGCAGTTCCGGCAATGGCATTTCCGGGAAGCTGGCTTCGCGGAAGATCATGCGCCGGCTGGAATACACCATGTAGACGTCGTCTTTGGGCAGGTCGCCGTATTTGACCATGTTTTTGACGAGTCCGGTGACGGCGTTGCGGTTGGTTGCCTCGCCGTCGACGACTGCCCCGTGCGGTAGCGGCAGCATCTTGTATTTTTTGATGACCGGTTTGCTGGTGAATGGCTCCGCTATGGTTGCCGCACATATGGAGTCATTCGATATGGTCAGTGCCCCTATGGACTTCATAGTCCCTCCTGTGTTCTCTTCCCTTTACGCGAGCCCGACCAGTTGCAGGTAGGCTTGCGCTATCGGCATGCCGAACAGTATGCCGACCCAGGCTCCGATGACCATGGACGGGCCGAATGGTATGCCGCCATGGATGGTTACGCGCTTCGTTGCGAGCAGTATGACGCTGATGGCACCTCCGATGATGAATGCGGCGAATCCGCCGACGATGAATTGTTGCCAGCCGAGCCACCCGAGGTTGAGTCCGATGAGCACGGCAAGTTTGACGTCTCCCATTCCCATGCCGCCTGGCCAGAGGAATCCGAGGAGCAGATAGAACAGCGCGAGCACTGCCCCGGCTATGGCCGCCCTGCCGAGGGCCGGCCATGAGCCGGTCCCCCATGAGGCGAGGACCAGCAGCAGGAGCGTGACGATGATCGACGGGTAGATGATGACGTTGAGGATCTTGTGGAAGTCGAAGTCGATGAACGCGACGACGATGGACAGCCACGCGAAGAACAGGAGGTCGGGCAGCATCCACAGCGGGTAGGCGTGCCATGCGCCGCCGAGCACGACGGCGAGGGCGGCGAGCCCGCCGAGCAGTTCGACCGCCGGGTAGCGCCCGGAGATCGGCTGGTGGCAGTTGCGGCATTTGGCGCGCAATACGAGCCACGAGATGATGGGGATGTTGTCGTGCCACGCGATCTGCGCCTTGCAGTTCGGGCAGAAGCTGCGCTTGGGGTTGACCAGGCTGATATGGTTCGGCACCCGCCAGATGACCACGTTGAGGAATGAGCCGATCACGCAGCCGAGCACGAACGCGAACACGGCGACCACCACCGTGGTCACGGTATCACCGTAGGCGAGGGTGTTCTCCCCCGCGCTTTGCGGCGATGCCGCGAGTGCGCGGAATGATGTTGCAAGTACCGGAACCATCAGATGCTCCCGTCCCGGGTGAGCTCACGGGTGAAGATGAAACCGTTGGAGCCTGCGGTGCTCGGCCCGGGGACAACGGTGGTGGTGCCGCCGCTACCGCCGCTGGGGCCGGAAGAGCTGAACGCGACGTCAGCGTTCCAGATCTGGGACTTGATGGCGCGACCACGATAGTCCTTGACAATGTAGTCGGTACCAGCGGTGGCGCATGGTACAAGGGCGACGGCGGTGCGGCCATCCTTTCTCGGATACGCGGCAGTGCCGTTGATCGTGTCACCAGGATAGATTTCCGTCAGGCATTTGTCACTGGCCGTTTGAAGGGTTCCCTTCTTGTATTGGTCAGAAGCTTTGCTGCTGTATCGTGTGAAATGCGTCGCAGCTGCCTCGGAATCGACGAGCTTCGGAGCAGTAAAACTGCCGGACGACGACCATTCGGAGAACTGGTAGTACTTCTTCACTGCGCTACCGTTATTGCCGACCCAAGTCCACAATGTCGTTGATACGCCGTTGCCGTCGGGATCCTCGTTGTATTGCACGACATCGTTCTTCCATGGGAAGGCGTCCAATCCGTGATTGTTGTGCCTGTTGCGTGCAGTGCCAATATTTGCATCGGTTTCACTGACTGACGTCGCACAGCCCGTCGCCCGGCTGGTATCTTTATCGCCGACCTTGTTGACGAATTCGGAAACATAGCAGTATGGGTTCCAATCCCCTGTCCCCACGTAGCAGGTATCGCTGTATGCATCCTTGCCGTCATTCGTGGCCATGAGGCAGTACCCTGACGTTTCGCTGACCAACTGATTGGTCGCCCGTCCGGACTCTCCCGCCTGGCCGAAGGATGCGGTAGCGTCTTCGGTAGCGCCACCGTTATCCCACCAACCAGTGCCGGTCAAATCATTGTGTCCCCATCCGCTGGACATGAGATAGTGATAGGAACCGCTGGCGAAGCTGGGGTTGAAGCCGCTGATATTACCGCCGCTGAAGCCACCATCGGCATACAGCTTGTTATTGGCATTCGAAAGATACAGATATTGCACTTTCGTATCGCCATCGCCGGATTGTGAATCCTGTATCCCGCCGAGCGAATACCCGGACGCCTCCGGCAAGCTATCGAACGAGCTGAGCTGATCGGCAGTAAGTTTCGACTTGAATTGCGAAATATAATCGCTTTTCTTCTTTACATTGTCGTTGAGATATCCGGCATTGATGAATCCGTTGTAGAAGACCCACTTCTGGTATTTATTGAGCAGGCTTTTGGGATCGGTCTTCTCGGCAATCTGCGCCTTATGATCTGGATCAGTGTAATAATCGGACTGATTATTCGGACCGTACGAATTGCCGCACTTCTCAAGGCGCGCGGGCATCTTGGATGATGTGATATCGACGCCGGTCACGCACAGATCCAAGCGCGAAGTCGGGCGGATGCTGTCGTCTTTCCAATACACCCAGTTGTTCAGGTTCTTATATGCGCCACCCGACTGGCACTGCTCGGTATAGGTGTATACGTCTTTGCCGTCTCTTGCACCGGACACATAGGCCTGTGGCAGAATGAGAAGGATTGAGCCTTCCTTGGGAAGCGGGTCAGGGTCGGAGAGATTCACGATGTCGTTGAGCGACAGATTGTCATTCAGGCTGAGGTCTCCTCGCGTCGTAGCCACCATACAGGTCTGGTTGGCGGGATTCATGACGCTGGAACCATTTAGCTCGTGCGAGGCGCTTTCATTCGCGGCATTGGAGAATGCCACTTCCCCGGACAGTACAGCATCGGCAGCGGTGCCGCTGCTGATGGCAACATTGCCCCATATCGGCTGCGTTTCCCTGCCGAATGTGCTGAACGGCGCCGCGGCGTAGAAGCCCATGCCGAGGCGGCCGCCGCCACCGCCGCTGACAGACGGCGTGGTGACCGTGGTGGTGGTGCTGACGCCGAACTGGTAGACGGCCCACATTACGCGAATCGGCTTGACGGTTGTAGTGCGGCCGCTTCCGTAGCGGTCGAAATATGCACGGGAGGTCACGGCGGCGTAATTGATATCGCCGCCGCTTCTCACTTGGGCTTCGGTGAGTGGGGCGGCAGACGCGGTGGTGGCGGGATTGTCTTTGTAGAACTGGATGGTGACGCCGTAGGTCCAGTTGCGGGTGGTGTAGTCGGCTGTGGATGCGGTCGAGGTGGTGGACGTGGTGTCGGACGCGTTGTTGAGCACCACTTGTACGCCGCTCGACGACGTGGTGTCGACCGTGTACTCGTCGTCCAGCGACGCTTTGGTCGTATCCGTGGTCGTGGACGGCAGCAGGCTGGAGGCACCAGCTTCGGCCTCACGCAGGTAGCTCAGGCCGCTTTGCAGGCCATTCTCGGCCACCACGGCAGCCTGGGCGTTCTGCGTGTTCCTGCGGTAGGGCGCAAATTGTGCGATGAGCACGCTCGCCACCAGTGTGGTGGTGACGATGAGGATCACCACGAAGATCAGCGCCATGAGCATGGCGACACCGGTCTCGTTGCCGCGCATCATGCGGCGCACCCGGTCGCCGACCTGGGATTCAACGTGCTTCCATAGCCATGACTGCTTCATCGCCGCGGTCCTCCCCTGAAGTTCTTCCTCGTGTTTCTCGAATAGTTTTACCTGTGTGCTATGCCTGCGCGCAGATCGCTTTTCTGTGCCGGTCAGGACGCCATGCTGTTCATGGCGTCGAACATGTGGAACATCGGCAGGTACAGGGCGACGACCATGAAGCCGACGATGACACCGAGGATGCAGATCATGATCGGTTCGAGCAGCGAAGTGAGCTGCTTGGCGATGCTCTGGACCTCGTCCTCGTACGCTTTGCCGGCGCTTTCGACCATCTGGTCGATGGCGCCGGAATCCTCGCCGATGGAGACCATCTGCACGAGCATCTGCGGGAACACCGGTTCCCTGCCCATGCTGTCGGCCAGGCGGTAGCCTTTCTCGACGTCCGCCGAAATGCGGATGGACGCGGTTTCGATGGCGTAGTTGCCGGAGGTCTTGCCGACGATGTTGAGCGCTTCGAGGATCGGGACGCCGGAGCGCAGCATGGATGAGAAGTTGCGGCAGAAACGGCTGAGCGCGACCGCAGTGTTCAGTTGGCCGAACACGGGCACACGCAGTTTGAACGGCTCCCACCAGCTGCGGATGTACTCCTTGTTGCGGTTCTGGCGCCAGTAGATCGAGAAGCCGAAGATCGCGACGAGCAGCAGCGGAATGACGATCGGCGCGGCCTTGCCCATAGCGACCAGCACCATGGTCAGGGCCGGCAACTGTGCGCCCATGGACTCGTACATGGAAGCGAAGCTCGGCACGATGGTGAGCAGCATGACGCCAACCAGGATGAACGCGATGACGAGCACGATGACCGGGTATGCCATGGCTGATTTGATCTGCCCTTGGAGCCGGACGTCGGATTCGAAGTTGTCGGCCACGGTCTTGAGCGAGTCGTCAAGGAAGCCGCCTGCCTCGCCGGCGCTGACCATGTGGATCATGATGGGCGGGAAGATGTCGCCGCTCTGGCTCATGGCGTCCGAGAAGGAGCTGCCGCTTTCGATGAGGCTCGCACAGGAGCGGAGCGCCTCGCGCAGCTGCTGGTTGTGCGTCTGCTCGGTGACGATGTTGAGGGCGCGGATAAGGGAGACACCCGCGCCTACCATGGTCGCCAACTGGCGTGCCATGACGGCGAAGTCCTTCTTGGACGGGTAACGCTTGAATCCGGGGATTTCAAGGTTCTTGTTCAGGCCCGTCGCCTGGGTGGGGTCGACCACGTTGAGCGGTATCAGCCCGAGTTTCTGGATGCGTCCGATCGCCTGGTCGAGCGTGATCGCCTCGACGGTACCCTTGGTCTTGGTGGCGCCATCAGCGCTGATGGCCTCATACTTCCACTGCACCGGTTTTGCGGCAACTTCTGCTGGCATCGGTACTCCCTTGTTCGGCTTCGATACGCGTCAGTCCGGCCCGCCCCCGCGGTACCGGCACATCTGGTTTGGTGTTGTGTGATTGGTAATGGAAACGGGTAAGCGGTCTGTGCGGACCTGCTTGGTCTGCACAGACCGCTTACCTCATGAGCTCCGGCTAGGCAGTTGCGATTTTGCTGCCCGTCTTATGCTCAGTTGTGAGAGACAGTGCCCACATTGGAATCATATGTATAGATCTTCAGACCGGTGGCATTAGTATTCGAGCCTTCAATCTTGTAATCATTTTCATTGAAGGTGAACTTCAGGGTAACACCCTTGGTCAGGTTGACCTTATTGCCTGAAATATAGCACGGAGGCATAGTGGTTGCTGTGGTGGCGTATGCGCATTCAGTAATAGGTGTCTTGCCAGCTTCATCACTGGTAAGCTCCAGGTCATTGTACTTCCCACCAGCCGTGGTACCAGCGGACTCGACCACGAGGCTGGCGTTCTTGACATCGGACTCGGTGGAGCCGTTCCATGCGGATTTGCGCTGGTTGAGGTAGATCGGGACGGCGATGGCAGCGAGGATGCCGAGGATGATGACGACGACGAGAAGCTCGACCAGGGTGAAGCCCTTCTCATTGTCGGCGCGACGCTTCAAAGCCTTCTGTACGCTCTTCATGTTCTGTATTCCTTCCACTCCGGCTGCCGCACAGCAGCCACTTTGGACTGCGCACACCCAACGCTGGATATGCGTTCCGGACTCTCGCCCGTTCAGCTTGTCGTGCTGATGTTTATGAATATAGCAGTTTTGCAAACGATGTCATCGGCGTGTCGAACATCAAACCTTTGACGTTTTTCTATCCTGTTTCACAGCCGATATATCCATTGTTCACATGCTCTCCCATCCAGCTAATACAGCGTGTCCCCGCCTGCAAAACAGTGCAGGCGGGGACACGAACCGCGTTGAAAGCGTTGTCACCGCGGATCACGGGCAATGCTTGGCGATTGTCCAATCGGGGTCGGCGCCGGCATTGCCCACCGGGAAACGGCTCACCGTGTTGCTGGTGACCGCCCTGCCTCCGGCATACCCCCCGACGACCGGCGAGAACGTCACCGTGTTCGTTGACGCATCAAGGGCGAACATCTTCTGGCGGTAGATACCCGACGCCGAAGCTGGGGCGGCGCCGGGATTGTTGAATAGCGACGACAGCAGAACCCCACGGTCGGTATAGGCACTGACCGTCTCATCGCGTGACTCCCACTTGAGGGTGCCATACGTGTCCACCATGTCCGCGGACCAGGTGGCGGGCGTATAAGTAAGCACCACGCATTGGCCGACCCCGGTAGCGCCCACGCTGGCCTTGGTGGCGGCCTCGCCCGGTATATACAGGGTGAGTGTCTCCCCGCCCGGGTCCACCTGGGCGTCAGCCGCGTACCGCACCAGCCGCTCCACCCGTTGGGACGCAGTCGTCATGGAACTGGTCGACATGGCCCGCAGACTGCTCACGCTCGTCGCCCTGATAAAAGAAACCACCGAAGCGACGAACATCGAGGAGAACAGCATGAAAATCCCCAGCGAGACCATCATCTCGACCAGGGTCATACCGGTTTCGCCCCGGCTGACGCGTCGCACATGGAGCCGAAGCAGTGACGCGAGACTGCGTTTGCCCGTGGTATTGCCTTTACTCGCACTCATATCAGATCGCCTTGTCTTCATTGGGGTCAATCAGCCGGGACGTCGCATAGACGCAGGTCTTGGTCGAGCCTGCGACATCAGGCCAGGTGACCGCCACCATCACCCGCAGCATGGGAATGTAGGTATGTGTATCAGCACTGTTCTTGAATGGTGCGGTCGGCATATCAGTATTCGACCATACCTGGGACGAGACATCGGTCGAGCCGGATTGCAAGCCGCTGGTCGGCAGCCCCAAGGCGCTTGCGGACTTGCATGCCGCCGTGCCCTGCTTGCGATAGCACTTGCCCAGCACGGTGTACACGGTGAACGTGCCGCTGCGGGACTCCTCGGGATTTGCCGTGCGTTTGACTGTTACACCGCCGGTATCGGACGTGGAATCCAATTGATAGAACAGGTCCATGTCGTCGGCCGACACCGCGCCCAAGTCTGAGACAGCCTTCCATGCCGCTTTGGATTCGTTTTCCTTGACGCCTTTGACCAAGGTCTGTGCGTAATCCTGCGGCTTGTTCGAGCCCAGCAGCGCTTCAGCCTGTTCCAACGAGCCGTTGGCGATACTCACTGCGGCGGCACGCTGCTGCTGCCCTTGCGAAGTGTGGATGGCGGTGATGGTGAACTGTGCCGCGGCCAAGCCGGCAACCAACACCAAGGCGATGGACACGATCACCTCGATCAGGGTGAAGCCCCGCTCATTACGCCATTGCTCGCGACCACGCCTGCAGCGCGCCAAAATCCGGGATATCGATGACGACTGCTGATCCATCACCATATATTCTCCTCTGTTCTCGCCGACTCTGGATTCCGCAGTCGGCGGCCATGCCTGCCACGGAAGAAGACCCTGTGCGCCATTATATCGTCCGGTACATCGCCCGGCTTGCCACGCTTCGTTCCGGCATGATTGCATGCCACCAATACGGCATGGTGTTGTGTAACGTTTGACCCCGCAATATACAAGACCCGTGCGGCAATGCCCGAAAGCGTTCCCACACGGGTCTTGGCACGACACGCCGAAAATATCACGGCCTGGTCGGGCGCCACTCTGTGGTCCCCGTTGAATCGTAATAATAATACTTGTATTTCCCATCGAATCCTACATTCGTTCCCCACGCCTCCATGCGCTTTGACGAAGCATTCACCTGCACGGTAATCTCATTCCCATTGGAAATCGTAACCGTATTCTTACCGATTTTCCCTGCGTTACCTTCGGTGAACGTGCATTCGGTGTTGTTGCAACCCGTTTTTCCGCCTGTCATGGTGATTTTGCTGTAATCGCCGTTGTCATCGGCCAGCGCCGTCTCCATTACCGTCGAGATATTGCGCACATCCGACTCCACTGAAGCACGCCAGGCCGCCCTACGCTGGTTCAAATAAATCGGCACCGCTATGGCGGCAAGGATACCGAGAATAATCACCACAACCAGCAATTCGACCAGGGAGAAACCCGCTTCGCCGCGGCCTCTGCGTCGCAACTCACGTCTCACGCACTGCACCGTGAACACCTCCGAACTCATTGCCCCTACAGTATGGGGCATAATGCGGCCATCCCGCCGCCTCCATTGGACGGGGGCATGGATACCCCCAGTATATGCCACGACACACCGCAGGCGGTTGCATACCGGCACCCGGCAGAGAGTAGAACCTTTGACGTTCATCAAATCGCCGGAACTGTCGAAAACCGCCACCCTTATGAGCTATAGTGAATCCGTTGGCACGGTATTTCCGTACCCCCATGCAGTGGCGTATGGGGCGCATAGAGGGAGGAAGTCATGAGCGCTTCAGGTGGATTCTTCTCATTCGGACGAAAGAACGACGAGAACAACCGTACCCCCGAACCAACCCCCAATATCGGGGCAAGCTACGGCGACACCCCCGAAGCCAACGCGCCAGACACCAACACCATCTTCACCCCGAGCACGCCACGCCACGCCGCGACCAGCACCTATACGCCCGACGACACCGACAGCGAAGACACAGGAACCACAGACGAGCAAAGCGAGCGCGACAAGGCCATGGACCTTGCACGGCATATGAGCCTGCCGTTCGTCGACCTGGACGAATACCAGGTCGACCCCGGCGTCGTCAACATGGTGCCCGACGAGTTGTGCCGCCGCAGCAAGCTGCTGCCGATCTCCATCATCAACGGCAGGCTCGCCCTCGCCATGGCCAAGCCGAACGATTTCGCCGCCATCGACGACATCTCCGCGTCCACCGGCATGCAGGTCATCCCCATGGTCGCCACCGCCTCGCAGGTGCAGGCGGCCATCAACCGCTTCCTGCGCGCCAACGCCGAACTCAACGAGATCTCGCACGAGGTGGCCGCCAGCGCCAAGAAAATCGTGGACACCGAGAACGACGAGGAAGAAGACATCTCCCCCGTCGCCCGGTTCGTCAACCTGCTCATCAACCAGGCCATCGACGACAACTGCTCCGATATCCACATCGAACCACAGGAAGACGGCCTCGAAGTGCGTTACCGCATCGACGGCGTGCTCCACGTATTCCAGAAGGCCCCCAAAGCCATGATCCAAGGCGTCATCAGCCGCATCAAGGTCATGGCCGACCTTGACATCGGCGAGCGCCGCAAACCGCAGGATGGCCGTATCACCGTACGCCATGCGGGCAAAAGCGTGGATCTGCGTGTGGCCACCCTGCCGACCGTGTGGGGCGAGACAGTGGTCATGCGTATCCTCTCCACTCCTGCCGGCAATTTGAAAGTTGAGGACCTGAACTTCTCGAAGCGAAATTTCGAGGTGTTCCAGAAGGCGTATAGCAGGCCGTACGGCATGGTGCTGGTCACCGGCCCGACCGGTTCGGGCAAGTCCACCACCCTGTATGCCACGCTGGGTGATGTAGCCAAGCCGGAAATCAACATCATCACCGTTGAGGACCCGGTGGAGTTCCGTATGCGCGGCATCAACCAGGTGCAGGTGAACAACAAGGCCGGTTTGACGTTCGCGGCGGCCTTGCGTTCCATTCTGCGAGCCGACCCGGATGTGGTGCTTATCGGCGAGATCCGAGACCAGGAGACCGCGACCATCGCCATCGAGGCGTCACTGACCGGCCATCTGGTGCTGTCTACCCTGCATACCAATGATGCGCCGAGCGCGGTGACGCGCTTGAGTGAGATGGGTGTGGAGCCGTTCCTGGTCAGCTCGTCGCTGGCCGCGGTGATGGCGCAGCGTCTGGCCCGCCGCCTGTGCAAACGGTGCCGCAGGGAAGACAAGGCCACTCCCGCCGAGCTGACCATGATGGGTATCCCGTACAAGCCGGGCGACGAACTGCCGACCGTGTGGCGGCCGGTTGGGTGCCGTGAATGCTCCAACACCGGATACAAAGGCCGTGTGGCCATCCAGCAGGTGATGGGTGTGGATACCACCATGGAGGAGCTCATCGCCAAAGGCGCCACCTCGCTGGAAATCGAGGAGGCCGCCAAGGCGAACGGCATGACCAGCTTGCGTGAGGACGGTTGGGCGAAAGCCCTGGCGGGTATCACCTCGGTGGAAGAGGTGTTGCGCGTCACCGTATGATCGTATGGCCACCCGCCCGTTGCCACGGGCGCAAGGCGGGGGCTTCCCAGACTTCATCCTCCCAATTACACTGACGTAAAGGACCGGACATGACCAGTGAAGACAGCAGCAACAACCCCACATGGGATGAGTATCCAAGTGAGGACACCGGGTATCTCGCGGATCTCAAAGGCGTGACCTTCCCCAGCACCGCCCCGGATTTCAGCGAGGACCCGCGGCGTGGCCGGCACTCCTCCGACGAGGACGCGCTGCAGGCCACCGACCCGCAGATGCAAAGCATTTTCAGCGTGCTGAACACGCCCGACCATGTGATGCATGTGACCGAAAACGACTTGCCGCAGTCCATCAGGGATGATGAACGCAAACGCAAGGAAGCAGCGGAGAAAGCGCGGGCCGAAGCCCAAGCCCAGGCGGAAGCCGAACGCGAGGCGCAGGAAGCCGCCGCCGCGGAGGAACGTGCGCGGGCCGCACGTGAGGCGGAAGCCGCCCGTGAAGCGCAACTCGAGGCCGAACGCCAGCGGCAGAAGGAGGCTGAACTCGAAGCAGCCCGCGGGCAAGTCCGGCAGCAGGAGCAGGCGCGGGAAGCGGCGTTGCGACAACGGCAGGCCGAAGAGCAGGCCGCGGCACAGGCCGCAGCCCGGGCAGCACAGGAGGAGGAACGACGCAAGCGGCAGCTTCAAGCCGAATCCCCCTACCCGCAGAAGACCACGGAATCCGGATTCCTGGGCAATGATACCGCCTTGCAGGCGCGGCAAAGCTATTCCCAGACGGCCGGTACCGCCCCGACGAGCCATACGGCCGCACCGGCGCAAGCTGAACATCATTCGCTGTTCGCCCGCCCAGCGAAGGGCCAGGCGAACGCCGACGGGCAGGAGCACTCCCCCGCGTCGAACCCGGCAACCGAGCAAGCCGAACAAGCCGAACAAACAAGGAACACCAAGATGAATCGCTCCTTCTGGCACCAGCGTGACGCACGCAAAGTCGCAACCGCCGACACTGATCCACGTACCGCACAAACCCAAGCCATGCCGCGTGTAGCCGCCGCACCCGCCAGCCCGATGTCCGGCATGCCACGGCAAGCGGAATCCATCGGGCTGCGCCAGCCTGCCGCGCCCGGAGCGTACGGCCGGCCAGCCAACCCGAACCCGATGCCCGGGGAGTCGACCATGCGCATCGCCCGGCCGGCTAACCCGAACCAGCCGACCTTCATCGTTCCGCAAGCCAACGGCAAAGACGGCAAACCCACATCAACCAAGGAGCAGAAAGAGCGCGCCGCGCTGGTCGCCAAAACCATGCGGGAAGAATACCCGGATGCCGACGAGGAGTTCGTGACGGCCATCGAACAGCTCGTCGAGCTGAAAGCGTCCGACCTGCACCTGGTGGTCGGCGACCATCCGATGCTCCGCGTGGACGGCAAACTCCAGCCCGCGCAGCACACCAGCGTGTGGGACAAGGAACATACGCTCGCCGCCACGCGCGTCATCACCACCGACGAGGAGCTCTCCCGCTTCGAACGCGACCTGGAGCTCGACGTGTCCTTCTCCATCGGCGAGCTGGTGCGATTCCGCGTCAACGTATACCAGGACCGTTCGGGCGTAAGCATCGCGCTGCGAACCATTCCGCTGGAAATCAAGGACGCCCAGCAGCTCGGCCTCGACCCGCGCATCGCCAACCTCGCGCTCCTGCCGCGCGGCCTCGTGCTGGTGTGCGGCCCTACCGGATCCGGTAAGTCCACCACCCTTGCGGCGATCGTGGACAAGGCGAACCAGGAACGCCACGACCACATCATCACCATCGAAGACCCGATCGAATTCGTGCACCACCACAAGAACTGCATCGTCAGCCAGCGCGAAGTCGGCACCGACACGCTGAGCTTCGCCGAAGCGCTCAAGCATGCGCTTCGTGAAGACCCAGACATCATCATGGTCGGCGAGCTGCGAGACCTCGAAACCATCTCCACCGCACTGACGGCAGTGGAAACCGGCCACTTGGTCTTCGCCACCCTGCACACGCAGGACGCAGCCAGCACCGTCGACCGTCTCATCGACGTATACCCGGAAAACCAGCAGCAGCAGATCCGCGTGCAGGTGGCATCCACGTTGCAGGCCGTGATCGTGCAGACCCTGCTGCCGCGCGCCGAGGGCCGCGGCCGCGTGCCCGCCACCGAAGTCATGTACGCCACGCCCGCCATCGCGGCACTGATCCGCGGCGAGAAAGCCTACCAGATCCGCAGCCAGCTGCAGTCCGGCGCCGACAAGGGCATGCACACGCTCGACCAGGATCTCGCCCGCCTCGTCAACGAAGGCAAGGTCAAGTACGAGGACGCCCTGACCCGCGTACAGGTCAAGGAGGACTTCGACAAGATGACCACGCACTGACCCGGCCGAGATTGCGGGCTCATCCGGAGCCCTGTGGGCGCAGCCAAGCCACTGATATACAAACCGGTTACGTTGAGCGGGTGCTCGGCGTAACCGGTTTGTGTATACGCGCGGCGGATGGGGGTGTCATTGCGGTGCGGGGAGACAACGGAGGACGCCGAAGGACATGCCGCGCGGGAACCGGCTATGTTCTTGGAGCGCCTGGATGATTCGCCCACACGGAATCGTCGATACCGGAAGCCGGCGGATCCTTGTGGAAGATCTTCTTGTAGACGTCCTTGCGGATATAGATCTCATTCTCGCCGCGATGCCACGTGTCCTTCCACGGGGTGATGGTGGTATCGATGTAATACTTCACATAGTCATTGCGGTCATAGCCGAGCGTGGTGAAATAGAACGGCTGATATGACGTGTCATAGAACTCGGGTTCGGGCTTGGACCGCCACTCGGCGATATCCTGCGCGGCACGCTGCTTCTGGTCGATCATCCACTCCCACGACAGGTAGGTACGACCTTGGTAAGCATTATCGACGAGATTGACATCAAAGTAAGGATTGGCGACAATCAGCGACCCACCCGACCATGACGTGAAATCCACACATTTGTCCGTTTTACTCGCGCAATATACATTCCCGTTCTGTGTCCTATACCACTGGCTGAAGGAACTATTCGGAACCTTCGAGGACATTCGGCTCCATCCGGTCATCCAACGGTAGTGCTCCAAATTGTACCGTTCGATAAACGAGGCTATTGCACGGGAACTGCTATAGGCATAGCGAATATCACAGATACTTGAATACGCGGTCCAATACACGCCAATCAGGAACGGCAGCACGACCAGTACCGCGCACGCACGAGCGTACCGGCGGGCGGAACGTTCTCCTTGCCGCGCCGCAATAGCCTTCATTCCAGCATCCCAACGAGATACCAGCCGCTTGGGGATATCGTCACGAGACAACGGCCATCGGGCGCAGCACATGGTGAGCACCATGAGCAGATAGCCAAGCACCACGCCAATATGGTGTGCATACGCGTGCGAGCAGAACACCAGGCTCAACACCGTGTACGGAACAAACAATTCAGCCAGCAAGCCACGCCTGCGGGCGATCCAACCCAACACCGCCCACATGAGCAGCGATACCACAGCGGCATACACCAAGTCGGTCCACGCGGGGCGCATGAACAAGATGTTGATGTCATCGGTAAATGAAGTGAACAGCGTATCCGAAGGGAAGAACAGCCACACATACTCCCAGCGCTGCACCCACGGGACAATCGGTGCATTGACATCAAAAATACCGTGATACACGTTCTTCGCAGGCCACACATCAAGCAGCAAAGCCACCGCAGCAGCCAACAGTGTCAGCCATGCCACGAATCTGGCTGGAGACGACACCAGATTCCGCATCATCGCGCGTATACCACCATGCTTCGCGGAAAGCAGCACATCAAGCACCCATATCATAGCGAGACCGGCACAAATCGCCAGACCATACGAACTGCCCAAGCACAGCAGTATCATGCTCAGCACCAACCGCCAGGGATGCTCATCCTTGTGCTCCCAAGCGAGGCCGACGAGTAGCATCGCGGCAATAATCAACGCATACGGACGCGAAATCACGCCATACTGATAGCACAAGAAATATGTGAACGGCAGCACCACCTTCAGCAATTCAGGCAACGCCGTGTGGAAGACCAGCAGCCAGATCATCAAGGCGGCCGTCAGCAACTGCACGCCTTTCAGGCCGATCTCATACGGAACACCTGTCTTCGCCGGAATCGCCAGCAGCGTCCACCACAGCGGAGGATGCCCCTCGTAATGGGTACGCGAGAACAGCAAATCATGCCACGAGCAGTCCCGGGCAATCAACCACGATTGGGCCTCATCAAACCACGGCTCGTGGAAGCACATCACCGTGATCACCACAGCGAGATACACCACGAACACCCCGACATGCACCAGATTCTTCGGCACAGCAAACCATGTGCGAATGCAGTACACACGACGCTCATCAGCAGGACGGCGCAAGGTCGCGGCGTCCATTCCAACAGCGTTACTCATGATGCCCACCCTTCTGTGTCATGCACGAACCCTTCACTGGTTGAAGCGATGCACGCAACCACTGCGCCAGCCTACAGCCGCACAGCCAACAATACGCCGCATCAAACCAAGCGCTGAAATGCTTATCAATAGTCATCGCAAATAGCAGCTGACGGAGAATGTCAACGATTGCACCGAAAACGACAATGCCCAGAATGACCGCGATGAGCACGGCGATCGGAGCACCCCAAGTTTCAACCTGGCGCAGAGGGAACAACTCCGTCCATAACAGATCACGCAAGAGAACACTTTCGTGCATCACATATACGCCAAACATGGCCGATGCCGCGGCATTGACCACGACAATATGACGATGGCACCGGACAGCCAATGATACAAGGCCGAATGCCACAAGCAACACAGGAAGCTTTCCTTCCTTGGTCAAGAACAAATGATCGTAGTTCATATAGCTGCGGTTACCGGTATATCGGAATGCGACAACACAGGAAACAATGTGGATGATAAGAATCAGACAGCCCGTTGCCACCATCAGCCAGGCTGCGGGAGTCGCCATCTCCTGCAAATACCAGCGATAATACGACAGTAAAATATACAGATACACAAAATACAAAAAACTGAACGTCGGGAACTCCCACGTCGCATATCGCGTCAACCCATAGCCGATACCCCAAATCGCAAACAGCAGCAACACCAAACGTGCATGCATACCCGGACCGATAGCGCGCAATGCCGCGGTAACAAACGGGTACACCAAGAGGAACAGGATATACGCCGTCGCATACCATAAGGTGTTCGAAGAAACCGGGAAAAGGTTACCGACGATATCATCGACCGACAGCGGGGCATTCGGGACGATAATACGATATTCCAGAAACAGAACAAGATTGTATGTCAGTACTTCAAGCTCAAGATAACAGGCTTTCTTCAACGACGAGCGGAACGTGGGCGCATCACGCTCGCATAAATACCAGGCAGTGATAAGGAAGAATATGGCCACACCGGTTTTCCCCAGCGGGCTCAAGGCTAGCAGAAAGAGATCGAACGCCGATGTTCCGAGAGGAACGTTCTGCTCCCCGATACCATACCAGTATGCGTGATATGCAACAATCATCACCATGGCGATAATGCGCAGGCCTTCAACACCTGACTCACGGCTCCGCCATCGCCGCATCACAAGGCTGAACGGTGAGGCAGAAGAAGCGTCGCGCGATGATGAACGCGGTCCCCTGCGAATCGCTGCAGCGTGCATTTCAACATGCATCTCGGAATCCGAGGATGCCATCGTTTGCACATTGTTTGCTGGATTCAACGCCAATTCCTTATCTCGTATTCTCTAACTCTCTCTAAGGCGGCACGCTATGCCACGCTGGAATCTCGTGCCGGAAACGCATTCGGCGACGGCCATCCCGACATTAGGATGCCATCGTTGTCATGACCATCCACACTGTACAACAGACCACCAACCACGGGGCTGCGATGAGACCGGGGCTCGGGCCTTCCGCGTCGGGGATATCGGCGTCTTGAACGCATGGTGTGGAACAGCAACCGTGCGATGGTACGAGATATGGGAATCACCTCGGACGAGAATCCTTGGCATCTGGCGGTTCTTGGGGTGTTCGGCACCCGGGCAAGGCATGCGGCTAGGCTCACGGCCTCCATACCAGTGATTCCTCGGGGTGATTCCCATCGTATGGAGAGGTGACCGAGGGACAGGGCGGGCCGGCTGATTGCGAGGCTCGCGCGAATCCTTGGTATTCCGCGGTTCTCGGACAAGCAGACATACCAGCCGCACACCCCGGGGCGGCCCCGGACCTCCACGCTGGTGATTACGCGGGGTGATTCCCATCGTATGGAAAAGTAACCGAGAAGTGATGTGATGGGACAATGATCCTGTGGTTTTCGAACCTTGACATTGCGCGGCTCCTCACCCGGCAATCAATTCTCGGCACCAACCCGGCCTCCGCACCGGTGATTCCTCGGGATGATTCCCATCGTATGGAAAGGTAACCGAGGACCGGCGCGAAGCGACAAGGACTTGCCACCATAGAATCATTGATATTCCGCGGATTCCTGCAGGACTGATATCCTGCCCGGCTTCGCCGACCAAGCTCGCGGCCTCCGCACCGGTGATTCCTCGAGGTGATTCCCATCGTATGGAAAGGTAACCGAGGACCGGCGCTGTCCCCAGGATTGTGCCGACCGCGCGAATCCTTGGTATTCCGCGGTTTTTAGCGAGCGAGGATTGCGAGAACGCTGCGGCGGGCGGCAATCGCGCTCCATAGCTGTGATTTCTCGGGGTGGTCTGCATCGTGTGGAACGGTAACCAAGCACTGAGACGGTAATCGCCGTCGCTGGTGGCAGGGACGCGAACCCCAAACCGCATGATTCCAACGATTCGCGAATCAGGATGATCACCCGGCCGCAACGCCGGACCGGCCCAGACCTCCAGACCCGCGATGTCACATCCCGAAATGCACCATACGGAACAGGAGCCAGAGAACAGTCACCCGTGTCCACGGCGAACCCTAGCATGGCACCCGTAATGCAGTGCAGGGGAGCCGAACCGCAAGGCAAGGCTGAGAAAGGCATGACGCCTGACCCTTAGAACCTGTTGGTTAGAACCATCGTAGGGAGCAGCACATGAGCGCGAACGTCTCATCTGATCAGCCATACCATTGTGTCGCCGCGCCTATCGGCATGGGCGGGTCATCACCAGCCACACCGCCGACCAAGCCCGAGGCCGCACCAACAACCGCCACAGCAGCCACCGCAATGCCGGCCCCGGTACCATCGGGCCCTGACGAACCCCGGCAGCAGATCGAAAGCCTGCGCCACCGGATCGAAGCAGCCACCCGGCAGGTGCGCGACACCACCCCGCTGGCGCAATCCTTCACGAACTTCGTGACCATCAATCTGGTCGCCAACGCACAGCTGGCATCCGGCGGAACCGCAGCGATGAGCTTCCTGCCCGATGATGTGATCGACACCGCCGCCATCGCCGGCTCCACGTATATCAACGTCGGTACATTGCTACCGTTCTTCAAGGACGCCCTGGCACAGATCGCGCAACGGTTCCATGACCAGCGCCACCCGTGGGTGCTTGACCCGGTCGCGGCGGGCATCGGCGCCACGCGCACGGCGATTCTCACCGGCTTCAAGGCCGCTCCCCCGACCATCGTGCGCGGCAACGCCTCCGAAATCATCGCACTGGCCGACATGTGGGGTCTGGGCACACCAGGCACACCCGGCAACACCGCTGATGCCGCACCCGCGGCAAGCACGCGGCCGGCCGGCGTGGAAGCCGTTGACGAGGTTGATGCCGCCCGCGAATCCGCGATCCTGCTCGCACGATACTTGCACGAACACAACGGGCTCGGACATGCGGCCGTAGCCGTGTCCGGAGCCACGGACCTGGTGACCGACGGCGACATCGTCTACCGGCTGCCCGGAGGCAGCGCCATGATGACCAAGATCACCGGGGCAGGCTGTTCCCTTGGCGGAGTAGTCGCCACGTATCTCGCGGTCACCGACCCGCTGACCGCAGCCGTCGCCGCATCCGCCCTGTACAACCGGGCCAGCGAGCAGGCCGAGCGCGACAGCCACGGCCCGGGAAGCTTCCAGACCGCGTTCCTCGACGCCCTGTGGAACACCACCGCGCAGGCGGTCGCCCAATCCCCGATCACCGCGGACGCCGCCTGACGCGATGTCGTGCGCAAGTGCCAGCGCCCAGCGACCAGGCGGCCGCACAGACGATGCGCCACGGCACGGACCCACCGACACATCCGGCACGGCGTGCGACACCGGCACTGCTGCACACTCCACGCAAACGTAATCATCATGTCGTCTGATACCCGGCAGATATCACTGGAATAAAGCCAATGAATCGTTTGCACGCCATCAGCACCATTCAGCGGTGCACCATATAACGACACCTGATAACCACGGGCCGCGCACCGGCCCAATCAACAGAAAGAACACCATGACCAACCCATATCCATACGCCTCCATGCGCGACACCTTCGACCTGACCGCCTACTGCATCCTCGGGTCCCAGGACACCAAAGGACGCCCGGTCGGCGATATCGTCGACGACGCACTGCAAGGCGGCGCCACGTTCATCCAGCTGCGCGACAAAACCGCGGACGCCAAGCAGCTGACCGAAACCGCTCGGGATATCGCGCAGATCATCGAAGACAACGGCAAGTCCGACACAGTCGCCTTCGTCATCGACGACCGCGTGGACGTCGTCTGGCAGTGCCGCAACCTGGGTATCAAGGTCGACGGCGTGCATATCGGGCAGGACGACATGGACCCGCGCGAGGCGCGACAGCTGCTCGGCGACGACGCCATCATCGGCCTGAGCGCGGAAACCGAAAGCCTCGTCAAGCTCATCAACGAACTGCCGAGCGGCTGCATTGATTATATCGGCGCCGCGCCGCTGCACCCCTCCACCACCAAGCCTGACGCCATCGTCGTCGAGGATGACGGCAGCAAGCATTTCCTGAGCATCGACCTGATCAACACCATCTGCACGGCAAGCGATTATCCGGTCGTTATCGGCGGTGGCGTAACGCTTGCCGATATGCACGATCTGGCCGCATCCAAGGCCGCCGGCTGGTTCGTGGTGTCGGCGATCGCAGGTGCGGACGATCCGAAAGCCACCACACAAGCCATGGTGGATGCTTGGCGGAGTGTTCGCGGGAGCGGCCATCACGGGTATGCGGCGCGTACGGTCTCGCATGCCCCGGCGGCGGGGACATCATCTGTGGGGGACGCCAATGAGGTGGCGGGCGGCAGCGAGTCCGCCACCTCACTCAACCGTTTGCAATCCGGCCAGCCCGGTGGCTTCACCAACGCGAAAGCCGCCAAGGAAGCCGCACGACTGGCCAAACAGCAGCGCGTGGACATCGCCGCGCGCGGCTGCACGCAACGCGACAAAGCGCATATCCGCAAAACCGAGCGCATCCATTTCGAAAACGAATCCGGCAGCTACGATCTCGACGTGCCGTACACCGAAATCAAACTCTCTGACACGCCCGGCGTCGGCCCGAACCCGCCGTTCCACGACTACAACACGGAAGGCCCGGCCTGCGATCCGAAGGAAGGGCTCGCCCCGCTGCGTCTCGACTGGATTCGTGACCGCGCAGACGTGACCGAATATCAGGGCCGCGAACGCAACCTCGCCGACGACGGCAAGCGAGCGGTCCAGCGCGGCAAGGCGACCAAGGAATGGCGCGGCCGCAAACACAATCCGCTCAAGGCCTCAGGGCATCCGGTCACGCAGATGTGGTATGCGCGACACAACATCATCACGCCGGAAATGCGGTTCGTCGCCGCCCGCGAGCATTGCGACACCGAGCTGGTCCGTTCCGAACTCGCCGCAGGCCGTGCAGTCATGCCGTGCAATATCAACCATCCGGAAGCCGAGCCGATGATCATCGGATCGAAGTTCCTTACCAAACTCAACGCGAATATGGGCAATTCCGCGGTGTCGTCGTCCATTGACGAAGAGGTCGACAAGCTCACGTGGGCCACGAAATGGGGCGCGGACACCGTGATGGACCTGTCCACCGGCAACGATATCCACACCACACGCGAGTGGATCCTGCGCAACTCCCCCGTCCCGATCGGCACCGTGCCGATGTACCAGGCGCTGGAAAAAGTCGAGGATGATGCGACCAAGCTCAGCTGGGAACTCTTCCGCGACACCGTGATCGAACAGTGCGAGCAGGGCGTCGACTACATGACCATCCACGCGGGCGTGTTGCTGCGGTATGTGCCGCTGACAGCGAACCGCGTGACCGGCATCGTCTCGCGCGGCGGCTCAATCATGGCGCAATGGTGCATGCAGCATGAGCAGGAAAGCTTCCTGTACACGCATTTCGACGAATTATGCGATATCTTCGCCAAATACGACGTGGCCTTCTCGCTCGGTGACGGCCTGCGGCCCGGCAGCCTCGCCGACGCGAACGACGCCGCCCAGATCGCCGAACTCATGACCTTGGGCGAGCTCACCCAGCGCGCGTGGGACCATAACGTGCAGGTCATGGTCGAAGGGCCGGGGCACATCCCCTTCGACACGGTGCGCATGAACATCGAAATGGAGCAGGCGATTTGCAAGGGCGCTCCCTTCTACACGCTCGGCCCGCTGACCACCGACACGGCGCCCGGCTACGACCACATCACCTCGGCGATCGGCGGTGTGGAGATCGCGCGCTACGGTACCGCGATGCTGTGCTACGTGACGCCGAAGGAGCATCTGGGCCTGCCGAACAAGGATGATGTCAAGCAGGGCGTGATCACGTACAAGATCGCGTGCCATGCGGCGGATATCGCCAAGCACCACCCGCACGCGCAGGACCGCGACCTCGCGATTTCGAAAGCGCGCTTCGAATTCCGCTGGCTCGACCAGTTCAACCTGTCGTACGACCCGGACACCGCCATCGCCTACCATGACGACACGCTGCCTGCGGAACCTGCGAAAATGGCGCATTTCTGCTCGATGTGCGGACCGAAGTTCTGCTCGATGGCGATTTCGCAGAATATCCGCAAGAAGTATGGAAATGCTGCGGCCCAGGAGCGCATCGTGGCCGGGGTCGACTCGCGCGGCGGCGCCGCGGGCGTGCAGGTCGGCGCGAATGTCGCCGGAGTCAATGCGGACGGTGTTGGTACGAGTGAAGAAGCCGGCTCAAGTGCGGACGATTCCGGTGCGCACGATTCACTCGCAGACGGCTCAGGTGCGGCAGACTCAAGCGCAGCAGCGGAGGGAAGCCAGGCATGAGCGACTCACAAGCCATGCACACCGCAGCTCCGACGACGCTGCCCGCGGTGCTCACCATCGCCGGCAGTGACTGCTCCGGAGGCGCGGGAATCCAAGCGGATTTGAAGACCATGCTCGCGTGCGGGGTGTACGGCATGAGCGCCATCACCTCGATCACCGCGCAGAACACCCAAGGGGTCAGCGCAGTCGAAGATGTGAGCCCGGACATCCTCGCCGTCCAGCTGGATGCCGTATATACCGATATTCCGCCGGCCGCCACGAAAATCGGCATGGTTTCCAACGCCCGACTCATCGCGGTCATCGACGAAGCGCTGCGCAAGTACCAAGCACCGAATGTGGTGCTCGACCCGGTCATGGTCTCCTCCAGCGGCACGCGGTTGCTCGACGCGAATGCCGAGAGCGCGTTGACCGGACTGTTCGGGTTGTGCCGGCTCATCACCCCTAATATTCCCGAGACGGAAGTGTTGTGCGGGCAAGGCTCCGGTGAGGGTTCTATCAACTCCCCGGATGCCATGGCTAATGCCGCCCGGCGTCTGGTTTCGCGTTACGGATGTGCTGTGCTCGTCAAAGGCGGGCACAGCGTTCAGGGTGCAAGTGACGTACTCGCCGACACGGATGGGAACATCACGTGGTTCCGCGGCGAGCATATCGACAATCCCAACACGCACGGCACCGGATGCACGCTGTCCAGCGCGATTGCGAGCGCTCTGGCACGCGGCGAGACGCTGGCATCGGCGGTTCGCGATGGTAAGGCGTATCTGACCGGGGCCATCGCCGCGAGGCTGGACCTCGGGCACGGGTCGGGGCCGATGGATCACGCGTGGCGTTGGCGGACGCGCTGACCTTGGCCCGCAGGCAGGACGCCGAACGACTCGTCATCGTGACCGGAGATAATCAGAAAGCAACATCAGATAATCAACCATGCGAGGCATCGACGGAGGAATCCCATGGATAGCACGGATACCTCCCGAGCAGAACCCAACGGAAAGGAACACAATGACCCTCAATCGCAATGCGGAACGCCAGGAAGTGCCAGTCGACCCGGAAACCGGCAAGCCGTACATCAACACGGTCGCAGCTGTCGCCATCAGCCCGGCCGGAGCGAGCCCCGAGAAATCAACGTACGTGGCACAGGCGGTCGACGTGATCCGGCAGTCGGGACTGCCGAACGAGACCAACGCCATGTTCACCAACATCGAAGGCGATCTTGATCAGGTGCTCGCCACGATCCGCGACGCGACCATGAAACTCGCTGGGCAAGGCTACCGCACCGACGTGGTCATCCGGCTGGATATCCGGCCAGGGTTCACCGGGCAGATCCACGCCAAGCAGGAGCTGGTCGACGAGATCCTCGATGAGGAGGGCCATCAAGACAAGTGACGGCATCGGGGCTGCCGGCATCTCGCCGTGGTGTGATCATCCCGTCGCACCGCAGCGGGATACCGGCCGGCCCGGCGTACATCCGGGAAGCCAACCTGCCGCCATGGAACACGACAGTCACACCACAACGAGATACCCGCGGATCCGCGGCATCATATGATGATATCTTCCCGCCATGTGACGCGACAGTCGCACCGCGACGGGATACCGGTCAACTGCGAGAATGACTGAAGACAATCTGGCCGCGGTGCAACTCAACGGCCACACCGCGGCGAGGTACCGCCAAAGGTCGGGCCAACACCGGTACGGGGGTATCCGACAAAGCCCGGGACCGGTAGCATTTCGCGTGTTTCTTCACGTCCACAGCTGAATTTTCAGTACAATGGGGGGTTATGGTTACCATGAAAGACATTGCAGCAAAGGCGTGCGTGTCGATATCCACGGTCTCCCTGGTTATCAACCACCACGACAAAGGTCGAGTGAAACCTGAAATAGCAGCGAATATCTGGAAAGTAGCGGACGAACTCGGGTACCATCCCAACGCGATGGCCCGCTCACTGCGCAGCGGCAGGACCCACACCATCGCGTTCATCAGCGATCAGGTCGCCACTACCCCGTACGCGGGCGAGATCATCCACGGGGCCCAGGACGCGGCACGGCAGCTGGGGTACATGATGTTCATCATCGACGCCGACGGTGAACGCAATATCGACAGGGATATCGACCGGATGCTCAGCTGGGGCGTGGACGGCTACATCTACGCCAAGTTCGCCAACCGGTATGTCAGCGTGCCGCCGATGCTCGACGATCTGCAGGTTGTTGTCGTCAATGCGGAGGAACATACGGCCATCCACCCCCGGATCGAGCCGGATGAGGTCGGTATCGGCTACGACGCCACAAAACGCCTGATCGATGCCGGATGCCGGCGAATCGCCTACATCGGGTGCGACGAGCCGGCCATCGCCCAGTTCGGGCGGCTCAAGGGGTACCGCCAGGCGCTTGAGGAAGCAGGACTGCCATTCGACGAGCGGTTGACCAGCCGTGTCTCCTATGGCCGCCCGGCGCTCGAAGCTGTCTGCGCGCTGCTTGACGGGATGCACCCGGACGGCGTATTCGCCTTCAATGACGCCCGTGCCGTCTACGTATACGATTACGCGTTCCAGCACGGGCTGACCATCGGCAAGGACCTGTCAGTGATCGGCGTGGACAACCACGAAGTCATCTGCGACACCACCGTGCCACCGCTGACCAGCGTGGAGTTGCCGCATTACGAGATGGGCTTCTGGGGCGCCTGCAAGATCATTTCGTTGATCGAAGGCCGCGACCCGATCAAAGACAAGCGCGTCACGCCTTCATACACGGCCGCGCCGACACCCCCGTTGGATTCAGACGGGCCGACGCTGATCCACTGCTCGATCATCGAGAAGGAATCCATTGCCGGAAAGCCACGTGGACAAAGGAACACCGGGGCTGTACAGACCTCGGAAACCATCGGCCGGAGTGTGCCTACCGCCGCCTGAACCATGCGACAGAGGCCTTGACGATGTCGGGACCGGTATACGACGCACGCACGGAGTCCGGCGAATATGCCCGCCGGACCCCGTGCGTCTTGTGACTTACTTCTACTTCTTGACCCCGCCAAACCTGCGGTCACGGTGGATGTAATGGTCGATGGACCGCCAGAACGCCTCACGCCCGTAATCCGGGAACAGTTCGGGCACGAAATCGAATTCCGCGTACGCCGCCTCCCATGCGAGGAAGTTCGACGTGCGCTGCTCGCCGGACGTGCGGATCACCAGATCACAATCAGGGATATCAGGGTTGTACAGGTGCTCGGCAATCATCTTCTCGGTGACGCGGTCGCCCTTGATTCTGCCTTCACGCACCTCGCGCGCGATATCTGCGCACGCGTCCGCGATTTCGGCGCGGCCGCCATAGTTGATGCAGAACACCACGTCAATGACCTTGTTGTTCTTGGTGCGTTCCATCGCCGATTCAAGCTCGTCGATCACCGACTTCCACAGCTTCGGGCGGCGGCCGGCCCACCGCACGCGCACGCCCCACTCGTCCATCTGGGCTACACGGCGACGGATGATGTCACGCGAAAAGCCCATGAGGAAACGCACTTCCTGGGGGGAACGCTTCCAGTTCTCCGTCGAGAACGTGTACAGGCTCAGGTAGCGCACCCCCGCCTCGATCGCGGCGGCGATCGTGTCGAACACCACCGGTTCGGCCGCCTGATGGCCCTCGGTGCGGATCATGCCGCGCTGCTTGGCCCAGCGGCCGTTGCCGTCCATGATCACACCCACATGGCGTGGTACCTTGTCCTTCGGGAAATCAGGGATGATCGACGGGTCGGAGAAGGGCGCCGCCGGCACGTCCAGCGACTGGTAATCCACATGTTCAAAAGCCATAGCTACGAATCTAACAAGCGCAGCGAACGAATCGGACGCTCCATGTAGTATTCGCCCCATTCCTCGACAAGTCTGCGCGTGTCGGGGTGCTCCTCCACAGTATCGAGAACCGCCCAATCCCCCTCGACCAGCGCCTGCAGCTGCTCGCGCATGTCCAGCGTGACCCGCCGCGAACCGGGCACATGGTCCTTCGCGCACATCACGCCGCCGGCAGGCACCGAGAAGAAATCCAGATGGTCGCGTTCGCCGCACACGACGCACGCGTCAAGACGCGGCGTCCACCCGGCGAGCGCCAGCGCACGCAGCATATAGGAGTCGCCGATGACGCGGGCGGGGTGCGCGTGGCGCGCCAAGGCGTTCAAGGCGCCCGCGAGCAGCAGGTATTGGGCGGGGGCGGGCTCGTTTTCGGTGGAGATCAGCCGGTCGGCGGTCTCCACGATCTCGCAGGCGGCGGCGTACGCGTCGAAGTCCGTGATGATGCCCGCCGCGTACGCGGATATCGAGGCGGCCTGCGAGATGACGTCGAGAGAACGGCCTTCGGCGATGAGCAGGTCGTCGCGCATGAACGGCTCAAGACGGCCGCCGAAGCGTGATTTGACGCGGCGCACCCCTTTGGCGACCGCGCGGATCTTGCCATGGTTGCGCGTGAGGATAGTGACGATGCGGTCGGCCTCGCCCAGCTTGATGGTGCGCAGCACCACGCCTTCATCACGGTACAGCGGCATGTCAGTAGATGAACAGGCCCCAGAACGCGAAGAACAGGAGCACGTGGAACATGGCGAACGCGGTCACCCAGAACAGCACGCGGGCAAGCCTGGTGGAGGCGAGGACGGGCTCGCGGCCGCTGACCACGTTATCGATGGCGCCTTTGCTTGGGGGGATCCGTACGATGCCGCGCGTTTGCGCCACTTCGATCAGCCGGGCGAATACGCGCGACCACGCCCATACCACGAGCGTGCAGACCACTTGGATGACCGGCCAGCTCCAGTACATCATGCCCGGGTCGTCAGTGGGGGCGCCACCCCAGGCGAGCAGGACGATGCCCATGACCACTTGGCCGAATCCGCCGCCGAACAGCAGCAGGGTGGCGAGCGTGGTGATGGTCAGGCTCAGCAGGGCGCCGCCGAAACCGTATGTGAAGCCGAGCGCCGGGCCCTTGCGACGGATGATGAATACGAGTTTCTTCACCAGGGCGACCAGGGCGATCACCATGGTGAGCAGCAGGGTGACCAGCATCGCGATATGGACCCACGCACCATAGACGGTCAGCCCCCGGTCGGCGTGCAGGTCCTTCGGCACGGCGATCGACTGGTAGAGCGTCGAACCGGCGGCCCGCTCGCTGGTCTGCTTGAGCCCGGCGGCCGTCCCGACCGTCCAAGCGACCATATCCTTGACGTAGTCGTCGGCGAAGCCGGTACCTGCGTCCGCTTCGTTGCCCAGGCGCAGCACGTGGTTCGCCACCGGGTAGCTGCGGATCGTCACATCCCAATTGCCGGCCTGATGGGCCAGGTCGAGGATCTTGCGGGCGCCTTCGACCTGGGCGGTCATCACGTCCTTCGACCCGTAGGCGACGAAGGTGGGGATACTGTATGCTGCGGGTTTCTCGATATCAAGGTCGAAGTTCTTCAGGCCGAACATCGTGCCGTCCATGTCGAACACGCGGCGGACGATCGACTGGTAGCCGTCATGCGCGCCGACCAGCGTGAAATCCTGCGAGGCGAGGAAGCCCAGGGATTGCCGCGGGGAGAACACCATCGGGCTGAGCAGCACCTGGAACGCGATCTTCGGGTCCTGCTGCAGCAGGTACGAGCTGATCCACGTACTTTCGGAGGTCGCGTAGATCCCGACCTTGCCCGCGTCGACCTGGTCAAGGGAACGCAGGTAGTTGATGGTCTGGTCGTAGATCTTCGCGGAGGCCGGATAATCGCGGGTGATGTCATTGGTCGACCAGACCGGCTTGTCGATGACCGCGGTCACGAAGCCGGCGGACGACAGCGCGTAGGCGACGTCGCCGAACGAGTTGTCACAGGTGCCGTAGCCGGCGCCGTGCATGAACACCACGCCCGGACGGTTGCCCCCGGCGCCTTCGGGTTCGCGGATCAGGACGCGGATTTTCTGGATTTCGCCGGTGGAGGGGCGTTTCGCGTTGATGGTGATGTACCGTTTGGTCACCTTGTAGGTGTTCTGCTTGGGTAGGGTGGCGCCCGTCGTATTGTCGAATGTCACCGACGTGTCGCTGGACAGCATGGACATGGTCTGGCCGGTGGGCTGGATGTTCGCGCTGACGGCGGTGATATGCGAGACACCCACCAGGATGCCGAGAAGAATGATGAAGATGGGGACGTTCACGGCGAGACGGTGGACACGCGACCATGCGCCCGACGTCTGCCGCTGTGGTATCTGCCGCTCCTGTTGCGCAGGGCGAGCGGCGGTCTGCTCTTCCTGATTCGACACATCGTTCATTGTAACGGCATCCACGACCGTTCCGCCGGCCGCTTGAACAGGAGTGGATTGTGCGGGAGCTGCATGGTCGCACCGGCGCTCGGTATCTTTTCCGCACCATCAGGATCGACGACTCTGATCCACGGTGCGGAGGCGATCGGATGCCGTGCGGAGTTGATCGGGCCGTACCAGGGCATCACAACCGCATGATTCCCATGATTATTGGCAACCGTAATGCCGATACGAGAGCGCAGGACCATGGTTTCCGTTCCGCACCGTGCATTCCGGCCCCCGGTTTCGCCGGCGTGGAAGGCCCGGGCAGCCATACGGCGGGCGGGCTGGATGATGGCCGGAAATGAATCGGCGAAATATCGCCGATTCCGGATTCCGGCCACGGTTCGGCATGCACGCAGGCGGGGGCCAATCCCCCGGTATCGCCCGGTATCATTTCCACACCATGCGAATCGGCGGCGCGAATCCAAGCCACGGAAGCCAATCGCAACCTGGCCGCAGCTCGGCCACACAACCTGACCGCGCAGCTCGGCCACACCGTCCGGTCATATCACCCGGTGGCGCCACCGGCAGTGCGCGGGCGCCGGCGCAGCCCGGCCGACGGCCACCGCCGCACAGGAAAGCAGGGCGGCACGGCATGACCGGTCAGGGTTCGTATTATCGGAAAGGGTTCGTATTACCGGGCAGGGTGCGCTCCTGCGGTAATCGGGACGACCACCGGTCCGCTCTGCACGGCGGGTGTGCCGTTGGCGGCGTTCTCACGTTCCAGACGGTCGGCGATCTCGTGCGCATGCTCGAGCAGCGTGGGGACGATGCGGTCCTCCGGCACGGTCTCGATCACCTTGCCCTTGATGAAGATCTGCCCCTTGCCGTTGCCGGAAGCCACGCCGAGGTCGGCCTCACGGGCTTCGCCCGGGCCGTTGACGATGCAGCCCATGACCGCCACGCGAATCGGCGCCTTGATGTCCTTGAGGCCTTCCGTCACCTGCTTGGCGAGCTCGATCACGTCGACCTGCGCGCGGCCGCAGCTCGGGCAGGAGATGATGTCGAAATGCCGCTGGCGCAGACCCAGGTATTCGAGGATCTTGCAGCCGACCTTGACTTCCTCGACCGGGGGCGCGGACAGGGACACGCGAATCGTGTCGCCGATGCCCTCGGCGAGCAGCGCCCCGAATGCGAGGCACGACTTGATGGTGCCCTGCCATGCCGGGCCCGCCTCGGTCACACCCAGATGGAGCGGCCAGTCCCCCTTGCTGGCGAGCAGCCGGTACGTCTGGACCATGGTGACCGGATCATGGTGCTTGACCGAGATCTTGAAATCATGGAAGCCGACGTCCTCGAACATGCGGGCTTCCTTCAACGCGGAGGCGACCAGGGCCTCGGGGGTCGGGCCGCCGTATTTCGCGTACAGCTCCTTGTCGAGCGAGCCGGCGTTCACGCCGATGCGCAGCGAGATGCCCGCATCCGTGGCAGCCTTGCAGATCGAGGGGCCGACCTCGTCGAACTTGCGGATATTGCCCGGGTTGACGCGCACCGCGGCGCACCCGGCGTCAATCGCCTGGAACACGTATTTGCTTTGGAAATGGATATCGGCGATCACCGGCAGCGGTGATTTCGCGACGATCGCCGGCAGCGCGTCCGCATCATCCTGGCTGGGTACGGCGACTCGCACGATATCGCAGCCGGCCTGCGCGAGCTCGCCGATCTGCCGCAGGGTGGCGTTCACATCCACCGTCGGCGTGTTGGTCATCGACTGGACCGAGATCGGCGCGCCCCCGCCCACCGGTACCGGCCCGACCATGATGCGGCGGGACTTGCGTCTCGGATGCAGCGGGCTTTCGCTGATATCCGGGGTTCCCGTCCTGCGGAACCCCGTTTTGCCGCCCGCGGTCAACTCATCGTCTTGAATGCTGATGCTTTCCTTCACACCTGCTTGTTTATCAAAACCTCGGCACGTTGGCGCGCCTCACCCTCAACTTGCCCCATTTCCTCCACGGATGAGAACAGCGGATCGCCCCGAAGCCCGGCATCCATCTGGTCGATGACCGCCTTGACCGTGTCCACGATGCCCAGATACGGCAGACGGGAGTCCAGGAACGCCTGGACCGCCTGCTCGTTCGCGGCGTTGAGTACCGCGGTGTGCTTCTCCGAAGCGGCAAGGCATTGCCGGGCGAGCGATACCGCGGGGAACGCCTCGTTGTCAAGCGGTTCGAACGTCCACTGCGCCGCCTTCGTCCAATCGCATGCCGCGGCGACATCGCCGAGCCGTTCGGGGGCGGACAAGCCGAGCGCGATCGGCAGACGCATATCAGGCGGGGACATCTGGCCGATAGTCGCGCCGTCGCGGAATTCCACCATCGAATGCACGATCGACTGGGGGTGCACCGTCACTTCGATCCGCTCGGGCGGGATGTCGAACAGGCGGCTCGCCTCGATGACCTCCAGACCCTTGTTCATCAGGGTCGACGAATTGACCGTGACCACCGGGCCCATATGCCACGTGGGGTGGTTCAACGCCTGGGCGGGCGTGATATCCGCCAACTGGTCGCGGTGCATGCCGCGGAACGGGCCGCCCGAAGCGGTGATGACCAGTTTCGCGACCTCGCCGTGCGTGCCGGAGCGCAGCGACTGCCAGATTGCGGAATGTTCGGAGTCCACCGGGTTGATCTGCTGGTCGCGCACCTGCGCGCTGAAGAGCAGGTGCCCGCCGGCGACCACCGATTCCTTGTTCGCCAAGGCCAGCTGGGAGCCGGCCTGCAATGCGGCGATCGACGGCTCGAGGCCGATGGACCCGGTGATGCCGTTGAGCACGGTGTCTGCGCCGCAACCCGCGAGGGCGATCACCGCCTGACGCCCGGCATGGATGGCGGTATTCGACGCCCCGGCCTGGTTTAATGCCTCGCGCAGCGTCCTGACCTTGGATTCGTCGGCGATGGCGACCTGCGGCACGTGGAACAGCGCGGCCTGCCGGGCGAGCAGATCGATGTGGCCGCCGCCGGCGGCGAGCCCGGTGACCGTGAACCGGTCGGGATGACGGGCGATGACATCAAGCCCTTGCGTACCGATCGACCCGGTCGACCCCAGCACGATAACAGTGGATTGTCTAATCACAGTGGACGCTTCCTACTTCTCGCAGCCGTCCGGCACTCACGCCGGACGGACCATCCGGTTCCATTTCCCGCAGAGGAGATTCCCTCAAGCGGGATTCCCTCAGGGGAGCGCAAGCACTCCCTCATGCGGTTCACATGATACTCGCGACATGCTGCAACGCATCACACCCGTTTCCCGCCATGCTGGCGCGACACGTCCCCTATCGCGGGAGCACGGGCGGGGAGCACGGGACGACGATACGATGCGGTCACTTCCCGGACTGGTCGTCGTCGTTCCACGTGGGGAACGACAGATCCGGAATATCGAAGCCGAAACCGGAGGCGGAACCGGGATTCGCCTCCGGGAACAATCCGGCCGATGCCGGTTTCGCCGCCTGGTCACGATCCGCGGATTGCGGCTGCTGGGCGGCAGACGCGGTGTCTTCAGTGGAGGCTGCCGCAGACGGTGCCGGGGTGAATGCCGGGGGCACCTGGGCAGGTGCCGCGGACGCCGCGGGTTGCGCTGTGGGTTGCGCTGCGAACGCGGCGGTCGCGGCGTGATCCGTGGACTGGGCCGACGCTGCCGCAGCGCCCGTAAATGACGGCGGTACCACCGGGGCCGGGGAAGCCTGGACGGGTCGGTCAGGGGTTCCAGTGCCGAAAGGCGATGCGAACGCGGCTGTCGCAGCGGGATCCGACATCACCGGCTGAACCTCTGGTGCCGCGGAGACCGGAGCCGCAGCAGGCTGCGATGTGTACGGTGACGCGGCAGCGGCAGCCGGGGTGTATACGCCCGGGATATCGTTCAGCTTCGCGCGATCGGATGCGCTGCCGGACTCCCGCCCGAACCCTGCATCGAACGCCGGAATCGCTGAAGTCGGGGACGAAACGGCGGCAGCCGGCTGATCGGCATCGAACGAAGGCTTCACCGACGGGGATTCGGCTGGCTCCGCCGGCGCGGATGCATGGCTGCCGGCGAGCGCCGCCAGCGAGGGGCTGCCTTGCAGGCTTTCCTGCGCCGCCCGGATCGCGGAATCGGAGGACGTCGCGAACGAGGGAAGGTCGGCGGCCTGCGTCTGGGCGGGCACCGCCTGTTGGTTCACCGCCGCGGCATCGAAGGACGGGACCGAGGATGCCGGGGAGAACGAGGTGCCGACCGTCGGGATCGGGGCGGCGGAAGCGGGCTGGTCGAACAGGCCGGGCGCGTTTGATGCCGGCTGGTCGGACTGGCCGAACATCGAGGAGGTCTCGGGTTGCGAGGGGGTGAAGATCGTCTGCTCCGCCTCCCGTAGCGCGTCGAAGGACTGGGTGGCTTCAGCCGCCGGGACTGCAGCCGTGGCTGATGCCGCCGCGAACGCCGCCGCACCCGATCCGGGGGTGAACTGCGGCAGCCCCTGGCTCTGCTGGGCGGCCTGCTCATCGGGCCCGCCCACATAATCGGCCACGCGGGCGTACGATTCGATGCGGCTGAGCAACTGGACACATGCGTTGATGTAATAGTCGACCTGCCGTTCGTCATACCCGCGCCGGCCGCGGCGCTGCGTGAAAATCACGTTCGACACACGCTGGGCGTTCAGGTCGATGTCCTTCTTGGCGGAATCGTGGTCCGCGCCGCCGATGGCGAGTTCCGCGGCGGCCTTGTCGACAATCTGGTCGACGAGACGGTCGACCTGCTTGCGGTCGTAGGACGGCTGCTTGCCGGTGCCGGCGGCGAAACGCTTGCGCTGGGGGCGCTTCGCATGTTCGGCGATCTGCCGGTACAGCTCCTCGGTCTGGGCTTTCCATGCGACGCGGCCATGCTGCGTGATCTCCCACGTGGTCTGCTTGTCGACCACCGCACGCTCCAGACGTGTCAGTGCGGCGTCGACCTGCGCGATGGCGTACCCGCCCTTGCGCATATCGAAGGACACGTTCTGGATGTCCTTCTGCGTCAGCTGCATGCCTTCGCTTTCGTACAGCTTGTGCGCACGCTCAAGAAACTCGTCGACCTGGGGCACGTCATAGCCCCACTTGCGCTTGCTGACAAGCGCAATACCTGACGCACCCTGCTCGGTTTCAGGTTTCTTAGCCATTGGCTACCGACCTCCTAGACATATGTTCCGATGGCTCAACTCTACGTGACTGTTTAGACTCTTTCACTGGGAAAACCCATAAGCCGCACGCTTACGGCACACCGGGCAGGCCGGCGTCCGGGCGTGAACACGCCGGGATACGCGACGCGCGGGACGGCATGCGGTACAGTGGAATTTCGCGGGCGATTAGCTCAGTTGGCTAGAGCGCCACCTTTACACGGTGGATGTCGGGGGTTCGAGCCCCTCATCGCCCACTTTCCATAAGCCGCGAAATCCTAGGGATACGCGCCGTATGCCACACGTCGATATGGCCTTGACCATGCTGTGACCATGTTTCAACAGCCGTGTCGGCGATGCGGACGGCTTCCGACAATCAGCCACGAATCCAGTGCAATCCGGTGGCGCTTGTTTTCACTCACGGACCGGTTACGTACGGAGGTATCCCGGCAAAACCGGTCAGGAGGACGGGGCGATGCCTCTTGCGGATATCTTCGCCGGGGCATCCTGGAGGATACCGGCCGGACGGATGCGAGACGGACTGGAGTGACTCGCCGTGCGTACGTGGGAGAACTCGACGATTCCGTAATTTGACGCTCTTCTCCCACGCGGCCTGCGGGAGTTTGTCGAAATCCCATGCCGTGACGACCAATCTCCCAATAGAAACGTTGGAATTCCGCGATTCTTGAAAATCGCCAGTGACGCCGATGCCGGGAGAAAAGCATCTGATTGGCGTATCCGCGATAAACTCCCGCGAAACCCCGGGACTTTACATCCAACGCGCCCTGATCGCAACAATCTCCCGCACCAGCATGGGAGTTCTCCCGGATACAGGCTCCTGCGGCGCAAACTGCCGTGCTGCCCGCACGGGAATGCATTATGCGGCTCATTCGACCGGTGACCGGTTACGTTCGGAAGCACCCCGACGTAACCGGTCCGGGGAATATGGAACCCGGGAATATGGAATCAGACAGCGAACGGCAGCGGCGAAGCCGTACGCCCGCCATGGGAGCCGATGCCGTCCGTTCGCCGCACCAGCCAGTCGAACACCCCGGCCAGCCCAAGCCGCCGAACGCTCAGTGCGCGGAGCCCTTGCCGAAGGCGCGCAGCTGGATGCCGTTCCAGTCCTTGCTGACGGTCAGCGGGGTGGCAGCGTTCATGCCGGCGGTCTGCGCGGCTGACTGCACCGTGCTCGCGTTCGGCGCGCCCTCGCGCCCCGGTTTCGGGCACAGGACCCACATCGGGCCGTCGTCCCCCAGCACCGCGTACGCATCGACGATCGTGTCGGCGAGCGCGTCTTCGTCATCGCCGTCACGCCACCAGATGATGACCCCATCGACAGCGGAGTCATAGTCCTCGTCGACGAGTTCCTCGCCCGTCAGCTGTTCGATCTTCTCACGGATCGAATCGTCGACGTCATCATCCCACAGCCATTCCTGCACGATGTCCCCAGAGCGGAAACCGAACTCTTCAGCGTTTTGAAATGCCGTTTCAATCACGTTGCACAATATAGCAAGACACGCGAACTTATGTGTTACCGGGGCACCTTACGTGGACACCGCAGCATGCCAGGACCGTGCCGTGCGGCAGTCACCGGCACCTGGCCGCGCCGTACCCGGACAGCGGCCCGCAACAGTGCCCGAAAACGTTCCCGGCGTTCGCAGCGTTCACACCGTGCAATGCGGCAGGCCCTCCCCCTTGCCTTCACCGATGGCCACCAGCGCCCGGTACGCCTCGTCAAGCGTGGAGACCTTCACGTCACGCAAGCCGGACGGCACATGGCCGGCGACCTCGTCGCAGTTGGAGGCCGGGGCGAGGAACCATGTGGCGCCGTCACGCCTGGCGCCGAGCATCTTCAGCCGGATGCCGCCGATCGCACCGATCTTGCCGTCGCTTTCCATCGTGCCTGTGCCGGCGATGGTCTTGCCGCCGGTCTCGTCGCGCGCGGTGAGCTTGCTGATTGTGCCGAGCGTGTACATCATGCCTGCGGACGGGCCGCCGATATCGTCGATATGCATGGTCACGCGCACGCCGCTGACATCCACTCCGAGCTTCTTCGCATAGGCGAGCGCCTGCCTGGTCGCGGCGTTTTGCGAGCCGGACATCTCCTTGTGGGATTCCTTGTCGTATTCCTCCGAGGTCTGGCCGGGAGCGAACACCGCTTCACTGGGCAGCACGGTGGTGTCGGAGCGCATATACATGGCCAGGGTCTGGATATTGGGCATCGCGTACCCGGGTACGCCCGCCGCGTTGACGGTGACCATGAGCAGCCGCCCGGACTGCCGGTGCGTCTTGGCTCCGGAAACCGCGATGATCTGCTTGCCGTCCGAGGTGCCGAGCACGTTGCGTGTGGGGCCGGGCGTCTCGACGACGTACGGGCTGGGCATGACCAGCACCAGAATGCACAGCAGGACGCAGAACGCGCCGGCGTAATAGCCGAGGCTGCGGCGGTTGAAGTCGGTGCGGGCGCGGCGCATGGACGCCGCTGCGGCGTGACGGACACGTGTAAGACTCATACCCGCCATACTAGCCAGCGCACCTGTATAACGGCGCTTCACAAGACGGGCCGTGCAGGTGCCGCCCATGTTTCCTCACCTTGAGCGAACACGGGCGCGGCGGACTGTAGTATTGGGGATACTTAAGGCAAATGACGCGGCAACATGCATGCAAAGGATGACAGGTCATGGACGAAAACGCGATACACCAGTGGCTCATCGATTGTTTCGGCCAAATCCAGGGGGAAATGGCCTGGCAGCAGCTCTCGCAGCTTCCCCAGGAGGTCCGCGACCAGCTGGCGACGCAGGACCCGTCGAAGCTTCCCAAGCCGGATGAGGTGCGTGCGATGATGCAGGCGTTCACGCAGGGCGGGCTCAACTCGCTGGCGGATATGCGGCAGGCGGTCGACCGCGGACCGATCAATGTGAAACTCGCCAATACCATCGCGCTGGAACGCGCCAACGGCGAGGATTCATGGCGTACCGTCAACGCGCAGGACGCCGCGAGCGTACGGCGTGCGGCAAGCGAGGCGAACCTGTGGCTCGACAGCGCCTGCGCCTTCGATCCCGCGCCCGGCGAGCCGGACGTGCTGACACGCGCCGACTGGGTCAACGGGACGTTGGACTCGTGGGCGACCTTCGCGGCACCTGTCGCCTCGGCGATGAACGATGCGCTCGCCTCGGTCGTCTCCGAACGGCTGGGGGACGCGTTCGGCGGCGAGATCGCCGGGATTTACGCCGGCCCCGTCCCGCTGCCGATCCCGGATAATCTCAAGGATCCCGGGCAGATCGTGAAACTCCTGGCGAACACGTCGTTCGCCATGCAGCTCGGACACGCCGCCGGCGACCTGTCGCACGAGGTGCGCGGCAGTTTCGACCAGGGCGTGCCGCTGCTGGGCAACCCCGCCGGCGGGCTGATCGCGCAGAACGCCATCGAATACGCGCGCTCGCTTGACATCGACCAGAGCGAGGTGCTCGCGTTCCTCGCCTTGCAGGAGGAGGCGCATGCCCGCCTGTTCGCCGCCGTGCCGTGGCTCATGCCGCGGTTCGAGGCGCTTATCGGCAAGTATGCGCGAGGCACCAGCATCGACCTGGACGCGATGGAGGAGCAGCTGCGCGACGCGCAGATCATGGACCCCGATTCCTTCTCCGGCGCCGTGAACCTGACCAATGTGGCGATTCCGGACACCCCGGAGCAGCGTGAGGCGCTGTCAAGCCTCGAACAGCTGCTGACCATGGTCGAGGGCTGGGTGGATTGCGTCACGTGGAAGGCCGGTATGGCGCACCTGCCCCACCTCGACCAGCTGCGTGAGATGATGCGCCGCGAACGGGCGGTCGGCGGTGCCGCGCAACGCACCTTCGAATCACTGCTGGGCTTGCAGCTGCGTCCCAAGCGTCTGCGCGAGGCAGCCGACCTGTGGGCGGGCATCGACGCACGGTCGGGCGTGGAGGAGCGCGACGCGAAATGGTCGCACCCCGATCTGCTGCCACACCTGGCCGATGATGACGCATCACGGGCGGCGACACCCCCGGCGGGCGCGTCCGCAGGCCAGGCGGCGAACAGCGGCCAGGCCACGTCGAGCATCGACTGGGACGCCGAACTGACCAAACTGCTGGACGAGGACGCCCGCCAGCATGACGGGACGGATGCGGGCGAGGCACAGGATGCCGGCGAGGCCGGCCAACCGGATGCGGACACCCCCGATGGCCAGACCAGCGGTGATGACGGCGGCAGCCGCAACGGCGACGACGATGGCAAGGGCGGCGACACCCCCGCGGCCGAGTCGGGCGACCTCCGCTAGACCCGTCACGCCACAAGAGCCGTTGCGTCATGCGGCCACGCCGGTCACACGGCCAGACACCCGCCGGATCCGCAGGATTCCAGGGGCGCTCAGGCAAGGAACCGGCTGGGACGACGGCTCGCCCCGCTGTCGCTTGACTGGCGGTCGGCGAACGACAGGTGCAGTGTGTCCTCGGCTCGTGTCACCCCCACATACATGAGGCGACGCTCCTCCTCGAGCGCCTCGCCGGGTGCCGGCGAGCCGTACGGTAACAGGCCCTCGGAGCATCCGATCAGGAACACGTGCCGGAATTCCAAGCCTTTGGAGGCGTGGATCGTGGAGACCGTCACGGCGCCACGGGTACCGGCAACCCCCAACGCCTCCAGCATCGCGGCCTTCTCCTGGGCGTCATCCGCCAGGGACGAGGACTGCCAGCCCGCGTCCCGGCGGACACGGAAGCGTATCTTCTGCGCGCGCAACGCCGCGCACACCGTCTGCTGCTGTGCGTTGATCCTGGACAGGATGGCGATATCCGAGGCAGGCACCCCCTGGGCGACCAGCCGGGCGATGCGCGCGGCCACCCCCTGCGCCTCCTGCCCGTCATCGGCGTATCGCGTACTGGCCACGCGCGGGCCGGCATCGCGGCCGGATTCCAGGCGCAGATAATCCGCACGGTCAGGCGAGGCTGCAAGCACCCTGTTCGCGTATCCGACAATCTGCGGGGTGGAACGGTAATCCGTGCACAGGCTGATATCCGCCGCGACGGGAGCGAACTCCTCGGTGAAGTGCAGCAGGTCATAGCTGCTGGCACCGGCGAACGAGTAGATGGTCTGCGCGGGATCGCCCACCACGCAGATATCGCGGTTATCGCCCAGCCACCGGGTCAGCAGGCGATGCTGCAACGGCGAGACATCCTGGTATTCGTCGACCGTCAGCCAGCGGATCGAGGAGCGGATGATGCGCGCGGCATCAGCATCATCGTCGATGACATGGCACACCATGAGCAGGATGTCGTTGAAATCGATCTCCCCTTTCGAGGATTTTTCGAGCTCATAGGCCGTATACACGTCGGCGAACTGCGCGGGTTCCAGGCCGATGGGCGGGCGGCGGCCGATCGCCGCGCACACCCGCGCGTAATCGTCCGGGGCGATGAGCTGGACCTTGCACCAGTTGATTTCGGCGAGCACGTCACGCACCGCTGACGTACCGGTCTGGGACGGGTCGAGGCCTTCCGGGTTGACGGTGCGGCGCAACGCCCGGACTGTCAGCTCCTGGGGGCGGTTGGTGACATGCGGGAACGGCGCCTCGCCGCACACGTCGGGCCAGACCCGGCGAAGCTGGTGCAGCGCCGCCGAATGGAACGTGGCCGCCGTGACCTGGTCGCCGACCCCGAGCGAGGCGAGTCTGGCGCGCATCTCCGCGGCCGCCTTGACGGAGAACGTGACGGCGAGCACTCCTCGGGCATCCCACGCGCCCGACGTGCACGCGTAGGCGATACGCCGGGTGATGGTGCGCGTCTTGCCGGCACCGGCGCATGCCACGATGCGCACCGGGCCGTCAAGCGTCGTGGCAGCCTGGCGCTGCGCATCATCCAGCCCTGCGAGCACATCCTCGTCAACCGAATCATCCATACCTCGCTATTGTGTCAGCCGGCACGACCGGACGCAAGCACACCGCGGAGCGGTTGGGGGCTTGGGGCCGACCCGTCGGAGTGACCTGTAAAGCCGATCCGCAACGCGCGGGAACGGCACGGGCTTGTCCGTTGCGGTTTGCATGGACGGGAGTCTGTGTCACAGCGGCCTATATCCGGCAAACTCCCATGCCAGTGCGGGACATCTGCGTGGATAAACCGTCTTGCGGGCAAAGTCCCACGGTTTCGCGGGAGTTTATCGCGGATGCGCGAATCCGGTGGTGTTCTCCCGCGAACGGCTTCCGGGCCGATTTTCAGGAATCCCGGGATTCCAACGTTCCTGTTGGGAGATTTGTCGCCGGGGCGCGGGATTTCGATAAACTCCCGCAACTCGCGCGGGAGAACAGCGTCCAGTCGGCCAATCCTCGCCAAACTCCCACCCGCCGCAGCAGCCACACGCGCTACAGCCACCCGCACTACAGCCACCCGCCGGGTGCGTGAGTCCACCCCACACGATATGCCATCGGCCAGCACCCAGCCACGCCAACCTCATCCCGCGCCATCGCCATACCCCGCGCCTCGCCGCAGGAAATATGCCTGCGAGAAGCCTGCAGGAAGGGACATCGACGTCCCGAAATGCCGTATGCTGCTCGATTCGGGCGAATCCCTGTATTACTGTGGAACTGTGAATCAGCGAAGCGATCTTATGCTGGCGGCCCTGGCATCGGCCGTCATGCCGGACATCTCCGTGGCGGGCGTGCGCGCCAGCGACCAGGGCAATGCCACCGATGAAGCCAGAGGCATCGACCATGCCGTCGTCCAGGACGCCTCCGGACGCCTCTACGACGTGCACGCCAGCGACACCGATGCCGGACGCAAGCGTCTGCACGGGCGGACCAGAGCCGCACAGGCGCTGCAACGGGCAAAGGAGCCCGCCGCGCTCGGCTTCGCCGTGGACCAGGTCCTCGCCAGCTCCGAGGGCGACAACCCCCAAGGCCCCACCGGCACCACGGCGGTGATGATCAGCCCGCACCGCGAAGGCACCGCCCGGCCGCTGGACCTGCTGACCCTGGACGATTGCGCGAGCATCGGCACGGCCATCGGCGCGATCCACCGGCTGAACCCGGCGTTCATCCAACGCGAGCACTACCCCGTCTACGCGACCGGGCAGATCCGCGCCCAACTGGTCGCATGGATCAAACGCCTGCGCCAGGCAGGGCATATCCCCCCGGAAATCACCTCCAGCTGGACCGCCGTCCTGGACACCGACGGCCTGTGGTCGTTCTCCACATGCCTGGTACACGGCGGGTTCCATGACGGCGACGTGCTGTTCTCCGGCTCGACCATCACCGCCGTCACGAACTGGCAGGACATGCAGGTCAACGATCCGGCGCGCGACCTTGCATGGATCTTCAGCAAGCTCGACGAATCGCATCGCAACGCCGTGCTGTCGGCGTATGGGCGCATGCTCGGCTCGCGGCTCGACGACCTGATCATGCTGCGTGCCAACCTCTGGCTGCAAATGGAGCAGGTCGGCGAATTCATCCAGGCGCTCGCCGACGCGGACAGCCAGAAAATCATCCAGTTCAAGGCGCAGGTCGAACGACTCGCCCACCAGCTGAGCCTTGCCACGGATTCGCGGTCGACCGCGGCGTCTATGCACCGGTCCGGCACCAAGCCACCGAGCACTATCACCGTGGGCACGCTGCTGGATGCCGGCGAGCGCAGGGATGCGCAGATCCGCGAGGAACAGCGCCATCGCGATACGACCGGCGGGGATGATGATGATACGAATGCCGGTGTAGGCGATCAGACCAATGAGACGGACCGTACCGGTTCCGCCCAGATCGCCCAGGCGGCCCCAGCCACCCAGGCGGCCCAGCACGATGCCGCCGGTGAGCGTGATGTCGCGCCGGCAGATGATTCGACGGCGAGCCGCCCGGTACAGGCCCATACCGGCGGGCATGGCAACGAGCCCACGATCGCGATCAAGCCGCCGAGCTTCAGTATCCGGGGTATCCGTCTGGGCAACGCGCACACCTCGGCGGGCACCGCAGACAGCATGCGCTCCGCAAGCATCGCGGACGCCACAGCCTCCACGGATGCGCGCGACGACACCAGAAGCGACGCCATCGCCGCAACGGCGGACCATGCCGGGCGGGCGCAGGGGCAGGACGGGCGTCCGCTCCCCCGTACCGCACAATCGGCGCAATTCCCGGTCCAGCAGGTCGGCGCCACAGCGGGCCGAGCCATGCACGGGGCCATGAACGACGCCGGGCGCATGCAGACATATATCGAAGCGCAGGTCAGGGTGAAGGCCGAGGGGCAGGATGAGGCCGAAGCGTTCCAGGACAGTGCCGCCGAGACCATCGCGTTCCGCGCGACCGACGGCATGGCCGGCCATGATGACGGCGCCGGAACCGAGCATGCGCCGGAAACCATCCTCATCCCGCTGCTCGAGCGTGAGGAGCAGGCGATGCGTGACGCCCGGCGGAATCTGGAGGCCTCCGTACAGCATGCCGATGATGCACAGGACAGGCCGGCGGACGATTCCGGCAATCACACCGACCAGACCGACCAGACCGACCGGGGTGACCGCACCGATGGCGCGTCACCGGATGCGCAGGGCGGGCCGGGCCCCCAAACCGGTTCCGGCGAGCATACGGCCGACGATGCGGACAGCAGCACGGACAGCGATGCGGACAGTGGCGCGGCTGATCACGCCGGCCACAGCGCCGACACCACGCCGAAGGCGTAACCCGCCGGCGATAGGCACAATAGAATCAACGAATGACCCTCGTATGACAGGAGCAGATATGGATATCGAGCTGGGAATCCAGAACGTGGCGCGTCCGGTGAGTTTCACCTCCGACGACACTGCCGAGCATGTGAGCGCCATCATCGATGACGCGGTCGCGAACGGCAAGATCATCGACCTGGTGGACACCAAGGGACGGCATATCGTCGTTCCCGGCGCCGCACTCGGGTATGCGCTGATCGGGTCGGAAACCAAGCACGCCGTCGGTTTCGGCGCGCTGTGACCTGCAGGACGCGGTAGATTCTCGTTCCGTGCTGATGCAATGCCCGGCTTCCCCGGTTGGGAGCCGGGCATTGTCGTATGTCCAAGCGTCGGACGGGGGATGTACCGGCGTTCCCGGTTCGGGGGTTCAGTGCGGCAGGATTGCCGGTATAGCGCCCCGTTCGATGATGCGTGCGACCGTCTGGTCATCGGTCAGGTTCTCCCCCAGCCGGTTCGGTTTGCCGCCCTTGCCGTGCCAGTCCGACCCCCCGGTGACCAGCAGCCCGTGCCGCCGCGCGATAGCCAGCAGGCGTGCGCGCTGTTCCGGCGGGTTGCCGCGGTGCCATACTTCAAGACCGTCCAGTCCGGCGTCGATCAGCATCTCGATCTGCGTGTCGGACAGCAGCGTACGGTTGCGGCTCGGGTCGCCGGCATGTGCGATGACGCTCACGCCCCCGGCCTGGCGAACCGCGCGCACCACGTCGGCGGCATCCGGTGACGGGGTCGGGATATAGTACGGGCTGCGTGAGCCGACCGCGCCGGCGAACGCGGCGGAACGGTCAGGGTAGGCACCGGCGGCAACCAGCGCGTCGGCGATATGCGGGCGGCCGACCGTCGTCTCGTCGCCCTCGCGGATCTGCGCGAGCACATCATCCCAGGTAATCGGGTAATCCTTCGCGATCAGCTCGACCATGCGCCTGGTGCGCGTGAGCCGCGCCTTGCGTAGCGAAACGAACAAGTCGGTGACGCGCGCATTGCGCGGGTCGTACTGGTAGGCGAGCATGTGCACGGATACGCCTGAAGCGTCGGCCGTCACCTCGGTGCCGCGGATCAACGGCAGATGATGGCGTTCCGCCGCATCCACGGCGTCCTGCCAGCCGGTCGTCGTGTCATGGTCGGTGATCGCCACCCCATGCAACCCGCGGTCGCATGCCTCACGGACCATGTCCTCGGGTGTCTGCCGGCCGTCCGAGAACACCGTGTGGCAGTGCAGGTCCCAGCCGGCGGATGGCGGGGTATCGCACGGCAAGGTATCGCACGACGAGGTATCGGCAATTCGCGCAAGAGTCATACGACCATCGTAAGCTGAATACAGAGAACCGGCCAACGACACGCGTGGATGCGTGGCATGGCACGGCATCATACACGCCTGCCGGCCAAGAAGACCGGCACCGGCATGACTGACAGGAAAGGCAGCATCGTGAGCGGACGCACCACAGCAGACACCACACAACCGCAGGCAGACCGGCGGCAGGACGGGGCCACCGGCCCGGCGCTTTCCGGCTGGCGGCACGGCAGCACATGGACGTATCTGATCATGCTCATCGCGTCGGCGGCGGCGCTGTTCGTCTCGTTCATGCTGTCCGCGGAGACGCTGCGTCTGGCACGCCGGCCGAACCAGCTGCTCGGCTGCGATATCAACAGCGTGCTCTCCTGCTCCGACGTCGCCAGATCCTGGCAGGCGGAACTCGTGAGACTCGGCGACCTGAGCTTCCCGAACGCGTTCTTCGGCATCGCGGCCGAAAGCGTGTTCGTCACCATCGCGGTCATCGGCCTCGCACGGGTGCGGGTGCCCCGGTGGTTCGCCACCTGCACGTGGCTCGGCGGGCTGGCCGCGATCCTGTTCTCCTATTGGCTGACCGTGCAGTCATTGTTCGTGATCCGGGCGTTGTGCCCATGGTGCCTGGGGCTCATGTTCTCGACCACCATCCAGTTCATGGCGTTGAGCCATGCGACCGTCACCGTGCAGGATATCCCGCGTGGCGGGCGCGGTCTGCGCACGTATTACCGGTTGAACTACGACCTGATGGCCGATGTCGTGTGGGTGCTCGCCATCATCGCCATCATCCTGGTCAAGGACGGCAGCGCGATCTTCCGCTGACCGCGAGGCATGCGGGTCAGAGCAGTTCTACGCGGCCGACGAGGGTCGCCGAACCGGTGAGGAACACGCGATCGTCGCTGACATCGACCAGCAGCGTGCCGCCGCGCACCGTGATCGTCCAATGGTGGATGCCGGTCTTGGCAAGCAACGTGACGCCCGTGGCGCACAGGCCGGTGCCGCACGAAAGGGTCTCCCCCACGCCACGCTCGTTGACGCGCATGGTGGCGCTGCCCCTGTCCAACGCCGCATCAGTCGCGTCAACGTGAACGAATTCGGCGTTCTGGTCGGTTTCCAGCACCGGGTCGACCACCGGCTTGACAGCCAGGTTCAGGTCTTCGACCGCGGGCAGGGATGAGACGCCGTCGCCGATCACACTGACCACATGCGGATTGCCCATGTCGACGAACGTGCCGCGGGCGGAACCGTCGGTACCCGGAATCGTCACGCTGAACGCGTCCGTTGTCCCACGCTTCCACCGGCCCATGTCGACGCGGAAGACGTCACGGCCGCACGGGGCGACATCGCCCAGCGACACCAGGGTCTTCACCCCAGCGCGCGTACCCAGGCGGAACGGTTCACCGCCGACGCCGTCCGCATAGCCCAGACGCTGGGCGAACAGGGCGGTCGCGCGCGTCCCGTTGCCGCACATCTCGGCCAAGGAACCGTCCGCATTGCGGTAATCCATGAACCATTCGGCCCCATCGGCCTCCAGTTGCGCGGCGGTGCCGGCATCAAGGTCGCTGACGAAACGGGGGCGCGTCAGGCGCAGCAGGCCGTCGCCGCCGATACCGAAATGCCGGTCGCACAGGAACCGCACTTCGTCCGGCGTCGGCTCGAACGTGCCGTCGGGATCCGCGTAGATGACAAAATCGTTGCCGGTGGCGTGCGCCTTGACAACCGTCTGTGGAATACTCATGCCCCGAGTCTACCCATGCGTGGGGAGGAATCGCCCGGCGCGAACCGGATGGCGGGACAGCGACGCACAGCGACACGGCGTCACTCAATGGAGCGGTCCTGCCATGTCGCAAAGAGCGGAGAGCAGAGAGGATTACCGGGCGTCGGCGTCAGATGCGGTACCGGCGGTCTTGCTGGCGGTGTACATCGACCAGACGCGACGGGCGTACAGGATGGCGGGGATCGCCGCGACCAGCGCGCATGCCGCGATGATCAATGCGGTCGGGCTGATGCCGGTCTTGGCGAGCGCTCCGGCGACGCCGCCCTGCTGTGTGGCGGCGGACGCGGCATTGCCGGGCTGCGAGGCGCCGGACGTGCCGGCGCCACCGTTCTTCGTCGCATTGGTCGCATTGTTCTTCGCGGTCGCGGCATCGGCCGGAGCCTGCCGGCCGTCGGCCGAGGCGGTGACGCCCTTGCCGGTCTGGTTGCCGGCCGTGTTCTGCTGGGTATCGGCAGTGCTGTCGCTCGCGTTCTTCACGGTATCGCCGGCCACCTTGTTGCCGACGGCATCGGCAAGGTCGAGCTTCGCCTTGGTAAACGCGGCCTTGGCGGCCGCCACGTCCGCCGCGGTCCGGACAAGCGCGGCGGCGGCATCTGCCTTCGCCTTGGTGGCGGCGGCAAGCTCCTCGCCGGCCTTCACGCGCGCCGGGGCGTCCGCATCGGCCTGTTCGTCGGCATGACGCTTGGCTTCGAGGGCCGAGATATTGGCTTGCCGTGCGGCATCCCGGGCCTGCTTGGCCTGGTCGAGCCGGGCATCCGCCTGCTTGACGGCGTCGCTGCATGGTGGGTTGTTGAGCCTGACCGACGCGTCATTCGCATAGGCGTCGGCGACGACGTCCTGTGCGCTCTTGAGGGCCTTGGCTGCGGCAACGGCCTCGGCGCCGGCGGCGAGCGCCTGGGTTTTGCTCGCATTGGCCTTGTCGAACGCCGCCGTCGCGGCGGCAAACCGCTGCCGGGCCGCGCGGTTGTCGCTCTGGGCTTGCTCATGGCTTGCCACGGCCTGGTTGTAGGCGTCCTGTGCGGCGGTGTATTGGGCTTTTGCGTTCCGGTATGCGTCGTCTGTCGACGTCTTAGTGCTGTTGGCAGACGCGGCGGCCGCCGGTGCGCTGACAGCGGGTTGCGCCGCATTCGCCACGATCGCCGAGCCAGGTGCAAGCAGCATCGCCGCGGCAATCAGGATACCGACATACTTTGGATTCTTCATATCGTCCCCTTGGCTCCACGGCGTATCGTCCATGGACGGTCCGGTACGCCACCCGCAGTGCGGTGCTGCCACGCTGTGCGCAGTCACGCTCCCGCATCCCACGGTGATGGTCAGTTCTATTCCGTATTATCAGTCACGGCTTGCGACATCGGACATCGTTTATTCGACATTTTGCGTCGACACGCCCAACACGCCTATGGGATTTCGCCATACAGATAGCGTATGCGCCAGCGCCCATTTCGGCGGGCCGGCCCATAGCCGATGCGGCGTGGATGGTGTTACTATCGCGATAGTCCCGTCAATACAGGCAACATCAGCACAGGCGGGCGCCGCCGGGAGCGCACCCGCGACAGCTGACAAGGAGGATCCATGACTTCCACTGCACCGATCGGCGTGTTCGATTCCGGTTTGGGCGGCATCACGGTGGTGCGTGAGCTCGTCAAGGATCTGCCCAACGAGCAGGTCCTGTATTTCGGCGACTCCGCGAACGCGCCGTATGGCACGAAGACCCCTGAGGAAGTACGCCGCCTGTCATTCGCCATCGTCAACGATTTTCTACGCGAAGGCGTCAAGGCGGTGGTCATCGCGTGCAACACGGCGACTTCGGCGGCGGTGGACGCGCTCCGCGAACAATTCGACATCCCGATCATCGGCATGGAGCCGGCGCTCAAGGTCGCGTGCGACCGTGGGCACGGCGTACCCCAGCATGTCATCGTCGCCGCTACCCCGCTGACCTTGCGCGAACAGAAATTCGCCAGGCTCATGGCACGGTTCAATGCCGACAACGTCATCTACAAGCAGCCCTGCCCGGCGTTGGTGGACATCGTGGAGCATGGGCGGCTGGACGACCGGGAGCTGGTCGAACACACGCTGCACGGGTATTTTGATGGCTACGACCTCGAGACGATTGACTCCGTGGTGCTCGGCTGCACGCATTTCCCGTTCTTCCGCGAGTATTTCCGCCGTCTGATGCCCAGCAGCACCGCGATCATCGACGGCAATGAGGGGACCGTGCGCCACTTGCGTGTGGTATTGGAGGCGCTGGGCAAGCTCGCGCCGGAAGATGCGGAGGGCGGCGTCTCACTGGCCAACTCCGATTCCAGCGAGCACATGGCGACGCTGATGCGCCAGTTGCTGACGCGGTAGCGTCGGGACGCCCTCGGCCGGGACGCCCTCAGCCGGGCCGGCCGAGGGCGGGGTGTCGGGTGCCAAGTACCGAATGGCAGTGCCGGATGCCGGATGAGTGAGGTATCCGCCTGTGATGCAACCGGCTTGTCGCACGACGGGAAGGTTAGCCGGGAGCATCAACGGCGCTTCTGCCCTGATTGCGCCGTGGTGCAATCAGGCTGTCGCACGGCAGGCAGATACCCAAGACAACCGGCAGCGTCGCCACCATATCAGTCCGCCATGCGACCCAGCCGTCACACCACAGCCAGATAACCAAGACAACCCAGCAGCAGCACCACCACATCCGCCCATCATGCGACCCTGCCATCACACCACAAACAGATAACCACGCAACCCGACAGCGCCACCGCCATATCAGCCAGCCATGCGACCCGGCCGCCACACGGCAGGCAGATACCCAAGCAACCTGACAGCACCACCCACCTAACCGCCCACCGTGCGACAGCCTGATTGCACCACAGCCAGATAACCACGCAACCCGACAGGTATCACCCGCCTACTGGCCCGCCGTGCGATCGGGCTGTCACACCACAGGCGGATGACGCCGCCATCCCACCATGGCCGGTAGCGGCGGATACCTTGCAATCCGCCCAATACACGCGCGTACGACATTTCAGCTTTATCTGTCTGTTTTTTGGTTCCGTTGTCCACGTATGGCTCGTAAGCTCGCCAGTATGCGCGCATGCCACTCATGCGCCCAACGAGACCACCAGGTGTGAGGGAGACGAAATGGCAAGAACGGCGCTTATCGATGTCGGCGGCGGATATCGGGCGATCTTCGGGGCCGGGGTCATGGACCGGCTCATGGAAATGCACATCGACTTCGACCATTGCTACGGCGTGTCCGCCGGAAGCGCCAACATGGTCGGGTACATCGCGCGCCAGCCCTACCGCAGCCACAAGTTCTACACCGAGTACGCCAACCGCAAAGAGTATGCGAGTGTCCAGAACTTCGCGAAAAACCATAGTTTTGTCGGGCTTGACTACGTGTATGGCACGCTGTCGAACCATGACGGCGAATACCCGGTGGACTTCGACGCGTTCGAGATGAACCCGACCGGATTCACCGTGGTCGCCTGCAACGCCGAAACCGGCCAGCCGAAGTATTTCGACAAATCCGACGTGCACTACGATGATTTCGACATCATGAAGGCGTCATCCGCCGTGCCGGTCGCCTGCGAGCCGTACGTGATCGACGGCGTACCCTACTATGACGGCGGAATCGCCGACCCCGTACCCGTGCAGAAAGCGCTCGACGACGGGTATGACAAGGTCGTAGTGATCCTCACCCGGCTCAAAGACGTGCTGCGCGAGCAGAAAAAGGACATCATGCCCTCGCGCATTCTGGAACACACGTATCCGGCCGCCGCCGACCGGCTGCTCAACCGGTACCAGACCTACAACGACGAGGTGGCGCTTGCCAAACGATACGAGCAGGAGGGCAAGGCGCTGATCATCGCGCCGGAGTCCCTGTACGGGCTGTCCACGCTGACCAAGAAGTTCGAAGGGCTCGAACGCATGTACCGGGCGGGGTATGCCGCTGCCGAGGCGATTCCGGCGTTCCTGGAGAGCTGAACATCACGAATCGCGATTTCGCCCGTTTTGGGTGTGACCCGATTCGGCGAGTTGCTGAGGAAACGTCCCAACAACCCGCCGACACGGGTCGCTAAGGTACCACGGCTAGATATCGGGAATCGACGGCATGACTTGCACAGTCATGGAGATGGGCATGGTCATGGGTATGGGCAAGCGAGGTCTGAGAAGCAAACGAAACCATTGCCGATGATAATTCCAAGCATTGGTATGCAAGCTGCTGTTACCATGAACGCTGAATTGTGCTGGAAATGAAGTTTTCCAAACACGACGCAGCATGCCACAGGCATCTATTTTATACTTTCTATAATTAAGAAGCAAAAAATAGATCAGGAGCGTCATCATGGCAGGAGAATATAAGACTCTCGCACGGCTTTTCCACGCCGACCGGTCGCATGATGCTTTCATCAATCACAATCGACTCGCAACTTCCAGACTTGAAGCGGATTCCACGTTCAGGACGGGCATCAGGACGCCACTTGGCGAGCTGTTCATCGCCATGCCACGGCAGATGAGCATTACCATCGAACGCATTCTCGTCGATGAACGCACCATCTCACGCATGTGGCACGACATTCCGGGAGTGATGCGATGGGATTACATTCGGCACGGCATCTCCGAAGAGCTGCTCGCGACGAACACCATGGAGGGCGTCCGCAGCACGCGCAAAGAGGTGGAGGCCGCCATCGACGCCGCCCGGAAGACCGATACCGGCACGGCTACAGTCTCGAAGCGGCATGGCAACGCCGCGAAGAAGCCACGATTCATGGAGTTCGCGAAACTGTATCTCGGCCTGTCGGATACACAAGCAAGATTCCCGCAGACCCTCGAAGCAATCCGTGACATCTACGACAAGGTCGCGCTGGACGAAATCCCCGCAGACAGCAAGCCTGACGGCGAGCTTTTCCGCCTGCGCGACGTGGGCATTCTGGGGCCGCACGGCGACTGCATCCATACGGGCGTCAGCGGAGAGAACCGCATCAGCGTCATGCTCTCCGAAATGATCAATCTCGTCGATTCGGATACCATGCCCGCACTCGTGTCGGCCATCGCGGCGCATTTCCTCTTCGAATACGTGCATCCGTTCTATGACGGCAACGGCAGAACCGGCCGGTATCTGCTGGCGCTCAGTCTGAAGCGCGTACTCACCCTGCCCACCGTGCTTTCACTGTCGCGAATCATCGCCGAGAACAAAGAGGCGTATTACAAGGCGTTCACTGAGACCGAAGACAAGCTGAACTGCGGGGAACTGACAAGTTTCGTGCTCACGATACTCAGACTGATCGGTGTGGCACAGCGGGAGCTGATCGACGAACTCGGGATAAAACTCGACCAGTTGGCGAAGGCGAAAATCCAATGCGGCACCATGCAAGACACGTTCAACCTGTCCCGGAACGCCACGACGATTCTCTTCCAGATCATGCAGGAGCAACTTTTCGGCCCACGGACAACGGTATCGCTCGAAGAAGCCGCCAATCATCTCAGGCTGTCCAAGCAGAGCGCACGCAAGTATGTGGCTGAGCTTTCCCGACACCATCTGATTGATTTCACGCATCGCAGACCACTGCGATGCAAAGCATCCGAAACGGTCATACGCAATCTGGAGGGCTTGCCGCCGCGATCGGCGGTCAAGGAATCGGCTACCGCGCAATCAGCAGGCCCACGATCGGCGTGAGCGAGGTACCGGGTCTGTGCGGTAGTGTGGGCACACATGACAAGTGGCGGGTTTCAGACGTATCTGGCACCTGAAACCCGCCACTGATGAGGAATCCGTGTCACGCCCGAATCAGTGCGGACGCGCGGACATCCGTGCTCGGTACTAGTTGCGTGGAGCCGAACCGGCCGGGCGCGCGGAAGCCGCAGCCGTGGACGCAGCCGCAGCCGCATCGGACGGGATCTCGCTGGCGGTGAGCATGGCCTTGGTGACCTGCTCGTACAGATCCTGATACCCGCCAGGCGTGGAGGCGGGCAGCACCACGGTCTTCGCGTTGCGCGACTCGGACAGCGAGCGCATCACATCGAGATACTGGTTGAACAGGACCACGTTGTTGACATCGGCGATATCCATGCCGACGGCCTGCAGGCTCTTGATCTGGTCGACAATGCCGTTGGCGATCTCACGACGGTAGTTCGCCTGGCCCTCGCCCTGCAGACGGGTCTTCTCGGCTTCTGCAGCGGCCTGGGTCTCGTCTGGATGCGCTGGGCTTCGGCACGCTGGCGGGTGGCTTCCTTCTCGCGCTGGGCGGCGTTGATGGAATCCATAGCGTTCTTGACCTGCGGGCTCGGGTCGATCGCAGTGATAAGGGTCTTGACGACGGTGAAGCCGAAACGGCTCATTTCCGTACCGACCGTCTTCTGCACGTCAGCGGCGACATCGTCCTTGCGGGCGAACGCGTCATCAAGGGTGAGCGCCGGAATCGCGGAACGCAGGGCGTCCTCCATGTAGCTGCGCAGCTGTCCGGCGGGGTCCTGCAGCTCATAGTATGCCGTGGCGACGGATTCGGGGGCCACACGGAACTGCGTGGAAGCAACCACGGTGACGAACACGTTGTCCAAGGTCTTGGTTTCCAGCTTCACATTCAGCTGGCTGACCCGCATATTCGTTTTCATGGCGATGCGGTCGACAAACGGGATCTTGATACGAAGCCCCGCATACTGAACCTTATGGAACTTGCCGAATCGTTCGATGATGTAAGCCTGCTGCTGCGGGACCACATACAGTGCGGAGCACAGCAGGAGAAACAGGATGACGACCAGGGCGATAACAAACGGCATGTGGGATTCCTTTCATCCGAGTCCACGCAATCCTTGCGCGAACAGCCATACCCATCGTATCAGGAACCGGGCAGAATACCGGAATCCAGCCATTTTCAGGACATGCTTCCCAAAAGCTGAGAGCCGGCTATCGATTTTTGCGAACGCAACGCCACCACGCGGCAACGCGCGGATTGTTAGGGTCAAAGACAATCAACACATCCCAAACAGCCATACCGCACTGCCGGATACGGCGCGCACCATCGCGCCGCAACGCCGGCATGCCGCATGTCCCATCCAAGGAGGTTCCGCATGCCACGTATCTTCCAGGTCAGCGTTCCGTCCCTGCGGGTCACGCTGTCCTCCATTTTCCGCAAGCAAGGCTTCAACTCGACCGACGCCTTGTATCTGGCCGGCACACTCATCGACGCCGACCAGAGGGGGATCAGCTCGCACGGCACCCAGCGCATGGCCATGTACGACGCGAAAATCAGACATCGGATCATCGACCCGCACGCCCGCCCCGGCATCGTGCGCAGCAAAGGAGCCAGCCTGCTCATCGACGCCCACGCGGCCATGGGGCAGCTCGCCATGCGCGAGGCGACCAATCTGGCCATCGGACTGGCGCAATCGCACGGCGTGGGACTGGTCACCGTACGCAACTCCAACCATTTCGGCACCGCCGGACAGTACGCGCGCAAAGCCGCCGATTCCGGGTTCATCGGCATCGTCTCGACGAACTCCAACCCGATCGTCGCGCCAACACACACCGCAGTTCCCGCACTGGGCAGCAACCCGATCGCCGTGGCAGCCGGATACGGGGACGACCAGCTCGATTACGACGCGGCGACCAGCACAGTGTCGCTAGGCAAAGTCGAGGTGCACGAGAAGACCGGCACGCCCATCGACGCCGACTGGGCGGTTGACGCGCGCGGAACCGTATCTCTCGATCCGGCCGCCATCATGGACGGCATCCGTTCCAAGCCACGCCGGGCAGCCCTGACCCCGCTCGGCGGGCCGGGCGAAAACGGCGGCGGATACAAAGGTTACGGCCTGGGGCTCGCGGTCGAACTGCTCACCGGACTGCTCGGCGACGCGCCCGCATCCATCGACCTGAACGGCACGCGCATCAGCCACAGCATCCTCGTCATATCCCCCGAAGCCTACGGCGGCAGCGATGCGCTCGCCGCGCGGGTCTCCCAACTCGCCAAACGCCTGCGTTCCCTGCCCTCCAGCGACGGGCATCCCGTGCTGTTCCCCGGCGACAAGGAACGCGCCGCAATCGCCCGGCACCACGACAGTGTGCCGATCGACGACGTGACCTACCGGCAGGTGCGGGATATCGCGTGGGGGCTGGATATCGACGAGCCGCAGATTGTGCGGGTTGAGGGGGTTGGGGAGGGTGAGGTGAGTGGCGATAACGCGGCGGCGGGCATTGCGGACAGACAACCCGCTTAACAGGTCTGTTGTGTGAGGATTGGCTCACACAACAGGCGATTCAGCATCACTTGATTGGAATTTTGCCTTGCCTACCTGCCGGTTTGTGAGGATTGGCTCACACACCGGCATGGTTGCGAGCTGAAACCAGCCATCCATGCCTTCCTCACGCCCAGTTTGTGAGGATTGACTCACACAGCAATGGACGATTCAGCCGACTCGTCGTATCAGTCAAAAGAACAATTTTCTGCATGCCCAGACATGCGCAATCAGGCAAGCCATTTCCCTGGATTGAGGATGCCGTTGGGGTCAAACACCCGACGAATGGCCCGCTGAAGTTCAAGGTTATGCGCCCCCAGTTGCCGTGGAAGATAGTCTTTGAGCTCCAACCCGATGCCATGCTCGCCCGTGATCGTACCGCCCATTGCCAACACGGTATCCAAGAGACGGCTACGTGCCGCCGCCAGCCGGACAGGTGGCTCAGTATCGTTCTCGGTTCGAGGCAGCATCAGCGATAAGTGGATATTCCCATCGCCGGCGTGTGCCAGCAAGAACAATGAGGCTTTGGCATCCCGCGCCAGATTGTCGATATATACCAGCAGATCCGCGAAACGGTCCAATGGCACCGCAGCGTCTGATTCGACGGACCAGACATCCCCATGAGGACAAGCCTTTCCGGTCTTTCGCAGTACAAAAAACGTTTCCAAATCCTCATCAGTCGGACGGACGACTGTCAGCCCCTGACGTTCCCACGCCTGTGCGATCACGTCAAGGTCATGTTCCTTTGACCATCCATCGGTGGTCGCCACCAGCATCCATGCAGCGTCACCCACAAGTGGCACATACGCATCCGGATATGTCTGAATGTACGGAACCGGCATGAATTCCAATGATGTCGGCTGTACCGGCGCTTGCAGAACCGCCGATACCGCATCTCCCGATTCCTTCAAATCCTTGAGGAACACCACCGCATTTGCCGTGCCATGAACAATCGGGCGCAAACGGACCGTGGCTTCGACAACGACACCTAACTGGCCTTCGGAGCCGGTTATCAACGAGGTCAAGTCAAGCCCTGCGACATTTTTCGTCACCGGTCGTCCTGTTTCGATGATGTCTCCGCCCGGAAGAACCACTTTCAAAGACATCAGCGAGTCACGGGTCACACCGTACTTCGCGCATTTGAATCCCCCGGCATTGGTAGCGACATTCCCGCCGATGGTCGACAATGCGCTGCTTGCCGGATCTGGAGCATAATACAGGCCATAGGGCCGAGCCGCCTTGGTAATATCCGCGTTGATCACTCCCGCTTGGACTCGCGCATAATGCCCCTTCCCGTTAATCTCCAGAATCCGGTTCAGCCGATCGGTAAGCAGCAATACACCTGGTTCCGTAATATCGGACAAATGGCCCATTCCCGTACCGCTGCCCCGCGTATATACCGCTATTCTTGAACGATCGGCCCACGCGAGAACCGCCGACACCTGCTCGACGTTTTCCGGGCTGATTATCGCCACAGGCAACAAGCCTCCCGAGTCCCGGTTATGTCCATCGGACATATGCCGAATCGTCGGCGGGTCATCGACAATCACACCATCGGGCAGTTCCTTGGACAGCGATATAAGCGCCTCTCTGACATGCTGAATGTCAATCATGTCAATAGTCGGTTTCATGTCGGTTGACGACACTTGAATAGATGGCATATCAATCTTCTTTCCTGTGGTGTTATCGGCGATTGGGCATTGATGTATCCGATCAATGTGACAGTCTGACGTCATCCAATGCATCATGAAGCCGGTCAGCGACCCGTTCGAGTCTGTTCTTGGACACATGGGCGAAGGACAGACGCATACAATGTCGTGCATCATCATCGGGCTGCCCCACATCTATTTCGCTGGGCGGCGTGAAGACATTTCCCCATACCGGATTGATGCCCTGTATCGCGAGCGCACGTCTGGCACTTACCGCAGAGGAATTGAACCACTCCGGAAGTCGCGCCCACAAGAAATAACCACCTTGTGGGGGAAGGGCATCGATATCTTCTCCAAGTCGGCACCGCAAAGCTTCCAACAACACTTTGGCTTTCTCGGCATAGAACCGTCGTTCAGCCGCAAGCCATTGATTGCCCCACGATCCTTGCAACACCTGCGACAATGCGTATTGGGTCAGCGTGGTCGGCCCACCGTCAACACCAAGCCTGTACCCGGCGATTTTCCTCACCGCAGCGGGATCGGCGATAAGCCATCCAACGCGTAGCCCAGGCCCCAGCCATTTTGAGAAGGAACCGATCTCCAGCAATGGGCTTCCCGAGGTTCCCCGGTACTCGTTTGGGAACTCCGCAGGAGGCTGAGAAAACCACAGATCATGGTAGGGATCGTCGGCAATGACCGCGATGCCGTGGCGTTCGGCCAGTTCCAGCAGTTTCCGCTTGGTGTCGGCGGTGGCACTGACGCCGGTCGGGTTCTGGAAATTCGGGATGGTGTATATCGCTTTTATCCTGTTTCCGTCAATGTGTTGGCTGTCAAGAAGCCGGCTGAGCGCTTCAATGTCGACACCCCGAGGCGTTAGGGGCGCACTACGCAGCCGCATACCCAATCTGGAAAAGATGCGTACCGCTTGTGGGAACGACCGATGCTCCACGATAACCGTATCCCCCGGGTCAAGGGTTGCTATCGCCGAAAGGAAAATCGCTTCCATTGCCCCATTGGTAATGATGACACTGTCAACGTCGACATTCCTGAATCCGGCGACCCATTCACGCAGGGACCGTTCTCCCAGTGGATCGCCGTAGGACAGCGCGGGGAACGCACGGGACGTATCGCCAAGCACCTGGGAGATTGCTTGGCGTATCTGGCGGTACGCCAGTTGTGTTGGATCCGGTATTCCCGCTGCGATGTCGATTGGAGGTTTCGATGTCTTGACGGTGACATCGCAGACCGGGAATACTCCGCCCTCTTCGACCGTGGTGCATACTTGCGATAGCCAACGCGGCACGCCCAAGCCGGTTGCCGAATCGTCGGCATCGTCTTGTTTCCGTCCGATGTCCGACTGCACATGAATCATGCCATACGCCCCCGGTCACTGCTTGTTCTCGGATTGAAGCTCACTCAGCTTCGGTGTGAGATCGGTATAGAACCATTTGTTGTTGATTTTCTTGGATGTGCCGTCTTTCACCAATGTGATAAAGGCATTGTTGATATCGGACACCAGTTGTCGATCGGCATCCTTCGGGAAAATGAAATAGCTCGGGGAAATGCCGGACAGTTCGTTATCCCCCTGGATGACAATCTGCTTGAGCTTCAAACCAAGAGTGTGCGCGTAGTAATTGTTGACCGGTACATCATTGATCGACCCGTCTGCCCGCCCTTGTGCAACTTCGCTGAGCATCGCCCCCAGGTCGGACTGGGAGAACTTCAATGTGATTTGCGCGTCGGCATGCTTGTCGTTGTATGCTTTCAACGCGACCCCGACATTGTTGGTCGGTGACTGAATCAACGTCTTCCCGGCAAAGGATTCCAGCCCGGTGACCGTTGTGATTCCGGTACCGCTGGTTGTCGCTACCGCATACTGCTTGTTGTAGAGCGGAAGACTGAATGTGTACTTTTTCTCTCGCTCGGCGGTCTTCGCGAAATTATTGACTCCCATATCGTAACGACCGGAATCGAGACCAGAGAAAATCGCTGAGAAATCAACTGTTTGTATGTTGAGTTTGTACTGAGGCAATTTTGCGAATATCGCACGCAACAATTCGATGTTCTGTCCATCAAGCTCGCCGTCCTTGCCCTTGAGCACATATGGCGCAGGGCCACCTGATGTCGCTACATTGACTACCTTGACCGTGGCATTTGATGTCGATGCGTCCGCAGCGCCGCAACCGGATAACGCCGCGGCAGCGAACGCGAATGCCATGATAGCGGATAGTGCCGTGATAATCCTATTTCGTCGGCGAATAGCCATATCAATCTTCCTCCCCTAGTAGCTGTTATTTTTTCGGATGTCACGCAAGCACACTTGACGAAGTCTGGAACAGGTGCCGTGAAGCGATATGTGCCCCTTCGACAAGCGACTTGAGCTTGGCCTGTGCAATATGTGGATGCACTCTTCCGCCGAGTCCGCAGTCCGTGCCGGCGACCACCCGGTCAGGGCCTACCAGCCGCGCGAATCGTTCGATGCGCTGGGCGACGAGTTCGGGGTGCTCCACGACATTGGTACAGTGGCCGACCACGCCGGGGATGAGAATCTTGTCGTCAGGAAGCGTCACTTCTTCCCACACTTGCCATTCGTGTTCGTGACGTGGGTTACCGGCCTCGAGCAGGTAGGCACCTACATGGGCTTCGAGCAATACGCCGACCAGATCACGCAGTGGGATATCCGTGGTATGCGGGCCATGCCATGACCCCCAGCACACGTGTAGACGTACCCTGTCAGCGGGAATACCGCGCAATGCGTGGTTCAGTGCGCCGATGCGGATGCGCGTGAATTCCTGATAGTCTCTCACACTCGGCTCGGGGTTGATCTGATCCCAGTTTTCCGCCAAGGATGGGTCGTCGATCTGCAAGATGAGCCCCGCATCGACGATCGCCTGGTATTCCTCGTGCAACGCATCGGCCCATGCCCATATCAACTCCTCTTGTGTGGCATAGTAGGAGTTGTCGATACGTGAGGCGCTTCCCGGTGAAATCGATGAGATGAACCCCTGAACGCCCGGATGCTTGGCGAGCGCGGCGTTGAGATTGGCGATATCCCTTGCCACTGCCTGTTGGCCGGTATAGGCGATGGGCCCGGTAATGCGCGGGAACGCCGTCTGTTTGGTGATGCGTACTCCAGATGTGGGGTCGGTGTATACGTCATGGAACCTGATCCGGTCGCGCCGCTCACTGTGCGCTCCAAGCCGTAATGCACTGCGGGTCGAGGGGGCTTGTTCCTCCGGCAATTGCGGATGGTCGAAGACCTGCCATCCACTGACGCGCTGTTCGATGTATCCGAACCAGGCGTGCGCATCGATGTTGCTGACAACCGATTTCCCGTATTCCCCGTCATTGATGATGTCCAGTCCGAAATCGAGCTGCTGCTGGACGATGCTATCCACGGATTGAGCGATGATGCGATCGTAATCGATATCAGCGGCATCCCCGGGTGTGATACCGTCCCGGGATAGCCGTCCGCGTTCTTCGTTGGCACGGTCCAAAGCCTCCACGCGTGGAAGGCTCCCCGAATGGGTGGTGGCGATATGTCGGCTCATCGGTGTCCTCCTACTCATCCAGCCAGTCGAGACTCGGTCCCGCCGGCACGATGCCGTTCGGGTTTACCGGTCGTTGCGTGTTGTAATAATGCCGTTTGATGTGATCGGTATTCGTAGTGGATTTGAATGCCGGATTGTGGTAGAGCTCCTTGACGAATCGTGCGACATGCCGGTAATGCAGCAGGTTGTGGCGGTTGAGCTTGAAATGCACTTCATACACGACCCACCAGCGGTACAGGCTGGTCCATAGGTTGATGTCCGCTTCAGTCAGCCGGTCGCCGAACAGGAAGCGCTGGCGGGCGAATATCGAGTCAAGGCGTTCCACGGATTGGAAGAAACGGTTTTCCGCTTCCTCGTATTCCTCTTGTGTCGTGGCGAATCCGGCGCGGTATGGACCACTATTGATGTCTTCGCTGATCCATGTTTCGGCATCATTGATGTCGTCTTGAAGGTCCTCGGGGTAGAGATTGTCATGCGGGGTGACGCCAAATTGAGCAAGTTTCGCCAATTCTCGCGGTATGACCGGATAATAGTTCGACACGATGGTGCGTGTTTGCTTATCCCAAAGCACTGGTACGGAAATGCGGTGCGTGTATGTTCCATCCACGGTCCGGTCATAAGCCTCACGTAGGAACGCGAATCCGTTGCCCGCGGTGTCGAGTGTCGAATCCGGCACATTGCGGAATGCCCAACCACGGCCATCCCGGATTGGGTCAACCACGGAGACGGTGACGACATTTTCAAGCCCGTAGAGTTTTCTGGTGATTGCCGACCGCTGGGCGATTGGGCATGCCCAGGAGATGTACAAATGGTATCTTCCAGGTTCTATGGGATGTTCCGGGTCACCGATATGACCTTGAATCGGATAGGCTTCCTCAAGGGTTGGCTCATGATTGACGAGAGAGCTTGCCGGAGATACATTCCGCGGCTCGTAGATGGTACCGTATAGGTCATAATCCACAGCGGATGCCACGCCCGGCGCCTCCAGCCATGTCGGATCGATTGCCATGATGATGTTCCTTTCTGTATCCGGGAGGTACAGGTTTGTCATCCCGGGATTTTGGGTATGGTTTGTGTTGTGATACATGTCATGCCAACAGTTATGTAGGGCTGTGCAAGACGACGCATCTGATGCACGTACGACTGCGCGATAGTGGAATTCCGCGCAACAAGGTACGAAAAGAGGACTTCGTCTGCATCCGGCGAAGCTGATATAGAAAACTGGGAATTGCCCGCTATGCCAGCGGGCCACGCATTCGCACACAGCTGCATGACGCGACATATCTGCGGATTCCCCGGCAGCAGTATCTACGTTTCATGCGTTTCCTCTTGATGTGTGTGGATGAGAATAGAATATTAAGTAAAAGGTGAAATTGGTTTGGATTCCCTGCTTGCCCGGCAATGGACAAGTTCTCACGAGTACGGCAACAGATAACCGCATGCGGCCAGATGTCCCGCATCCGTGAAGAATCACCACAACTGGTAGATGCCCAGTGCAGGTATCAACCTGTTCACTTCGAACATCTGATCGGCGGAGCCGTAGACCGTCTCAGTCGTGATTTCATCATTCGACCATTCAATGCTCATATGATGGCCACGGACTTCATCATGCAAACTAATCATCGTTCACCTCCTTGATGTCGGGGTCTGCGGGATTGAGCTTGTCATCCCTTGATTACCAGTAAACCCCGTTTCATCCGCCGATCACAAATCTCGCTTATCACAACTGGTTATAGGGCGTTCTGCCCCTCATCGAATATGGCTCAATCCCGGTACGCCCGTTCAATCGCCTGGTCCAAGTCGGCAATCAGGTCGGAGACATCCTCGAGACCAATCGACAGGCGAATCAGCTGGTCGTCCACGCCGGCGGCCTGCAGATACCGCGCGGGCACTTCGCGGTGCGTGATGCGCGCAGGATTGACGATCAGCGAGCGCGAATCCCCGATATTGGGCACGTAGGAGAATACTCGGACCGCGTCGATGATGCGCAGCACGCGGTTCTCGTCACCTTGCGGCAAGAACGACAGAATCGTACCCACACCATCAGGAAAATCACGGGCGACCAAGGCCGCCTGCGCAGTGTTGCCCAGACCGGCATAGTTGACGTGTTCAATGCGCGGATGTTGCGACAGATGGCGGGCGATGGCGGTGGCGCTCGCGACTTCCTGGCGCTCTCGCGCGGCGAGCGTTTCCAGTCCGACCAGCTGCAGGTAGCTGTTGAACGGACTGGGTACTGCCCCGAGCGTGCGCAGGTATTTCACGCGGATGCGCCGGATGAACGCGAGAGAGCCGAATTTGTCCCAGAAACTGTGGAATTCACCGTTGCGTTCGTCGCTGATGACCTGCTCGGTTGCGGTGAACTGCGGGTAACGCCCACGGGACCAGTCGAATCGTCCCGCGTCAATGATGACTCCGCCGATGGCGTTGCCATGCCCGGTGATGCCTTTGGTGGTGGAGTGGACAACGATATCCGCACCATGTTCGATCGGCCGGTACAGGTAAGGCGTGGGGACGGTGTTATCGATAATCAATGCGACGCCGTGACGGTGGGCCAGCGCAGCGAGCGCGGGCACATTGGCCACTTCGGTTGAGGGGTTGGCTACGGATTCCGCGAAGATGGCACGGGTCTGCGGCGTAATCAGCGCTTCGACGGCGTCTAGGTCGTTGATGTCGTCGACGAAATCGGTGTGGATGCCGAATTGGGGGAAGAACGAAAGCATCGCGTCCACCGAGGCACCGTACAGGCTGGTGGGGGCGATGATGCGCCCGCCGCCTTCCGCGGCGCACAGGAGCGCGTATGAGACGGCGGCCATGCCGGAGCCCACGGCGACTGCTTCGGCACCGCCTTCGAGCTCGGCGAGCCGCCGTTCCAGTACGGCGGTGGTCGGGTTGGCGACGCGAGAGTATGAGAATCCTTGGACCGCCCCGGAGGCGAGGTCGTCGCCGTGTTCCGCGGTGTGCATGTCGAATGCCGCGGTCGCGTAAATCGGCACGTTGCATGCTTCGGCATTGCCGGCAGTATCGTATCCCCCATGGATCGCGGTGGTGGCGAACGCCCTATCCGGGGTGTCACCGGCAGGAGTCGTGCAAGGCGCCGCGATTGCCGGAGTGTGGTCGGGAACGGGAACGGAAGAGTTGGTCATTGGGGTCATCGCCTTTGGAATACGTGGGGATGGATAGGGGGTATGGCGGGGAGCGTCGTTACCGCGCCAGACTGCTTTGGTCGTCGGCGCTGGCGGAATCTGCGGCATCATCGATGTCGCCGGCATCGTCGGTACTGTCAAGTTTGCGCAACGCAAGCAGCGCGAGTGTCGCCAGTGTTCTGCCGGCAGGGGCGAGCGCGTCAAGTTGCGGGTAGAAGGTGGGGCCGTGCATCGGCCGGTCGGCGTTGCCTACGCCGATGTGCAGGAAAGCGCCCGGCGCATGGCCGAGATAGTAGGAGAAGTCCTCTCCCCCAAGCGTGACCGGTGAAGACTGTGGCACAAGTCCGGCTTGGCGGGCGGCCTGTTCGGCGACATGCGCCCAGCCAGCATCGTTGACGACCGCGGGCGAACCATAGTCCCAGTGGAAATCGGCATCCACCGACCATGCTCCGGCCACTGCGCCTGTCAGTGCCTGTATCCGGTCATGGAGGATGCGCCGGTCCTCGGGATACGCGGTGCGCACGGTGCCTTCGATGAATGCCCGGTCAGGGATGACATTCCACGTGCTGCCCGCCTCGATGTGGGTGATGCTCACCACACGCGGATGGGTGGGGTCAAGGTCGAGGCCCGCGAGGCTTTCCAACCCTTGGGCCAGGCCTATCAGCGGCCGGATAGGGCTGCGACCGGCATCAGGATGGGCGGCGTGCGACCCCTGTCCAGTGATAGTGATGGAGAATTTGTCGACAGCACCGCTGACCGGTCCGGTGCTGATACCGATTTGCCCGGGCTCGAGCGCGTTGGAATCGTGGGTTCCGAAGAACGCCTCGACGTCATCCAAGACCCCTGTACGTAGGACGGCGACCGCACCCGTCGGCGTGTCCTTGGTGGCGGCGACTTCTTCCGCCGGTTGGAAGATCACTTTCACCGTACCTGCGAATTCGCCGCGCTTCTCTTGCAACTCGAGTGCCGCGGCGAGGGCGACCATGAGGTTGAAATCATGGCCGCACCCGTGCAGATACCCCGGGTTGAGCGAGGCGTACGGCAATCCGGTCTGTTCCTGGATGGGCAGCGCGTCGATGTCCCCACGCAGCGCGACCACATGATGGCCTGTCGCGTCCGGGGACGTGATGCCGGAGGCCGTCCGCGTGCCTTGAATCTGCGCTACCAGCCCGGTATGCAGCCCGGTCTCGAGGATGGTCACACCGTGGTCGTGCAGGATGCTGGCAATCTTCGCCGTGGTTTCCGATTCAGCATAGGACGGTTCCGGATGCTGGTGGAACCAGCGGTACCATTCGTGCAGTTGGCTGTCGCTCAGGGGCATTGGTGTCTTCTTTCGTAGTGTCTGCCGCTCGGATAAGAGCAATACAGTTCAGGGAATCGCAGTGCCGGCAATCAGATGTTGCCGAAGCTCCACAGCGCGTCCATACCGCCGGTTCCCGGACCCGAATATTGCCATGAGCCGGTCAGTGCGGACCGGTCCGCCGGTTCGTTCCAACGTTCGTAGTAGGCCTGTCGGTCGGCCGGGCCGTTGTCCTCGGTGGTGTCGGTTGTGGTCGTGTATCCGAACGAATACGCGTAGGAACCGTCATCGAACGGCAGGAATCCCAAGGCGCGCAATTCCTCATCGTCAATGAATCCCGGGGTCTGGAACAGCTGCCGGGCATACGACCACAGGTGCGGGTAGTCCCACAAGTGCCGCACATCGTGCCCGACGCGTTTGACCACGCGTGGACGGTAGGTCACTTCGTAGGCAGCGAGCGTCTGGAAGAGGCGTACATCGCTGTCGGTGAGGTATGGACCGAACAGGTACCTCCGGTTTTCGAGACGCTGGTTGATTTCCGAGAGTCTGGCCTCGAACACGTCAAGTGCGACCTGCGCAACATCCTGTCGCGGCGAGAAGATGATCTTATAAGTGCCGTTGTTGATGTCATCGAACAGCTGCTGGTTGAGCAGGTCGATCTGCGGGCGGAGGAAATCCGGATACAGGTCAGGCGCATCCTGCTTATGGTATGGTTTCCATACGGTCTCCCAATCCAGCGTCAAGGTCTGGTACTCATTGGTGACGACTTTGCCGGTCTGTTCGTCAATGACGGCGGGCGAAGTGGCGCGTCCCGAGAACTCCGGATCAGTAGCACGATAGAAATCCACGAGGTGCGTGTAGCCGAATTTCTTGCCCAGCCCTTCGGGATCGAGAATCCACCCGGCATCGGTTTTGCCGAGCACGGACTCAATCGCCACCACCTGGTCGAGACCGGTGAGCCGCAGAACGATGCGCTGACGTCGGTTCCACCCGCATCCGATCAGCCCGATCACCCGATACCGGTTCGGAATAACCGGAATCTGCCCTCTGCCGTAGCCGAATCGACGGGAGATCCTATTGCCTTGGCGGCGGAAGTCACCTTCTGCGGTGATTTCGTCTTTCACCCGGTTCAGGGACGCCTTGCCGCTTCCATCGCCGTCGTTGGTCGCGTTGTTCAGCAGGCAGGCCGCGCGTACGGCCCTGTCCAAAGTAATCTGTTGTGCCATGGTACTGCTCCTTCGTTCTGTATTCGTGTTCCGATGCCGCTAAGGTCTGCCTATTCACTTCAGGACACTGGCGTCAGGCGTCTGGTCGGCGCCGAACCATTTGACGTCGATCTTCTTCGATGTCCCGTCCTTGACGACTTCCTTGAACGCCTTGTTGATGTCATCACGCAACTTCGTCTCGCCCTTGGGCAGGACAAGATAGCTGTAGCTGTCCGAGGACAGTGAAGACTGCGCCTTCTCCCCCAGGGTCAATGCCTTGGTATCGAGACCGCCCTTCTTTTTGAGATAGCCGAATGTCGCCTTGTCAAGGAAGTACACGTCCGCGGTGCCGTTCTCCGTCTGCCGAATGGTGTCAAGCCCTTCATTCTGCGTGTAGACAAGCTTCGATGCCTTGGACGGGTTGGCATCGTTATATTTCTTCAACGCGAGCGAGATATTGCATCCCGAGGCGCAGACGAGGACCTTCTTGCCCGCCAGATCGTCAAGCGTGTTGATTGTCTTGATACCGCTCGTCTTGCTGACTACCGCGACATACTGATCCTGGTAGATCGGATAGGTAAACTCGTACTTCTGCTCGCGCTCTTCGGTTTTGCTCAGATTGTTGACGGCCAACTGATACCGGCCTGCGTCAAGACCGGTGAACAGAGCGCTGAACTCCGCGGTCTTCCATTCAAGCTTGTATTGGGGCAACTTGGCGAAAATCGCTTCTGTCAGTTCGGCGTTCTGCCCGCTGACATTGCCATCGGCATCCTTGAACACGAACGGCGCAGGACCACCACCGGTGACCGCGACGATTGTGCGGGTCTTCGTGCCCGACGAGGATGACGCCGTGGATGACGACGCCGAACCCGAGCCGCATGCGGACAGCCCGGATGCAGCGAATACGATGGCGGCCAATGATGCGGCAGCCTTGATAACCAGTCCCTTGTTCTTCATGTTGTCTCCATGTCTCTTTGCACGATTGCCGTGGATTGTCCCTGCGGGTCCTGTTGGCATCCGTTCGATGATTGGTATGTACCGCACGATATTGGCGCGATGCGCATGAAACGCCCCCTGTTTCACAAGGCGTGGTTATGGCAGGCTATCGGGACGCATGTTTTCGGGGAAATCCGCCTGCAGAACGCATATCAGGGAAAGTTGGAACGTGTTGCAACCGGTGACAGGAACACCGAAAAACCGCGCCGAAAACGCAAGACGGCCCGCACCACCTTGCGGGATGGCACGGGCCGTCTTGTGGAGCGTCCCCGGACCGTTCAGTCCCCTGAAGAACCTGTCAAGTCCTCGCCGAACCATTTTTTGCTGATTGTGGCGGCAGTACCATCCTTGATGACCTGCTTGAGCGCCTTGTTGACATCGTCGCGCAGCTGCGTCTGGTCTTTCGAGAAAATCAGGTAGGCATGGCTGTCTGCGGAGAACTTTGATTCCACCGCTTCACCGATATCGATGCGTTTGGCGTCGATGCCGGCTTTATCCTCGAGATAGTAATAGCTCGGCCCGTCAAGGAAGTACACGTCGCCGGTGCCGTTCTCAACCTGGCGGATGGCATCGGCTTCCTCGGCTTGCGAGTAGACGATCTTGGATGCCTTCGACGGGTTTTTCTTGTTGTAAGCCTCCAAGGAGGACACGATATTGTACAGCCCGGCAGGCGGCACGATGATACGCTTACCGGCGAGATCGGCGAAGGATGAGACTTTCTCCAGTGAATCGTCCTTGCGCACCACCGCCACGTATGGCGCCGAGTACAACGGGTCGCTGAACAGGTACTTGTCCTTGTTCTTCGCCGTCTTGGAGAAATTGTTGACACCCATCTGGTACCTGCCCGCGTCCAGTCCCGGGTAGATCGCTGAGAAGTCCGCGGTCTTCCACACCAGCTTGTACTGGGGCAGTTTAGCGAAAATCGCCTTGGTCAGCTCGATGTTCTGCCCGTCCAATGATCCGTCCGACGCCTTGGTGATAAACGGCGCCGGGGCACCTGCTGATACCGCCGTGATGGTGCGCACTTTGGTTCCGGAGTTCGCCGTACTGCTCGTCGCGGTTCCCGTACCGCTGCATGCAGCCGTGCCCGCAGCCAGCAGTACGGCCAACACCGCCGCCGCACCCGCCCGCCAAGCAGACGCCAGGCTACGGCCGGTCCTCGTTGATATCGTGTCTGTCATATCAGTTTCCTTCTCTTCTGTTCCTTACGTCGAGCGTGAGGTTCAGTCCCGGTAGAACCCGTCGTACGCGCCGAACTGCCACAGTTCGAAGCTGCCGCCGCCGCCCGGGCCGGAATACAGGGGTGAACCTCCAAGATGCGTGCGATCGGCAGGTTCCAGCCAACGTTCATACAGCGCCTTATGCTCATCTTTCACCGTCTGCGGTGTAGGACCGTCGTTCTCCTCCCAGGTCGCTGCGCGATAGTTGCCGTTCTCGTCAGGCGTGAAGCCGAGAGCATACAGTTCCTCGTCATCGATGAATCCAGGCGTCTGGAACAGGTCCCTGCCATAGGCGAACAGGTTCGGATAATCCCAGATGTGGATGATCTCGTCAGTGCCGAAAGTGCGCACGAAGCCTGGACGATACGTGCTTTCGAAGGATTCAAGGGTCTGGAACAGCCGTACGTCGCTGTCGGTGATCCGGCCACCGAATAGATAACGACGGGAAGCCAGACGGAAATCGTAATCGGCGAGGCGAGCTTTGAAAATTGTGTAAGCGGCGGTGGCGGCACCTTGCGACGTGGCGAAGTTCACCTTGTAGGTGCCGTTGTTCACATCGTCGAAAATCTGTTGATTGAGCAGGTCAATCTCCTGACGGAGCTCCTGCGGGTACAGGTCCGGCGCCCCCTCCTTGTGGAACGGCGCCCAAGCGGTCTCCAGATCGTTGCTCAGGATGTGATAGTTGTTCGTCACAACTTTCCCTGTACTCAAATCGACAACGGTCGGCGAAGTACCGCGGCCGGTGAAGTGGTCGGTGGTGGCTCGATAGAAATCGTTGAGCCGCTCGTAACCGAACAGATCCGCCACGCCTCCCGGAGTGTGAGTCAGTTTCCAGCCGTTCTCGTCACGCCCGTACACGATTTCAGGGGTGAACGCGTCCCACAGGCCGAGCAGTCGAATGACGATACGCTGACGACGGTTCCACCCACAACCCAGTGCCCCAAGGATGTGGTAACGTCCGGCCTGCACCGGCGCCTGACCCGGACCAGAGCCGAAACGGACGGTGAACGCGTTGCGTTGGCGGCGGAACGCCCCATCCGGCGTCTGTTCGACGGTCGTTTCTTCCACAGGACGATCCTGCTCGTCATGTCCGGGACGGGACACGCGCTCACGGTGTGCTGCAACGCCGCACGCATCCGCGGCGACAACTGACAGCGACTGCCCGTTACTCGAAAAATCGAATGCCATATGCTTCTCCTCATGTTGATGTTGTACGGGGATTGGAATCCGGTTCGATGAACCGGTTGCCTGATTTCCGATTATCGGCGTCCACAGTCACGAACACAACGTCGCGCCTATCACCGTTTATGCAGTGTCGATATAACGATTCCGTATTATCAGCAAAGTTGATGACGCGCGTATCTGCATCACGGCGCAGCATCCCCTAGGCTAGGTTCATGCGGAGCCACGCAACCTGCAGTCCAGGCTATGGACGAGTCACGAAATCGTGGATCTGCCGTGACTGGGCTATTCTGCTTGTCTCGTCGAGATAGATCATGTGACCGGAATCGAACTCATTCACCGTGATATTGTCTCGGAGCTCCTCGGGAATAGGCAGGAGCGCGACATCACTGACCGCGCCATAGAACGGCGTGCACAAATCGTAATGTCCGACCTGATACAGGACCCTAAGCGTGCGGTTCGCCCGCATCGCCTCGCCCAATGCACCGATGACATGGAACGGATTGCGGTGCACACCAGAATCCATCCGCCAAGGTTTCACCCGCGTGGTATCCAGTTCGTAGCTCAAATCGTTGTTGTATTCAAGCTCTTGACGCAGGTATGAGTTGATGCCTGCTGCAAATGCGCCACGAACGGTCTGGTCCGTGCAATCTGCTTCAGGTTCGCGGGCGAGTCGGTCCTCGTTCCACCCGGTGAACCGTGCGTCATATTCGCCAAGCACTACGCCACGCGATCGGAGCAACTCCGTGCGAAATTGTCCGGGAGTCACCAGTAGGTCGGCTTGGTCGACCAAGACCGGCGGCAATCCGGTCAAATCGGCGTACCGGGCGACAATCCGTGCACGTTCGGCGGTATCAAGGCGATGCCCTTGATTCAGCGCCCATAACAGCTGGGTGTCGGCAAACTCTTCTGCAGCCGTGATCACCTCACCCAGACTCTTTTCCGGATGGACGCCGTGATAGTGGGCGACGGCAGCATATGTAGGGAAGAAGGCCTGCACGCCGAGGAACTGGCCCGGGCCGAATCCCATTCGCCCGAAAGTGATTGGCGAGGAGATCAGAATCAGCCCGCTGAGATACACCCCGTACCTCACTGCCAGTCTCGCCGCCACACGTGAGCCCCGCAACACGCCGTAGGATTCGCCTGTAATGTACAACGGCGAGTTCCAACGCTCGTTGCGCGTAATCCACAGACGGATGATATTGGCCATCGCCTCGACATCGACATCCGCGTGATGATACTGGTTCGCATCCTCCCCGGCAACCACACGGGAGTATCCTGTCGAAATCGCATCGATGATTACCACGTCCGCGTATGCAAGTGGCGATTGCGGGTTGTCGCGCAGACGATACGGCGGGGCGGACGGCGTGACACCGTCGGATTGCAATACGTCTACAATCCGCGGGCCGAACAATCCCAGATGCAGCCACGCGGAACTCGTACCAGGTCCTCCGTTGAACACGAAAATCACCGGTCTGGGATTGTTCCCCTGATTATCTGTATCAGTATCACCGAGATACTGGGTCAGAAAGACCCGCGCCTTGACTGAGGGCTCCTGCGCAAGCGGACCACTGATGTTCTCCTCGGTCAAGTCGAGATAGCCTGCGACAGCGGTATAAGGCAAATCCCCATCCTCGGCATGCAGCACGTGTCTGGTCACTGCTGGGACCAGTCGCTCCTGCGCGTTGTCGTCACTGATTGCGTTTTCGCCGGGTGTTGTCGCCCTGTCATGCGATTCCCACTCGTAATCCGTCATATCTCTTGTCCTTTCGCCGCATGATGTAAGAAACAACTGACGGCATCACCGGAAACAATCCAGCGATGCCGTCGGCCAATCATGTTCTATTCGGTGATGTCGTAAATGAAGAACAACAACCGCTGCCCCCCATCGACAATCAATGTCTCCATCTCGGGGTGCCGCACAAAACCGCACCGTTGGTACAGGCGATGCGCGTACGGCATATTGGGGCCTGAATGGATGAGCAGCCGTCTATAGCCGTATGCCTTGGCGACCGCGATATTGTGTTCCACGAAGGCTCTGCCCAACCCGTGGCCGCGCCCTTTTGGCAACACACCCATGGTATTGAATTCGAATGTCGGTTCGTTGCTCAATGCGGGCTTGACTGTTGTGCATGCACCATACAGCTCACCGGATGCATCGGAGATGACCCAGATATCCTCTTTCGCCGATCTTCCAGAAATATCGGTGAGCCGATGATGGTATTCCTTGGTCATCGGACCATTCGTGGAGAACGCCTCCACCAGCGTGCGCCCCACTTCGTCATATTCGTCGGGATGTGCAAGCCGCAGATGCAGTCCGGAGCCCAAATCCCAATCCCTGAGACCAGCTGGTAGCGTGCTTGCGTCAGCATACGCAGTCACCGTCATTCACACCGCCTCCAATGCGAGACCCTCACGCTCATGCTCTTCGCGAAGCGCCTCCTGCGCATGCCAAGAAGCGTTCTGGGAAGCGCCCGAGCCGGGATGGTTCGTCCCATATCGTTCGAAGGAGGACAGGAAGTCACGCAACCGGTCGGTATGCGGATTGCCGAAAATCTCCTCCGGGGTCCCCTGTTCCACGATCTTTCCCCCTTCGAGGAAAATGACCCGGCTCGCGATGCTGCGCACGAAACCCATTTCGTGGGAGACCAGCAGCATGGTGTTGCCCGCCTCGGCGGCTGCGGCAATCGTGCGCTGTACCTCGTTCACGCGCTCGGGATCGAGGGCCGATGTCGGCTCATCGAGCAGCAACAGTCGCGGATCCATGGACAGTGCCCGCGCGATCGCAACACGCTGCTGCTGTCCGCCGCTCAGATGCTGGGGGTAATGGTCGGCCCAAGCTTCCAGACCGACATTGCGTAGTTCGCGCAACGCCCTGTCTTGTGCCTGCTGTTTCGGCAGGCGCTTGACCACGGTCAGCCCCTCCATGACATTCTGCAATGCGGTACGGTTGCGCAACAGGTTGAACTGCTGGAACACCATGGCAGTCGACCGGCGAATCTCAAGTGTCTCGTCCTTTGACGCGTGGGCGAGGTCATATGCCTTGCCGTCGATTTCAAGTTCGCCGGTGTCGGGGTGCTCCAGCAGATTGATGGAACGCAGAAATGTCGATTTTCCCGTGCCCGACGGGCCGATCAACGCCACGACCTCGCCGTCCTCGATATCAATGCCGACCCCGTCGAGTACCTTGTGCCCATTGAAGGATTTGCTGATATTCCTGATGCTAATCACGGGCGACCGCCTCCTTGGCTACCGTTCCTGCCAAGGTTGCAATCCCCGGCGTGTTCAATGCAGGCAGTCTGCGCACCGAGCCACGCGCCGGCGTCGTCTGAACCGGCTGCGCCTGTTCGGGTTCGGTTTGCGCCACCTGCCGCAAGGCCGGTGCCTGTTCAGGGACAGACAGTCGGCGTTCGAGCCAGGCACCAACCCGCTCCAGTAGCAGGGTGATCACCCAGTAGATGATTGCCAGTGAGCAGTACATCTCAAAGTACCGGTATGACGAGCCCGCCATAATCTGGCCAGCCGCCGTCATATCAACGACCGCGCACACAAACGCCAAGGAGGTGCCCTTGATCAGGCCGATAAGCGAATTCATCAGACCAGGCAAGGCGATGACACCCGCCTGGGGAAGAATGACCCGCCGCCTGACCTGAGCCGAAGACATGCCCAGCGAGCGCGCCGCCTCAAGTTGCCCCGGATCGACCGCGGTGATCGCCGCACGAATGACCTCCGCCATAAACGCCGACTGGTTGAACGCAAGCGCGAGAATCGCGAACAGGACCGGCGGCACACTGTTGATATCCCAGTCCGTGCCGTTCCAATAATTGAGGTACTTGAGGAAAATCGGGATGCCAAAGTAGCTGATGTACAGCTGCACGATGATAGGGGTGCCGCGAAGCACCGAAATATACACCGTGCTGATCTGGTACAATACCGGCGTACGCTTGACACGGATAAGCGCGATCACGAAGCCAAGCAGAAGGCCAATGACGCCTGCCGCGACCGTCAGTTCCAATGTGACCGGCAGATAACGCAACAGCTGCGGAATCTGGGTGAACACCAATTTCCCATTGAATAAATCAGGCATGATAATGCGCGTGTTCCTTGATATGTATTGTTGTACGTTTCATTGACCCTTGCGGGATGCGGTTACGGTTCTTGCGAAACACTTGGCGACGTTCCCGTCACAGTATCCACACAGTCAGGTTGCTTTTCCTGCCTACCGCACCGTCTCCGCCAACTGCGGCTGAGCCGCCTTCGCCGCGACCGCGAACGCCTGGTCGAGGTCCTCGATGAGGTCGTTCACGTCTTCGATGCCGATGGACAGGCGGATGAGCTCGTCGGTGATGCCGACTTTGAGGCGTTCCTCGCGTGGCAGTTCGAAATGCGTCATGCGACACGGCAGTTCGGCGAGGCTTTCCACCGCGCCGAGGCTGACGGCGAGCCGGAACAGGTGCAGGTTGTCGAGGATTTCCGCCGGGTCGATGCCTTTGACGACTTCGAAGCTGAGCACGCCGCCGAAACCTTTGAGCCCCTTCTCGGTGTCGCCGGGCTGGCGGCCGCCTGCGACTCCCGGATAGTGGACGGTCGCAACGAGCGGGTTGTCCAACAGCCAGTTCGCGATGGCGACGGCGTTGCTCTGCTGGCGTTCGATGCGCAGGCCGAGCGTCTGGATACCGCGACGGACGGAGTCGGATTCAGCCGGCGGCAGCACCCCTCCCAGCCGGTTCTGCGCGTAGTAGACGCGCTCGCCCAGCTTGTCGTCGCGTACGACGGCCAAACCGGCGATGACATCCGAATGTCCGGCAAGATACTTGGTCGCCGAATGCAGGACGATGTCCGCGCCCAGATCCAGCGGCTGCTGCAGATACGGTGTGACGAAGGTGTTGTCCACAATCACGATGGCACCGTACTTGTGGGCGATCCGCGCGATTGCAGCGACATCATTGACCTGTAGCAGCGGGTTGGTCAGGGTCTCGAAATAGACGGCCTTGGCGGGTTCGCTGGCACCATCCTCGTCACCGGCGACGCCGACACCGCTGATCGCCGCTTCGAGCGCCTCATAATCATTGGTGTCCACAGGCTGGCTGACCAGGCCCCAACGGGTGAAATGCTCGTTGAACTGCGAGTAGGTGCCGCCGTAGACGTTGCTGCCGACGACAATCCGGTCGCCCGGCTTGAAGATCGAAAGGACCGCGTGGATGGCGGCGAGCCCGGACGCGAACGCGAAACCGCGGGTGCCATGTTCGAGCTGCGCGATCTGGCGCTCGAGGAAGTCACGGGTCGGGTTGCCGCTGCGCGCGTAATCCCAGCGGGGCATGGACTCGACCGATTCGAAAGCATACGTGGATGAGTTGTAGATAGGCGGATTCACGGCCCCGGTCGTGTTATCGTTCACCGGCAGTCCGTGGACCAGCTGAGTGTTGAACCTCGTCATAGTGCACCCCCTAGGTAGTGTCGCAAGCGCCGCGGGCGGGCCGGGCGGATGGTTGGTTTGGTTGTGTTGTTGTGTTGTTGTTTGGTTTGGTTTTTGTGTTGTTGTGTTGTGCTTGCCGTGTTGCCGGCGGCGGGACCTTTCGGCCTCGCGTTGGTTACGAACCTAATCCAGCAAGGCTCGCAGATACAAGCTGCAAGGCATACGGGATACTTATATGCAGCTAACAACCGTTGCGGCGATTGGGGTTTTGCCGCTTGACGGGCGGAGTTCGGCGAGCGCGACACGCGGGAGGCGGACGCTTCACGGGCGGCGGGCGCGACGCGCAGGTGGCAGCGCTGCAGCCGAAGGACAATCGGCGGTAATCGGGGACAATCGGCACCAATGATGGCGGATCTGTTCCGGCACAGCACTCGACTACTGGTTGCGTATGCGTTGGCATACACGACTTGTCCGTTCGTCGTTGGACTGGCAGTATCCCATGGTCGGGATACCAGTTGTGCACGCCCCCGACATACACAACTCACCACATCGTCATTGGATCGCTTGACCATCCGATGATAATTACCGATTGCGCATACCCCGGCATACATGACTCGCCACATCGTCACCGCCCAAGCCGTTCCCCGCACGCAACGTACCAATCGCGCATGCCCAGACATACACAACTCACCACATCACCGCTAGACCACCGGACCCCCGGGATGAAATCAGTGATTGCGTACGCCTCGACATACGAAACTCACCACATCGTCATTGAATCGCTTGACCATCCGATGATAATTACCGATTGCGCATACCCCGGCATACACAACTCGTCATGCCTCGGCTCATTGAATGGCGTCATCCTCAGTGCATTTAGCGAAGGGACATATCAGATGCGATTCATCGTGCGAGCGAATCCTCATACAACGGCGACCTGGCTAGCCCTACAGGACGATTCCAACCGCCGCACCGGTCACCGTGTGAGCCAATCCTCACAAACCCGCACCTCCACCCGCCGAATCCGGCGACCCCAGCCTCCCGACCCGTCACCGTGCGAGCGAATTCTCACACAACGGACCCTGACCAGCTCAATCAGCTGATTCCAACCGCCGCACCGGTCACTGTGTGAGCGAATCCTCACACAACGGCATCGCCCGGCGAGAAGGAGCCGCATCAAGCTCTCACCTGTCTGCGTCCGCAACAGCGGCGAGCAGCCGTGTGACGTTTGCGGCGGTGGCGGCGAGGTTGTCAGCGGTCTCGCGGCACGCATCCGCAAGGGATTGCGGTTCGCGGATGATCGGGAACACCGCGTCGATGCCGCACGCGTAGAGATCCTCGGGGTTTGGACGCTTCGCACCGTCACAAGCCCCGGCGATCACGGTATCGGCAGGGTCAGTCATGCTCTGAAGTCCCGCGACGGTGAATCCGGCATGGCCATCCGCATTTTGGATGCCGGCAGCCGCGCAATCAGTATCGTCAACACAATCAGTATCGTCAACACCGCCAGCATCGTCAGCTCCAGCCGTATTCCCGACACGCACGGAATCAGCACGGCCAACCATCGCCGAAGCCCCCGCGGCCTCAAGATTCGAGCAATCACAGTCACTCGAAGCAGTGACGGCATCTGTCGCAGAATCCAGATGGTCAGTCTCGCCACAGCTTCCGGCGACTGCCTGCGGCACTGCGGCGACACCGCGGGCGACCGCTCCGGCGAGCGCTACGACCACCATGCGCGGATTGGCTTGCTTGACTATGTGGGCGACACCGGCCGGGGTTTTGCCGTAGGCGGTCTGCCCGTCGATACGCCCTTCCCCGGTGATGCACACGTCCGCCGTCCGCGCTCGGTCCGCAAGCCGCGATGCCGTCGCGACGAGCTGGATGCCGGGTTCGATGGTCGCGTCCGTGAAGGCAAGCAGTCCCGCCCCGGTTCCGCCACCGGCACCAGCTCCGGGAACCGCGGCGACAGAACGTCCCAAATCACGCTCGATGACCTGCGCGAACTGGACGAGCGCATCATCGAGTTGCCTGACCATTGCTGGGGTTGCGCCCTTTTGCGGCCCGAATACCGCGGATGCGCCGGTCGGCCCGGTCAGCGGATTGGTGACATCGGTGGCGATGCGTACCTCAATATGCGCGAGTCGCGGGTCCATGCGGGCGGTGTCGATATGGTCGAGTCGCGCGAGCGCCGCGCCGCCCGGTTCCAAATCCTGCCCGTTCGAGTCAAGCAATCGGGTGCCAAGCGCCTGGGCGATGCCGGCTCCACCGTCGTTGGTCGCGCTGCCGCCGAGCGTAACGATGATTGTGCGCGCCCCGTCATCGAGCGCGTGCCTGATCAGCTCACCCGTACCGAAGGTGCTGGCGCGCAACGGGTCGTGCGTATGCTCGTCCACGTATTGCAGTCCGCTGGCACGCGCCATCTCTACCACGGCGACACGCCCGGGCTCGGCCGCTGTCGTGCGATTCGCGCTCCCTGCGTTTCGTACACCACCGGTATTCAGCACACCCGCGATTCCCCGTGCACCAGCAGTTCCCCGTGCACCCGCGATGTCTCGCACACCGCCCATATTCTGCGCATCCAACAACCCATACTCCGCGCGAACCGGCCGCATCAGCGGATCGTGGACCATCGCACTGCAGCGCCGCCCGCCAACGGAAGCCAGCAGCGCATCCAGCGTGCCTTCTCCCCCATCAGCCATCGGTGCAATATCGCAACACGCCGTCGGGCAAGCCGCCTCCACCCCGCGCATAACCGCACGACACGCCGCTACGGCGTCAAGCGAACCCTTGAACGAATCCATCGCAATGAGAAACTTCACGGCTCCAGCCTAAGATGAGGGCGCAACCAGCGGCACAGCGCTGCACGATACGCCACTGCACGATACGGCACGGCGCAATCCGGACATCCGCAGCCGAAAGCCGACCGCCCGCGCACCGCGCGAACAGCAAGCACGAACGCCGCACACGAACCCAGCATGCAGGAGGCAACGATGCCATCATCAACCAACGCCACCGGAATCAGCACATACAAGCCATCCCCCGACCGGTACGAGACCATGTCCTACCGGCGAAGCGGCCGCAGCGGTCTGAAACTGCCTGCCATCAGCCTCGGCTTTTGGCATAATTTCGGCGATTTCTCGTCATACGACACGATGAAACACCTGTGCTTCACCGCATTCGACCACGGCATCACGCATTTCGACCTCGCCAACAACTACGGGCCGGAACCCGGCAGCGCCGAACGCAACGCCGGCAGGATTTTGCACGATTATTTCGGCGCGCACCGCGACGAGCTGGTCATCAGCACCAAAGCCGGATTCGACATGTGGCCCGGCCCATACGGCGACCACGGCAGTCGCAAATACCTGCTCACCAGTCTCGACCAGAGTCTGACGCGACTCGGCCTTGACTATGTCGACATCTTCTACCACCACTGCCCCGACCCGGACACGCCGCTCGAGGAAACCATGGGCGCGCTCGCGCAGGCGGTCGTAAGCGGCAAGGCGCTGTACGTGGGCCTGTCGAACTATGACGGGCAACGGCTCGAAGCGGCAGCCGCGATCCTTGACGAACTGCATGTGCCGTTCATCATCGCGCAGAACCGCTACAACATCCTGGACCGGACCGTGGAACACAACGGACTGCTCGATGCCGTCAGCCGGCTGGGCAAGGGGCTGATCACTTACAGCCCGCTCGACCAGGGGCTGCTCACCGACCGGTATCTGGACGGGATTCCAGCGGATTCGCGCGTGGCCCGGGACGGCCGGTTCCTCACCGAAGCCGACGTGGCACGCACACATGACGCGATTGTAGCGTTGAATACGATTGCCGCTGCGCGCGGGCAAAGTCTTGCGGATATGGCGCTCGCCTGGCTGCTGCGCAAGAGCGAAGTGACCAGCGTGCTCGTGGGTGCTTCCCGACCTCAGCAGCTGCTCGACAGTATCGGCGCGTTGAACGGACCCGATTTCACCGATGACGAGCTCGCCGCCATCGACCGGATTGCGAGCGACGGGCGGTAGCTGTTCGTACTGTACCCGCAACGAGTGCGGTTGCGGTTGGCGATTGAGCCGGATACAGATGAGCAGGTTGTGGTTTAGCCGGATGCGGTGCCGCTGTGAAAGGCCAGTCGCAATCAGTCCGACGACCACCTTCACAAACTAGCTACGCTAGCGCCCTTCCCCGCGTAGCTGGTTTGTGAAACCACGCAAACCGGCTACGACGGCAGTCCTGCTGCGTCGCCGACGCGCGCGACGACAGCCGGAACAGGAAAAGAGAAGGGCCCGGAAGACCGGGCCCTGAAAGGAGAGAAAAGAAGAGAGAAGGGATTGAATTATGGGATTCAAGTGGAGAACCCCGTCAGCTTTTGCTGACATGATTTAGGATACGGACGTCACCTTGGGTTCACAATATGTTTCCCTGTGAATACTCTGAGATTCACTCAGGCAACGTCCAGCCTGATGTGCAAGCCGTCATCCCTGCCACGCGATTTTGCACACCCGCGACTTTGCAAACCGTCCATAGCCCACCCAACCAAGCCACGCCCATCCAACCGCACCTGACCGATCAATTCCCGCCCGACCATGTCACCCGCGCCGTGCACAATGGGCGGCATGAACACGTTGGGCAATATCCTGTGGCTGATTCTCGGCGGTCTCGAACTGGCTGTGGCATGGGCGATCATCGGCATCGTGCTGTGCATCACCATCGTCGGCATCCCGCTCGGCATCCAAGCGTTCAAAATGGCGGGCCTGACACTCACCCCGTTCGGCAAGTCCGTGGTGTATGGCGGTGGCGTCGGCTCCCTGCTCGCCAACATCATCTGGGTGGTGTTGGTCGGCATCTGGATGGCAATCGGCTACGTGATCGCAGGCGTACTCAACTGCATCACCGTCATCGGCGTACCGTTCGGCATCCAGTCGTTCAAGATGGCGAAGCTCGCGTTGTGGCCGTTCGGCGCGCAGGTTCAATGAATACCGGTTCATGATTGCCGCAATCACAAAGCATGCCGTCAAACTGCCAGACGAATCCGGAATATCGGATGTTTCACGATGCCGGCGGGCTTGATTTACTGGATTGGCTGAGGCGATGCCGTCAGACGGACGGGAGTTCGGCGCGGAACGGTCTGTCAGACGTCGCTTTCCCGGGAGAACTCGAGTGGTTCCGTAATCTGCCATTGAACTCCCGCACGCGACGTGGGAGTTCAGCCTAATCCGGCGCTTCCACGGAAAATCTCCCAACAGAAACGTTGGAATCTTGCGATTCTGAAAAATCGGCCCTGAAGCCGTTTCTGGGAGAAAAAGCACCAAAATCGGATTTCGCAATAAACTCCCGCAACGAACCGGGAAATCGTCTCCTCTAAGCGGAACCGAGGACGTTCTCCCGCTTTCACAGGAGAACACACGGCTTGGAAAACACACGGCCAGGAAAACACAAGGATTGGAGCACCTGATAACCGGGCGTCCGCAGTGAGAGACCCCCTGCCGCCCATAATCGATCACTTCACGGCAAGCCCACTGGAAAGTCTGCTCCAGCAAGGGCCAACCCGCACCATCACCGCCTGCCCCTATCCTTGCGATTCCAACGATTCCACCGATTCCGCCGTCTGCGAATCCATCAAGCCCTGCTACCCCTGCTGCCACGCGAACGGCAGGTGCATGAACTCCGGCACTTTGTACCATTTGACCGGGTACCCGGCGCCATGCGCGCAGAACACCGAATCCGGGGTGTTCTCCAGATCGGCTTCGGGATCATACCCGGCTGCCGCGATGACCGCGTCCTCGTCGTGGCACGGTCGGTAGCCCGCCGACACGCAGGTCAGCGACCCGCGTCCGTGCGTGTACGCGTTGACATCCATCGCGTAATCACGCATGCCTTCGACGGGCGCCTCGCCCTCCAGCACCGCCGTCGTGCCGTCATTTTCAGGCGGGTCGAACGTGCCGCTCATCCGCTGGATATCAGCCATCGCATGCCCCACCTGGTCAGCGGGCAGCTCCAGACGGAAGCGGTACCACGGTTCAAGCACATGGCAATGCCCGCCCTGACGCGCCTGCATAAGCCCTTCGCGGATCGCACGATACGTGGCCTGTCGGAAATCCCCGCCTTCCGTATGCTTGTCATGCGCACGACCGGTCAGCAACGTAATCCGCATGTCGGTGATCGGCGCGCCGATGAGTACGCCCAGGTGCTCACGTTCGCGCATATGCGTCATGATCAGGCGCTGCCAGTTGCGGTCGAGCACGTCAAGACTGCAATCGCTGGCGAATTGGAGTCCGCTGCCACGCTCAAGCGGCTCCAGCAGCAGGTGGACTTCCGCGTAGTGCCGCAGCGGTTCGAAATGCCCCACCCCTTCGACAGGCGCGTCAATCGTCTCGTGGTATACGATGCCGCCGCGGTCGAACGCGACCTCGATGCCGAAGCGCGTGCGCAGCAGTTCCTGCACGATTTCCAGCTGGACAGCGCCCATGAGCTGGATGTGAATCTGCTCGAGACGCTCAACCCACCGCACATGCAGCAACGGCTCCTCATCCTCAAGCTCGCGCAACGCGCCCAACAGCTTGTGCACGTCCGTACCGTCGCTCGCTGTGACCGTGTAGGTGAGCACCGGTTCGAGCAGCGGGTGCGAGGCGTCGGCCTGTGCGCCGAGCCCCTGGCCCGGCACCGTGCCATCCAGCCCGGTCACCGCGCACACCGTACCGGCGGCGGCGTCTTGCAGCAGCTCGTATTTCGCACCGGAATAGCGCCTGATCTGGTCGATCTTCCCGTACGGTTCGAGGTCGCTTTTGACCGGAAGATCACCGCCGGTCACTTTCAGCCAGGTGAGACGGTTGTGCTGGGCGTCATGCGAAATGCGGAACACACGAGCGCCGAAATCCTTGTCATAGCGCGGTTCTGGGGCGTATGCGGCAAGCAGGTCCAGCAGGTTGCGAATGCCATGCAATTGCAGCGCCGATGTCCACAGACACGGGACAAGCTTGCGTTGCGCGATCATCCGGCTGATGGTCGCCGGGCTGATCCGACCGGTGTCGCAGTATTCGTCGAGCGCGGATTCGTCGAGCGCGGCGACGTCCTCATCGTGTTCCATTCGCGAACCGGCGGAAATCTGGGCTTGGGCGGACGAGCCGCCGGAAATCGCGCCAGTTGATGCGCCCGTGACGACTTGCGTGTCTGCGGTAACTGGAGCATCCGAAGGTACGGGGGTGTCCGCAGTGACCGGGGTATCCGCATTATCAGCGATATCGGCAGAATTCTGCGGCAATCCGGCATCCACGCACGCCTCGCCGAATCGCTTGCGGATGCCGGCGAGCACGTCATCGCGCGAAATGCCGGGAGCGAGCGCGTCGATTTTATTGATGACGATGACCGTCGGCACATGATAGCGCTCCAGCAATCGCCACAGGGTCTCGGTATGACCTTGCACGCCATCGACGGCTGAGATGACGAGCAGAGCGAGATCGAGCACGCCCAGCGTACGTTCCATATCGGCTGCGAAATCCACGTGCCCGGGCGTGTCGAGCAGGGTCAAGCGCATACCCGGATAGTCGATGATCGCGTCTTTTGAATAGATGGTGATGCCGCGTCGTTTTTCCAACGCGTCGGTGTCGAGAAACGCGTCGCCATGATCGACGCGGCCAAGCCGGCGCACTTCGCCGGACACGTACAGCATCGCCTCGGAAAGTGTGGTTTTGCCCGCATCCACGTGGGCTAGCACGCCCGCGACGATCTGTTTCATCATGCTCCTGTCGGTCGGTAACCGGCGCTGCGCGGCGCCTGAGTTTCCTATGGTAGACCGCCGCGGCGTCATCGCTGCCGGTATGCCCGCCGCCCCCGACTCCTGTCTCTCCCCCAACCTTCTACAGACGCTCACAGGGGTCTCAGCGTCGGTAGAAACAGAGATGCAGATGGGCAGATACACAAACTGGCTACGCTAGCGGACTCACCAGCGTAACCAGTTTGTGAAGTTTGGGGCGTCGATACTCGGCGAGGCACGGCCCTCGGGACGTCGAACCAGCGGGCCTCACACCCACAGGCACAACGCCCCTAAGCATCGCCTAGGCATCCCACACAGGCACGACGCCCTGAGGCGTCACGCCTTGGCGACGGCGACCTCGAGCTCCTTGGCGGTATCGCTCGGCTTGATGTCGAGCGTCGTGGCGAGCGTCTCGTGGGCGATCAGGTCACGGAACTGCTCGAGCTTCGGCGCGTCTGCCGTGGGTGCGGTCAGGGTCAGCACAATCCGGTCGGCGATGTTGAAATCGGCTTCCTTTCGGGCATCCTGCACTGCACGGACCGCGTCACGCGCGTAGCCTTCGGCCAGCAAATCGTCGTCGAGCGCGGTGTCGAGAATCACGAACCCGCCGGACGGCAGCGCCGAGGACACCGAATTGGCGGCCTGCTTGGCATCCTGCTCCTCCACGCGGTTGATGACCTCGAACTCGCCATCCTCGAGCGCGATATCGCCGTTCGGCGTCTCGACCACAGGGGCGCCGCTGGCGGCATCCACATGCCAGGCACCAGTCTTGGACGCCTTGATGGCGAACTGCACCTGCTTGCCCAGACGCGGGCCGGCGGCGCGCGCGTTGACCTTGAGCTGGTGGATGATCTTCAGCCCATGTTCCGGCGCGTCCTCAAGCGTCGAGAAGTCCACGGACTTCACGTTGAGCTCTGACTTCAAAATCTCAACGTAATCCTCGACCGCCTCCGGGTCGGCGACCACGACGGTGAGCTTGCTCAGCGGCTGACGCACGCGAATCTGCTCGGCCTTGCGCAGCGACAGGGTCGCGGAGACCACCTCGCGCACCTGATCCATCGCAGAAACAAGCGCATCATTGGCCTTGAGCACAAGACCAAGCTCCGTAGGCTCGCCGGTCTTCTCGTCAGCAAGGAACGGCCAATCCGCCAGATGCACGGATTCGCCACCGGTCAGACCACGCCACACGGTTTCCGCCTCCATCGGGGCGAGCGGGGCGAGCGCGCGCATGAAGGTTTCCAGCACGGTGTACAGCGTGTTGAACGCGTTCTCATCCTCGTTCCAGAAGCGATCGCGCGTGTTGCGGATGTACCAGTTGGTCAGCACGTCGATGAAATCGGTGACCGCCTCGCACGCATCGGAAATCGCGAAATCATCCAGCGATTTCTCGACGCGTTCAACCAGCAGGCGCGTACGGGCAAGCAGATACTGGTCCATGCGCGGCAGGCCGTCGACCTCGTCGGCACGCAAACGACGTGCGTCGAAGCCCTTGCCGCCGTTCGCCGCGTTCGCGTACAGCGTGAAGAAGTAGTACGAGCTCCACACCGGCAACATGACCTGGCGCACAGTGTCGCGAATGCCGTCCGCGGTGACGATGAGGTTGCCGCCGCGCAGGATCGGCGAGCTCATGAGGAACCAACGCATAGCGTCGGAACCGAACTTGTCGAACACACCGTTGACATCCGGGTAGTTGCGCAGGTGCTTGCTCATCTTCTGGCCGTCGGAACCGAGCACGATGCCGTGGCAGATGACGTTCTTGAACGCCGGCTTGTCGAACAGCGCCGTGGCCATGATGTGCAGCGTGTAGAACCAGCCGCGCGTCTGGCCGATGTACTCGACCACGTAGTCGCACGGGAAGTGCTGCTCGAAATACTCCTTGTTTTCGAAGGGGTAATGGAACTGCGCGAACGGCATGGAGCCGGATTCGAACCAGCAGTCAAGCACATCGGTGATGCGGTGCATGTGGCTCTTGCCGGTCGGGTCGTCCGGGTTCGGGCGCGTCAGGCGGTCGATATACGGGCGGTGCATGTTGATCTCGCCCTTGTCGTCGCGCGGGTAGTCGCCGAAGTCGGCCTTGAGCTCGTCCAGCGAACCGTACACGTCGACGCGCGGATACTTCGGGTCGTCGCTCACCCACACCGGAATCGGCGAACCCCAGAAGCGGTTGCGGCTGATGGACCAGTCGCGCGCGTTGGCGAGCCACTTGCCGAACTGGCCGTCCTTCACGTTCTCCGGGATCCAGTTGATTTCCTGATTGTGCTTGAGCAGGCGGTCCTTGATCTTCGTAACCGAGACGAACCAACTGGACACCGGCTTGTAGATCAGCGGGGTGCCGCAACGCCAGCAGTGCGGGTAGGAGTGCACGTAGCTCTTCTCTTGGAACAGCAGGGCGCGATGCTCCTCGGGGATTGCCGCGAGCGCTCCCGTGCTGTTGCGCAGGTCGCGCAGCACGGACTTGGAGGCGTCGAAGACATACTGGCCCTCGTATTCAGGGCATTCGGAAGTGACGACGCAGCCTTCGTCGAGGTAATCGACGCTCTTGATGCCCTTGGCGTTGAGCGTCGCCATATCGTCCTCACCGTAAGGTGCCTGGTGCACGATGCCAGTACCTTCGACGGTGTCGACGTAATCAGCGGTGAAGATGGTGAACGCGTTGGGGCCGGGCGTGCCGTCTTCGGCCAGCTGCGCGTCGGAAGCGTAGTAGGGGAACACGGGCCAGTACTTGCGGCCTTCGAGCTCGGAGCCCTTGAGTTCGCGCACGACCGTGTAGTTCTCGCCGAGTTCCTTGGCGAAGGCCTCAAGACGCGGCTTGCCGATATAGAAGCGCTTGCCGGCGAACTTGCCTTCCGCGGGCTCGACCTCGACATAGTCGATGTCGGCGCCGACCACGATGGCAAGGTTGCCGGGCACGGTCCACGGCGTGGTGGTCCAGAACACGACGTAGGCGTCCTCGTCGCGCAGCTTGACGGCCACGGAGATGGAGGTGTCCTGACGGTCCTGGTAGACGTCCGCATCCATGCGCAGCTCGTGGTTGCTCAGCGGGGTGCGGTCCTTCGGGCAGTACGGCAGCACGCGGTAGCCCTTGTAGGCGAGGCCCTTCTCGTACAGCTGCTTGAACGCCCACATGACGGATTCCATGTACGGGATGTTGAGCGTCTTGTAGCCGTGGTCGAAGTCCACCCAGCGGCCCTGGCGATGCACGTATTCACGCCATTCGTTGGTGTATTTGAGCACGGAGGCGCGGCAGGCGTCGTTGAACTTGGCGATGCCCATCTTCTTGATGTCGTCGACCGAGTCGATGCCGAGTTCCTTCTGCGCTTCGAGCTCGGCGGGCAGGCCGTGCGTGTCCCATCCGAACACGCGGTTGACCTTGTGCCCCTTCATGGTCTGGTAGCGCGGGATGACATCCTTCGCGTAACCGGTCAGCAGGTGGCCGTAGTGCGGCAGGCCGTTAGCGAACGGCGGGCCGTCGAAGAACACGAACTCGTTCTGGGAGTGGTCGCCGGACGGGCGGCGCTCCACGGATTTGTTGAAGGTGTCGTCGGTGTCCCAATACTCCAGCACGGATTGTTCAAGCTGGGGGAAGTCCGGGTTCGGCGCGACCTTGGCGCTCTGCTCGCCGGTTGATGCCTTGGGATACACGTGATCGGTGGTTTCGCTCACCATATTCTCCTCGACTGGCTGGTTGACATTGCCACGAGGACGACGGGGCTTGCGCCTGCGCCGCGGTACCACCTCGCTTGCCGCGTTTCGCCGGGTTGCCGGTTGTGCGCGACCGCTTGTGCCCGGCTGTGTCGGGCCGGACCCGTCGGTTCTACTGGGGGCTTGACATTTGCCGATTCGACGATTTGGTACGCCGCCGATTGGTTGATTTGTCGGACCCTGTTCTTCCGAAGGCTCCCCGCTGATAACGGATCATCGCCTCATACAGCCGCCATGATAGCACCGCGGGCGGGACGAGCGCGCCGGGCCGATCAAGCGGATTGGCCGGCTCGGCGCAGGCAACCGATCGGAGTCACACGAGCTGGCCGGCTCGGCGCAGGCGTCGGGCGATTTCGGCACAGACAAGGGCGGCGATGATGGCAATCAGACCGCCGGAAATCAGCGTCCGCGCGGTCGACCCGCCGGTCAGCGGCACGGCGGTAATCACCCGCTCGTTGGCGAAGCTCAGCTGATTGGCGCTGGATTTGCCGGTATCGTCACCGGCGCTCGAATCGTAGACGACCTTCGGCGTGGCGAGCGTATTGCCGTCATCATCAGTCACTTGCGTGACCTTGACGCCGGCTTTGTTGCCAAGCTCACGTTGCGTGGCATCGGTGACCGTGTCCTTGACGGTGACGCTCACCAGGTAGACGGCCTTCGAATACTTGATTCCGGTCGCACCATCGATGCCTCCAGCTCCAGCGTCACCGCTGTTCGCGCCGTTTTCGCGGATTTCGTACACGTAGGTCTTCCCCGCGTCGGCCGCAGTGAACGGGAATGCCCCGAACGAACCGGAATTCTCCGACCCGTCCGAGCCCTTGGACAACGTAAGCGTCTTGGCTGACGGCAACGGACCGGCCCCATCGCTTGAGCCGCCGTCGTCATTCGCGCCGAGCGCGGTCATGGTGAAGGTGTATTGGGCGCCCGCAGGCCACCCGCCTTCCACGGTTTTGCTCACCTTCACCGCGGTGGTCGGCACGGTGGTGTTCGCGAACACCGGCGGGGTGGACGTGTCGTACACCACGGTCGCCACAAGCTTGTTCGGGTCGGACGACGAACGCGCGACCCCAACCGAAGCGGTGTGGGTCGTCGTGTCATACAACGTCTTGCCCGTAGCTGCTTCCTTGGGAATATTCTCCGTAATCGTATACTGGTATAAACCCGCTTCCTTATAGGTGATGGTTCCGAAGTCGATGGCACCGTTTTTCCCGTTCTTGACCGTCACACTCTGGACAGTGGTGGTGTTGCCGTCGGCACCGGTGGATGTCGAAGTCGTGGCCCCGTCAGGCATGGGGGCGCTGCCGGTCGGGTCGGTGAGCGTGAACGAGTATGCCCCGTCAGCCGCCTTCACGCCGTCCATCGTCTTGGTGGCCGTAATGTTCGCGGTCGCAGATGTCACCGGCTTCGTGGTGTTGTAAATCTTCGGGTAATGCTTCGTATAGGCGTCACCTTGGTCCGGCGTGGCCACGAGATCGAAGTTCGACGCGTCGTCGAAATTGTCTTCGGTGATGTTCACCCCCGCCTTGGCGTGGTAGATGGTGCCGTCGGTCACGCCGTCCCAGCCGTAGGCTACGTAGTCCTTGTTCTGGTCGTCGTCACTCGTCTTGTCTTGATCGATGACGACCATCGCCCGCAAGCCGGTTACACCGTCCTTGACGACTTTCTTCACCAGGACGGTCGCCGTGCGTTCGGTGGTGTCGTAGGTGATGGTCGGGTCGCCGCCGTCCACCTCGCGGAAGGTGTAGGTGAACTCGGCGGAATCCTTGCCGTCGAGGTCAGCGAGGGTGATCGGCACGGTGAAATTGATCAGACCGTTGTCACCATTGGTCACCGTCGTGTTCGTCAGTTTCGGCGCATTGCCGGACGGGGTGACTGAGAAGGTGAATTGGCCGGCCTTCGCGGGGCTCCCGTCAAGCAGTTTTGTCGCTTTGATCTGCACCCAGCCGGTGGTTGTGGTGTTCTGAATGACCAGCAACGCGTCACTACCCGCGTAGCTGACGGATGCGGACAGCGTGTTGTCGTCGTTGCGCGTCACCGTCACCTTCGCGGCGTACACGTTGCTGTCGTACACGATGTTCGGGTCCGTCCCGGTGACTTCGTGGATTGCATAGTTGTAGACGCCGGGGTATTCGAAGGTGATATCGCCCCAGGAGGCGTGGCCGGCGCCCTGGTTGGTCGTGGTCGAGGTCGGCGTGCCGTCGGAATTGGCCTTGGCATCGGAAGGCATCGGCACGCTCACCGCGTTGCCGTCGGTATCAGTGGCGTCCGTGGACACCGGTTGCAGTTCGAATTCGAAGGAGAACTGGCCGTCGGTGCTCGCGGGGATGCCGTCAAGCATTTTGGTCAGTCGCAGCTGCGCGGTGGTGGGGACAGCCTTGACGTAGCTGTTCGAGAAGCCGGCCGGCGCGTCACCGGCGTCGTAGCTGACCGTGTCGCTGAGCTTGTTCGTGTTCGGGTCGCGCGTCACGGTGACGGTCACGGAGTGGGACGCGGTGTCCTTGGAAATGAACGGGTCGCTTGGTGCCTCCTCGGTCATCGTGTAACGATACGTTCCGGCCTGGGAATAGACGATCGGGCCGAAATCGATAAGGCCGTTCTCGCCGTTTGCGGTCAGGCAGTAGATATCGCCGTTTTCGTCGGTTGCCGGGGTGGTACAGGTCAAAGGCATCGGCGTGTCTTTCGCCGCCGTGAGACGGAAGGTGAATTGGCCGCTGGATGCGGGTTCACCGGCGAGTGTCTTGTATGAGTACAGATGCTCCTTGATGTCGTCGTGCTGGATGGTCGTGTTCTTGAAGGTCGGCGGATCGGCGGAATCCTTGCCGTTAGCGCTGTAGGTGACCGTTGCGGACAGCGTGTTGGTCGTTTTGTCGCGCGTGACTTTGACTGTCACCAGCACCACGGAGGAATCGTAGGCGATATCGGCGTCGGTGCCTTTGCTTTCGGTCATCGTGTAGGTGTAGGTGCCTTCCGTCGTGTAGCGGATGGTGTCGAAGGAGATGGTGCCGTCGCTGCCGGCGGGCACGGTGAGCTGGGAGCCGTTGTCGGCCGGGTCGGTCGACATCGGCGTGTCGTCGGCATTGGCCTGCAGCGTGAAGAAGAACTTGTCGGGCACGAAGCCGGTTTTTCCGTCAAGCGTTTTCTTCGCGCCAATCGAGACGTCGACCGGGTTCGGGGCGATCGTGGTGTTCTGGAAGGCGTTGCCGCCGTTGCCGGTGGTGACGGTGCCGTCGGCGGCTTTCTTGCTGTAGGAGACGGAAGCCTTGAGCTCGTTCGTGGCATCGTCTCGCGTCACCGTGACGGTGGCGGTCACCGTGCCGGTGTCATAGCTGATGCCCGCGTCGGCGTCGGCGGGCTTGATTTCGGTGATGTCGTAGGTGTAGGTGCCAGCTTTGGTGAAGACAATCGGGCTGACGATCGCCTTGCCGACCGAATCATTGGTGATGGTGGTCGACCCTCCCTTGGCGACACCTTGCGGCATCGGGGCGTTGTCGTTGGCTTGGACCTTGAAACTGTAGGCGCCGCGCTCCGGGATCTTGCCGTCGATGGTCTTGGTGACTTCCAGCTGCGCGGTGGCGTCCTTGGTATAGACGTTGTTTACCGTAATGCCGCCGGTGTCGGCGTAATGCACGGTGGCGACGAGCTTGCCCACATCCGCCCCGGTGCCCTTGGTGACTTTGACGGTCACCGTATGCGCCGTGCTGTCGTAGCCGATGTCAGGATCATTCCCCGGAATCTCCGCAACCGAATACACGTAGGTTCCCGTTTGAGTGTAGGTGATATCACCGAAGCTGAAAGTGCCATCATCACCTACCGTCGCGGTGTCGCTGGCGGGCAGCGGCGCGTTCGTATCGGTAGCGATACGGAACTTGAAGGTGCCGAATAGGCGGCGGACGGCATCGTCATCGCCCGTAGTGCCGTATTCGGACAGCTTTTTGCCGTTGATGGTCTTGGTGCCCTTGATCGTGGCGGTGGCGGGGTTCTTGGAGTAGTCGATGGAATCGTCGACGATGCTCGCCTCCATGGCGGTCGGCGTGATGGAGGTGGTGCCCAGGAGATTCTGGTAGTTCTTCACCTCGGAGCCAGGCTGGTACAACAGGAGTGCCTCGCTGGCCTGGAGCGTGTAGCCGGTCGGGTTGATGAGGTTCTTGTAGGCGTCGATCATCGCCTGGTTGAAACCGTAGTAGTTGTCGGCAGTCGGCTCGACGAGCTTCGCGAAGGAAGAGTTTGAATCGTACCGGTTAGCGTAGGCGCCGTCGGTGTAATGCCACACAGCGAGCTGGGTGACCATGCGCTGCTGGTTCGCGTCGAGGCCCGCCAGAAGGTCGGTGGGGTTGTTGGCGTTGATGGTGGTGTTATTCGGGTATCCGCGTGTGATGACGGACATGATGCGGCGCGCGAATTCAGTGGAGTCAGAAATAGTGCCGTAGGCATCGGACTGGAGCCTGTACGCGGCGCTGGTCCAGAGCTTGGCGATGGAACCCTCGGACTCGTTGTACCGGGTGTACTGCGTGCCGCTGGAAGCCTGGGGGCCTCGGGGCGCCGTGCTCAGGTAGTTGTAGCAATAGACGACGGACGGCGTTCCGCTGCCGTCGGTGACGGAGATCGAGGGAAGCGGATCGACCCTCTTGCCGTCGCCGGTGGTGGCGATCGCCTGGCGGCTCGTCCACGTGACGTCCTTGTACTCCCACGGGTTCGTGCTGTCGGCTTTGACGGGGAATTCGCTCGTCGCTTTCCAGTCCTTCGATGTATCGACCTTCTCTTGGTATTGCGGAACGGTGAAGGTCACGTCGGCGGCGGAGTAATAGCCGTCCGACGGCTTGTCTTCGTGCAGCGTGTACGAGCCCGCCGCCACCTGCACCACCAGCGCCGTGGTCGTGCTCGTCCACGTGGCGGAGCGTCCGTCGGAGGCTATCGTGACGTCGACGGAGGAGGAAGCGTCTTTCTTGATGTATCCGTCGGTCGTGCTCAGGGTCAGCTGCGCGCCGGCGATCTCCTTGCGCACGCTTTCGCCGGTCGATGTGGACGTGGATGTGTCGTACTGCGGGTTGCCGGCCGCATCGTTGCCCCATGCGTGGATGGTCAGCGCGCGGGTGAGGGAGTTTGCATCAGAATTCGTCGTCGTGTCGGCCGCCGATGCCGCGGTGTTCTTCAGGAACGATGACGGCACAATCATCGCGACGGTGCACAGCATCGCAACGAGGGCGATTAATCCACTACGAATCATTGTCTTGCGCACTTGTAGCTCTCCCATTCCAGACCTAGGTTGCGTTCAGTTTCCGCAGTCGATGTACGGGGGTACCGATTCCCTTGATGCCGCCCGCCAAATGCCCGCCCCTACCGACAACCTTCTGGTGTCGCGGATGAGTCAATGTGTTGGTGGCACCCCGACATAAAACCGGTTCGATATTACCAATAATCTTGTTACATTTGCCATCCACCGTGGGTAAAAAGTAAGCAAACTCACATCGACATCTGCTACCCACCACCAGCCCCTCACCGCCCCCGTCACCCCGTCGGGCCAATTCCACGACCCTCCCGGTGTCAGAAGGGATGCCAGCGTCGACAGAGGAAAAACAAAACCGTCTGCCGACGCTGAGAGATGTCAGCGTCGGCAGACGGTTTGAGAGCACCGGCCTGCACCGGTGCGCGCAGCTGCCCGTTACTCGAGTTCGAGCGCTCCGGTGTACAGCTGGTAGTATTCGCCGCGTTGGGCGATGAGCTCATCATGGTTGCCGCGTTCGATGATCCGGCCGTGGTCGAGTACCATGATCACGTCCGCATTGCGGACAGTGGACAGCCGGTGCGCGATCACGAAGACCGTGCGCCCCTTCATCAGTGCGTCCATACCCGCCTGCACGACCTCCTCGGTGCGGGTGTCGATCGAACTGGTCGCCTCATCCAGGATCATCGCCGGCGGATCGGCCACGGCGGCGCGCGCAATCGAAATCAGCTGGCGCTGGCCCTGCGACAGACCGGAACCATCACCGGAAAGCACCGTGTGATAGCCTTCCGGCAGCATGCGGATAAACCCGTCCGCGTTCGTGCGTTTCGCCGCCTCGATGCATTCCTCATCCGTCGCGTCAAGACGACCGTAGCGGATGTTGTCCATCACCGTGCCGGTGAACAGGTTCACGTCCTGCAGCACGATGCCGAGCGAACGGCGCAGATCCGGTTTGCGGATATTGCGCACGTCGATGCCGTCATACAGGATCTGGCCTTCCTGGATGTCGTAGAAGCGGTTGATGAGGTTCGTGACCGTGGTCTTGCCCGCGCCCGTCGCGCCGACCAGCGCAATCTTCTGGCCCGGCTTGGCGAACCACGTGATGTCATGCAGCACCGGCTTGGACGGGTTATACCCGAAGGTCACATCGGTGAAGCGCACATCGCCGCGCAGCAGCGTATACCGGCCGTCCGGCGAGGTAATCGCGCTCTGCTTGGCCTTTGCGGCCACCTCACGGGCCTGGCCGCGCAGTTTCGCGGCGGCGGCGAGCGAGCGCGTACCGTCATCATCCGCGGCGCGCTTCCACGCCCAGTGTTGCGTCTCCCGGTCGGTTTCCGTCATTGTGCGCCCGTCTTCGCCAAGTTCGACGTTGACGAGCGTGACCGTACCGCCGTCGGCTTCCACCGGCTCATCCATGAGCGCGAAGATGCGCGAGGCGCCGGCGAGCGCCATCATGACCATGGTGAACTGCATGGAGACCTGGCCGAGCGGGTTGATGAAACCGCGTGACAGGGTGAGCATGGCGATCACGGTGCCGAGGGTCATGGTCCCGGCGCCGCCGAAACCGAAGTTGTGCATGCCGGACAGGCCCGCCCACGCGCCGAGAATCGCGGTGGCGACGTACAGCAGGTAGCCGGAGTTGTTCACGATCGGCATGGTGATGTTGCCGTAGGTGTTCGCCTTGGCGGCCGCATCGAAGAGCTCGTTGTTGCGGCGGTCGAATTCGCGTTGCGTGGCGTCCTCGTGGTTGAACACCTTGATGACTTTCTGCCCGTTGACCGCTTCCTCGACGAAACCGTTGACGTCGCCGAGCACGCGCTGCTGGCGGACGAACTGGCTGCCGGAGCGGGCGACGAGCTTGTTGACCAGCACGAAGAGGATGATCGCGAACACGAGCGTGAACAGCGCGAACGGGACAGACAGCCACATCATCGCGATGAGAGATGCGAGCGCGGACAATAGCGAGGAGAACATCTGCGGGAAGGACTGCGAAATCGCCTGCCGCAAGGTGTCGGTGTCGTTGGTGTACCGGCTCATCACATCGCCGTGCTCGTGGGTGTCGAAATAGCGGATCGGCAGACGCTGCTGGTGGGCGAACATGTCGTCGCGGATCTTCTTAAGCGTGCCCTGTTCGATGTCGATGATCAGCCAGCCCCACAGCCACGCGCAGAACGTGCCGACCGCGTACATGATGGCGAGCAGCGTGAGCGCGCGGATCAGCGGCCCCCAGTCGGGGTGGGTGGCGGTGACCAGCGGGATGATGTACGTGTCGACGAGCCGTTGCAGGAACGCGATGGACAGCGCCTGTGCGGCGGCGGACACGATGATCGACAGGATGACGATGACCAGACGCACCGGGTATTGGGAAATGTAGCCCCACAGTCGTTTCACGGTGCCGCGCGGGACTTTCGCGCGCGGCTTACGGCCGGCTCCGGACGCAGAGGTCTGGGCGCCAGGTTTCGCCGACACGTCGTCGGGCTTGGCGGTATCCGTGGATTGCGCGGTGTTCTGCGTACTCATCGTGTCTCTCCTTCCTGGGTGGTGCTTGCGGTGGACTGGGCGCTAGCGGTGGCTGCGACGCCATCCGCAGCATCCGCTTCGCCGTGATTCTTGGTCTGCAGCTCATAGATCGCGCGGTATTCGTCGCAGGTCTTCAACAGCTGCTCGTGCGTGCCCTTGTCCATGATGTGGCCGCCGGCCATGACCAGGATCATGTCGGCGTCCTGCACGGAGCTCAGCCGCTGGGCGATGATGATCTTCGTGACGTCCGGTGCCTCGGAGCGCAGGCCTTCGCGGATCAGCTGGTCGGTCTTGGTGTCCACCGCGCTGGTGGAATCGTCCAGAATCAGGATCTTCGGGTTCTTCAGCAGCGCGCGGGCGATGCACAGGCGCTGGCGCTGGCCGCCGGACACGTTCGTGCCGCCCTGTTCGATCATGGTGTCGTACTTGTCGGGGAATTCCTGGACGAAGCCGTCCGCCTGAGCGATCTGCGCGGCATGGCGGATCTGCTCGTCGGTGGCCTCCGGGTTGCCCCAACGCAGGTTCTCGGCGATGGTGCCGCTGAACAGCACGTTCTTCTGCAACACCATGGCGACCTGGTCGCGCAAGGCCTGCAGATCGTATTCGCGCACGTCATGCCCGCCGACCTTCAGCGAGCCCTCGGTCACGTCGTACAGACGCGGGATGAGCTGCACAAGGCTGGATTTGGACGAACCGGTGCCGCCGATAATGCCGACCACAGAGCCCGAGGGAATATCAAGATTGATGTCGTCAAGCACCGGCTTCTCCGAGCTGCGCGAGTAGCGGAAGGTCACGTGGTCGAATTCGATGGAGCCGTCCGGCACCTGCGCAATCGGGTGTTCGGGATCGGTGACGGTGCTGCGTTCCTGCAACACCTGGCAGATACGCTCGGCGGACGCCTGCGAGATGATGACCATGACGAAGATCATCGAGATCATCATGAGTGCCATGAGAATCTGCAGCGCGTACGTCACCAGTGCGGTCAGGTCGCCGGTGGTCATGCCGAGCGCCGCGTTGTTGCCCGAGGCGACAATCTGCTTGGCGCCCAGCCAGGACACCGCGAGCAGGGCGATGTAGATGCACGCGTCCATAAGCGGCATGTTGAAGCTCATCACGCGTTCCGCCTTGACGAAATCACGGTAGATCGCCTGCGAGATACGGCCGAACTTCTTGATTTCGTGGTCTTCGCGGTTGTACGACTTGACCACGCGGATGCCTTGCAGGTTCTCGTCCACGTCGTTGTTGAGCTTGTCGTACGTGTGGAAGACGCGTTCGAACACGGGGTGCACGAACGCGGCGAGCGCGATCAGGGCGATGCCCAGAATCGGCACGATGACCAGGAACACCAGTGAAATCGGCTTGCTGATGCGGAACGAGCAGATCCACGCGGCGATCATCATCACAGGAGCGCGCACGCCGATGCGGATGATCATCTGGTAGGAGTTCTGCAGGTTGGTCACGTCGGTGGTGCTGCGGGTGATGATCGAGCCCGTGGAGAAACGGTCGATGTTCGTGAAGCTGAAGCCCTGCACCTTGGCGAATACGTCGTGGCGGAGGTTCTTCGCGAAGCCCGCGGAGGCGACGGCGGCGAACCGACCGGCGAGCGTGCCGGCGGCGAACGACAGCAGCGCGCACAGGAACAGGATCAGGCCGAATTTCCACACGGCGGGCATGGAACCGCCGGTGATGCCTTGGTCGATCAGATGCGCCATGACCGTCGGGATGACGATTTCCATAATCGCTTCGATACCGACGGCGAGCGGGGTAAGCAGGCTTTCTCTCTTGTATTCGCGCAGGCTGTGCAGCAGGGTTCGTATGACGTGCGTGGGTTTCGCCGGCGCATCGGCGGCACTGGGCGTATTCGCGAGTGTGCTCTCGGTCACTGGTTGCGTTCCTTTCCTTCCTCGGTGTTCTGCTGGCGTTGGAGGGGTTCTCCGGGCTTTTGGCTCGGCTTGCGACCGATGGGTTGGCCGCGTGTAATCCGCCGAGGTTCTCGGTATCGGGGTTGTCGCTACTGAGGTTCCTGATACTGGGGTTCCTGGTTTTCGATCGGTTGCCGTGACGGCGCCCGTGTGGGCTGGGCGCGGGCGGCGACATCAAGTGCGGCGTCCATATTATGACGGAGCCTGCCGAGATAGTCCCTCAATTGTGTAAGTTCGCTGGGCGTGAAACCATCGGCGAGGATGTCTTCGGTGCGATCGCCGTTGGCGGCAAGGTCGGCGACGATCCGGTCGGCCTGCTCGGTGAGCACGATGCGCTTGAGCCGTGCGTCACGGGCGACCGGCTGGCGCACAATCAGCCCCTTGCGCTCCATGCGGGTCAGTACCCGGGAGGCGGTGGATCTGGTGATGCGGAAGCGTGACTCGATGTCGTGCTGGAACACCTCGCCGTCACGATGCCGGTCAAGGTACATGATGATATTCGCGTTGCCGTCGGTCGCCACACGTGCGTTCACCGGCATGGTCAGGCCGAGATAGCGGCGGACGACACGGCTGAGTCCTTGAATCTCAATGCTCAGGGGAAGTGGGTCGCGGCCGGGCGGGGCCATGGCCGGCGGAAGGGCATCATTTGCGACGGCATCGACATCCGGCGGCAGGATAGTCTCCGATGCGGTCCGTTCCGGAGGATATGCGTCGGCGTCTGCGGTAACGTGCGTATCCGCAGGATTACGCGCATCCATGGAATCGGTGCCTGTGACCATGCGGTCTGCTCCTGTCTGATTGCTGTAGGGCCGGGCTTGCGATTGGCGGCGTTCGTCGATTGTTACGCGCCACCTGGAATCGCATCCTAATAGGTAGCCTATACAACAGTTGTATATGCAACATTTGGCGTGTCGAACCGGTTTGTTGCCGGTAGTCGGTTCCCTTATTCACCCCCGACGCCAACACCCCGCGCGCCTCCGCCGCATCATGTATGCAAACGCATACGCAACGCCACAGACCCCCGGCAATCCCCAGTCATCCCGCAGCATCGCGCCAGCAATGCATGTCCCGACATACACAACACGGCAGATGCACGACCAGCCAGCCCCTAACCCCATGACATCATTCCCGTCGCGCATCCCACGACATACACAACACAACAGATCCTCAGCAATACCACCGAAACCACGTCACACCACGCACGTCATGCATCTGCCGAGATACATAGCGCATCAGATGGGTCAGCATCGAGCTTAGGCACGCCCACATCATGCTCGCGACGCATCTCCGGCACTCATTGTTTGAGATCGGCCGGCAATGGCATCTGATCGGCTCCAGCGAGAGTCGCAGACTGGTACAGCCGTGTATCACGTGTCGGGCACCGCTATCTGCATTATCTGTAGTACCTGCTGGAGGCTATCTCGCGTATTTGCGTTCGCCAACGTCCGATACCTGCGGTAGCGCTGTTGATATTCCGCGGATGGTACTCGGGGTTGCGGCCATCAGGAACACAGATAACGAAGATGCGCTTCAGGAAGTACTACAGATAAACGAGATACGAACCCCCGGCATGCTTCACGGGCGACCGATGACGACACCAGTCAGCAGCCCGAATCATGACGTCGCCCGCACGACTTCCCGACGCCCGCCCGTTGTGCGAGGATTCGCTCACACAGTCACGGCCTGAGGAGTACGCAGCAGGTGATTTGATCGGGATAGGCGGCACCATGTGAGGATTCGCTCGCACAGTCACGGTTTGAGCAGTGGCTGATGACTGGCCCGATTGGATCGAGCGTCATCATGTGAGGACCCACTCACACAATGACGGCCCGGACAGCGCCGGCAGGCAGAATCGGATGGGTCGGACGGCGTCCTGTGAGGATCCACTCACACAATGACAGCCCCGGGCACACCCGGACGGGCGATGCAGCCTGACTGGGGGCGGTTGTGTGAGGATTCGCTCACACAGTCACGGCCCGAGCGGCTCCGGCAGGCCGGTTCGGTTGGATCAAGCGGCGTCGCGCGAGGATCGGGTCACACGGAACATGAGCAGCGCCATGATTTCGCCGGCAATCGCCATACCAAGGAACACGCGCATACTGGAGGAGAATCCGGAGATATACGCTTGCGCTTCGCCCAATCCACCAGCAGCCGCGGCCTGTGATCCGCTTGCGATCAACGCCGAGGCGAGTGCCGTGCCGATTGCCCCCGCCATCTGCTGGACGGTATTGAGCACCGCCGACCCGTCGGCATTCATCCGTTGCGGCAACTGGTTGAGCGCATGCGTCTGGTCGGGCACGAGCACACATCCGGCGAACGCGGAGAACACCGCGTACGACATTGCGACCGGCAATTCATGCCGGCATCCGAACATCATGCCGACATCCATCAGCGCGATGCCCATGAAGCCAACCGCAATGAACCGGGGCGGGAAATGGTCACGCAACAAGCCACCGACAAGCGGCGCGGACACCGCCCCGGCAACCGCCCCAGGCAGCAGAATCAGCGCCGCCACCATGCTCGAATGACCAAGTCCGCGTTGCAGGAGAATCGGCAGCAGGAAATTCACGCCGAGCACACCACCGGACGCCATAAGCAGAATCAACATACCGAGCGTGAACCCCGGATAGGCGAAGGTACGTACCTGGATCAACGGATGCTCCATACGCAGCTGTACCGCCGCGAATACCGCAAGCACCACGACAGCGGCAGCAAGCACCGCCCAGAACCGCCAATCGCCATACCATTGCGTATAGCAGCTCACCGCAAGAATCAACCCGGACAACCCCAAGGCGACCAACAGCAGTGACGTCAGGGACAGGTATCCCTTCTCCCCGTGCCGCACATCCGGCACGGTCGCCGAACCGAGGAGAAGCGAGACCACGAGGAACGGAATCATGGTGTAGAAAATCCAATGCCAGTTGAGGAACTGCATGACCAGCCCGCCGAATACCGGGCCGATTGCGGGTGCCGCGCACGTGACCAGGCTGACCAGGCCAAGCATCATACCGCGTCGGTCGAACGGGGCCTGATCAAGAATGATGGTGGTCAGCAGGGGCAGCGAAACGCCGGTTCCCAACGCCATGACCAGCCGGGCCGCAAGCAGCATCGGGAAGTTCACGGCGAGCGCGCCGATCAGCGTGCCCGTGCCGAACAGGGCTACGGCGGCGATGAACAGCGTGCGGGTGGGGAAGGTGCGGACAAGGAACGGCGAGGTCGGGATCGCCACCGACAACAGCAGCAGGTAGCCGGTGGTCAACCATTGCACCACGTCGGCCGACAAGGCGAATTCGCCCATCAGGGTGGCGTACGAAATGTTGAGCGAGGTTTCCGACAGAATGCCGAGAAAAGTGAGGATGGACAAGGCGATGACGACGACGATGAGTCGGCGGTTGCCCATGGTCTTATGGCGGACCGGATTGGATTCAGCCGCAGATACCGGGGAGATGGGTGCAGATTCCGAGGATGATTCCGACGATTCCGACGATTCCAATGATTGCGATGGTGGCATGCTCATACGTCCTAGCATAGACGTTTGTTGCATATACAACATTCAGCATGTCATGGCGTGGACTTCCGATACCGCCCGTCGCCGTGGGCACCCGCCGTCAGCCGACACCCTCCACCGACACTCACACGCCAGTGCCGGCAAACGGTGTCGGGAAAACATGACCAGACGCGCATGCCTACGATAGGCGCGTATGCCATGCCCGCCGGGACCGCCAGGTTACTCCTGGAACACGTCAGGGTGGGCGGGGTCGCCCGGCACGTCGGCGAGCAGGCCTTCCAGCCCGAGGAACTCCTGCCAGAAGTCGAGCGGCTGTCCGTAGGGCGTCGATTCAGGGCCGTGGGCTTGCAGGTTCGCCTTCGCCTCGAGCACATCAAGATCGCTGGTTCCGTCGAAATAGGACGTGAGACGATCCAGGTTCGCATCGTTGTAGAACAGCGAGCCGATGACTTCCGTCAGCCGCTGGGCGCGTTCGACCGGCAGCGAATCCCAATGACGCAGTTCGATGAAGTTCTTCAACCGCACATCGTTGAAATGCGTGGACAGCACATGGTTGATCTCATACGCGTTGAGCTCGCGATCGGGGTAGATCTCACCCGCGTTGTCGCGGAACGCGGCCCGATGCTTCTGCTCTTCGGGCAACCCTTCAGCCTCAGGGGTGTGCGTCAGGTCGGCGAACATCATCGGCGTGCTCAGCACGTCCACCGCGTAATCCTCCCAGCCGAACCGGTCATCGTACAGTCCGGGGATCAGGTTGGTGCGCTGGCAGTCGAGGAAATCCCACATCCGCTGGCGCAACAGCGGGAACGGGTTCCCCACGCCTTCAAAATACGGGGTGTTGCGGAAGAACCACGCCAGAATCGGCCCGACCGCCGTGCCGACGCGCAGCTTGCGGATCGCGTCCTGCTCATTCTGGTAGTCGATGCTCACCTGTGTGGAGGCGGAACCGCGCATCATGCACAGGCCGTACTGGCCGACGCGTCCCAGATAATCGGTCATCGCCGCATACCGGCTTTTCGGATTCACCGGAATGTCGGCATAGCTGGTGTTCGGCTGGTAGCCGTAGTTGACCAGGCGGAAGTCAAGCGCATCAAGGATCGGGTCGACCTCGTCGCGGAAGCGGCCGTATTCGACCGCCAGCTCCTGCGGATCATGCAACACGCCGATCGAGCATTCGACCTGGGCGCCCGGTTCCAGCGAAATCGAGATCCCCTTGCGGGCTAGGCCCACCAGATGCCCGTTCTCCCAGTATTCCTTGTCGGCGTCATAGTAGGGGCGCATGCGGTTGAGCAGCTCCTCGATGCCGTTCGGCTCGTAATAGTTGACCGCCTGGTCGGTGCCGTTGCGTACGGGCAGATGCTCGATCTCGACCCCGTAACCGTCGTTGCGTTCCGGCTTGGCGCCGCTTTCGAAGAAACGGACCAGGCTGTCGACATGCTTGGGATTGACGGTGGCGTTCATATGCGCGTAGCTGATGCGTGGTGTGCTCATGGTGCCATCGTAGGCGAAACGGAGCCGCCACGCGCGCAAGGCAGCGCCGTACGCTCTACGAAAAACTGATAGCGGATTGCATCGGGGCATTGCCGGCGGTGGTGCGGATCATCTGGACGGGGTCGGCATGATGATGTCATGATGACGTCATCAGCGCCCTCGAGACGATGCCACGACGGGAGATTCGACGTCCGATTCCAACAGTGTGGAACAGTAACGAAGACAATGATGCGGAACAGGGGATGACTGGAGAGTCCACCGAATAAACCAACAACCCAGAAAGAGCGGGATTCCGCGAATCCGGTCCGAAAACCGCCCGCCACCACCCTGCCTGGACCTGCCGACCTGTTCCACGCCCGCGGTTTCGAGCCGCGATTGGCATGGTGCGGGGCAGAAACCAGGAGGATGCGGTGGAATCAGCAGCAGTGGATAGAGGCAGCCGGAGGCACAGCACACAAACAACGGCGGAATACCAAGGATCCGAGGTTATCAGGGTAACCGGCGGGATTCGGCGGGACGCTTCGCCGCCTCCAAAGATGCAATCTGTCCGTCCGGTTCCGATGGTATGGAAAAGTAACCGGCATCATCCATGGAACCAGACGGGCAGAAGCGGGCGGATGCATCCGGAGCCGGGGTCATCACCAGGGAGCCTGGCCGAGCCCCGGCCAACCCCGGCAGGCCCTGACCAAAGCCCGGACGGCTCCGGTCAAAACCAGCCAACCCCAGCCGATTCCAGTCAAACCCGACCGGACCTTGCCATCCCGCCTGACCGCTGAAGGCCCGGCACACGCATGGCGCATGCCGGCGTACCCTACTACAACCGGCCCGCATCTCCGGCCAGTGGACATGCGGGCCGGTCTGCAGCCTGTGGTCCGGGAGGTTCAGTCCGCGGTGGACAACGGCGCATGTCCGGCGGCCTCGCGGTGCCCGGCGGCATCGCCGTGCCCGCCGCGCATCGGTTCATCGAGAAGCGCCTTGTGGTTCTTCTTCGCGGCGGCGATCATGAGCTTGAGCCGGTTGAGCTGGTTCGCCTCGGACGCGCCCGGATCGTAGTCGATCGACACGATGTTGGCCTGCGGGTACAGGCGGCGGATCTTGCCGAACATGCCGCGGCCGGTCACATGGTTGGGCAGGCACGCGAACGGCTGGGCGCACACGATGTTCGGGCAGCCCGATTCGATGAGTTCGATGATCTCGGCGGTCAGCAGCCACCCTTCGCCTGCCTGCACGCCGACGGACGTGACCTCGTCGGCGGTCTTGACGAGCTGCTCCATGCGCTCGTCCTGGCTGAACTTGCCGTGCGCGGTGGCGATGGCACGACGCACCGGGTTGAGCCCGCGGTTGAGGCCCCAGCGCATGATCGCGTCCGCCACCTGGCTGCCGCCGGTGCCCAGATGGTCCTCGTTCCACTTGTCGGTGTACGGGTGTTGGGTCATGAATTCGACGATGCCCGGCACCACTGCCTCGCAGCCCTGCGCCTCGATCTGGTCGACGACATGGTTGTTGGCGTCCGGATGGTATTTGACGAGAATCTCGCCGACCACGCCGACGCGCGGCTTGCGCGGGATATTCTTCAAAGGCAGCTCGTCGAAAGTGCGCACGATCTTCTTGAGCAGCTGCGGGTACAGCCAGTAGCCCTTGCCGTACACGCGCTTGGCGGTCTTGGAATACCCGTGGTGCTCGATGGTCTCGCGCAGGATCGTGTCCCACTGTTCGTACAAGGCGTTCGCGCTGCCCGGTTCCGCCTCGTACGGGCGCACGCGGTACAGGCATTTCATGAGCAGATCACCGTACACGAGCGCCTTGCCGGCGCGTTCCAGCATCGCCGGCGTCGCCTTGAATCCAGGGTTGCTTTCCAGGCCCTGGAAGCTCAGCGCGATGACCGGGATCTGCGGGTATCCGGCGTCGATCAGCGCCTTGCGGATCAGGCCATAATAATTCGTGGCGCGGCACATGCCGCCGGTCTGCGAAATAGCGAGCGCCACATGGTCGGGATCGTACTTGCCCTGGATGATGGCGTCCACCAGCTGCCCGACGACCATGATCGCCGGGTAGCAGGCGTCGTTGTTCACGTATTTGAGGCCGGTTTCCACATCCTCATTGCTCGCGTGTTTGAGCACGTCGAATTTGTAGCCGCCCGAGCGGATGACGGATTCGACCAGCGAGAAATGCACCGGGCTCATCTGCGGGCAGACGATGGTGTATTCGCGCATGGATTTCTCGAAGCGGACCTTGTGTGCGTACCGGGTCATCGTGGCCTCGTTGCGGGCCGATCCGCCGCGCTTGCCGGCCTTCGCGCCGTCCAGTTGCGGTGTTTGGGCTGCGGCGCGACGCGATGCCTGCCTGACCGCTTCGGTGAGCTTCGGGTTGTCGGCCATCACGGCGTCGAGCATCACCTGGCGTCCGGGGGTCGGCGCGGGTCCACCGGTATGGCGGAATCCGTCGTCGGGCGTGGCCTGCGTGGCGGGCGCAACCGGCTTGCCGGACACGACCGACGCGGCCGACGTGATTCGGGCGGACTGCGTTTTATGCCCGTCCCGCGCATCCTGATGCTGCCGTTTGGCGTTGCGTTCACGCTCCTCGACGGCGGCTTTCAGCGAACGCAGGCGGATCTTGGCCGCGCCGAGGTTGCTGACCTCGTCGATCTTGAGCACGGTGTACACGTCGGCCTTGTCGGCGAGAATCTCGCTGACCTGGTCGGTGGTGATGGCGTCGAGGCCGCAGCCGAAAGAGTTGAGCTGCACGAGTTCAAGCCCCGGATAGGAGGACACGAAGCGTGCCGCCGAATACAGTCGGGCATGGTAGGCCCACTGGTTCTGCACACGCAACGGCATACGGGTGACTTTGCGGTCGCCCACCTCGCGGAATCCTGCGGCGTCATGGGATCGGGGGCTCTTCTCCCCCGCCTCAAGGTAGTCGCTCAAATGCAGGTCCTCGCCGGGCTGCAGTTCGCAGATCGAATCCTCGGACAGCACGACCATGCCCAGCGAGCAGATCGTCTCGGGGATGCCGTGGTTGACTTCCGGGTCGATATGGTACGGCCGCCCGGCAAGCACGATGCCCCGGCAGTCATGCTCCTTCATGTAGGCGAGCGCGCGCAGGCCCTCCTGCTGCACGTCGTACTTGAACAGCTTGTCTTCGGCGTATGCGGCCTTGACCGCTTCCTGCGCCTCGTCCATCGTCACGTTCGCCCACGCGAATTCCTCGACGATGCGCTTGGCCATGAGCTCATGGTTGGCGAGGTTGAAATAGGGGCGCATGTAGCGGATGCCCGGTTCGCGCAGTTCGGGTATGTTCGCGCCGATGACGACCGGGTAGTTCGCGACGACCGGGCAATTGTAGTGGTTGTCGGTGTTGGGCACGAGGTTCTCCTCGTAGCTCACGCACGGGTAGAAGATCGTCTTGACGCCCTTGTTGAGCAGCCATTTGATATGGCCGTGCACGAGCTTCGCCGGGTAGCAGATGTTCTCGGAGGCGATGGATTCGATACCGGTTTCGAACAGTTCGTGGCTGGAACGCCCGGAGATGATGACCTTGAAGCCGAGGTTGGTGAGCAGGGTGAACCAGAACGGGTAGTTCTCGTACATGTTGAGCACACGCGGGATGCCGATCTCGCCGCGGGTGGCTTTCTTGTCGGTCAGGCGACGGTAGGCGAAGCAGCGCTTGTACTTGTAGTCGTACAGGTTCGGCCGGTCGGAACGCTTCTTCTTCGCGTCGCCGCCGCGCTCGCACCGGTTGCCGGTCACGTAGCGCGAGCCGTCCTGGAAGGTCGTGATGGTGAGCTTGCAATGGTTCTGGCACAGCTTGCACACGTCACGGGACGTGGTCATCGACAGGTTGTCAAGCGCCTGGCCGCTGAGAATACCCGAACGCGTGTGTTCGGCGGCGGGATCGTCGTCCGCGGCGTCGATGTAATGCATGCGGGCGGTCAGCGCGGCGCCGTACGCGCCCATGAGGCCGGCGATATTCGGGCGGGTGACCTCGCGTTTGGTCAGCAGTTCGAAGGCGCGCAGCACGGCGTCGTTGAGGAAGGTGCCGCCCTGTACGACGACCGTGTCCCCGAGCGCGTCGGCGTCACGCAGTTTGATGACCTTGTACAACGCGTTGCGTACGACCGAATAGCACAGGCCCGCTGCGATGTCCTCGATGGAGGCGCCTTCCTTCTGGGCCTGTTTGACGGAGGAGTTCATGAACACGGTGCAGCGCGAACCCAGATCGACCGGATGCGTGGAATTCAGGGCTTTCTGTGTGAATTCCTCGATGCTCAGGCCCATGGACTGGGCGAAGGTCTGCAGGAAGGACCCGCAGCCGGATGAACAGGCCTCGTTCACGGCGATCGAGTCGATGACCCCGTCGTTGATGGCGAGGTATTTCATGTCCTGGCCGCCGATATCGATGACGGCGGTCACGCCGGGGCTGACCATTTCGGCGCCACGGTAGTGCGCCATCGTCTCGACGACACCCTCGTCCAGGTGCAGACCGGTGGAGATCAGGCCTTCGCCGTAGCCGGTCGCGCAGGAGCGCGCGATCCACGCTTCGGGCGGCAGCTGCGCCTGGATGCGTTTGACGATATCCACGGCGGCAGTCAGCGGGCTGCCCTCGTTCGTGGCATAGGAGGACCATACGATTTCGCGGTCGTCATTGACGAGGGTCGCCTTGATGGTGGTCGATCCCGCGTCGATGCCAAGGAAATGCGGGCCTTTCGCCCCTTCGAGCGTGCCCACATGCACATGCTCGCGGTGGTGGCGGGCGTTGAACGCCTCGCGGTCCGCCTCGGTGGGGAACAGCGGCGGCATGGTCTTCGTGTTGCTCGGCAGGTTCTTCAGTCGCTCAAGATCGTCAAGAATCTGCGCACAGGTACGCGGCTCGGCGACCGCGACAGTACCCGTGTCGTCCTCGTCGTCATTGTCGTCGCCGGCGATGAGCGCAGCGCCGAACGCGACATACAGGTGGGCGTTTTGCGGGGTGATGAACTCGTCGACCTTGCCGTCGAGCGCGCGGCGGAAGGCTTCGCGCAGCTCGGACATGAAGAACAGCGGGCCGCCGAGGAAGACGACGTTGCCGTGGATGGGCCTGCCGGATGCGAGGCCGGCGATGGTCTGTGTGGCGACGGCGGTGAAGATCGAGGCCGCCAGATCCGGTTTCGCCGCGCCGTCATTGATCAGCGGCTGCAGATCTGATTTCGCGAACACGCCACAGCGCGAAGCGATCGGATACAAGGTCTGGTAATGCTTGGCCATCTCGTTGAGGCCGGCCGCATCCGTATCCAGCAATGTGGCCATCTGGTCGATGAACGCGCCGGTACCGCCCGCGCATGAGCCGTTCATGCGCTGCTCCGGCGTGGGCTTCAAATACGTGATTTTCGCGTCCTCGCCGCCAAGTTCGATGATGACGTCGGCCTGCGGGATCTCCTGGTCGATCGCGCGCGTCTCGGCGATGACCTCCTGGATGAACGGCACGTGCATGTTGTCGGCGAGCGTCAGGCCACCGGAACCGGTGATGGCGAGCCGGATCGGCTCGTCGCCACGCCCCAGCTTGTCGAGCGCGGCGTGGATGTCCTCCAGCAGGCCGGCGACCGTGGCGCGGACATTGGCATGGTGACGCCGATAATCGGAGAACAACGCGTCGTCAAGCGTGTCACCCTGGTCGAGCACCACCGCCTTGACCGTGGTCGATCCGATGTCGAGACCGACACGCAACGGTTTGTTCCCGTGTTCGCCGGTCATGACATGTTCAGCCTGTTCCACCATCTACACCTCATATCCATTGTCGGCAGGGCGCCGGGCGACTTGGCACCATACGCCCGCACCCGCCCCGCCGAATTTCCTCTAGTGAATGCTAACGCATACGGACGTCAGCGAAACTCGCCTCCAGCGAAACGGTACAGCCATCGGGCACCTGTACCGCAAGTCGTGCTACGCGCGGATTTCATATCGTTCATGCCTGGGCCGCCGTTCTCCCGGTCCGCCGGCGTTTCATGGCAGCGGACACCGCCGTGGCGACCCGCATCGCGCCCCAGGCGAGCAGGGTGACGGCAAGTTCCAGCGGCAGGAGCCTCGCGGGGAAGAACAGCGCCATGAGGATGCCGGCGAGCGGGGCGTTGCCGACCAGCACGATGGCCGTGCAGAAGGCTACCGTCATCACCACGACCACCGGCTGGCAGCCGGGCAGGAGCTTGGCGAGTGCGCACCCGTGCAGGAGCGCGGCGAACATGATCGGGAAGATATCGCCGCCCGTCCAGCGGCATTCGATGCACAGCTGTGCGAACAGGAGCTTGCCTGCGGCGAGGGCGAAGAGCGCACCGGCACCCAGTGTGGTGAACAGCGTGCCGATGGTGTGGATCTGGTGTTGGCCGGAAGTCGACAGGACCGGCAGTATGGTGACCACGAGCACGACAAGCACGCCGCCGACCAGCAGGCGTACGGTCATCGGCACGTTGACGCGCCTCGACAGCGCACGGATGCCAGCCCTGAACAGCACGCACACCCCGGCGACGGCGAGCGCGTAGGCGGCGAGCGGGAGCGCGATCCAGGCGCGCCGCCAGAAATCAAGGGTGTCCATGCCCTGATCGGAGAATTTCGGCATGGTGGTCATGCCGACGAACATGACGATGACGATGAGGCTGTTGGCCGCGCATACGCGGATCGTGCGCTTGGAGTCGGCGGCGCCAGCGGTATTGGCGGCATCTGTGGTGCTGGCGGCCGGCTCAATCCATCGTGTGGGATGGTAGAGCATGCGCAGACGTTGAGGCATAGGAGTGGCGCTGACGCTGTCGGCATGGGTGCGCAGGTAGCGCAGTTTGTCGCACTGCCACACGGAATACGCAATGACCGCGCCCATCAGCGAGGCTTCCGGGCCGACGCCCGCGCCTGCGGCGAGGATGATCAGCGCGATGAGCAGGTCACGCCATGCGGTGTGGTAGTTGATGGCTTCCCCGCGTTTCAACGCGCCGATGACATCGCGCGTGGTGTGTGGGATGTCGCCCCAGCGTCGTTTGCCCCAGACCAGCAGCAGGGTGCCCGCGACCGCGACCGGCACGGCGACCGCCCATCGCGACGGCACCCGGACGGCCCACACCTCCCAAATCAGCGTAACCGCGGTGTTCTCCACCACGAGGAATAGCGCGGCAATCGCAAGAACGATCACGCTCAGCGACGCCGCATACAGCGCATACCCGATTCGTTTCATCACCCTAGCCACTGTAATCGCCGGTCTGCTGTAGTCCGCCACCCGCGGCAATCCGCCATTCCCGGCGTGTGACCGGGTGGGACGCGCATCCCACCCGGCTCACTGCTCGGAGGAGATGCTGTCGTGGCCTTCGCCGGCGGCACGGTCCTTGCCGTAGATTTCCGGGATGAAGCGCTCCTGGTCGTGCAGTTTGCCCCAGATGACGGGTTCGCCTGCGGCGAAGGATTTCGGTACGTCGATGATCCGCTGGTTGCTTGACCCGCGGAATTGCAGCAAGGAATCGTGCAGGTCCTTGATATACCGGCCGTCGACGAGAATGTCGATCTCATGCAAGAGGTCGAGCTTGTCCTGGGTCTCGCCGGGGCGCATGAGCTCCTCCCACGTGTAGCCGGTCCAGCACCAGATGTCTTTCGTGTGGCCGAACCGTTCGCGGATCTTGCGCGCGAGCGGCAGCAGCACGCCCGTGTTGAGCAACGGCTCGCCGCCGAGGAAGGTGATGCCCTGCACGTAGGACTGCGACAGGTCGTCCATGATCTGCGCCTCGAGCGCGTCATTGTATTCGTGGCCGGCCTGGAAATCCCAGATCGACTTGTTGTAGCATTCCACGCAGTGGAACGGGCATCCGGACACGTACAGGGAGCAGCGGATGCCTTCGCCGTCGGTCATGAGGAACCGCTTGTAGTCGGCGATCATGTTGTGGCTCATCCGGTTCGTCCATTGCCCGGCTTTCGGGTTGTTCGACCGGTTGGTCGGGATGAACGGGCCGCGGCCGGTCTCCCCCGCCGCGAAATCATGCAATGTCGTTGCTGCCATCTGTACTTCCCTGCTCCTTGGCTCCTTGTTGTGTTCCGGGCACGCCGCCGAAGTCTGCCCGCACGGCAATGACGGCCGCGTGCAGCGTGCATCGCGGCCGTCATCACTGTTTCCCGGTTCGCTGCCGCCGGAATCCGCCCGACAGCCTATGCCCCGGTGTTGTCCGGGTTGTCCGGATTATGTGCTCCGGGTTACTTGGTCTCCTCGAACCATTCGCGCTCGGAACCGTCCTTGAGTGTCACATGGCCGGTCTCACCGCTCATGTGCTTGACACGGTGGGCGATCTCCTCGTGGCGGCCGTGCACCATCGGGCGCTGGACCGGGTTGCCCAGGTATCCGCAGGTACGCTTGGTCACGTTGCACTTGTCGGGGTCGGAGTTGCCGCACTCGGGGCACTTGAAGCCCTCTTCGGTCGGTTCGAAATCACCCTGGAAACCGCATACGAAGCAGTGGTCGATCGGCGTGTTGGTGCCCAGGTAGCCGATGCCGATCTTGTAGGCGTAATCCCACACGGCCTCGAGCGCCTTGGGGTTGTCCTGCAGGCACGGGAACTCGCAGTAGTTGATGAAGCCGCCGGACGCGTAGTAGGGGAAGTCCTTCTCGTAGTCGAGCTTCTCCATCGGCGTCGGGGACAGCCACACCGGGTAGTGGAAGGAGTTGGTGTAGAAGTCGTGGTCGGTCACGCCTTCGACGCGGCCGAACTTCTCGCGGTCCATGCGGTTGAAGCGGTCCGTGAGGCTTTCCGCCGGCGTGGAGTACACCGAATAGTGGTAGCCTTCGGCCTTGCACCACTGCTTGCACAGCTGGTTCATGCGCTTGACGATGGACAGCGCGAACTCCTTGCCTTCCGGGTCCCAGCTGTGGTCGCGCATCCAGTCCTTGCCGTAGAACACCGCTGTCGCCTCGTACAGGCCGATGTAGCCCAGGGAGACGGTGGCGCGCTCGTTGCGGAAGAGCTGGTCGACGTTGTCGTTGGCGCCGAGGCGGCCGAAGGCACCGTAGCGGAACAAGGTCGGCGCGTTGACCGGGGTGGCCTGCTTGCAGCGCATGATGCGGAACTGCAGCGCCTGGTGCGCGATCTCCATACGCTCGTCGAACAGCTTCCAGAAGCGGTCCTTGTCGCCGTGGGATTCGAGAGCGATGCGTGGCACGTTGACGGTGACGACGCCGAGGTTCATGCGGCCGTCCTCGACGTCCTTGCCGGTCTTGGGGTCGATCCAGCCCTGCAGGAAGGAACGGCAGCCCATCGGGGCCTTGAAGGAGCCGGTGATCTTGACGATGTTGTCGTAGAAGACGACATCCGGGTACATGCGCTTGGTGGAGCATTCGAGCGCCAGCTGCTTCATATCGTAGTTCGGGTCGCCCGGGTCGGCGTTGATGCCGTGCTTGATGGTGAACACGAGCTTCGGGAAGATGGCGGTGTGACGGTCCTTGCCCAGGCCGCGGATGCGGTTGAGCAGGATGGACCGCTGGATCTCGCGGGCGAACCACGAGGTGCCCAGGCCGAAGCCGACGGTCACGAACGGGGTCTGACCGTTGGACACGCGGTTGGAGTTGATCTGGTATTCCATGGTCTGCATGGCGTCGTAGATCGCCTTGCGGGTCATGATCTTCGCGTAGATCTCACGGATCTGCTGGATCGGGTCGGCATCCGCGTCGAACGGGACGTCGTCGGGCAGCGGGGCGCGGTTCTCGAAGTGCAGGCCGGACGGCTCCTGGGCCTTGAGCCCGCGCACGACGGTCTGCGCGGCGTCGACGGGCATATCGTCCGGGAACATGGCGTGGGCCATCTTCAGGTGCTTCTCATAGTCGAGCTTCGCATACGGCTCGAGCATCTCGTCGGCGCGGTTGACGGTCTGGCCGCCATACTGGGCGCCCGCGATGTCCTTGATGATCTGCGTGATCTGCGTGGCGGCGGTGCCGATGGACTTCGGGGAGTCCATCATCGCGTTGCCGAGCTCGAACCCGTGGGCGAGCATGTCGCCGAAGTCCGGCAACGAGCAGTTGGTCATCGCGGTGAATGGCGAGTAGTCGGCGTCATGGAAGTGGATGTCGCCCTTCATATGGGCGTTGGACACGGCGTCGGGCAGCATGGAGAACGCAGACGCCTTGGAGACGGCGCCGGCGAGCAGGTCGCGCTGCGTGGCATAGACGTTGGAATCCTTGTTCGCGTTCTCACGCACAAGGGATTCGTCGCGGTTGACCAGACGGCTGACCGCTTCGTTGATATCGGTGGCCTTGGCGCGCTCGATGTCCTTGTTCAGACGGTAGTTCGTGTAGTTGCGGGCGACCTCATACAGATGATCTTCGATGAGACCGTGCTCGACCAGGTTCTGGATGTCCTCGATCTTGGCGGGACCGTTGTAGCGTTCCTTGATCTCGCCTTCGACCTGGTTGGCGAGGTCGCGGATCAGCTGCTCCTCCTCCGGGCCGATCTCCTTGTCGAGATCCTTGAAGGCGGACTTGACGGCGCTGATGATGTTGATCGGGTCGAATTCGACGATTCGGCCGTCACGCTTCTCGACGAGCACCTTGCCCATGGCTGCCTTCCCTTCCGCGACGGTGTTCTCTGTGTCGCTTTCCGGGGCGGCGGTCAGCGGCGCATCAAGAACCTGCATGTCCATTGGGTTCCGTCCTTTCCCTTGGCCGGGCTCCTCCCGGCCTTCTTCGTTCTGTATTTGCCCCATCGACTGTACCACGATATCTAGTGCACGAATATGCGACGTTGTCCTAGATGTAGTAGCAAACCGCATGGTTCCGCCAAAATGGAGACAAATGTGATGAAGATAACTTCACCCTCCCCGCGTGTCGTTCACGACACGCCATCGCGGACGGATAAAACGTGCTATACGCGCCCGCGAGTGGTCGCTGTTGTCCGTTCGATGAGCGACAGTTAAGGCTATCAGCACCCGGCGAGGACTGCGCCAGTCCACGGGGAACGCCGGACAGGACAGGCCGCACGGGCGGCCGGCGAACACACGGGCGGCCGGCGAACACACGGACGCCGCAGCAGGGCACAGAGGAGTTTTATGCAAGGATTCGGGTACAACCAGGGGTATGCGGCCCCCGGGGCCATACAGGCGCCCAAGCCGCTCGACCAGCTGCCACGACTGGCGCGCGACACCACCGCGGAGAACCCGTGGCCGGTCAGCGTGGTCAGCCAGAAATACCATGACGCGGTCGAGCGCTGGCCGGCGTCGTGGGTCGAAGGCCAGATCGTCGAAATCAACATGCGGCGAAGCACGTCCGGCTACATCACGCTGCGCGACAACACCCAGGACATCTCGATGTCCGTCATGGGGTTCAGGAACTTCGTCGCCATGGCCCGCGAGTTCAGGCAAGGCGACCGCGTCGTCGTCCACGGCAAGCCGGAAGTATGGGTGAAAGCGACTCGCCTGAGCTTCGTCGCCGACGACATCCGCCGCGTCGGGGCCGGCGACCTCAAGGCGCAGATCGACGAGCTGCGCAAGAGGCTCAAGGGCGAAGGCCTGTTCGATGCCGAAAACAAGATTGAACTGCCGGAATTCCCCCGGTGCATCGGCCTGATCTGCGCACCCCAGGCGCGCGCCGAAGGCGATGTCATCACCAACGTGAACCTACGCTGGCCGGCGGTGGACTTCGTGGTCGAGCACGTGCACGTCCAAGGCGCGCAATGCCCGCCGGAAGTCGTGCAGGCGATCCGCAAGCTCGACGACGACCCGCGCGTGGACGTCATCATCGTCGCACGCGGCGGCGGCAGTTTCGAGGACCTCATCGGCTTCTCCGACGAAAGCGTGGTACGTGCCACGGCGGCATGCCGCAAGCCCATCGTCTCGGCCATCGGACACGAGGACGACTGGACGCTCATCGATCTGGCCGCCGACCTTCGCGCCTCGACGCCGACGGATGCAGCAAAGAAGGTTGTGCCGGATGTGCGTGAGCAGTGGCAGCTCATCACCAATGCCTGGCAACGCATGAACCTGCGCATGGACGCCTTGGTCGGCAACGAGCAGCGGCTTATCGAAGGCTATGCGAACCGGCCGAGCCTGACCAACCCGAGCACCATGCTCGAACCGCATCAGCGGCTGGTTGACGACGCCGTGCAACGCATGAGATACGGGTTGACCCGCATTGTCGACGACGCCAGCATGAGCGTCGAAAAGCTGCACGCCAGCCTCACCGCCATGAGCCCGCAGGCGACCCTCAACCGCGGGTACGCCGTCGTGCAGACCGCCGACGGTCATGTGCTTGACAACGCGGCCGACGCGAGGGCGGGCGAACGCCTTGCCATCACCTTGCATCACGGCACCCTGCTCGCCGAAACCATCGGGCAGGCCGGCAACAGCGAGACCGGCAACAGCGAGGCCCCCGCCGGCGATACCGGCGAGTGATACAGCCACCGTCGCACGCTGCCGTCGCACACCCCCTATTCACAACACCAACCGCGAAACAACCGACACATCCACAGCCATGGAAGGAACACCGATGACATCAGAACCACAGAAGCCCCAGAACGCCGAAGCCCCCGCCTCGAGCCTGACCCAGGAGGAGCACGAGCGCATCGCATCCATGTCGTACGAGGAGGCACGCGACCAGCTGATCCAGGCCGTGCAGGCGCTCGAGGCCGGCGGCCTGAACCTCGACCAGTCCATGCGCCAGTGGGAGCTCGGCGAGGCGCTCGCCAAGCGCGCCCAGACGCTGCTCGACCAGGTGCGCGCCAAGCTCGACGCCGCACAGGCCCAGCAGCAGACCTCGGCGGACACCGCCGGCACGCAGTCCAACCTCGAGTAAGCCCGGCAGACCGTCCGCCTGAGCTCTTGCCGAACACGGCCAATCGCCCAGGCGGACAGCACATTCGGCAACGCGAACGATACCGGCGATTGCGGGCTGCTGCTCAGGCGGTCGTTGAAGTCCTGCCGCATCAGCATGAACCGGCGTCGGTCTGCATTGCCGCCGCGTGCCGCCGAACGCCGGTCAGATCGGTCACCCGACCTGCAATGTGGCGAGCAACGCGGCGTGGTCGGAACCCGCCACATGCCGGGCCTGCACCTGCCCGGCGACCATGCCCTGGTCGATCAGGATATGGTCGATGCCCGCGAAGGCCGGTACCCCGGTGCGATTCGTCGGCCACGTCAGCACGAGACCGTGACCGGCCTGGCGCGTGGCATCGGAGAACCTCGATCCGAGGATATTGCGGAACGCGGCATGGTCATACGTGGCGTTGAAATCCCCCATCATCACGTACGCCGTGCCGGTTTTCTGCCGCATGAGGGACAGCTCGTTCAACGCCCTGTTCCACTGGGACCAATACCCCGGTTGGGGTGACGTGGTATGCACGGAAATGAACCGCACCTGCACGCCGCCCATATCGACCGTCCCCGCGGGCATGAACGAGGCGCTCGAATGGACCTCGTCATCCACGGGATCGTCAAGTGCGACCGCCGACCACAGGCCGTTGCCATACACGCCGTCGGACGATGAGACCTGCGAATACGGCAGATAATCGCCGATACCATCCGCTTCCAGCTGTTTGACGAACGCGTCCGTGGTCTCCTGCAAGGCGAGCACTTCAACACGTTCGTCGCGGACCAGGTTGACCACCGCCTGGGGGTCGGCCTGCCCCTTGAACACGTTGAGCGTCATCACCCTCGCATAATGGTCGCCGGTGATGGCATGCGCCTGCCCGACGGCACTCACCGCCGCATCCGACAGCGCAGCCTGCGGCCGGAAGAACGGCGCCTGCCACCACACCTGCGCCGCGACACACGCCAATGCGACCAGCGCCACGAACCAGCGGTTCGACACCAGTGCCAGCACCAGCGCGAGCGCGGCAAGGACCGCGAACCACGACGTGAGCGACACGATGACGGGCACGTACGGCAACGCTTGCAGATCAGCGGGAAGCGCACGCGCGGCGGTGCCGAGCGCCGACACGATCATCAGCAACGCGGCGCACACGCCGAGCAGCACATGCCGGTGTTTGGCTCCGGCAACAGACGCCGACGAATTGGTTATTCCAGCCATCACATCTCCGTTTTCCTTGTCGTGGACCCTCACCACGTGTATCCTCACCACTGTAATGCGCTGGCGCCCGCCTGCCATCACAGGCGAGCGAACCATCGCGCAATGCTCACCAGTCGGTTATGCTTGAACCAACCGACACGAGAAGGACCGGCATGAGCGACCCCACGACACCACCCCAGCATTTTGAAGCATTACGGGACTTCGCCAACGACCTGCTGAGCCATTCCGGCCTGCAGGGGCCGACCTTCCTGTGGGACCGTTCCATCCACGACGACGCTCAAGGCGATGACGCCGAACGCGAAAACATACCCGTCGCTCCCCCCGAAGAGGCGAAGCAGATCATCGACGCGCCGATCCGCTGGTATCTACGCGCCATGGATTCGCTCAGCCCCACCCCGCAGGCCGACGGGGCCGACGGCATCAACCGGACGGACATGCCGACCTTCTACTACAGCACCGGTGCTCTCTGCGGTGTCGAGGCGGTGGTCGGGAACGCGCTCATGAGCACCAGGTGGCGTGACGCGGCCGGCAATCTTGCCACCGCACTGACCACGACATCCTCGTTCCTCGGCAGCATCGCCGACCGGGAAGGCGAAGGGCTCTCCTATCTCAAGCGCCTGATCGATGAGACGCGCATCTACTTCGACAGCGTGGCCCAGCATGCCGATCCGGTCACCGGCGGCCAGGCGCTCGACGAAATCATATCGGCAGCGTGCCGCGAGGATTTCCGGTTCAACCCGGTGCAGATGGTCCAGCTCATCGCGTGCTCGCTGCCATTCGCCCAATGGGACGACACGCGGGTATTCGTCTATGATGCGATCGACCGTGCCCAGGCGACCATGACATCGGTCGAGCGCGATATCCGTTCCAACGACAAGGATGATCCCGCCGGCAATCTTATGATGGATTCCGAGGGGAATCTGGTCGACGTGTCCGCAGGCGGCATCCGTGAGCAGTTCGACATCTCGATGCTCATGCTGCGCCATGACGTCCTGCGTATCTGCGGCGAGGACGAACAGGCCGACAGCATGCTCAGCGAGCATAGCGACATCGAACCGATGGCTGACGCGTACGCGGCCCAGCTCATCAGGCGCGGGCAATGGCGGCGGCTTCGCGATTTCGCCGCTCGTGTGCTCGCCGACGACCCGTATCAGCAGATGGCGCTGATCCCGCCGCAGCTGGCACCGGACGACTGGCACACCATTCTCGATCTGGCGCAATACGAGCTCGCGCACGGGCAGTAAGCCGTGTGGCAAGACGCGCGTGTTGCTATGCGACGACCTGTCTCGTGTGCATGATCATAGGCACGGCGACCCCTAAAACCGGCACGGCCGAATGCACCAAACCGACCACCGACACTGAGGGCCCCGTCAGCGTCGGCAGAGGGTTATGGCTCTGCTTCCACCGACACTGAGATGACTCTAAGCGTCGGCAGAGGGTTATTGTTCCGCCTCTGCCGACACTTACGATGCAGTCAACGTCGGCGGAAGGTCGCGAATCGCACGTGTCTGATTGCCGATGGTGTCGCTTGGCTCAGTTGAGTTTGAAGCCGAGTTCCTTCGCCGCGGCGATCGGGACCGGGTCGTCGCACCAGTAGTCCTCGACGTTCTCGTCAGTGGCCAGCGAGCGGATCTGTGCACGGTCGATATACAGTTCGCCGCTGAGATGGTCGGTCTCATGCTGGAAGATGCGGGCCGGCCAGCCGTGCAGCTGCTCCTCATGCCATGTGCCGTCCATGTCCTGCCAACGCGCGGTGATATTCCGCCAACGCTTGCGGACCGCCTGATAGCCTTCGAAACTCAGGCAGCCCTCGTAGAAGCTGCGCGTTTCCGTGCCGATCGGCTGGTAGGACGGGTTGATGATCGCGTGGAACGGGAATTCCGAGATCTCCCGCGGATCATCCAAGTCGTCGCCGATATGGTCTTCGACCACCGCCAAGGCGAGTCCCAGACCGATCTGCGGGGCGGCCAAGCCGACGCCGGGCGCTTCGATCATGGTCGTACGCATCGTTTCGACGAGCTTGGTGAGCGTGCTCTTGCTCAACTGGCCGTTGTACCGGCGCGTCGGCTGGCGCAGCACCGGTTCCCCGACCTGCACGATCGGGAGGATCCCTTCGCTGCCCCCGGATCTCAGCAGGCTCTCGACAGCCCGGTTGAGCCCCAAGTCGATACTCGAACCTCGTGTGAACATGTTATGCCAGCTCCTCCGCGACGACTTTGGCGAGACGGTCGCACACCTCGTCCGCCTGCTGCTGGGTGGCGGCCTCGGCCATCACGCGCACCAGCGGTTCGGTGCCGCTCGGGCGCAGCAGCACACGGCCGGTCTCCCCCAGCAATTCGGTTTCCTTCTCCACGGCCTTCTGCACGGCGGCGTTCGTGGTGACCGCCTGCTTGTTGGCGCACCGGACGTTGACCAGCTGCTGCGGCAGCTGCGGGAAGTCGGCGGCAAGCTGCTTGAGGCCCTTGCCGGACTTGACGACCTCGTTGCACAGGGTCAGCGCGGTGAGCGTACCGTCGCCGGTCGTGGCGAACTCGCGGTTGATTACATGGCCGGACTGTTCGCCGCCCAGCGAATAGTCGCCGCGCAGCATCTCCTCGAGCACGTACCGGTCGCCCACATTGGTCTGCACGGTCTTGATGCCCATGTCCTTGAGGGCGAGCTTGAGGCCGAGGTTGCTCATGACCGTCACCACGAGCGTGTCGTGGTTGAGCTTGCCTTCGCGCTTCTTGGCGCGCGCGAGGATACCCATGATCTGGTCGCCGTTGACCATATTGCCGTCCTCGTCCACGGCGAGGCAGCGGTCCGCGTCACCATCGAAGGCGACGCCCATCGCGCTGCCGGTGGCCCTGACCATGGCCTGCAGCTGCTCGGGGTGCGTGGAACCGGCACGGTCGTTGATGTTGTACCCGTCAGGCGACGCGTTGATGACGATGACCTCGGCACCCGCGCGACGCAACGCCTCGGGGGCGACCACGGAGGTGGCGCCGTTGGCGCAGTCGGCGACCAGACGCAGGCCGGCGAGCGGCTTCGGCTGGGTCTTGTCCGGTCCGACGACCGGTGCGATGGTGGAGACCAGGTGGTCGATGTACAGGTTCGTGGCGGTCACGGTGTCATGGCTGATACGGCCCACGCCGGCGCCCGTCGGGCGGTCCCAGTCCTTGCCGAGCACGGCCTCGATCTCGTCCTCCTTGCTGTCGGGCAGCTTGAAGCCGCCGCGCGCGAAGAACTTGATACCGTTATCGGGCATCGGGTTATGCGATGCGGAAATCACCGCGCCCATCTCGACGTTGAGTACGGAGGTGAGGAACGCGATGCCCGGCGTCGGGATGATGCCGACGTCGATGACATCGAAGCCGCCGGCGCTCATACCCGCCGACAATGCAGACGACAGGAAGTCGCCGGAGACACGGGTGTCGCGCCCCACCAACGCGCGACGCCGTCCCTCGGTATGGTCACCGTCGCCCTTGCCTTGCGGCGCATCGGCCTGGCCGAGCACGCGGACGGCGGCGTCTCCCAGATCCAATGCCAGTCGGGCGGTCAGATCCCTGTTCGCCAGCCCGCGCACACCATCGGTTCCGAACATTTTCGGCATGGTTGTAGTCCTCGCTTCTTTGACATGAATATGCTGAGTTCCATCGTACCTACCCGTGCTCCCAACTGCGCCATCCGCGCGGTTATAGCACGGTATCCGCGCAATCGGCGCCGCCCGGCCACTTCCACGTCACCGGTGAGGGAACACCGGCGCGGAAATGTCCACGGCGACAATCGGCTCGTCTGGACAAATGCGACACCTTGTTACCGCTCAGGAACATCCACGAATCGATCAACATGTCCGGAATGTGGAACGCTCCGCTCGCGTCCTTTCCCCATTGCGGCAACCGTGCCGATACGCACAACGACCGCCGGGACAACGAATCACGCAACTGCGCACGCCGAATGTTACGCCCGTGTTCCGTCCGCGTAATCGGCGCATGAATGGCGGGAAACACACGAAACCTTTCGCTTTTATAACAAAAGGACAGATTTCACAAGTCCTCCACCGATCCACAAGAACGGCACAGACAAGCGGAATCTCCCATATCCATGGCGTACGGCACGTTCGCGGGACCTGCGGAACCGGTTGGATCCGCCGCATATATCCGCCACGCGTGACGGTATATACAGAAAGAGGATTCGCATGAGATTCGCAGGCATCGAAGCCCCGGCACAGGGCGGCAGCCGCGCGGAGCACCCACACACCGCCAACACCCCGCATGCGACGCGCACCGCGTTCCGCGCGCGGGCCGCATGCACCGCCGACAGCAAGGAGACGGCACGATGAACTTCAACCCGGACCACATCATCATCACCATCGGATGCGAATACGGCGCCGGCGGCCCGCAGATCGGCAAGATGCTCGCCGACGCGCTCGGCATCGAATACTACGATCGCGACCTGGTCGACAAGGTCGTCAACCAGCTGGGCGTCAGCCGCGGCCTCGTCGAACAGGCCGACCAGAAGACGAACGTCCAGTATGCGTTCGAGACATCGCTCGGCCCGCGCTACGCGAACCTCAGCAACCGCGTCATCTTCACCCAGTCCGAGGTCATCAATGACCTTGCCGAGAAGTCGTCATGCGTCATCATCGGCCGTTCCGCCAACTATCTGCTGCGTGAGCGCGACGACGTGCTCGACGTGTTCCTGTACGCGCCGAAGGACGTACGCATCGAATCCATCATGGAACAGGACCACGTAGACGCCAAGAAAGCCAAGGAAATCGTCGAATACAACGACGAGCTCAACCATTCGCGGCACAAGTACATCACCGGCACCCACCGCGGCGACCGCAGCCAGCGCGACCTGCTGCTCGACACCAGCCTGCTGGGCTGGGACAAGACCGCGAAATATCTGCTGACGCTCGTCGAGATGCTGGGCGAGTGACGAGAGGGAGTGAGACAGATGGCTGACAAGAAAGCATCGGAATTCGACAAGGTCTTCAACGTCTGGGATATTCTCGTCATCGCCTTCGGCGCCATGATCGGATGGGCCTGGGTCGTCTCCAGCGGCGACTGGATCGACCGCGGCGGCGTGGTCGGCGCCATGCTCGGCTTCGTGCTGGGCGGCGTCATGATCTTCTTCATCGGCCTGACCTACGCGGAGCTGACACCCGCCATGCCGGACTGCGGCGGCGAACACGTATTCAGCTACCGCGCCATGGGGCCGACCGGGTCGTTCGTGTGCACGTGGGCGATCATCCTCGGCTATGTGAGCGTCGTATGCTTCGAGGCGTGCGCCATGCCGACGATCATCACCTACCTGTTCCCGGGCTTCCTGCAAGGATACCTGTACACGGTCGCCGGATTCGACATCTACGCTTCCTGGCTTGCGGTGGCCATCATCATGGCCGTGTTCATCACGTACATCAACATCCGCGGCGCGAAAACGGCGGCGATCGTACAGACCGTGCTCACCTGCGTCATCGGCGGCGCAGGCATCCTGCTGATCGCCGGCTCCGTGATCAGCGGCACCCCGTCCAACCTTGAAGGACAGGCGTTCGTCGGCGGCAACACCGCGAGCGTATTCGGCAATATCCTGCGCGTCGCGATGATGACGCCGTTCTATTTCATTGGTTTTGACGTGATTCCGCAGGCGGCCGAGGAAATCAACGTGCCGCTCAAGAAGATCGCGAAGATGCTGCTCCTGTCGATCCTCCTCGCCGTGGCGTTCTACGTGCTGATCATCTTCGCCGTCGGCTACGTGCTGAACCCCGCGGCCATCGCGCAGTCCGAGAATTCCGGCAGCGGCCTGGTGACCGCGGACGCCATGGCCCGCGCCTTCCACACCGATGTCATGGCCAAAGTGCTGATCATCGGCGGCCTGTGCGGCGTGGTGACCTCGTGGAACTCCTTCATGATCGGCGGCAGCCGCGCCATGTACTCCATGGCCGAGTCCTACATGATCCCGCCGGTGTTCGGCAAGCTGCACAAGAAGTACAAGACCCCGTGGGTGGCGATCGGCCTGATCGGTCTGCTCAGCTGCCTCGCCCCGCTGCTCGGTCGCAAGATGCTCGTGTGGATCGTGGACGCCGGCAACCTCGCGTGCTGCGTCGCCTACTGCATGGTCGCGATCTCCTTCGTGATCCTGCGCAGGAAGATGCCCGACATGCCCCGCCCGTACAAGGTGAAGCATTACAAGTTCGTAGGCTTCATGGCCATCGTCATGTCCGGCTTCATGGTCGTCATGTACTGCATCCCCGGCAGCGCGGCGGCCCTCGTTCCCACCGAGTGGGCGTTCGTCGGCGGCTGGGCGCTGCTCGGCGTGGTCTTCTACTTCGCGTGCAAGGCGCGCTATGGCAAGAAGTTCGGCACGCTGGTCGAAGTCGCCAATGACGAGCTTGACCAGGATTACGCCCGCGAACGCTCCGCCGCCGCCTCCATCGCAGCCGGCGAGGCCGTCGGGGCCGCATCCGCCGCCAAAGTCGCCACCATCGGCCAGGCGGAGGTCAGCGCGGCGGTGTCAGCGGTCACTGCGGCGGCCACGGCTACCGCAGCCGAACCTACGGCACGCACGTTCAGCTACTATGCCCCGGTCAATCTCACCTTCGGCGCGGGCACACTGGCGAAAGCCGGTGAACTCGCCAAGCCGCTCGGCTCCAGGGCGCTTATCGTGACCGGCCGCTCCAGCGCCAAGAAGACCGGCGTGTACGACAAGGTCAACGATTCGCTCACGGCGGCGGGCATCACCACCGGCCTGTTCGACAAGGCGTCGGCCAACCCGCTGACGACGACGGTCGAGGAGGGTGCGCGCCTCGCGAAGGACGGCGGCTATGACATGGTCGTCGGCCTGGGCGGCGGCTCGGTGATGGACTGCGCCAAGGGCATCGCGTTCATGGCGAAGAACGACGGCGACATCAACGATTACATCTACGGGCGCAAGTCCAGTGACGTTGCGCTGCCGCTCATGCTCATCCCCACGACGTGCGGCTCCGGTTCCGAGGCCAACGGCTTCGCGGTGCTGACGAACCCGGAGAACGGCGACAAGAAGTCGCTGCGATGCCCGGCGATCATGGCGAAACGCTCCATCGTGGACCCTGAGGCGATGATGACCATGCCCAAGGGCCAGCTGGCGGCGGTCGGTTTCGACGCCTTCTGCCACTGCTTCGAGGCGTACACGGCCAAGAACGCGCAGCCGTTCACTGACGCGCTCGCGCTCTACGCGATTCCGCTCATTCTTGAGAGCCTGCCGCGGCTTGTCGCCGGCACGGGCACGCTCAAGGACTGGGAACACATGTCCCAGGCGGCCACAATCGGCGGCCTGGTAATCGGTACGGCGGGCATCACGCTGACGCACGCCATGGAACACCCGGTCAGCGGGCTGAAGAACGTGACGCACGGCAAGGGGCTGGCAGCCATCGCGCCGACCGTCGTGGATGCCACATGGCAGGGCGACCGCTTCAAGTTCGGCAGGCTGGCGCGGCTGATGGGCGGGTACACGGCCGAGGACTGCGCCGAGAAGATCCGCGGCTTCGAACGCAGCATCGGGCTGGATGTGACGCTGAGCGCACTGGGCATCAGCGAATCCGACATCCCGTGGCTCACGGAGAATGCCATGAAGGTCTCCCCCGCCAATATCGCGAACACGCGTACCGAGATCGGCGCGGAAGATATCGCCGAGCTGTACCGTAAGGCGCTGTGACCGGTCAAGGCGAGACCTGGGCGACCCCCTCAGACGATGGCCGCCGCATGACGATGCGTATGCATCCGTTGTGCGGCGGCCGTCGCGCATGTGCCGCACGTATCCCATCACGTGCGATACCGCTCAAGCCATGTGAGCGGCTCCTATCGGCTCCCATCGGTTCCCTCCTGGACATCTCGTGGAAATGTCCACGTTGTGGACAGGCCGCAGACGGGTATCGGGGATCGTCCGAAGGATGCGCCGCGGCCAAACACCATGGCAGCAACGCATCCGGCATTCCACAGGCAATCCTGCAATCCCCGGAATTCCAACACCTGTCAGCCCCATGTCGAGGGCGTAACCAGCTATCGCCGATTGTCGTTAAGACGCGAATGTTACGAATAAAGCACGCCTGTTTCAGCAAAGCAACGACCCCGTTTCGGGATAACGAACCGTGGGCAACACGCGGGTGTTAAACATTTCCTTGTCAGGTAAGACGGCGACGAAATCCGCAGTATTCCGCCACCGTTGTTGCGAAATACATAGTCAAGGAGATACCGCGATGACATTGGCCGAAGATATGCCCCAGATTGTCACTGAAAGCGTTCCGGGCCCCAAGACCCAAGAATTCCTCAAAAAGCGCAACGCGAACGTTCCCGCCGGCATGTGCATCAACACGTATCCGGTGTGCATCAAGCGTGGCGAAGGCGCCATGTTCGAAGACATCGACGGCAACAAGTTCCTTGATTGGATCGGCGGCGTCGGCGTGCTCAACATCGGGTACTCCCGTCCTGAGCTTGTCAAGGCCGTGCAGGATCAGGCCACCAAGTATTTCCATGCGCTGTTCACCGTCATCGGCCATGAAGGCTATGTCGATCTCGCAGAAGGCCTGAACAACACGATTCCGTGTCGCGGCGACCACAAGAAGACCTATTTCGCCAACTCCGGCGCCGAATGTGACGAGAACGCCATCAAGATCGCCAAGGCCTACACCGGCCGCCAGGGCGTGATCTGCTTCTCCGGCGCATTCCACGGCCGCACCAACCTGACCATGGCTCTTACCGCCAAGAAGGCCTACTCCCGCGGCATGGGCCCGTTCCCGGCGGACATCGCCCGAGCCCCGTATCCGTACCTGTATCGCGCGCCGAAGGGTTACTCCGAGGCGGAAGCCATCGACTACTACGTGGACGGCCTGAAGAAAGTGTTCGACCAGGGCATCCCGGCGAAGGAAGTCGCCTGTCTGCTCGTCGAACCGCTCCAGGGCGAAGGCGGATTCATCCCCGCCCCGATCGAATGGGTCAAGGCCGTGCGCAAGATCTGCGACGAGAACGGTATCCTGCTCATCGCCGATGAAGTCCAGTGCGGCAACTGCCGTACCGGCAAGTACTTCGCCTCCGAATACTGGGCCGAGGCGGGCGCCGCGCCGGACATCGTGACCACCGCGAAGTCCCTCGCCGGCGGCATGCCGATCTCCGCGATCACCGGCCGCGACGAGGTCATGGACGCCGCTCCGGCGGGCACCATCGGCGGCACCTTCTGCGGCAACCCGCTGTCCTGCGCGGCCGGCATCGCCGCCATGAAGATTTACAAGGAAGAGGACTTCCCGGCCAAGGCCCGCCACATCGGCGAGCAGGTGACCGCAGGATTCAAGGCGATGGCCGAAAAGTACGACGTCATCGGCGATGTCCGTGGACTCGGCGCGATGATCGGCGTGGAATTCGTCAAGGATCGCGAGACCAAGGAGCCGGCCACCAAGCTCGTCGCCGACCTCATCCAGGAAGCCCTGCAGCGCGGCCTGCTCATGGAATCCGCAGGCACCGACAGCAATGTCATCCGCTTCCTCGCCCCGCTCGTCATGACCGATGAGCAGACCAAGCGCGGTCTGGAGATCTTCGAGGAGTCCCTCAAGGCGGCGCTCGCGAAGTAAGCGGCGCAGGTGGTTGCCATACGTATTCCGCGGATTCGGCGGATTCGCCTGTGGCAATCGCCTCGATAACGTAACACGTAAGTGGCGGGTCATCCTATCGCAACGGTCGGATGGCCCGCCACTTGTATGTCTGCAAGAACCCCGTTGCCGACACCGGCGTTCAATCCTCGATGGCGTCAAGATACGGCTGCAATTGGGCAAGCAGCCGCGGAACATCCACCGTGGCGGATACGTACAGAGCGTCAGGGTCGATTTCGTCGTATTCATGGACGATGGCATTGCGCAATCCCCGCAGTTCATGCCACGGCAGCTGCGGGACCTCCTCGAGGAACCCGTCGGACAGCTTCCGCGCAGCCTCCTGGGCCTGGACCATATCCATAGCGACCGAATTGAACCTCATGTAATCCGTTTCCAGCTCCCGAGCCGAAGCAACCGCGCTGGCATCACGGCTTGCGCGGGCCAGATGTTCCGCGAGACGGATAAGATTCGTGTCATCCCTGAATCGCTGGTCGGTATGTCGTCGATGCATCACACCACCCGAACCATATCACGCTGAATATGCTCGTAGAACCGTCTGCTTGCGCGGCTGCGCTGCGCGTGCCGACGCAATGAGGCAAGCGAGGTCAGCGAGACTTCCCTACCAAACGACCGCTCCAGTTCATTCTTCAATCGCGCAAGGTCGCCCATGCCGAATCGGCTTGCCTCCCGCAAGACATACAGCAAGTCGATATCGGAATCGTCATCCGCCTCCCCACGAGCGAATGAACCGTACAGATACACTTGTGCAAGACCGTATTTCTTTGCGATGGCACCGGTGATCAGCTTCAGCGTCGCGGTATCGACGGTACTGCCGGACTTCACCGTGATACTTGATGTCGCCGTGAGATCGGAAAGGGCCTCGTCATACCGTTGCAGGAAATCCTGGGTCGGATTGCCGCCGTGTTCCGCCCGGGATAATGCCGATTGCGTGGTGCCCATCCGCGACGCCACCGTCTGCTGGCTCAACCCCGTCTCAAGACGGCGGGCCTTCAATGCGTCAATGGTGTCCATAGCACCACTATAGCATATATGCTATATACGTCGTTTCAGGTTATCGGAAGGGCCGGCCGGTGCAATACAGCAGCCGGCCGGCCCTCAGCGTGCCTGCGTCAGCGGGTCACAGCGCCTCGTTGTAGGCGCGCACCTTGAGCACGCGGCGGGAGGATTCGACGTTCTCGATGATGATGCGGCGCAACGCACGCGGCGCATCGGCGTGCTCGCCGAGCCACTGGTCGCCCAGCCGGACGAGTTCCGCCGGATCCGCATAGGACGGGTACAGTCCTTCGAGCAGGGCCTCGGCCATGTGGAAGGTCTTGTTCTTCCACACCCAGTCCACCTGGTTGAAATACTCGGCGGCATACGGCTTGGCGAGATCCTCGCGCGGGGTGGACGCGAAGCCCGCGGCGACCGCTTCGAGCTGCATGTTGGTCAGGTCGGCGTTGTGCAGCGCCTGGTCCCATGCCCAGGCCTTGGCCGTCGCGCGGCTCGCGCGGGCCCCGTAGGCGAACTCGCGGTTCTCGGTCGTGTCGCGCCTGGCAAGCTCCTCGTCGATGCGCGCGTTGTCGATGGCGTTGACGCCGGCGAGCGCCTTGAGGATCGTCCAGCGCATGTTGTTGTCGATGTCGAGCCCTTCAAGCCTGACACTGCCGTCCAGCAGGCCTTCGGCGTTGGCGAGGAACCGCTCGTCGCCTTCCACGCCGTAGGTGAGGTAGGCGCCGACCAGCTGGAACTGCTCGTCGGACCCGGCCTGCGCCTTGCCGGCAAGCTCCCACAGGCGCTCCGCGGTGCTCTTCGCCACTTCGGCGCTGCGGGCGGGAGCGACATAGTGGTGGGCCGTCGTGGACACCTGCGCGAGTGCGTAGCGGAAGGTGGTGGACTCGTGTTCGGTCGCCAGCGCATCAAGGCTCGTCTTGATGAAGCGTTCGGCCGGGAATTCGCCGTCACGGGTCGTATCCCACAGGGACAGCCACACCACGGACCGCGCGAGCGGGTCGGCGAAGCGGTACAGGTTGCCGGCCGCGAATTCGAGGGATTGCGCGTCGAACCGCAACTTGGTGTACGTCAGGTCATCGTCGTTGACGAGGATGAACGCCGGACGCTTCTTGCCGGCGGCTTTCTCGACGGTCGTATGCTCGCCGGTCACGTCGAGTTCGAACCGGTCGGTGCGCACGATCTGCCCGTCGGCGTTCTCGTTGTAGAAGCCGATTGCGAGACGGTGAGGCCTGAGCACAGGGTGTTCGGCTGGCGCGCTCTGGTCGAGGGTCAGCGTGGCGATGGTGCCGTCGGGGTTCTCGGCAACGCGGGCGCTGATGGTGTTGATGCCCGCGGCTTCCAGCCACAGCTTGCTCCAGGCCTTGAGATCGCGCCCGGAGGTCTGTTCCAGTTCGGCGAGCAGGTCGGCGAGTGTCGCGTTGCCGTATGCATGCTTGTTGAGATAGTGGTTGATGCCTTCGAAGAACTTGTCGCGGCCCACATAGGCGACAAGCTGCTTGAGCACGGACGCGCCCTTCGCGTAGGTGATGCCGTCAAAGTTCACGTAGGTGTCGTTGAGGTCGTTGATCGGGGCGACGATCGGGTGGGTGGTCGGCAGCTGGTCCTGCGCCTGGCCCCAGCTTTTCTCGCCGGAGCTGAAGGTAGCCCACGCGTCATGCCATTCGGTCGCCTCGGCGGTGGCGAGCGTGGACATGAATTCGGCGAAGGATTCGTTCAGCCACAGGTCGTTCCACCATTTCATGGTCACATAGTCGCCGAACCACATGTGGGCGAGCTCGTGCAGCACGGTGACCACGCGGCGCTCGGCGTACGCATCGGTCACCTTGGATTCGAACACGTACTGGTCGCGGATGGTGACCATGCCGATGTTCTCCATCGCGCCCGCATTGTATTCCGGCACGAAGATCTGGTCGTACTTGGCGTACGGGTACGGTACGCCCCAGGTCTTGGCGTAGAATGCGAAGCCCTTCTTGGTGATGTCGAACAGGTACTCGGCGTCCTTGTCGAGCGCGTCCTTGAGCGCCTGGCGGCAGTAGATGGCCATGGGGACGGTGCGGCCGTCCTCGTTGGAGTATTCGGCATGCCATTGCGCGTACGGACCGGCGCAGATCGCGGTCAGGTACGAGCTCATCACCGGGGTGGGTTCGAAGGTCCACTTGCGCGAGGTTTCCGCAGGATGCTCACCGAGCGTGCCGTCGGCGGTGAGACGGTCCACGTCCTCGGTGGACGTGACCGGCATGTTCGAGGTGACGATCCAGCTTTGCGGGGCAAGCACATGGAAGTCGAAGATCGCCTTGAGGTCGGGCTGGTCGAAGACCGCATACACGCGGCGGGCGTCCGGCACCTCGAACTGGGTGTACAGGTAGACATTGCCGTCGGACGGGTCGACGCTGCGATGCAGGCCTTCGCCGGTATGCGAATACTGGCAGCGGGCGGTGACGGTGACCTCGTTGTGTTCGAGGAGCCCGGTCAGCGCGATGCGGTGGTCACGGTAGACGATCGACGGGTCGAGCGTCTTGCCGTTGAGGGTGATCGCGGTGACCTCGTCGGCGATCAGATCAAGGAACGTGCTCGCGCCCGTGTTCGCGCCGAAGGTGATGACGGTGGTCGAACCGAAGTCTTCCGCGCCTTGCGTCAGGTCGAGGTCGACCGTGTAATGGATGGGGGCCTTGATGGTGGATTTGCGTTCCTGGGCTTCTTCCCTGGTGAGGTTCGCGCCTGGCATGTCGTTCCTTCCTTCTACGGCGTGTGCGTATCCGCGGATTTCCCGCCCGACGTGATGCGTTCGCCGTGAGTGTAGGCTGTATGCGTCGGACCTCTCGCGCTTGATGCCGTATTCGTGACAAGACAGTGCGGCGCGACGTGTGAGCCACGCCGCGCCGCATCCTGTTCGCTCTTCAGTGCCGATGGCACTGCATTTCGATAACGTCACGATTCTACGCCATGGTGCGGGAAATGTCCATTATCCGACACGGCCGGGTGTGATACGGGTTGAACGTCGCGACCGGATGGTATTCGCGGATGGGCCGACCGGAGACGGACCGGACGGAAGCGTACAGACGGCGGATTCGCCTTGCCGGCCCCGCATAGCCCCGGCCGATATACGCGAAGCGCCGCACCCCACGGTTCGGCGGGTGCGGCGCTTCGCGAATCCGATGCGATGCGGCTTCCGGCTCAGCGCAGCGGATTGTCCTCGTCACGCTGTGCGATATCGGCGACCACCGGCACGATCACCGGCTTGCGGTGCAGCTGGCGGGCGACCCAGCTGCCCAGCGTGCGACGCATGATCTGCTGGAGCTTATAAGTATCGCGGGTGCCCTGCATCATCGCATCCTGCAGCTGTTCGACGATCTGATGGCGGACCTTCTCGAACTCGCTTTCGTCCTCGGCCACGGCGTTCAGATAGATCTTCGGGCCGGACAGCACGTCGGCGGTGTCGGTATTGACCACCACGAAGCTGGAGACGAAGCCCTCGGTGCCGAGAATGCGGCGCTTCTCAAGGTCCTCGTCGGTCAGCTCGCCGACCGAATCGCCATCGACATACACGTAGCCGCACGGCACGGAACCGACAATCGCGGCCTTGCCGTGGTACAGGTCGACGACGTCGCCGTCCTCCGCAAGCACGACATTGTCCGGCGCGACGCCCGTCTTGACGGCGATCAGACCATTGGCGACCAGATGGCGGTTCTCGCCGTGAATCGGCATCGCACACTTCGGCTTGATGATGTTGTACAGGTACAGCAGCTCGCCCTCGTTCGCATGGCCGGACACGTGGACCGCCGCATTGTCCTTGTTCACCACGCGCGCACCCAGCTGGACGAGCTTGTTGATCACACGGTAGACGCCGTTCTCATTGCCCGGAATCAGGGAGCTGGCCAGAATCACGGTATCGAACTCGTTGACGGTGATGTCACGGTGATTGCCGTCGGCGATACGACCGAGCGCCGCCATCGGCTCGCCCTGCGAACCGGTGCACATATAGACGATCTTATCGTCCTGGATGTCCTTGGCCTTCTTGAGATCGACGACCGTGCCCTCGGGAATGTGCAGGTAGCCCAGATCCGCTGCAATCGACATGTTGCGAACCATCGAACGGCCCACGAACACGACCTTGCGGCCGTACTTGTGGGCGGCGTCGACCACCTGCTGCACGCGGTGCACGTGGCTGGAGAAACTCGCGACGATGATCTTGCGGGTCGCCTCGGCGAACACCCGGTCAAGCACCGGGCCGATCGTGGTCTCGGGGCGCACGAACCCGGGGACCTCGGCGTTCGTGGAATCCATCATGAGCAGGTCGATACCACGCTCGCCAAGCTTGCCGAACTCCACCAGATCGGTGATCTTATGGTCGAGCGGCAGCTGGTCGAGCTTGATATCACCGGTGTCGATGAGCGAGCCGGCGGGTGTGCGCACGCACACGGCGAGCGCATCCGGGATCGAATGGGTGACGGTCACGAATTCGAGGTTGAACGGGCCGGCCTTGATCTTGTCACGACCCTTGACCTCAATCATGGTCGGGGTGATGTGGTGTTCCTTGCACTTGGCTTCCACGAAGGCAAGCGTCAGCTTGGAACCGATCAGCGGAATGTCCGGACGGAGCTTCAGCAGGTACGGCACGCCGCCGATATGGTCCTCGTGACCATGGGTGAGCACCAGGGCCTCGACCTTGTCGAGACGGTCCTTGATGTAGTGGAAGTCAGGCAGGATCAGGTCGACGCCCGGCTGCTCCTCTTCAGGGAAGAGCACGCCGCAGTCGATGAGCAGCAGGTGGCCGTTGTATTCGACCACGTTCATGTTGCGGCCGATCTCACCGAGACCGCCGAGCGGCACGATACGCATCGAGCCCTTGCGGTACTTCGGCGGGGCGATCAGCACGTCATCCTGCTGGGGGGCCGTGGCGAGCTCCTGGGGGCGCGATCCACGGCGCGTGGTCGTGCGGCCGGCGTTACGGGCCGACGATGTGCGGGCGCGGCGGCCGGTATGCTGGCCGCGCCTGCGGGAATTGCTCTTGTTCTGTTCTTGTTCTTTTGCCATTTCCTCGTTGGGTTTCTGTTACTTGGTGCCCGCGCCTGTACGTGGGCGAGGTAGTGCCCGTCACATGAGGCCGGCGGCGCGCATGCCTTCACGCGCGCGTTCGAGCTCCGGTTCGCCCGGACCGACGTTCGGCAGGCGCATGGTCGTGCAATCCAGCACGCCACGGACCTTCAACGCGGCCTTGGCCATGACCGCCTGGAATCCGGTGCCGTTGAGCGATTCGACGAGCGGGGACAGCTGGACGGCGATCTTCTGCGCCGTATGGATGTCGCCCTGGTCGAACGCGTTGGCCAGGTCGCGCATCGGGCCGGCCGCCGCGTGGGCGATGACCGAGATGATGCCGACAGCGCCGACGGACAGGAACGGCAGGAACAGGCCATCATCACCGGAATACCAGGTCAGACCGGTTTCCAGACGCTTGCGTACTGCGCCCGCGATGTCGCCGGTCGCGTCCTTGACCGCCTTGACATGGTCCAATTCGGCCATGCGACGGTAGGTTTCCAGCTGGATATGCACGCCGGTGCGACCTGGGACGTCATAGATGATGATCGGCTTGTCCGCCGACTCGTTGACCGCCTGATAGTGACGGAAGATGCCCTCTTGCGAAGGGCGGGAATAGTACGGTGCCACCACGAGCACGGCGTCGCAGCCCGCTTCCTGGGTCTGCTCGACCATGCGGACGGTGTGCGCGGTGTCGTTCGAGCCGGCACCGGAGATGATCGGCACGTCGACCGCTTCCTTGACGGCGGTGACGAGCTCGACTTTCTCCTCCATGTGGGTGACCGGCGATTCGCCGGTCGTACCGTTGACCACCAGACCATCGGCGCCATCCGCGACCAGTTGCTTGGCGAGCTTCTGGGCCGCCTCGTAATCGATGGAACCGTCGGATTTCATCGGCGTGACCATCGCAGGAAGAATGCGCCCGAACGGCGCCGGATCAAGAAGATGCATGGTGGTGTCACTCATACTTGGTAACCGTACCGCTGGGGCGGGACGCACCCGAGCCCCGCTGCCGCCGACACTGACACACCCCTCAGCGTTGGCGGAAACAGAACCATGACCCTCTGCCGACGCTGGCAGAACGCTCAGCGTCGGCAGAGGGTGAGGGAGGTGGGGTCACAGGTCGAGGAAGTGGTCGAGGCCTACGGTCAGTCCGGGGTACGAGCCCGAGGCGATCTTGCGTACGGCGAGCAGGACGCCGGGCATGAAGGAGATGCGGTCGAAGCTGTCCGCGCGGATCGTCAGCTGCTCGCCGGCGTTGCCGAACAGGACCTCCTCGTGGGCGTTGAGGCCACGCAGGCGCACGGCGTGCACGTGGATGCCGTCAATCACCTGGCCGCGGGAGCCGCCGTCGGTCTGCGTGTTGTCGGGAACGTCGCCAAGGCCGGCGTCCTTGCGCGCGTCGGCGATTGCGTGCGCGGTGTGGATCGCCGTGCCGGAAGGCGCATCCACCTTGTTCGGGTGATGCAGCTCGATGACCTCGGCGGATTCGAAATACGGTGCCGCCATCTTCGCGAAATAGTCCGCCAGAACCGCGGAGATCGCGAAATTCGGGGCGATGAACACGCTCTGGTTTTCGCGTGGCGCGCTGGCGAGCGCCTCGCGGACCCGGTCGAGTTTCGCGTCGATCCAACCGGTCGTGCCGACGACCACGTCGACGCCTTGGGCGACAAGCGCGAGTACGTTGTCCAGCGAGACAGTCGGCACGGTGAACTCGACGACGACATCGGTGTTTTCAGGGGTGATCTGCGTGAGGTCGTCGCCTGCGTCGAGCGCGAGCGCGAGGCTCGTGTCCTCTGCCGCGTTCACCGCTTCGACCACGTGCGATCCCATGCGCCCTTTGGCGCCGACGACGGAAACCTTGATCATGTTTGCTCCTTGCCTGATTCCGGGCGACCTAGACGCCGCAAAGCGTGACAGACCGCCTGATGTCACCATCAATCAAACCCTTGCGGATACCTACGCTTATGAATCTAAAGAGACGCTTCGACGGCTTCGGCGGCTTTGTTGGCTTTGTCGCCGCCCTGCCGCGACAGCCGCCATCCGAGCAGCGCGATCGGAATGGCGCACGCGGTGGCGATCCATGGGATCATGAGCCCGGCATGCGGCCCGGCATGGTCGACGACCACGCCGGCGATGGTCGAGCCGAGCGATGTGCCGACGGTTCCGGCGGTGGTCACCCATGACAGGCCTTCGGTCAGCGAGCCTTCCGGCACGATGTCCTTGACGATGAGATTCCCGGTCGCGAACAGCGGCGAGACGCACAGGCCGGCGAGGATCTCGAGCGCGCCGAGCAGGATGAGATGGTCCATGCTCAGGCGGAACAGGATGTACCCGCAGGTCAGCAGGCACAGGAACCCCACCATATGCGACCAGTTCGAGCCTTTGGGCTTGCGCGTGCCGAAGATGATCGCGCCGATGCACGAACCGAGGGCGAACATGGCGAGCTGCAATCCGAGGAACTGCTCGTTGCCGAGTGTCTTGTAGTCGGCGGTCATGGACACGTCGAAGGCGTTGAAGCTGACATTGAACACGATGAATACCGCCAGCAGCGGACCGATGCCCGGGTAGGTGAGCACGCTGCGGTTGCGGCGGTGAGGAGGGCGCAGGCCACCGCTGTCCAGGGCGATCGCGCTTTCCGCTGTTTCGGGCCCACGGCTGGAGGCGCGTAGCACGTCGGCGTCATCGGCGGGCGCGGGCGTGACCTCGACCACTTCGATGACGGGCGGCGCGGTGTTGCGCAGCGAGAAGAACACCGCTCCCCCGGCGCCGGCCGCGATGGCGGGCACGAACAGCTGGGATACCGGGCTCACGGAAGTCGCGAGAAATGCGGAGAGAATCGGCCCGAGGATGAACACCACCTCGTCGACGGCGGCTTCCAGCGCGTAGGCGGTGTTCAGCAATGACGCGTCCGGGTTGCCGCGTAGCGCGTACGCCCATCGCGTGCGTACGAGCGCGCCGATGGAGAACTGGCACAGTCCCATGATGACCGCCAGGACGAACAGTACGGCGATCGGCACGCGGGCCATCGCAGCGAACGCGAAGACGAGCATGCTGGTCACCTGCAGGGCGAGGACGGGGAATCCGACACGCCGCTGGCCAAGCCGGTCGAACAGTCTCGCATAGAACGGGGTGACCGCCGAGACGGCGAGGATGTACACCGCGCTCATGGTGCCGGCGATCGTCCAGTTGTCGTACAGGTGGTTGAGCGCGAGCACGATACCCAGGCTCATCATGGAGATCGGCAGGCGTGCAATCGCCCCGGAGATGCAGAAGGCTTTCGCGCCCGGCAAACGGAACAGCCGTGCATATGGCGAACCGGCATGGTCGGATGCGGGTGTGGCGCTTGGCGGCGTCATAGCCAATCACTCACCCCGATTCGGCTGCACGACCGCGGCGGGCCTGCCGCCGCGCCGACGGTGCCGTACGGTGCGGGACGGTTCGCCGGAATAGATATACAGGTCGTTCATCCGCCCGTACATCTTCTCGACATGGTCTTCCGGATGGTCGGCGGCGATGCGTTTCGCGTTGCACACCAGCCCCTGGTGGTCATAGAAGCCGACATCGCAGCTGTTGTCCGTATGCAGGAAGTAGCGTTTGACACCTTGACGCTGGAAGTAGGCCATCAGACGCCGCCACAGACCTCCGCCCACGCCATGGCCGCGCGCCTTGGGCGAAACGAGGAACAATCGGAGCTCGGCCTGGGTGACGTTGCCGATCTGGCTGATGCGTTCAAGACGGTTTTCGGCGCGATGCCAGTATGTGACCTCACGCAGGGCGACCGAGCCGGTGTCGTCGGCGCGCAGCAAGTCATCGATGTCCGCGAGCGTCTCCCGGGCCTGCGGGTAGAGCGGGCGTTCGCCCTCGACCTGGGCGAAGGTCAGGCCGAGGACCTGGCCGTCAAGTTCGGCGATTTCGGCGCGGGTGGTGCCTTCAAGATAGTGCACGACAAATCGTTTCGAGACCATCTGCGACAACGGACGGCGCGCGGACAGGGGACGGAATCCCCAGGTCTGGTCGTATTCGTCGATGATCGACGGCAGATCCGCAGCCTCCAGCGGCCGGTAGGTCACCATGCCTTCCGTTGCCTGCGCGACAGTAGCAGCGGCGGCAACGGCGGTCGCAAAGCTTGGGGTGGGTGCCGCGGATGCGGCGGATCCGGCATGGGGCCGCTGGGCGTGCTGCACGACGATGGGCTGCGGCGAATGGGAGCGTGACGTGTGGTTGCGCTGGTCGGTACATGCACCATCGGTACGGTTACGGGATGATGTCTTGGCACTTTGGGTATGGTCGCGGGTCGCGCCCATGATATTCCTCACTTTCACTTCGAATCAGCATCCGGCACGTGTGCCCGCCCACACATGCTGCTCGAGGGTCGCGGCCCCGCTGGCATGACCGTCCCGGACGCGTTTTCAAGTCCGTGGACCGCCACCCACGCCCTCGCGCAGGTCAGTCGTTGTCAGATTCTTCGGGGATTCCGGAGCTCAGCTCGGCAAGGATATCCTGTTCTGTTTTCCCGCGCGCGTGAAGCTCGCGGTCAGCCTCTTGGGGCTCATTCAGATAGTACAGGGTGGCGTCGATGGTGTCCAACGGGACGTTCTCGATACGCGAAAGCAGCAGCCGGTACATATCCAGCTGGGCGAGCTTCTCGTTGATATCCGCCGGCTTGCGCGGCTTGGCGCCTGTTTTCCAGTCGACGATGGTGAACCGTTTTGCGCGCTCCTGCGGGTCAAGGCCGCCGTAGAAGACCGCGTCGAGTTTGCCGTGGACGATGATGTCGTCCAGCTGCGGCAGCGAGACGACGATCTGGCGTTCCGCCGACTGGGGGCGGCGGAACGCCCACCGTGATTCGACCAGCCGACGTTCCCATACGGCGAGCCGCCTGTCAACGGATGCGCCAGCGTCGGTGCCGGAAAGCTTCTGCTCCCGCGCTTGCAGATCCTGGACCATGGCTTGGCGTGAAACCATCGCGCCAAGTGCAGGCGTATCCGCGGTGCCGTCCGGGTCGACCATGTCATTGAAGGCGTTGATGAACCGTTCGGCCCACGCGTGGAACATGGTGCCGGCTTCGGCATCCGGCGAGGCGACATGCGGGATCGGGCGGACCATGCCACGCCAGTATTGCTGCAGCTTGTGGCTGTCGGTCTGTCCGCTCTGGGCCTGCAGCGAGGTGACCGAACGCCGGCTGTTGGCCATGAGGCGTTGCGCGGCCTGCCTGACCTGCTCGTCAAGGCCGTTGCGGTCGATGTCCAGCTGGTATTCCTGCGGTTGCAGGTCGATGTCGTCGAGCAGGGCGCGCGTCTTGCGTGACAGCACGTCGGTATCCTTGATTTCCCGCGGTTCCTGGGACTTGCCGCGCTCCGTGCAGATCCAGTCGAGCGCCTCCTGAGCCGACCGGTCGAGCCTTTGGCGCGTCTGTTCGCCCAGCTCGCCGGGCCATGGCAGGTGCTCATCGGTGTGGGTCAGTTCGACCGGCGTCTGCCATGCCTGGCCGACCACCGTGTCTTCGAAGGTCCGCGCGTCATCGCCCATGAAGAAGCCCGTGGGCAGGTCCTGGCCTGCCGATGCCAGCGAGTGGGGCCGCCCGTCCTCGGTGTCCGTGCCGGGGTCCGCGTCGAGCTTGCGGCTGTCCGCCCATGAGGGCAGCGCCGCGATGCCTGATGCGGCGCCTAAGACGGCTGCGTGCGCGTCATGAAGCATGGAGTCGTACATCTCCCGCCAGAACACTGAACCTGGGGTAGCCCTGCCGCCTGAGGCGACCATGTCGGCGGTGCTGTACTTCGCTGCGGTGACCAGCACCTCGTGTTTGGCCCGGGTGACGGCCACATAGGCCAGGCGACGCTCGTCCTCGTGGAGGCGACGGCCGTATTCCTCACGTTGGGTGAGGAACAGCCGGTTCCTGTCGACGGTGTCCATGTCGTCCAACGGCAGGTCGCGTCCGGTGCCGAACACCTCGTCTGCGACGGTGAGCGTGTCATCGAAGACGTCGAGCGCCTCGACCGGGTCGCCACCTACCGTCGCGTCGTGCGGGAAGCGCGGCAGGATGTCGGCGTCGGCGCGCACGGGGGCGGGCACCATGTCGGCGCAGTCGAGCCACGTGTTGGCTTGTTCCGTGTACTCTGGCGGCTGCCATGGCCCGGACGCATCCTGCGAGCCGGATGCGGTCGTGCCGTCGTCCGCGGGTTTGACGCTGAGATAGTCGCCTTGGTTGCTGGGGAAGGTCTTCTCGTTGACATCGACGACGGCGACGGCATCCCATTGCAGGCCTTTGGCCTGATGGACCGTCATGAGGATGACGTCGACCGGCTCCGTGGCGATGGCCGCGGTCGGGTCGTCCACCTGCCGCAGCGAATCGACCCATGCGACGAAGCCGCGCAGGGTGATCTGCCTGCCCTGGGTGATTTCCTGGGTGTAGGTGCCGACCAGGTCGATGATCGACTCGACCGGGGCGTGGGCGAGCGACGGATCGACCGGAGCGTCCGGGGAGGCGAACGCCTGGGCGAGCACGGTGTCGATGTCAAGATCGAGCGCGCGGACCGCCGCACGGACCACGTGGTCGAGCGGCAGGTCCATGGCTTGCCGCACCTGGCGCAGGATACGCCCGGCGTGCAGTACGGCGTCCACCGCGGCACCGCCCAGCCCGGCGCCGGACAGGTCGTCCGCCGTCTGCGCCTGACAGACCACATCGGACAGGTAGACCATGTGCGGCAGCTGTTCGCGATGCTCACGCACGATGGCCGCGCGCTCATGCGTCCCTTCGCCACCGGTCGCATAGCCGGCCTGGATGAGCGCCTGATATCGAAGGTCGGTGTCCCGACGGTTGGCGAGCGCGGACAATGCGGTCAGGTCGCCGGCCGCCATGTGGAACCGCGGTGTCGCCAGCAGGCGCATGAGCGACTGCGAGTCGGTCGGGTCGCATACCACGTGCAGGAGGGCGAGGACGTCACGCACGTCCGCACGTTCCAGGAGCGCGGAATATCCGACCATCTGCACGCTCAGCCCGGCATGCCGCAGGGCCTGCTCGTATTGGGCCATCCGCTGCTTGCTGCGGAACAGGACGGCGACATGGGGGCGTGCCTGGTCGGCGGCACCGTGCGGCGTGTGGCGTGCGATGGCGAGTTTCGCGAACCGTACCACCGCGTCGATCTCCTGGCCGAGCGTCTCGTATTCCTGGACGCCGACGGTGCCGATCTCGTCACGGTCCGGCGCCGGGTTCAGGGGAAGGACCTCGACTTCGGCCATGCGCGAGCTGCTCGGCCTGCGGTGCGGGCGGCGCAGTTCCAGGGTGAGGTTGTTGGCCATGCGCAGTACCGCACGCGGGTTCCTGCGGCTGATGGTCATCGGGAACGGCCGGTACCCGGGCTGCTCCAGGCCGAACGCGCGCTGGAAGATACGCAGCGCGCCCGGGCTTGCCCCACGCCACGCGTAGATCGATTGGTAGGGGTCGCCTACCGCTGTCACCGCTGACCGGCCCGCAGCGGTGTCAGGCGCCGGGGCGCCGGATGCAGGTGCGGTATCGGGGTGGAAGAGGGCGGCGATGAGTTCGGCCTGCGTGGTGGACGTGTCCTGGTATTCGTCGAGCAGGACGTGCGTGTAGCGGTGGCGGTACTGCTGGCCGATGGAGGGGAATCTCCTGACCAGCTGGTAGGCGGCGATGGTGAAGTCGCTGAATTCCGCCATGCCGGCCTCGCGTTTGGCCTGTTCGTACGCTTCGACCAGGTCGAGCAGGACGTTGCGCTGCCGGGTCACGGCCAGCAGCTGTGCGCAATGGAACAGCGCGGAATCGTCACGCTGGTTGCGCAATGTCGCCTGATATTGCCTGACCTTGCCGGCGTAGGTTTCATCGGTGTCCTTTTTCAGCCTCCTGGGCGGTTTGGGGGCGCCGTGTTCCAGCGGATCGCCCACAGGAATGGTCACGGCGCGTTCCGCGGTATCGGCGTCGGTGATGCGCTGCAACCGGTCGATGAACGCGTCGTCCCAGCGTCTGATGCGACGCACCGCTTCGGCGAGCGAATCGCAGTCCCCGCCGATCATCGCCCCGCTGATGGCGTGCGACAGGTTGAGCAACCGGCCCACGAGCGTGGTGAACGCCCCCTGCTGCGTACCGTCGGGGGTGTCGCCGCCTGCCGGATCGCCGTCGGTGTCGCCATCAGTGACCTGTCCCACGGCGGCGAACAGCCGATCGAGATGGGCGTCGACCACGTTGGAGGCCAGCTGGAACGCCCCGGCGTCGCTCAACGGTTGCGCGTCCTGGTCGAAACCGACCAGCAGGCCGTATTGCCGGACAATCGACTGGAAGAACGCATCATAGGTCATGACGGTGGGTTTGAGCAGCATGCCGGTGCCACCTGACGCGCCGCTGGAAACCCTACCGGACAGTTCCGCGGCCGCTTTCTTGGTGAATGTCAGGCCGAGGATCCGCTCCGGCGGCACGCCGGAGGCGATGAGATGGTTCACACGCTCGGTCATGGTCGTGGTCTTGCCGCTGCCCGCGCCGGCGACGACCAGCACGTCGTCGTCGGCTGGCGCGTTGGCGACCTTGCCCTGTTCCTCGCTCAGGCGGATTGCCGCGCCTGTATTCGTCCCGCTCATGCTGTCCTCGTTTCAAACACGGTGTCGATCTGTCCTGCGCACGCCGGGCAGATGCCATGGCCGTCGCAATATTTCAGATGCGTGTTCTGCGGGTGCGCGACGATCTGTTCGGAGCGCACCGCCGCCCCCGCGTAGAACACGCGGGCGATCATGGCCAATGCCCAGGCGGCCTGGGTGTTCTCCGTCACGTGGGTAAAGTCCTTCCATAGCCTGTCAGGCACGGCGTCGGGCTGTATGATGTCGGCGGAGTCGTACAGACGGCCGGTATGGGGGTATCCCCTGCGGGGGTTGAACGGCTGGTCGTTGAGATGCCCGTCAAGAAACAGCGGCGGCTGGTAGAGGCTTTCCGGCGCGTAGCTTGTCGCCGGGGCCGGCGACTCGTTGACATGGAACAGGACGCTTTGCGCGACCGGCGGCCTGCCGGCCTGTCCCAGTCCGCCGCCACCGACCGGGAAGGCGAGCCCGAGCTGATAGCACACCAGCTGCAAATCGTTGAACACCCCTTTCACATCGGGCTTTTTGCCGGTCTTATAGTCCACGAGCCTGACCTGGTCGCCGTCATCGGTATGCCGATGCTCCTCGCGGTCGATGCGCCCGGTCAGACGGATCGCCAGATCGTCGTCCATGCCTTCGGGCCATCCGCCGACCATGGCCCCCATGATGGCGCCGATCGCCTCGGACGTCATCGACACCTGGACGGACGGCATCCGGTTGTATGCGGCCGCGATGTCATCGAGCGTGAACCGCGCGTCGAATTCCTTCTCGCATTCCGCCGAATCCAGGACGCCGACCTTGATGTTGTCGCTGTTGCCTTGAAGGTAGTCCGCGCTATTGGATTGCACGAAATACGAGGCAATATTGCCCAGCATGGTATCGACCTGCGCGTCCTTGTACAGCAGGGTGTACCGGTCGGCGGGATTGTTGACGGTCGCCGGGTCGACACGCAACTGACGGTAGCGGGCCATCATGCGCCCCCTGATGGCGGCGATACGTTCATCAGCCGGCGTGTCGGCATGGTAGTCGGGCCTGTCGAGCCCCTCCTGGCTGGCTTCCTGGGCGATCTGGTGGACGATGGTGCCGATGCTCGCCTGCACGCCGCCGGGGCGGGGCCCTGCGAACTGGTGGTCCATCATCCAGCACACCGGGCACGCCCACAAACCGTCCACCGAGGACGGTGACAGCCTGACCTCATCCCCTGCGGACGGTGCTGCGCCGTTGTCGCGGTCGCCGTCCGATTGCGCCGACGATGCCGCGGCATGGTCCCCGGCCGGCCCCGGCATGGTCGGGGCCACGGTCAGGAAGGACCAGTTGCGCGGGTCGGCGGATGAGACGCCGGCGTCATCAAGCTGTTCCAAGGCCAGATACGCGTCCTCGCGGGCCTGCCGCTCGCGCTCGCTGTCACCGGTATTGCGGGCGAGCGTGATGCGTGCCGCCGCGACCAGCCCGCGCACGTCGGTACACATGCCGGCGATATCCGGCGCGACCTGGCCGTCTGCGGCATGTTCCGGCGACGGGGACACGCCAGGACCGACCGGGCCGGCGGCCTGGTGCGCATCGAAGCGTTCGGGCAGGTAGCGTACAAGGAAGTCCGATGGGATAAGATCGTCCGACGCGGCCGCGGTGACGGTCACGCGTTCGCCCGCCCGGGTCAGGGCGACCAGCAGGCCGCGCTGCTCGCTGTGCAGGACGGTGGTGAGCCGCGCATCGCGATGCGGCGCGTGATCGAGCGAGGGGATGGTACCGTGCAGGATGAGGTCGGCGAGGTCCTCGCCACCGAACATCGTGTTGCGTGGCACCAGGTTCGGCCACACGTCCTGCTGCACGGCGACGATCCAGACCAACGGCCAATGCCTTCCGCCGGAGCCGGCCGGCGTGGTCAGAGTGACCGCCTGGTCGATGGGTGCGACCTTCGCCAGTGAATCCGCTTCGATGCGCATCGAGCGCACAGCGCGGAAGAACGCGGTGATATCCTGGCCGGCCCCGGTACCGGAGGCATAGTCGAACAGGCGCATCGCCGCATCCAGCCGGTCGTTGGCGGCACGGCCCTCCTGCGAGTTGATGAGCGCCGCGGTCTGCCAGGCGGTGGCGACGCGGCATTCATCCCATGCCGCCCCGAGCACGTACACCGGTCGTGTGTCGGCAAGCTTGGCGATGCGTGAGGCGATTGCCCCGACCGTGCGCCACATTGCCGCGAACGCGCGGATATCCGCGTCATGGCGGGACAGCGAGCCGAGCGTGTCGAGCATGAGATCGGCATCCGTACCGGTGGTGTCACCGTGCATCTGCCCGGCCGTGTCCAACGGTTGCGGGCAGGCGAGCAGCAGGTACATCGCGTCGAGCGTCAATGTGGGAGCCTCCTCGGCACGATCTTCAATGCCGTGAACGGGTACTCCCGATTGTGGTTCCGTCTCATCGCCGGACTGCGCGATCGGCTCCCGCCGTTGCGCGGCGGCATCGCCCTGGTTGTTGCGACTGTCTTGACTATCCTGGCTGTCTTGGCTGCTCTGGCTGCTCTGTGCCCGGGACAGCGCCATGTGCAGGCGTTCCCACCGCTGTTGCAGCAGCCGTAAGGCGGAATCGTCGGCTTGCCCGTCGGATGGGGCGTCGCCGATGGCACCGTCCGGCTGTTGCCCGCTGATGGCGGACAGCGAGACCAACGATTGCATGGCCAGTTCCACCGGCTCAAGACGGGCCGGGAACTGCTCCCTCCCCCGGCGTGCGACAATCAGCGGGGAACCCATCGCCATGCGCACACGGGAACGGACGAATGAGGCGAGGCGAGCGGCGGCATCCCCATCGTCGGACATGATATCGGCTGTTCCCGCGAACCTCGGGTCCGTAACCGCCGCGGGCCCGAGCATGCGGATCTGGGCGAGTTCGACCAGGGCGAACAGGCCTTGGACGAACAGCTCGTCCTTGAGCGGCCTGGTCACCGACGAATACCGTACGGGAACGCCGTCGCGCCGCAACCGTTCACCGAACGTACGGACGGTCGCGTTGTCGTGCGCGATGACGGCGATATCGTTCCACGGGCGGCCATGGTCAAGATGCTCGGCCTTGATGGCGGTGACCGTCGATTCGAGTTCATCGTTCGAGGAGGCGTACAACCGGGTGTCCACGCTGCCGTCACGCGTGGTGTCCTCGATATCGCCGTCCCCGGCCTGTGTGTTGACCGTGCAGATCGGATAGCTGCCCGGCAGTACCGCGCTTTTCCATGGACGCTGCGCGACCGGCAGATCGAAATGCTCGTCGGAATCGATATCAAGACCGACGCGGGCGATCACCAAATCACGGTATGTCGCCTGTCGCGGACGGTCCAGAGCCGTGCAAGCGGCATGGAACGCCCCGTCGGATGCCAGAAGCCGCTTGAGCACGTATTCAGGGTGGGATCCGCGGAACGCCTGCACGGATTCGTCGGGATCGGCGACCACAAGCAGCCGCGACCCGGCGGTGACGGCCTGCTCGAGGAACGCGAGTCCGGCAAGCGTCAGATCCTGCGCGTCATCGACCACGATGAGCTCGGGAAGGTCCTCCTCGCCCAGGCACGGCACCGCGAGTGTGCCCTCGACCAGCAGCATGGACGGGTCAAGCCGGTACTGGCCCGGATAGTGTGCCCCCACCGCCGTCGCATACTCCCGACGCAACGCGAAAGCCAGCCGCCACTGGACATCGAGCCGTTTCGCCTGCGGTTCCATACCCGCGCCGGAAGTCCCTGTCGCCCCGGCGATCGAGTGCAGACGCCCGATCAGCGGCCGCTCGTCCTGCGAGCGCAGGCCGAGCTCGTTGATCCGGGAGATGATATCGCGCAGCTGGATGATGAATGCGTCGCTGATGCCTTTGGTGAACATCGCCAGCGATGTCGTGTCCGGCAGCGGGCGTGGCGTCGGGACGTTGCCGGGCGCCGCCGCCGGGGGCACCGGGCCGCAGACCATGTCCGCCCACTGGTCTTGGGCGAAGTATTCGCGCAGGAGGGCGCAGGTGTCGCATTCGTCGCCGCTGCGGGCATGCTCGATATGCCGGGCGACCACCAGACGCAGCAACGCGTCCTGTTCGGCGCCGTTCAGGAGCCGCGGCAACGCCTTGCCTTCTGCCGACCTCACAGCCGTGATCGCCCTGAACGCGAGTGCGGACATCGTGGTCACCGGGCGTGCCTGGGACACCGCCCCGAGCTCGCGGATGATATCGTTGCCGAGCCGGTCCGCCATGACACGGCCGGATACCGTCATCGCCACGCGGGTGCCGCCGAAGCGGCGGATGCCCGCGAGCAGCATGTCCCGTGCGAAGGTGGTTTTCCCGGTGCACGGCGCCCCCAGCGCCACGAGCGTACGGGTCGGCTGCCCCTGCCCGTCAACCGTCAGCGTGTCGTCAAGCAATGACTGCGCCAACGCCTTGTACGAGGTCGTCCCCCTGCCGAAGACCGTGCCGTCCTGTTTCGATGTACCGTCCATGGTTCCCATGATATGCGGCCGACACGCCGCGGCCACCGCCCCGTCGCGCGTTGGCGGCATCCGGGATGGGCCAGTCGCCGATGCCGCATGGTTCCAATGGTCCGGCCCATCGCACGCCCTTCCAGCCTGCCCAGCCGGGCCTTTCGATACCAACACCCTTTGGTATCCTTTCCACGCTCTTGATTCCTGCATCCCGAATCGCGACCGTGGAGTCCCGAAGCGCCTACCACACGGCCACGGATGGAACCCGATCATTCAAAACCGCGCAATCCCGCCGATTTGAATCCGTGCCGATCCCCCATCATCCGATCCAAGACGCCACCGGCCACGGTATCATTTCCACACGAAACGAATCGACCGGCGTGATGGCACCCGTGGAACGCCCCGTGCCCGAGCAACGCCATCCGACTGAGGCGAGCTCAATCCACAACCGCGAAATTCCAACGTTCCCCATGCCGCAGGCATCCCAGACCATCGGACCGCTCCCCGCCACCCCACGGTATCCTTTCCGCACCATTGCATTCGGCGGGCAATTTCGCAACTGTGGAAGGTCCCGGCCCCAGACACCACCGACACCACCGACACCGCACAGACAGCATTCGGGCCGGGCGGCTGCGCAATCCCGCAACCGCCCGGCCCGAATGCATCAGTCAGCCGGAACGAAAGCCTGAATGGGGTCAGGCCTGCGTATCGTCATCCCCGGTGTTGTCCGGCCCGTCGCCGTCGACCTCACCGTCGATATCCTCCTGGCCGCCCTGGTCATCCAGGAAGTCGTCCGGGTTGAAGTCGTCCGGGTTGAAGTCATCGCCGAGCTTCATGTCGCCGAAATCGATGCCGGAAAGGTCGATGTCGCCGTTCTCGTCGCCGAAGTCGAGCGGGGCGTCGGTGTCGCCACCCAGCCCGAAGTTCGGGTAGATGGTGTCACGGATCGCCTTGTCCGGTTCGACCGTCGCGTTACGGTAACGCGCCAGGCCGGTACCGGCCGGGATCAGCTTGCCGATGATCACGTTCTCCTTGAGGCCCTTGAGATCGTCTTCCTTCTCATTCAGGGCGGCCTCGGTGAGCACACGCGTGGTCTCCTGGAAGGATGCGGCGGACAGCCACGAGTCGGTGGCGAGCGAAGCCTTGGTGATACCCATGAGCTCCGGACGGCCGGTGGCCGGCTTGCCGCCGTTCTTGACGGTCTGCTTGTTGATCTCCTGGAACTTCTGGCGGTCAACGAGCTCGCCCGGCAGCAGCGAGGTGTCGCCGGCGTCAAGCACGGTCACGCGACGCAGCATCTGGTGCACGATGACCTCGATGTGCTTGTCGTGGATGTCCACGCCCTGGGAGCGGTACACGTTGTGCACTTCCTCCACGATGTTGACCTGGGCGGCACGCGGGCCGAGGATGCGCAGGATCTTCTTCGGATCGACGGAACCTTCGCACAGCTGGGTGCCGGCGGCCACGTGGTCGCCGTCCTTGACCATGAGCGGGGCGCGGCGAGACACCGGGTAGACGATCGGTTCGACGCTGTCGTCATCCGGGGACAGCGTGACCTGGCGGCCGCGGTCGGTGTCCTGCACCTTGACGGTGCCGGCATATTCGGTGATCGGCGCCTCGCCCTTCGGGGTACGGGCCTCGAACAACTCGGTGACACGCGGAAGACCCTGCGTGATATCGGACGCCGAAGCGACACCGCCGGAGTGGAAGGAACGCAGCGTCAGCTGGGTACCAGGCTCGCCGATGGACTGGGCGGCGACGATACCGACGGCCTCGCCGACATCGACCAGCGTGTTGGTGGCCAGCGACCAGCCGTAGCACTTCGCGCACACGCCGCGCTTGGATTCGCAGGTGAGCACGGAACGCGCCTTGACCTCCTCCACACCGTGGGCAACCATGTCGCGCAGCACGTCCATGGACATGGCCTCGTCGCGCTTGTACAGCACTTCGCCGGTCTTCGGGTCGAGCACGTCCTCGGCGAGCAGGCGGGAGTACGGACCGCCGTCGGCCGCCTTGACGAGCACGAGATTGCCGTTCTCGTCACGCTCGGCGACCTTCATGGGCAGGCCGCGCTTGGTGCCGCAGTCTTCCTCGCGCACGATGACCTCCTGCGCGACGTCGACCAGACGACGGGTCAGGTAACCGGATTCCGCGGTACGCAGTGCGGTATCGGCCAGGCCCTTGCGCGCGCCGTGCTGGGAGATGAAGTACTCGAGCACGGACAGGCCCTCACGGTAGTTGGACTTGACAGGACGCGGGATGATCTCGCCCTTCGGGTTGGCCACGAGGCCTCGCATACCGGCGATCTGGCGGATCTGCATCCAGTTGCCTCGTGCGCCGGACTGGACCATGATGTTCACGTTGTTGTCATCGTGGAAGTTGTCGCGCATGGCGCCTGCGACCTTGTCGGTGCACTCGGTCCACAGGTTGATGAGCTCCTGGCGGCGCTCCTCGTCGGTCAACAGACCGAGGTCGAACTGGGAGTTGACCTTCGCGGCCTGGTCCTCGTAATCCTTGATGATCGTCTCGCGATCCGGCGGCTCGACGATGTCGGAGAAGGCCATCGTGACGCCCGACCACGGTGCGCGGGTGAAGCCGAGGTCCTTGAGCGCGTCGAGGGACGCGGCGACCTGCTGCGTGGAGTAACGGGTGGCGATGTCGTCGACGATCTTGGCGAGGCGGCCCTTGGGGACCTGCTCGTTGATGAACGGGTAGTCCACCGGCAGGGTGCCGTTGAACAGGATGCGTCCGTACGAGGTGGCGAACAGGTAGGTGCCGTCGGAGAAGCGCTCCTCCTTGACGACATCCGGGCTGCCCGGCTCCGGGTCGGTGACCTTGAGCTCGCCCGGCTCCCAGCCGGTCGGCAGCACGAAGTCCTTCGGCATGCGGATGAGCACCTCGGCCTGCATGTCGATGTCATGCTTGTCCAGCGCCATGATGACCTCGTCCAGCGAGCCGAACACACGGCCCTGGCCCTTGGCGCCCTCGACCACGGTGGTCAGATAGTACAGGCCGAGGATCATGTCCTGGCTCGGCATGGTGACGGTGTGGCCGTCGGCGGGCTTGAGGATGTTGTCGGACGCCATCATGAGCGTACGGGCCTCCGCCTGCGCTTCGGCGCTCAGCGGCAGGTGGATGGCCATCTGGTCGCCGTCGAAGTCCGCGTTGAACGCGGCGCAGGCGAGCGGCGGCAGGTGGATGGCCTTGCCTTCGACCAGGATCGGCTCGAAGGCCTGGATGCCCAGACGGTGCAACGTAGGCGCACGGTTGAGGAGCACCGGATGCTCGGAGATGACCTCCTCGAGCACGCCCCACACGGCCGGGTCGGCGCGGTCGACCAGATGCTTCGCGCTCTTCATGTTCTGCGCGTAGTTGAGGTCCACAAGACGCTTGATGACGAACGGCTTGAACAGCTCGAGCGCCATCGGCTTGGGCAGGCCGCACTGGTGCATGCGCAGGCTCGGGCCGACGACGATCACGGAACGGCCGGAGTAGTCGACGCGTTTGCCGAGCAGGTTCTGGCGGAAGCGGCCCTGCTTGCCCTTGAGCATGTCGGCCAGGGACTTGAGCGGGCGGTTCGAGGCGCCGGTGACCGGGCGGCCACGACGGCCGTTGTCGAACAGGGAGTCGACGGCTTCCTGGAGCATGCGCTTCTCGTTGTTGAGCATGATCTCCGGGGCGCCGAGCTCGATGAGGCGCTTGAGACGGTTGTTGCGGTTGATGACGCGACGATACAGGTCGTTGAGGTCGGAGGTCGCGAAACGGCCGCCGTCCAGCTGGACCATCGGGCGCAGATCCGGCGGGATGACCGGGATCACGTCGAGCACCATGGCCTCCGGCTTGTTGTCGGTGGTCAGGAACGCGTTGACGACCTTCAAACGCTTGAGCGCGCGGGCCTTACGCTGGCCGGTGCCCTTGTCGATCTCCTCGCGCAGCTCCTCGGCAGCGGCCTTCAGGTCGAAGTCCTGCAGGCGCTTCTTGATGGCCTCGGCGCCCATGCAGCCGTCGAAGTAGTCGCCGTAGCGGTCCTTCATCTCACGCCACAGGTCGACGTCGCCTTCCATATCGCCGGGCTTGAGGCTCTTGAAACGGTCGAACACGGCGGTCAGACGCTGGATCTGGTCGTCGTAGCGCTGGCGGATCGCCGCCAGGTCGCGCTCGGCGCTGCTGCGCAGCTTGGCGCGGGCGCTGCCCTTGGCTTCGCCGGCCTCTTCGAGGGCGTGCAGATCCTCCTCGACCTTCTTGGCGCGTGCGTCGATCTCGCTTTCGCGGCGCCGCTCGAGGCTCGCGATCTCGTTATCGAACTCGGCCTGCAGGTCAGGCAGATCCTGGTGACGCTGCTCCTCGTCGACCTCGGTGACCATGTAGGCCGCGAAGTAGATGACCTTCTCGAGGTCCTTCGGGGCGATGTCCAGCAGATAGCCCAGACGGCTCGGAACACCCTTGAAATACCAGATGTGGGTGACCGGCGCGGCCAGTTCGATGTGGCCCATGCGTTCGCGGCGCACGCGGCTGCGGGTGACCTCCACGCCGCAGCGCTCGCACACGATGCCCTTGAAGCGCACGCGCTTGTACTTGCCGCACGCGCACTCCCAGTCGCGGGTCGGGCCGAAGATCTGCTCGCCGAACAGACCGTCCTTCTCGGGCTTGAGGGTACGGTAGTTGATGGTTTCAGGCTTCTTGACCTCGCCATAGCTCCAGCCGCGGATGTCGTCGGCGGTGGCCATGCCAATGCGAAGCTTGTCAAATGCGTTGACGTCCAGCACTCTTGATTCCTGTCTTTGAAATTGGTTCCATCACGTTTGCGGGAGCCGTCCGCGCCCCGGCCCGCTATAGGCGGGACGCGGACGGCTGTGTCGTCACTTGTACTCGGGCTCTTCCGCGGCCTGGTCCTCCTTGGCGGAGGCGTCCGGGCGGGCACCGATGTTGAAGCCGAGGTCGTTCGAGTTGGAAGCGGGGTCGTCGTCCTCCTCGCGCATGTCGATCGCCTGGCCGTCGGCGTTGAGCACCTCGACGTTCAGGGCGAGCGACTGCATTTCCTTGAGCAGCACCTTGAAGGACTCCGGGATGCCTGCCGGCGGCAGGTTCTCGCCCTTCACGATGGCGCCGTAGGCGCGGACGCGGCCGTCGACGTCATCGGACTTGGTGGTCATCATCTCGTGCAGCGTGTAGGCGGCGCCGTAGGCCTCGAGGGCCCACACCTCCATCTCGCCGAAGCGCTGGCCGCCGAACTGGGCCTTGCCGCCGAGCGGCTGCTGCGTGATCATCGAGTACGGGCCGGTGGAACGCGCGTGGATCTTGTCGTCGACCAGGTGGTGCAGCTTGAGCATGTACATGTAGCCTACGGAGATCGGCTTGGGGAACGGCTCGCCGGTGCGGCCGTCGAACAGCTGCGCCTTGCCGTCCTCGCCCACGAGCTTGTTACCGTCCTTGTCCGGCAGCGTGCACTTGAGCAGGCCCTTCAAGGTATCAGGACGGACACCGTCGAAGACCGGGGTCGCGACCGGGGTGCCCGGCGCGCCCTTCTCAGCGCCCTGCGGCACGTACTTCTTCCAGGCGGCCTCGACATCCGGGTCGATGCTGATATCCCAGCCCGCGTGCGCGATCCAGCCGAGATGGAGCTCGAGCACCTGGCCCAGATTCATTCGGCTCGGCACGCCGAGCGGGTTGAGCATGATGTCGACCGGCGTGCCGTCCGCCATGAACGGCATGTCCTCTTCCGGAAGGATCCGGGAGATGACGCCCTTGTTGCCGTGGCGGCCGGAGAGCTTGTCGCCCTGCGTGATCTTGCGGTGCTGCGCGATGTACACGCGGATCATCTGGTTGACGCCGTTGGGCAGCTCGTCGCCGTCCTCCTCGGCGTCTTCGCGGGTGATCTCCTTGACCGCGATGACGGTACCGGTCTCGCCGTGGGGCACGCGCAGCGAGGTGTCGCGCACCTCGCGGCTCTTCTCGCCGAAGATCGCGCGCAGCAGGCGCTCCTCCGGGGTCAGCTCGGTCTCGCCCTTCGGGGTGACCTTGCCGACCAGGATGTCGCCGGCCTCGACCTCGGCGCCGATGCGGATGATGCCGCGCTCGTCAAGGTTCGCCACCGCGTCCTCGCCGACGTTCGGCAGGTCGCGGGTGATTTCCTCGGCGCCCAGCTTGGTTTCGCGCGCGTCAATCTCGAACTCGTCGATGTGGATGGACGACAGGGTGTCGTCACGCACCAGACGCTGGGAGATGATCACGGCGTCCTCGTAGTTGTAGCCGTTCCACGGCATGAATGCGATGAGCAGGTTCTTGCCCAGTGCCAGATCGCCCTTCTCGGTGGCCGGGCCGTCCGCGAGGACCGTGCCCTTCTCCACGCGCTCGCCGTGCTTGACGAGCGGGACCTGGTTGTAGCAGGTCGTCTGGTTGGAACGCTGGAACTTGGCGAGCTTGTAGCTGGACTGCGTGCCGTCGTCGTTCATCGTGCGGATGATATCGGCGGACACGTAGGTGACCACTCCGTCCTTCTCGGCGAGGATCACGTCGCCTGAATCGACCGCGGCACGCCATTCGGAGCCGGTGCCCACGAGCGGGCGCTCGGACTTGACCAGCGGGACGGCCTGACGCTGCATGTTGGTACCCATGAGCGCTCGGTGGCCTTCATCGTGCTCGAGGAACGGGATCAGGGAGGCGCCGACGGACACCATCTGGCGCGGGGAGACATCCATGTAGTCGACCATCTCGACCGGGACATCCTCCGCCTCGCCCTGCGCGTCTCGCACGAGGGCTTCCTTGGAGACGAAGTTGCCGTTCTCGTCAAGCTCCTGGTTGGCCTGCGCGATCACGTGCTCGGCCTCGCGGTCGGCGGTCATGTAGACGACCTCGTCGGTCACATGGCCGTTGACGACCTTGCGGTACGGGGTCTCGATGAAGCCGAACGGGTTGATGCGGCCGAAGGTCGCCAGCGAGCCGATGAGGCCGATGTTCGGGCCTTCAGGGGATTCGATCGGGCACATACGGCCGAAGTGGGAGGGGTGCACGTCTCGCACTTCCATGGACGCGCGGTCGCGCGACAGGCCGCCGGGGCCCAGGGCGGACAGACGGCGCTTGTTGGTCACGCCGGCCAGCGGGTTGTTCTGGTCCATGAACTGGGACAGCTGGGAGGTGCCGAAGAACTCCTTGATGGTCGCGTTGACCGGGCGGATGTTGATCAGCGACTGCGGGGTGATGGCCTCGGCGTCCTGCGTGGTCATGCGCTCGCGCACGACACGCTCCATACGGCTCAGGCCTGTGCGCAGCTGGTTCTGGATCAGCTCGCCGACCTGGCGGATACGACGGTTGCCGAAGTGGTCGATATCGTCCACGTCCACGCGCAGGTCGACCGGCTCGCCGTCGCGCATGCCCGGGAAGGTCTTGGCGCCGGAGTGCAGGGTCACCAGGTACTTGATGGTGGCGATGATGTCCTCGCGGCTCAGGCTGCGGTCGTTGTAGTCGCGCTCGAGGCCGAGCTTGCGGTTGATCTTGTAGCGGCCGACGCGCGCCAGATCGTAGCGCTTGGTGTTGAAGTAGAAGGAATCCAGCAGGTTCTTGCCGGCCTCGGGGGTCGGGGTGTCCGCCGGACGGATCTTCTTGTACAGGTCGACCAGGGCCTCGTCCTGCGTGTTGATCGAGGTTTCCTTCGCCAGGGCGTCGATCACGAGCGGGTAGTCCTTGAAGGAGTCGGCGATCTCCTGCTTGGTCATGCCGATGGCCATGAGGAACACAATCGCGGACTGCTTGCGCTTGCGGTCGACGCGCACGCCGAGGACGTCACGCTTGTCGATCTCGAACTCGAGCCATGCGCCGCGGCTCGGGATGATCTTCGCGCCGAAGACCTCCTTGTCGGAGGTGCGGTCCTGCTGGCGGTCGAAGTACACGCCCGGGGAGCGCACGAGCTGCGAGACGATGACGCGCTCGGTGCCGCCGATGATGAAGGTGCCGTGCGGGGTCTGCAGCGGGAAGTCCCCCATGAAGACCGTCTGGCTCTTGATCTCGCCGGTGTCGCCGTTCTCGAACTCGGCGTTCACGTACAGCGGCGCGGAATAGGTGTAATCCTTCTCCTTGCACTCCTGGATCGTGTGGCGCGGCTCCTCGAAGTACGGGTCGGAGAAGGTCAGGCTCATGGTCTGGGCGAAGTTCTCGATCGGGGAGATCTCCTGGAAGACCTCGTCAAGACCGGAAACGTGCGGCACGGTGTTGGTGCCGTTCTTCTCGTCTTCCTCGACGCGCTTCTGCCAGCGCTCGTTGCCGATCAGCCAGTCGAAGCTGTCGGTCTGCACGCCCAGCAGGTAGGGTACATCGATGGGCTCGCGGATGGAGCCGAAATTCACGCGATCCGACGCCTTGTGCAGTTTGATGTCATGCTCGTCGGCACGTGCGATGACTTTGGTGGTGTTCGTCGTAGCTTGTTCAGCAGCCAATGGACGTTCCTTATCGCTCGCTTTGTCGTTGGTTCCCCGGAAACGCTGGCGGACGGCCACTATATGCTGTTCGCGGGCGCTTCTTCACTGTCAGCGTGCCCGCAATATGACACACTTTACGCAAATTCCATACTTTAGTCGATAATGACGCCTGTCGCAACTACGACACGCTTGGCCGGGCGGATGGGCGCGAGGGCGGATTCGGGGCCGGGCCTGGTAAAAGTCAGACGGGACGGGGACGAGACAGGATGGGGGCAGGCAGAGACAAGGGCGAGGCCGAGGCGAGCGCCCGGGCGACGGGCTGGTCGTGTCGAGGCCAATCGTGTGTGAGCCGATCCTCGCACAATGACCAACAGGGGCCACCAAACCGGCCAACACCAGCCAGCCAACCCGCCACCATGCGAGCCAATCCTCACGCAACAGCCCCCTACCCAACCGGACTGCCACTCCATCGCGACCGGTTCCGCCATTGCGCGAGCCAATCCTCACACAACCGCCCCCGGCACAGCCAAACCACCGACCCAAGACCGCCTACCAGGTCATCATGTGAACGAATCCTCACATAACAGCCCCCCTACCCAACCGGACTGCCGCTCTACTGCGACCGATTCTGTCATTGTGTGAACCAATCCTCACACAGCCGCACTCCACCCAGTCGAATCACCGTTCCATGACCACCGAAACGCCCACCGTGTGAGCAGACCCTCACACAAGTCGCATCGGTCTGACACGCCATCAGATACCACCGCCATCCGCGCATACCCGCACATACGAAACCCGGCCTATCACCGTCCGGCCTGCCGATTCACGCCCTGAACCTGCGGATCATGGGTGCCACGACATACACCCTCCAGCGGATCAGACCCCATAGGCCGCCCCCACACCCGCAAACCGCACATCCCGCGTGCCGGCGCATACACAACCCGGCACATCGCGCACCGGCCGCTCCCCCGACCGGTCTCACAGCACATACGCCACGCTGCGTATGCCGGCGCAACCATCATCGGTCGGATTCACAAGCCGCCCGATTACACGCCTCCAAACCCGGAAAGCCCGTCCGTTTGTTCGGCAGCACCTATCAACAGTGTCTACTCAGCAGTGCCTATTCAACAGTGACCGTCACCTTGTTGCTCACGATCTTCGGGTGGTCCTTCATGGACAGTTGCGCGGTGTACGTGCCGGCGTCGACCTTCGGCAGCGTCGAATCCTCGGCGCAGGAGCCCCCGATGCGGTTCGTGTTCCACGTGATCGTCTGCGTATCGGTGTCACCCACCGCGAGCAGCAGCCTGCGCGAATCGACATCGCAGGCATCGGAGCGCCACACCGTATCGTCGCCCGACTTGATGGTCAGGACACGTGAATCATCCGCCGCGTCGATCAAGCAGCTGCTCTTGCCTTTCTGCAGATACGTGATGGTCGCGGTGAATTTCATGGCCCCTCCGACGGCCACGGACTGCGAATCCGACTGGAGCGACAGCTTGACATCCGACGCCGTGCAGTCCTTCACCGTGCTTTTGCGCATGGGCGTCGGCACGGATTTGCGCGACAACGCCATCAGATCGTCATGCCTGACCGCCGCGTCGATGGCCATCATGCCGCGCCCGAGACTGTACACGCAGAACACGGTCAGCGCGAGTGCCAGCACCAGAGCGATAAGCGCGACGATACGCCGCCTGCGGTAGATCTGCCGCTGTCGTTTGGACAGCTTGCGACGGGGGCGACGATTCCGCGGCTTGCTGGGGGTGCGCTGGCTGCTCGATGACATACGTCCCAGTGTAATCATGCCCAGTGCAATCATGCCGGCGGTGACGTGTCACGCGGACGCCGCATCGGACTGCGGGGTGTCGGCATCGGCGGCACGCCCGGCGGGCAGGCGAATCCCCTCATCACCGATGATCTCGATGAGCCCGTCCTCGTCAAGCGAGGCGACACACGCGTCAAGCTGCACCCGGTCAGGCCATAGCGCCGCCACCCGTGCGCGCGGCAACACCGGGGCGTCCCCGGGCAGCGCTCGCAATGCGGCCAGCACAATGCCACGCACCTGCCGATTCGTGCCAGCGAACCGCTGCCGGGGCCGGGTACGACGCTGCCCCAGCCCCGGGCGTCCGGCAGCAAGAAATGCACAGACCGACGCGACCGGGCAGGTCTCGCAAGCCGGCGATTTTGCCGCGCACACCAGCGCGCCGAGCTCCATCACCGCCTCGTTCCATACGACGCTGGCCGCCCGGTCTTCGGGAAGCACGCGCGAAGCCAGGTCCCGGTCCTTCGCCGACGTGGAACCACCCAAGGATTCCTCGCCGACAAACAGCCGCGTCAGGACACGCCGGATATTCGTATCGATGACGGCGATCCGCTCGCCGAATGCGAAGCTCAGAACCGCGCTCGCCGTGTAATCGCCGATTCCGGGCAGCGCGACCAGCTCGTCGTAGCTGCGAGGCAGCTGGTCGCCATACATCGTGGCGACCTCGCGGGCGCACTCCTGGAGGCGCAAGGCACGACGCGGATAGCCGAGACGCCCCCAAGCGGTGATGACCTCCGCGGTGGATGCCGCGGCGAGCGCTTCCGGGTCCGGCCAGTGACGCATCCACGCGGTCCAGTAGGGCACGACCCGGCTCATCTGGGTCTGCTGGCTCATGACCTCGCTGACGAGGACGCCCCACGGGGTGGTACGGCCGAACCGCCATGGCAGGTCGCGGGCATTCGCGTGCCACCACAGGGCGAGCGTGCGCTGGATTTGGGGCGTGTGGTGGATTTGGGGCGTGTGGTCTGCGGCGGCCGGCTTGGCGCGGCCGGATGGTGCGTCTGGCGTATGCGGGGTGTCAGGTCGGTTGGTGTTCATCGTGTGCCGTATCTTAGCATCCGGCTGGGGTGTGGTTGGCGTGTGGCGTGGCTGTCGGTTGAGCGGGTTAGGTTGGAGCGTATGACACATGAAGCCAATCCGCAGCAGTCTCAGGCCGCCGGCTCGTCGGCGGATCCGGAGGCGAAGGTCGAGTCGATGTTCGAATACGGGTATCGCAAGTCGAATTATGGGCCGGATGAGCTCGTCACCGACGCGCACGGCAATCCGATCAATGTGACGGATGCGATGATGAGCGCCGAGGATGCGGCGAAGGCCGAGACGAGCACGCCGCACCTGTGCTACTACTCGCCGCGTATCCCCGGCAATACGGGGTCGGCGATCCGTCTGTGCGCGGTGACGGGGACGATCCTGCATCTGGTTGAGCCGCTTGGATTCAATCTGCATGATACGAAGTTGCGCCGCGCCGGCCTTGATTACCATGACATGGCGCATGTGGTGCTGCACCCGGATTTTGACAATCTGGTTGAATCGATGCCGAATTCAAGGATCATCGCGTTTACGGCGCATGCGACGAAGCTGTACACGGAGGTCGAGTACCGGCCGACGGACATTCTGCTGTTCGGCCCTGAGCCGGGCAATATTCCCGATCCGACGGATATCATGTTCGGCCCGCATGTCGCCGAGCAGGTGCGACTGCCGATGCGCCCGAGCCTGCGAAGCCTGAACCTGACCAACTGCGCGTCCATAGCCATCTACGAAGCCTGGCGCCAACTCAAATTCAAGGGCGGCGCGTAGACGAAATGGCCCAATGGGCCATTTCGTAGCACCGCTGAGGGCCGATTGTATCGAGGCCCGAAGCAGAAAAAACAGCCGGCAAAGCCGACAAAATCACAAAACAAGCCCGGCGCGTAAATCAAACACCCCAGGGGGTGTTTGATAGCGCCGCTGAGGGCCGATTGTATCGAGGCCCGAAGCAGAAAAAACGGCGCGAAGCGCACCAAAAAATAATACAAGCCCGGCGCGTAAGCGAAATGGCCCAGTGGGCCGTTTCGTAGCGCCGCTGAGGCCCGATTGTATCGAGGGCAGAAGCAGAAAAACAGCCGGCGAAGCCGACAACAGAACAACACAACCCCAGCGCGTGATTGCATGAGCTTGATCAATCGTCCCGATCCCCAGTGCATCCGCCGTGTCGGCACTTCGCAGCGGTGCCGTCTTCACTAGGAGACTACCGCTGTCAGGGCACTGGTGGGAGTCCGGACCGGAATCGGCATGCCGGTCGCTTTCTCCCGGGAGAAGTCAACGGGTTGCGAAATCCCCGACTGTTCTCCCGGGAGAAATCGCGGATTTCGCAATCCGTGGCTATGTTCCCGCACAACCCATGGGAGTTTATGAGAATCCGCCCTCTCCACGGATGATTTCCCATCAGAAACATTGAAATTCCGCGATTCTTGAAATTCAACCCAGAAACGGTTCGCGGGAGAACAACAGCAGAATGACATATTCGCAGTAATCTCCCGCCAGGAAGCGGGAGATTATTCGTCTAAGGCCGGTTCACCACAGATTTCCCGCAACGGATTTCCAGCGACCCCCGTTGGCGCAGATGAACCGTATATCGACACGACTTGTTCCGTGTTCGCGCAACGAAATCCCCACGCTCTTCACCTTCTGCCGATGCTCAGGCACCCCTCAGCGTCGGCAGAAGGTGAAAGCGGACCGACGAATCGCACCCCGTCTGAAATATCTGGGTATTTTCCAGAATGCGTGTCCGAAACCAGCGGCCCCGTAGCGGCTCATAGCATGCGGGCGGCTCGAATATGCCGCGCCGCGCACGACCCGGCACGCATCACGCACCAGATAGAAAACCTCCAGCCCCGCCCGGGAGCCGTAATGCCGGCTTTCGTATGCCCCGGCATGCGCACACCGCAGGACACAGACCGATACGGCCACCTTCCATCAAGATCTGTTCAGCCGCGCTTGCCACGGCACACACGACGTGCACGGAGACCGGAACAATAACTCCCGGCTCCCACACACCCCACCACCAGACACACGTGTCGGCTTACAACCCACGCTTTGCACCATCAGCCCGTATCGCGAACGGGCCGCGCACCGGGCTGAAACCGGTGGCACGGCCCGTTGCGGACACACCAGATATCGCTGGATGGAACCTTGTTCCAGCTCAGTTCTTGAAGCTGTGGATTGGCGCCGGGATTCGGCCGCCGCGCGACACGAAGGCCTCGCAGCTGGCGGTGTTGACCGGCATGATCGGCGCGTAGCCCATGAGCCCGCCGAATTCCGCGGATTCGCCGACACCCTTGCCGATGACCGGGATCACGCGCACGGCGGTCGTCTTCTGGTTGACCATGCCGATGGCCGCCTCGTCGGCGATCAGGCCGGAGATGGTGGACGGCGTGGTATCGCCCGGGATCGCGATCATGTCGAGGCCGACCGAGCATACGCAGGTCATCGCCTCGAGCTTTTCGATGCGCAGGCAGCCGGACGCCGCCGCGTCGATCATGTTTTTGTCTTCGGACACCGGGATGAACGCGCCGGACAGGCCGCCAACGTACGAGGACGCCATGATGCCGCCCTTCTTGACTTGGTCGTTGAGCATGGCGAGCGCCGCCGTGGTGCCGGGCGCGCCGACCTGCTCAAGCCCGCACTTCTCGAGCACTTCGCCGACGGAATCGCCGGCAGCGGCGGTCGGGGCGAGCGACAGATCGATGATGCCGAACGGGATACCGAGCCGGCGCGACGCCTCCTGGGCGACCAGCTGGCCGACGCGCGTGATCTTGAAGGCGGTGCGCTTGATGGTTTCGCACAGGAATTCGAAATCCTTGCCCTTGGCCTCGTCAAGCGCGCGGGAAACCACGCCGGGGCCAGAAACGCCGACATTAATGACCGCGTCGCCTTCAGTGACGCCGTGGAAGCCGCCTGCCATGAACGGGTTGTCGTCCGGCGCGTTGCAGAACACCACAAGCTTGGTGCAGCCATCGCTGTCGGTCTCGCGGGTGGCGTAGGCGACGTCCTTGACGATGTGGCCGAGCAGGTAGACCGCGTTCATGTCGATGCCGGTCTTGGTGGAGCCGACGTTCACCGAGGAGCACACGATGTCGGTTTCGCTCAACGCCTGCGGCAGGGATCGGATGAGCATCTCCTCGGCAGGGGTCATGGATTTGGAGACGAGCGCGGAGTAACCGCCGATGAGATCCACGCCGACGGTTTTCGCGGCTTTGTCAAGCGCGTGGGCGATGCGCACGAAATCCTCGGAGCTCTTGCAGGCGCTCGCGCCGACCAGCGAGATCGGTGTGACGGTGATGCGCTTGTTGACGATCGGGATGCCGTAATCGCGTTCAATGGCTTCGCCGGTGGAGACCAGGTCCCTGGCGTAGGTGGTGATCTTGCGGTAGATGTTGTCGCACACCTCGTCCACGGTGTCGGCCGCGCAGTCAAGCAGGCTGATGCCCATGGTGATGGTGCGCACGTCGAGCTTCTCCTGCTCGATCATCTTGTTGGTCTCGTGGACCTCCATGATATTCAGCATGGTCGTGTCTGTCCTTTTCGATTCGTTCGGTTGCGTTCTTGCGCGGCGATCCGCGTGATGGCTGGACTCAGACGCGATGCATCTTGGTGAAGATCTCTTCGCGCTGGCAGCGGATGCGCACGCCGATCTCCTCGCCGAGCTTGTCGAGGTCGTTGACCATGGTGCCGAATTCGTTGTCGGCGTTGCTGTAATCGACAATCATCATCATGTTGAAGAACCCGTCGATGATGGTCTGCGAGATGTCGAGGACGTTGACATGGTGACCGGAAAGGTATGTGCAGACGCGGGCGATGATGCCGACGGTGTCCTGGCCTACGACGGTGATGATTGCCTTGTTCATGGATCTCCCTTGGAAAATCGGTGCGATGGTATCCAGATGGATACAAGTATAGGGAATGCACCCGTCATCATGCCTGTCGGTGTCCGTTCCGGCGGTTTGGGTATGCCGGATGCCGATGGGGACGGTACCACGGGTGTGATTTCAGGGGTCGATCTTCGCGGCATGGAGAGCACAGGGACGGCTGCCGAATTGCGGCGTGGACAGGAGGCCTGATATTCCGCCACTGTTGGAATCCCCCAGACCCGGCCGTTCCGCCGCGACGGCCGATTACGCTCCGCGGCTGCGATTCCATGCACCGATGTACACCGTATGGAAAAGTAACCGTGGCCCGCTGGGAGCCGCCGGCGGGAAGGCCGCTGGGAAAACCGCATGATTGCGACGTTCTCCTTACCCGCGCGGCATCCGGATCCCCCGACAGGCCTTGGTTGCTGTCCATACCGTGGATTTTCCGGCCGAATTCGGTCACCTGGGGCCGTTGCCGGCTGTACGGTGTTCCGGCACGACCAAACACTCAGTCGACGCGATGCGCCGAGGCGGATGCGACCGCGGCGAGCGCCCGCGGCTGGCGGAATCCATGCGCTGCGAACGCGTCGGCGATCTTCTGCGCGACTTCGCGGCTGCGTCCCTTGTCCACCAACGCGATGATCGAGCCGCCGAAGCCGCCGCCGGTCATGCGGGCGCCGTACGCGCCATTGGCCCGCGCGGTGTCCACGGCGACATCGAGTTCCGGTACGGTGACTTCATAGTCGTCGCGCAGCGAGTCGTGGGAGGCGTTGAACAGTTCGCCGGCACGCTTGATATCCCCTGCGGCGAACGCGTCGACGAACCGCCCGACACGGCCGATTTCGGTGATCACGTGACGCACACGACGGCGGGACACCTCGTCGTCAAGCTTGCCGAGCACGTCCGCCAGGGCGGCATCGGGGTCGGCGGCGGCACTGACCTGGTCGGCGATCACCCGCAGGTTGTCCACGCCGAGCCTGGCCGCCGCCTGCTCGCAGGTGGCGCGACGCTGGGCGTACTGCCCGTCGTTGAGCTGATGTGGTGCCTGGGTGTCCACGACCAGCAGCTCAAGCCCGTACTGGTCGAGGTCGAAGGTCTGCTGAGACACGCTCTCGAGGGCGCTCAGGCCCGGCCGGCAGTCCAGGAGCAGCGCGTGCCCCGGCGTGCATCGCATGGACGCGTTCTGGTCGAGCCCGCCGGTGGAGGCGCCCGCCATATCGTTTTCAGCGGCGATGGCCGCGTTGATCAGGGTGATGCGTCCGGCATCGCTGGAGCCGAAGCCGAGCCTGTACACGTCGTCGAGGGCGAGGGCGGTCGAGCAGGTCATCGCGGCGGAGGAGCTCAGGCCCGAGCCGAGCGGCACGCATGAGGCGAAGGCCGCGTCGAAGCCCTTGACTTGCCCGAATCCGGCCTCGCGCAACGCCCATGCGACACCGACCGGGTAGGCCGCCCACCCGTCGACGCCTCCGGCGGCGAGACCGTCCAGATTCGCCTGTGCGACCTTGTCGGGGCTCACGTCCGATACCACGCGCACGAGTGTGTCCTCACGCGGTTTCAACGCGATGTACGTGCGGTGCGGCAGCGCGATCGGCAGGCACAGGCCGGCGTTGTAATCCGTGTGCTCGCCGATGAGGTTGACCCGTCCGGGGGCCGCCCATACGCCTTCCGGCGTCTCGCCGTATGCCTGTTCGAACAGGTCGCGTGCCGCCTGTGCGCCTTCGGTGTCGCCCATCGCGTCGATGAACGGGATGTCACCGGCGGCATCCTTCGTTGCATGCTGCTGGATTGCTGTTGTCATGATTGGTCCTTTCGGATGGTGTTGTGCGGTGTTGTTTGCTGGTGCGTTGCGTTCAGTCGTCGATATCGATGGGCCCGAGCTCGTGGAAGCGCTTGGCGATGAGCTCCGGCGTCGTGTCGGACACCCATGCCGCCATGCCTGATTCCGAGCCCGCCAGATACTTGATCTTGTTCGCCGCCCGGCGGAAGGAGAAGAACTGGAGGTTGAGCCGGTAGTTCGCACGGCGGGCGTCATGGATCGGCGCCTGGTGCCATGCGGCGATATACGGCAGATCCATGCCCTTGCCGTCGCCCTTGTCGAAGAAGGCGTTGCCGCGTTTGAGCAGCGTGGAGTACATCTGCGCCAGATCCCAGCGTTCCTGGTCGTCGAGTTCGTCGATAGTGAGCACGTCGCGCACCGGGGCGACATGCACTTCCAAGGGCCAGCGCGCGGCGGCGGGCACGTAGGCGACCCAGCTGTGGTTGCGCATGACGACCCGCTCCCCCGCCTCGATTTCGGCGTTCATGAGGTCGCGCAGCAGGTTGCCGCCGGTACGCTCATGATACGCTTCGGTGTGCTGCAGTTCGGTCTCCAGTTTGGGCGCGATGAACGGATAGCAGTAGACCTGGCCGTGCGGGTGGGCGAGCGAGACGCCGATCTCCTGGCCGTGGTTCTCGAACGGGAAGATCTGCTCGATGCCCTCGATATGCGAGATCTCGGCGGTACGGAAGGCCCACGCCTCGACGACCGTTCGCAGCCGGCGCACCGGCAAGTCGGCGGGCAGACCGTGTTCGTTGGGGTCGAAGCAGATGACCTCGCACCTGCCGCCGGCCATGTTCTGCTGCCACAGCGGGTTGCCGTCGACATATGTCACCGTGTCGGGCACGCCGGGCACGCGCACCATGGAGGGGAACCGGTTCTCGAACACGACGACGTCGTAATCCGTGTCGGGCACTTCGCCGTCCTGATACGGGTCGCCGGGTTTGCGAGCGGCGAGCGGATTGCCCTTCGCGGTGGCCCCCGGACCCGCGGTGATCGGCCGGTTCATACGCGCGGTGGCCATGGGGATCCAATCGCCGGTCAGCGGGTCGCGGCGCATCTGCGGCGCGGCATACGGCACCTCGTTGCCGTCGGCGTCCAGATGCGGGGCGAACCGGTAGGCGAGATGGCGCGGGTCTTGCAATTCGCGGGTTTTCTCGCCGCTGACGTATGCGGGGTCGTCGTCAAGATAGAAGAAGTCACGCCCGTCGGCGAGGGTGGTCGGCGTGATACGGATGTTGGCGTTTGCATAGGCGCCGGGCTGGTAGTACTGCCATGTGGATGGTGCTGGGGTGGTCATCGTGGGTCTCCTTTGATGGTGATGCGCCCGGTATGGTGTCATGGCCGGCGTGGCGGGCGGGATGCCGGTCCGTGCCGATGGCAGGCGGCGACGTCTGCCGTCGGACGAGGGTCAGTCTGCGGTGGACGCCCGCATGGCCGCCGTACGGCCGGTGCGCGGGGAACGGTTGCGGGAGGCGTCGGCAAGCGCGGCGAAATCGTCTTCGTCGTCGAGCGGGGCGGCGTATCCCGCTCCCCCGGCTGCGGCATGGCTGCCGACGTGCTCGGCTACGACGCTGTTTTCCGTCGGGTGCGCATGGTGGTGCGGGCGGGCGGCGTCATCGGGTTCGTCTTGCTTGGCGAGGACGAGCTCCTTGACCAGATCTCGGGTTTTGGCGACGGAATCGGGGTCGAGCCCGTCATCGGTGATGACGGTGTCGACCTGGTCGAAACTGGCGAACAGGGACAGCGAGGTGCTGCTCCATTTGGTGTGGTCGGTGAGGATGATGGTGCGGTCGGCGATGTCCATCATGGCCATGTCGGTGGCCGCTTCCAGCGAGTTGGGCATGAGGAAGCCGCGTGGGATGGACACCGAATGCGTGCCGAGGAACACGGTGTTCACGCGCAGGGACTGGACGACCTTGTCCGCGATCGGCCCGACCAGGGAGTTGGAGCGGGTGATGACGCCGCCGGTGACGATCACCTCGACATCCTTGGATTCGAGCGCCTGGACGAGTTCGGCCACGGGGATGGAGTTGGTGAGGATGGTGATGCCGCTGGACTGCTGGGATTCGAGCAGGTGCTGGGCGAACACGTAGGCCGTGGTGCCGCCGCCGATGGCGATGACGTCGCCCGGGGACACGTAGTTGACCGCTTCTTGGGCAATGGCGTCCTTGAGGCCGATATCCATCTGCGATTTGACGGAAAACAGGGGTTCGCTCAGCAGGGTGCTGGTGGTGACCGCGCCGCCGTGGACGCGTTTGAGCAGGCCCTTGTCGGCGAGTTCGGCGATGTCCCGGCGGACGGTCATGGCTGACACGCCGAGCTCCTTGGACAGCGCGGTGATGCGCACCGCGCCGCGGGTGCGTAGTCTGCTGAGGATCAGATGCTGACGTTGTGACGAAATCATATGAACATTATCGCACATATTTGCGCACACAAGTGACTTACATGAACGTCAAGCGCACCATCAATCAGGAAAAGTGAACAAAAACGCTAATTTTCCGCGTATTGCGCGGAGATGCGAACATAACCGAACGCACGCAGACGGCTACGCCCGGCGTGTCGGCACCATGTCTGCACCATGCCGGCACGGCACGGCACCGATACCGTACCGTCACCGCGCCGGACGGCGACCATGCGCGGCACGCATCCGCTCAACGCCCCACACGGTGACGCATCGCATCGCTTCGATGACAATCGCCGAATCCATCTTCGAGACGCCACGGCGACGCTCGGGAAACACGATCGGCACCTCGAGAATCCTGCCGCCGACCGCAGCGGCGCGCCTGGTCATATCGATCTGGAAGACATAGCCGTTCGCCTGCACGGACCGCAGATCCATACGCCTGAGCAGGTCCGCCCGGTAGGCGCGGAACCCGGCGGTCATGTCATGTACGCCCAACCCCAGCATCGTGCGTGCATACCATGATCCGCCCCGGGAAATCAGGTCGCGGTACCACGGCCACCCCTCCGTGCGCCCGCCCGGCACACGCCGGGAGCCGATCACCAGGTCAACGCCGCGGTCGAACCGCATCACCTTGAGCATCCGCGCCAGATCCTGCGGCCGGTGCGAACCGTCCATATCCATCTCGCACACCACGTCATACCCACGGTCCAGCGCCCAGGCGAAACCCGCCAGATACGCCGGACCCAAACCGCCCTTGCCCTCGCGGTGCATCACATGAAGCCGGCTGTTCTCCCCCGCCATGCGCTCGGCGAGCTCACCGGTGCCGTCCGGCGAACCGTCGTCGACCACCAGCACGTCGATATCGGGGTTGTACGCGAACACGCCGTCCAGCGTAGTGCGCAGGTTCTCGCGTTCGTTGTACGTGGGCATCACCACGCACACGCGTCCTGCGACCGCCGCAGCCGATTGCGCAAGTGCCGTCATGCTTCCCCTTTCATGCCATCCAGGCTTGTGACCTTGAGCTTACTGTACCCGCGTTTGTTGCGAACACGCTGACAACAGTGCCACAATATGCACTATGAGTTACGTTTCCGAACAGCCTTTGCACGACGCCGTCAACAAGGCGACCACCGACCTCTTCACATTCGGCTACAAGCACATCGTCAAACCGTTCTTCGTGTTCAACCACACGCCCGACACGGCCCACGACCAGATGATCGAATTCTGCCGGGTCACCCGCAACATACCGCCGCTGATGTGGCTGCTGCGCGAAATGCTCGACTACACCGACCCGATCCTCGAAACCGATGTCATGGGCGTGCATTTCGGCAATCCCTTCGGCCTGTCCGCCGGGCTGGACAAGAACTGCGACATGCCGGTGCTCCTCGACAACGCCGGGTTCGGGTTCGAGACGGTCGGCTCGACCACCGCCCGCCCCTGCGCCGGCAACCCGCGGCCGTGGTTCCACCGGCTCCCGGAATACGATTCGATGATGATCCATGTCGGACTCGCCAACGACGGCAGCCAGACCGTGATCCCGCGGGCCGAACGCGCGTGGGACAAGGCGAAGACCATGCAAGTGTCGGTGTCGATCGCCCGCACGAACGACGACCTGTGCGGCGACATCGACGAAGGCATCGAGGATTACTGCACCTCGATGCGCCGGGCGGCGGGCCGCACCGCGATGATCGAAGTCAACATCTCCTGCCCGAACACGCATGTCGGCGAACCATTCGGCGAGCCGGAAAACCTCGACCGGCTGTTCACCGCGCTGGACAAGATCGACCGCCCGCAGCCGGTGCTCGTCAAGATGCCGCTGAACAAGACATGGCCGCAATTCCGAGAGCTGCTTGACGTGCTGGCAGAGCACAACGTGCAAGGTGTCAGCATCGCGAACCTGCAGAAAGACCGCAGCGGCATGGAGATCCCGGCGGCATGGAAGGGCGGACTGAGCGGCGGACCGACGTACCGGGCGAGCAATGCGGTGATCCGCCAGGCCTACCGCGAATACGGCGACCGCTTCGCCATCGCGGGCATCGGCGGCGTGTTCACGCCCAAGCAGGCGTACGAGAAGATCCGCGCGGGCTCAAGCCTGGTCATGTTCATCTCCTCGCTCATGTACCGCGGGCCGCAGCAGATCACCGTGCTCAAGCGCGGGTTGGCCGAGCTGCTGCGCGAGGACGGCTTCGAGCACGTCAGCGAGGCGGTCGGCGTCGACGCCTGAGCGTACGGCGTTACGGTCGCGACGGCGCCGACGCGAAACCGCCCGAGACGGGACCGCCGAGCATGGCACCGATCGGCGAGGACAGTAGATAGAGTCAGGGAGAGTCAAGGAGGGACCGGCGATGCAACCCCATGCCCCAGCCCATATCCCCGGGTATACGCCCATCACACGGCTGGGCGCCGGATCCGAAGCCGACGTGTACCTCTACCAGCAGCACTCCCCCACCCGGCAGGTGGCCATCAAGATCAGCAAGAGGACACTCGACCCGCGGGCGGCCGCCAGTTTCCGTACCGAGGCGAATTTCATGGGCCAGGTTTCGGCGCACCCGTACATCCTTTCCGTGTTCGACAGCGGGGTGACCTCCGACGGCCATGGCTACACCGTGTTCGAATACGCTCCGGGCGGCAATTTCAAGACGTTTCTCGACCATGACCGGCTCGACGCGGACCAGATGCTCACGGTCGGCATCGATCTGGCGAGCGCACTGTTCACCGCGCACCGCAAGGGCATCGTCCACCGTGATATCAAGCCGAGCAATATTCTGATCAACGCGCAGCATATGCCGTTGCTGGCGGATTTCGGCATCGCCGGGTCGGTCTACGCAGGCCCTGGCGTAGGGTTCACGATCGCCTGGGCGCCGCCGGAGGTGCTTGCCCGCAGCGGTGGCGGCAATGAATCGTCCGACATCTATTCGCTGGGGGCGACGCTGTTCGCGCTGGTGACGGGCAGGTCACCGTACGAGTACGCGTATGCCGACCTGTTGGGCGATCTGCGTGGGGCCCACCGGGCGAAGCGGCTGCAGGCGATTGTGCTGGATAAGCCGTTGCCGGCGTTCGATTGCCCCGGCATTCCCGCGCCGGTGGAGCGGGTGCTGCGCAAGGCGTTGAGCCGGACGCCCGGGGACCGGTATTATTCCGCGCTGGAATTCGCGCGCGCCATGCAGCGCGTGCAGCGCGAGGTGTACGGGCACACCACCAGGACCACGGTCGAAGGCGTGCCTGATTTCCCGCCGGACCTGCTGCGGCAGCCGGCTGCCGTATCTAGGCCTGCCGTAGAGCCGCAAGCCCGGCCGTCGTGGACGAGGCCGCTGGCTGTCGCGCTCGCGGCGGCGGCTGCGATCGCGGCGCTTGCGGTGGTGTTTGCCACCGTGGTGGCGCCGCATATGGATGCCGCGTCCAACGGCACCAGGGTGCAGGTGAGCGGTTCGGGGGCCGGCGGCGCTTCCACGCGGCATGGTGACAGCCCGGATTCGGCGATCACCTCCGGTAGCGTCCCCAGTGTCGAGCATCTGACCGGCACGTATGCCGCCTCGGGGGATACGGTGACGTTCACATGGACGAATCCGTCGCCGCAGGACGGTGACGCGTACGCGTGGTCACCGGTCGGCGATGCGTCCGGTTCGGCGGCCGCGCAAGGTACCGGCGCGGTCACGGAGTCCACGAGCGTCGAGGTCGACGCCTCGGATGGCGCGCAGACCTGCATCCAGGTGAGTCTGGTCCGCAAGAACCGGCAGATGTCCGACACTCCCGCGATCGCGTGCGTCACTAGGCCATGACAGCCATGACAGCCAGATACGAGCGGAAAGCCAGCGTTTCAGCACATGTTTGAGGGAAAGGGCCAGCCGATGAGCAAGAGCAGCACCATGGGGCGGCAGCCGGCGCATACGCCGGGACGCCGGCCGCGTTTCGGGGCGATACGCCGGATGGCGGCAGCCGGCGGGCGCACGTGGGTCATGCCAGTGGTCATGCTGGTCCTGCTGTTGGGGATTGTCGCGGGGTCGATCATCGTCAGTTCGGTGACGCAGCCGCACGTGCAGCTTGATGACGGCACGGTATGGGTCACCTCGCTCAAGGACCATAAGGCCGCGCGCTTCAATGTGAAGAACAAGGACGCCGACGCCGGCGTCGCCTCGAAGGCCGCGCGCTTCGACATCGCCCAGCATGACGGCGACACCGTGCTGTCCGAAGGCACGAAAGCCAGCAATATCGCGGCTTCCACGGTCAGTGAGAGCGGCAACACGACCATCACGTCCGATATCGAGACCGTTGTCGGGGGCTCCACGGCGGCACTGTTCGACACCAGGACCGGCAACGTGTGGGTGGGGTCGGCCTCGGACGTGAAATCCATGAGCCCCGCCGCCGACAGCCCGAAGATGAAGCTCGGGGCTGGCGGTGCGATCGCGGTGGCCCATGACGGCACGGTGTACGGGTATCGCGCGTCCGACCACACGGTGCTAGGCATGGACGGCCCGCAGGACACGCCCGGCAAGGTGGCTGTCATCGAGGGCGCGGCAAACGCGGAATCGTTCACCGTGGTGGACGATACGCCGGTGGTGGCAGGCGGCGGCAAGGTGTTCTGGCCGTCAGGCAGCGCCGATATCGGGCTGGCGGGCAGGGCGACGCTGCAAGCCCCGTCCACCGACGGCAGGCAGCAGGGCTGGGTGGCGGTCTCGACGCCGCGCGGCATCAGCATCATCGACCTGCGCAGCAAGAAGGCCGTACCCTTGCCGAACTCCGGCAAGGGTGACGCCGCACAGCCGGTGTCGACCGGCGGATGCGTGTTCGCGGCGTGGGCGCAGCGGGCCAACAACTACGTCACGGTGTGCGATGCGGACGGCTCCGGCGCGAAGTTCACGTCGCTGCAGGCGGTCAACCCCACCTCGCAGCTGGTGTTCCGCACCAACCACCGTCTGGTCGTCCTCAACGACGTCATCAACGGCAATGTCTGGAACCCGCGGGAATCCACGAAAGTCATCAAGATCCAGTGGAACAAGGTGGACACCAAGCAGTCCAGGCAGCAGGAGCAGAACAACGACAGCGCCAACAACCAGCAGCATTTCAGCAAGTCCTGCTCCTCGCAGTCCGGGCAGATCAAGGCGCAGGATGATGCGTTCGGCGCACGCACCGGATCACAGCAGATCCTTGACGTGCTGCGCAACGACGAGCAGACCGACTGCTCGGTGCTGCGCATCGATTCGGTCAGCGCGCCGGACGGCGCCGATATCACGGTCTCCCCGATTTACGACGGCCGGTATCTTCAGCTTGACGCCTCGGGCGCCGCGGCCGGGACCGTGACCTTCAGCTACGAGATCTCCGATGGGCGCGGGCAGACCTCGAGCGCCAACGTGTCGCTCGACCTGACCGCGGGGGCCAACCGTGCACCGCTGCAGATCGACACGCCCCCCGAGGTCGATGTCGAGCAGGGGGCGTCGACCACGGTCAACGCGTTGGGAAGCTTCCGCGACCCTGACGGCGACCCCCTGACCCTGGTGTCGGCTGCCCCGCAGAACACCGACCAGGTGACCGTGTCCACGCGCGCCGACGGCCAGCTCGTCTTCAACGCCGGTTCGATGCCATCGGGGCGTGCCGGCATCGAGGTCACCGTATCCGACGGCCAGCAGATCGGCACCGGGATGATCTACTTCTCCGTGAAGCCGGCGAACACCCTCGCCGCCACCATCGACCCGGTGGTCAGGCAGACCACGCCCGACACGCGTACCACCATCGCGCTCAGCCAGTATGTCCACGGTACGTCGGTCGAGCCCGCGCAGCTGACCGCGGTGGAATCACCCACCGGCGTGTCCGCCACCATGAACGCGACCGACATGTCGATCACGTTCAGCGCAAGCAATCCGGGCACCTACTACGTGCCGTACACCATCACGCAGGGGTCCATCCCGGCCACCGGCCTGGTGCGGGTGGAAGTGCAGGCCGTCACGGGGGATGCCGCCAAGCCGGTCGCCGCGAACGATGTCGCGCTCCTCGGCGCGGACAATACCGCGATCGTCGAACCGCTCGCCAACGACGTCGACCCGCTCGGCGGCGTACTGTCGGTGACCAGCGTCGCCGCGGACTCGCAAAACGGCATCAAGACGGGCATCGTCAGCAACAAGCGGGTCTACATCACCGCCCGGCGTGTGCCGACCCAACCGGTGCAGCTCACCTACACCGTGGCCAACGCGGCCGGGTCGTCGACCGGCGTGATCACCTTGCAGCCGCCGGCGCTGACCAGTTCGAACTCCGTGCCGAAAGCGGGCAATATCACCGCGCAGGTGCGCACCGGCGGCATCGTGTCGGTGGATGTGCTCGACCACGTCACCTACTCCGACGGCACCACGGTGAAGCTGCAGAACAATCTTGAGGTCGACAAGGACACGTTCAAGGGCCTGGTGTTCGTCTCCGGCAATACCGTGCGCTATCAGGCCTCCAAGCAGACCGGTTCCTTCCCCATCACCTACACAGTGAAAGACAACCTCGGCAACGCGGCGTCCGCCACGATCACCATCAACGTGCATGAGAAGGACGCGTCCAACAAGGCGGCCCCGACACCATCCGACGTCGAGGCGCAGGTCGCGGCCGGGCAGAAGGTCCGGATCCCGGTCACCCTCACCGGCATCGACCCGGACGGCGATGACGTGCAGCTGCTCGGTCTGGGCAACAAGGCGCCGAAACTCGGGCGCATCACCGAGGTGGGCGCCACGTACCTGGTGTACGAGGCGTACGCGGATTCCTCGGGCACCGACACCTTCTCCTACGCCGTGGAGGATTGGACCGGGCAGCGGGCGACCGCGCAGGTACGTGTCGGCGTCTTCTCCTCAGGCACCGATTCCGGCGTCTACGCGCGCGACGACGAGGTCACGCTGCGCCCGGATACGGCGACCACCGTGCCGGTGGCGCAAAACGACATCTCCGGCGACAGCACGGACCTGACCGTCGCCGACCACGTGGAATCGCAGGGCATCGCCGGCATCACGGTGAACGACAACATGCTTTCGTTCACCACCCCCAGACAGCCGGGCACGTATTACGCGGTGTACACCGTGAAGAACAAGGCCGGCCTGTCCGATACCGCGACCTTGACGGTGAACGTCGACGCGAACGCGCCCATCGACCCGCCGACCGCCTACGATTACCGCGTGCCCGCCGCCGCGACCATCGACAGGAAGTCCGTGGACGTGGATGTCTCGCAGTGGATCGCCAACCCTTCGGGCACGGCCGACGAGCTGAGCGTGGGCGTGGACCCTTCCGCCGCCGACCATGCGCACGTCAAGGGCGGCAAGGGTTCCACGACCATCACCGTGGACCTGACCGATGAGGCGCGTGCCGTGCCGTACACCGTGACGAACACGACGTACGGCATCACGTCCACCGCGTTCATCCAAGTGCCGGCGTACGGCGTCTTCCCGCCGACGTTGCGCCCGAAAGCCCCGGCGTTGAAAGTCAACGCGCGTGAGACCATCACCATCAACATCGCCGATTATGTGCGCGTGGGGGCGGGCAAGACCGCCTATGTGGACGGCGCCGATTCGGTGAGCGCCACCAAGGCCGCGAACAGCGACCTGTATGTCAACGACCAGACGTTGCAGTTCACCGCCCCGAAGGATTACGCGGGCCCGGCCTCCATCACCTTCACCGCGACGGACGGCAAACGCGGCAAGGACGATACCGTGAAAATCGTCAATTCCGCGGTGCTCACGCTGCCGATCACCGTGATCGGCCGTGACGTGCCCGCCCCGACGTTCTCCTCCCCCACCATCGACGTAGCAGCCGGGGAAAGCGCCACCACCATCGATCTGACGGCGCTGACCCATTCGTCCTCCGGCCTGTACGACGACGAGAAGCAGTACACGTATTCGGGCGGGACGAGCGCCGGCGGCATCGAGGCCAAGGTGGGTGCCGCGGGCAAGCTGACCGTGTCGGCGGCCAAGACCACCGCCCCGGGCACCACGGTGAGCGTGCCGGTGAACATCACCTACGCGAAAGGCACGGTGAACGCCGGCGTGACGGTGCGCGTCACCGCATCCAACAGGCCGCTGGCGCGCGTGGCCGGCAAGAGCGTGAAGATCAAGGCCGGCTCCACCGAACAGGTGAACATCCTGTCTGACGCGTACAACCCGTTCCCGGACACTGCACTGGCCGTCACCGGCTGCACGGCGGACAAGAGCGCGAAATTCACCGTGTCCTGCCCGTCCAGCGGCGTGGTCTCCATCACGGCGGCCTCCGATATCGGCGCGAGCAGCAACACCGTGGTCGTCACTGTGCGTGACGCCACCCAGACGCGGGAACGTGAGACGACCGGCACCATCAACGTCTCCGTGAGCGACAAGCCCGACGCGCCGCTGCTGTCGGCCGTGTCCACCAAGCCGCAGGACGGCAGGATCGACCTGAGCTGGACCGCGGGGGCGGCCAACGGCAGCCCGATCACCGAATACAAGGTCACCTGGAGCGGCGCAGGCTCCGGCGAACGCTCATGCGGGGCTGCTACCTCATGCACGATTGACGGGCTGAGCAACGGCAAGACCTACACGTTCAGGGTGCAGGCCAGGAACGAGGTCGGCTGGTCCAAGGAATCCAACGCCGTGGACGGCACGCCGGACAAGCTGCCGGACGCGCCGACCGACGTGGGCATCGAGGGCGGGGAGCGTTCCATCACCGTCACGTGGAAGGCACCGAGCGGCAACTTCTCCTCGGTCGACGGCTACCGTGTCACGCTGAGCGGCACGAACGCGCCCGCCCCCCAGGAGACGACCGGCACCAGCGCCACGTTCACCTTCGACGACAACGCCATCATCGACGGCGTCTCCTACAAGGCGAGCGTCCAGGCGCACAACAAGGTGAACTGGAGCCAGCCGTCCAAGGAGTCCGGCGACGCGAAACCCTGGGGCAAACCCGACGCCCCGCACATCACCCTGACGAACGATGACACCGTGGGAACGGTCACCGTCGAATCGGTCGGCAACACCCGCAACGCCGGGTGCAAGGCCATCGAACTGTCCGGCGACCTGGACCTGACCGTCGCATGCTCCGGGTCGAAGACCTTCGACATTGCGGAACGTGACCTGAACACCAGGCAATATACCGTCCATGCGACGGTCGTCGGCACCAAGGCGACGCGCAGCGACCCGGCCACCGTGACGTTCACGCCGCATTACACGGTGGAGACGCCGGCCTCGGTCAAGGTCACCGGCAAGGGGGACACGTGCAAGGTCGAATGGGTCAGGCGCGGCCACGCCGACGGGTTCACCGTACAGGCGGCCGGCTTCGTCCCCTACGTGGCGCAGGCCTCAGAGCACGCGTACGACTTCCGGCTCGCCCCATGGCAGTCATGCACCGCGGGCAGTGTCGCGCAGATGTTCAACGGCGCGGCGAGCGAGGCGGTCACCGACGCCATGGCCCAGCCGTACGTGAACAAACAGCAGGCGGCGGTCAGCGTACCGGTCCTGCGCTGGAACGCGAAGGACGCGAACATCATCGATGTGGACGGCGGCGCGGTGACCATGTACGGCCAGTCCGGGACCGTCGCGATTACGTTCAGCGCCAACGGCAAGTCGCACGATGTCACGTGGACGCCCGGTACGCATTCGCTGGACGTCAAGGACCTGCTGCCGGCGGGGGCCGACTACACGTGGAAGGTGAAGGTGACAGGCACCGACCCGGCGTTGAGCTGCGAGGCCGACGGCGGGCGGCTGCTGGACAGGGACCGGTATCGCACGCCCACGCCGAAGCCCGACCCGAGCCCAAGTACCGGTACCGGCGCGGCCACGAAGAAGAGCGCGAACGCCGCTTCGATCACCGTGCCGTTCCCACGCCGCCAGGACGCCCTGTTCCCGCGCATGCAGGCAGGGCCCACGGCGTGGGGCGGAACCCGTACCATCGCAGCAATGACAACCCGACAGCAAGGAGCACCCCATGAGCACTGACAACAGCGACGCAACCCAGTTGGGTTCCCTCGGCCACATGCCGCAGCAGCCGCGCATACCAGCGCAGCCGCACGTGCCGCGGCAGCCGGCCATCCCGACACTCGGCGGGCAGCCGTCACTGCCCGGGCATGGGCCGGATGACGATGCGGAAAGCACGCTGCTGGGCACGCACGCCACCACGCGCCCGGCAGCGCCCGCGGCTACAGCGCACTCCTCACAGCCGCAACCCGCACAGCCCGTACGCCCGCGTCCGGCCGCCGCCGGCCTGATGTCCGCGCCGCCTGCGGACATCACCGAATTCCATGGCATGTTCTCCAGGCTCGTCGACAACGTCTCCCAGGTGGTGGTCGGCAAGGAGACGCCGATCCGCCAGTGTGCCACCGCCCTGGTGGTCGGCGGGCATATCCTGCTCGAAGACAACCCCGGAACAGGAAAAACCCAGCTGGCCCGAGGCCTGGCCAACTCGATCGACATGCCGTTCAAGCGCATCCAGTTCACGCCGGACCTGCTGCCGTCCGACGTGGTCGGCGTCACCTACTACGACCAGAAGCGCGGCGAGTTCGAATACCGTGAAGGCCCGATCTTCGCGTCCATCGTGCTGGCCGACGAGATCAACCGCGCCTCGCCGAAAACACAGTCGGCGCTGCTCGAGGTCATGGAAGAGCAGAACGTCACCGTCGACGGCGTCACCCACCCGGTACCGCAGCCGTTCATGGTCATCGCCACCCAGAACCCCATCGAGCAGCTCGGCACGTACAAGCTGCCCGAAGCGCAGATGGACCGCTTCCTCATCAAGACGGCCATCGGCTACCCGAGCCACGAGGCGAGCGTCGATATCCTCAGGCAGGTCAACGTCACCGACCGTGCCGCCACCGTGCATCCGGTACTCACCGGCGACGACGTGCTGCGCATGCGTCGCATCAGCGAGCGCGTGCATCTTGACGATGCCATCCTCGAATACATCGTGCGTCTGGTGGAGGCGACCCGTCACAACGAGCGCATCCAGGTCGGGTCCTCCATGCGAGGCGCGCTGGCGCTCGCCCGTTGCGCGCGCGTGTGGGCGGCCTCCGACAACCGCGGGTACGTGGTGCCGGATGATGTGAAAGGCCTCGCCGTGGTGGTGCTCGCGCACCGCATCACGCTCACCGCCGAATCCACGTTCGCGGGGGCGACCCCCGAGCAGGCGATCGGGCAGATTCTCGACGACGTTCCCGCCCCGACCCTGGGCGCCAACGCCTGAACCGTGCCGGCAGGGCACACGCATACACAACCGGAAAGGTCAAGGAATGCGGCAATTGCACACAACACGGCGTACGGGGGCGTTCCAACGCTCCCTACGCCGCATCGGGCGCCGGGCCGGGCGGCTGGTCACGTCGACCGTGTCCCCGCTCGGTTGGCTCGTCATCGTTCTCGCCATCGCCTCGGGTGTGGCGTTCGCCCGGCTGGGATGGCATGAGCTGCTCGCCATGGTGGTGGTGTTCGCGACCATGGTGGTCTGCGCAATCGCGATGTCGCTGGGCAACACCGCGTTCAAGGCCTCAATCGCCGTGTCCCGCAGGAGGGTCGCCGTGTCGGATACCGTGGATGTCGATGTGAATGTGGACAATCCCGGCCGTACGCCGACCGCCTCGGCGCGTGGCGACCTGCCGATCGGCGGGCATCATGAGCGGTTCACCATCCCGATCCTCGCCGCCGGCCAGTCACGCCATACCAGTGTGCAATTCACCGCTGTCGCAAGGGGTGTCCTGCCTGTCGGCCCCCTGTCCATCCGCAAGGGCGACCCGTTCGGCCTGATCAGGCGTGAACGGCGGCTCGCCGAGCATATCGACGTGTTCATCCACCCGCGCACCGTGATGCTCGACACCCTGAACGCCGGCATCCCCCGCGACCTGGAGGGGCAGCCGAGCGGCGAGATCGTCGATGACGACCTCGATTTCTATGGCCTTCGCGAATACGAGCCCGGCGATGACGTGCGCAACGTGCATTGGCTGAGCTCCGCGAAAACCGGTTCGCTCATGATCCGCCAATATGAGGCCACCCGGCGTACCGACACCGCCCTGACCATCGGCGTCGACCCCAACGATTACCGAGACGCCGGGGAATTCGAGCTCGCCGTGTCCGTCCACGCGTCCATCGGCGTGCAATGCCTGCAGCAGGGCCGGCCGGTCACCGCCCACGCCGGCATCATGCACACCACGCCACGGCATGCCACCGAGTTCCTTGACGGGTGCAGCGCCATCACCCCCGATATCGACGACAATCCCAATCTTTCGCAGGGCACGCTCGTCCACGCGCCTGACGCGACCTTCTATTTCTTCACCGTAGGCGGTCTCAAGCCCATCGACGTCATCAAGCGCATGACCCTGGCCCTGCCTGCCAGCGCGACCTGCGTGGTGTTGCAGACCGCGCCCGGCCAGCCGCGCGGCATCACACGGTATGCCGGGTTCACGCTGGCCACCGTGGGAGACCTCACCGACCTGCCGATCATCATGGGGGTACTGGCATGAGCACCGACATGAATACCGCCGACGCCGACTTCACCGGTACTACGGGGTTGGGCGTGACCTCGACCGTCACCTCGACCTCGACCGAAACCGGCACGTGGGCGGATGCCACGCATTCGGCGATCTGGATATCACGGGACACCGGCAAACCGCCCCTGCCATCCGCCCGCCGGCCCCATGCCGCACAGGCCGCGAGCCTGCTGGTCGCCGCCGTACTGACCCTGCTCGCCGCAAGCAACCTCATCGACGTGTACGGCTCCGCGCTGTTATGGGCGGCAGCCGCGATTCCCGCGACCCTGATCGGCTCGCTCATCGCGTTCGCCGGGCTCATCCCCGCGCTGCGCCTATGGTGGCAGATCCTGTTCATGGCGCTCGCCCAGCTGGTGGTCGGGCCCGTGCTTATCCTCAACGACACCACCATCGCGCATGTCATCCCCACGGTACGCACGCTCAGGCAGGGGTGGACGCGCATGCTCGGCTCATTCAAGTACCTTCTGGCGGTCGATCCGCCGACCGGCACGGGCGACGGGTCGCTGCTGGCCGTGTGGACGATCTGCCTGTGGGCGGCGCTGCTGACCGGCATCGTCGCCGTGGCGCGCGACGGGCGGCTGACCATGCTCGCCGTCATCCCCGTGGCGGCGGATCTCGCCGTCTGCGCGCTGCTCGGCTCCCAGACCGGTTTCCAGCGTATCGCCGTAGGGACCGTCACCGCCATCGTCCTGGTGGTGTGGATCGGGGCGCGCTGGAACCTGCTGGAGTTGGGCCGGTGGCTCAGCACGGCGATCATCATGCTGCTGGCCGCCTCGCTGGCGGTCGGCGGGTGCCTCATGGTCGGGCAGCATCGTACGATCCTGCGCGACCATTACGAGCCGCCGCTGAGCCCCTACGAGTATTCGAGCCCGTTGAGCGGCATGCGCTCCTACATCAAGAACCACAAGGACGACGTGCTGCTGACGGTCACCGACCTGCCCGCCGGGTCCACGGTGCGGCTCGCCGTGATGGACCGTTTCGACGGCAACGTGTGGAACCTGTCCGATACGGCGATGGCGGCGGACTCCTCCAGCTACCGCCGTGTCGGCACGAGCATCCGCAATACCGCGCAAGGCAAGCGGTTCACCGCCGCCTTCACCGTGGACGACGGGTTGGACGATTACTGGCTGCCGCTGGCCGGTGCGGCATCCAGCGTGACCTTCTCCAAGGCGTCGGACGCCGACTCGTTCTACTACAACACCGACACCATGTCCTCCATCTACCCCGCCCGCACGCGCGCAGGCCTGTCGTATACGGAAACCGGCGTAATCCCGGACACCCCGACCGACAAGGAGATCGCCAAAGCGGCCGCCTCCCGGATCAGCCAGCCCAAGGCCGAGGACGTGCCCGACAGCGTGGACAAGCTCGCCACCGCCATCGCCGGCGGACAGGCGGGCGGCGGCGAGGCGGCACAGGCCCTTGCGGACAAGCTCAAGGAGACCGGATGGTTCTCGCACGGCCTGAGCGGCGACTACCCCTCGAACGCCGGCCACGGCAACTATCGTATCGACCAGCTGCTCGCCGGCTCCGCCATGGTCGGCGACAGCGAGCAGTATGCCTCCGCGATGGCGCTCATGGCCCGTAGCCTCGGGCTGCCGAGCCGCGTCGTGCTGGGTTTCGTGCCGAAGAACGACGAGGGCGATATCAGCGACAGCCGCACCAGGAAGCACGGCGGACGGACGGTCACCGAATTCACCGGCAACGATGTGACCGCATGGGTGGAGATCAGGCTCGACGGCTACGGCTGGGTGGCGTTCTACCCGACGCCCAAGGAAACGAAGGTCCCTGACGAGAACCAGAACCTGACGCCCCCGAACCCCAAGACCCTGGTACGCCAGCCCCCGGTCCCGCTCACCGACCCCCTGCGCGATGACAACCAGGCCACCAGCAAGTCGTCGATCGGCGGCAGCATGGCCGATGAACCTCCGCGCAACGCGTCCTGGCAGCGCGCCGTGCGCATCATCCGGGCGGTCGCCATCTACGGCAGCCCGCTGTGGGTGCTGCTCATCGTCGTGGCGCTGCTGCTGGCCATCAAGGCGGTCGCGCTGACGCGTTCGCGCCGGCATGGCAGCGCTTCGCAACGGGTCGCCGCCGGATGGCAGGCCGTCACGGCGCTCGCGTTGCAGAGCGGCCTCGATATCCGAGGCACCAGAAGCGAGCAGGCGCAAGCCATCGCCACCCAGATGGGGCTCGATTCCGGCGTGCTCGGGACCTTGGGCCGGCAAGCCGACTATGTCTCATTCTCCGGCCGGCCTGTCGACGCCGGCCAGGCGGAACAGTACTGGCGCGACGTACTCAAGGAGCGCGGCATCATGCTCAAATCCATGCCCCTGCTGCGCCGGTGGCGTGCCAGACTCTCGCTTGCGGGTGTATTCCATGCCCGGGGCGGCACCAGGAAAGGAAGGGACTCATGAGCCTGCTCACGGTCACGGTCGGGCTGGACACGAATGTCGGCCTGGTACGCAAAACCAACCAGGACAATCTCTATGCCGGCAACGGCGTGTACGCCGTATGTGACGGCATGGGCGGCGGCAAGGGCGGTGAGCGCGCGAGCGCGGATGCCGTCTGGCGTCTGGCGCAGCTGGCCGAGCGACCTCGACGCGGGCTGGACGATATCGGCGCCGCGCTGCGGCAGGCCCAGGATGATGTCCTCGCGTTGGGCGGGGAGCTGGGCGGAATCGCCGGTACCACGGTCACCGGTGTGGTCCTGCCGACGCGTCTCGGCCCGGACGGCGGCAGTGCGGACACGCGCTGCTATGTCGTCAATGTGGGCGATTCACGCACCTACCATATGGAGGCCGGCAGCGGCGGCGCCTGGCTGGCCGACTCCCTGGTGTGCATCACACGCGACCATTCGAAGCGCCAGGCCGCCGTCGACGCCGGGACGATGACGCCCGAGGAGGCAAGCCGGCGTATCCCGCGCAATATCATCACGCAGTGCATCGGGTCGCCTGACGGTATCCGCCCCGATTGGTATGCCGCGCCCGCATCCGGCCGGTTCATCATCTGTTCCGACGGCCTGCACGCGCAGGTCGGCCATGATCGGATCGCCGCACTGGCCGCGGCGGATGCGGACCCCCAGGCCGCGGCGGATGCGCTGGTCGACGCCGCGTTGCAGGCGGGCGGCAGCGACAACATCTCCGTCCTGGTCGTGGACATGCATGCCGCGAATCCGCCGGACGCCGGATGGCATGCCGGCAGGATCGGCGAGCACGAGGACATCGATGACGCGTTGGATGGCACGTTGCACACGCTTCGGGCCGTGTCGTCGCTAAAATAATGGAAGGCAAGACAATAAGGAGAGCACACCATGGTTGACTTCGATGCCGCGGTCGCGGCGGTGCAGGATCCGAACGCCGATCCGGTATTCCTCGCGAAGATCGCGTATGAGAACCCCGAGTTCGGCGCGAATGTCGTCGCGAATCCCAGGGCGTACCCGGGGTTGAAGCGCTGGGTCGCCGAGTTCGGTGACGAGCGTGCCCGCCAGCAGCTCATGGCCATGGGCTGGCCGGTCCCGCAGACCGGTATCCGGCAGCGACCTGCCACCGAACCGGCGGCGGAACAGCCCGCGGAACAGTACGCTGCCGCACTGTCGGCGGACGACCAGCCGGCGTCGGCTTCCGCCAGTGCGAGCCAGGCGGATGAGCCCCAGAGCGGGCACGCCGCATTCGCCGCCACGGATACCGCCGCTGATACGGCCACTGATGCCGCCCCGGCGGAAGCCGCCACATCGCAGGCAGACGAGTACGCCGCCCAGGTACAATCCTGGCAGGAAGCCGATTCCTTCCAGTCCCAGCCGGCAGACGACACCCAGGGACAGCAGGAGGTCGCCCAGCAGGCCACGGCCACGCAGGAGGCACCTGAAGCCCCGAACGCCGATGCGGCGCAGCCGAACGGATACACCGCGCAACTCGCGATGACCACGACCGACCAGATGCTCATGGCGCACATCGCCGGCGAGGCGCCCGAGCTTCGCCCTGCGCTCGCCCGCAATCCGAATATCTACCCGGAACTGCTCCAGTGGCTCGCCCAGTTCAATGATTCGGCGATCAACGCCGCCATCCGTTCGCGTCAGTAAGGCCGCGGATACACATTGAAGGGGGTGCCTCGGCGTTTCGAGGCACCCCCTTCAGTGTTTCCTGCCAGTGTTCCTGACCGCCGGATTCCCGTCTTGCCGGTCTGGATGTCAGCGCTGTTCGAACGAGAAGAACTGGTCGCCGATGCGGATGGTGCATGGGGCTTCGAGCCTCATGCGCTCATGCTCCACCTTGGTTTCGGTGTCGTCGCGGATGATGTACGTGCCGTTGAGCGAATCGTAGTCCTCGATCCACAGCGCGCCGTCCTTGTCGAAGCTGATGGCCGCGTGGTTGCGGGAGATGGTACGGGTCGGGTCTTCCAGCTTGACCGCCTTGACGCCCTGGGGCAGGTCCTGTGAGGGCTTGCGTCCCAACAGCACGCCCGTGTCCACGATGACGCGCTGGCCGGTCTGCTCGTTATAGAGCGTGTATTCCTGCTTCGGGGCCTGTGCGGTGAAAGCCGAAGACAGTACGGTGCCTTCCCAGTCGATATCGTCGTCGTCCTGGCTTGCCGTCCGGGGTTCCGCCGCGAGATCCGCGGTATTCGCGGCATCAGCGGCATCAGCGGTCTGTTCGGCGGACGCGGCCTCCGGGGCGGCTGTGACATCCGGGGCGCCCATAACATCCATGGCGGCTTGAGTTGCGGCGGCCTGCTGCGGCATCACTGTGGTGTCATCGTCATACCAGCCGGGTTCCGGCGGGGGTGGATATGGTAGCACACTCATGATTCCGATTATAGGCGGACGTCTGCCGTGCAGGCCGTCCCGTTTCCCGGTTCAGAGAGGTGAGCACGACAGCCCCCGGGGCGCTCGGCATGCGTGTCAGGCTGCCGCCCGCCCCGGGACCGGTTCGCCGGCCGTGACGGGTGTCAGTGGAAGGCGCCGCGACGGTACTGGTCGGCGTAGGGTGCCTGGTCGGCGGGCACGCCAAGCTTGTATGCCGCACGCAATGGCCAGTACGGGTCGCGCAGCGCCGCCCGGCCGATTTCCACGACATCCGCCTTGTCTTTGCGTACGATCTTCTCCGCCTGCTTCGGTTTGGTGATCAGGCCGACCGCGCTCACGGGGATCTGCGCCTCCTTGCGGATCGCCGCGGCGAACGGCACCTGCCAGCCCGGCTTGACCGGTACGTTCACATGCGGGATGATGCTGCCGGTCGACACGTCGATGAGGTCCACACCATGTTCCTTGAGTACGCGGGACAGTTCCTCGGTCTGCACCAGGTCCCAGCCGCCGGCAGCCCAATCGGTGGCGGACACGCGCACGACCAGCGGCATGTAATCCGGCAGCACTTCGCGGACCGCGTCCACGACCTCGACGACGATCCGCATACGGTTCTCCAGGGAGCCGCCGTATTCGTCCTCGCGCGTGTTGGTCAGCGGATCCAAAAACTCCGAAAGCAGATAGCCATGGGCGGCGTGGATTTCAACCATATCGAATCCGGCTGCGACAGCCCGGGCCGCCGCGTCACGGAACTGCGAGACCACCCCGTGGATGTCGTCGCGGCCCAGCTCACGCGGCGTATCGAGTTTCGCATACGGGATGGGGCTCGGCGCGACCGTCTGCCAGCCGCCCTTGTCCTGCGGCACGTTCTCGTGGATATAGCCCAGCGAGAAGCTACCCGTATTGCCCTTGCGGCCGGCATGGTTGAGCTGCACGCCGATGTGCGCCCCGGTCGCCTTCGCCCCGTCGACGATCCAGCGCCATGCCTGGATCTGGTCGTCGTTCCACAGGCCGACATCGCACGGGGAGATGCGGCCTTCCGGACTGACCGCGGTGGATTCGACGATGACCATGCCGAACCCGCCGATCGCGCGCGAGACGTAATGCTGGTAGTGGAACGGCGTCGGCTTGCCGTCCTGCGCGTACACCGAATACGTGTCCATCGGCGGCAGCCAGATGCGGTTGCGCATCCTCAGGCCGCGCAGTGTGAAGGGTTCGAACAGCCTGCTGTCCGTACGCTCCTCGGGTTCCTTGTCTTTGCTGTCTTTGGTCATGTCGTCTCCTTTCCATGGGGTGGCGGATTCAACCCGGCGCATGCCTTGCGCGGTGTTCCGTCAGCCCTTGGTCCCATGTGTCTCCTTTTGCATTGTACGGTGTCTGGCCGCGGCAGGGCGCCTGTTTCGGTGAACAGCGGACGAACAGGCATCGACGGATGCCGGGGCGTGCCGCCCGGGCATGGCGACACCCTGCGGTTACGGCAGAAGGCGGCACGCGTCGCCGCATTGCCGCCTCCCGGTGATGGCCGTCATGCCGATGCCCCAGCCGCCTTACTTGGTGTACTGGCCCGAGGGCGTACCATAACTGTCGTCGTTGGGTGCGTTGATGGCGGCCAGGTACGTGTTCATGAACTCCTTCCATGCGGGGGTCGCGATGTACATGCCGTACCACGTGCTGTGGGTGACGCCGTTGATGGTCTTGCCGTAGAAGTCGCCTTGGGTCTCCGCGTTGCCGACCGCCACGAACGCCGCGACCGTATTCGGCGCGAAGCCCGCGGTCAGCATGTAGGTCTGTTCGTTGGTTCCGGTCTTGGCGAAGGTCTTGCGGTTGTTGTCCAGCTGGGCGGCTTTCGCCTCGCCCTTGAGCACGCCCTGGTTGAGCGCGTACGCCGTGGTCTGGGCGATTTCCGGCGAGATGGCCTGATGGCAGTTGGCGCTCGGTACCTTGATCTTCTTGCCGTTCTGCTTGATGACCTTCTTGATGGCGATCGGCGTGCATTCCACGCCGTTCGCGGCGATGGTGGCGTACACGTTCGCCATGGTCAGCGGGGACGCCTGGACCGAGCCGATGATCATCGGGGGGTTGAAGGAGTTCGCCGAGTAGACGTCCTCCTGTCCGAGGATCGCGTTGTGGTAGCCCAGTGTCTTGGCGGCGTCGGCGATGGAGCACAGGCCGATCACCTGCGCCATGGACGCCTGGGTGGTGTTATGCGATTTGATCAGGCCCTGCAGCGGGGTTTCCGGGCTGGTCGTGCCGCCTTCGGAGTTGTGCAGCGACCAGGTGCCCTTCCCTGCGAATTTCGCGCAGTTGAACGAGCTGTTCGCATACCGTGTGTAGGTGCGCAGGGATTCGTTGATGGAATGGCCTTGCAGCATCCAGGCGACCATGTTGATGGGCTTCCAGGTCGAGCCGACGTTGAAGCCGATGCCGCCGCCGTCCTTCTGGTCGACCGCGTAGTTGATCGAGGTACGCGTGGGGTCGGTCTTGGCCGCGTCGGTCGCGTCATAGGTCCTGTTGATGCCGAAGCCGAGCACTTCGCCGGTGCCGGGCTTGATGGCGGCGATGGTCACCTCGAAGCCGGTCGGGTCATCCGCGGGGATGGTGTCGCGTGCCGCTTTCATGGCCGCGTTGTTCGCGTTGACGTCCATCGTGGTGTAGATTTCCAGGCCGCCCTCGTTGAGCAGTTTCTGGCGCGCCTGCGCGGTCTTGCCGAACTCCTTGGAGTTGAGGATCTGGTTGGTCACGTAGCTGCAGAAGAACGCGGCGTCGCCGGCCACCTGGCAGCCTTGCTGCACCGACTGGATGTCGAGCGTGTCCTTGAGCGGCGTCGCCTTCGCCTCGTCGTGTTGCGCCTGGGTGATGAACTTCTCCTGGAGCATGAGGTCGAGCACGATGTTGCGCTGCTCCTCGGCGGTCTTCTGGTTCGCCTCGATCGACGGGTCGTATTTTTCGGGGTTCTTGGTGATCGCGGCGATGGTGGCGGCCTGCACCACCGTGAGTTTCGCCGCGGTCGTGTTGAAGTAGCGTTTCGCCGCGGCTTCCACGCCGTACAGGCTGCCCGAGCCGAACTGGGCGATGTTCAGGTAGCCTTGCAGGATCTCGTATTTGGAGTATTTCTTCTCCATCTGCACGGCGATGAGCATTTCACGCAGCTTGCGCGCCACGGTGTCCTCGGAGGCATGGTATTCGGCGATTGGGTCGTCGTCCTCGCGGGCTTTGACCATGAGCACGTTCTTGACATACTGCTGGGTCAGGGACGAACCGCCCTGGGTGTCGCCCTTGGCTACATACGTCTGGACGAACGCGCGCAACACGCCCTGGACGTCGACGCCGGCGTGTTCGAAGAACCGGCGGTCCTCACGCGCCACCACCGCGCGCTGCATATAGACGGAGATGTTCTTGATCGGCACGACCTCGCGGTTCTGCGCGTAGAACGAGGCGATCACCGTCTTGCCGTCGGACGCGTACAGCGTGGATTTCTGCGGCAGGCTGGTCACATCGAAATCGATGCCCTCGACGGTCAGGGACGGCGAGAGCGCCTTGGCCATGTTGTTCGCCCCGAACACGGCGGGCATCACCATGAGGCTCACGACGACGCCCCCGGAGATACACAGGGTCAGGTACGCGAGCAGGAGGGCGAGCGCACGTCGTGCAGTCAGGGAGTTCTTCTTGGGCATGAGCCCCATTCTATGGTGTCGCCTGTACCTTTGGCATGGGTGCGGACGTACACCGCCACGGTATTCGCACAAACGTCCGCATATGTGGAAAAGCCTGAAAACAAGCCAAAAACAAGCCCGCAGCCTCACGAAAGCGGCATGGGTCGAGACAGTCCGCGATGACGCCGCGGCAGAGGCGGGGCTTGTGACGCATCGTACGGTTTCGCCGAACCGTATACGCTGAAGGATTGTCTGGCGTAGATTGTCTGGCGTAAACGACGTACATGGCTTCGCGGGCCCGTGGCGGCCCTGTGACAGCCCCGTGCGGGAGTTCGGCACGAATCGGCTTGCCGGGCGGTAATCTCCCGCTCCGGGTGCGGGAGTTTATCGGAATCCCTTGCCGATACCGCTCATCTCCCAACAGAAACGTTGGAATTGCGCGGTTCTTGAAAACCGCCCCCGGAACCATAATCGGGAGAAGTCCGACGAATCGCCGCACATGCGATAAACTCCCACGACAACTCGGAAGTTTATCGCCCAATAGCCGGTGCGCGGCCGTTCTCCCACATACCGCATGACCCCTGTCCTTGCTGATCAGCACGATGGGGCCGCAGCACTATCCTGACAGCTCGCTTGGGCATCAGCGCTTGGAGCGGCGGATCAGGGCGCCGGGCTGGTAGATGACGATGCTGCGCCCCTCGCGCGCGATCCACCTGCGGTTGGCGAACTCGGTCAGCGCCTTGTTGACGGTCTCCCGTGACGAGCCGACCAGCTGGGCGAGCTCCTCCTGCGTCAGGTCGTGCGGGATCTTCACCCCCGCCTCGACCGGCACGCCGAACCGGGATGCGAGGTTGATGAGCGTCTTGGCGAGCCTGCCCGGCACGTCCATGAACACGAGGTCGCTGATGCGCTCGTTGTTCGCACGCATACGGCCGGCGAGCACCTGAAGCATGTCGACGGCGACGCGCGGATACTGGTCGAGCCATGCGAACAGCGCGTCATGCTCGAGCCACACCACCTGGGTAGGGCTGCAGATCGCGATCGCGGAGGCCGTGCGGGGCCCGCCTTCCGGGTCGAATACCGGGATCTCGCCGAGCACCTCCCCCGGCGCGTGGATGCTGAGCAGCTGGACGCGGCCGTCGCTCGACCGGCGGGTGAGTTTGACCCGGCCGCGTTCGAGCAGGTACATGCGATGGTCGGTGTCCCCTTCGGCGAAGATCACGCCCCCCTTGCCGAATTGCGCGCGTTGCAGGTACGGCAGCAACCGAGCGGCCTGCTGCTGGGACACCTGCTTGAACAGCGCGGTGCGCAGCAGGATGTTGTCAGGCTCCGGCATCGCATTGGGCTTGGGCATGACCATGGGCTCCTCCTTGCCGCCTTCGCGTGGGTTGTCTTCGGCACCTATTGTATCCTCGCACGCGCCGGGACCTTCAGGATGCCGGTTCGGCGGGCAGACCAGGATGGGCGGGGCGCCCGCCTGATGCGGCGGCGGCGAGCCGGCCGATCAGCTCGTCGCGGTCGAGCCCGGTCTGCGAGCGCAGCGGGTCGACGCGGCGGCGTGCCGATTTGACCGCCTTGTCGGAGAGTTTTTCGCGTGAGGTGTTCAGGATGCGGCCCATGGCGTCGGCGTCGATATCGTAGGCCATGGTCACGTGGTGGAGTACGGCGCCCGGTCCGCCGCCAGCCGGCGGGAACCGGCGTTGTGCGGCTCCGGCGATCTTGCCGGCGCTGGAGGAGATGTCGTTGATGCCGGTGAATGCGGCGTCGATGCCGAGGTCGTGCAGCGCGTCGATCACCCATTGGTCGCATTGCCGGTAGGATTCCTCGATGCCCATGCCGGCGACGAAGTCCCGGGGCGCGTACAAGGAGTAGGTGATGGTGTTGCCGGGTTCGATGAACATCGCGCCGCCGCCGGTGCATCGGCGGACGACGGTGAATCCCGCCTGTCTGGCCTGTTCGAGGTTCACCTCGTCCTCGATCGACTGGAAGCGGCCGATGACGACGGCGGGCGCCGCCCATTCCCAGAAACGCAGCGTGGGCCGTAGTTCGCCGCGTGCGACGCGTTCGGCCATACGGATGTCGAGGTCCATCTGTTCTTGCGGCGTGCGGGGGATGTCGCGGATGATGTCCGGACTGAGCGCCTGCCAGCGGGCGCGGCGGCGACGTTCGGCCTTGCGTTCGACCTGGTCGAGGATGCGGCGGTCCGTGCCGGTGCCCGTCCGGATGCCGGCGGGGTCGCCATGGCGGTATGCCGGCGGGTCGTGCCGGCCCGTTTCGGTGCCGACGGCCCTGTGGAATGCGATGGTGATAGCGTCGGCATCGGCGCCGATCATGCGCACGTCAGGATGCCCGGCGAATACGGCGGCAAGGTCGCCGCCGTGGCACAGGGCCTCCTCGAGTGCGGTGATCAGGGCACGCTGGCCTGATTCGTCGCCTTCCATGAAGAAGTCGCCGTCGATGCTGCACGAGGTGACGAAGCCGGCCGGGTCGCATGAGACGGTGACCCCGACGAGCTTGCCGCCAGGGGTCTTGTATTCGCCGCGCATCGTTGGTGTTCCGGTGTGGCCGTCAGTCGCGCAGCTCGTATCCCTGGGCGTCGCGATGCCAGTCGCTGCCGGTGGAGGAGCTCAGGATGAGGATCGCTTCGATCAGCGCCCAGATGCCGGTGATGACGGACGCGAAGCCGAGGGTGAGGATGGTCAGCAGCAGCTGCGCGACCGCCTTGCCGGTGTATCCAAGGTAGAAGTTGTGTGCGCCGAAGCAGCCGAGGAAGATGCCCAGCAGGCCGGCGGCGATCTTGGATTTCTGGCCGACGTAGCCGTATCCCGCGGCGGTCGCCGGAGGGTAGGGGTAGCCTTGCGCGTTCTGGTAGGCCTGCCCGTATGGCTGCTCGTACGGCTGCCCGTAGGCCTGCTGGTACTGGTATCCGCCGGCCTGCGTGCCGGTCTGTGCTGCTGGCTGGGCGCCGTACTGGTAGGTGTCCTGGTTTTGGATATTGCCCTGCCCATAGGTGTATTCCTGCGATGCGGGCTGGGAATACTGCGCGTACTGTGGCTGCGCATACTGCGATGGCTGGGCGTTTTGCGAGGTCTGGCCGTATTGCGGCTGCGCCTGCTGCTGCGGTGCGGCGGACGTGTACTGCGGCTGCTGCGCCGCATCGCGGTTGGGCAGCTCGGGGGCGGGCGTATTGTGCGGGTTGTTTTCTTCCATACCCCCAGTATCGCATACCCGTGCCGGCCATGCCACCAGCGTTCCGCCGGCCGCAGCCCCGTGGCGACGGGGATGATTAGGATGTGAAAATAAACCGCCCTGCATCCCCGTGCTGTTGTTGACTTCTTCCGTTGCACAGGATTGCAGGGCGGCGCTCACACGCTTGTGGCGTGAGAGGTATCAGATGCGCGCCAAGATGTCGCGTCCCACTTCTTCGGTGGTGCGCTTGGTCGACCCGAGTTCGGCGATATCCGCTTCGACCGCATGGTCGATTTTCGCGGCGGCATCGTCGAATCCGAGGTGGCGCAGGAGCATCGCGCTTGACAGCACGGCGGCCGTCGGGTTGGCGATCCCCTTGCCCGCGATATCCGGTGCCGACCCATGGATCGGCTCGAACATCGGGCGACGGCACCCGCCTCATCGGTGAGAATGTCGCCGAAGAGGTTGTCAGTGAGGATCACGTCGAAGCGCGAGGGGTTCGACACAAGGAAGATCGTGGTCGCGTCGATATGCAGATAGTCGTGCGTGACCTGCGGGAATTCCTCGCCGACCTTGTCGACGATCCGTTGCCACATGTCGCCCGCGTTGACGAGCACGTTCTTCTTGTGCACGAGCGTGACATGCTTCTTGCGCTTCATGGCGAGCTGGAAGGCGTAACGGACCACGCGCTCGACACCAAACGCCGTGTTGATGGACACCTCGGTGGCCACTTCGTTCGGCGTGCCGCGACGGACTGCGCCGCCGGCACCGCAGTACAGGCCTTCGGTTCCTTCGCGCACGACGACGAAGTCGATGTCGCCCGGGTTGGCGAGCGGCGAAGTGACGCCGCGGTACAGCTTGGACGGACGCAGGTTGATGTACTGGTCAAGCGAGAAACGCAGCTTGAGCAGCAGGCCACGCTCGAGGATGCCCGCCTTGATGCGCGGGTCGCCGACCGCGCCGAGCAGGATCGCGTCCGTGCCCTTGATGCGTTCGAGGTCCTCGTCCGGCAGGATGGCGCCGTCGCGCAGGTAGCGCTCGGCGCCGAGGTCGAAGTTCTCGTAGGTGAACGACGCCACGCCGTCCGCGGCCTTCTCAAGCGCGGCCTGGGCGACGGGGGTGACTTCCTTGCCGATGCCATCGCCCGGGATGACGGCAATCCGATATGTCTTGGTTGTGCTCATGGTGGCGACACTAGTCGGTTCACCCGGGTCAAGGACGCAAGCGTTTCGAGTACTGGACACGCGTCCGCATGCTGAAAGCGTGTCCGCATTGCGGCCGGATACCGCGTCCCAGCGGCGTATTGTCCACCAGGGCGAAACCGGCTGTCCGACGGGAACGACTGTACGGCAGCCGTACGCGATGCCGCCTATTCGGTGATACCCATCGTCGCCAGGCACCACGCGTTCTCGTAGGAAATCTCCCGCCACTGCCGGTACCTGCCCGAGGTTCCGCCGTGGCCGGCCCCGGTCTCGATCTTCTCGATGGCGTCCACGCCGGCGGCTTGGAGCCGCGCCACCCATTTGAGCGGTTCGACGTACAGTACGCGCGTATCGTTCATCGACGTGGTCACGAAGATCCTCGGGAACACGCGCGCCCTCGCGTCCCCGGGCACCGGCGCGTTCTCATAGGGTGAATACGATTTCATGTACTCGTACACGTCGCGGTTGTGCAGCGGGTCGCCCCACTCGTCCCATTCGGTGACGGTCAGCGGCAGGGACGGGTCGAGGATCGAGGTCAGCGCGTCCACGAACGGCACGTCCGCCTCGATGCCCGCGTAACATTCCGGAGCCATATTCGCGATCGCGCCCATGAGCAGGCCGCCCGCCGAGCCGCCTTCGGCCACCGTACGCGCCGGCGAGGCGAGCCCCATGCGTTGCAGGGCCCGGGTCGCGTCGACGAAATCCTCGAAGGTGTGCTTCTTGTTGAGCCTCCGCCCCTGCTCATACCAGGCGCGGCCCATCTCCCCACCGCCGCGGGTGTGTACGACCGCATACAGCACGCCGCGATCGAGCAGGCTGAGACGCGCCACCGAGAACCCGGGGTCCGAACTGACCTCATACGCGCCATACCCGAGGATGAACATCGGGGACGAGCCGTCGGCCCGGATGCCGAACCGCTCCGGCATGCCCGGCGCCGCGGACAGCCGGTCGCGACGCCACACCAGCGACACCGGAATGCTTTCCCCGTCACGCGCCTCGACCCAGATGCGATGCTCCGCATACCGGGACGCGTCGAAATCACCCAGCACCTGCGCGCGTTTGAGCAGCGTGTCGGCGCCGGTACGCGGATCGACCTCATGCAGTTCGCCGGGACGCGTATACCCGGTGAACGAGTAGCGCATGCGCGGGGCGTCGTACGAAGGGTTGCCGGCCGTACCGATCGAATACAGCCGTGCTTCGCCCCCCTCGCCGCCGTCGGCAGACGCGCCGAGCGCGGGAGGCACCAGTTCGCGGAAACGCCACGGGCGGCCCGCCAGGAAATCCCGCGCCGCCTCATCCTTGGTCATCACCGCCAGATGCGGCAGGCTGTCGGCACGGTATGACAACGCCACGAAATGCCGGTGCAGCGCGATCCCGTCAATGGACAATCCACGGGCGCCCTGCAAGATCGCGGGATTGCGCGGATCATGGTACGGCGTGCCGACCGGATGGCCCGACGCGCCCGCCAGCACCCGGTCCCCCTGCTCGCACCCGTACGGCGACCCTGCCGCCACGCACACGCCCTCCCCCAGGCGGTAGGGCGGCTTGTGCGTGCGCATGTCGATGACATCGATCTGGAAGTTCGGGTTTTCGGCGTTATGGTCCACCACCGCCACCGGGATATCCTCCCCGTGCTCGCCGGCACCTTCGAAACAGGCGAAACTCACATCGTATTCGATGCCCTCCCGCCGAGGGATGAACGGGACGAACCGCCCGGTCGGGTCGTCGACCGGCAGCATGAGCACCTCGCTCGTGGTCTTCGACCCCGTGCCGATCACCACATGCCGCTCGTCGAAACTCAAGCCGACCCCGGCCCAGAACCGCTCGTCATGCTCGCGGAACACCTCGACATCGTCGGCGACCGGCGTACCGACCCGGTGCCGGACCACCGCGCACGGCCGCCACGCGTCATCAAGCACGGTATAGAACACCCACGATCCGTCAGGCGTGAAGCACGCGTTCGAAATCCCCTCGAACACCTCGGCAAGCTCCTCGCCGGTCTCCAGGTCACGGATCCGGTAGTCGTACCGCTCGTCGCCCGCCGTATCCACGCCGACCAGCAGCCAACGCCCGTCATGGCTGATATCCATGCCGCCGACACGGAAGAAATCATGCCCCTGCGATTCCCGGTTCGCATCGAAATACACCTGCTCGCCCGGCATGGACCCGGGCAGCGCCTCACGGTCGACCTGCGGCGGGTCCCAGTCATCCTCGCCGCGCACCGGGATCCTGCACGACACCGCATACTGGCTGCCCTCACGGGTACGGGAGAAATACCAGTAGCCGTTCACCCGCACCGGAACCGACATGTCCGTCTCCTGCACATGCGAGGTGAACTCCTTGAACAGGGTCTCGCGCAACCCCTGCAACGGCGCCATACGACGCTCGCAATACGCGTTCTGCGCCTTGACGTAGGCGGCGAGCTGCGGCGAATCCTTGTCGCGCATCCACTCATACGGGTCGTCGAACACGTCGCCGTGCACGGCCCTGCGATGCGATGCCCGCCTGGTGTACGGCGGCTCGCCATCGGTGACAATCCCCTGCGATATTCCGGATTCACGCTGTTCGTCGGTCATAGGCACCATCGTAAGGCATGACGCGGGCCGCGCCCGACGGCGCGTTCCCTCCCGGTCACGCGAGGTGCCGCAGATACGGCAGCATCGTCTTCATGAGATTGGCGCCGGTCGTCCCCGTGAACACCGGCACGTCCGTCACCGGGGCGGGCTGGGATTGCGTCATACCGCGCACCGGGCCGAACGGGGAGGATTCACGCGGGCTGAGCTGCCTGATCGCGATCGCCAGGACACGCCCCGGATACCGTTTCGCGATGGTCGCGTACGTGGTCGGGTCCTTCTGCCCGTCATCGCCGATGAGGATGAACTTCATGTCGGGGAAATCGCCCATCAGCTGCTCGGCGTACTCCAGCTTGTGCTGCACGCCCGACGGGATGAAGGTCTTGGGCCTGGGGTCCAGGTCACGCAGCAGCAGCGGGCCGGCGGGGAACCCGTAATTGTCGATGAAATGGCGGATCGAGCTCTCCACGTTCCACGGCGACGTGGACAGGTAGAAGAACGGGGCGTCCGGGAAGATATCGGCGATCCGGTTGAACAGCACGGCCATGCCGGGCACCGACGCGCGCTTCTGCGGGTTGAGCAGCAGCAGGTTATACGCCGCCTTCCACAAGGTGGGCGCCTGGGTAATCATCACGGTGTCGTCCACATCCGAGATCACGCCGACCCGCGTCCGCGGGGCGATGGTGAACAGATTCGCGTTGACCGCATGCCGCCCGTCCACCTGGTAGGAGACGTGGTGGACGCCCGGCTCAAGCCGGCGGTCCGCGACCAGGTCGAGATACCCGGCGGAATCGGAGACGGCGAATTCGCTGCTGCGCTCGCGTACACGGTCGACACGGTCGTAGACCTCGCTGGTGCCGACCTGTACGGTTTCCACCGGCACGTTGTCGATGGACAGCCTGACCCTCACGTGGGGTGCGGGGACCGCGAGCATGCCCCGCCATCCGCGCATCAGCGTGCCCGGCTGCCGGCGCAGCGGCTCGTACACCGTCCGGCAGATCAGCCGGGAGAAATCGCTGGTGCCGTAGCCGACATATGGCTCGACCTGCTGCCGCCAGTGCAGGTTGGTCACAATCGCCGTCGAGATCTTCGCCCACAGGCTGAACACGCCGGTGACCACGCGGCGGAAGATCCTTACGGGCAGGGGTTTGGTGTCGATCCGCTCGTGTTTTGAGGCAGCATCGAAGGTGGTGACGACGCGGCGTGCGGGGATTGGCACGGTCGGCATGTCGTCATCATTCCTATTGTGTGGGAATTGTGTAGTGCTGCTCATGCCCCCATCATACGGTCGGGGTATGAACAGCGCCGCTGTGTCACGGGTATGTTCGGGAGGAATTCAGGGACGGCTCAGGGATATTCCCGATATGCCCGGCCATCCCCGGCCGATCGTGGGCCGATCGTGCAACCGTTTGCAGACCGTCCGGCAAACTCATTCGCGCCCCGTTCGCCGACGCATACCGGGCAGAACCGGCCAATCTTCTGCTTCTGCCGACGCTGACGGGTGTCTCGGCGTCGGCAGAAGATGACGGCAACGCCTTACAGGCGCCGTAGGATCGCCGCGTACTCCTCGGCGGACAGCAGGTCCGGCTCGTCGTCGTCGAGCTCGATTTTGAGAATCCAGCCCTCGCCGTACGGGTCGCCGTTGATGATGCCGGGATCGTCGGCGGCCTCATGGTTCACGTACCGGATCGTGCCCGCGACCGGGCTGACCAGAGGCTCGACGGCCTTCGATGATTCCAGTTCGACGATCTCGTCTCCCGCCTCGACCCGGGTGCCTACCTCCGGCAGGTCGACGAATACCAGGTCGCCCAACTGGTTGGCCGCGTATTCGGTGATGCCGACCGCCGCGGGCTCCACGCTCGCGTCGACCCACACATGCTCGTCGGAATATTCCAGATGGTCCGGGACCTCGAGGTTCGGGCGCTCATCTTCCTGTTCGGTGTTGCTCATGGTTTCAGCGTATCGCATGAAGCCAACAGCCACACGGACGCACGGACATACGGGCACATGGACACACGGGCACCGCGGCACCGACCCGGGCGGCATTCCCCGCCGGGACATCTTCCGCCGGGGATTCGCCGGCAGACAGCCCGGCTCTTTTCCTCTGTTTCCGCCGACGCGGGACATCCGTCAGCGTCGGCAGAAGGTTCGGCAGAAGGTCGGGTGCGCGCGGGGAATCCATCCCCACGCGGAGCTCAACGCACCGGGGCTGTCGGCTGGTCGCCGACCACCTGCACGAGTGTGCCTTCGGGACAGTTGTCGTAGATCCATTTCGCGTCGGCCTCGTTCATGTTCACGCAACCGTGCGAACCGTGCCCGGTCGGGTCGCCGGAGGCGATGCCGGACGCGTTCCAGCTGGCGGTGTGGAAGCCCTGCCCGCCGTTGAAATAGCTGACCCACTTCACGCCCGGGGTCAGGTATTGGGAACCGTCGTCGTTGGAACCGCGCATGTCCTGGACCTTGTACTTCAGGTAGATGAAGTAGTTGCCGGGCGTGGTCTCATGCTTGCCGGTCTTGCCGGTGCACACGTTGAAGGTCTGGACCACCTGGTCGTTGTTGTATACGGTGGCGGTCTGCTTGGACCGGTCGACCACGATCTTCCACGTGACTTTCTGCTGTTCGGTATCGAATTTCGTGATGTCGCTGGCTGCCGTGAGCGTCGCGGAACGGTTGCCGCTCAACGCGCTGTACACCTGGTCGGCGATGGTGGCCGTGTCCTTGACCGTCACGCCGTTGATGCCCTTGGTCTTGGTCATGATGACATTGCCGGACGTATCCACCAGATCGACCTGGTTGGTTTTCGTCTGGTTGAGATGCTGCCCCAGTTCGCCGGACATGAAGTCGCTGATGGCCTGCTTGTTGTACGACACCGTGATGGTGCCCTTCGACGGGTCGGCGGTCGTGGTGGTCCACGAGGCGATGGTCGCCGCGGGCACCTTGTAGGTGGTCGCGTCACCGTTGCTGATGGTGATGTTCAGCGCGAGCCCTGCATTCGCCTGGTCGGCAGCCTGCGCGGCAGCGGCCTCGCTGATGGGCATGTCGGTCTGCGTGTAGCTGACGGTCGCGGTGCGGGTGCTTCCCGGCTGGTCGATCGCCTGGTCGACGGCTGTCGTCACGTTGTCCACGACCGGTGTCTGCCCGCCGCGGCCGGCGGTGACCACGAACTTCGAGGAGGCGTCGTCGTACGAGACCGTGGAGGCGACGGCCTGCTGGTCGGGCGTGATCAGCTTGCCGGTCAGGTATTCGCTCAACGCAAGCTTGTCGACGGTGGCGGACAGCTTCACGTTCTGCCTGGCGAATGGGTTGATGCGGGTGAACGGATTACCGCTCTTGGCGGACAGCAGCGCGGAGACGGTCTGCTGCTCGTCCACGGTGACACCGAGATCCTTGAGCGAGGCGGTGAGCGTGTTGCCCTGCGCATCGGTGACGGTGATCTTGGTGGCATCGACCGCCTGCTTGACGGTCCCGGCAAGCTGCGTACGGTCCTGCCCGGCCACGGATGCCCCCGCGAAGGTGACGCCCGGTGCCGCCTTGTCCTGGTAATACCAGCGTGCGGTGAAGAATCCCGCGATGGCGGCGACCACAATCGCGCCAAGGATGGACAGCAGCACGATCAGCCATACACGCCGGTGCGGCGGGCGCAGCGCCTCGTCCATCTCGGCGCCCGCATCCGCCGCACCGCCGTCGGAGACCGCGTACAGCGGGATTTCCATGCCGGAGAGTGTATCATCATTGGGTTCGATGCCGCCCATGCCTTTCCATACATCCCCCGGGGCGTCAGGCTGTGCCGGGATACGGCCGTAGTTCGCCATGCCCTGGCTCCCGGCGCCGTATCGCGGCATAAAACCGTCAGAAGTATTCGTCACGTTCTTGCCTTTCCTCTTTTACTCCAGCACGACTTTAGCCGCATCATATGACCATTTCACCCCCCTCTTCCCCCATACGTGTGGCATATCACATCCGATGCCGTCGTCACAGTTCGTGACCGTACCATTCCTCGATCATGTAGCGCGCTATGGCTGCCTTCACGGGAGGTGTGACACGCCCGGAGGCGAGCGCCTGCGTGTACTCGTCGCGGGTGAACCATCGGGCGTCGCCGGTTTCCTCGCCGTCCACGCGGATATCCGTGCTCAGGGCGCGCGCCTTGAACGCGACCATGAGCGAGGCGGGGAACGGCCATGGCTGCGACCCCAGGTATCTGACCTCGCCCAGTTCGATGCCTGTTTCTTCGCGGGTTTCCCTGCGGCAGGCGTGTTCGAGGTTCTCCCCGGCTTCGACGAAGCCTGCGGATACCGAGTACATGGTCGTGGTCTGCCAGGCGTTGTTGTGCTGGAGCAGGAGCCGGTCCTGCGAATCGACGACGGATACGATGACGGCCGGTTCGATGCGGGGGAACAGCAGGCGGTGCCCGTCGTCCTCGTTGGTGCAGCGTTGGGCCCATCCGCCCATCGCGGCGGTGACGGGGGCACCACATGTCGGGCAGTGGCGTTGGCGCATATGCCATACGCTCAGCGTTGCGGCGGTGGTGGCTTGTCCGGCTTCGCGTGATGATGCGTGCGGTGCGAACCCGCGCAGATCCACCCAGTCGAACCGTTCCCGTGCCTGTTCCAGCAGTGACGGGGCGGTGTGGGGCCGTCGGGTGGCCGTCGATCCGCTGGTGGCGCCGAACGCGTCATCAGCCCCTTCGAATGCCGAATCAGGTATGCCGTCGCCTGTGGCGCCGGCGGGCGCCGGCAGTCTGGTCACGTCGATGGCGACGACCCGTTCGCCGCGGGCGCCGCCGTAGGACCCGAGGAATATCGGGACGGCCTGCGGGTGGGCGGCGAGTTCCGGCAGCACGTAGGCGCCGGGCAGCGTGGCCAGGCGCAGCGCGACGTTCTCGTATTCGGCGAGCGCGCCCTGGCCTTTGGGGACCGCGATCTTGCCGCCGTCGACCAGCATAACCGTGGTCTGCGGGGATCCGAGTACGGATTCGAACAGGTCGGGGTCGTCGCGGCGTTCCACCTGATAGTCGATGTCGCCCTGCGCCAGCGGCAGGAAGGGCAGGGTCTGGGTCAGGGCGAGAGGGGAAAACATGCTCACTGGTGGTCATCCTCGGTTCGTTCGTCGTGTTGTACGCGTGCCATGAGGTCCACGAGGGCCTGGGCGACGGTGTGCGGATGCTCGACCGCGCTGAAATGCCCGCAATCGGGTATCTGGGTGAATGTGACGTGCGTGCGTGTCATCGCCTGGGCGAGCGGGCGCATCTGGCTGGGCGGGCTCGAGGGGTCGCATTCGCCGCTGACGATTGCGGCCGGGGCGGTCACGGCGGCCAGTTGGTCGTTCAGGTCCGGCCTTCCTGCGGCCATGCGCTGCCGCCATGCGACACCTTGCGGCTTCTGGTCCTCGATCCAGCCGGTCATGAGGCTGATGAACGCGTCGGAGCGTTTGATGGTGGAGTCGCCGTCTTGCGGCAGGGCGAAGTGCATGATCGGGTCGATGGTGTGGTCGTGTTCGCATTGGTCGGCGATGCGCAGCCGGTTCAACCGGGCCGCGTCGTCGTCGGCGGACGCCTTCGTGTCGCATAGGGCGAGTCCGGCGACCATCTGCGGGTGCCTGCGTTGCATGTCCAGGGCCACGTATCCGCCCATCGACAGTCCCGCCCAGACCGCCCGGTCGTATCCGGCGTTCCTGACGAGTGCGGCGTAGGCGTCGGTCATGAGGTCAAGCGCGTCGATGTAGGCGCCGTCTGCCGACTGGCGGCCGCTCTGCGGTATGCCGGGGATCGGGCCGTTGCCGGCGCCGGGCATGTCGGGGGCCCAGATCGGGAAGCGTTCGAGGCCTGTCTTGTCGGCGATACCGGCGATCCGGGCTGCGCACTCGTCCCACATGCGGTGGTCCACGGGGAAGGCGTGGACAAGTACCAGCGGTATGGCATCGCCGCTGCGGTACACCGTGTTGTGCAGGGTGATGGGCTCATATGCCTTGGTCGGCGTCTGTGTCATCGTTGCTCCGTTCCTGGTATCCGGGATTCCGAGGTGGCCGTGGCGGCAGAGGTATCCGCTGTCTTGGGTGAGGGCACGGCTACGCCCCCACCCATGCGAGGGCGCGGCGTACGATTTCGCCGTATCCGTTGGCCATCTGGTCGATGCATGTTTCCAGCTTGCTGCCGTGCACGTCGCACCATTCCACGTCTAGGGTCTCGTCCTGCGGCTTGCAGTCGCCGGGGATGGGCACCACGTAGCATAGGGCGATCGCATGCTGGCGCGGGTCGTGGAACGGCGAGATGCCGGGGGTGGGGAAGAATTCCGCCACGGTGAACGGCTGCAGGGACTGGGGCAGGACCGGCAGCGCGATATCGCCGAGATCTTTCGAGATGTTGCGGGCGATGGCCTCGCGCAGTGACTCGTGGTAGAGCACGCGACCCGCGATCAGCGTGCGCTCGACCGACCCGTCCTCACTGACGCACAGCAGCGAGCCGACGCTGGATACCCGGCCCAGATCGTCGACGCGCACCGGCACCACCACCACATATGGCATAGGGGTTTCACGGCGGATGCGATTGATCTCGCCGGAATCAAGCCAGCCGGGAGGGTTGCCATGCCCCGAACCGCGGATGAAATCCTCCGGGGTGATGTGGTCGAACTCGCCTCTGCGGCGGTTGGCGTCGTAATCGCCTTCGTCTGGCACTTCGTCATTCAACACTGGCATGCCTCCATTATCGCCCCACCCCGGGAATCCGCGGGACCGGTGTCTCCAGGCGAAATATCCGGTTCGGCTCTGGGCGCACAGGGGTAGACTTCCGGCAGTGGTGTGCAATGCTTGGAACACCACGCAAGACCGTATCCACCGTCCCGCACCGCGGGCGGAGAAGTAAGGAGCCCATTATGGCAACCACCGCAGTCACCACGCAGACCTTCGAACAGACCATCAACGACAACGACCTCGTATTCGTCGATTTCTGGGCCACCTGGTGCGGCCCATGCAAGGCGTTCGGCCCGGTCTATGAGAACGCGAGCAACACGCATCCGGATATCACCTTCGCGAAGGTCGATATCGACCAGAACCAGGAGCTTGCCGCGGCCGCGCAAATCCAGGCGGTGCCGACGCTCATGGTCGTCAAGGGCGGCAAGGTCATCTTCAAGCAGGCCGGCGCCCTGCGTGCCTCCGATCTGGAGGATCTGATCGGCCAGGCCAAGACGTATCAGCCCGAGGAGAACTGACATTCCTCGTCGGCCCCACTGATGTTGGCCGCCCTAGAGCCCGTGGCGCATGTCGCGCCACGGGCTCTGTTATACGCGTGGGCATGACGGGGCGGCGACGGTCCGTATTACACAAGGCATCAAGGAAGCCACGGCACGTCGTGCAGGCGTATCGCCGTTCTTTTCGAACTGGCCATGTACAACGGCCTGCCAGCGTAACCAGTTTGAAAAGAGGAAATCCGCGATTCCACGCGCAGAGAAATCGCACGTCTGCCGACCGGGCGCGTCGCAGCGGCGGCAGGGATGCCGGGAGCCTTGGCATCATGGGGTTTTCGCACGGTTTTCGTTTCTTTTCCAGCGGCGATACCATATGCCCGGATTTGATGTTTCGCCCCATCGCTGTAACATGGAGGATGTGTGCACAACCCGACGGCGGCAGTGTTGAGCAGTCGGCGCGTGGGATGTAGCGGTTTTCGCATCTGTCACACGGTATCTGTAGGTCGATCAAGGAGCGACATGGCTAACCACCGTAAGAAGTCCACTCTCCAGGCGTTGACGAAACGTCAGCGCGTCAGGATCATGGCGGTCATCGCCGCAGTGGGCATCCTCGCGGGCACCGGCATCGCATCACGCAATTACTATGCCGCCGAACACCACCAGTCCACCGTCACCTCCTACTCGGCGACCGACACCAACGCGCAGGAAGTCTCCCGCGGCACCACGCGCAGCAGCCTCAAAGGCGCCGACGCCGACACCACGTATATCACCGTCAAGATCAACGGCAAATCCCGTGTGGTGCTGGGCAAGGATTTCACCGATGTGAAGTCCGTCCTTGAAGCCGGCAACATCACGCTTGAGCCGACCGACACGGTCTCCCCCTCGCTGACCACGAAGGTCAGCGAATCCACGGTCATCACCATCGAACGCGCCGGCGCCGACCTGGAAACCTCCGATGACGCCATCGCGTTCAACGTCGTACGCAAGGAAACCGCGGACCTGCCGAAGGGCACCGAGAAGGTCGAGACCGAGGGCAAGGAAGGCGTGATGGAGACCACCAGCCTGGTGCAGCGCGCCGGTGGCAAGGTCGTATCGTCCAACGTATTCGCCTCATATGTGAAAACCGCCCCGGTCGACAAGGTCATCCTCGTGGGCACGGGCACCGCCAAGACCACCACGTCGGGTTCTTCCGCCGCAGCCAGCACCGATATCGGCACCACCACCCCGGTGGGCGAGATGCAGCAGTGGGCGCATGACTATCTCATCGCCAACGGCGGCAGCGAGGCCGATTTCACCGCGACCGTCTACATCATCACCCATGAGTCCGGTTGGCGTGTGAACGCCACCAACGCCAGCTCCGGCGCATATGGCCTTCCCCAGGCGCTGCCCGGCAGCAAGATGGCGTCGGCGGGTGCGGACTGGGCCACCAACTATCAGACACAGCTCAAGTGGTTCTGGGGCTACTGCAATTCGCGCTATGGCTCCGTACAGGGTGCGTACGCACACTGGCTGAGCGCGCATAGCTACTGATACCGCTGCACGGTTATCTTCCAGACCGGCATCCGGGAATGCCCCGGGTGCCGGTTCTGTTATTCCGGCGGCAGGATTTTGCTCGGCGTTCCGCGATTCCCCGTTTCTGGCCTTTGCTGCGGGGCGGCGGACAGCTCATGGAGTGCATGACGGTGCCACGCTGGTCATGTCGCAATGTCATATCGTGTTCGGACGCGTATATGCTCGCTTCTTCATCGCCGCTGCTTGTCTCTCCCTGCCGTGTACACCCATCTGCCGCGTGTTCTTCCCCGTGCCGCTCCCTCACGTACCGATCGATGCTCCGCGGTGGCGGTTTCCCGGGCCGAATCGCACGGTATGGACAGGAAACCATGGGCCGGGCCGATGCAGTGGGTTAATCGGCGCTAGGAAAACCGCAGAATACCGCGGATTCGTGCACAGGATCCTTGATCTTGGCACGCTCTGGAGCACGGTATCCTTTCCACACGATGCGAATCGACCGCGCATACGCCAAGCATGGAGCGACTGCCGGCATCCGGATGGGGCGATACCGCAGACCGGTAATCACGAAACCGCGGAATACCGCCGATCTTCTCCCAGCACAACCGAGCCGGAGCAGCCCGATTCCCCGGTATCCTTGCCACACCATGTATTTCCCGGGTTGATTGCGTGTCCGCGGAAATTCCAGACCAAACCTCTAGTCAAACCCTAGACCGGGAATCGCCGGCAGCACCTCGCCGATGAGACACACATACGGGTATGTACGCGCTCATCCTGCGTGCGAACGAGCACACAACATGAGCATCAAATGTCACTCTGTAGCGGAAGCGCTTGGGCTTGGTGATTCGGACTGCGGATTGTCTGGAGTAGGATTCTCCGATGGAGCGGTGTTTCCCGACGTATTGTTGTCCGGTTCTTCAGTCGACTGGTTCTGAGGATTCTGGGTCGTACTTCCGCCGGTTCCCAATGTCGACGAGGAAGAATACCGCCGCTGCGACTGCTGCTGTTGCGACTGTTGCCGGGCCTGGGCCTCTGCGGCGGACGCGGCGGCAGCGGCATCAGCGGCAGCCCGTTGGGTCTTGTAGGTTTCCATCGACTCGTTGACCGCGTCGGAGGCGCTTTGCAGGTCGGATTGTGCTTTCTGGACGTCCGCGAGTGCGGGCTTGTCTTTCTGCAGCAGGGCATTGGCCGCATCGATGGCGGATTGCAGAGTCGTGCGCGTCTGGTCGTCAGCGACGACACCTTCGCTGTTGGCCAGCAGGGTGGTCGCCTCGCTGGTGGAGGTCTTCAGCGTATCGACTGCGGTGTTATAGTCGTTGTCCTGCTTGGTTGCGACGCTGGCTTTGACTTCCTTGGCAGCAGCCTTGATGGTGGAATTGGCCGTGGTCAGCTGGCTGGCGAGCGTCTTGTTGGTTTCAGCGGCCTTCCGCATGGCGTCGGTGCTCATCGACGTGGAGCAGGCCACGGGCTTGCCGACGGATTTCGCCTTGTCTACTGCGGTTTTGAGCCGTTCTACGGTCATGACGTCGGCCACTTGGTCGGTCCCGACCTTTTGCTGGGTTTTTGTTGTCTTCAGCGTCTGGGCCAGGGTCTCGGACTCTTCCTTGTAGGCGCTGTAGGCCTGCGTACAGCTGGCGTAGGCGCTGCTGCGGTCACGGTTGGTGCGGATGAGACCGGTGAGATAGTACAGTCCCGCGGCGGCTGCCGCGATGGTGATGATGACGAAGACCGTGACGATGGCCCGGCTCCGTGCACGCCCGCCCTTGTTTTGTTTCTCGTTGTCCCCGGTTTGCGCCGACCGGACCGGCTGGGAGACGCCAGCGCCTTCTTCTTGCAATTCCTCGCTCAATGACTTGACCGCATCGTTGGCGGGTGCTGGTGTCTCATCGGGGGCGTGCAGGGTGCGGGCGGCGGTTGTCTTGACTGCTCCCGGGGCCGCCACGTTCGCGGCGATGGCTGCGGTGCCGGCAACGACCGCAGCTGACGAGATCGGTGTCATGGTCTCGGTTTCGGCGTTGGCAGTCCGTTCGTGTCGCAGATCCTGTTCGGTCGGCGCTGGGGGTGCCAGCAGGGTACCTGGTTCAGTCCGCTCAGCGGGCTGCGTAGGGCTCGCGGCCGGAACTCCGGTTTCTTCCGATGCAGCGGAAGAAACCGGAGCGGCAGGAGAAGCCGCCAATGCGACTGTCGGCTTGGCAGCAATGTCGCGGTCCGGCTGGACGGCGTTGATTTGCTGTGTCTCCTGTGCACCACGATCCTGGGCGGCGGCGGTCAGCCACTGCTCGGTCTTGGATCGTTGCGACTGTTCTTTGCCGTCAGGCGTTTGCTGTTTTGTCGAGGGGGCTTCGAACGGTGTGAATACTGTAGGCTCCGCTGTCTGTCCTGCGGATTGCCTGCCGCCGGATTGCTTCGACCCATCCTGCACATGGCCGCCCTGTTCTGCGTTCCCCTCCAGCAGCGACCCCCAGGTCGGGAAGGTGATGAGTGGGATATTCCAGTTCGTGTCGACGATGTCCCCGGGCAGGATCCCCGATTCGTCGGACGTTTCCGGCGTTGTCTGTCGCTCCTGGCCCGCCGTGGCAGTACCGGCTTCCGCTCCCTGCGTGTGGGAGACCCCCGCAACAGCGTCATGCATGCCGGACGGCTCATCGGGCGCAGGCTGGGACTTGGGCGCGGGCGTGCTGGGCTTCTCTGCAGGCCCGCCAGTTGTCGCAGGGGTGTCCGCGGATGACGGGGCGATGGGGAACAGCAGGTTCTTGTCCACGGGTTGTTGCTCCTGTCCTGTCATTGGTTCCACTCCTGTCCGTTCTGATCCGTCAATCCTCAACCCATCATCATGCGAGCGTGTTGTACGGCGTCTGTATCCATGGTAAGGCAATCCCCGTACCCCCGTCGACTGCCGCATACGCGCGAGAGGCGACGGGAACCTTGGGTTCCTGCCGCCCCCCTCTACTCATGCGTCAGCCGATGGGATCACAGCCTCACTTGCCGCCGTGTCGTCCGGCGCCATGCTCACTATGCGAATCCTCATAGTAGTAATAGTAGTAGTTGCCGTTCTTGCCGGAATGCTTCTTTTCGTCAGCGTAGTTGAGGATGAAGCCAAGAATCGGCACTTCAACTTCCTTGAGCGAGGTGGTTTCCTCCTCGAGCTCCTTCTTGTCGGCGACCCCACGGCCGACGACAAGGATGATACCGTCGGCCATGCGTCCGAACACCACAGCATCGTCGGAGACGGACAGCGGTGCAGTATCAATGATTACGTAGTCGTATTGGGTGAGTGCCTGATCGACCATGTCGGTCATGATTTCGGAGTTGAGCAGCACACTGGCATTCGCCGGGCGCTTGCCCGCAGGAAGGACGTGGAGGTTCTGCTTCCAGTATTTCTGCACGACGTCGCGCGGGGTCGCCTGTGCGGAAAGGATGTGGGACAGACCGACCTGGCCTTCGATGCCGAGCTTCTTGGCAACAGATGGGTGGCGCAGGTCTGCGTCGATGAGCAGGACGCTCTTGCCGGCTTCGGCGATGGCGGCCGCGATATTCGACGAGACCGTGGTCTTGCCTTCGCTCGGCCTAGTGGAGGAGATCACCAGCAGGTGACCGTGTTCCTTGGTGTTGGGGGCAAGGAACGCGATATTGGTGCGGATGCGGCGGAATTCCTCGGCTTCCTTGCTGCTGGTCTGCGAGATGACGACCGGACGGGATTCCCCAAGTAGATTGGACCGTTGAATGGAGCCAAGCGACGAGGCGTGGGTCAGCTCACGCACATCGGATGCGCCCTCGACCTTGGTGTTGAGCATGTCAAGCAGGAGGGCGATCCCGATACCGCAGATGATGCCGAGCACAACGCCTGCAACCATGTACAGCGCGGTCTTCGGCGAGCTTGGCGACTGGGGCGTGGATGCCTTCTGGACAAGGGTGAGCTGGATCGGGGATTTCGTCGACTCATCCGTGTACAGGGATGATGTGACCTGCTTGGACAGGCTTTCGGCGACGCTGTTCGCGATGGACGCCGAGCGTGCGGCGTCACCGTCCTCGACCGAGACATCGACCATGAAGGTGCTGCTGGGGTTGGTCGCGGTGACTTCCGCGGCAAGCTCGCTGGTCGTCATGTCAAGGCCGAGCTCCTTGATGACGGGTCGGAGCACGGCCTCAGTTTTCACCAGCTGCGGGTACGTCTTGATCTGCGTGGACAGGTAGGATGCGCCGGAGTTCATGTCGGACGAGGTCTGCGTCTCACTCTGTGCGGCGTAGGTGGCGAAGAGCTGGGCCGTCGCCGTGTACTTCGGCGGGGTCAGAAAGGTATATGCCGCAACGAGACCTACGACAACGATGAATGCGGCGATAGCGGCAACCAGGTGTTTACGGACAGCCTGGAGCAAATCGGCGATGGTCAATGGTTCCCCAATCCTTTCGGAAATCTCCTATTGCAAAACTCTTCGATATTACCACTAGGCACCGAATTCGAGGCCTCGCCCTCGCATCATTCACCCGATATCCACCGTGTTTTCACTATGCTGCAAGCATATCGCACAGATGTGGATTATATGACGCGATACCAGACCGGATTAGTATCAAGTCATGCAGAGAAGAGTGCTAATAAATGCACAATATTGAAATATAGGATTTCACACGATATATGCATATGATATATGCTTGAAATGCGATAATACCGTATACCGACTATAAGGAGCACAACATCGATGGCATTACAAGGATTCAAAGAAGTCACCATCCGCAAGATTGCAGGCAAGCCGAGCATGACTGTCACCAAGACCATCGTGCGCTTCAACAAGGCAACCGTCGCATACCTTGAGTACCCCGAATTCGTCAAGATCTACGTCAATCCAGAAACCAGGCAGGTCGCCATCGAGCCATGCACCGGACACGACCGCAACGCGGTGAAATTCTGCAAGCCTGGCAAGAAGAACATCCTGTCCGTCAGCATCCGAGACCTGTCGGTCGTTGACGCGGTCACCGGTTTCTTCACGTTCGAGGATGTCGACGAGGACCATGTCGCCTACCATACGGTTCCCGGCGAGAAAGATGACGCCAACAAGGCGGCGGTCTTCGATCTGGACCAGTCCACGGCCGGGGTCATGAAGCGGCGCGGGCGCAAGAAGACGATCGCAACCGCAAAATAGACAGCGAAGGGGTGCCGGCCCCTCTTCGCACGCCCCGTAAATCCCCCGCCCGCCGCGACCGGAACAGCATCCGCCGCTGCGACAGTCTCCATCGTCGAAGATTTTCGCAGCGGCCGTTCAGTATTCTTTCCGCCTGTTATCCGCTTATTTTCCAAGGCGTATATTGTCTATCCCGGGCCGCTACGATATGCTGCGTATCGCAATGGTGACCGGCAACAGGAGTAGTGCGTATGGCGGAATCATCTGAACTCGGACAATCGACACCCGACGAGGAGCTCCAGCCGCAATCCGCACCAGACGACACCTGCGCCCGGCAGGACAACACCGGTAATGCCCCTATTGAAAACACCCCCCGTAAGGTTTCCAATCAAACTGAAGCGGTGGACCATTCTTCCACCGAACAGCCGGACGAGGCAGTTCCCTCATCCAAAGACGCTGATGCTTCGAATGCGCTTTCGAAACGCGCGGCGACACTATTCCGAACCACTGCAGCAGCAATAATCACACCCGCCCGCTCATGGTGGTCGCGCGTCTTCTCCCCCATCAAAACCCGGATTGCGACACAATGGCAGCGCGTGACCGCGACCCGCGGATTCAAGGCATTCATTGCCGCCTGGCAGTTCTTCAAGACCCGCATCTGGGACAAGCGGATGCGCTTCTCCTTCGCGTTCTACACCATTGTGTTCATTGTGGTGACCGCGGCAAGCGTCATCGGACTGCAATGGAGCGTCTACACCGAGCCGACGTACGCAAAGGGGCAGGTCGTAGACGACCAGACCAAGGCGCTGAATTCCGTCGCCGGGCAGCTCACGAGTTTCGTCAGCCAGATCTGGCTGCACCAGAGCTACCAGGCGTGGCTGAACTTCATTGTGCTGGGCGTGCTCTATCTCACGGTGATCCTGGTCATCAACCGGTTCTGGGTGGCGACCGCGGTCTTCGGCACGTTGATGACCGTGTTCGCCATCGCCGACAAAATCAAGGTGGAGCTGCGCAACGAGCCGATCATTCCGGCCGACCTGCAGTTCATCACAGGTGGCAACGGCGACAGCATCATGTCATTCACCACGAAGAAAGACATGATCCTCATCAACTCCGCCGTAACCGGGGTGATCTGGCTGATTGTGGTGTGCGTGGTGTTGCAGTTCCTCGACCGGCGCCGCGGGCTGATTCCGTACACGTGGAAGCGTTCGGAATTCGTCAGCGTCAAGAACATCACCGCCATGGTGTGCAGGTGGGCAACCGCCATACTCAGCGTGGTGCTGTGCGTGTCGTTTACGTGGGGCATGGGGACAGCAGGGTCGTGGGCCCGCAATTTTTCTGCCAGTCTTTCGGATGTTCCTCATTTATGGAAGGCGCTCGAAGACGCACAGATTAACGGCCCTGCAGTGAATTTTCTGCGTCTCGCACATGTGAAGACGATGACGAAACCAGAAGATTACAGCAAAGCCAGCATGTATCAACTAGCTGATAAATATCAGAATGAAGCGGAAACAATAAACAAAGGACGAACCTCTAATCTTACGGACAGCACTGTGATTCTCATTCTGTCAGAGTCCTTTCAGACCCCACTCGCGTTCCTGGAGTTTCCTTCGCGGAAGATCCTATGCCGAATATTCGCGCCATCAAATCAACCACTACGTCAGGCTTGATGCTCTCTCCTGGATATGGTGGAGGTACTGCGAACATTGAATACCAAGCGCTGACCGGCTTGAGCCTGTCCAATTTTGATCCTTCGTTGACCGTTCCATACCAGCAATTGGTGCCGAAGCAAACGTGGACTCCAACATTCAACCAGATTTGGAACCGAGCATATGGAACATCCAGCTCGCTGGCCTTCCATGCATACTTGAGAACCATGTATTTTCGTGACACAAACTATCAGAAATTCGGATTCTCAAAGTTCTATGCTGTCGATAAGAAACCGCTGCTGAAAAATCTCAGTCCGATTGACTCAGCCGAACAGGCATCGGATTCGTCATTCTACACCGCGGTCCTCAATTATGTCAGTGCCAACCCAGACTCCAGTCAGTTCCTGCAACTGGTTACCATGCAGAACCATATGCCCTACAACGATTGGTACGCTGACAATCAATTCAAGGAAGCTGGAGATACCTCGACAAACATCAACGAGGGTGACAGAATGGCAATAGAAACTTATGCGAAAGGCGTGAATTATACCGATCAAGCGACCGCCGACTTTCTCAATCAACTTAACGGTATCAACCGCCCAATAACCGTTATCTTCTATGGCGATCATCTGCCCGGCATCTATTCAGCTGCCAATGCGCACAAGAAATATCAAATCGACTTGCATGAAACCGACTATTTCATCTGGTCAAACACCGCCTCCGCTTCGGCCTCTACAAAGCTCGATGAAGCAGCGAGCGCGTATACATCCTCGAACTACTTCATGGCACAAGCTGCACAACATCTCAACGCCAAAGTCTCGCCATATCTCGCGTTCCTGACCGACATGCATGCGGCGATACCGGCCATGTCCGTTCCCGCTTCTGCAGGAGATTCCAATCAACCGGTGTATCTGGACGCTGAGGGCAATCGCATCCTGCAAAAGAATCTGAGTGCGCAACAGAAAGAGCTGCTTCACGACTATCAACTCATCCAATATGATCTCACCGCCGGCAAACAGTATCTCAAGAACACTGACTTCATGACAGTCATGAAGTGATTTCACAGGGAACGTTCAATCATCGCGAACCACTCGTATACGACACCGGTAATACGCGACGCTTTGTATACTGGTCGGCATGACGCAGTCCGACATCACTACCGTAGACTCTCAGAAAGCACCAGCGTGGGAAACCGTCAACCGCGTGGTGTTCCCGACCAAAGACGAGGATCTGACACTCCCCTTGTACGCCATCGAGTGGACTCGTCCGCATATTGACGCCGGCGCCCAAGACGTTCGCATCAACCAGCTTCGCGTGGACACCACACGTATGAATCGCCGTGACTTGGTGCGTCTGCTTCGCGAAGGTACCACAGACACATCAGCCCCCGAGAACTCCTTCACATGCTTGTCCCGCACCGAGTTGCAGGTTCATCAGGGCGGCCACGCCTCCCTGTGCACATATTTCAATGCCTTCCCCGCCTCCTACTGGCGCCGGTGGACTGCGGTGAGCCACGTACGGTTCGTAGCCACAGCGGCAGGCAAGGGACAGATCAACCTCTTCCGGTCGAACGGCCGCGGCCTGATCACCCCTGCAGGCAGCATCGACATCGACGCCGACGCCCCCACTGCGGTTTCTGGCATATTCGATATGAAAGGCCTCATGGACGGCGGATTCTTCTGGTTCGACGCCCAAGCAGCGCCGGATTCCACACTCACGGTCAGTGATGCCGGTTGGCAGGTGCCAGTCGAGGAACGCAGAGCGAAAGACCGCACCACACTGTCGATTGCCATCACCACCTTCAACCGGGCACCCTACTGCATGAACCAGCTCAAGGCGATTGCCGGGGAAGCGTCCGTCCGCGAGCGCCTCGACACCATCTATTGCACCGACCAAGGCACCGATTTGGTATGCAATCAGCCGGATTTCGATGCGGTTGCCAAGGACTTGGGCGGCCAGCTCACGTATCTGCGGCAGGGTAACCTCGGCGGATCCGGCGGTTTCTCCCGTGGCATGTATGAGACTTGCAAGGCTGGCAACAGCGAGTATGTGCTGCTGCTGGACGATGACGCGATCAGCGAGCCAGAGGCGATTGTGCGCGCCGTGCAGTTCGCGGATTACGCGAAACGACCGCTGTTGGTGGGCGGCGGCATGCTGCATCTGGATAATCGTACGGTGTTGTGGGCTCAAGGCGAGGATATCGACGCGCGTCGCATGCCTGTGAGGAACGCCTTGGGCTCCCATGATTTCGCCACGGACCCGTTACGAGACTCCCCCGAGTGCCATCAGCGTTTCGATGCAGGGTACAACGGTTGGTGGATGTGTCTGATTCCTACATCGGTTATTCGCGAAATCGGACTCGCGATTCCGGTGTTCATCAAGTATGACGATATCGATTATTCGTTCCGTGCCAAGGAACATGGCTACCCGACGGTGTCGCTCCCCGGTGTCGCGGTGTGGCATCAGGGGTGGCATGACAAAGATCCTTCCCGCACGTGGGAGGAGTATTTTGTGCAACGTAACCGTTGGGTGTTCGCTTTGATGCATTATCCGCGGCCGGCTCGTTCCACGCTGCTCAATGTGGTTTCAGCGGATATCAATATGGGTCTTCATCTTGTCTATTCAGGCATCGCGTTGCACCATATGGCATTGAAAGATGTGCTGCGTGGTCCGAAGCATCTCATCGATATCTATCCGACGCTGATGGCTGAAATCAGACAGTACCGTACTTCTTTCCCGGATACGCGATCCGTTTCTGATTTCGACGCGTTCCCGGAGCCGAAACGCCGTTTCGTCCCGCCGAGTACAGCACCGATGACTGCAAGACAGCGCGCAATCGATTGCGCAATCGCCTTTGGCAAAGCGATGTTGTTGCCGCGCGATGGACGTAAGGCTCAGACTCCGGACGTCGCGGTTCCGACCCGTGAATCCACTTGGAACGCGTATAACGGGGTCGATTCCGCATTGGTGACTTCTTCTGACGGTAACTCCGTTACTTGGATGCGCCGCGACGATCGCCTGTTCCGCCGTGATGTCAGGGAGGCGATCCGTCTGGGTTCCGCGTTGTATCGGAATTGGAAGCGTCTACATGACGCATATACTGATCCGCGGTTCACCAGTTTTGAAACGTGGGAGAAGATTTTCAAGGATAATCCCGCCCAGGAGTGACCTCGAACAAAACTGGCAATGGGGGTGTCCCACAGTATTTCTGTGGGACACCCCCATTGTGTGTGCAAGCTGTGTTTCGAGTCTCATCCTCTAGCGCTTCGGACTAGGCGATGCCATTCACCTCTTTGGGTGCGTTGGCTTAGTCTGCATCAACGCCTGCTTAGATACAATCTCCACGTTCGTTTCGCCATCGGCGGGAGTAACCAACATCGCCTTGTGATTCAGCAATGCGTACGGATCACCGGTTTCATTACGCACCACTACAGTACAGGCATTGTTCCCGGTCGCCACCGCAACCATATCGGTGAAATCCGGATTCGTGGCGCTGGGAACACGCAACGAGGTGAACAACCTGAATTCACCGCTGTTGAATAGTTTCATCGGCACTTGGAATTCCACAGTGTGGTGGCCGTGCTGTTTCATCTTGAACACCTTCGCACCCGTATCGTATGTGATACCACCACGCCGGATATCGTTCATCGAGATGGCGAGATAGAAGTCCCCGGGCTCGTCAAACTGGTATTCAACGCCGAAACGGAAGATATCGTCACTGGTGACCATGGGTTTGGAAATGGGGAAAGTACGTAAGACAGGGCAACGTTTGTTGAGCCCCTCAGGGTATTCGCCGTGTGCAAGATCACGCTTGGCTTCGAGGTTCTCTTTTTTCTTTTCGGCTTCGAGGTTTGCAAGCGTATACTGATCCGCGACGCTTTCCGTATCACCGATCGCGGCGACGTGCCCGTCTTCGATCATCATGGCCCGGGTACAGTACTTCTTCACCGCCCCCATATCGTGGGTCACAAGAATGACGGTCTTTGTCGGATCTTTCTTGATTTCAGTGAAGAAATCGTTGCATTTACGCTGGAATGCCTCATCGCCTACAGCAAGGACCTCGTCAAGCACCAGGATGTCTCCCTGTGCTTTGATAGCCACCGAGAAAGCGAGCCTGACCTGCATGCCGGAAGAATAGTTCTTGAGCTTCTGGTCCATGAAGTCTTCCAGCTCGGCGAATTCTACGATGTCATCGTACATGGCATCCACCTGTTCACGGGTGAAGCCCAGCAGGCAACCGTTCAAATAGACATTCTCACGGCCGGTAAGCTCTGGATTGAAACCAACGCCGAGTTCAATGAACGGAACCAGTTTGCCGTGCACATCCACTGTCCCCTGATTGGGGTAGTAGATTTGCGAGATGATTTTCAACAGCGTGGACTTGCCGCCGCCGTTACGGCCGACGATGCCGAAGAACTCTCCTTGATGCACATCGAAGGTGATGTCCTTGAGTACATGCTGCATCTTGTAGCCCTTGATGCCTCTGGTCCAGTTAATGAACGCCTGCTTGAGGCCGGTCGCCTGCTCGGTCGGCAGCTTGAATGCCTTGCTGACATGGTCGACGGACAGTACAACAGGGGCTTCCTTATAGGAGCGCCTCTTCACCGTGCGATCATCCAAATGCTGTACACTAGCCATCTATTCCCCTCCTTACATGACCTCTGCGAATTTCCTGCTGTTTGACCGGAACACGGAAATGCCCAGCCAGAGCAACAGCACAGTCAATCCCAGAGGTATCAATGGCACCCACCAGCTGGCGAATTGATTCCAAATCGTTGGCTGGGTCTCAGGCGCGAGGAAGTTATGCCTGATGTCCTGAATAGACTGGGCAATGGGGTTCAACAGCTCGAGACGGGCTACACGCGCATAGAATCCGCCCTTATTGGTCACATAGGTCAGCGGATAGATAATCGGCATGCCGTAGAAGACCAGTTGTTGCAGAACTTCCCAGATGTGCGCGATATCCCGGTAGTACGCGTACATGGTGCTGAACAGCAAAGCCACAGCCAAGGCCAGCGCCCAAAGTTGCAGCACATTGAGCGGTAGCCACAGAACCCGCCACGTGAAATGCACCCCGCTGAAAATCGCGAACACCAGGACCACGACGTAATTGATGGCGAGACTGATCATGGATCCGCATGTTGCGGAGACAACGACGATGTAATTGGGAAAATGGATTTTCCGAAGCAAATCACCGCGGTCGACGATTGAATGCAGACCGACCGTGGTGGCTTCCGCGAAGAAATTCCATGAGCAGATGCCGAGCAGCAATACCACCGGATATGTGGGGGTGCCGTCGGTCATCCGCAGAAACTTGCCGAACACCAGATACATTACGGCGAACAGCATCAAGGGTTTGAGCACGGACCATGCGACTCCGAGGAAGGAGCCTTGATAACGCAGTTTGAAATCGGTCTTCACCAGCCCGCGCAACACCACTAGCGCATACCGGTATCGGTCCTGCAAACGTTCAATTACTGATTTCACAACAAGTCATCCTATCAGGAGGGTATCTGAGGCAAGATAGCGGCGGAAAACCTTCACTTCCCCCGCCCGCGGATTTAGCGTAATGAAAAACGGCCGTGCTAGCGGGCACGGCCGTTTTATCATGCCGGCTGTTATCACTACTCGGGTAGCTCCAAACAGCCGGCATGGTGTCAGTTCATATCGAGGTAGTCTTTCCAGAACTCCACAGACGTCAGCTTCGGACGAGCCTGTGAATATTCAGCACGCAAACGGTCGATATTATGCTTGTAATAACGCAGGTCGCGCTTATAGCGCTTGAGAATGGCGTTGTATCGCGCGGAGTCCTTCACGCGAATGGCACCCTTCTTGTTGTACCAGTCGATGACGATGAGGTACTTCTTGCCACGAATCGCACCGGCGGGATATGCCCATCCGATCAACGGGATGACCGCATAGCCTTCACCCTCGGTTTTCACAAAACGCTGGCCGTTATCAGTGGTGTAGTCCTGCAGCCGCTGTACATAGGAGCGCGGCTTATCGCCGTCAACCAATTGACGGTTGATTTGGCTGATATGGAAACCTGCGATGCGCATCTGTTCGGCTTGCTTCTGCAATTCATCGAACGAAACCAGCTGTTCTTTGCGCTTGTTGGCACGCATGAAGGTTTCCTCGGCCACACCCTTCTGGCTGATGAATTGCGGCCCTTTGAGGAAGTCCTCGAAAGCGTCGAGGCAAAGCTCGGCATTGGCATAGCCGAACTTCTTAAGCTCAAGCCTGATGTTGTTGTGCAATTCGTACATGAAGTCGGACTTCTTGGCGAAGCCGGTCGTGCATTGGGCGATCATCGTGTTGCGCGTGGTCTGGTACCGTTCCACGGCTGCGTTGTACCGCACATGGAAAGACATATGCCAGATGCACAGGCCGTTCATGGTAATCAATTCACGCTGGCAGCGAGTGCCGTATTCCGCATCGTCGCAGCGGACGAACACGGGCAGCGGAAGGCCTTCCTTCTTGATGACGCTGATCGGTATGCAGCAGTACCACCATGCCGCATACCTCTGTTCCTTCTTGATATGCTTTGGCAGCACGAAGACCTCGTTGAACACGACATCCTCGAACTTGGTCAGACGCAGTGGAGGCTTCGCCGGGCAGAACGTACCTTCATCTGTCATATAACCGGTGTCTTCCCACTGGTCTTCGCCAATCTCATAGTTGAGCATGGCACCGCTGATCATCGCATCATGATACTTCGGCTTGAGAATGCGAAGCAGGTTGTACGTGCGTTTGATGCTCTCCGGCGAAACCGCGACGTCATCGTCCATCAGCAAGATGTTGGTAGCGGGAACGCGCTGTTCCATGGCTTCAATCATGCCACGGGTGAAGCCGCCGGCTCCGCCGACATTCTGGTTCGGCCGAATAGTGACATGCTCGTCGCTCAGTTTGTCTACATCGAGCGTACGACCATTATCGATAACGTACATGTGGAAATGATCGGCGATATCTTCCCCGGATGCGAAGATATGTTCCTTGATCAGGGCGATATTACGCTCGATAAAGCTTTCCTTCTTGAAGGTCGTGGTGGCAAGCGCCAGTTCGACCGGCCGGAAGTCACCATCGATCTCAAGTTGATAGTAGCTGTTGCGGATCTGCACAGCTCCCTCGGTATCGATGATGAAGCCGACGATTACGGCATCGTCATCGATTTGCAGGTCAATGTCCAGAGTCTGCCATGTGTCGCTAGACGGCAAAGCGAATGGTTCTCCGACCGGCTCCGAATGCGCCGAGAACACACCGCCCTTGGTCTGCTGGATGCGGGTGGCCGCACCTTTTAGTTCCAGATGCAGCTTGCCGGATGTCGCCCGCGTATATTTTTGCAGCTTTGCCACTGACAGTGAGTTGAAGTAGGTGGTGAAATCGTAGCTGCCGGCATCATAGAGCGTCCACTCTCCGCTGGTCTTGTCCTTCACGATTTCTCCGTCGGCGCGGCAATATAGCGAGGGGTAGCTCAGCGATTGGGAGCTTTTTTCCAACAGAATGTTGGCGAACTTGATGGTTGGCATTGATACCTCTACTCGGTTACGAATCAAATACAATCTTTATCATAGGAGTAAGGGACCCCTAATACTGGATTCATCATCTCAACACCCAGCTGTGAGAATTGGAGGCAATCGCCTTCTCGGCAAGTTAGGGGCCGCACATTGCGGTTTGCGGCCCCTAACTGTTATCGATTACTTGAGCCCGTCGAGCCGGTGGAGGAACGCGGCCGGCGTATCCCGCGACACATCACGGAACCGCCTCCAATCCGCGTCCGACGGCTTCCACGAGGAAGCGTCCGGCACACCCATCAACACCGCCTCACGACGAAGGAACGCAGCCATATCCTGACGATACACCGGCAGCATTCCACGGAACGTGCCATCGGAATAACCTGTCGTGATACCGGTACGGGCCAGCCATGAAATATCGATCACATGCGGCGTATCTTCCGTCACGTCGTTGAATTTTGTATCCGCATCCGCACTGGACGCGATGTCGTCACCGTGTCGTCCTGCCTCACGACGAAGGAACGCCGCCATATCCTGGCGATACACCGGCAGCATCCCACGGAACGTGCCATCAGGATACCCACTCGAGATGCCGGCATTCGCCAGCCACTGGACATCCGGCCCGTGCGAAGAAACATCGGAGACAGCGACGTCGCGAAGTGTGACCGAAGTCCCCGGCACTGACACCCACACCGAAACCCCGCCAGTGTAATCAGGATCCGTGTTCTTATCACCGAACGTGTACGAGTAGATTCCTGAGGCCGATACGTTCCGCCAAGTCACCTTGCCGGTGTTCTGATCCAGTGTCGCGCCGCTAGGAGACGAACCGGCTATCGGCATATACCTGCCGTCGCGCCCCTTAGCAGCCTGCAAACTCACCAAGCCACCCAGCTTCACCGACATGCTTGCCGCTCCAATACGCTGGTGAGAAGAATACAAGTAATGATCAATGACATGAGGCAGTTTGGAAGCCGGAGAAAAATCGGCGATCCTATTCGCGCTCAGTCCCAAAACAACCAATTTGGTAAGGCGACTGATCGGAGTGATATCCGAAACATCGTTATCCGAGAGCGATAGCCGCATCAGATTGGACAGCCCAGATAACGCCTTGACATCGCGAATCCTGTTGGAACCAAGCGAAAGTATCTGAAGCTTCGACAGCTGTCGAAGCGGTTGGATGTCAGTGATGTCATTCCCTGAAAGATCAAGCGAGGTCAAGCCCGTCAATCCATACAGCGGCGTCACGTCGGTAATATCGTTCTCGCCGAGATCCAGATCATTCAGCTTCGTCAAATTCTGCAAGGGAGATATGTCAGAGATTTGATTGGCCCCCAGATTCAACGAGACCAGATTCGTTAGCTTGGATAGCGCTGCCACATTTGCTATGCCATTGTCGGATAAATCCAGGGAGTTTACCTTGCCCAGTCTGTTCAGCGAAGAAACATCGGAAATATGATCCGCATAAAGGTGCAATTCAGTTAACTGTGTAAGCCGTGAAATCTGCGTGACATCTATCTTGTCAGATTTCCCAATCCAGAGTATGGATAGTTGAGGAAGACTGTACAGCGGTGATAAATCATGAATCCCTTCCCCCCATAAGCTGATTTCCCTGACGCGTTGCAGGCGCTGAATGCCCTTCAGGCTTGTAATAGACTTACTGGCATCGACATTCGTGTGCGTTGAATCTTCAGCGGCGTGTCTCAAAGTTGTCGTGTTGTCAATAATCTGTTGGGTGAATACGTCACTCGGCCTTTTTGAATTAGCCTCAGCGACCGCATCGGCAAGATTCCGATCCGGGAAGCACTGGGCAATCGAACTTACTCCTACCGAGCATGATGAACCATCCACGTCTGCGGCGGATGCTGCTGGCGCCATCGCCAGCGACATGCATACCGCAATCACAACCGGCACCATATGGAATACAAGTCCTGCACTATGTCCAGCTCTCATGGACAATCCTTCCTCGCTCTTTTCTCAACGGACACAACATAAACCCACGATAAAGCTACCTCCAACGACTGACTCCTTAACGCATACGCATTGAGGAACAACCGCTGTGGCAACCCGTTGTGGCAACGCCATGCGTGGCCGATCACTCATATTGCGAACTATGCTACAGCTGAGTCTGTCTTACTTGCCGAGGCGGCGGGCCAAGACCCCGCAGGTCGGATATTACGAATGAGAAGGCCTCGCGGAAGCATATTGGGCAGCTTCCGCGAGGCCTTTGCAGACAGGCTTGACGCCGGCCGGCTACTTCTTGAGGTTGTCGAGCCGGTGGAGGA
>NZ_JBBHLY010000003.1:0-498932 GCF_037482445.1 Bifidobacterium thermophilum
CAAACCAACCAACAACCAAACAACCAAAACAACCAAAAACAATCGAAACACCACGCGTCGCACCCAACGACCCAGTGCAAACGGACATCACAGCGTGGTATTCCTGAGGTATGAGCAAAAAGATCGCAGTATTAACCGGAGCCGGCATCTCGACATCAGCTGGCATTCCAGATTTCCGCGGGCCCGACGGCGTGTGGACCAAACATCCAGAACAGACCAAGGTCTATGACATCGACGCGTTCCTCACCAATAAGAAGGATCGCGAATATTCGTGGCGCTGGCAGAAAGAATCCCCTGTGTGGAACGCCCAGCCGGGCGCCGCGCACAAGGCACTCGTCAAACTCGAGAAGGCGGGGCTTCTGACACTCCTGGCCACGCAGAACTTCGACGCCCTGCACGAGAAAGCCGGAAATTCACCGGATATCATCGTGAACCTTCATGGCACCATCGGCACGTCCCACTGCATGAAATGCCATGCGAAATACGACACCGCGGACATCATGGCGAGCCTTGACGAGGAGCCCGATCCGCATTGCCATCGCCGTCTTAAGTACCAGGGCGACATGCCGTGCAACGGGATAATCAAGACGGATGTCGTGTATTTCGGCGAGATGCTGCCGGACGGGGCGATGGAGAAATCCATGCGGCTCGTCTCGCAGGCTGACGAGTTCTGGGTCATCGGTTCGACGCTTGAGGTGTTCCCCGCGGCGTCACTCGCCCCGGTCGCCGCACAGGCCGGCGTGCCCGTCACCATCATGAATATGGGCAAAACGCAGTACGACAATATCGCCACACGGCTGATCCATGAGGATATCGCGGTCGCGCTGCCGAGGCTGGTGGACGAGACCATCGCCGAAGCGCAGGCGGATGAGCGGTAAGCGCTGAAACTTGCGTTTGCGCCGGGCGGAAAGCAACCACGGCAACGGACGAAACAAAACGGCCCCGGAACCTTGAGAATCCAAGGATTCCGGGGCCGTTGCCATACAGAGGCAGATGGCGGACCGTCAGTAGATGCGCTTGGGGTCGAAACCGGCCTGCTTCAACGCTTCGAGTACACGGTCGATGTGGTCGGGGCCGTTCGTCTCGACGGTCACGCCCAGGGCGACCGCGTTCGTGTAGTGGCCGGACGCCTTGAACTGGTCATGGTCGAGGGCGATTACGTTGGCACGCTGCTCGGCGAGGACCTGCGCGACCTTCAGCAGCTGCCCCGGCAGATCGGGCAGCTCCACCTCGAAGTTCATGATGCGGCCACGGGCGATCATGCCCTTCTGGATGACCGCGCCGATAGTAACCGTATCGATGTTGCCGCCCGACATAATCGGGACAACGACGTGCGGGCCAGGAGCGGACGCGAACTTGCGCGAGCGCAGGTTCAGATGTTCCAATGCGGCGAGCGACACCGCGCCCGCGGCTTCGACGACCAGCTTGTGCTTCTCGAGCATGAGCAGGATCATCTCGTTGATATCGCGTTCAGACACGGTGATCAGATCGTCCAGGAATTCGTTGAGCAGCGCGAAGGTCAGGTCGCCCGGGCGCTTGACGGCAACGCCTTCCGCCGAGGTGACCACCTTGTCGGCGGGGACCACGCGACCGGCGGCGAACGAGTTCTTGAATGCCGGGGAGCCTTCCGGAATCGCACCGATCACGCGGACCTCGGGCCGGAACGTCTTGACGGCGAGCGCCACACCTGCGCCAAGACCGCCGCCGCCAAGCGGCACGACGATATCGGTGACGTTCGGGACGTCTTCGAGGATTTCCATGGCGATGGTGCCTTGGCCGCAGATGACTTCATAATCGTCGAAAGGCGGCACGTAAATCATGCCCTGCTCGTCACTGAGCTTCTGGGCGTACGCGGCGGCCTCATCGAACACATCGCCGTGCAGGACGACGTCGGCGCCGTAGGCTTTGGTGGCGTCAACCTTGAGCGGCGGGGTGATGGTCGGCATGCAGATGGTGGCCTTCGCGCCACGCTCACATGCGGCGTAGGCGACGCCCTGCGCATGGTTGCCGGCGGATGCGGTGACGATACCGCGTGCGAGCTGGTCCTCGGACAGGGAGGCGATCTTGTTGTAGGCGCCGCGAATCTTGAAGGAACCGGTGACCTGCAGGTTCTCCGGCTTGAGGAGAATCTGGTGGCCGGTCATGTCGGACAGCACCGGGGAGGCAATGATCTCCGTATGCTTGGCCGTGCCTTTGAGCCGCTGGGCGGCTTGCTTCAATTCAGCGGCATGATCGCGCTGCAGTGCTTTGAGAACCTCGTTTTGTTCCATGATCGTTATTGTAGGATGCCTGCTGCCCCGCAGCGTCGGGAGAGTCCATCCCGTGGAACGGCTGCCGGGAGGCGGGCAAGTCCAATAGTGCCGGGAACGTCCGCTCGGTGTGTGGCTCACGCTTCCATGTCGATGACAACGGTGAGGTTGCGGGCGGTATCGCCGGCAGCGCGCAGCGCATCCTCGATGTGCTCCAGATCGTAAGATGCGGTGATAATTGAACCGATATCCCAACGTCCGCAAGCCATGAGCCGCTGCACGTCGGCGACGTCTTCGGGCATGTAGCCGCCGGAACCGGACAAGGTCTGGTTGGCGAAGGTGAGACGCAGCAAATCCAGTTGCCGCATGGCGTTGTTGACCGCGACGACGACGAATCTGCCGTAGATCTTGCCGTGTGCCATGAAGGTTTCGAACACGCTTTCGGCGCCGGCTGCGTCAATCATGCAGTCGATATCCGCGGTGGGGCCGTCAAGCGAGCGGGCGTCCCCGAAATACGCCCGGGCGGCGTCAATGGGGTCATCCTGGTTGAGATCGCAGACCTGGAGTCCCAGGGCGACGGCCTTTTCCAGCCGCAATCGTGAGTAATCGCAGATCATGACCTTGCCCGCGCCGAGTTGCAGGGAACCGAGCGCCGCAGCGATGCCGATGGTGCCGGCGCCGAAGACCATGATGTGCTCGCCTTCGCGTTGATGCGCGTGTTTTGCCGCCCTCATGCCGACCGTGAACGGTTCGATCAGGCTTGCCGCACGGTCGCTGATAGCCGGGTCGACCGGGTAGAGGGATACGCCGCGAACCGGTTTCGGGCACAGCATGTATTGCGAGAATCCGCCCAGCGTGCCGGCACGATGAGGGTCGCCTTTGGCGAGCAACGGATAAGGGTAGACGCGCTCCCCCACCTGGAAATCGGTGACATTCCGGCCGACCGCGACGACACGGGACACGGTTTCGTGGCCGAATTCGCCGCCGACATCAACCTTGTGGCCGGTGCCGGGACCGTGGGAATACACGGCGACATCGGTGCCGCATACGCCGGAGCAGATGTTGCGTACCAGAATGTCGTCATCGCCGACTGACGGAATCGGGACGTCACGGACTTCGACGTGCTCTTTGCCGAGATAGACAGCCGAACGCATGGTCGCCGGCAGTTCCGGCGAGGTTTGCGGCGTGCCCGAACCGGTCATGCCATCGTGACCGCTGATATTCGTGATGTTCATTTCACTCCCTTGATTAGCGAGGCAAGACCGAGCAGCAGCGCGATGCCGATAACACCGGCGATGATGCCTTGGGTGAAGGCATGCCACCGCTCGATCATGCACATGCACATGCCGAGTGCGAAGACCAGGGTACTGACGGTACCTAGGACGAGGGTGGTGTCGTTGGCTTTGCTCATGATGTCTCCTTGGGGTCCTCGCACCGCTGGGCCGTGGTGTTCAGACAACCGATCGCCGATGCGCTGTGGCGTTCATAAGCCGGCTAATGCTGACGTTATTCCGCGACACTCCGGGGCTCAACCGACACAAGTCCAACAGTCGTTGGAATAATGAAGCCATGGTGAATATCGCTGGCAATGCGAGGTTCTTGGAGACCGACAGGCGAATCGAAGTCGCCGCTCTCACGCTGATGGACACCAAGAAACACGCCTCGACGCCGTTGTCCATCGCAGCCATCTGCAGGGAGGCAGGCATCAATCGTTCCACCTTCTATGAGCATTTCGACAGCATCGACGACGTCATCGCCGTGATGCAAGAGCACCTGTTCGCCGAGCTCTCCGAACATTTCCGGCAAGGCAATCGCGCCGAAAACACGAATGAGCACAGCCCCGCCGAAATCCCCCTGAGTCTGGCTTCTTTTGAACTGTTTCTGCGCCACATCAAAGAACACCGGTACTTCTACGGCATTGCGCTGCACAGCGGGCACGGCCTGCCGGTGCATTACGGGAGCAAGGAACTGTGGGAGCGGCGAATTCGGCCGGTTTGCGCCTCAATCGGCATCGATGATGAAGACGATATGAAGTATTTCCTTGATTGCACGACGGCTTCAGTCAGCGCGATTCTGCGACGGTGGATTGATCGCGATTGCCGGGACAGTGTGGAGAAAGTGGCGCTGATCGCGGCGAACGCGGTCCCCGCAATCCTCGCCACCGATGCCGAAATACGGGCTTTTGGAGACAGTACCAAGCATTGAACTATTAACAGCTTGAGCTTGGCGGCTGTCGTCGATCGGACGCAATGTGATGGCGGTCGTCGCTGAGCCGAAGCACGGCGACGACCGCCATCATCTGCGCCCGTCAACATCTGTTTGCGGCGGCTCCGGGAAGGTACGGGCGCCCTCCCGGAATCCTTCGGTCAGGAATCCGCCGGTTGGGAATCCTTCGGTCGGTTAGAGCCGGACCGTCACCGCCTCCCACGGGGACAGCGTGCGCGCAGCCAGAGAATCGGCAGAATGCTGCGGATCATAGGACGTCAGCACGATGTCCGGCGACTGGCTGGCGACTGCGGCGAGCGCGGCTGCGGTGTCATCCGGAATGCGGGCGTCTTTCCCGGACAGGTTCACGGCGACCAGCAGACGCTCATCGCCCAGCGTGCGCGTGAACGCGTACACCTGCGGGTCGGATTCGTCGAGCAGATGCCAATCGCCGGCGGACACGACCGGGTCGTCGTGCCGCAGCGCGATCAACCGCTTGAAGAAGGAGAACACCGAATCCGGATCATCCTGCTGTGCTTGCGCGTTGACCGTCGTATGGTTCGGATTGACGCTGATCCACGGTTCCTTGGGGGCGTCGACGGCGGTGAAACCGGCGTAGGTCGAATCGTCCCATTGCATCGGGGTGCGGGCGTTGTCACGGCTGCGCTTGGCGAGCGCGTCCATCATTGATTCTGCGGACTGGATACGCGCTTGCTCGACACGCTGGTGGAACATGTTCAGGGATTCAAGGTCGCGATACTGGTCGAGCCGGGTGAAATGCGCGTTCGTCATGCCAAGCTCCTCGCCCTCGTAGATGTAGGGGGTGCCGCGATGCATGTGCAGCAGCATCGCCAACGCTTTGGCGGAATGGACGCGGTTCTCCTCCGTAGAGTCGTCGCCCCAGCGGGACACCACGCGCGGCTGGTCGTGGTTGTCGAAGAACAGGCTCACCCAGCCCTTCTTCGCGACCGCATCCTGCTGGGCGGCAAGCGTGCGCTTCAGCTTCGGCAGATCAAGCGGGGTCGGATTCCACTTCGTGCCGTTCTCGCAATCGACATCAACATGTTCGAACATGAACAGCATGTCCAGTTCGCGGGCGGCAGGATCCGTGATCTGCTCATTGCGCTGCGGGGCGACGCCTGGCGCCTCGCCGACCGTGAGATAGCCTTCGCGGCCGTCGAACACCTCGCGGTGCATCTCCTTGAGGAACTCGTCGAGGCGCGGGCCATCGGAGCAGAACGGGAACGGGGACGAATAGCCGTCGGGGCCGGCGGGATAATCCTCAATCTGGCTGCCGGGCTCGCCGGGAAGCTTGCCGTTGGGGTCGACGCGCTTGGAAATCTGCGTGATGACGTCCATGCGGAAACCGTCGATACCGCGGTCGAGCCACCAGTTCATCATCTGGTAGACCGCTTGACGCACCTGCGGGTTCTCCCAGTTGAGGTCAGGCTGCTTCGGGGAATACTGGTGGAAGAAATACTCGCCGCGCTTGGGGTCATACTGCCAGGCGGAACCGCCGAAATACGAGCCCCAACGGTTCGGCTCGGCACCCGGCGTACCCGGCTCATGGCCGGGACGGGCGGGACGCCACCAATACCAGTCGGCGTGCGGGTCGTTCTTGTCACGGCTCGCCTGGAACCACGCGTGCTCGTCGGAAGTATGGTTGACGACCAGATCCATCACGATTTTCAGGCCACGCTGATGCGCTTGCGCGAGCAGCTCATCCATATCGTCAAGCGTGCCGAACATCGGGTCGATGCTCTGGTAATCCGCGATATCGTACCCGTTGTCATCCTGCGGGGACTTGTAGACCGGGCTCAGCCACAGCACGTCGACCCCCAGGTCGGCAAGATAATCCAAGCGGCGGGTGATGCCCTTGATATCGCCGAGGCCATCTCCATCGGTGTCTTGGAAGCTACGCGGGTAAATCTGGTACACCACGGCGTTCGCCCACCACGGGCTGGTGGACGCCCCATTCGTGCGGACACCGGCGGGAAGGGCCGGACGATTGAAATTGGTCATGGCAAGCTCCTTTGCTGTCTGGTGTTGTTTTCTGGGATCATCGTACGATGCATACGTTTTCATTCCTATTGCTGGCGTGGCGGGTGCGCGGGGCAAGATATTCGGGGGGGGGGGATTTGAGCCGCCGTGCGACTGAGCTGTCGCACAGCGGGCAGATAGCCGGGGCAGGCAGCGCGGGACGGGGCATATCCCGCAGGCGTGCGACCGGACAGTCACACAGCGGGCAGATAGCGCGGTGGACGCAACGGTGACGGCCAGTAATCGGCCGGCGTGCGACACCGCAGTCACACGGCGGGAGGATACCGGCGGGCGAGGCACAGGAAGTTAGCCATACCCGGCCGTTGTGCGACTAGGGGGTCGCAGAAAAGCGGGGAAACAGACTGAGGGGCCTGTGATTGACATATCACAGGCCCCTCGGTGGGAGAGAACAGATTGATGGGAGTGGATGGGGAGAACGGGAATGTGACGGGCTTTCTACTTCACCGGTCCTGCAATTTTGGACGGCCTACGGCCGGCTAGATTTTTACCGGGGCGGGGACTATCCCCCGCCCCGGCGCGGTGAGACGAAAGCCCACTGGCTTTCGTCTATTTCACCGCGCCCCTCATCACACCGCTGACGACCCAGCGCTGGGCGAAGACGTAGACGATCAGGATCGGGGCCATCGCCATCAGGTAGCTGGAGAACGCCATCGGGTAGTTGGTCGCGAACTGGGAGCTGAACACGTACTGGGCGAGCGGAATCGTCTGGTTGGACTGGTCCGTCAGCACGATCAGCGGCAGCAGGAAGTCGTTCCAGGCCCACAGCGCGGTCAGGATGCCGATCGTCGCATTGATCGGGCTCATCAGCGGGAAGATGATCTTCCAGAAGATCTTCCACGTGCTCGCGCCATCCACACGCGCCGCCTCCTCAAGCGACGGCGGAATCGAGCGGATGAAGCCGGTCGCGATGAACAGGTTCGTGCCCAAGCCGAGCGTCATGTACAGCAGGATCAGACCGAACTGGTTATCCAGATGCCAGGCGCCCATCTGCTTGGCGATCGGCAGCATCACCACGGGGAACGGCACGAACATCGCGGCGATGAAGAAGTAGTACAGGAAGCGGAAGAAGCGCTTGTCCATGTTGCGGGCGACGGCGTACGCCACGAAGGTGTTCGTCAGCAGCGTGAGCACCACCGCGGCCACCGTGATGATCGCGGAATTCAGCGCGGCTCGCGGATAATCAACCTTGGCCGAAGCATCCGCGAAATTATGCCACTGCCAGGACGTCGGCAGGCTGAAGGTGCCCGCCTCGGCCGGTGTTTTCAACGCCGTGACGATAGTGAAATACAGCGGGACCAGCACGGTCAGCGACAGCACCACGGTCAGTGCGGTCAGCCACCAATTAATCCGATGATCCTTGTGGAATGTCTTGTCTTTCATGATGTTCCTTTCCCATCTGCCAGTCGGGCTTCAGCGCGCGGCCGTCAGATCTGCTCCTTGCTTCTCGAGAATCCGAGCTGGATGAACGCGACAATCGCGAGGACGATGAAGAAGATCACCGCATTGGCCGTCTGATAGGCGTATTCACCGCCGGTCAGGCCACCCTTCCAGATGAGGTAGGTCACGGTTTCGGTGGAGGAATTCGGGCCGCCTTCCGTCAACGCGACCACCTGGTCGAAGGTGCCCAGCGCGTTCTTGAGCGACAGCACGAGATTGATGGTCACGAACGGTCCAATCAGCGGGAAGGTAATCTTCCAGAACTTCTGCCACGCATTCACGCCATCGATCGACGCGGCCTCGTAGATTTCGTCGTCAATGGTCTGCAGGCCGGCGAGGTACAGCAGCGTGGAGTAGGCGACACCCTGCCATACGGCGAGGAACACCACAGGAACCCAAGCGTACTGTTCGCTGGTCAGCATCGATTCGGACAGCCAGCCGATGCCCAGCGCCTTGCCGAGTGCGGGAAGCGGCGTCATGAAGATGTACTTGAACACGTAGCCGATGACCAGCGTGCCCAGGATGTACGGGATGAAGAAGATCGCGCGGAACCCGTTCTTGAACGCGATCTTGCTGTTCAGCAGCACCGCCAGGAACATCGAGATCAGGTTGATCAGCACAGTGATGATGATGGCGATGAAGAAGGTGAACAGGTAGGCGTGGCCGACACGGTCATCGCTGAACAATGCCTGGTAGTTGCGCAGGCCGACCCACTTGAAGTTGCCGTACCCTTGCGAGTTCGTGAACGAGTAGCCGATGCCGCGAATGAACGGGACATACAGGAACACCGCGAAGATAATCGCCGCGGGGACGGTCATCCAGTAGAACGCGCGGTCCACCTTGCGATGCGAAAACGCGTTCTTGCGCTTCTTTGCCGGCTTGTCCGACGCCGCCGGCTGCTTCGACGATACGACTGTTGCAGACATGCTATTTCCTTTCTCCGTGTCCGATTACTCGACTTACTCGACCGTGCGAGCCTGGACCTTGTCCCATTCCTTCTGCATCGAGTTGATGAAGCGGGGGACGTTGCCGCTGATCACCATGGTCTGCAGGTAGCCGCCGATGTTGATGGACGACGGGATGTAGTGGTCGCAGAAGTCAACCACGTTGTTGCTTTCGAAGAACGGGCGGATGCCTTCCAGCGCCTTGTTGCCGAAGTAGGTGTCCTTGAGCGGGGAGATCGCGGACTGGGCCTTCGCGTAGGCGTTCAGCTGCTTCTTGCTCATCAGGAACTTGATGAACTTCATGGCTTCCTTCGGGTGCTTGGTGTTGGCGCCCATCGTGAGCATCACGTCATCGCCTGCGGTGAGCTTCTGCTCCTTGGCGTTGTTGCTGGCCGGCATCTGTGCGAAACCGAGGTCGATGTCAGGGTTGATCATCGTGATCTGCGGGATCGCATACGTGCCGAGCGGGATGATCGCCGCCGTGCCCTTCGCGAAGTTCTGGGTGGCCTCCTGATAGGTGACGCCCTTGTCGGACGTCGAATAGGAGTACATTTCGACTTCCTTCTTCGCGGTTTCGGTCCAGATCGTCTTGAAGTCGGTCTTGCCTTCCTTCAGTTTCGTGTATTCGGACTCCGGGACGAGCGTACCGGCGAGCGAGGCGAGCGGCGCCTGCGTGGTCCACGCGTCCGCGACACTGGCCTGCACCGGGTTGATGCCCGCCGCCTTGAATTTCTTCAGCATGGCAATAAATTCATCCCAGGTCTTGGGCGGATTGTCCGGATCCACACCGGCCTTGCGCCACAGCGTCTTGTTGTAGATATAGCCGGACGCGTTACCGGAGAACGGAAGACCATACAGACGCTTCTTCGCCGGGTCGGTGGTCTGTACCAGGTTCTTGGCGATCTGGACCATGCCAGGATTGAGTTCATCGACGATCGGATCGTCAGTGAAATCATGGAACACACCAGAGGCGGCGAACATGCCGAAGCTGATATCGCCGTTGAACGTGATGACATCCGGAACGCGGTTCTTCACGAACCGGGTGCGCAGATCGGTCTGCGCGTTCGCGGAATTATTGATGTTGATGCGGATGTTCGGGTTCTCCTTCTCGAACTCCTCCGCCATTTTCTTGAACTGGTCGGCGGCCTCGGACTTGAACTGGAAGAAATCCAACGTCACCGTCTGCGCGCTCGACGCACCACACCCGGCGGCACCGAGACCCATCACCGCGACACATGCCACGGTGAGAGCCCTGCGAAGTACCGACCTGAGCGTTCCGCGTCCTGAATGGGAATCCGTCTTCATGAAGACTCCTTTGCCTCTTCCACACCGCAACACCATCGCCGCGGCTTTGTTTGTGATTGCGAGCATACGTGATAGCGGATTTCATTCCCAGCCCCTGCGCGCCTATTGCACGAAGCAAGAAAAACACGGTATTTTTATGTATTGAGAAAGAAAATGCAGGATATCAGATGCGAGGCCATGAGAACAAGGACGTATCCTCGCACGCCGGCGACGGACCACAGGCAAGGAGCAGTGATGACGACACACGAGACGGATGCGCACAAATCCGCGGAACCTGATGATAATCAGGCAGAACCGACAGAGGTCCAATGGTTCACCGGCTCCCCGCAAACCCACCGGGTGGCCCGCGCCATCACACAATACGGGCCCATCGCGCGCACGACCCTCGCGCAGCTCCTCGGACTGTCACAAGGGGCGTTGTCGCGCATCACCAGCGACCTGATCTATGAAGGCGTCATCGAAGAGCTTCCCGACGACACAACGGAACAAGGCAGACTCCCGCAAGGCTTCATACCGAAAGAATCACGCGAAAAACGCGGCCGCCCGCAGACCAATCTGCGATTACGCGCCGGCGAGCGCACCTTCCTCGGCATCAACATCCACGGTTCCGAAGTGAGTATTGTGGCCGTGGACGCGCTATGCCGGCCGGTCGGGCCATGCCGCACGTTGACGCTTGAATCCACCAAGCCGCAGGATGTCGCTGCGACCATCGGCACGGCGATCCACCAATACCGTTCGGCTGTTACGCCGAGCCCGGTGGCCGTAGGACTGAGTTTCGGCGGGCACACGGAAGACGACCGGTATGTGACGTACGCTCCCTTCCTGCATTGGGACGGGCGGGTCGACGCCGCCGGGGCGATCGAGCAGACGGGCGGGCTGCCCACAGCGGTGTTCAACGACCTCGATTCGCTGTTGCTGTATGAAAGCTGGTTCGGCGCCGGTATCGGCGTGCAGCGGTTCGCCGTGGTCACGATAGGCGCAGGCGTCGGGTATTCGCTCGCCGAAGACGGCATGCCCGTGGACTACCCGGACAAAAGCTACGGGCTGGCCGGACATATCCTTGTAGATCCCGAAGGACCGCGCTGCTACGCGGGGCATACCGGCTGCTCGCAATGCCTGACCAATGATTCACTGGCCGAGGAATATTCAGGCATGGTGGGGCATATGGTCACCTTCGACCAGTTCGCCGCCGACGCGCAGGAAGGGACCGCGCAGGCGCGACAGCTGCTCAACCGACTGTGTTTCCGGCTCGGCGTGCTGGTATCCACGGTCGCGAACTTCGCCATGCCATCGAAAGTGTTGATCAGCGGGGAATCATCGTTCCTCGCGAAAATGAACCAGGAATCAATCCGCAACGGCATCAACTGGTACCGCCCCAGTCAGGCGGCGACCGTCGACTTTGAAATCCTTGATTTCTCCTGGGAAAGCTGGGCGAAAGCCGCGGCCGCACGGGCGATTGCGCGGTATATCGGGTGAGACGGGGTAGCCATGGGATTAGAGTCAGAGGGCACGGCAATACCGCATTTCACCATCGGCGTCGTGGACAATGACGCGTTCGCCCTTGCCGCGATGGGCAACTACCTGTCACACGCCCTCGCCGACAGCGCCGACCTAGATTGGCTGACGACATCTGCCGAAACAGCGATACACCGTTGCCTGACCGAACCACGCCCAGACATGCTGCTCGTGGACATGTCCATGTCCGAAATGAGCGGAATCGAAGTCATCCGCACCATCCGGGAACGAGACAATCGCATCATGCTGCTCGCGGTAACATCCTTCCCCCTTGATGAATACGCGCAATCCGCGGCAGATGCCGGCGCCCAGGCAATCGCGGCAAAAGGCGACGCGCGACAGCTCACAGCAACCATACTCGGTTTGCAGCGCAGGCAACCATATCGATACGCTTCCATCGATTTCCCCCTTGCACAAGATGCGTTTACACAGCTTGCGCGCCATCGGCAACGCGATGGCATCGATTCGTTGACACCTCGCGAACGTACCATTGTCGAACTCAGCGCCGACGGCAACACCTCGGTCAATATCGCGCGGCGGCTGGGGCTCTCCCCCGCGACAGTCGGAACATATATCCAGCGCGCCTGCCGCAAATGCGGGGTCAAGAACAGGGTCCAGCTCATTGCGCTTCTGGCCCAGCGGAGGAATACCAGATGAGTACGCGACAATTGCGCCAACGCTTTCGTCAGCAGTTCATATCACGAGGCTACGGCGAAGTCTTGCTTTTCGGGCAACCCGTGATGACGCCTGCAACAGGGCAACGTCTCTTCCTTGCGGCCGTCATGGCTGTCTGTCTGGTCGCAGACTGCTACCCGGCGGCGACCGGACTTGCCGACGACCAATCCGGGCCAATCGCCTGGATACTGCTTGTCATGTATGCGTGCGCCTGCGCGTTGCTACCTCTAATGCCGCAATGGATGAGCATTGGCGTCATCGCGCTCACTGCAATCTGCATACCGTTGCCGTGGACGCATCTCGAAGATCTGACATTCGGGTGCGCGCTGGCATTCGCTGCGCTGTACTACTGCCTGCCCACGTGGATTGGATTGGCAATCCAAGTGGCGTTTACCGCCGAGTTCGCCATCTATCACGTATTCTGGGGCCGAGGGACGGCATTCGTCATCATCGGCATCATCTTGCAGGTCGCATCCTCTGTTATCGGATACACCTACCGTCGGCAACGGCTGAACGAACAGAACAAGCGCAACGCGGAACTCCTGCACCAAGCCGAGGCATCTATTGCACGCACGGAACGCGACCTATCGCTGGCACGCAACCTTCATGACACGCTGACCAACGATCTGGCAAGTATTTCCATGCTCTGTGGAACGCTCCTCCTTGACTGCAAGGATCCGGAACAACGACGTACGTTGCAAGCGATTGACGACACGTCCCGCGAAGCCATGCAGTGCGCTCACCACGTCATTGACGTACTGCGCAATACAGGAGAATCTCGTACAGTTTCAATGCCGGACGCATGGCAGGACTCGTTGCACGAATTGCTTGACCGACAGGCACGGCACCTCACGGCCTGCGGATACCATGGAGCGGCAACATTTGAGCACAATGTCGAACAGACGCCGATACGCCAAGACGTGTACGACGAACTGGCATCGTTCACCATCGAACTGTTCGCGAATATCGAGCACCATTGTCCAAACGGCGGCGATTTCTCCATTCGGTACCGGATCGAGCATGGCCAACTGGTCATAGTACAGACGAACACGGCTGGCGGGAATGGCAGAGACACACGCTCCGGCAGGGGGTTGGCATTGCACCGTCGCATTATCGAGTCGATGGGCGGGAAATTGACATACGCAACGGACGAAGATGTCTGGATGTTGCGTGCCACTTTCGTACTTTCTCCCCACTGATGCATCTCGTTCCTGGCGCTGGACCGCGCAACTCGCGTCGAATCAATCGCGCGCCTGTCATTGAACAATGACAGAACATGGATTCGCCCCTTCTCACTTCCTATCGTAAGTCCCAAGGTGAGGGAATGAGCCCGAACCCAGATTCCGAAAGGAGCGAGAAGTTGAAAAATATTAAAAACAAGTAACGGCGACTATGCTCGCAATTACTATGCTGTTTGCCAGCGCAGGGGCAGCATGTGCTAGCACAGTATATTACCGCGGAACGCGTGTGAGCTGGGACCATGGGCGCTCATATGGTGTGTACAGCTATTCGAACGTTCAATCACATTATTACGATCATTCTTCCACCGCGAACACCACATGGTCTGGTTGGAAGAAGGCTGGAACATCAGCGAACGCGCGGCAATTTGTAGGTACCCATCCAGCAACTGCATATTGGGATTGCCGGGGCTAATCCGACATATCTGCCTCAGCATAACCACTAATAGGGGCATCAGCATTGGTGCCCCACTATACTTTTGTCAGGAGAAACCGATGCAACGGTGGATGAACATCGTCATAGTGCTGTTGTTGACGCTGATGAGCGTGGCGACCGCGATGCTTTCATTATCAACGCTAAGCGACCGGTATTCCCGGATAATCAGCGATTACCCGCAGCAGAGCCGATCCATATTCCTCACGGACATTGCGCAAGAGAGCAGTGATTCCGCTCTCGACCTGCTGAAAACCAGGGTCGCCGGCGCACATGGGGCCATTATTCGAACAGACAGCAAGCTCGCCGACAATGATGAGGGAGCGGCTTGCGGGTATCTCATCGGCGTCTTCGGGGATGCTCAACGGCACCCCGACGATATGCGACTCACCGCTTTCGGGAGCACCGTGCTCGATGCAACGACACTGTCGAAGCTCCTCCGTGCTGAGCAGCATGCGACGTTGGGACTGGACCAGAATCGCGCCGATATGATTGCCGACCTGCCCAACGTGCGATACGGAACCAGCGTGACCGTCATGCAACTAGACAGACTCACGGAACGCTCCGGCACAGTGAACGGAGAATACCGGATCATAGGACTATCGCAATCACAATATGATGCGCTCGTCTCCAGTCTGAGTGCGGCGACAGGAATTAGCACCGAACGTCTGCAACAGCCCCTTCACGGCTCCGATACCACCGATAATCTCCAACGTACCATCGCCGAATGCCTCCTCGCCGCTGCCACCATACTGCTCACCGTCATCCTGGTTCTCGGCGCCTACCAACAATTCAGCACACTGGGAATCCACATCATGCTGGGCTGGTCTCGCATCGGATACGCCTGGATGGTGTACCGGCCAATGCTGCTATGGTCACTGGTCACGCTGCCGATTATCGCCGCATGCGTGTTCTGGGGTGTCACATCGTTCCCCATTTCAGGACAACTGACCGCATACTGCCTGACGCACGGCATTGTCGTATGCGCACTTGCCCTTCTCGCAGCCTGCCTCGGGTCATGCGTATTCCTGACCGTTCATCCAGTCGATGCCATTCGCAACCGGATATCGAAAAGAGGACTGCTCGTCGTGCTTGTCATCCTGTATTGCTGCTCATCAGGCGCGTTAGTAGCCGGCGGCACCGCCATGGACAGCCCGATGCGTGAAGTCCAGCATCTCAGCGCGATACGCGCATCATGGTCGCCCTATCGGTCAATGCGGCTGCTGTACCATGAAACGCCTGGAACGAACCAAAGCAGTTTCACCGGGCAATCAAGCGAGCACTTCAAAGAAACCTACGACTGGTATTCCTCCATCGCCGGCCAAAAAGGCGTGTACATCGCGAATATGACGCATTATAACGAAGACAATCTCCAATCGTGGAAAGCCATCTACCATGCCGCTCCGGAACAACCGTTCTGGCAGCTCGATGCATCCCCAAACTATCTGACAGATCAAGGGTTTGCTATCCCCCAGGGAATTATGAACCGGACAAAACGCGGCGAACGCATCTTCCTAATACCTGACACGTGGACCGCCCGACAGCGCACAGCCATGGAAACATACCAGAAGCTGGATAGCGAGCATAACGCCGAGTGGAAAGGATCGATCGTCACGTCGTATATGAAGCATCGCGATATCAGTTTTGTGACATATCACCCGTCCGTCAAACTGTTCACGTGGAATACCGACGGCACATTGCCCAACTGGACAACCGACCCGGTCATACTCGTATGCACCCCCGAAAACATGACACCATTCGAGGGAGAGAATCTCAGCGCCGTTGGTCTGGAAAACAGCATGATCAAGCTCAGCGAGCCGGCCGCACAACGATATACGACCCGACGGTATTTTGCGCAATATCATCTGGAAGACAACAATCCGCAGTATATTCCGGTCGATGATTTCATCGCCGGCCTGACGAAGACCGCAACCCAGACCATTCAGTTCTTCGGTTTGGCCATGGCGTTCCTCGCGTCACTCGAACTGGTGTTGTCCATAGCGATGTGCCGAATTTTCGCGGCCACGTACCGTACCCGTATCGCGGTCAAACGGCTGCTCGGATACCCGCTGGTCAGCATCTTTGCGCCCACGTTCCTCACCGTCATACTGGTTTCGACGATATCCATCGTCATCGCGGCTTTCATTCATTCCATGTCGGCATTCGCATTCACCACGCTTCTGGCAGTGCTCCAGACCGTCATCCTCCTGTCGGACGCGCGACGAATCGCAACCAAGGAACTGGCCACCATGATCGCGCAGGAATAATGCGCCTATGCACCTTGCTGCCGAAAGCACGACCCATCATCCCAATTATCATCTGAAAGGCACCACCATGACGACACAAATTGGACAGCCCATAGTGGACATCCAGGACGTCTCCAAAACCTTCGCAAACCGAACCGTGCTGGAACATGTCACGGCATCCGTGGCATGTGGGGAGAGCCTGGCGATTACCGGCCCATCAGGCTCGGGAAAATCAACACTGCTCAACATGATCGGACTACTGGACGAGCCGACAACAGGTCGCATCTGCTTTGAAGGCTCCGCATATCCCGGCATTAATTCCGCTGCGGCGACCCGCATGCGTCGCAACCGCATCAACTACCTGTTCCAGTCCTACGCCCTCATCACCGATATCACTGCGTTGGACAATGTGCTACTCGGATTGAAATATGCGCCAGGCAGTACAGAAGATAAGCGCGACAACGCTATGAACCTGCTTCAACGGCTCGGCTTGGGACAAGTTATCAACGACCGTGTCATGACACTTTCCGGCGGCGAACAACAACGCGTTGCTCTCGCCCGATGCATGCTCAAGCCCGGAGACCTGATTCTCGCAGATGAGCCAACAGGAGCTCTTGATCCCCATCTTGCCCATGACATGTTCAGCCAGATGCTGCAACTCCAACGCGATTTCGGGAAGACCCTAGTTGTTGTCACGCACGACGAAACAATCGCCCAGCGCTGCGACAGGCGACTGTGCCTCACGCGGGAGGCGTCAGGCAGAACCACACTGGAGACTGTCTGAGAGGTTGCTGGAACCGGTGCGGCACAGACATGTAGCGACCGCAAACCCAAAGCAAGGGGCGGCGTGAGCCGTCGTTTGCAGGCCGGTGTGTGAGGATTGGCTCACACAACAGGCTGTCAGGCGGGCGGAACGACTGAGATTGCGTGTTCCGCACGCCGGTTTGTGAGCGAATCCTCACACAGTGGGCGCCAGGAACTGCCAGATCAGCAAATCGAGGCACCCAACCGGCCGAGGTGTGAGCGCATCCTCACATAGCGACCACCCCTGGCCGTCAGATTGGCGGTTTGACACTGGCGACGCGCCCAGTCTGTGAGCCAATCCTCACATGATGACTATCAAGCGACGCCATATCGGCAATTCCAAGCCCCCAGCAGCCCAGTGTGTGAGCGAATCCTCACACAGTGACCACCCGGGCAGTCGAATCGGCGGCTCGACGCCATCGGCATGGCCAGCGTGCGAGCGAATCCTCACATACACCAACCCTCACACACAAACAAGCACGGGACTGTGCAGCCGACAGATCGTCGACCACACAGCCCCGAACCGCATTCAGGAACCGCGCTGCATCCCCTACTGCAGCTGGTAGGTGTGCGAGACCTTGGCGCCCGAGAAGTCAAGGGTGCCGCTCACTTCGACATCCACCGGAGAATCATCCTGAAGCACGTAGCCAACGCTCACCTGCTGGGTGGCACCGGGCTGAATCTCTTGAAGGCTGGCGTTGGAATCATAGCCGGCCGGCGCTTCCGTGTAGATCGCCATATCAAGCTCCTTACCGTTCTGGAAGGCGTTCGCGGAAGTGGCCACCGAGAACACCTGGTTCTTGTCGGTGTTGTTCGTCCACTCGTAGGTCACCAGCACGGTCGGCTGGCCGTTGTAGTCGGCCCCGGACTTGGCTGCGGACACAATCTTGACATGAAGCTGGCCAAGATCACCCTCAGTATCCTGCGCCCCAGACGCCGCCGCTGAAGAAGACGACGAATCACCGCTTTCCTTCTTCGCACCGGACGAGGCCGACTGGGATGTGGCGGAAGACGTGCCGAGCGCATCATCAAGCGCCTTGCCGGTCGCCTGCTGCATCACCAGCGTAATCACCATCGCCAGCACCGTCAGGATGACGGCGGCAATCGCAAGTCCCCTGCCGCGACGCTTACCGCCACGCTTGGTCGCGACCAAACCGATGATGCCGAACACTAGACCGATGATGCCGAGAATAAACGCAACATTGTTGACAATCGGGATGAAACTGAAGATGATGCCAATAATGCCAAGGACCAGTCCTGCGACCGCGCTGGCACTCAGCTTGCGCGGGACATCATCATCCGGGTCGCCGCCTGGCACAGGCTGCGGGTACACGGTGTTCGGCGGGAGCGCCCCAGGAGTCGCCGGCATCGTGGGCGCGCCCTGCGGCTGCGGTGAATATACGGTCTGAGGGCTGCCGTACGGCTGGGTCCCATACTGTTGGTTGTCGTCCATGTCATCCTCGCTTTTCTCTTCCGATCAGGACAATCCCCACGCTACGGGCTATGAAAAGAAGCGGAAAGTGTACGACAGGCCGTGCCGATATGCCCGAAAGGGCAATGGCGGCGCGGCAATTCACTGAGTACAGTGGACGGCATGAGCGAAGCAGGAGGGCGTCCGGGCGGCGAACCCGACAGGCAAATGGGTGTGGGGACCACCGGAATGTACGGCGTCGGCGAAACACCACAGGCGCCTTCCGCTGTGGCGCCTACACAAGTCGGCTACCGGGCATCATACGGCGGACAAGGATATGGATACGGCGGCGGCCCATTCCAGGGGCCGTCCCAAGGCTCATTCCAGAGCGCGCACCAAGGCGCGTACCAGTACCAACAGCCGTACATGACACAGCAATCCCGGCAGTTCCAACAGCCGGCACAGCCTCAGCAGCCACAACCGCAACCACAACCACAACCATCGCAACCGTACATGCCGCAACACCCGTACACGACGCCCCGGCAGCAAGCCGGAAGAACCGATACCGGTGCATCGGGCAACGGGAAAACCCGCCGCGTCACCATCACAACGATTATGCTCGCATGTGCGATCGCCTGCGGAATCGTACAACCGGCGTTCATCTACGAAGGCATGTCCGCGTGGCACAGCGATATCGGCATGTTCTGGTCGCTGATCGGCTTGGTCGCCGGTGCCGCACTACCTTTCCTGCTTCGCAACCGCGACGAGAAACCGGAATTCGTGTGCCTAATCACCGCGATAATGACCATCTGCCTGCCAATCAGCCCGCTGACCGCCCTCATGGCGCAGAGCGCGCTGATTGCTCGTCGCGACCCGGATCGCCGCATCTACGGACTCATCGCGCTCAGCAGCGCGGCAACCGTCATCTCCCGTCTGCGTGACGCGTTGATGCCCGCCGAATACTCCATCATCGGCACCATGCTGTCCAGCACCAACGATCAAGGACACGTCATCCACGCGGCGAGCCAACTGAGCATGCTGTGGTCAGGGCTGCTCCTCGCCGTGATATCCATCGCCATCGCAGTGATTGTCGGCGTGGCGAACCGCAACACTTCACGTGCCCGACGTGCCCAACGGCAGGCGGCGCAACAGCAGGATCGCGCGCAGATGCTGCAATCCGACCTCGCCAACCAGCAGCTGGCGGATGCGATCGCCACGGAGGCGCATGACACGCTCGCGCACAGCCTGTCGCTCATAGCGGTCAACGCCTCTGCCCTGCAAGTGCAATGCGGGACGCTCGAAACCGGCAATATCACCGACCAGCAACTACACGACATAGCGCAACGCGCCGAAGATATCCGCAAGCAGGCGGCGGGGGCGTTGGACGAAGCACACAGCATCATCGATCTGCTGCGCAATCCGAACAAAGCCCGGCAAACGCTTGGCCCGGACGATACTACGTCGCTGTCACGCGAATCGTTAAGCGGCCTGATTGCTGACGCGAAAGCCGCAGGCACGCACATCGACACTTGGATCGACATCCAGGACATGGGCACCATCTACCCGGATATCGCAAAAATCGCCTACCGCACAGTCCAGGAGGGGCTCACCAACGCGCGGCGGCACGCCCCCGGGCAGACCATCGAGCTGGAGGTCACCTGTTCCGCCGGGCACGGCATCGGCGTGCATATCAGCAATCCGACCGGAGTGCAGGCACCTGGGTATGCCACTGGGAGCGGGAGCGGCAGCGACATCAGGAACACGGCCGCCAACGGCAACGAGACCAGCAACGAGCCCGATGGCAAACCCGCAGGCGGCAACGGTTTGCGTGGCATCCGCCAACGCGTGACGGCCTTCGGCGGTACTTGTACGTGGGGAACCGACCAGCGCAGCGTCTTCCATCTTGACGTGACACTCCCACCGGGAAACACCACGCAACAGGCATCTGGAGCGAAACACCTAGGAACGGGCACCGCACGTTGAACAGCGAATCGCAGGTATCGGCATTCCCGGTATCATGGAGCCGTGCGGACGCAAGAGAAGACGGAACAGCCAGATGGCGCGGCGGTGGGCGGCGAAGCCCCGGCAACCGTGATCATCGCCGATGACGACCCCATGATCCGCCAGACCATGGCGTTGATTCTGCAGGACTATTCCCGCGGTCGAATCCGCGTCCTCGACACGTGCGCGGACGGCATGCAGGCCGTTGCCGCCGCCGAACGCGACCATCCAGACGTCGTCCTTATGGACATCGATATGCCCGCCATGGACGGGATCGAAGCCACTGACCGCGTGCGACGCGTCAGCCCGGGCACGCATGTGCTGATCCTCACCTCGCTCAGCCCGCAGCGCACGGTGGAACGCGCCGTGGAGATGGGGGCGGAGGGCTTCGTTTCCAAAACCGATGCGCCGCAAACCATCATCGAGCGGATCCTCGCCGTGCGCGACGGCGAACCGCAATTCAATCAAGCCGCACAACGCCAGCTGCTGGACGATATGGCGAGCGCACGACTCAACGCCCGCGAGGACGAAGCCAGACGCATGCTCGACAGCTTGCCCGAGCGGGAGCGGGAAACCGTGATACTGGCCGCGCAAGGCATGAGCAATCAGGAAATCGCCGAACGGATGTTCATTTCCGAACGCACGGTCAAAGCGCATCTGTCCAGCGCCAGCGAACGCCTGAGCATGAACCGGGTGCAGCTGGCGAGGCTGGTGGAGCGGTCCGGACGGTAAGCGTGGAGGGCAAGCGCCGTCTGAGGCGCCGCTGTCAGCACCCGGACTCGCGGTGCGGGAGCCGTTTTGCCAAGGCGGGGGTCACGCTCACGGCGGCCCACACGGAGCGCACGCCGATCACGCACAGGTAGACGGCGAACAGGTTGGCGCCCATGCGAGCGCTGATCGAGCCGGCGATCCACGTGCCGGCGGGCGTCAGGCATGCCGCAACCACACCGATGATCAGACCGTCACGCAGGTTGACCAAGCCGCGCCGGACATTCGCGACGCTGCCGGCGATGGCGTTCGGGATCATCATGAGCAGTGACGTGCCGCGGGCCACCAGATCGCTCGCGCCGAACACCAGCGACAGCGCCGGCACGACAATCGCCCCGCCGCCGATACCGAGCAGGCCGGACAACGTGCCGACGAACACGCCAAGAAGCACCAGCAGAGTACCGGTCAGGAACGTCATGTGAATCGTGCCGTCACGCGATGGCGTGCCGACGATCTGCGAGACAATCACGAATACGAGAAATGCCGCGAAAGCCCACCGCAACACCATTTCCGGCAATCGTGACAGCAGCCAGCTGCCAAGTTGCGCTCCGACGATTGTGCCACAGGCGAGCAGCAGCGCGGCAATCCAGTCCACATGGCCGGATTGCGCGTACGAAATCACGCCGGCGATGGCCGTCGGTACGATCGCGGCGAGCGACGTGGCGACAGCATGCCGTTGCGTCAGGCCGAGCCAGACAAGAGCCGGGACGATAATCGTGCCGCCGCCGATGCCGAACAGGCCGGACATGAGGCCCGACAGTATGCCCACCGCTACGAGCGCTGCGATACGACGAGGCAGATTGCCGCCAAGCGCGTCATGGTCCTGGGTGTTGGAATACGCCATGGCTGTCCTTTCTTTCGGGCGCGGCATGCGGGTGCCGCATGGTATGCGATGCGTTTGGCGCCAACTGTAGCGCGCGACGCAGCAGACGGGCGCCACCGTCCCGTTCCATGACAGTGGCGATGCCTGACCGGCATGCGACGCCACTTGACGGGTTTGCCATTGTTCCTCCGGTCCGTTAGCCCGTACCGCACATTTCGATGGCCGGTGCGCACAGTATGGAAAGGAAACCGGTGCCGGCGACTACAGCCGGGCGTGCAACCGATGATGATAACCGCGGAATATCAACGATTCGACATGGACGCTTCTCTTACTGATGCGGCATATCCTTCGGTATCCTTTCCGCACCGTGAATATTGCCGGCTGATTCCGCCAACGCGGACCGCCCACCGGTCATCCAAGCCTCGGCAGCGCCGCAATCCACGCTTCCACCCCTCCCAACTGCCCCCATCGCCCTTGTTTTTCTTGCGCAATGCAGGCGACACGCGCCATGAGACAAGGAAAGCCGGAACACCTACCATGCAACCATGACGCCGGGCAGTACAACCCAGACAGGAGCAACACTGAACCGGTACGGTACCAGCCCATCCAACGGACAACGACAGGCCAGCAACTACAGGCCAGCAACGACCGACCGACAACGACCGACCAAAGGAGTGCAATGACGCGCATCACCATCATCCCCGGAACAGCGAACGACGGCACCGACCTGACTGCGGTATATGCGGAGAACGCCGCCGCCAACGTGGCGTTCGCGCTGGTTTTCCCCGGCAAGGCTCTCCCCCGGTTCGTCCATTGGGGGCGTCCACTGACACACCCGGAAACCCTCGTGCACCTGTATGACGCGCTCAAACCGCAACGCGTGTCCGGCGCATTGGACAACACCGCATGGCCGAGCATTCTGCCCACGCAGGCTGAATCGTGGATCGGCGCGCAACGCATCGATATCCGCCGTGACGGGCGTGAGCTGTTCTGCGACTTCGTCGTCACCTCCATCAGCCCCGCCGCAGGAGACAACGAGGGTGCCTCCATCATCAATGTCGACGCACAGGACGCCGACCAGCAGGTCGCCCTGCAATGGACCTGCGAGCTGACCGATTCCGGCCTGATCCGCCAATCCGCCACCATCACCAATCTCGGTGACGGCATCTTGGATGTCAACGGTGTTGAACTCGGGTATCCGATGCCTCAGCAGGCGGTGGAAATCCTCACCACCACCGGTCATCATCTGCGTGAGCGCTCACCGCAGCGCCAGCCGCTCACCGTCGGCCGCTTCGAAAAGCTTTCCATGGCCGGGCGCCCCGACTTTGACGCGTCCCTGCTCCTGACCGCCGGCGCCCCCGGATTCGGCTTCGAGCATGGCGACGTGTATTCCGTGCATGTGGGTTGGAGCGGCAACAGCGTGCTGTCCGCGGAACGTCTGCCCTACACGCAGGGCGTGATCGGCGGCGGCGAGAAGCTGTTCGGCGGCGAAATCACGCTGGAGCATGGCGCCCAATACACCACGCCGTGGGTGTATGGCGCGTTCGGCACCGGGCTGAACGAGGTCGCCCACCGCTTCCACGAGTTCGTGCGCGCGCAGCACCCGAATTTCGTCAATAAGCCGCGTCCGGTCATCCTCAACACGTGGGAGGCCGTCTATTTCCAGCATGATTACGACACGCTTGTCCGACTCGCGGACAAGGCCGTGGACAGCGGTGTGGAGCGGTTCGTTGTGGATGACGGCTGGTTCGGCGCCCGGCGCGATGACACCGCCGGCCTCGGGGACTGGCAGATTTCGCAGGACGTGTGGCCCGACGGCGCAAAAAGCCTCAAGGCGCTTGCCGACTACGTGCATGGCAAGGGCATGGAGTTCGGCCTGTGGTTCGAGCCGGAGATGGTCAACCCGAACTCAGACATGTTCCGCAACCACCCGGATTGGGTGCTTCGCCCCGCTCCCGGCCGCCTGCCGATGCAAGGACGATCTCAGCAGGTCGTCGACCTGACCAATCCGGACGCATACGATTACGTGTTCGGCGCGATGGACCATCTGGTCGGCGAACTGGGCATCGACTACATCAAATGGGATCACAACAAGCTCGTCACCGAAGCGGTGTCCCCGCGCTCCGGCAAGCCAGCCGTGCACGAACAGACGCTCGCCGTATACCGGATCTACCGTGATCTGAAACTCGCGCATCCCGGACTCGAAATCGAAAGCTGCTCCTCCGGCGGCGGCCGTATCGACCTTGGCATTCTGCGCTTCGCCGACCGCATCTGGGTGTCCGATTGCGTGGATCCCGTGGAGCGGGCCGATATTCAGCGCTACACGTCGCTGCTGGTACCGCCCGAGATGATGGGTGAGCATGTGGGCGCCAGCCCGGCGCATTCGACACACCGTGCGACCAGCCAGGACATACGGATGGCCATGGCGTTCTTCGGGCATATGGGCATCGAGTGGAACCTGCTCAAGGAGTCGCAGGAGGACCTGGACAAACTGGCCGCGTGGGTGCGCGCATACAAGGAGCATCGCGCGATGTTCGAAACCGGGACGGCAGTGCATGCGGATACCGCGGATCCGGCAGTGCGCCTGGACGGCATCGTCAGCGCCGACCGCTCGCACGCCGTGTACCGTTTCACGCAGCTGACCACGTCGCAGACCTACCCGGCGGCGCCGGTCGATCTTCCTGGACTCGATGCGGATGCCGTGTACCAGGTCAAGCCGCTGTCGGTCAGCCTTGATCTCGACGCCGACGGCATCGGCAACGGGCAGTCCGCGCTCGGCTGGTGGACCGCCGACGGTGTGACATTGCCTGCGGTCGCGCTTGAAACCTATGGCGTCCGTCCGCCAAGCCTGCACCCGGCGCAAGCCGTGCTGTTCGAGGCCGTGCGCGTGTGACTTCGCATGTCACTCACATGCGTGCGCTTGAGGTGCGCGCGTGTGACGTGACATCTCAGCCCCAGACGGTCCAATTCACCGCCTGGGGCTGAAGAAATCCGCGAGCAGACGGGCGCACTCGCCCTCGCATACTCCCCCGTAGACTTCAGGGAACGAGCCGACATGCGGGTCGCGTGGAATGTCCCATACCGAACCGCAGGCGCCGAGTTTGGCGTCCCACGCTCCGAACACAATGCGCCCGATGTGGGTTTGCAGGCACGCCCCAGCACACATCGGGCACGGTTCCAAGGTGACGACCAGCGTGCAATCGGCAAGATTCCAGCTTCCCTGTGTGGCCGCGGCCTGCCGCATCGCCTCGACTTCAGCGTGGGCCAACGGGTCGCCGCCATGCTCGCGCAGATTGCGCCCGCGCCCAAGCACCGCGCCATCAGCGCCGATGACCACTGCGCCCACCGGCACGTCACCATCCCGTGCCGCCTCACGCGCCAGATCCAGCGCCAGCTGCATCTGTCCGTGCAACGTTCCGCTGTCTGCCGCGCGGCTTCCTGTTTCCGCCATACCAGCCAGTCTAGCGGCACCGCTTGCAGCGAACAGAATTCATCTGCACCCGGTACGCTGGGAATCATCCACGGATACCACGCGCCACGCGGCGGTACAACGCGACCGAGCACCCGAACCCGCGAGCCCACCGGAGCCCACCCAGTCCAAGGAAGGCGGCATCATGACGGAACTGACCCTCGTCCTGTGCATTGTCGGCGCGGTCGTGGTGTCTTCGTTCCTCAGCCGCTTCATTCCGAAAATCTCCACTCCGCTCGTGCAAATCGTGCTGGGGGCCGCCGCAGCCCAACTGCCGTTCTTCCCGGATGTCACTCTCGACCCGGAACTGTTCATGGTATTGTTCATCGCCCCGCTGCTGTATCTCGAGGCGCGCAGCATCGACAAGACAACGCTGCTGAAAAATCTCAAACTCTCGCTGTCGCTGGCCATCGGGCTGGCAATCGCCACCATGGTCGCGGTCGGCTACGTGACGCATGCCGCCTGGCCTGCCGTGCCGCTTGCCGCCGCCTTCGCACTGGGTGCGGCGCTCGGCCCGACCGACGCGGTCGCCGTGACATCGCTGAGCCATGAAGCCACGTTGAGCGAACGCCAACGCGGAATTCTCAAAGGCGAATCCCTGTTCAACGACGCTTCCGGCATCGTCGGATTCCAGTTCTCGATTCTTGCGGCTATCACAGGAACGTTCTCCGTCGGGGCCGCGGCCGAAGAGTTCGCCGTCTCGTTCTTCGGCGGAGCCCTGCTCGGCTTGGTGCTCGGCATCATCGCCAATTGGCTGTTCGGACTGATGCGATCCTTCGGTTGGGAAACCACCACATCACGCATCCTGATGGAGTTGTTCCTGCCGTTCCTGCTGTATCTGGGCGCGGAGGCGATCGGCGTTTCCGGCATTCTCACGGTCGTCGCGGCGGGCCTGATCGCTCAATATGATCGCAGCGGCGTGGGTCCAAATGTCGCCCGCACCAACATCGTATCCTCCAGCGTGTGGGCGGTACTGTCGTTCGCATTGAATGGTTCCGTGTTCATTATGCTGGGCATGATGCTGCCGGACGTGCTGGGGAAAACATGGTCGGATCCCACCGAAAGTAACGTCATGCTCCTGGGGATCATCGCGCTGGTGTCCACCGTGGTAGTCGCAATGCGGTTCGTGTGGGTGGCCGCCATGTTGCGCATCGCCCGCGACCAGCGCACCGGCCGACGTCGCCGGATGACCCCGGAACGTTGGCGTTCCGCCGCAATCATGACCTTCGGCGGACCGAAAGGCACCATCACCCTGTCCCTGATGTTCACCATCCCGTACACCATCGCCGCGGGAGCAGCGTTCCCGATGCGCGACGAACTGATATTCGTGGCTGCCGGCGTCATCATCGTGACGCTGCTGCTCGCGAACTTCCTGCTGCCGCTGCTTGCGCCCACCCATCTGCACAGCACCAAGGAGATGGACGACATCACCGTGGAAGTGCTGCGCCAGACCGTGGAGGAGCTTGCCCGCCGCGTCACCCCGGAGAATCGGCGGGCGGTGCTCGCGGTCATCGACTCGTACACCAAGCGCATCACCCGGCTCAAACACCGCATCGGCAGCGCTGACCCGCAAGGTTTCGAAGCCTTGCAAATCGAGGCGCTGCAGTGGGAGAAAGACTTCCTCAAGCAGCGGATCATCGACCTGAAAAATGAGGAGCCAGCAACCCCAGCGGCAACACACCAGCGCGACCTGCATATCGAAGCCTGCGAGCGCATGCTCGACCAGTTGATGACCACGTTGCGCCATGCGACGGCGGGGTCAAGAAATTCGCAGGCGGTATCGCAGATTCGCGGTCGGTTCCGTGCGCTGCAACGCCGGGTATCCCTGTTGGTGCGGCGGATTTACGGCAAAATCCTGCGTACGACCCCGCTGATGAGCGAAGATGAGATTTACGCGGCCGTTCGCGGCACCCAGCTTGAAGCGATTCATGTGGTGATCGGCAAGCTGTATGAGCAGATGCATGCGGGCACCTACAATACCGAGGATTGTTCGGCGCTGATCCTTGATTATCAGCGTGCCGAGGCATCCCTGCGTAACCGGCCGAATATGGAGCGCAGCGCGGAGACCATCAACGAGGTGGAGGATGTCAAGCGCGACAGTTACGCAATTGAGCTGGGCATCATCCAGGACCTGTTCGAGGACGGGCGGATCAACCGTGCCCAGATGCGGCAGTTGCGTCGCAACGTGTATGTGATGCAGGTGGATGCGGATTCCGGGGCGTGAGCGGATCCTCACACAACCGCCGCCTTTGGCTTCCAGGCGGCCGGCCTGAGACGCCGGCAGGGGTGGGTGTGTGAGTCAATCCTCGCATAGCCACCCCTGCTGGCGTCTCATCAGTCAATCCGCGCCACCACAGTGGTCATTATGTGAGCCAATCCTCACATGGAGGCAGCCGTCATCGTCCAATCATCCGATTTGAGCCACTCCAGGGAGCCACATTGTGAGCGAATCCTCACACAACCGCCTCTGACAAACCCAGAACCCCTAGCCCAGAACGCCCGGACATCCGCCATGTACGGCTGTGTGAGCCAATCCTCACATAGCCACCCTTGCGGGCGCCCAGCCAGTTTATTTCAGCCATCTCGAGGGTCACCGTGTGATCCGATCCTCACACACCCACCCCTGCTGGCGTCTCATCGGTCGATTTGCGCAACCACAGTGGCCATTGTGTGAGCCAATCCTCACACGATGACGCCCATCGATACCTATCCAGCCGATTTGCTCCGCCTTGAGGGCCACATTGTGAATCAATCCTCACACACAGCCGGCACACGCCGCTCACAGTATGCCGGACGTGATGTTGTGCAGCATCAGCCACTGGCGCAGATCGTTGAACTCCTGCAGGCTCACCGCGTGGTCGAGCCCGCGGTAGCTTTTCTCCGTCAGCCAGGTGTGCTCCTCCAGCCAGGCGGACATCGCGTGGATCTCATACGCGGGAATCACGGTATCGGCCTGACCGTAGCCGAAGAAGGTCGGGATTTGCAGGTCGGCGAGCCGGTCATCCGCGGGGGCGGTGCCCGGAACCCGTGCTGGGGCGAGGAATCCGGACAGCGAAATCGAGGCACGGTACCGTTCCGGATGCACGCGCAGCAGGTGAATCGCAAGCAACCCGCCTTGTGAGAAGCCGATCGGCACCACGTCACGCTCTGCGGGGATACGCTCCGACACCCACGCATCGATCGCGTTGGCGGCGGCGAAGGCGTCACGGTCCAGATCCTCGCCGGTCGGCACGCAGTCGTGGAACCATGTGTAGGCGCCCGGAACCGGTCCGCGTTCTTCCTGCAAGACAAGCGGCGCACGCAACGACACGAAATCGTTGTAGGGCGCCACGTAGCGCATCATATCCGCCAGATCCTGCTCGTTCGACCCCCAGCCGTGCAGGCACAGCAGCATCGGACGATTGGGTTGCGCGTTGCCGCCGCCGCGCGACCATTGTGCTTCGCGCACCTGCATCGGTTCGCCGAACCGCCCTGGCACCACGTTCGATTCACGACCCACCAGCTGCGAAGATTCACTCATACCGCCCAATATACCCGCGAATTGTCCGCGGTCATCAGCCGGTGCGCCATTTGAAGGAGGCAACGCTCACTGCACGGTGCTGATGGTGCCGCCCCACTGCTTGTGTAGGGCCTCGATGTCGGATTTCTGGCCGAAGGCTATCCAGCGTTCGCCGCTGAGGATGCGCCATTCGCCCTGGGCGCGCGAGTCGGTGGCGTAGCTGTCCAGCGTGGACGAGATCTTCGAGGTGATCGCGCTGCGGTACATGGATGCGGCCGACGCACTGTCGAAGGTGACGAACGCCATCCGCGTGGCCTTGCATACCGCCACCGCACTCATGCCGGGGTAACCGCTGACGTCCATAACCTGCCAGCCGTCCGTGCATCGCTCGGTCACCGCCTCGATATCGGTTTCCATGCGTGACACGCTGTTGACCGGAGCGTCATCACGTCCAGACGCTTTGATGATGCCGTCGGGGAAGAAGTTGCCGACGACCAGCGCGCCGGCAATCAGCATGCCAGCCAAAGCGGTAAGCACGATGGCGGTTGTACCGATATACCCGTGCTTGCGGCGCTTCGAGTCCGCGACGCGGGCCGCGATCACCAAAATGATCGCCAGCACCGCAAACACGCAGCCGACGGCGGTCAATACCGAAACGGGAACAGCGGAAAGCTGAGGCAACTTGCCCGGGGCGACCGCGCGGACCGTCGCGAACGCCGAAGCTGCGAGCGCGATAATGGCGCTGCAGGCCGCGCCGGACGCAATCCATACGGAGGTGGGGATGGACTTGCGTTGCCGTTTGGGCCGTGGGGCTGCAAGCGCGTGCGGGTCGCGGTTTTCGCCGGCGTGGAACTCGTGTTCGCGGGGATGCCCGACCGTCGGATGCCCGGCGGGAACCGACTCGATACCATGGTCGGACTCCTGGCTGGAACTCTGATTGGAATCGGCCGCTGCCAATGGTTCAGCGTCTGACGCCCGCCCTGCGGCGCCCCCCTGCCCTGCGGTCGCCAAATCGCCCCGTTCGTCTCGCTGCGGCGACGGTACCGGCGCCTTGCCGGCCGCATATGCAGCCGAGGCTTGTGGCGACAGGGACATGCGTTCACGTTCCAGCTGATGCGCGGCGATCACGTCGTCATCCGGCTGAGGTGATACCTGCGCACGGCCGTACAAAACGCCCCACGGGTTGAGCGGGTCGTCCCAGCCACCCTCCTGACGGCTGCCGGGCGTGCGCTGTTGCCCGGACGTGGGCTCCGGTTCCGTCTGTCCGTCGTCTGTCATCATGCCTTCATTCACGTTTCCCGCCATACTCGCCATGCTTGCGCAAGAGCCATGCACAAGCCATTATGGTTCACCTGTCGACAGCAGCCCGTGCTTGTGCGGGTGCTGTCACCATCGTTTCACCATATGACGTCGTAACCTGTGTGCATACCGCATGATTTGCATGCGGATACAGCGAGGACGCTGCGCGACGGGCGCCGGTTTCCCGGCCGTCGCGCAGCGTCCCGTGATAGCCGTGCGGGCGGTGGTCTTCTCCCCCGCACGTCTATACCCGTGTTACCTTGCGGATTCCTTGCCGCGCTCCACTGCGCGAAGCACCAGCTTACGCAGTTCGGAGGCGACCAGCACGATGGCGGCCAGCCCGATGCATTCCAGCCATGCGCCGCCGCTGAGCGGGGTGGTGCCGAACGCCGTGTTGAGGAACGGCAGATAAATCACCGCGAGCTGCAGCACGACAGACAGTGCGATAGCACCCCATAGCCAGCCGTTCGAGAACAGGCCGACGAACGCGGACTGGCGTGCCGAACGCGAGGCAAGCGCATTGAACAGCTGCGCGAACACGAGGATGGTGAAGCCCATGGTGCGTGCTTCCACCATCTGCGCGTCATGCCCGATGGCGTTGACGGAACGGTCGGTGAACAAGCCGCCGGACAGGTGCATATCCATGCCGATCAGCGTGACCGCAGCCATGATGACACCGATGAACACGATGTCGCCCCACATGGAGCGGTCGATCACCCGGTCGGTGAGCTTGCGCGGCTCGCGGTTCATCACGTCCTCGGTCTGCGGGTCGACGCCCATGGCGAGCGCCGGGGCGGCATCAGTCAGCAGGTTGATCCACAGCAGTTGCGTCGCCAGCAGCGGCACGGTGACGCCTGTGGACCCCGGCTGGGTGATGCCGAGGAAGCCGGCGAGCACCACGCCGAAGAACACGGTGAACACTTCGCCGACATTCGAGCTGAGCAGGTAGCGCAGGAATTTGCGGATGTTGTCGAAGATGCCACGCCCTTCGCGCACGGCGGCCACGATGGTGGAGAAGTTGTCGTCCGCCAGGATCATCTTGGCGGATTCCTTGGTCACTTCAGTGCCGGTGATGCCCATCGCCACGCCGATATCCGCGGTTTTGACGGCCGGGGCGTCGTTGACGCCGTCGCCGGTCATCGCCACGATGTTGCCTTGCCGTTGCAGGGAGTCGACGATCTTGAGCTTGTGTTCCGGGGCGACGCGCGCGTACACGGATACTTCGGATGTCGCCTTGTCGAACGCCTGCTGGTCCATGGCGTCCAGCTGGTCGCCGGTCAGGGCCTTGCCGCCCTTGTCGATGATGCCGAGATCGCTGGCGATACGCGCAGCGGTCAGCGGGTGGTCGCCGGTGATCATGACCGTACGGATGCCCGCCCGGTGCGCTTCGGCGACGCTGTCACGCACTTCGGTGCGCGGCGGGTCGATGATGCCGACCATGCCGGTCCAGATCATGTCACATTCCAACGCGTCGCTCTGGTCGGCGATATCAAGCACCTCGCCGGCCGCATTGGAAATCATGCCGGGCACGTCCGCGATCGACGCCGTGTCAAGCGGACGGTAGGCCTCGCCGAGCGTGCGATAGGCCTCGTTCGACAGCCGTTCGACCTGGTGCAGGATTTCCTGCCGGTCGCCTTCGGTGATCGGACGGACCGCGCCGCCCACGGCGATGCGGGTGCAGTAGCCGAGCAGTACGTCTGGGGCGCCCTTGGCGAATACGGTGAGCTTGCCGGAGTCCGCGTTGTCCTTGGCGACAATGGACATGCGCTTGCGTTCGGACGTGAACGGCACTTCGCCGACACGCTGGAAGTTCTCGAACCGGCGGTCGGTCTTGGTCTTGCGTGCCGCAACGATCAACGACACCTCGGTCGGGTCGCCCACGATATCCCACGTACCGGGCTTGTCGCCTTCCCGCAGTTCGCCGTCGTTCGCCATGGCACCGGCCCCGAGCGTGGCATAGACCTCCGCACGGATATCCGCCGGCACTTCCAGGTCGCCATCGGCGGCGCCAACGGCGATCATCCGGCCTTCGGGAGCATACCCGGTGCCGGTCAACTGCACTTCGCCGCTCGGCGTGACCACCCGTTCGACGGTCATCTCGTTGCGGGTGAGCGTGCCGGTCTTGTCAGAGCAGATCACCGAAGCGGAGCCGAGCGTCTCGACGGACGACAGCTTCTTGACGATGGCGTGATGCTTGGCCATGCGCTGGACGCCGAGCGCCAGCACCACGGTCAGGATTGCGGCAAGACCCTCGGGAACGGCCGCCACCGCCAGAGACACGGCAAGCAGCAGGGATTCGATGACGTCATCGACGCTGTGGAAGCCTTCCATGATCGCGAGTGCGGCGAGCACCACTGCGGCGATGATGCACACGGCGATACCCAGCACCTTGGAAACATGCGCCATTTCCTTTTGCAGCGGGGTCTGCTCGTCTTCCGTCTGCGACAGCATGTCGGCGATTTTGCCGACCTGCGTGTCCATGCCGGTTCCGGTGACGATGGCACGCCCGGTACCTTGCGTGACGGATGTGCCGTTGAACACCATGTTCATGCGGTCGCCCAGCGCTTTGGCGCTGTCAAGGGTCTCGGGCTTCTTCGCGACTGGCACGGATTCGCCGGTCAGGCTCGCCTCGGCGATGCGCAGGGACGCGGCCGCGAGCAACCTGCCGTCGGCGGAAACGGAATCGCCTTCTCCAAGTACGAGAATGTCGCCCGGCACGACGTCCGATGTGTCGATGCGCGTGACCTTGCCGTCACGCAGTACGGATGTCTGCGGCGCCGTCATGCTGGCGAGCGCCGCCACCGCCTGCTCGGCTTTCGCTTCCTGCACGTAGCCGAGCACCGCGTTGATGATGAGGATCAGCACGATGACGATGGCGTCGAACGGGAGCGCCTCGGTGGAGGAGCCAGGTTGCGCGTTCGCACGTTCGATGAACCAGGCGACCAATGATATGGCCGTGGCGACGAGCAGCAGATACACCAGCGGGTCGCGGAACTGGGCGAGGAATTTCTTCCATTTCGGTACCGGCGGCGCGCTGGCCAGCTGGTTCGGTCCGAACTTTTCCTTGCGGCGTTGGGCTTCCTGCGTGCTCAGTCCGACAGCCGGATCGACATGCAGGGCCTTGGCGACGTCCGACGCGTCGGTAAGGGAAGGGTCGGTGTCGACAATGGCAGATGCACGCGGAGCTACGGCTTCGGACTGCTGCGCCTGGGGGGTATGGGATGGGGATTGGTCGAGCTGGTGGTCAACCATGATGGTCTCCTCAGTCAGCCGCGGAGTAGTCAGCCCTTGTGCCTGCTGCGTTCGTTGACGATGCCGGCACGGCAAGGCTGCGCGGTTATGGGCGCCGGGCGATTGCCTGCGGCGCAATACTGGTTATTCTACAGAGACACCCCCTACCGGAGCGTTCACGAAACGCGGAAATCCACGTTTTCCTTGCGACACTCCGCTCGGCGTGGTCCACCCTCTTGTATTTCCTGCCTGCGGATTGCTCCATCGGCCATGAGATAATGAAAGGTATGGCTAACAAGAAAGGCCCGACCAAGGGTTCGGGCGGAAAACATCGTAATGCGCTTCGGGGCAAGGGACCGACCCCGAAGGCCGAGGATCGCGTCTATCACAAGGCATACAAGGCGAAGCAGGCGGCTGACCGCCGCAAGGCCGCCGATCCGCGTCTCGCCGCGCGCCGGCGGGCCGCCAAATACACGTCCGACGGCGCCGATCTGGTCATCGGCCGCAATGCCGTCCTCGAGGCGCTTCGTGTAGGCGTGCCGAGCACGCAGCTGTATATCGCCTCGCATATCGAGCACGATGACCGCACGCGCGAGATCATCAAGATCGCTACCGGGCAGGGTCTTCACCTGCTGGAAGCCGACCGTCTGGAGATGGACCATATCGCGCATTCCGGCAACCATCAGGGCATCATCCTCAAGGTGCAACCGTACGAGTATGCGTCGCTGCGCGATCTGGCCGACAAGGCCGAGAAGCGCGCGAAGGCCATGGAACAGGTTGATTCCCCGCAGATCCGCATCTCCGCGCGTCCGCTGTTCATCGCTTTGGATGGCGTGACCGACCCGCAGAACCTGGGCGCGGTGATCCGTTCCGCGGCGGCGTTCGGCGCAAACGGTGTGATCCTGCCGGAACGCCGGTCCGCCTCCGTCACGGCATCGGCGTGGAAGGTGTCCGCCGGCGCTGCGGCACATCTGCCGGTTGCGCGCGTGGTGAACCTGACCAAGGCGATCGAGGCGCTGAAAGAGCGCGGATACTACGTTGTCGGGCTTGACGGCGGCGGGGATGCGCTCGTCGGCGAAACCGGATTCGAAACCGATCCACTCGTGGTCGTGCTCGGGTCCGAAGGCAAGGGCATCAGCCGGCTCGTGCGTGAATCGTGCGATGCCATCGCCGGCATCCCGATCGACAGCCAGGTGGAGTCGCTGAACGCTTCGGTCGCCGCGGGCATCAGCCTGTACGCGGTGGCGCGCGCCCGCCGCGAGGCGGCTCAGCAGCAGGCGCAAGCGGCCGCCAAGTGAACAGACACCAAGAAACAACTCCATACGCAAACTGGGTACGCCGGGAAAAGTCTCGGCGTACCCAGTTTGTATTATGAGTCGGTCTGTCAGTGGCTCCAGACCGCGGCGTCGGGGTCGTCCTCCGGATTATATCCGTCATCCTCATGATCCGCACCACGACCGGCCGCGGAATCATCGGAGTAGGTGAACTCGTCGTCAATCACACCTGAATCCGCATCGGCGTTGATCGCCGTCATCGCATTCTTATCGAGCTTGTACTGCGGGAGCACGTTCTTGACATAGCTTTGCACGGCTTCCGCCATGGGGATGTCATGCCCGGCATGCTCGGCGAGGAACCACCGGTGGTCCAGCACCTCGTGGAAGAACTGCGCCGGTTCGATCTGCGAACGGTATTCCGGCGGAATCATGCGCACGGTCGGCTCGTAGACCTCGCGCATCCAGTCGGTCGCCACCACTTCGAGATCCTCGTTCTGCCGCCACGTGGACGCGCGATACGTGTCAAGGTCGTTGAGCAGTCGGCGAGCCTGGTTCTCCTGCACGTCGAGGCCGGTCAGACGCATGAGCTTGCGGGACGCATACCCGGCATCGACCACGCGCGGCCGCACCAGCACGTGGGTGCCGTCCGCGGCGGTCTTCACTTCGAGCTCATCCACGTCGAAGCCGAGCTCGTTGAGCTTGTTGACGCGCTTCTCGATCTTCCACATCTCGTCCGGATTGAAGGTCTCGACATCGGTGAGCGCGCTCCACAGCGAATGGTAGCGGTCGACCAGCCGGTTGCCGACTTCGACCTCGTCCACATCGTCGGGCAGCAGCTTGCCGGAGCTCAGATCCATAAGCTCGCCGATGATGTTCGTGCGCGCCAGGTCAATATCGTATTCCCGCTGGCCTTCGGTGAGGTTCGCATGCAGATCGCCGGTCTCCGCGTCCACGAGGAACGCCGAGTAGGCGTCGGCATCACGCAGGAACAGTACGTTGGATAGTGAGACATCGCCCCAGTAGAAGCCGGCCAGATGCAACCGGACCATGAGCACGGCGAGCGCGTCGATCAGCCGTTCCGCGGTATCGGTGCGCAGGTTCCTCGCGAACAGCGCGCGATACGGCAGCGAGTATTTCAGGTGTTCGGTCACCAGCATGGCTTCGAGCGGATTGCCGTCCTTGTCGTGGCGTCCGGTAACGACCGCGATCGGCGTGACCGTGGGCAGATCCAGTTTGCGCAGACGCCTGAGCAGTTCGTATTCGCGTTCCGCCACGCTGCGCGTGATCTCCTTCATCGCGTAGACGTCATCGCCGACGCGCACGAAGCGGACGACGTGCCGGGAGATGCCTCGCGGCAGGTTGACCAACAGGTCGTCCGGCCACGTGGCCAGCGGCTGGTTCCACGGCAGGGTGAACATCTTCGGGTTGGAGCTCGCCGCCGTAATGTTCAGTGCCTCGGGCTCCTTCGACTCGACGGTATCGTCCTCCGCTTTGACGGATGTCGCGTTCACCGCGCGCGGGTCAAGCTGTGACTGGTCGTTCGTATCCATGTTCCTCATGCTACCCTTTCCAACAGAAAAGCCCCGCTGCTATGCGGGGCTTTTCCAACGAGGCTGAAGAGAGGAAGAGAAGCCTCGCGTTACTGGTTGACGGGATCGCTCCCGCCAAGTATTAGTTCAGACGCAGCTCGGTCGACGGTGCGAACAGGTGCATCTTCGACGGGTCGATCTTGATCTTGACGATCTCGCCGACGCGCGGAAGCACACGCGGGTTCACACGAATCGTGGTGAGCTTGTTCTGGTCGGACATCAGCGTGGTGGTCTCGGCGACCGAGCCATCGGTGATGATGTTGCCGTAAATGTAGCCGTCGGAGCCGAGATCCTCGACGTTGACGACCTTGAGGGAGAAGGCGTTCGGTTCATCCGGCGCGGCCAGGGAGCCATCCTCCGGGCGGAAGCCGACGACGATCTTGCCGCCATCCTCCGGGGTGAGCTTGTTGACGGCCTCGGCCGGCAGGTCGAGCGTATCGTCGCCAATCTTCGCCTTGCCGTTGACCACCGGGTGGGTGTTGAGGTTCATCGACGGGGAGCCGATGAAGCCTGCCACGAACACGTTCGCCGGGCGATCGTACAGCTCGGTCGGGGCGCCGACCTGCTGGAGCTTGCCGAGCTTGATGACGGCGATGCGGTCGCCCATCGTCAGGGCCTCGGTCTGGTCGTGGGTCACGTACAGGGTGGTGACGCCCAGCTGGCGCTGCAGAGCGGCGATCTGCGTACGGGTCTGCACACGGAGCTTTGCGTCCAGGTTGGACAGCGGCTCATCCATGAGGAAGACCTTCGGCTTACGCACGATGGCGCGGCCCATGGCGACGCGCTGACGCTGGCCGCCGGACAGGGCCTTCGGCTTGCGGTCGAGGAACTCGGTCAGGTCGAGGATCTTCGCGGCTTCCTCAACGCGCTTGCGGATCTCTTCCTTCGGGGTGCCGGCGATCTTCAGGGCGAAGCCCATGTTGTCGGCGACGGTCATGTGCGGGTACAGCGCGTAGTTCTGGAACACCATTGCGATGTCGCGGTCCTTCGGCTGCATGGTCGTGACGTCTTTGCCACCGATGAAGATACGGCCCTTGTTCACTTCCTCGAGGCCGGCGAGCATACGCAGCGTTGTGGACTTGCCGCAGCCAGAGGGGCCGACGAGCACGAGGAACTCGCCGTCCTTGATATCAAGATTGAGGTCATCGACCGAGGGCTTGTCGTTGCCCGGGTAGATACGCGTAACGTGGTCGAATACGACTTCTGCCATAATGTCATCCTTTCAGAGGCAGGTACGTGCCTCACGATCCGTAGTGAGAGGGTTCTGTGCGTTCACTCGTAGTATCCGGCGTCGGAAACCGCAAGCTTCGGCGTTTACTTGTTCCGGTCCATTGAAGGTTCTCTTCTTTGAGCCACGGCCCAGTATACACGAGGAAATGACATTGGCAAGGGTGTGTCGCTTGACGTGTTGTGCCAGGCCGAATATCGGCACCGCCCTCACGAGCGACAAGCGTCACCGACTCCCCGCTTCGCTCCCCCTATGCCCTGCGATGACACCGGCCCATGCCGGTCACCATCCTGATACAGTAGAGCCTATACACTCAGACCTCGCGATTCCCCTGCGGCAGGCAATCCCGCGCCGCCGCGACGATTCGCGCACAACGCACGATGCACAGGGAGGCGGCTCCATGCGGACGATCCGCGTCGGCGTAGTCGAGGACGACAAATCGGCCTGTCAGCACATCGTCGACTATCTCAACCGGTACCAACGCGAGCAGAACGTCGAATTCACAATCTCCGTTTTCAGCGACGGCGAGGAGATCGTCGAGACCTACAAGCCCGTGTACGACATTCTGCTGCTCGACATCGAAATGAAACGCATGGATGGCATGGAGGCGGCCCGCCGAATCAGGCAGGTGGATGACGACGTGGTGATCGTGTTCATCACCGCGGCCCCGCAATACGCCATCAGCGGGTACAAGGTGCGGGCGCTGTCCTATCTGCTCAAGCCCGTCCCCTGGTTCGCGTTCAGCCAGGAAATGAAACGTTGCATCGGCATGGTCCGCCGCCGTTCAGAGGATTCGCTGCTCGTCGACGCCGGCTCACAGAAACTGCGGCTGAGCCTCAACGAGGTGGTGTACATCGAATCCATGCGGCATACGATCATCATCCATACGCTGGATAGCAAGCTCTCGATCAGCAGCACGCTCAAGGAACTCGAAGAACAGCTGTCGGGGCAAGGATTCTACCGCTCGAACTCCTGCTACCTCGTCAATATGCGCCATGTCACGGGCGTGGACGGCCAGGACTGCGTGATGAGCTCCGGCGAACGGCTACGCATCAGCCGGCCACGCAAGAAAAGCTTCCTTATCGCACTGGCCGACTATTTCGCGGGTACGGCCGCGTCAGGCGAACGGTGACGCGCATGCATGATCTGAGTTCAATCACCAACGCCCTGCCCGACATTCCGCGCCTATATACAGCCATCTGCGAATGGCTGGCATGTCTGGTCTATGTCACCGTCATCGACCGACGTGTCTCGCAGTCCCGCAGCGTTGCGATTCTCGCCGCGGGACTGCCCGCCATGGTCGCCATCCAATACTTTGACGGCATCATGCCGATGTGGTTCTGGATTTTCGGCATGATCCTCGCGTTCTCGGCCATGTACCTCATCGTGCTCTTCGCGGCCGGCACCGGCAAACGCGAAGGACTGTACGTCACTGCGCGCGCATTCGTGCTCGCGGAACTCGTGGCGTCCCTGCACTGGCAGATCATCACCTTCCTCATGCGCGGAACCACACAACAGGACAACACCATCCGCTGGGTGGCGGATATCATCACCCTATGCATTATCTACAGCGCCTGCTTCACGCTCGCATGGCTGCTGGAACGCAACAATTTCAGCCGTACCGAACCGCTTTCGCCTACGCGCTCCACCACGGTCGCGACCATCGCGATCACCGTGGTCACCTTCGCGATGAGCAACCTGAGCTTCGTGTCAACCAACACGCCATTCTCCGGCAGCGTCGGCCAGGAGGTGTTCTACATCCGCACGCTGGTGGACTTCTGCGGTTTCGCGATCCTGTACGCGCAACAGGAGCAGTCCAGACGGGCCAAGGCGAACGCCGAACTGGCCTCCATCAACGCGCAGCTGCACAGCCAGCATCAGGAATACCTGCAATCCAAGGAGAATCTGGAGTCACTCGGGCGTATCGCACACGACCTCAAACACCAGATCACGGCGCTGCGCGCGCAAGTCGACCCGGACCATGTGGCGCAAGGCTTCGAACAGCTTGAACACTCGGTGCAGCAGTACAGTGTCCAGCAGCAGACCGGCAATCCCGTGCTCGACGTCATTCTCACCAGCAAAAGCCGCACGTGCGTGGACCATGGCATCACATTCACCGCAGTCGCCGACGGCAGACTGCTCACCGGCATGAGCTCCATGGACATCGCCACGTTGTTCGGCAACGCGATCGACAACGCCATCGAGGCGACCAGCCGCATCAAGGACCCGCAGCAACGCCTGATCAAGCTTGCGCTGTTCTCGAGACAGCAGTTCATCGTCATTCGCGTCGAGAACTATTACGAAGGCGACTTGCGCACCGATGACGCCGGCAATCTGCAGACTTCGAAACACGACCGCGCCGCGCACGGGTTCGGCGTGAAATCCATCAGACATATCGCCGAGCAATACAACGGCGAAATGAGCATATCCGCGAAAGACCACTGGTTCACGTTGACCGTGCTGCTGCCGCGGGATGCGGAGGCCACGGCATAATCAGCGGGCGAACGCGGGCGAACAGACGAACGCGGACGAACGGGCTGCGCGAGCAAATCAAGCCGATACGGGCGCAACCGCGCCGAGCGCATAAGAAAACCCGCCCGGCAAGAGGAAAACCGGGCGGGTGCCAAAGGGATCAAAGGGAGAGAGAAGAGCCTGGGATTCGCCTACTTGGCCGCCTCCTTGCCGCCGTCGCCGTGCTTCGGCATGATCCAGAATTTCAGCAGCGGATAGCTGACGATGACGGCGAGCAGGGTGTTGACCACCGACGCGACGGTCGCGGCGAGGCCTGCAGCCATGCCCCAGCTTTCGCACAGGGACGTGATGTGCCCCGGCAAGGTGAGGTTGACGACCACGATGATCACGGCGAGAATCGCATACTTCCAAGCGGCGTTGGCGAAGCTGGCATCCGACTTGAACACCCACTTCATCTGCACAATGAAGTTCACCACCTGGGCGAGCACCTCGGCGAACAGGAAGGTCAGGAAACCACCCAAACCGTTGGCGCCCTTACCGGTGTAGTCGAAAATCAGGAAGCTGAACGGCTGCGTGATACCAAGCCACGACACGAACACGGCCGTGCCGATCCATGTGACCACGAATCGTGTGATTGTCGAGATATTCGACAGCACGTTGAACAGGATGAACTCCCAGATATTCGGGTGCTCATCGATCCACCGGCCGATTGGGCCGCGCTCGCGCCTCTTCCCCTCGGACCGGGTCTGCTCCGTCGGTGTCTGCCGCACTTCGGCGGCGGTGGTGTGATCAGTCATGATTGAGCTCCTTTGCTATACGTTTGTTGGCTGATTTGTTGCGGAAGAATCCTGCGATGAACGAACCGAGGCCACGGAAGGTATGCCCGTTGGCGATGGTCACGACGGCCTGCACCATCGCGGCGTCCACCATGCCGCCGGTCATCTTGCACATCGCGCGCGGAGGCATGTTGAGCAGGAACAGCGTGTTGAGATCCGGGGAACCGGTTTTGCGCCGGATCTTCTCCTCACGTGATTCCAGCCGTTTGGCGATGAACCGGGCGAAAGCGCCCTTGGAGTCCTTCCACGAAAGAATCGGATCGTTCATGGTGAACGTAACGGTCTTGCCTGGGGCGAGGACCTCATGACCGAACAGGGCCGCCATCTGCGCATCCGTCACATCCTTGACATGGCCGGTGAGATATGCGCCAAGCACCGGATTCGGGGCGATCGGGTCGACATCGCCTTGGATCGCGGCCGTTGTCCGCAGCACGATGTCATGCGCGTCCGCGCCGATCATCAGCGTCCATTCGCCACGCTCGACATGCCAGCCCTGCGAGGCGACGTCATAGTGTCGGAAGGTGTAGCGGTCGAAATCGATGCGAACGGTCGTGCGCTCGTGGGCGCCAAGCGACACCTTCGCAAAGCCCTTGAGCTCATGGTCCGGGCGCAGGACGCCGTTCTTGGGGCCACGCACGTACAGCTGCGCAACCGTCGCCCCCGGCGTGTCCGACGTGTTCTCCACGGTGAAGGTCACCCCGTTGTCGTCGGCGTGCAGATCGCTGTATTCGAAGCGCGAGTAGCTCAGGCCGAATCCGAACGGGAAACGGACCGGCACATCGGCGGTTTCGTAATACCGGTAGCCGACGAACGGGCCTTCGCGATAAATGGCATCGCGTCCGGGAGCCGGATACCAGCCGGAAGTCGGGTCGTCTTCGATATGCAACGGCCAAGTCTGGGCAAGATGCCCGGACGGATTGACTTCGCCGGTGAGCACGCGCACCGCCGCGGAGGCCCCCGCCTGACCGGACAAGCCGATGTACAGCAGCGCCGACACCTTGTCAAGCCACGGGAGCTCAACCGGGGCGCCTGCGACAAGCACAGCCACGACCGGCTTTCCAGTTGCGGCGAGCGCATCCATCAGCTTGTTCTGCACGGACGGAATCGCCATCGTGGAACGGTCCAGGCCTTCCGATTCGCTGCGCTCGTCAAGGCCAACCACGGCGACGACCGCATCGACGTCATCACGCGCGGCCAAGGCGACCGCGTCCTCCAGCAACGCCCGGTTTTCCTGCCCCTGACGCTCATAGCCCTGTTCGTAGCCGATGACCTGCACATCCCGGCGGGCAGAAAGTTCGTCGAGGATGTTCTCTTCACGTGTCGCATTGACTTTGGAAGATCCAGAGCCTTGGAATCTCGGGGTTTTCGCCATATCACCGATGACGGCGAGACGCATGCCGCGGCGAAGCGGCAGTATCGCGTTCCCGTCACCGGAGGCGGGGTCCGCGGCGTTTTTCAGCAGAACCGCGGATTGTTCCGCGACCGTCCGCGCCACCGCGTGATGCGCCTTGATATTCGCGTCGCTGAGCAAATCATCCCGTCCGACTCCGGTGATTACGGTGTTGCGGGCGATATCGGCGACTTCTTTCGCGCGCAGGTTCAAATCGGCTTCAGACAGCGTGCCGGCCTGAACCGCGGCGACCAGTTCGCGCACGGACGTGTACCCGGGGGACGGCATTTCCAGCGATCCGCCGGCCTTGACTGCGGCGACCGCGGAATTCGAGCCGCCCCAATCAGAGACGACCATGCCGTTGAAGCCCCATTCGTCACGCAGGATGTCCCGCAGCAGATGCGGGTTTTCATGCGCGTACACGCCGTTGATCTGGTTGTACGAGCTCATGATTGCAAGCGGGCGGGCCTCACGCACGGCGATTTCGAAACCAGTCAGATACACTTCCCGCATGGTGCGCTCGTCAATCACGGAATTGGAGGCCTGGCGGCGCAGCTCCTGGCTGTTGACGGCGAAATGCTTGGGGCACGCGGCGATCCCGTTGCTCTGGATGCCGCGGATCAGGCCGGCTGCCATACGGCCGGCTACCTGCGGATCCTCGGCATAGTATTCGAAGTTGCGCCCGCACAGCGGATTGCGCTTGATGTTCATGCCCGGGCCGAGCAGGACGTTCACGCCGAGGTCGTGCGCTTCCGCGCCCAAGGCTTCACCCATGGTCTGCGCGAGGGCAGGATCCCAGGAGTTCGCGACCGTTCCCGCGGTCGGGAAACAGGTGGCTGGCTTGGATTCTCCGATGCCGAGGTGGTCGCCGGATCCGAGCTGGCGGCGAACGCCGTGGGGGCCGTCGCTCATCACGAAACTCGGTATCCCTGCCCGTTCGTTGCCGCGCGAATCCCATTCCGAACCGCCGGAAAGCATCGCCGCTTTCTCGGTGGTTGAAAGATCTTCAAGGTTCATTGTTGCTCCCTGCCTTATGTCCGTCATGCTGCTGCGCGTGACGTTTCGGTATATTCTGATTCAATCAGAGCCGCAACCGCCGTATCGGCCCATCCGCACAACCTGTCACTTTGGCGGCATATTCGGTCGGCGCCGGGCAGGGTCGCCTGCCACGGCCGTCATCGTATCCTCGATGGTGTTGGACTGCTTGTGTCGGGACTGACGTTGGCCCACTCGTGTTGGGCCGTATGACAACAAGTCCTGCCCGTATCCGCCCGCTGCTCTGGCCTCCCCCGAAACCCCAATCATGTACCAAAATACGCCGCTGGCGGCAGGCAATTAACCTGCCACCAGCGGCGTATCGGAAGAAGGGAAGGAAGAGTGCTGGTTGAGCCGGATCGCGCAGCTTCGTGGTCCGGCTCAACCGCGGTTGTGTGTCGGGCTATCAGGCTTGGACATCACCGCCCTTGGATGCGGTCGGCACTGCGGTCTTCGCCTCGTTGCGGCGCTTGATATACCGCTTGATGGTGAGGAACTCGAGGCCGACGAACAGCACCGCGGTCACACCCCAGACGGTGTACATCGCCACGCGCCACACCGGAGTCGGCACGCTCGGCGTTCCGTTCGCGTACTGCCAGCCGTTCACGGTGACGTACAGGATGTTCTTGGCCGCTTGACGCATCGCCTTGACCGAGGTCGCGGACTTATCGGTGATGTGGTTGGTCACCTTCGTGGTGGCGAGCATCGCGTCGTTGCCGGCGCGCACCAGCTGGTCGGCGTTCTGGTAGCCATAGCCGCCGAAGTAGTCGGTGAGCACGAATCCGCGGAAGCCCCACTCATCGCGCAGCACGGTGTTCAGCAGGTTGCTGGACGCGCCTGCGTAAGTCGGTCCGATGTAGTTGAAGGAGCTCATGACTGCCTGGGCGCCGCCTTGCTTGACACTCATTTCGAAGGGCTTGAGGTAGATCTCGCGGATCGACTGCTCGTTGGCCCAAGTGCACAGCATGCTGTTCCTGTTGGTTTCCTGGTCGTTGAGCGCGAAGTGCTTCATGAAGGAGTACACGCCACGGGTCTTCGCGCCGGCGATCTCATTGGACGCCATCGCGCCGGAGAGCAGCGAATCCTCGGAGAAGTACTCGAAGGTACGGCCGGAGTACGGGTTGCGGTGGATGTTCATTGCGGGGGCATACCAGCCGGCGACATGCATGTCATGCGCCATCTGGCCGATCATCTTGCCGAACTGCTTGGCCAGATCCTTGTTCCACGTGCAGGCGAAGGACGTGGAGGACGGGAAGCCGATCGATCCGACACCGGTGAAGTTGTTGTTCAGGGCGGCAGGGCCGTCGGCGTCGGTGAGCTGGACCTTGCCGATGGACTTGACCGCCTGGGTGCCATAGCCGCCGTTGGCGATCAGATTGTCCATGTCGCTGAAGGTGAGCTCATCCAGCAGCTTGTCCCAGGCGGAATCGTCATAGGACTTGCCACGCAGGTCGGCGAGCTTCACACCGTTCTTTGCGCCGGTGGTCGGCATCTTGTCGCTTGCGTTGTCGCTCTCGGACGCCTTGTAGAGGTTGTTGTTGGTGAACTCTTTCTTCGCGGCCTCGCTCATCGTGTAATCGGTCGGGGCGGCAGTCGCCTTCGCGTAGTTGGCGAAGTGATTGGCGCGGGACAGATACGTCACATCGCCTTCCGCGTTGGAGAACTGGTTGGTTGCGGCGGTCTTGTCGCCGTTGTGCGTGTTCGACGAGGAGTAGGTGATGGTCTTCGGCACGTTGACGGTCTGCTCGTCAATCACCGTGTGGGAATCGGACTGCAGCATAATCTGGTAGTCGCCCTTCTCCAGCACGTATGCCTTGGCATTGTGCTCGTCGTAGGAGGCCATCGCGTCGTCGTCGAAGGAGATGGAGATGGTCTGGGAAGCACCCGGCTCAAGGGTCTTGGTCTTCTCGAACGCCACCAGGTTCTTGGTCGCCTTCTCGATGCCGCCGTTGGTATACGGCGGGTTGTAGTAGATCTCGACCGTGTCCTTGCCGGCGGTCTTGCCGGTGTTGGTGACGGTCACCTTGAATGAGACCTTGCCGTTGCTGTACGCGACCTTACCCATCTTCTGCGTGAAGTCGGTGTAGCTCAGGCCATAGCCGAACGGATACTGGACGACGTCGTTGTAGTTGATAAGCCCCTCGCTCGCCGCGGTCTCATAGAACTTGTAGCCCACGTAGATGCCTTCGGAATAGTTGACGAAGGTCGGGGTGCTCTTCTGTTCCTTGCCGGTGAAGCCGATGTAGCTGGCCGCCATGGCGTCGGCGTCCTTATAGGCGAATCCACCGAAGTTGTTATAGCTGACGGACTTGGTGAGGTCCTTGAGGAAGGTGTCGGAGGTCTTGCCGGACGGATTCACCTTGCCGGCGAGCACTTCGCCGAGCGCGGTGAAGCCGGTCTGGCCTGCGGGCGGGCACCACAGCACGGACTTGATCTGCGGATAGTCTTTGAGGAAGTCGAACTGGAAGGCGTTCGCACCGTTGTAGATGAGGGTGACATTCTTGAAGTTCGAGGTGACGAGCTTGACCATATCACGCTCGGTCTGGCTGAGCTGCAAAATGCCCTCGCCGTCCTTGAAGTCTTCATAATCCTTTGAATTGTTGGTGTAGGTGATGCCCTTGGCCTTCATATTGGTCGGCAGGTCCGCACCTTCGCCGCCGACGCGCGTGATGACGACCACGGCCTGATCGGAGAAGCTCTTGGCCTGGTTCATCAGCGAATCGGAATACTGCGAAGCGGGCACCTCAGGCAGAGTCCAATCCTGTGCGAACATCTGCACCTGCGGACGGTCCTTGCGGTAGTCCGTATACAGTTTGGTCAGCTGGCTGTTGGTCGTCAGACCGGCCTTCTTCATGCCATCGAGCATGGATACCGTCGGGTACTGGTCAGACATGGCGCCGGAGCCGGTTCCGCCGTACACCGGGTTGGTGGAGCCCCAGCCGAAGACATTGACCTTCTTGCTGCTCAACGGCAGGTTGGCGTCGTCGTTCTTCAGCAGGGTCACGGCCTCTTCCTGGACGTTGTTGGCGAGTTTGTTCGCCTGAGACACCGTGCTCGAGGACAGTTCGTACTTGGTGATCGTCGCGTTGTTGAGCAGGGTCGACAACGGGCCGGACAGCATCATGGAAATCGCGACGACGATGCCTACCAAGGCCACAAGCCACGACTGCGAATGCACGAGTTTCCGTGTCGCTACAACGCGCACGGTCTTCTTGTTGACAGCGATTGTGATGATGATCGCCAGCAGCAGCAACACGCCTGCGGTGACCAGATACGGCACCAGCGAGTTGATGACGGCGACAACATCTGCCATGTTGATCTGTAACATGGTCGTCTCCTCCTTGTTTGTGGTGCATGTCTCGACCTTGTCGATGCTGCTTCCGCGCCTCACACCGATGTGTCGCCCGTCTTCGGGAGCGGTCCAACATGCCTTGATGCCATTGCATCAGAAAATATGTCCTGTCGTGCCTCTACGCCCCATCCTGTCATTTCGGGTGCATAATCTGCACGCTTCCCGTGCGTGACATGCCGGCGCGTCATGGCAGGTCCGGCACGCTTGCACCTTGGTATCACTAGGATTGAGGTTATGAGCGATTTGAACGCGTTGAATCTCGAAGCAGGCGAGGAAATCGGCGGCTACACGCTGATTTCCCGGCTCGGCAGTGGTGCAATGGGGTCGGTTTGGCGCGTGAAGGACGACGGCGGGCAGGAATACGCGATGAAGATCCTGCGCGATTCCCTGGTTGATGACGGTGAGACGACCGGCCAGGTCGCCCGCGACCATGCGACCGCCCGCGAGCGTCTGCGTCGCGAGGCAATGGCGTTGCGGCGTATCAAACATCCCGGCGTGTGCTCGATTGTGGATATGGAATTGGATGATGCGGTCGCGTTCATTGTCACGGAGCTGATTGAGGGCAGGAACCTGCGCGAGGATGTCGCCGCCAACGGCCGGTATGTGGGCGACGATCTGGAGCGTCTGTCACGCAAGCTGATTGACGCGGTCGAGGCGGTGCACGCGGCGGGAATCGTGCATCGCGATATCAAGCCGACGAATGTGATGGTCGCGGCGAGCGGGCCAATTCTGGTGGATTTCGGCATCGCGATGGGCGAAGGGGAAAGCCATGTCACGCGGACCGGGCTGGTGATGGGCACACCCGGGTTCATTGCCCCGGAAATCATTGACGGCGCCGAATCAAGCGAGGCGACAGACTGGTGGTCGACCGCCTCGGTGCTGGCGTTCGCGGCGACCGGTCAGCCGGTGTTCGGCACGAAGCCGATGATGGCGGTGCTGGAACGCGAGGCGCGCGGCAACGCGAATCTGGCCGGATTGCCCGCCCACACGGCGGCGGCGTTCCAGTCGGCGCTGTCCCCCGACCCTGGACGCCGGTGCACGCCGGACCAGCTGCTGCAAGCGATCGCCGTCGATGCGCTGGACCCTGCCGCCTGGGATGATGCGCAGCGGCAGATGATTGACGGGCGGACCGTCGCCATGCCGCCGGACGGCACCCCGCGGAATATCCAGAACGGCAACAGCAGCCAGCAGGGGTCGACGATGCTCCCTTTTGACCCGCATGAGCAGGGTCCGCACAGGCAGGACCCGCATGAGCAAGCGCCCCCGGAGCCCGGCCCAAGTGACGCGGGTACCGGCGACGCCCGCGATAATCCGCGCAAACACTGGGCATCGCAACCACAGCAACCCGGCAATACGACAACCGGCATCCCCGCCGACGGCGGATCCGGCGACGCGACCGAAGTCATCGGTGATGCCCCGACCGTCGCCGCCGTTTGCCGGCCGCCCACGACACGCCCGGCAAACGGTCCGGTTGGCGGCACGGCGGTATTGCCACAAACAGAGCGGACGCAAGTCATGGCCAATCCGGTGCAACAGGCCGAAACCGCCGTCATGCCGCCTGGAATCCCGCCATCCGGAAACCAGCAGGATGCCGCACCGGGCCCCCAGGATGCCAGCCACCCCAACGCGGCCGACCTCAGGCGCGCCCGCTACCTCAAGCGCGGTACGCTCCCCCTGCTGCTGCTCGCCGTGCCGCTTGCCGTCCTGGCTGCCGGCATGCCGCTGATCGGCTTGATTGTGGCGGGCGCGGCACTATGGCTGCTGACCGCGGTCGGGCTGAATGCCGACGCCCAGCTGGAACGCGAGAGCAAACGCGGGGGGAACCGCAAGCGCGGCGACGGGGCCTTGCGCGCGGTCACCATGCCGTGGCATCTGCTCAAAGGCCTGGCTCTGGCCATCCCCCGCGTCATCGTGGTCGCCGCGATCATGATGCTCGGCACGGTGGTGGCGGCGCTTGCGCTCGCATTGCCGACGGTTGCCGCACCGTGGCATTGGCAGGGGTGGGTCGTGCCGTTCGTGTTGCTGTCCGGCAGCCCGCTGTCGGCGAGCGGTCTGGCTTTGGGCGGATTCATGGCCATTGGCTGGCTGGCGAGTGTATTCACGCCCGGCGCCACGCCCGTCCGGATCGGCGCCGGCGTATTGCGGGGACTGCCGTCTGAAGCACAGACGCCTGCCGGCACTCCGGATCCGGCCGTCGACGGCCAATCCGGCCGGGAAGACACCACCACCCGGACGCATACGCGCGGAACCGTCCTGCTGGTGGTCTGGCTGCTGTTGCTCGCCTGCGCCGCGACAGCCATGGCGATGAGCGGGTCGATCGATTGGGCGCCGCTGGTGGTGGCCTGACGGCGGCGGCCTGGTCTGCCGGCATCTGGGGTGTTTCGGCCGCGGAATACGCTCCCCGCGTTCTCGCTGTTGTCTACTAGACTATCCGGCAGTGGCCGGTCGCGGATGCGGCCGCGCAATCAGGCTTGTAGCAAGGCATTGCAGAAAGGACACACATGCCCCAGAACGATAAGAGAAGCGCGAAGCGTCGCACGCGCTCGGAACGCAGGGCACAGGAGGAGGCCCGACTGCGCGCCCAAGCTGAGCAGGCCGAAAAGGAACGCAAACAGCAGACGCTGATTGGTGCGATCGTCGTGGCGGTGGTCATCGCCCTGGTCGCGGTGATCGGCGTCACCGTGTACCGCAATACGCATCCTTCCAGCTCCCCTAGCGCGACGACATCCGCAGCCAGTCTTGCCAGCGCGAAGAAGGCGATGAACGCGGTCAAGCCGAAACCTTCCGTCGCCAACAGCGATGGCGGGTTCACGTTCTCGAAGGACGGCTACAACAAGACCATCAGCGACGCCCCGACCATTGCGATCTACATGGATCCGATGTGCCCGGGCTGCGGCCAGATGCACCGGCAGATCGATGCGACGCTCAAATCCATGTACGAGGCCGGCCAGGTGAATCTCGAATACCATGTGATGACCGCGCTGGACGCGAATTCCAGCGACGACTATTCCTCACGCGCTTCAAGTTCGGCCGTGTACATCGCGCAGCATGACAGCGATCCGGAGCATCTGCTGCAATACATGACGAACCTGTATGCGGAGGACTTCCAGCCGAGCGAGGGCAGCAGCTACGTCTCCGTGAGCAATGACAAGCTCAAGGAGCAGGCCGTCAAGGCGGGCGTACCCGAATCGGTCGCGTCGAAGGCCTATGCGGGTACCTATATCAAGTGGCTCAAGGCGGTGGACAGCTACACGACGAAGCGGAACGAGCTGAAGAACGTGTCCGGCTCGCTCAAGGGGCAGATGTCCACGCCGACCGTGACCGTCAACGGCAAGATGATCGACCTGAACAAGGTCGCGTCGCTGAATATGACCATCAAGGATGCGATCCTCAACTCGATCGGCCTCGATGAAGGCAATGTCGGCAAGAGCGGCACCATGCCGTCGGTCGGCTCGAAGGACAAGCCGAAATCGATCGATACCGGCGAGTGACGGTAATCGGGCCTATGTCGCGACGTGGGGTCTGCCGGCGTACACACCGGCAGACCCCGCTGCGTTTCGACGCCCCATACAGCAATATTCTGCTGAGGGCGAAAATCGCCATATGGCGGGGCTCCGCATTCCACCTTGTAGCCGTCCGGGCCGCGAGACACGAACCGCACCATCCCGCCGAATATCCCAGACCGCTGGTATGGTGGATACTCGTGCGTTCGTGTGTTCCACGTCAGGCGACACGCCGGGTAACCGGGCATACACCACAACGCCTCCTTAGCTCAGATGGCCAGAGCGGCCGCCTTGTAAGCGGCAGGTCGTCGGTTCGATCCCGACAGGAGGCTCGAAACGTGATACAGTATTACCGTGCCAGCATAATGGCATCACGTAGAGTCTTACCACGAGTAAGTAGAACCAAGGGCCTTCCCCCCAACTACGGCCCTTGGCAAAAGGTGGAGCGTCCCCCCAACCAGCTTCACCTTGAGGGGGGGCCGGAACATCCCCTTCTCTTCGGCCCCCCTTTCTCTTGACGCGAGTCGCCCGGCGGTGCAGAACCCCGGGCGATTCGCGTTGTATACAGACCGGTTTCCTCCAGCGCGCAACACCTGTTCTATACCTTTCCAGACCACCCGGCAGCCTGCTCGTCACCGCCGCCGCATCACATATGCCTGCCGCGCGCGGCAAGCCGCGTAACAAGCCCTTAGTCCCCGGGAATGTGGGAGAATGTTGCGCGCTGCACCAAATCACGCACCACGCCCGCCCAAACCGCTACAATGCAAGCCAGAGGCTTTGCAACAAGGCAACCTCACGGCATTTCGGAAGGTGATGGCATGGCGCGTCGTTGGACCCCGCAGCGCACGGTGATACTCCGTCGCATCAGGGTGGCATGCTGCTCGATCGCCGTGGTACTCGCCTCGGTAGGCGCGTTCGCAGTAGGGGCGCGCAAAACAGTCGCCCTGTCCGTCAACGGGCAGACCACGACCGTGACCACATACGCCTCCACGGTCCAACGGCTGCTGCAAGAACAGCACCTGACCGTCAAATCCCACGACATCGTCGAATCCACCGCCAAAGGCGAGCTCAAGGACCACGATGTGGTCACCGTCCGCTCGGCATACGAGACCACCATCAACATCGACGGCACCGAAGTGCCGTTCTGGACGGTCGCCACCAGCATGGACCAGCTCCTGGGATTCTTCGAAGCCAACGAAGTCGCGGCCTCCAAGGTCACCGTCGACATCAAGAACGTGTACAACCAGCTCACCGGCGGCCTGGTCATCAACGAAAGAGGCCCGGTGACCGTCATCGCGGACGGCAAGACCTCCGTCGCACCCAACGGCAAGCTGACCGCCGCCTCGATCCTCGATTCCAAAGGCATCACGCTCGGCAAGGAGGATCGCGTCAGCGTCGAAAAAGACAACGGCGCCACCATCCTGCGGGTCCAGCGGGTCAAACATGAAACCGAAACCCGCACGGAAAGCATCCCCTTCGACACGCAGACGATCACAGACGACAGCCTGCAACCCGGCCAGACCGTCATCCAGCAGGCCGGCCAGAACGGCAGCAAAACCGAAACCTACGACGTGACCTATGTCGATGGCGCCAAGGAAAGCGAGACGCTCACCTCCTCGCAGACGACCGCGATACCGGTGACACAGATCATCGCCGTGGGGCCGGAAAAGCCCGCACAGGACGATGCCGACAGCGGCACCGGTACCGGTTCGGACGATTCCTCGGGCGGCTCGTCCGATTCCGGCAGCGGATCCCCGTCATCCGGGTCCGGGAACGTTTCCGGCTCGTCCGGCGCATCGTCATCGCCGTCCGCCTCGCCATCATCGTCCCCGTCATCATCGGGCAGTCCGTCGGCGACGGCAAAACCATCACCGTCAACAACGGCCGCGCCCAGCCCAACGCCCACGAAGAGCACACCCACGCCGACCAAGACGCCCACGTCGAAGCCGAGCACGTCCAAACCATCGAACAACACCGGCAACAACTCGAATTCAAGCAATTCAGGCAATTCAAGCAACAGCTCGGGCGGCGGATCCTCCGCCGGTTCACGCCTATGGCACCCGACCGTCCAGCAAGCGCAGACCTACGCGGCCGGCGCCGCCGCCCAGCGCGGATGGACCGGCAACGAATGGACCTGTCTGGTCAACCTGTGGATCAAGGAATCCGGCTGGAGCTGGTCGGCAGGCAACCCCAAATCCGGCGCCTACGGCATCCCCCAATCCCTGCCGGGCAGCAAAATGGCGCAATTCGGCGCCAACTGGAAAGACGACGGAGCCGTGCAGATCGACTGGGGCCTGTACTACATCGCCTCCACCTACGGTTCGCCGTCCGCGGCCTGGAGACACTGGCAGAATTACAACTGGTACTGATCCGCCGCACGTCCGGCATGCCGCCGCATGCGCAGCACAACGCGGCACGGCATGCGGCGGCATGGCAACCGCAGCACCCCGAACAACCTCGCAATATCACCACGACAAGAAGCACACATGACCACCAACACCACTGCGCAACCGACAACCGGGCATGACACCGCAGCTACGGGCGCCGGGCCGGCACAACGGTCCGGGCATCTGCTCGGAGCCGCGGATATCCGCCGGATCGCCGCTGACGCCGGCATCAAACCGACCAAGAAGTTCGGGCAGAATTTCGTCATCGACCCGGGTACCGTGCGCAAGATTGTCCACGAATCCGGCGTCTCGCACGGCGACACCGTACTCGAGGTCGGGCCGGGACTGGGGTCGCTGACCCTCGCCCTGCTGGAGGCCGGCACGGACGTCACCGCGATCGAGATCGACCCGGCGCTCGTGCAACGCCTGCCCGGCACCGTCGCCGCATTCATGCCGGACGCTTCGGACCGCCTGCATGTCATCAACCATGACGCGCTTACGGTGATGCCGGATGACGCCCCCAGGCTACGGGACGCCGAGCGCATCACCTTGGTGGCGAATCTGCCGTACAACGTGGCGACGCCGATCATCCTGACCCTGCTGGAACGCTTCCCGCGACTGGACCGTTTCACGGTCATGGTGCAGAAGGAAGTGGCGGACCGTCTCGCCGCCGGCCCCGGCAGCAAGATCTACGGCACGCCGAGCGTCAAGCTCGCCTGGTACGGCCATGCGGAACGTTCCGCCCTGATCGGACGCAACGTGTTCTGGCCGGCCCCCAACGTGGATTCCGCGCTCGTCACCTTTACCAGGTACCCCGAGGGGCAGCTCGCCACGCCGCAGGACGGGGGCCCGTCACGGGACCGGGTGTTCGCGCTGGTCGACGCCGCATTCGGGCAGCGGCGCAAAACCCTGCATGCCGCGCTGAAACACCATGTGCCCCAGGAGGCGTTCACGGCTGCGGGTATCGACCCGACACGCCGCGGTGAAACCCTGACCATCGACGAATTCGCCCGTCTCGCCGCCGCATGCGAACGCACCCCCACCGGCAGCCAGGAGGCTTCGGCATGAGCGCAGCGGTCAGCGTGGATTGCCCGGCCAAGACCAACCTCACCCTGCACGTGGGGACGAAACGCGCCGACTGGGCGGGCCGGCACGCCCTGGACACCATCTACTGCGCCATCAACGTGACCGATACCGTCACCGTGTCCGCCGCCCCGGCGGGCTGCGGCGTCTCGCTGCGCGTCAGCGGCGAGCATCTTGGCGATCTGAGGCCTGACGGCGATATCCGCGCCAATCATGCCGTCCGGGCACTCGAGGCCCTTGCCCAAGCGAGCGGCCACCCCGCCGACGTGGCCGTGCATATCACCAAACATATCCCGGTCGCCGCCGGGCTCGGCGGGGGTTCAGCCGATGCCGCGGCCACGTTGCTCGCGCTCAATACCCTCTGGGGGCTGCATTGGCCCGTCGACCGCCTGATGCCCATCGCCGCCGGGCTCGGCGCCGACATGCCGTTCTGCCTGGTGGGCGGTTACGCCCATGGCACCGGGTTCGGCGAGCGCGTCACCCCGATTGCCGAAGGCAGCGACACCGAGACCGCCCTGTACCGGCAAGGATTCGCCGGCATGGTACTGGTCGGCGCCTATGACGCCGCGCTGAGCACGCCGCGCGTGTATGCCGAATTCGATCGCATCGGCAACGGTAGGGATGACCCGCATTGCCCACGGTCCGACAACGACCTGCAATATGCGGCCATCCGTCTTCACCCACGGAGCGGTCTGGCTGTCGAGCTGGCCCTTGCGGCCGGTGCGACGCATGCCTTTGTCTCCGGTTCCGGCCCGTCGGTCGTGGCTTTTGTCCCGTCAAGCGGGGCCGCGGATGCGGTGACGCAAGCCTGGCGTGAACGGCAGGCTGCCGACCGGATCATCAGGACGTCCGCCCCGGCGAAGCCGGTGATGCGGATTCCCGCCAGCGTCAGCGATTGCCGGTAAGGTAGAAGGATACCGATACGAAGAGGATGCTATGACCGGAATCTATGATGAACGCGTGGCGCGTAAGGCCTATGTACGTCGCCGCCAGACCACAGTGTTTTCCATCACCGTCGTATGCATGGTGGTTGCGCTGGTCGTATCGCTGCTGTTCTATTTCCATGCGTTCGGTCTCGGGAAGCCCCAGACGGCGGAAAGCCTGCCGAACCATGGTGTCACGGTCGCCTGTGCCGTGCCTGATTCGTCCGGGACGGCCAAATATGTGGACACGTCGACAGTCCATGTTCGTGTGCTCAACGGCACCCAGCATTCCGGCTTCGCCCGTGCGGTCGGCGAGGCGCTCACCAACCGCGGGTTCACGGTGGAGAGTGTGGCGAACTACCAGAAGACCGATGTCAAACGGACCGTCATCTACTACGGCAGGAACACCGTCAACGAGGCATACACACTCAACGACCATTTCACTGACGCGGTCATGAAGATGGATGACCGTCAGGACAAGCTCATCGACGTGGTGCTCGGCGCCACCTTCGACAATCTCAAGACCAAGTCGAAGGTACTCGGCAAGGGCGCGAAAATCACCAGCATCAGCGGCTGCGTAGACAGCAGCAAGATGACGAACCTGCCCAAGGCGCTGACGCATGACGCGGTGAGCTGACCGCGACACCCGTTGGATCCGGCCAATGATATGCCCGGCATGTGAGGCTCTGCCCGCATGCCGGGCATGTCATTGTCGTCCGGCGAACCAAGCCACGACCGACATGCCCGGCGCGGGTCCCGTTCACCTGTCTGCCGACGCCGCCGCCCAACGCTCGAGTTCCTCGACCGCGGCATCATGGCCGACAGGCCCGTTATCCAGCCGGTATTCCAGCATATGCCGGTAGGCGTCCCCCACTTGGGGCCCGGGTTCGAGCCCGAGCAGCTGCATGATCTCGTTGCCGTCGAGTTCGGGACGGATCGCCTCGATGTCCTCGCGCTGTTTCAGGTCGCGTACCCGCTGTTCCATCTCATCCATCGTATCCGAGAACATCTGGGCCTTGCGCTTGTTCTGCGTGGTCGCGTCGGCGCGGGTCAGCCGGTTGAGACGCTCGTAGAGCGGCCCGGCGTCACGCACGTAGCGGCGGACCGCGGAATCGGTCCACGGCTCGTCGACATACCCATGGAAGCGCAGATGCATGTTCACCAGTTCGCTCACATCCTGGACGATATGATGGTCGAAATGCAGGGCGCGCAGACGTTTGCGCGTCAGTTTCGCGCCGACGGCGTCATGGTGGTGGAAGCTGACCTTGCCGTGGTCCTCGAACTTCCTGGTGGCCGGCTTGCCGATGTCGTGCAGGAGCGCGGCCAGGCGCAACTCGAGGTCTGGGGCCGGCACCGGGCCGTCCGGGCCGGTTTCCAACGCCACCGCGCGGTCGAGCACGATCATGGTGTGCTCGAAGACGTCCTTGTGCCGGTGATGCTCGTCGATCTCGAGTTTCAGCGCGGGGATTTCCGGCAACACGATATCGGCAAGCCCGGAATCCACCAGCGCCTCGATGCCGGCACGGGGGCGGGAGGACAGCAGCGTCTTGACCAGTTCGTCGCGCACACGTTCCGCGGAGACGATGCGGATGCGCTCGGTCATCTCGGTAATCGCCTGCGCGGTCTCCGGCTCGATGCTGAAGCCCAGCTGGGCGACGAAGCGGATGGCCCGCATCATGCGCAACGGATCGTCGTCAAAGGATTGACGGGGGTCGACCGGCGTGCGCAACACGCCTTTGACCAGGTCGTTCGCGCCGCCGAACGGATCGACGAATTCCAGGTCGGGCACGCGCAACGCCATCGCGTTCACCGTGAAATCGCGACGGGACAGATCGCCCTCAAGCGAGTCACCATAGTCGACCTCCGGCTTGCGGGAGTCGGGATCGTACGTGTCGCGACGGTATGTGGTCACCTCGACCTGTACCGCAGTGCCGTCCGGACGCCGACGCATCGCCCCGAGGGTGCCGAACTTGCGTCCCATATCCCAGAAGCCGTCACGGCCCCATGCGCGCAGGATGTGCTCGAACTGTTCCGGACGCGCGGATGAGCAGAAATCAAGATCATGGGATTTGCGATGCAGGAGCAGGTCACGCACCGGACCCCCCACAAGAGCCAGCTCATACCCTTCGTCCGCGAACATACGGCCCAGCTCTATCGCCTCTGGCCAGACTTCGAAATTCAACGCGCGCCCTTTCGATTCAGCACTTTTCTACGCCTTCAAGCATACCGTCACTCCACCTGCACATTGGTTTGAGTATGGTGGAAGACATGATTACTCCCGCAGACCTTGCGCGCATGCTCGCCAATGCTGCGGATAAGCGTACCCAAAACGGGCCGGCCGCCGACACGTTGATGTATACGTCGCAGTCGCAACGGCCGGTACGCTACCAGAACCAAGAGCCCGGCGCCCCTACTCCCGCGCTGATGCCGCAACGCCGCACCGGGGACATGCCCGCGACGTTCGCCTCCCTGGACACCCAGGAGCTGCCGGTCGTCCGCGAGTATTCCGCCGGCGGTCTGGTGTTCGACGACCAGGGGCGTGTCGCGATCATCGCCCGCCATTCGCGCAGCGGCCACCTGGAATGGTGCCTGCCCAAGGGGCATATCGAAAAAGGCGAGACCCCGCAGCAGACCGCGGTCCGCGAAGTGCACGAGGAGACAGGGATCCTTGGCGAGGTGGTCGATTCCATCGCCACGATCGACTACTGGTTCACCGGCACCAGCCAACGCGTGCACAAGCTGGTGCACCATTATGCGCTTCGCCGCATCAGCGGCGAGCTCACGGTGGCCGGCGATCCGGACCATGAGGCCGAGGACGTCATCTGGGTGAAGTTCGAGGATCTGGACAATGTGCTCAGCTATCCTAATGAACGCAAGATCGCATGGCTTTACGCGAGGAAACTGAACAGGCAGGCATAACGTTGAACTACCCCGTACATCACGACGATATCAGGGCGCGGGTGAGGCATGCCCTATGCCTGCTGGTCGCCATCGTGCTCGCGGTCATGCTGCCGTCCGTCTTCGGCTGTGCCGCCGCCGTGGCCAGTACGCAGGCGCCGGCCGCCAGACATGCCCGCAACGCAACGGCGAACAGCACCGCCGCGGCGTCCTCCGTGTCGGCCGCCGGCACCACGATGACCATCGACAGCGTCACCCCCGTCGTCACGGCATCCTCCGGGTATCATCTGCGCCTGACCGTGCACAATACCGGCACCACGGCGAGTGAAGCGGGCACCGTCACCGTGTCCACGAACGCCTTCTACACATTCGTGTCCCGTACGGACATCCAGGATTGGGCGCAAGGGCAATCCAGGATCCCGATGACGGACCGGCTCGCGCAGGCCGACGTCGGCACCATCGCGGCCCACGGCACAGCCACGGTCACCATTGATATCGATGCCACCTCCCAGCAATTGGCCGCCATCACCAGCTGGGGGCCGAAACCTGTGCGCATCACCTACGCCCCCGGCGTGCAGGCCGACGGGACGCGGGCGAAGGAGGCATCGCTGCACACCTTCCTGACACGCTCGTCGGACGGCCTGAAGACGGCCGACACCCCTGCCATGGGGATCACCATCGTGCAACCGCTCGGGTCGAAGACATGGCAGGCCAACAGCGCCAGCGTCACCAATATCCTCAATGCGGAAACCTCCTGGCTGAACAGCGGCTCCGTCGCCGGGGCGGTCTCCCCTGCCGGCGACATCGCCAAGACCGAACGCGCCCAGTCACAGCTGCTCACCAAGCACACCAAACTTCAGGTCCTCGCCGATCCGTCGTATCTGCAAGCCATGTCCATGCCCACCCAGACCGCGGCAATCATGCAGCCGGGCATGTTCGACATCACCGCGTATGCGGCACTCGATTCGCCGGACAGCTACACGAAAGCCGGGGTGAAGACCTCGGACTGGGATGCGTCGGCCGGCCTGTCGGCGTACCGTTCCGCCGTGGGCAGCACGACGGCGAAACGCCAGACGATTGCGATGCAGGGCCATGCCCGGTGGACCCAAAGCGCCTTGGCCACCGCACGCCAGGCCGGCTATGACACCGTAATCGCCACATCCGGCTATGGCGCCGGCACCTCGGGCACCGTACACACCGGCAAGTACGTGGTGTCCACGGATGCCGGCGATATCACCGTACTGGTCGCCCAGCAGGAGCTGACCGGCCTGGCCCGGGGCAAGGCGACCAGCAGCGAGGCGGACAGCGAGACCAGCGATGCCGGCAGACTCGCGCGGTTCATCGCGCAGAGCGCGTTCTACCAGATGGAACAACCGTACACGTCCCGCAACCTGCTGGTGTGCCTTGATATCGGAGCGTCCACCGGGTTCATCGACTCGCTGATGAGCGCCGTCGAACAGGCGAGCTGGCTCAACCTGACCGACCTGGGCACCCTGATGGCGGCGGACGCGTACCGCAGCGGGCAGTCGGCGGCTGAGCTCGTCCCGCAATCATCCGGCATCAGCGCCGCATGCCGCAAACGTCTGGAAGCCGTGCTTGCGGCGTTCGCCCAGGATGTCGACAATCTCAAGCGATTCAAGGACGACATCCTGTCATCCGACACGCCCGGTTCCTCGCCGTCCGCCTCGGGCAGCGCCGCCGCAAGCACGTCGCGCAGCGGCGACGAGCAGTCCCTCGCCCGCCACGACGCGAGCAGGATCGCACAGACCAGTGCCGAAGGACCCGACGCATGGACCGCCTGCCTGTCCTCCCTGCAATCGCGTATGGCGCTGTTCGCACTCTCCGGGCACACGGCACTCGCCCAGCGCATGAGCGATGCCGCCGCCGGATTGTCCTCGAAGCTGTTCGGCAATATCACCATCACCCCGACCGATACGGTCACGGTGGTCAGCGAGACGGCGAAATTGCCGGTCACCATCAGCAACGCCGGACCGTATCCGGTCCGGGTCAGGGTCTCGTCGCTGACCGATTCGATGGAAATCGTCACCAGCCGCTACGCTTACATCACCGTACCGGCGCGAGGCGAGGCACAGGTGACATTCACAATCCGCGTGGCCACTTCGGGAACCACCAACGTCCATCTGACCTTGCAGGATCGCGCCGGCAACGACTTCTCCTCGCCGCAGACCACGACCATCACCAGCTCCCTGCAGATCAGCGACAAGACGGGCATCGCCTTCATCATCGCAGCTGTCCTGCTGGGCGTCCTCGGCCTTTGGCGCCAATTCAACCGGAAGAAAGATCCTGACGAATGAGTTCCTCAATAGGGCATAACTCCCTGGTTATGGCCATCGGTACGGCCGCCTCGCGACTGACCGGCCAGATCCGCACCATTCTCCTTGCCGCCGCGGTCGGTACGACCGGCATGGCGGCAAACGCCTATCAGGCCGGCTCGATGATCCCGCAGGTGATCTTCACGCTGATTTCCGGCGGCATTTTCAACGCGGTGCTTGTTCCCCAGATCGTGCGCACGCTCAAGGAGGAGGACGCCGAGGATCGCCTGAACAAGCTCATCACCTTCGCGATCGCCCTGCTTGCCGGCATCACCATCGTGATGATGCTGCTGACCGCCACGACGCCGGCGTTCACCCGCCTGTATGCGAACGGCGGCCAGGATATGCTCGCGCTGACCAATGCCTTCGCGCTGTGGTGCATGCCGCAGATCTTCTTCTACGGCCTGTATACGGTGCTCGGCCAGATTCTGGCGGCGAAGAACCATTTCGGCATGTATGCGTGGAGTTCGGTCGCGGCGAATATCGTCAGCTGCGCCGGGTTCACGCTGTTCATCGTGCTGTTCGGCAAGGCTGACAGGCAGCCGTTGAGCTTCTGGACATCGGACAAGATCATGTTGACCGCCGGCACATGGACGCTGGGCGTGGCAATCCAGGCGCTGGTGTTGTTCATCCCTTTGTTCCGTCTGGGCTTGCGCTACCGCTGGCGTTGGGGCGTGCACGGCATCGGCCTGCGGTCCATGGGATCGGTCGCGGCGTGGAGTCTCGGCATTGTCGGTGTCGACCAGCTGCTGACCATCATCTCGACCCGTATCACGACGAACGCCCCGCTGCGCGCGCATCAGCTGTATGGCATCGATGAAACGCTGGTGGCGGGCAATGCCACATACCAGAACGCGTTCACCATCTATATCCTGCCGTATTCCCTGATTGCGGTTTCTGTGGCGACTGCGGTATTCCCGAAAATTTCCCGAGCAGTCGCTGACAATGATATGGATACCGCCCGTGCGGATCTGAGTGACGCGCTGCGTAACGTCTCACTGCTGATGAGCTATTTCACCGCCGTCTTCGTGGTGATGTCCGTGCCGGTCTCCCTGGCTCTGCTACCCTCGATCAGCGTCGGCGAAGCCCAGCTCATGTCTGGGCCGATGATTGCGCTGTCCCTGTCATTGCCGCTGTCAAGCGCCTATCTGATCATCCAGCGCACCTTCTACGCCTTCGAGGACGGGCGTTCACCGTTCGTGTTCATGGCTGTCCAGCTCAGTATTCAGATGCTCGTCCTGCTGATCGTCACGCACACCATGTCGCCGCTGCATTGGACCATGATGCGCGGGGTCGCGGTGACCATCGCCTACGTGCTGTCGTTCCCGCTGCTCGTATGGATGCTGCGCAAACGCTTCGAGAACCGTCTGGACGGACGTCGTATCGCGATGTCCTTCATCAAGGCCGGCGTCGCCACCGTGGCGGCGATCGTGGTCGGCCTGTGGCTGCGCACGCCGATCTACCATCTGGTCGGCGCCGACCTGAACGGCAATGCGCGCCACATGAACTGGATCCAGGCCGTGGCGGCCTGCGCCCTGCTCGCCATCATCGTCACCGTGATATTCGTCGGGGCGCTGTGGGGGATGCACACCGAGGAATTGATCGGCCTGATGGCATCGCTGGGCAACCGTCTGAACCGCCGTTCCACGGCAGCGGCAGCCACACCGGCAGCGGCAGCCGTCACAAGCCGCGCCGAGCATACCGCCGAGGACAGCGTGGAACAACCGTCCACCGCGTCCCATGGCCAGCCCGATACGCCGGTATTCGACGGGCACGGAACCGCGGCGGCCCCTGCCGCGGTTTCGACCACTCCCGTCAGTAGAATGACAACTATTGCACCACGATCTCGCGATGTTCTCGATATGGAGCCGAAGGAACCTATGAAGCCACAACTGGGAGACACCATTATCAACCGGTACACGTTGGTGTCATTGCTGCGCGACGAACCCGGCCTGCAAGCATGGAAGGCGAACGACCGCGTCCTCGCCCGCGACTGCCAGCTGTTCATCGTCACCGACGCCGACGCCATCCCCATGGTCGACGCCATCGCATCCTCACTGGCATTGTCGCGCAACCGGCGGTATACCCAGGTGCTCCAGCTCCAACATCGCGGGGACGTGTCGATCATCATCACAGCGGTCGATAACGGCCTGTCCCTGACCGACTACTTCCACGGCCCGGCATCCAAGACGCTCAGCCAGGCCGCGATTCGCTCGATTCTCGGCGAGACCGCTTCGGCCATGCGCCAGCTGCTGGTCGATGGATTGTCCCACTATTCGCTGAGCACCGACACCATCCGTCTGACGGCCAACGGCGTCCAGCTCGCCGACGCGACCATCAGCCCGATGCTCGCCGACACCTCGCACGCGCCGGCCGGGCTCAGCCCGGAACGCCTCGCCACGCGGCAGCTCGCCGCAGTGCTGTACGCGCTGATCACCCGCACACCATCCTCCACGGAAACCCCGATCGACCTCAACCGGCTCGGGCCGGATGTCCCGGGCGAATTCCGCCTGATCTGCCATCGCGGTCTCGGCGCCGCAGGCGAGCCCGGCGTTGTCCCCATGGAATCCCTCGCCGAGCTGACCGCGTTGCTGGGCAACTGGAAGCCCCTCACCGAACTGCACAACAGCGATATCGCGCTGCCGAGCGTCGACGCGGAATGTTCCATCGCCGCAGCGGCGCTCCGTGCCCCGGTGCCCGAGCATATCCTCGATTTCCCGCAGGATCTTTCCTCGTCTTTTGAGCAGCACGCGTACGCCCAGGCGCAGGCCGCCCAGGTCGGTGCGATCCCCGCTGCGGTGCCGCTGCCGTCCCAGAAGGAGACGGACGACCAGCACGCCAAGGATCTCGCCGCACGTCAGCAGGCCATGCAACAGGCCATGCAACAGGAGTCCGCGGAATGGATGAAAAACAGCCAGGCCGCACCACGCAACCCGAACCGGCAGCCGCCGCTGCCCCATCCCGATCCGTCGGATAGCAGCGACTATGATTTCCACGACATCGCCGCAGCCGAAGTCGCCAATATCATGGCCCCTTCGGTCCCCGACCCGGATAACGCGATTTTCCCCAATTTCAACGTGCCGTCCGACCCGTATACGGATACGCAGGCGACCATGCGCTTCGATTTCGCCCGCAAGGCGGCGAAGAACGCCCACCGTCTCCAGCCGCCGTCAACCGTTGAATCAACCAGCCGGATTCCGGTATTCGACGCGAACGGCCTGCCGGTGGAGCCGGGTGATGAATCCCGGCGCGCCCTTGAAGACGAACAGACACAGATTCTCGCAGCAAGTACGCCAATCAGCCGCCCGCCGAGTTTCACCCCGACTGTCGAGCCGGAGCACGAGGAGCATAGCTCCTACAATCCGGCAGCGCAGGACGATGTCGCTGACGAGACGCTGTTCGGCCGGTTCAGCACCAAGGTCGTCGCCATCGTCATCGTCATTGTGGTTGTGGCCGCCGCGGCCGGACTTGCCTTGCACAGCCTTTCCGGAGGCACCTCTATCGGGACGGCGAAGCAGTCGAGCGCATGGCCTTCCCAGAATCTGGACAAGGTCCCCTTCGGCAGCAGCACCCCCACCAGCGACGCCACGAGCTCTTCGGCAAGCTCCGGCAAAGGCAAGGTCATCACTGCCGACAAGGACGCTTCGGCGGTCCCAAGCCCGACGGTTCCCGAAAACAACACCCCGTATACCATCGACAAGCAGGAATTCCTTACCAGGCCCGGCGGGCAGGATGGCTTCGGCTATTACATGCATCTGAGCGAACCCGAAAGCGTATACCGTTTCGTGGTGTCGATCAGGTCGTCCGGCGGCACCGGCTACCTGTATGCGAACACGACCGCCGACCCGACCCAGGGCGAGCAGGTCGCTCAGTTCTCCTTCGATGCCAGCGGCACGACCGAGGTCAAACTGACCAAGACCGTCAAGAGCCAGGATTTCCTGATGTGGGTCCCGCGTGACAGTCTTCCGGGCAACCAGCTGTATATCAACAAGGTGGAGCTGTACTGACCGTGGTGGATGCCTTGTTCGGCCCCCGATTCCCAAAGGATCGGGGGCCGAACGGTATTGTGACGGTATTGCGCGCCCGATTGCAGGAATACCAAGGTGTCCACACTCAGCTGCCAGCGCAAGCATTTCAGCCGATTCGTGCTAGGTTAGGACGCATGACAGCACAGATGACAGACGTTGCGATTATCGGTTCGGGCCCGGCCGGGTATACGGCCGCGATCTACCTGGGTCGAGCCGGATACCGGCCGACGGTGATCGCCGGCGCTCTCACCCCCGGCGGACAACTGGTGAACACCACGGAGGTGGAGAACTACCCGGGGTTCCCCGAGGGCATTATGGGTCCGGATCTCATGGATGCCATGCGCAAGCAGGCGGAACGCTTCGGGGCCAACATCATCTACGATGACGTGGTCAGCGTTGATTTCACGGGCAATGCCAAGACGCTCACCTTGGATGGCGCAGATACCATCACCGCCCGTGCCGTGGTGGTCGCCACCGGTTCCCGGGTACGTAAGCTGGGAGTGCCCGGAGAGGAGCAGTTCGCGGGACGTGGAGTATCCTATTGCGCGACCTGCGACGGATTCTTCTTCCGCGGCAAGCCCATCGTCGTCGTCGGCGGAGGCGATAGCGCATTGACCGATGCCGACTTCCTCAGCAGATTCGGGTCATCGGTCACCGTGGTGCACCGACGTGACACGTTCCGTGCTTCGAAGATCCTGGTCGACCGTGCCCAGGCGAATGAGCGTATCGCCCTGCGGATGAACGCTGTAGTGGAACGTATCGAAGGTGACGATACCGGTGTCCAGTCCGTGATTCTTCGCGACACGGTTGACGGTTCCGAATCGGCATTGGCGGCGAATGGCGTATTCGTCGCCATCGGGCACACACCGGCCACCGAGTTCCTTGACGGAGCGCTTCAGCTTGATGAGCACGGCTTCATCATGGTCGACGGCGCTTCGACGCACACCAATGTACCCGGCGTCTTCGCCGCCGGCGATGTGGTGGACAGTGTCTATCGGCAGGCGATTTCGGCTGCAGGCATGGGCTGCCGCGCTGCGCTCGATGCCCAGACGTACCTCACCGATCTCGGATGAGTGCCGTATCAGGACCATACCGGCACCAGCACCAGCGGTCCTGATACACCTTCAACCGCCTGAAACGGCGCATCAACATGGGGGCTTGATACCAATGCACTGCATTGGTATCAAGCCCCCATTGTCGTCACGATTGCTTCCCGGCAATCCTTGCCGTCACCGGATGTGCAACCACCGCGTTCACGGATTATCGCGTTCGCAGATCACACCCATGACGATTCCGACGTCTGGTCGGCTGTCTTGTTCTGCCCGGGCATGAGAAGATCCAGGATGCGCTGCATATCGTCGGGAGATGAGAACGATATCTCGATTCTGCCGTGTTTCTGGTTGCCTTTGATCGAGACTTTCGTATCAAAATGCTGTTCGAGATTCTGGCGGATCGGGGAATCCTTCCAGGGATTCGGCGCCTTGGCTTTCTCTTGCTTCGCCTGGTCACCCTCGACGGTTTTCATAGCGACGATTTCTTCGGTGCTACGAACGGACAGGCCTTCGGCGATGATCCGGTTGGCGAGCTGTTCCATCTCCTCCTCGCTACCCAATCCCAGTAACGCCCGGGCATGGCCTGCTGACAGCACGCCTGCGGCGACTTTCTTCTGGACGGCGGCCGGCAGATTCAGCAGTCGCAGGGTATTGGCGATCTGCGGCCGCGACTTCGAGACTGAAGTCGACAGCTGCGCTTGGGTCAGCCCGAACTCGTCAATCATCTGCTGGTAGGCCGCCGCCTCTTCCAACGGATTGAGGGCGACCCTGTGAAGATTCTCCAACAGGGCGTCGCGAAGCATATGGTTGTCCGACGTCGTTTTCACAATCGCAGGAATGGTCTCCAGACCAGCAAGCTGGGAGGCGCGCCAGCGACGCTCCCCCATGATGAGCTCGTACGGGCTGTCCATATGCAAGGCGAGGGGATGCAGTTCCGTCGGCGTGTCCGAGTGCTCGGAAGAGTCAGCATCATGTCGGCTCGCCTTGATCTGTTCCACAGGTCTCTTTCTGACCACGATGGGTTGCAGTACCCCGACTTCACGGATGGAATCGGCGAGTTCACGCAGCTCGTCCTCATCGAAGATCGTACGCGGCTGTTCCTTGTTCGGACCGATATCGCTCAGTTTCAGTTCGGCAAGATACCCGCCTTGGACCGGCTTGAGTTCCTCGGATTCCTGTTCTTTGCCCGCACCATCCTCGGTTTCCGGTGTCGGTTCAGTCGATGTTTCACGTGAAACATCGATTCCGCTCTCGGTTTCCACTGTTGACGACGATGATAACGCGTCCGCCTTCGCTTCAGCATGGTCGGCAGTCATCGCGCTCTCATGCTGGCCTAATGTCTGCACTGCATCGGTGATGACCTGTGTCATCCGCCGCATATCCTTGGTGCGATTCGATGCAGATGACGATGCGCCAGCCGGCCGCCGTTCAGCCGCCTGCGCGTCATCCGATCCACCGAAGAACAGGTCGCTCGGATGCGCCATCGTCTGCAACGACGGAATACTCATCCGTTTCTTGGTATGACCGGAGGATTGTTGCGGCTCGCGTGAACCACGTTGTGACTGCCCACCGGCCTTGTGGGATGTTTCACGTGAAACATGTTCTTGTTGCCCTGCGGAATTGCTTGAGACATCATGCGGTGTTTCACGTGAAACATGCTTCATTTCCGATGTTTCACGTGAAACACCGTTCCTCGCCGCAGCGTTGTCTGCCGTATTCTTCGTTGCCGCTTTCTGGGCGTCAGACGCTTGCGCTGTCTGATTGGGATCTCCGGGAAGTGTAGGGAACAGTGCACCCAGCCCCTTGCCAAGCCGTGATTTCGATGCCATGATCAGTGCTCACCTCGTTTCGCTTCCAAAGTCGCCAGAACAGCGGGAGAACGTCTTGCCATTTCCAACGCCGCTTCCCCATAGGCGATAGCTCCCATGCCATGGGCATCATAGGAGATGACGCTTTGCTGGAAGCTCGGCGCTTCCGATATCTTCACCGAACGGGGAATCGTCGTATCCAGCACGATATTCGGATAATGGCTCTTGACCTCGTCATAGACCTGCCTGCTCAGGATGGTGCGGCGATCGAACATCGTCACCAGCATGGTGGACACCAGCAGCACTGGATTGTAATGCTCCTGCACCAGCCCGATGGTGTTGATGAGCTGGCCGAGCCCTTCGAGCGCATAATATTCGGCCTGGATCGGAATCAGCACTTCAGTCACCGCGCACATCGCGTTGATGACCAGCAGCCCCAGGCTCGGAGGACAGTCGATAAACACATAATCATAGCGTTGGTCGCTCGATTCGAGATAGGTATCGAGAGCCTGCTTGAGCAGTTCGGTACGATTCCCCAGATCGGCGATCTCCAACTCAGCGCCGCTGAGGTCGATGGAGGCCGGCACCACGTCAAGCGTCTCGAACGACGGGCACCGCTGGATGGCTTCGGCGATCGACATGCGCCCTTCAATGACATCATAGATCGAGGGTTCGCCTGAGATGTGCTTGGCACCAAGTGCCGTCGATGCATTGCCCTGCGGATCCATGTCAAGGACCAGTACATGCGCACCGCTTTCCGCAAACGCCGCAGCCAGGTTGACCGTCGTCGTGGTCTTCCCTACCCCGCCCTTTTGGTTGGCGACTGCGATACGCCTGGTCTGCGCAGGCTTGGGGAATTCGACCATATGCAGTGCATCGTACCGTGTCGTCGCCTCTGCAATCTCACCACCCAGCGTATCGATTTGATCGCCGAAAATGCGCCGGATGATATCTGATGCGGAATCCATCGATTGTCCCCCTTGCTCAGAACCTGATGAACGGTGTACGGCTGACGACACAGCTCCTCCTTGATACGTGATTGTTCCAGTTTCGCCACGGTACTGGACATGCCCGGTACGCTATCCACGGACATGTGGATAATTGTGGATAATGTCTATCAACTCTGTGGATAACCCAGATCTTGACTCACCAAACGCTCTATTTTCCGCACTTTCTCCATGTCCAATAGGTTAACGCCCGGATGTGCACAACTTTTCGGCACCCCACATATTGTGGATAACCTCATTCGGCACACGCAACGATTCTACTCTGCTTCACAGCGATCTGCGACCATATCCGTCCCATCGCCGTCATATAACGCCAATGATGTTTCACGTGAAACATCAAGACATACCTAGCGCCCGCGTCACCGTCCACACTTCCCCACAATTCAGCAGAGGTGATTGTTTCACGTGAAACACTCACCCCGACAAGAGACCTACGCGATAGCCTTCACCATAGAGCTACAGCATGCACCTCACACTCCACCCTCACATCATGATGTTTCATGTGAAACCATCATCCACATGATAATTCCCGCGCCTACGTCAGCACTCATTCGCTGACGTCGCAGCATCCAGCAGATGTTTCACGTGAAACATCAAGCAGACAAGAATGCGGCGGCACTCCACAGACATGAAGTGTCTGGACCAATTCCGTAGGGTGTTTCACGTGAAACACCCGCATCGTCTACGTTTCGGTGCGTACACAGTTGCAGATACATATCGGCGGATGTTTCACGTGAAACATCCGCCGATTCCCATACCGATGCTATTGCTTATCGACCAACACCACATGGGTTGGTTCAAGACCCTCCCCCACCGGAGCGAGGCATACACGTGGATGCACCCCATGGAAGCGTCGAATCTGTTTGTCCGCCTTCTCGATCTCCGCCTCCGCGGAACGCCCCTTGAGCGCGATGAGCTGGCCATGAGGTTTGAGCAGCGGCAGCGTCCATCCCGACAGCTTGGTCATCGGGGCGACAGCGCGACACGTCACGGCGGCGAACGGCTTGAGTGTGTGCTTCCGGATCCGGTCAATGACCTCTTCGGAGCGAGCGCGGATAATAACGACATTCTCGAGACCCATCTTGCCGACGCACTCCTCAAGCCACGCCACGCGACGCTCCATCGGCTCGATGAGTGTGAAGGTACATTCGGGTAGGCATGCCGCCGCCACCAACCCAGGGAATCCGCCGCCGCTGCCGACATCGGCGACGGCCTTGTCGACATCGTGGGCGACCGCCTTGCGGACGAACGGGACGATGGCAGCAGAATTAAGGATATGCCGTTCCCAGATGATATGGATATCCCTCGGCCCGATCAATCCCCTCGGCTCACCTTCAGCCATGAGTTTGTCATGGAACACGGTAAGCGCGGGGAACGCCGAGCCAAGCACCTGCTGTACAATCGGCGAACCATCGAGCTCATCGTACGGTTCTTCGGGGGAATCAGCGGCTGTATCGATTTCGCTTGGTTTCATGATCATCGTCCTTCGTCAACGGTATCAATGTATCCCACACCACGGATGAGCCCGGCGGCAAACCACCCGCGGCCGTCAGCCCCTGTCGAGCCGCGGCGTTCAACATACATTCAGTATACGTTCAGTAGATATTTAGATTATGGCTCATCGCCCGCACTGGCGTCCGCACCACCATCCACATCACGGCCCTGCACATATGCCACAGGCTGCCCACGCCACACCTCGGTGACACGGACAGCCTGTCATATGCCAGGGATCAGATCTCCTGTTCCAGCGCGGCCTGGACCGAGGAATCAGGCATCAATCCGGTCGTCATCGGCATCGGCATACTCGTCCTGCCCAATCTGATTCTCGTCGACCTGATCATCCTCATCATTGGCAGCGGCCTTGAGATAGATGGTGACATGACGGTTCGGTTCCTCGCCATGCGAACGGGATTTCAGTCCTTCCTCGCGGACCAGATCGTGCACCACCTTGCGTTCGAAGGAGTTCATCGGCTGCAGATCCACCGGCTCGCCGGTTTCACGGACCTCGTCGATGGCGTCCAAGGCGATGTCACGCAGGTGCTGGCGCTTGTGCTTGAGGAAGCCGTCGACGTCGACGATCAGATGCGACCGCTCCCCCGTCTTCTGCTGCACCGCGAGCCTCGACAGCTGCTGCAGCGCGTCGACCACCTCGCCGTTCTTGCCTACCAGATGCTTGATATCGCTGTCATCATCGGCGACAATCTGCACAACGGGACGGTTGTTGCGGATGCCCATCTCGATGTCCCCGTCGTAATCGGCGATATCGAGCAGGCCCTCAAGATAGTCGGCGGCGATATCAGCTTCGTCATTGAGCTGGTCGATCGTCTTTTCATCATCCTGTGCCATGTAGTACTCCTTGTTGGCTGTATGGGGTCAAGTCTAATCGATGCGGGAAAGGAACACGACAGACGCCGCCGGCGTGCGGATGGACCACACACCGGCGGCGGATAGGTCATTTCTTCTTCTTGCGCTTGGGTTGCTGCCGCTGGAACCCTTCGATCTCACGGCGGGCCGCCTCGGCCTTCGCCTTCTCGAGCTGCTCCTCCTCGAGCGAAGGCTCGCCTGCGCGCTTGCGACGGGCGTTCTCGCGCTTGTGGTCGCGGACCTCCTTGTCTTCCGCGGCCGGGGAACCGGGCGTGGGGAAGGTGTAGATCTGCCACAGGGAGCGCAGGAAGTTGCACACGTTGTTGGTCAGCCAGTAGATCAGTACGGCGAACGGGAAGTTCAGACCGGAGAAGATGTACATGATCGGGAACATCCAGGTCATGGCCTGCTGCATGCGGTACTGTTGGCCCTGCATGGAGGCGCGCGGCAGGTTGCGGCGCATGTTGTAGAACTGCATGAGCCACATGAAGAAGCACATGAGCGCGATGAAGATGCCGATGACGATCTTCGCGTGGGTGTCGGCATGCATGAAGCGCGTGGTGATGTTCACACCGAACTGCGAGCTGTCGGAGAACTGCTGGGCGGTGGCCTTGTCGAACGCGCCGAGCGGGGCTCGTTTGCCTTTGGCGATGTATTCGATGGCGGAGAGCACGTAGAACATGCACATGAACACCGGGCCCTGGATGAGCATCGGCAGGCAGGAGCCGGCCGGGTTGGCGTCGTTGTCCTGGTAGAGCTTCATCAGCTCCCGGCTCATGGCGTCCTTGCTGGCCTGGTCGTTCTTGCCCTTGTATTTGTTCTGGATGTGCTGCATCTGCGGCTGGAGCGCCTGCATCTTGCGCATCGAACGCATCTGCCTGACGAAAATCGGCAGGATGCACGCGTGCACCACGATCACCAGGAAGATGATGGACAGCACCCATGACGCACCGACTGCCGGCATGCCGAGCATGGTCAGGAACTTGTGGAAGATGGCCATGATCTGGGTCATCAGCCATTCGACCGGGGTCAGCAGCTTGTACAGCCAGCCCCAGAAGCCGTTGTCAAGCAAGAACTGGTCGGTATTGGTATTCATCGATCAGGCCATCTCCTTTGTGTGCGAGGCCAGTGGCGTAACTCGAGGCCCCTCATGGGCCTTCGACCACGAATAGCGATAGAACGGGGAAAAGCGCTGCGGAACATCATCGATTCCGCCACGGCTCCACGGGCGGCACCGCAACAGGCGCAGCAGCGCCAGAAAACCGCCGCGCACCAGACCGAAGCGTTCAATGGCCTGCAACGCATAATGCGAACATGTCGGATAATACCGGCAGCAGGGCGGATTATTGGCGGAAATCACCCGTTGATACCAGCGGATCGCCCGCCGGGCGGCCTGTGCTGCCTGGGATGCCACGATTCACCTGCCTTGTATGGCGCGTTTGCCGACCGCGGCGAACAGGTGTGCGACCTGATACTCCAGCGAGGCGTATGACGCGCGTGCGGCAGACGGTTTTGCCCGCATCACGATATCGCAATGCTCCGGCAGCAGGTGCTCGTATTGCCGTGCAAGCACACGAAACCGCCGTTTGACGCCGTTGCGGGTAACAGCATGGCCGACCGCCTTGGATACGGCCAGTCCCAGACGCCGCCCGGACCGGCTGTCGGCATGTTCCGGCCGCGGACGCCCGGTTCGTGTCAGCGTGAGTGTCTGCGCCGGATCGCCGGAATCCGGCGATTTTGGGCGTGAATGTGAATCGTCGCGCACCAAATAGTGCACGACGATGTCATGGTCGCTGACTTTGTTGCGACGTTTCAGCACGGTGACGAAGTCACGGTGACTTTTCAGCCGCTCCACTCTGGAGTCGCCGGTTCAGGCAGACAGGGTCTTGCGGCCCTTGGCGCGACGACGGTTGATGACGGCGCGGCCGGAACGGGTGCGCATGCGTGCGCGGAACCCGTGCTTCATGTGACGGCGGCGGTTATTCGGCTGGAATGTCCTCTTCATAATGTATGCTCCCGGTTTTTTCAGCCATGCAAAAGCACGGCTCCTCATGAGTCAAGCTCTACTAACCTACTCTCACCCCTGGCCATTCGTCAACACGACACATCATCCGGGGAACGGGCAGGTGGTGGATGTGGATAAATCACCGAAGTTTTCCACATGCCGCCATGACCCCGACATTGCTCCAAAACCGTTGCAATGACAACGAAATACGGCCGGAAGTTATCCACAAATTACATCAATGTTATTCACAATTCAGCCATTTCAACACGCAAGGCTGTGGATAACTTCGCGACATCGGTGTAAACATACACTACGATATATATCCGCAACACGCGGAACGACATGATACGCAGGAAAGGACGGGGCCGCATGGCGAACAGCTCGCAGGATCCGGCGACCCAGGCCGTGCGCATCTGGTCGGATACCCTTGCCGTACTCAAACATGACAAATCGCTGACCGCCCGCGACAAGGGTTGGTTCGAAGGGGTCATCCCGGAAGCCGTGTTCGGTACGACCATCGTCCTGACCGTCGCCAACGCCGCGACGCAGAAGGCGTTGCAGACCGATCTGAACCAACCGTTGCTCAAGGCGCTGAAGCTGAGCACGGGAAGCGACATGTTCCCGGCGTTCAAGATCGAGCCGCACCCGGAGCCGTTGGCGCCGGAACCCGAGATCACGATGCCGGACGACCGCGAGCACTATGCGCCGCAGAACAATCCCGTCTACGCCGAGCACCAGAGCCCGGTCTCCCCGGCCGCCGAGCAGGCGACGCCCCAGCAGCCGGTCGCATGGCGGTCCCAGCAGGCGTCCCAGCCGCAATTCGCGGAATTCGCATCACCAGAACCCCCGGTGACATCGCCGATGATGCCACAGCCCCAGCAGAGCCCGACAATCCGGCAGGGCCAAGCGGGACACCCGCAGTCCCAGACAGCCATGTACCACACCGGGTATGTGCCGGCGCAGCCGCTTACCGGGCAGCAGCATGCCGACCGCTACGGCCAGTATGTGCCGGGATACGCCGGACACCAGGCGGGCGCCGCCGTGCAGCCGCCGGCCGACCAAGGCTCATATGAGCGGCAGCAGCCGCGCGAGAACTTCGATATCGACCAGCATCGTCCTGCGCTCGATCCGGAGACCCACCTGAACAAGAACGCCACCTTCGAGACCTTCGTTCCCGGCGATTCCAACCGTTTCGCACGTACGGTGGCCATGGCGGTCGCCGAGGGGTCGGGACGTGATTTCAATCCGTTGTGTATCTACGGCGGTTCGGGCCTGGGCAAGACCCACCTGCTGAACGCCATCGGCAATTACGCGCTGATCAAGGACCCCTCGCTCAAGGTGCGGTATGTCACCAGCGAGGAGTTCACGAACGAGTTCATCGAGGCCCTGCAGAACCCGAACCAGTCCCAGGGGCAAATCGCCGCGTTCAACCGGCGGTACCGCGAGGTCGACGTCCTGCTCATCGACGACATCCAGTTCCTGGGCGGCAAGGAAGCGACACTCGACAGCTTCTTCCACACGTTCAACACCCTGTATCAGGCCAATAAGCGCATCGTCATCGCCTCGGATGTCGCGCCGAAGAACCTCAAGGGCTTCGAGGCACGGCTGATCTCCCGGTTCGAATCCGGTCTGACCGTCGATGTCAAGCCGCCGGATCTGGAGACCCGCATCGCCATCCTGCGCATGATCGCCATGATGAACAACATGAAGATCCCCAACGACGTGCTTGACCTGATCGCCGAACGGTTCACGGAGAATATCCGCGAGCTCGAAGGCGCCCTGACGCGCGTGTCCGCGGTCGCCTCGCTCAACAACCAGCCGGTGACCCGCGCCTTGGCCGAGCAGACCCTGCAGGATTTCTTCTCGACCGACGTCGAGATCAAGCCGACGGACATCATCACCCAGGTGGCGAAGTATTTCCACCTGACCTTCGACGATCTGGTGGGGCGTGCGCGTACCAAGAACGTCGCCCTGGCGCGGCAGATTGCGATGTATCTTGCCCGCGAGATGACCAGCATGAGCCTGGTCGATATCGGCGAGGTATTCGGCGGCCGCGACCATACGACCGTCATGCATGCGTACACCCGCATCAGCGACGAGATGAAGGAGAAGCAGGAGACGTACAACTACGTCATGGAACTGACGGTCCGTCTCAAGCATCATTCCTCGGCCGAGTAGACAGGGTTCCCCGCCGTTTTCCGCGCTGTCCGGCCGGTACAGGACCGCCTGGCGCAGGTTTTCCGTGGTTTTTTGTTTGTCCACGATTGTGGATGGCGACACACCGTGTGGTGGAAAAAATCAGGAAAAGTTATCCACAGGTTTGTGCACAATTGTGGGCAAAAGCTGCGGATAACTCGTGGGCAACCGCGTCTGGGCGGTGGATAACTCGTGGATGGATTCAACCATCGTGTGGATAACTTTTCGGAGTCGTTTCCGCTGTGGATAACCCTCCCAGTTATGCACACGATATCCGGAAGTTATCCACATCATTGAGCGGGGTCTGAGCGCTTCTCGTACTTGACATCCGTCCACTTATCCACATCATCCACAGGCTATATTACGAAGACTGTTGTTCTCACTTACGTTTCATCATCACCATGACAACCGGCCGGCTCCAGCTCGAAAACCGTCCCGTCCGGGTCCGGCTAGAATAGCCACAGAACACCAAGCGAAATGAGGAACCATGAAAGTCGAAGTAAATACGACCTCACTCGCCGATGCCGTCGCGTGGACCACGCGGGTCATCGACGCCCGCCCGGCCAGTCCGATCCTTGCCGGCATCAAGCTTGAAGCCATTGACGGGACGCTTCAGCTATCGACGTTCAATTTCGAAATCTCCGCACGCGACCATATCGAGGCGGGCGTCGACGAAGCCGGCAGCAGTGTGGTCCAGGGCAAGATCCTGGCGGATATCACCAAATCGCTGCCTTCGGAAAAGACATATCTGGCCACCGAGAACTCGACGCTGATCATCACGTCGGGCAAGGCGAGGTTCACGATGCAGCTCATGCCAGAAAGCGAATATCCCGATCTGCCGTCCGTTCCCCGAATTTTAGGCAAAGTTGACGGAGAAACCTTCCATCAGGCCGTAGACCAGGCTTGCGTCGCCGTATCGCGTGAAGAAACGCGGCCGGTACTCACCGGTGTCTACATGCAGTTCGAAGGTGACAAGGTGGTCATGACATCGACCGACCGGTTCCGCCTGTCCCGTGCGACCTTCACCTGGTCCCCCGAAAACCCGGACGTCTCGACTTCCACACTGCTGCGCGGCTCCTTGCTGCGCGATGTCGCCCGCACCCTGAACGACAGCCAGAACGTCGTCATCGACTTCGACGATGACAACCCGTCGCTCATCGCGTTCGAAAACGCCGGCCGCATCTCGACTTCACAGCTTATCGATGGCGAGTTTCCGGCGATCGACCGTCTGTTCGCCGATGAATACCCGATCCAGGCGGTCATCGACAAACAGCAGCTCATCGGTTCAATCAAGCGCGTATCCCTGGTGGCGGAACGCAACGCGCCGATTCGCATGGCGTTTTCGGGCAGCTCGCTGACCCTGAGCGCCGGCGTTGCCGACGAGAACCAGGCCAGCGACGTGATCGATGTCGATTTTGACGGCGACGACATCACGGTCGCCTTCAACCCGGCCTATCTAATCGAAGGATTGAGCGCGATCGCCGAACCGTTCGTGCGTATGAAGATGACGACCGCGATCAAGCCGGTTGAATTCAACGGGCAACAGGAACAGGATTCCGACGAATCGATGGACTACCGGTACCTGCTGGTGCCGATGCGGTTCACCAACTGATCGGTTTCCATGGATTCCGACGCTCACAAGGGTGTGGATAACCTTGCGCGTGGCGGAATCCTGCTGTGTACGCGATTGTCCCGGACGGCGATGCCCCTGATCGGCCTTGCACTACGATGGTTTGCAGGGCATGATGTCCAGGACGATCGCGCGAGGCGACGAAAAACAAGATTGCTAGAGTTATCCACAATACCAGGATTCATGACAATCATCACCGGAAGCATGGAAGAGAGGACGGTGCCATATGGGTGTAATCCTTACCCGGCTGGCACTTGACCATTTCCGGTCATGGCAACATTGCGTCGTCGATCTCGACCCCGGGGTCACTGTCATCCAGGGGGCGAACGGACAGGGGAAAACGAATCTCGTCGAGGCCATCGAGGTGCTGTCAACCGGCTCAAGCCATAGGGTTTCAAGCTCCATGCCGTTGATCGAGCGCGGCCAGGAAGCGGCGACCATCCGCGTCAATGTCACCGACACCGGCGTCGGGCGGCCGGGAATTCCAGAGTATCCGGCGAATCTTGGGGCGCACTCGGAATCCGAATCGGCGGCGGATCAAGATAATTCAGGAAATCTGAATCCAATTCAGGATTTGCCGGAGTGTGATGGCGGCGAAGCTCGGAAGCACCCCGATGCGGCAACCGCGACGACCATCGAGGTGACCATCCGCGCCCATGGGGCGAACCGGGCGCGGATAGACAGCGGCCGTTCGCTGTATCTGCGTGACATTCTCGGCAGGGTGCCCAGCATGTCGTTCACCCCTGAGGACCAGCGGCTGATATCCGGCGATCCGGCGGCACGACGCGGCTTCATCAACCAGGCCGGGGCGATGCTGGTGCCCGGATACGCCGAAGTCCACCAGCGGTGCGCGAAGATCGCCAGGCAGCGGGCGGCTCTGCTCAAGCAAATAGGGAAGACGACAGCCGATTCCGGTACCATGGGCGGGCCGAATCTGAGCGGGCTGGAGATCTGGACCGGACAGTTCATCGAGGCGGGTGTCGAACTGACCCGGATGCGCGCGCGCATACTTAAGGCACTTGCCGGCCCCTTCGCCTCGATCTACGACGAACTGGCAGGGTCGGCCCAGCATGCCGCCATCGCCTACGTACCATCATTTGAGGAGGTACTGGCCGAAGACCAGCCAAACCAAGCCATCAGCCGGCACTTCCAGCGCATCTACCCGGGAGAGGTGGCGCGCGGGCAGAACCTCATCGGCCCCCACCGCGACGACATGGCCGTCACCCTGGACGGCGTGCCCGCAAAGGAATTCGCCTCCAACGGCGAGATGTGGACGATGGCGCTCGCACTGAAAATGGCGTTGTTCGGTGTCATCCGTCAGACTACTGGCACCGCCCCCATCGTGATCCTCGACGATGTGTTCGCCCAGCTGGACGAGACGCGTCGTCGGCAGATCCTCGACTTCGCCGTACGACAGAACCAGGTGCTGATCACCGCCGCGGCGGCCGGGGATGTCCCGGACGTGTCGGCCTATGGCAAGGATGCCCGGATTATCGACGTGGCCGCGCTGCGCAGTCAGTCTGATCGCGAGCGGGCCGACCGGTTGCTGGATGATGACGCGATAGCGCGGATCAAGGCTGCGCGCCTGCGGAACGACCCGGAAACACGTTCAGCGTCCGGCGGCGTCGATGAGGTACCAAACGCCGGAACGTCGTCTGCCGACGCATTGTCTGCCGGGACGCCCGCGGCTGGGGTGCCGGCATGAAAGAGCCGATTGCCTCCAGACTCAAGCTGGACCCGCGCAAACTGCCTGCCCAGGTATTCGAACGGTATACGGCACGGGCGGGGATCATGCGCGACAGAGAGCGCAGGGAGGCTGAGGCCTGGGAGAATTTCGGCAAGCCTGGCAGAGACCCCAACACCTTGGCGAGTCTGGTTACCGTGCTCGCCCGGCACGACAACTGGATGCCGCATCTCAAGCTCGCCCAGCTGCGCAACCATTGGGACCAGGTGGTAGGCCCCCAGATCGCGCAGCATTCGCAGGTCGCCTCATGGCATGACGGGGTGCTCACCATCCGCACGGCATCGCCGTCATGGACCACGACGCTGACCTATATGGTCCCCCAGCTGACCGATACGATCCGGGAACGTCTCGACGGTCTTGATATCCGCGAGATCAAAGTGACCGGACCACAGGCCCACCCGTTCGGGGGCAGATACCGTCACCGCCGGTGAGAAGGCCATGGCGGGGAATCACAAGCGCCCCCGGGGTTTGAAAGCCGGGAATGCCTGCATTGCCCTGAGAGCCGCAAAGTCCCTCTTGATGTGTAGAATCACGTGCAGTACTATTGAACGCCTAGAAGCCCCCATTATTTACGTTCTAGGGTATACCGACTGCGCGAGCAGGGGCGCTGCGCAGGGCACGGGAAGGAAATTGAGTGGCAGACGCTGAAGCTGATTCGCTGAACACCAATATGCCCGGACAGTCCGGGAAGCCATCACAGCCCGCAACCGGATCCAAGGCGGAGCTGAACAACAAAGTCAACGAAGCCATCGCCAACGACAAGCTCGAAGACGCCCAGCTCGACGATTCGCTGTCGCCGGACCACTACGACGCCAGCGACCTGCGCGTGCTGGAAGGCCTCGAGGCGGTGCGTATCCGCCCGGGCATGTACATCGGCTCGACCGGGCCGCGCGGCCTGCACCATCTGGTCTACGAGATCGTCGACAACTCGGTGGATGAGGCCCTGGCCGGCTTCGCCACCCATATCGAAGTGACCATCCTGCCGGACAACGGCATCCGCGTGGTGGACGACGGCCGAGGCATCCCGGTCGATATCGTGCCGGGCGAAGGCGTCTCCGGTGTCGAGACGGTCATGACCAAGCTGCACGCGGGCGGCAAGTTCGGAGGCGGCGGCTACGCGGTCTCCGGCGGTCTGCACGGCGTGGGCATCTCCGTAGTCAACGCGCTGTCCACGCGTATGGAGATTGAGGTGCGTCGTCAGGGCTTCCATTGGACCCAGACATACATCGACCAGCATCCGACGGCACCGCTCGCCCAAGGCAAGCCCATGGAGGACGGCGAATCGACCGGCACCTCCGTGACCTTCTGGGCTGACCCGAAGATTTTTGAAACCACGGTCTACGATTTCGAGACCCTGCGTTCGCGTTTCCAGCAGATGGCCTTCCTTAATCGCGGCCTGCGCATCTCCCTGACCGACCTGCGTGAAATCGACCAAGCGGGAGACGAGGTGACCGGCGACGGCGACAACCCGGTGCAGGAACTCCATCGTTCCGTGACGTACTGCTACGAGCACGGTATCAAGGATTACGTGGCATATCTGGTCAAAAGCCGCAAAACCAACCCGATCGAAGAGGAAGTCATCGATTTCGAGGCCGAAGACCTCAGCATCGGCATCTCCGCTGAAATCGCCATGCAATGGACGACCGCCTACTCCGAATCCGTGCACACCTTCGCCAACACCATCTCCACGACCGAGGGCGGCACCCATGAAGAGGGCTTCCGCACGGCGCTCACCACGCTTGTCAACCGGTATGCGCGCGAGAAGAACATCCTCAAGGAGAAGGACGACAACCTCTCCGGCGATGACGTGCGCGAAGGCCTGACCGCCGTCGTATCCGTCAAGCTCACCAACCCGCAGTTCGAAGGCCAGACCAAGACCAAGCTCGGCAACTCCGAGGCGAAGACCTTCGTACAGCGTGTGATGACCGACAAACTCGGCGACTGGTTCGACGCACACCCTGCCGAGGCCAAAAGCATCATCCAGAAGGCGATTGAGGCCTCCCGCGCCCGTATCGCCGCGAAGAAGGCCCGCGAATCGACCCGGCGCAAGTCGATCTTCGAATCCGCCGGCATGCCCGACAAGCTCAAGGACTGCCAGTCCAACAATCCGGAGGAATGCGAGCTGTTCATCGTCGAGGGTGATTCCGCAGGCGGCTCCGCCATCCAGGGGCGCAACCCGATCACCCAGGCGATCCTGCCGCTGCGAGGCAAGATCCTCAACACCGAGCGCGCCTCCATCGACCGCATGCTCAAGTCCGACACCATCGAGTCACTGATCACCGCGATCGGCGGCGGCTACGGCGAAGACTTCGACGTGAACAAGGTGCGCTACCACAAGATCATCATCATGGCCGATGCCGATGTCGACGGTGCGCATATCGCCACGCTGAATCTGACCCTGTTCTTCCGCTATATGCGGCCGATGATCACCGCAGGGTACGTCTACGTGGCCATGCCGCCGCTGTACCGCATCAAATGGACCAAGGGCCCGCACTCATTCGTGTACACGGACGCCGAACGCGACCGCGTACTGCGCGAAGGCAAGGAGTCCGGCCGCCAGCTGCCGAAGGGCGAAGGCATCCAGCGCTACAAGGGTCTTGGCGAGATGACCTATCAGGAGCTGTGGGAGACAACCATGGACCCCGACCACCGCATCCTCAAGCAGATCCACATCGAGGACGCGGCCCAGGCGGACGAGACCTTCTCCATGCTCATGGGCGACGAGGTCGAACCCCGACGCCTGTTCATCCAGCGCAACGCGCACGACGCGCGATTCATCGACGCGTGACCGCCGGCAAACCAGCACACTTCAACTAGCCATCCCACGAGGATGGACAAGAACACGAAGGATGTATCTTGGCAGACGAAACCAACACCAACAATCCGGAAGACAGCGGGGCCAGCAACGACGACCAGCTCAACGGCCTGGACAACAACCATGAGCCGCTGAGCCCCCAGGAGGCCGACAACACCGATTACGGCCTGATGAAAGGTCAGCGCGTCCAGCCGATCGATTTGCAGCAGGAAATGCGCGAATCCTACCTCGCCTACGCGCTGTCCGTCATCGTGGAGCGCGCGCTGCCTGACGTGCGTGACGGCATGAAGCCAGTCCACCGCCGCGTCATCTACGCGATGTACGACGGCGGTTACCGCCCGGACCGCGGCTACAACAAGTGCTCGCGCGTCGTCGGCGACGTCATGGGCAAGTACCACCCGCACGGCGACGCCGCCATCTATGACACGCTCGTGCGCATGGCCCAGCCGTGGTCCATGCGCTACCCGCTCGTGGACGGGCAGGGCAATTTCGGCTCCCCCGGCGACGACCCCGCGGCGGCCATGCGTTACACCGAATGCCGTATGGCGCCGCTCGCCATGGAAATGGTGCGCGACATCGACAAGGACACCGTCGATTTCGTGCCCAACTACGACGGCAAGACCCAGGAGCCGACCGTGCTCCCGAGCCGTTTCCCGAACCTGTTGGTCAACGGTTCCGCCGGCATCGCCGTCGGCATGGCCACCAACATCCCGCCGCACAACCTGCGCGAGGTGGCGGATGGCGTGCACTGGGCGCTCGACCATCCGGACGCGAGCCGTGAGGAGCTGCTCAACGCGCTCATCGAACGGATCAAGGGACCGGACTTCCCGACCGGCGCGACCATCCTCGGCCACAAGGGCATCGAACAGGCATACCGTACCGGCCGCGGCCTGATCACCATGCGGGCCGTGGTCAACACCGAGGAAATCAACGGGCGCATGTGCCTGGTGGTCACCGAACTGCCCTACCAGGTCAACCCGGACCGTCTGGTCGTCTCCATCCGCGAGGCGGTGCGTGACGGCAAGATCCAGGGCATCGCCGACATGCGCGACGAGACCTCGGGCCGTACCGGCCAGCGTCTGGTGCTCGTGCTCAAGCGTGACGCGGTCCCCAAGGTCGTGCTCAACAACCTGTACAAGCATTCCCAGCTCCAGCAGACCTTCGGCGCCAACATGCTCGCCCTCGTCGACGGCGTGCCGCGCACGCTCAGCCTGGACGCGTTCATCCGCCACTGGGTCTCCCACCAGCTCGACGTCGTCGAACGCCGCACCCGGTATTTGAAGCGTGAAGCCGAAGAACGCGACCACATCCTGCAGGGCTATCTCAAGGCCCTCGACATGATCGACGAGGTCATCGCCCTCATCCGCTCCTCCAAGGACGTGGACACCGCCCGTGAAGGCCTCAAAGACCTGCTTGACGTCGACGATGTGCAGGCGGACGCGATCCTCGCGATGCAGCTGCGCCGCCTCGCCGCGCTCGAACGGCAGAAGATCCTCGACGAACACGAGGAACTCCAGCGCAAGATCGCCGATTACAACGACATCCTGGCCAAGCCGGAACGCCAGCGCCAGATCGTGGGTGACGAGCTCGACGAAATCGTCGAGAAGTACGGTGACGAACGCCGTACCCGCATCCTGCCGTATTCGGGCGAGATGAACGTCGAGGACCTGATCGCCGAGGAGAACGTGGTCGTGACGGTCACCCACTCCGGGTTCATCAAGCGCACCAAGGCCGATGAATACCGCGCCCAGCACCGCGGCGGCAAAGGCATCAAGGGCACCAAGCTGCGCGAGGACGACGTGGTCGACCACTTCTTCCTCACCAGCACGCACAACTGGCTGCTGTTCTTCACCAACAAGGGACGTGTCTACCGGCTCAAAGCCTACGAGCTGCCCGAAGGGTCCAGGGATTCCAAGGGCCAGCACGTGGCCAACCTGCTGCAGTTCGCCCCGGACGAGACCATCCAGGCAGTGCTGTCGATCCCGAACTATGAGGTCGCCAAGTACCTGGTGCTCGCCACACGGTCCGGTAAAGTCAAGAAAACCAGCCTTGCCGAATACGATTCACCGCGCCAAGGCGGCCTGATCGCGGTGCGTCTTGCCGCCGACCCAGAGACCGGGGAGCCGACCGACGAGCTGATCGGCGCCGCGCTGTGCAACCCGGACGACGACATCATTCTCGTGTCCAAGCATGGCATGAGCCTCAAGTTCCGTGCGGACGACGAGCAGCTGCGCCCGATGGGACGCCAGACCGCCGGCGTGCAGGGCATGAAGTTCCGCGACGGCGACGAACTGCTGTCCATGGACGTCATCTGGGGCGACAGCGACAAAGACCTGTTCGTGGTCACCAACGAGGGCTTCGCCAAGCGTACGGCCATCAGCGAATATCGTCTGCAAGGCCGCAACGGCTTCGGTGTCAAGGCCCTGCAGCTGGCCGAAGGCCGCGGTTCGCTCATCGGCGCGCTCGTGGTCAGCGAGGACGACCAGGTCATGGCGATCATGAAGTCCGGCAAGGTCATCCGGTCCGACGTGGCCGAGGTCAAACGGACTGGCAGGACCACGCAGGGCGTGACCTTCGCCAAGCCCGACAAGGGCGATGAGATCCTCGCCATCGCGCGCAACGCCGAAAAGGACGATGATGACGAGGACGATCAGGCCGGTTCCGGCGAACAGAACCAGCCTGCGGATCAGGCTACAGCCGCACAAGGTGCACAGCAGTGAGCTGACGGCGGGTCGTGCCGGTGACACGGTACGGCCCGCCGGATAGTGTGCAGACCTTGTCGCCATGGTGAAAATCGTCCCCGAACACTGGTAGGTTCACTAATCAGGCGAAGGCAGTCGGAAACGTCCAAGGAGAAACAATGAGCGAAAACGTCGACGAAGAAGGGCGCCCCGAGCCGCGTGTAGGCAGGACCGTCTCGAACCAGCCGATCAGCACCGGCAACGAGGCCCCGATGCCGTCCGCCGCGAGGGCGGCCGCAGCGAACAAGCGCCGGCACCATACGCCGCGTGCACGGCGTATGAGCCTGTCCCTGACCCGTGTGGACGCATGGTCGGTGGCCAAGGTCACCTTCCTGCTCAGTGTGGCAGGCGGCATCATCCAGATCGTGGCGGCGGCGCTCGTATGGCTGGTGCTCAACATGGCGGGCGTGTTCGACCAGGTCACGCAGATCGTCTCCTCGACAGGCCTTGACTCCAGCGGGTTCAACCTCGCCGACGTGCTTTCGCTGAGCACGGTGCTGAGCACGGTGACCATCCTCGCCATCATCGGTGTGGTGCTGTTCACCCTGCTGGCGACGATCTTCGCGCTCCTGTACAACGTGGTCAGCTCGCTTGTCGGTGGCGTCCATGTGACCTTGGGCGACGACTGACGGCCATTCCCTATCATTTGTGGTCTTTTTGGCCAATCAGGGGCGGTTCCGGTACTCCGGGCCGCCCCTGATTGTATATGCCGCCTAGGGCATGCGGCCTAGGGACGTAACGGCTTGTCGGATATCGAGTATTTCCGGGCCAAAGGTATTGCCGGAAACGTTCCGTCAGGTGATGTATGCGATGGCATGCGCAACCGGACAGAAGGTGCGGAGAGATGACGGAATCCCCTGGTATCTGCTGGGTTGTGTATGTCTGGGCATGTGTGACCGGATGGAAGGCATGGAGAAGCGGTGGAATCTCCCGGCATCTGCTGAGTTGCGTATGTTCGGACATGCGCAGCATCGTGTCTGCGGCGCGTATGGTCCGTAGGGCGTTTGTTTCTGGCGCTCGGCGTATGTCCCGGCATACGCAACTGACACCACCTTGGTGCTATGACGGCCCTGATCGCGTTCGCGATGGTGGGAAAAACACGGAACGCAGGTTCAATGCCTGCCACGCCTACGGTCGCGCAACCGAGACGCTGCATTGTACGGTGCCTTGCGCGGAATGCCCCCGACACGCCTACGGCCGCAGCGTTCCTCGGAACACGTGATTGCTCAAACTACTGGCGGGACATGCCGACGGCGAACGTCATCATGCCCTGCGTAAGATGACCGAAGAGCAGGTCATACGAACAAGGAGGCGACCATGTCGGATACCGGACAGCCCCCAGTGTCCCGCGTCCCGGATGATGAGACCGCAACGGAAGACACCTCTGCGGCGGTATTGCCGGACAGCGCATTGACCACTCGGACGGCATCATCTTCGATGGGATCATCCTCGAAAGACCCTCAGGCCTCCTACTCCTACGTTGACCCATGGAAGCCTGATTCCGTGCTCGAAGGGTATCAACAGGCCACCGTCCACCTCGGTGAGGACGCCGAGGGCGAGATTGTGGCAACCTTTGTGCGCAAGGACCCATCGAAACTCACCTTGCAAGAACGGTGGCGGCGCTGGCATTTCAGCGTGCGCGGCCATCGTCTGGCCATCATGTACGTGCACGGGTGGAACGACTATTTCTACCGCCGGCACGCATCCGAATACTGGGAATCGCTGGGGATCCCCTTCTACGCCGTGGATTTGCGCAAATTCGGGCGATCCTACCGTCCCTACCAGACCCCCGGGTATATCGAGGATCTGCATGAATATCGTCTGGAATTCAACGCCTTGCGTGACCAAATCGTCAAAGAGCAAGGCAAGGACGTCCGCATTCTGATGATTGCCCACTCCCAAGGCGGACTGAGCGCTTCACTGTGGGTCAACACCGAACGTCCCCACCATGTTGAGGCACTCGCGCTGAATTCCCCTTGGCTTGAGTTGCAGGGCAACCGCATGTTCCGCCTGCTGTCCACGCCGGTCGTGCAAGTGTACCGGCTGCGCGGCGGCAAGACCGTCATGCCGATGCGCGACCCGGGATTCTACGCCCGGTGCATCAAACGGTCGACCGGAGGCGAATGGGACTATCTTGACCACCCGCTCAATCCGGGTGTTGAATTTCTCACGCGGGCAGGCTGGATGCAGGCAATCTACAACGGGCAGGACGAGATTGCGAAGAATCTTGACATCCAGATCCCGGTCCTTGTGTGCACTTCAGACAAGTCGATGATGCTGCAATCCACATGGGATGAAGGCATGCGCGAAGCCGACAGCGTGCTGGACATCACCGCGATCCGTCAGGCGGCGCTGCATCTGGGTGATGTGGTCGCGCTGGCGACGATTCGCGGCGGTTTGCATGATTTGAGTATGTCCAAGCCGGATGCGCGGCGCAAGTATTTCCGCATCGTCACCATGTGGGCGTCGATGATGGCGTGGCGGCGTGTCATTCCCACCAAGTGGGTGGATGAAGCTTTGGCGAAACTCTGATTTCTTCGCGAGCCTCGCTCGTCGGCATGCTCTCAGGAATCGCCATGCCGCTTGAAATATATCCCCCAGCCCTTGCGCTAGTGTTGTTGCACGATGAGTATCGTAACCCTGTACGCCAAGACCTTCGGCACACCGCTGCTGATTGCGCTGTTGCTCTGGCCGTTCATTTCAGCGTTCCTGACCCTGCCGATTCTGGCGCTGCTCTATCACCATGAGCATCGTCTGCGGTTCGCCTCGACCATCGGCTCGTATCTGAGCGTGCTGTATGTGGTCGGTCTGCTCACTTTCACGCAGTACCCGATGCCGGATGAACCGGACCGATATTGCGCCACGCACCATCTTTCGCCGCAGCTCAACCCGCTTGAATTCATACAGGACGTCGCCACCGGCGGGGTATCGGCGGTGATGCAGCTGCTGCTCAACATCGTGCTGTTCATGCCGCTCGGATTCCTGCTTATGCGGTTCCTGCGGCGCAATATCGGCCATACCGTCATCGTCGGTTTTCTGCTGTCACTGGCAATCGAATTGACGCAGCTGAGCGGATTTTGGGGTATCTACCCGTGCTCGTATCGGCAATTTGATGTCGATGACTTGCTGACCAACACCTTGGGCGCTCTCATCGGGTACGGCATCGCGAAACTGTGCGACCGGCGGTGGCCGCAAAAACCGGTTGACCGGGCGGAAATCAACCACCTGCCCGGCATTGTGCACCGCGGGGTGACCTTCGCGATTGACATGATTATGGTCACTTTGGGCTACTATCCGTTGGGCATCGCCATGGTGTGGCTGTTCCATGCGCTCGCCAAACCGCTGCCCGATGGGACGTTCCAGCTGGCAGGCGCCATTGTGCACGTCGAATCCCTGAATATCGTAGTCACCGTGCTCGGCATGGTGTCGTTCCTCGTGTTCGAATTGTGGATTCCGGCGGCGCATCGTGGGCAGACGCTCGGCGGCATGTTCACCCACATGAGTATGGAAACCCGTGAACGCCACGGATGGCGGCGAGTGTTGTTCTATGCGATCCGCACGGCGATTATCGGTGGATGGTTCCTGCTCACGCTGCTGCAGAAGGATACACACAGCGGGTTGCTGGTCATTGCGGTCGTGGTGTTTGCGCTGATATTCAAGCAGATGCCTTGGGATTACGCTCCGGGTGACGCCGAATCGGAGCGCGCTGATACTGATGGCGTCGGTGATGTCAGCGATGCTGGTGATGCCGAAGATGCTGGCGGCGCTGTTGGCACTACTGATGGCGCTGCTGTCACTGCTCTCACTGAGAACGCCGTCAACGCACCGGCGTCGCCCATATCCCAGAACCGGCAGTAGTGAAATCAGCACAATAGCGGGCAAAATCGGTGATTCCTGGGCAGGAACCGAATGAAAATCCCCGCTGTCTGTTGTGTCAGACGACCTGCCGGCGCAGACAGACAGCGGGGAACGTGTCAGAAGATGCCCTGCGCGACCATGGCGTTCGCGACTTTGACGAAGCCGGCGGCGTTCGCGCCCAGCATCAGGTCGCCCTCACGGCCGTATTCTTTCGCGGCGTCCAGGGAGTTCGCCACGATATCCTCCATGATTTGCTTGAGCTTGGCATCGACCTCGTCGAAGGTCCAGCTCAGCCGATACGAGTTCTGACTCATCTCCAAGCCAGAAACGGCCACACCGCCCGCATTGGTGGCCTTTGCGGGGCCGTACAGCAGCTTCGCGCCCTGATATACGGCAATCGCCTCCGGCGTGCTGGGCATATTCGCACCTTCGCACACGACCGTGCAGCCGTTGTCCACCAACGTGCGGGCGGATTCGCCGTCGATCTCGTTCTGCGTGGCGCACGGCAGCGCGATATCGCACGGGACGGTCCACACGTCACGACAACCCTCGTGGTATTCGGAACCGGGCACGCGGTCGGCATATTCCTTGATACGGCCGCGATGACCGAGCTTGATATCCTTGACCACATCGAGATCAATGCCCTGGGGGTCGTAGACGTAGCCGTTGGAATCGGAGCAGGTGACGACCTTCGCGCCCAGCCGTTGCGCCTTCTCGATCGCGAAGATCGCGACATTGCCGGAACCGGAGACAACCACGGTCTTGCCTTGGAAGGAGTCATTGCGCAGCACGCGCAGCGCCTCCTGCGTGTAGTAGCACAGCCCGTAGCCGGTCGCCTCGGTGCGGGCCAGTGAGCCGCCGAATTCCAGGCCCTTGCCGGTGAGCACGCCGGAGTATTCGTCACGGATACGCTTATACTGGCCGAACAGATAGCCGATCTCACGCGCACCGACGTTGATATCGCCTGCCGGAACATCGGTGAACTGGCCGATATGACGCTGTAGCTCGGTCATGAACGCCTGGCAGAAGCGCATCACCTCGCCGTCGGAACGGCCCTTCGGATCGAAATCGGAACCGCCCTTGCCTCCGCCCATCGGCAGGCCTGTCAGGGAATTCTTCAGAATCTGCTCGAAGCCGAGGAACTTGATGACGGACTCGTTGACCGTCGGGTGGAAGCGCAAACCGCCCTTGTACGGGCCGATTGCGGAATTGAACTGTACGCGGTAGCCGCGGTTCACCTGGACATGCCCCTCGTCGTCCGTCCATGCGACACGGAACTTCACCAGACGTTCCGGCTCGACGAACCGTTCGAGCACACCATTGCGCTCATATTCCGGATGCTTGGCGACAACCGGTTCCAGGCTTTCGAACACCTCACGGACCGCCTGCAGGAATTCAGGCTGGTCGCCGTCACGGCGTTCCACTTGCGCGTACACGCGCTTGACATACTCTTCGGTGAGCATAGCTCTCCCCTCGTTGGTCGGGTTATTGATAAGACGGTTTTATTCTAAGCGCGGGCGCATATGCCGGCAAGACTATGCCCCATGATTTTAAGACCGTGCCCCATGATTTTCCCATCCTTTGGGACAGATACCGGGCGCGGCGGATTGGCCGGCTGTGTGGAACCGGCAGGCGTGTCATATCATCAAACGATGCACGGTGCAGGGTACGATGAACACGGGCACTGTATCCCACAGCCCACGTCGACTGCATCTTCCCCTGGCGGACGCGACGGCGCTACACACAACGGACCGTCATCCTGACCAACGGCAAACGATTGATATCATGCGCCTGCCAGTCATATGACTTCCAACCCATTCCAAGAATCGAGAACAAGATGATAGACGGATTCAAGAAATTCATCGCACGCGGCAACATGATCGACATGGCTGTCGGCGTGGTGATGGGCGCTGCGGTCACTGCCGTGGTGAACTCCATCGTCAACAACCTGATCAACCCGCTCATCGCCATGATCTTCGGCAAACCGAATATGGACGGCCTGCTCGCGTTCACCTTCAATGGCGCGACCGTGTCCTTCGGCGCGATTCTCAGCGCGCTGCTGAACTTCCTGATTGTTGCGGCGGCCGTGTACTTCTGCATCCTGGTGCCGATCAACAAGCTGCGGGATATGTCCGAGGCGCTGATCGCCAAGGCCAAGGGCGAAGAGGACGCCAAGGCTGCGGAAGAGGCGGAACAGAAGCTCAGCACCGAGGAACAGACCGTGCTGCTGCTCAGTGAGATCCGCGACCAGCTCGCCAAGCAGAACGGTGACAGCGCTGCCGACACCCCGTCCGGCGTGCGCTGAACCCCAATAGTGCGACACCCCCGGAATCCAGATGATTGAAGGATTCCGGGGGTGTTCTGTTGTGGAGCTAGCCGGGTTCGAACCGGCGACCCTCTGCTTGCAAAGCAGATGCGCTACCAGCTGCGCTATAGCCCCATGTGAAAAAAAGAGCGGCTCGCAGGCCGCTTGATTTTTCGACGTGGGCCCGGGAGGACTTGAACCTCCGACCTCATCCTTATCAGGGATGCGCTCTAACCACCTGAGCTACGGGCCCGATCCGCACGCTAAAAGCGCACAAGCAGATATAGTACCATATTTGGCACTTCCGTCAACCCGTGTATATCCGGCGTGTCGAAGAGGGAAACCGTACGCGGTCGTGCGCACTTCTTTGATGGCGACTACGCTGATGGGCATGTGTGGACGATTCGCCGCGGAGCTTGATTACCCCGAGATTGCGCAGATGCTGCATGCGCAACCGTCCGCCGGATTGCCCGGGAAATCATGGAATGTCAGCCCCACGCAGACCATCGCCGTCATCGGGCAGGACGCACATGGGGTCAATCACCTCGCGTCCGCCTACTGGTCGCTCATTCCGCCCACCGCCGAATCAAAGAAACTCCCCTACCCCACGTTCAACGCCCGCATTGAATCAGCGCTCGATAGGCCGACCTTCGCGCAGGCCGCGCGGCATAATCGCGCCATCATCCCCGTATCCGGCTACTACGAGTGGACGGCGGAACGCAAACCCTACTACTTCCATGCCAAAGACAACCGACCGTTGCTGCTGCTGGGGCTGTACTCCTGGTGGCTGTCTAGGGAACGGGCGAATGCCACCTGGCTACTCACCGCAACCATTTTGACGCGCGACTCGGTCGGTATCGCCGCCCAAGTCCACGACCGGATGCCGGTGCTCAGCGACCCGCAACACGCGCAGGAATGGCTCAATCGCAGCGTTTCAGGAGACAAGATTCTCCCCGCGGCATCCGCGTATGGGGCTCGGCTGTCGCAGTCATTGCTCGCAAGTCATGAAGTCGCGCCATTGCATGGCGATGGGCCGGAACTCACCGAGCCGTATGATGAGATGATGCTGCGCTTCTGATAGCCGGGCTATAGCGTCCACCGGCTCTGTGGCCGCATGCAGGAAGCAGAAAGGACCATGCCGTGACCTACCGACGCCGCGCATCAAGACGCGTCACTTCGACGGACATCATCGATATCGGCGGGATGGCGGTCACGGTGATTCGCAAGCCGATTCGCAACATGTATCTGCGCGTCCAGCCGCCGAACGGGGATATCCGGGTGACGGCGCCCACGCGTATATCCGCGGAGGCCATCGAGACATTCGTCAGCACGCGCAAGACGTGGATTCGCGCCCAGCAACGCAAAATCCAGCGGATGCAACATGACACGATGCGGCTCGTCGGTGGGGCGACGGGCGAGGAGCACCCGGAAAACCAACCGCAGCAGCTGAACAATCAGGCGGGAAGACAACCAAGCGTGGGTGAGCCGGATTCATCCGGAATCGGTAGTCCTAATATCGGCAACCGCAACATCGGTAGTCATGACTCCGCGACTGTGTGGACTGCCGATGTACAGCGGCATGCCCGCCAATCGCTCGAACGGCAGCTCCCGGCGCTGCTGGACCATTGGACGCGTGTGATTGGGCGCTCGCCGACACGGATCACCTTTCGCATCATGCGGTCGCGATGGGGGTCATGCACCCCGGCGACAGGGCGGATCCGGCTCAATCTTCAGCTGGGACTCATGGAACCGCGGTTCCTTGAGTATGTGCTGGTCCATGAGATGACCCACTTGTGGGTGGGTGGCCACGGGCCACGGTTCCAGCAGTTGATGGACCGGTTCCTGCCAGGCTGGCGTGATCTGCGCCGTGAACTCAACCGTTACGCCGTGCTGTGAGATCGTGTGCGAGAAAGTCAGCGAGCCGCCGTATCATCGCCGTCTGATTCTCCGGCGCTTGAGGACTTTCCACCGTCGGTGACACTCATGCGATCGATATCCACATGGTCGGGCGAACCGCTTTTGCGTACCTCGATGGTCTCGATTCGCCGGCCGTCGACTTTCGTGACGATCATGTCGTAGCCGTCATCCGAATGCAATACATCGCCCACAGCACCCATTTTGCCGGTGTGGGCAAGGAAATACCCGGCGACCGTCTCGTACGGGCCATCCTCGAGCTGGATGCCGGTCAAATCGGCGAAATCCTCGATGGTCATGCCGCCGTCGATGGTCGCCACGCCGTTGACGAACGCGGTGTCCGGCGCGGTTTTGCCATCCTTGGTTTCCGGCAGGTCGTACTCGTCGTGGATATCGCCCACCAGCTCCTCGGTCATATCCTCGAGCGTCACAATGCCGTCCGTGCCACCGTATTCATCGATGACCACGGCGAGGTGGATGCCGCTTTTGCGCAGCAGCTCAAGGCTGGGCAAAAGCTTCGACGTGCCCGGCAGGGAGATGCCCTCGCGGGTGATATCCGCCACGGTCCTCGCCTTGGGGTCGCGCACGTCCAGCAGGTCGCGCACGTGCACGAAACCGAGCACATCGTCGAAATCCTTGCCGGTGACCGGGTAGCGCGAATACGGCATCTCACGCACGTAGGCGGCGGCGTCCTCGATGGTCATATCGCCCTCGAGGAACACGACATCGGCGCGCGGCCGCATCACTTCGGCCACGATCGTCTCGGACGCGTCGAACACGTCGTCCAGAATCGTGCGTTCGTCCTTGCCGAGCCGCGTATTGGTGTTCACCAGCACGCGCAGCTCCTCGTCGGAGACCTCGCTTTCCGTCTCGTTCGGGTCGAAGCCGAGCAGACGGACCAGGCCGTTCGTGTTCTTGCCGATCAGCCAGATGATCGGCTTGCAGACCTTCGCGAACACGTCAATCGCCGGCACCACCGCGCGGGCGATCTGCTCGGTGCGTTGCATGGCGATACGCTTCGGCACCATCTCCGAGATGACGATCGAACAGTACGAGATGATGAGCGTGAGCACGATGGTGGTCAGAGGCGCGGCGATATGCTGCGGAACACCCCAGCTGATCACCATGGGCACGATCATCGGTGAAATCGCCGATTCACCGAAGGACGCCGACAGGAATCCGGAGAGTGTGACACCAAGCTGCACGGTCGACAGGAAGGTATTGGGGTCACGGGCGATGCGTGCGACACGGGCGCCGCGGGCATCCTCCTGCTCCATCTGGTCGATCTGTGACCCGCGCAGGCTCACCAGGGCCAGCTCGGTACCTGAGAACACCGATCCGAGCAGCAGAAAGACGAATATCAGCAAGACATTCAACCACAGTGACGACATGGCTTCCACTGTAGAAGATGCGCCGGTCAAGGTGCGGGCCGCCTGGGGGTGACGCCAGAGTGGGGATTGGCGGGCGTGGCGGCCCGCGCTATTCAGAAGCTCAGGACCTCCACGAGGCCGGTATCCATGCAATAGCGTGTGCCGACAAGCACGAGGCGTTCATCCGCCAGGGCCTGCCGGATCGGCTGCGAACGGTCCGCCAGCTCTTCGATGGTGTGGGCAATATGCACGCGCTCAATATCGGCAGGGTCGCGCAATTGCGCCTCATACGCCTGCAATACCGACGGGCCGACTGACCGCACGATCGGCGACTGCGCTTCAGTGACCAGGCGTTCCAAGGATGCTTCCAGTCGGTCTTGCGTGTCCTGCGCGGCTTGTACATCATCCATCGCTTCGATGTCATCGATGATGGAAGCCAGCGATTGTGTGGTTTCGGGCGAATCGTCGCCGTGTCTCACGCGCGACGCCAGTACTCCAAGCTGTTTTTCCGCGGCTTGGACGGCACCGCAGTTCTGGTGCCCGAGAATCACAAGCAGGCTGACGTGCAAGCTTTCGACGGCGTATTCCAGCGAGGCGAGCACGCTGTCGTCGATGATCTGCCCGGCGGTACGCACGGTGAACATGTCGCCGAGCCCGGCATCGAAGATGATTTCCGGTGGTACGCGCGAATCCGAGCAGGACAGCACGGCGGCGTCGGGGCGTTGGGAATCGATGAGCGACTCGCGGGTTTCGCGGTCCTGCCACGCGTGGGTCATGGCGCCTTGGGCGAACCGGCGGTTGCCGGCGAGCAGCCGGCTCCATGTGGAGGTCGCGGTCGGTTCATGCTGGGTGGTGTCGTCGGATGTCTGGTCTGCCATGGGGCCTCCTGCCTGTGATGTGCGTTGCCATCGTACCGCGGATGGTGCTACGCCGTAGGCGGAGTTGGTATGCATGTGGTGTCGTGGTATTACGAAATACTTGGATTAACCGGTTCACTTCCCAAGGTGGCGGTCGTGGACAACGAAGGTCCGCAGGATCGTCACGGAAAGGCCGACGATGGAACACATCATCATGGGTATCGCAATCGTCCTGCTGGTTGTCGGCGTCGGGATATTCGTCGGCACCGCCCCGATGAAAGACAGCAAACGCAGCGTACGCCTCACCGTGATCTCCACGGTGTGTGAGCCTCGCCGGCATCATCCTGGTCATCGTCGCCGCCAACATGATGTAGCAGCCAACCGGCAGTATCGCGGGAAACCACACGCATGTCAATGTGATGATTACCACAGGTGAATTCCCGCATTTCCCGTCTGCGATGGGCTAGCATGGGAGCCACGCGGGGTCGGAACCTCCGGGCCCGTACATAGGCGGGTCGTGCGCGCAGCCCGCCGGAATCGAACAACGAGACGACGAGGACCATCATGACACTGCTCCAACACGAACTCACCGACTTCACTGTCCAGGCGTTCCAGAACAACGATTTCCATGAAGTGACCAAGGACGACGTACTCGGCCACTGGTCGCTGTTCTTCTTCTATCCAGCCGACTTCACCTTCGTATGCCCGACCGAGCTTGAGGACCTCGCGGACCATTACGAGGAGTTCAGGAAGATCGGCTGCGAGATCTACTCCGTCTCCCACGACACGCATTTCGTGCACAAGGCGTGGCATGACGCGAACGAGAAGATCGCCAAGATCCAGTACCCGATGCTCGCCGACCCGACGGCACTGCTCGCCCGCGACCTCGACACCTACAACGAGGAGCTGGGGCAGGCCGAGCGCGGCGACTTCATCATCAACCCCGAAGGCAAGGTCGTCGCCTACGAGGTCATCTCCTCCAACGTCGGCCGCAACGCCGAGGAGCTCCTGCGCCGTGTGCAGGCATCCCAGTTCGTCTACGAGCACGGCGACCAGGTGTGTCCGGCCAAATGGGAGCCCGGCGAGGCGACCATCGCCCCGTCGCTTGACCTGGTCGGCCAGCTGTGACGCTCGGCTGACGAACTGAAGCGGTTTCCGATTCCCTATTCCGGATGCCGTCGCCGGTCGTAGCATGCCGTAACCCGAACGGTTTGCGGTTGCGTCAGGTGGCGGCATCCGTCATATCACCTGTAATCGTTACGACGACGAGGAGCTGGCAATGCAACAGCAAGACGATTTGTATGATGTCGTGGTCATCGGTGGCGGCCCGGCCGGCCTGACCGCAGGACTGTATCTGGCGCGGGCACGATACCGCGTATTGGTCCTGGAAAAGGCGGATTTCGGCGGACAGATCACCATCACGTCCGAAGTGGTCAACTATCCGGGCGTCGAAAGCACAGACGGCCGCAAACTCACCGCGACCATGCGCAAACAGGCGCAGAATTTCGGGGCGGAATTCAAGGTCGCCGAGGCGACCGGGCTGGATGTGGACGGCGACATCAAGATCGTGCACACCAATCGCGGCGATATCCGCTGCTTCGGCATTCTCATCGCCACCGGCGCCTCGCCGCGCAAGATCGGCTTCGCCGGCGAACAGGAATATGCGGGCCGTGGCGTGGCCTATTGCGCCACCTGCGACGGCGAGTTCTTCAACGGCCGTGAGGTCATCGTGGTCGGTGGCGGGTTCGCGGCGGCCGAGGAATCCGTGTTCCTGACCAAGTATGCCAGCAAGGTGACCATTCTCGTGCGCGAGGACGATTTCACCTGTGATGCCGCCGTCGCCGCCGAAGCCAAGAACCACCCGAAGATCGAAGTGCGCTACCACACGCAGCTCGACGGGGTCGCCGCCGGTTCCGGAGGGCTGACCGAAGCGACGTTGCGTGATACACGCACAGGTGAGACGAGCGTGTGGAAGCCGGCTGATGGCGGCACCTTCGGCGTGTTCGTGTTCGCCGGCTATGTGCCGCAGACCGAACTGGTCCGTGGCGTGGTGGAACTTGACGACCACGGGTATGTGGTCACGCACGGCTACCTGGAGACCTCGGTCCCCGGCGTGTATGCGGCCGGCGATCTGCGCGTCAAGAACCTGCGTCAGGTGGTCACGGCGACCGCAGATGGCGCCATCGCCGCCGTCGAACTGGAACGGTATGCCAAGCAGCTCAGCGAGAAGACCGGACTGGTACCGCCGCGCCCGACGGCCTCCGCATATGAGCAGCAGGAGGCCAAGGCCGCGAAGGCCGCCAGTGTGTCGGGCACGTCCCCGGCTCCGGCGCCACAGCGTCCCGGTACTGCTGCTGCCGCGAAGCCTGCTGGTGGCCACGCGTTCTTCGATGACGCGATCCGGCAGCAGCTGGCGGTCGTGTTCTCGCGGATGGCGCGTCCGCTGGTATTGAAGCTTGAGCTTGACGATTCCACGCTGTCCCAGGAATTGCAGGCATTCATCGGCGAAATGACTTCGCTGAGCGATGGCAAGTTGAGCACGGTGGTCGATACGGCTCCGGTGACCGGCGGCGATGTCTCGCTAGATGATCCGCTGCCGGATGCGCGGCCGAATGTGCGGTTGTGCACCATCGGGGTGGACGGTAAGCCGCAGGAGACCGGTATCGCCTTCCATGGTGTGCCGAGCGGGCACGAGTTCAACTCCTTCGTACTCGCCCTGTACAACGTGGCCGGACCGGGGCAGGCACTCGACCAGGACACCGCCGAGCGGATCGCCTCGATTGGCCAGCCGGTCGATGTCATGCTGCTGGTGTCGCTCACCTGCACAATGTGCCCGGAAACCGTGCTCGCGACACAGCGTATCGCCGCCGCGAACCCGAAGGTGCGGGCGGAAGCATACGATATCGCGCACTTCCCCCAGCTCAAGGACAAGTTCAACGTGATGAGCGTGCCGTGCATGGTTATCACCCGGCCCGGTGCTGATGCCGCGTCCGAAGCGCAGCAGACCATTGAGTTCGGCAAGAAGTCGGTCCCGCAGATGCTTGATCTGCTGGGAGCCTGATTTCTTTCGTGCGGCTGTTGGGCCGGCATCGCGCCCGTCGCGTGGGTATCGTCCCGTACGACGGGCGCTTGCTTTTCCGACAGTTGTTGATGGGGGCGAGAGCGCGGGAGTTCTGGGTGGATTTGTGGGGGTGGTGGAGATCTCCCGGGAGTTTGGCTGTGATGGCCGGGTTCGGCGATATTGTGCCAAGGAAATCGTTGATATACCAACACGACTCGAATCAGGCCGATGGGAGATTACGCGTCGAATCACACATTGTGTGAGAAGTCCCGCGCGCATGCGGGAGAACGTGCGTCCTTCGTCGAATATCAAGCAAACTCCCGGTGGGCGGAGTGGACGGATGGACAGGCGTCGGGCGAGAATCGAATCCTCATATCCGTAAACTCCCGGTAGATGAGTCGGACCAACAGTGGACGGGAGCCGAACCCGTATACCCACAGAGGTGATGGATGATTACCTTTCCGGGTAGTCCAATGCTGATGAGTGAAGTCATATCGTCATGACATGTGATGAGTTGAGTATGTCATCGCATGCTGAGCGGACCACGTTCGCAGTATCGTCTTCGAATCGTTGCGGTATTTGACAGGTTGTGTATGTCATCGCATGCGCGACGAGGCGGATTGCGTGCTCCGGAATCGGATTGGTGACACAACCAACGGGTTGCGTATGCCGGGGCATGTGCAACGTGACTATTCGTGGCTAACGGCACTGGATAGTCAAGGCATGTGACGGATCGCGTATGTCGTCAGATACGCGGCGGGTGGTTTCCCGGTCGTCGTTGCCGAAGCATTAGGGAAACTGGCATGTTGTGTATGTCGTCAGATACGTGGCGCAACATTTCCTGATGATTCACTCGAATCGTCATGGGCTTTGATGAGTTGTGTATGTCGTCGCATACAGGCATCTACCTAGAGATAATCCAGACCCTGCCGTGTGTCGCTCGCCAATCACAACAACCCGCCCAAAACGCGGGAAGGCCCCGCACCCCGCAGGGCACGAGACCTTCTCGCTGCATTGGTCGGAAATCGGAATCAGCCCGTATTCTGCAGGCCTGCAGCGACACCCGAAACGGTGCACAGGATAAGGTAGATGAACTCCGCCTGTTGGCTTTGGCTGAGTTCTTCCTTGTCCACCTTGCGACGCAGCGAACGCAGCGCCAGCACCTGGGTGACGGAGAGCGCGTCCACGTACGGGGAACGCACCCTGATGGCCTGGCCGAGCACATGACGGTGCTGCAGCGGCCAAGCGTCGCCGACAATGCGCAGCACCCACTTGCGGGTCAGACGCATCTCGTCGAGCACCTTGTCACGCAGGTCGTCGCGATCGCCGAGAGCCAGATACATCTTGGCGATGCGCTCATCGGTCTTCGCGATCGACATCTCGATGTTGTCGATGAACGTGGAGAACAGCGGCCACTCCTCATACGCCTTGCGCAGCGTATCCAGGTCGCCGAACTTCTCGCACGCCGTGCCCAGCCCGTACCATGCGGCCAGGTTGATGCGCGCCTGGGACCAGGCGAACACCCACGGGATGGTACGCAGATCGTCGAGCGACTTGGCGCCCAGACCGCGCTTGGCAGGACGGGAGCCGATCGGCAGCAGGCCGACCTCGGCAAGCGGGGTGACGGTCGAGAACCATTCGGCGAAGTCCGGCGTGTGCAGCAGATCCAGGAAGCGCTCGTGCGAGACTTCGTTGAGCGCGTCTGCCATCGGCTTGTACTTTGCGGTCATTTCCGTGTTGATCTTGTCGATGCTCGGAGCGGACTGCAACAGCGTTGCCGCGGCGACGGACTCGATATGGCGCAGGCCGAGCACCGGGTTGCCGTACCGGGCGAAAATGACCTCGCCCTGTTCGGTGAGCTTGAATCGGCAGTTGACCGAGCCGGCAGGCTGTGCGAGCACCGCGCGGTTGGCGGGGCCACCGCCACGGCCGACAGCGCCGCCACGGCCGTGGAACAGCGTCAGATCGATGTCGTGCTCCTTGGCCCACTTGGCGATACGGCCTTCGGTGTCATGCAGTGCGAGGATGGATGTGGTCGGGCCGGCGTCCTTGGAGGAATCCGAGTAGCCGAGCATGACTTCCATCTTGCCGCCGGTGGCCTTCAGGCGCGCCTGCACCTCCGGGATCTTGATGATCTCGTCGAGCACGTCCACCGAGTTCTCCAGATCCTCAAGCTGCTCGAACAGCGGGATCACGTCGATGGTCGGCACGTCCTCCGGATGGGCGAAGGCGAGACGATTGAGCTCGTACACGTCACGCACGTTCTGCGCGGACTTCGTGAAGGAGATGATGTAGCGGCGTGCGGCCTTGATACCGTTGCGCTTCTGGATGGAACCCAACGCGCGGAAGGTGTCGAGCACCTCGTGCGTCATCGGCTGCAGTTCGCCACGCTCGCCATGCAGACCGTGCTCGCGGATGTCCTCGAGCGCGCGGGAATGCACGACGGAATGCTGGCGGAACTCCATCTCCACCATGTGGAAGCCGAAGGTCTCGGCCTGCCAGATGAGGTCCTGCAACGGGCCATAGGCCGCGCGCGGGTCGCCGGCTGCGGCGAGCGAACGCTGCACGATCTTCAGGTCCGCGATGAAATCGTCGCAGGACTTGTACATGAGGTCGGCGTCACGTTCGATCGTGTAGTGCAGGCGATCGGCCATCACGAGCATGACAGCGCGGTGCATTTCCTTGGTGGAGATCAGTGCGGCCTTGGACGTGAGCCGTTCGCTCATTTCCTTCTGGTGATTCCACAGGTTCTTCAGCTCGGCGCTGGGCGGCGTGGTGCCGGACTCCATGGTGAGGTTGCGGCCGACGGTGCGGCAGGCATCTTCAAGGGCGGCAATCACATGGTCGCTGAACTTGCGTGCGACCTGGCGGCTGACCTTCGCGGTGACGTTCGGGTTGCCATCACGGTCGGAGCCGATCCAGCTGCCCGGATGGAAGAACGCAGGGCACACCGGCGGGACGAGACCCGCCTTGTCGCCGAGGATCCAATCGTCGAAACGACGGTAGACGAGCGGAATCGTACGGAACAGCGTGTTGTCGAAGATATCGAGGATGGTGTCGGCCTCTTCGACAGGCGTCGGCTTCTTCAGCGCGATCGGCGAGGTGCGGAACAGCGCATCGATTTCGTTGTACAGACGACGGTAGCTTTCCTTCTTGTCGGAACCGCCGAGCATCTTGCTGCTTTCCAGCAGCTGGGCGATGCGGCGGATTTTGCCTTCGACGGCCTTGCGGCGCGCCTCGGTCGGATGCGCGGTGAACACGGGGTGGAACTCGAGTTTGTTGAGCAGTTCCTTCGCCTTCGCCGGGCCCATTTCAACAATGAGCTTGTGATAGGCGTTGGTCATCTCATTGACCGGGTCGACCGCCTCATCATCGCTGACTGCCGCTTCGCGCTGATGCAGCACGGATACGCGGTAGTTCTCTTCGCACAGGTTCGCCAGATGGAAGTAGGTGGTGAACGCGCGCGCGAGCAGCTGCGCATCATGCAGATTCATCGCGTCGATGGTTTCGACCGCCTTGTCCAGCTCGCGCTGCCCCTCGCTCGGGTCGGTGTGAACACTGGTGAAATGCTCGGCGCTGGCGTCGGCCACATATTGGCGGACGGTATCAAATGTCTCGAGCAGTTTGGGATCGAATTCGCCAAGCACTTCGCGCACGATCTGCAGACACAGATCCATGTCGTGCTTCAGCGAATCAGGGAGAGCACGCTCTTCCGGGCCTTTGGTGCCCGTGCCGGACGTCACGATACCGGCGTCGGCTGGCGTGATTTGCTGATTTTCTGTTGTCATTGAACCTCCTTTTCCAAACCTTCGGTTGTTCGGTCTGCCGGTCTTCCGTGGCTCCTCCACGGTTGTGGTGCCGGCCGTTGCGAACCCAAAGCCGTCGGTTCAGCGGTTGCAGTGGCATTATACGGCCGCGTTTTCGACAGGTATGTTACATGTCCGAAATCTGCCTGGGGGTTGACCATATGGTGGACAGGTTCTTGAACCGGCGGTTTTCCAAGCATGATCGGCATCGCGACTGCGCGCACGGCCTGGATCATGTCATAGCCTAACGGGGTACGGCTTGCGATAGTAATGGAACCGTGACTTCACAACAGCCTTCACAACAGCCTTCACAACAGCAAGAACATCAGGAAACGGGACTGCGGGACGATGCGCAAACAGGCAGCGTCGAGAATGCCGCCGCTGCGGTGAGGAAATACCATACGCATTCCATTCCGCTTGACATGGAGGATATCGAGCGTGATTGGGACAAGCCGATCACGGAAGCGGGTATCGCGGCGAAAGCCAGCGTCATCGTTCGCGTCGGCATGCTGGATCTGGGGGCCGGCACCGGAAGCTTCCGCGTGCGTGAGATGATGCACCGCATCGCCTACCCGTTGGGTGTGCATGTGCGAGCCGACGTGAACCTCACCGACATCGAGGCGGCCTGCACGGACGGCCGTGACCGAATCACCGAAGTGGTGGACCTGCCCACCACCGGCGTCAACACCGAACGCATCTGGCTGCTCGAGCATTTCGCCGACTGGTTCAACGTCAACCTCGGCACCGGGTCGATGTACCACAGCCGCACCGAGGTCTCCGAAGGGCTGATGCAGCATCTTGACCAGCGTGACGCCTCCCAGGTGTCCGCGGACCTGTCCAGGCAGCTGCGTAAGGAAAGCAAGGAGAACAAGGCCCGGCTCGAAGCGCAGGAGCAGGCGGCGGAAGCCGATGACGATCCCGTGCTCGACGCGCTTGAGCATGCCGAGCAGGCCCGCCCGGGTGACCGGGATTCCCAGACGGCGGCGCCTCTGGACATGCGTGGCATCAATCGTGCGGAACGTGCGGGTCGTGCGGAAGGGGAGGCGCAGGAGACGAAATCGCGGCGTGAACACTGCGAAGAGGCGCGTGATCGCCGTCGTGCCCGTCGTCTTGAACGCACCCAGCATCCCCCGAAAGGCGAGTATGCCAGCCATTTCGACCATGTCGGCCAACGTCCGGAGCGTCGACGCGGAGTCACCGTACGGCAGGCGCATGAGCGGCTCGACATGATCGAGCATCGTAAACCCCTGTATTCGCCGGCATTCGCGGGTCTTGCCTCGGCGTGTGCATGCGCGGCCTTCGTGTTCCTGCTCGGCGGCGGCCCGTACGACATGATCGGCGCGTTCGTTGGAGCGGGCCTGGGCCATTGGCTGCGGCGTCGCATGTTCATCCACCATCTCAACCAGTTCTTCGTGACCTTCGTGTGCGTGAGCGTGGCCGCGCTGGCCTGTACGGGAACCTTGCGCCTGATCGGCCTGTTCGATCCCGTCGCCTTGCAGCATGACACCGCGTATATCGGGGCGATGCTGTTCGTCATCCCGGGCTTCCCGATGATTACGGGCGGGCTGGATATGGCCAAGATCGACTTCCCGTCAGGCATCCAGCGGGTGGCGTACGTGCTGTGTATCGTGCTGATCGCCACACTCGCCGGTTGGATGGTCGCCTCGATTGTGCACCTCAACCCGCAGGGATTCGAGCCGCTCGGGCTCAATCCGGTGGTCAACTGCCTGCTGCGCATGGTGTTCGCGTTCATCGGCGTGTGGGGCTTCTCCGTGATGTTCAACTCACCGCAACGCATGTGCCTGGTCGCCGCGGTGATCGGCATGATCACCGATACCTTGCGTCTGGAAATCGTGGATATGGGCGTGCCCGCCGAGGCCGGGGCTTTCATTGGCGCGCTGCTTGCCGGCCTGCTCGCCTCGGCGTGGCGGTCTTCGGTCCGGCGCGGATTGCTGCCGCCGCACTTGGGGTACCCGCGTATCTGCATGACTGTGCCGTCCATCGTGATCATGGTGCCGGGCTTGTATATGTACCGCGCGATGTTCTATCTCGGCGCTTTCGATACGCTGCATGCGCTCGACTGGGCGTTCCGTGCGTTCATGGTGATCATCTGCCTGCCGATCGGCCTGCTGATGGCGCGTGTGCTCACCGACAAGAGCTGGCGGTACGACGTGTGAGGTGTGTTCGTGCTGAACTCGCAGTATCGCGATGTCGTGGTTTCGATGTCGTGATTTCTCGGACATGGCGCCCTGAAAACGGAGATATCGGGAATAATCTCTCAACATCTCGAGCGATCTGCCTCTGGAAGCGAGTTTTTCAGATGTCGGTATTGGAAGTCGGGAATCGGCTGCGGGTGAGTGGCGTGCGGGTGGTTGATGGGGAAACGCCACCGATAAGGACGATCTCCCGCATCCGTAAAAAAGAAACCCCGGTGGAGGGTACCACCGGGGAGGAGAGAAAGGAGAGAGAAGAAGAAAAGGGGTTCAATTATCAGGAACCGATGTTCCCGATCAGCTGTTTGCTGACATGTTCTATGAGAACCCATGATGCTGTGGGTGTCTCGAAGTTTTCCTGAAAGAATTCTGCCAATACCGTGCCGAAGTTGTGACAGGCGAGCCAAATACCCGATGGCGGCGGAGCCGCGTACACTGGCATACAGTGAATGACGGCCGCGCACGTAAGCCGGCGGCCGCAATCAGATCATCGAACGTTGCCAAGGAGAATCCCATGCTGCTGTCCGACCGTGACATCCTCGCCGCACAAGCCGACGGTCATATCTCGCTCGACCCATGGACGCCCGAGATGGTGCAGCCCGCCTCCATCGACGTGCGTCTGGACCGCTTCTTCCGCCTGTTCAACAACCACGCCTACACCTATGTCGATCCTGCGGAGAACCAGGGCGCGCTGACCGAACAGTTCGAAGTCCGCCCCGATGAGCCGTGGATCCTCCACCCCGGCGAGTTCGCGCTCGCTTCGACGTGGGAATACGTCAAGCTCGACCCGACCATCGCCGCCCGTCTGGAAGGCAAGAGCTCGCTGGGCCGCCTGGGCATCCTCACCCATTCCACCGCAGGTTTCATCGACCCGGGCTTCGAGGGGCATATCACCCTTGAGCTGTCGAATGTGAGCACCTTGCCGGTCAAGTTGTGGCCTGGCATGAAGATCGGCCAGATGTGCTTCTTCCAGCTGAGTTCTCCCGCAGAACACCCCTACGGGTCCAAGGGCACCGGTTCGCATTACCAGGGCCAGCGCGGGCCGACCCCGTCGCGCTCATACATCAACTTCTATCGCGCGGACGTCGGCGACTGACCGGATTGCCGGCCGTCCCGCAATCCGTGACATGACGGCAACGCCGGTGAAACGATATTCGCCTAGTACGGCAGAAGCGCCTGTATTCCGGGCGCCCGCCACGCTTCAAGGAGAATCCGGAATGACCTACGATTTCACTTCGCTGATGGAACGGCACGGCAGGGATGCGCTCGCCGTCGACGGCCTGGGCATGATGCCCGGGTTCGCCCCGGACCCGCCGAAACCGGGGTTCGACGTCATTCCCATGTGGATCGCCGACATGAACTTCCCCACGGTTCCCACCATCCCGCAGGCGATTATCGAACGTGCGAAGCACCCGGCATTCGGGTATTTCCAGATGAGTGACGACTATTTCGACGCGATCGCCGGCTGGCAGCGCGACCGCAACGGCATCGTCGATATTCCGCGCGAGGCGATCGGCTACGAGAACGGCGTACTCGGCGGCCTGATGTCCGCCGTCGCGGCGTTCGCGGCCCCGGGCGACAGGATCCTGCTGCACAGCCCCACCTACGTGGGGTTCACCATGGTTCTCGAGAACGCGGGGTACGCCATCGAACACAGTCCGCTCAAACGTGACGGGCAGGGCGTGTGGCGCATGGATTTCGACGATATGGACCGCCGCCTGAAGGAGCACCACATCCACGTGGCGGTGTTCTGCAGCCCGCACAATCCTTGCGGCCGCGTGTGGGAGCGCTGGGAGATCGAGCGGGCGATGGAGGTGTTCCGCCGCAATGATTGCGTGGTCATCTCCGATGAGATCTGGTCCGATCTGGTGCTTGACGGGCACCGGCACATCCCCACGCAATCCGTGGGCGAGGATGCGCGCCGGCGTACAGTCGCCTTGTACGCGCCGTGCAAGACGTTCAACGTGTCCGGTCTGGTCGGCGCCTACCACATCATCTACGACCGCTACCTGCGCGACCGGGTGGAGGCGCAGGCATCGAAATCGCACTACAACGAGGCGAATGTGCTTGCCATGCACACGCTGGTCGGCGCCTATACGCAGGAGGGCCGCCAGTGGCTTGACGAGCTGCTTGCCGTGCTGTCACGCAACGTGGGGCTCATGTTCGACTATCTGTCGTCGATCGACGGCGTGGAGCTTGCGCGGCCGGAAGGCACGTACATGCTGTATCTGGATTGCTCGCGCTGGTGCCGGGAGCATGGCGTGGGCATCGGCGAGCTGGAAAAGCGCGGCTGGGATGTGGGCGTCGCCTGGCAGGATGGTGTGATGTTCGATATGCCGGACACTATCCGTATGAATGTGGCGTTGCCGGAAAGCCGTGTGCGCGAGGCGATCCGCCGGCTGAAGGCGTACGTGTTCTGACGCCCCGTTGTGCCGGCCGCCGGGCTGTTCGCTGTCGGCGGCGGGCTGGCCGGGGCCGTCACGGCTAGCATGGAAGCATGGCAGACGTGAAGATGATGGGGCCGAACGAGTTGCGCGAATACGCGAAGCGCGGCCGACGCGAGCATGATGAGGCGAACAAGGAGCTTGAGCGCCGCTGGCATTCCTATGACGGGTTCCTGCCGGATGCGCCGTTCAAGTCGATTCTCGACGGCGACGATGGCGACAGTGAGTGAGGGATAACAGGCTGGTATCTGGCCGTGGTGTGCCTGCAGTGTCGCATGACGAACTGATAGCGGTTGGTTTGGGCGGTGATGGTCATGTATCGGTCTGCCGTGGGATTGCTGAGTCGCACAACGTGGGGATAGTGCTTATTTGAGCGGGGGGCGGTCGGGTATCTGTCCGCGGTGTGCCTAGGGTGTCGCACGACGGCCGGATAGTGCCTGATTGCCAAGGCTGATGGCTTGGCTGTGGCCGCTATCTGGGCGTTGTGTGCTTGGGATGTCGCACGGTGCTCAGGTAATGGTTGGTTTGGACGGTGGCGGGTTGATATCTGCTCGCGGTGTGGCTGGGGTGTTACACGGCGGACAGATTCGATTTGGTTTCGGATTGATTCGGCTGGTATCTGTCTGTTGTGTGATTGGTGCGTTACACGACGTCTGGGTAGTGGTTGGTTTGAGCGGAGGTGGGTTGGTATCCCTCTGCGCTGCGCCTGCCGTGTCGCACGGTGGGCGGATTGGATTTGGACTGGGATCGATCCGGTCGGTATCCGCCCGCCGTGTGATCGGCCTGTCGCATGGCGGGTAGACAGGGGTCGGTCTGAGCAAGGACCGGTCGGTATCCGCCCCTGGTGCGCCTGCCGTGTCGCACGGCGCCCGGAGAGCGGTTGGATTGCGTGGTGGTAGGTCGGTATCTGCCCGCTATGTGCCTGCCGTATCGCAGAGCGGGCAGATACCGCGGCAGTGTGCCGCAATCAGTGGTCCAGTTCGTCCGCATCCGCGTAGAACGTGAGGATCCGCTCGAGATAGGGCCCAAGAATCCTGTTCGGCATGCTGAAGATCTCGTGCAGCGAGTCGGGGATGCGCACGAGCTTCGCGTCTCCCCCGGCGTTGAGCACCCAGTGGATGAACCGGTTCTGCGCCTCGTTGAGCACCCAATGGTCGTGCCCGGCCTGGAACAGGAGCAGCGGGGTGTCGATATTCTCGCATGCGTGCGGCTTCTGCACCGCGTGCGATAGCTGAAGCGACTGCCGTACCCATGAGAAGGTGGCCGCATACGTCTGGTTGTGTACGTCATTGATCCGTTGCTGCTGGTACCAGCGCACGCGCGCCTCGCACGCCCCCGGATAATCGTTCATGTCGAGTTCCGGCGTGAATTCGCTTTGGCCGAATACGATGTGTCTGCCCTGCCCGCATGCGCACATGAGGCTTGAGGCGAGGTAGGCGATCCAGTTCGGCATTCCTGTCTGCGGGGCGATCATCGGGCTGGACAGCACGGCACGGTCGAACGTGTCGGGGTAGGTTTCCAGCAGGGATGCGCCGATACCGCCGCCCATCGAATGGCTGTACAGGAACAGCGGCCGCCCGCCGGCATACTCTCTGCCCACTTCGAAGGCGAATTTGTTGAGATCGGCGACATACCGATGCCAGTCGTCGATCCAGACGAGGGACGGGTTGTCCACGTCGCGTACGGAACGGCCATGCCCGCGGTGTTCCAGGAAGCACACGGAATACCCGGCAAGCAGGAAATACCAGATCATCTCGCTGTATTTGGCGGCGAATTCGGTGAAGCCGTGCGAAATGACGATCGCGCCGTTGAACATCGCGGTGGCGCCATCGACGTTGAGCTTGTCGAACTCCTTGGCGTCATAGCACACGTAGTGCAATCCGCCTTCCGTCGCCGGCTTGGCAAGCCCGGGAGCCTGCGCCGGTTCCATCCAGCCTTCGATGCTGCATCGCTTCAGCGCGGGCATGACCACGGTGTCCATCTGCGCCTGATAATGGCCCTCGTCGATCAGCGGAATAGTCATGGCACCTACTGTAGTCGAAGCGGTTTGCCGTGGTATTGGCCATTCACGGTCCGAATGACCAATACCACGGCTTGGCCGTTATGGTGTTATGCCCGGTATGCCTGTTATGCCCGCGGCGTGATACCCAGGGCCTCGATCAGGAAGTCGCGTTGCAGGATGAGCAGATTACGCGCGACGGTTGGATCATTGGTCATATGGGTGATACCGGTGAGCGGCAGGAAGGTGTGCGGCCTGCCGGCGGCCATAAGTGCCTGCGACAGGCGCAGCGAATTGGCGATGCTCACATTGTCGTCCGCAAAGCCGTGGATCAGCATGAGGGGCCGGTTCAGGTGGGGCGCGTCCTCGATGATGCTGTTGGCGCGGTATGTCTGCGGGTCAAGGCCGAGATACCGTTCCGTGTAATGCGTATCGTACAGGGTCCAGTCGGTGGGCGGGGCGCCGGCGCACGCTGCCTGAACCGTTTCAGGTGCGTCCAGGACCGCGAGCGCGGACAGGAACCCGCCGTAGGACCAGCCGATCATCGCCACACGGTCGGTGTCGGCTTCCGGCGCCACTTCCTGCAGGGCGTGGACGGCCTCGATCTGGTCGGCGAGCGTGACCCGCTTCATGTCGTGGAAGATCTCACGATCCCATCGCGGACCGCGGCCGGTGGTGCCTCGCCCGTCGGCGGTGACCACCAGGAACCCCTGGTCCGCCCACCATTGCGCATCCCAGTATGCGGCCTGGCTGAGGGTGACCTCTTGATGCCCCGGACCGCCGTACGGTTTGAGCAGTACGGGCAGACGCCGCGCGCCTGCGTACGGGCTGCCGACGCTCGGGCGGGTGATGGCGGTATACAGCCGGTGTTCGCCGAGCCTGACGAACCGCGTATTCGGTGTGAATCCGGGGGTCGCCGCATGATTGGCGAGTTCGGCGCGCACATGGTTGTCCAGCGAAGGGAACCGGTCGGGGGTTGCCGGATCGCCGTCGGCGTCGAGGGCGTACAGGTGGACCATGCGGGACTGCGCGTGGTCCATGTCCCTGCCGGATACGACGATGCCCCGGGCGCCGCGGGATGCGGTCCACACGCCGGGGGTCATGGTCACCGGTGTGATCATGCCGTCATAGCCCAGGCGTACCACGTCGAAGCTGCGTGCGTCATGGTCGTCCGTCTGGTCCGTCCACGCGTCCGGGATGTCGGCGGCCTGCGGATTGTCGGGTGTGCGCTGCACGACGGCGAGCACGTCGTCGTCGCCGGCGTCCAGCACGGTGCGCACCTGCCAGCCGGCGGGCGTGAACGCCAAGCCGCCGACGGTGAGACGGTTGGTGTCGGTATCCATGTCGTTAAACGCACACACCAGCCGCCCGTCCGGCGTGAACGTCGGGGTGCCTGCAATCAAATCAAGCCATTGGGGATTCGTGTGCTCTTCGAGCACGGTGGTGGTGTCGTTGCGCTCGACCTGGAGCACCTGGTCGTGGTTCTGCAGCCGGTTCTGCACGAGCAGCAGCGGGCGGTGCCCTGCCGTCCACCGCACGACGGCGAGATACTCGTATGTCTTGCGGTCCCAGGCGATGCGGCGGGCGTCCATGCCGCTGTACCGGCCGTGCCCGTCGAATTCGAGGTCGACCAGGGTGAGGAAGACGTCGGCGTTGCGGGTCAACGCCTGCGGATAGTGCCGTGCGGTAGTGGCGTGGTCCGGGTTTGCAGGGTCGCTGATATGCCAGACCGGTTCCGCGGCGCTGTCGAAGGTTTCGAAGATGACCGAACGCGAGTCGGGCGACCACCACAATCCGTCGTACCGGTCCATTTCCTCGCCGGCCGCGAATTCCGCGAGACCGATGGTCCATGTGCGTCCCGCGGGATCGGTGCCGTCATTGTGGACGCCCCAGATCGCACGGATATCGTCATGCAGCGGGGATTCGCCGGCTTGCGGCCGGTCCGCGATGTCTACCATGACCAGATGCTCGCCGGTCGTGTACAGTACGTGCCGGCCGTCCGGGCTGATGCGCGGGTTGAGGACCGGCAGCAGGTCGTTCGGATCGGCGTACGGCGTGGTATCGGCTTCGTCGTTCTCGTCCGCGCAGGTGTGTCCGGCGGCGTGCGCGCTGGAGGCTTCGGTGTCGGCTGGGGACGCGGTGTCGGCTGGGGACAGGGCGTCGGCGGCGAGCTGCCGGGTGCGTGCCCCGCGGCCGTCCGCATCGATCTGTGTAAGGAACAGCTGGCCGTTGATGGTGAACACCACGCGGTCGCCCGCCGCATCCACCGAATACGATACGATGCCTTGCCCGCCCTCGCGCGCGCGTTCGCGGCGTGCCCGTTCCTCGGCGGGGACCTCCTCGGCGTCGGCATCGGCGAGCAGATTGCGCGGATCGGCGAGCAGGATCTCGTCATGGGTGCCGTCGGCCGGGTCGAATGTGCTCAGCCACAGGGAGGTGACCGTGTCTTCCGGCCCGTCGGAACGCAGGAACAACGCGCGGGAACCGTCGCCGATGACGGTGGCCGACCGGGGTGCCCCGCAGGTGAAGCGCAGGGTCCGGGCCTTGCGTCCGGGGAATTGTTCGATGGCGGACGGCGCGTCGGTGCTTGCCTTGGCCGGGGTGTCGCCGCTGGGGTTGGTGGTGCGCGTATGGAGTTCACTCATGCCTTCAGCCTACTCTGGTGCGGGCCTGCGAAGGGTTGGGCGCGCGATTCGGCCGGCCCGTCCGGTCTCCGTGCCGCGCGTATCGAGTGTCGATGGCGATGGTGTGGAACCGATACCATGGAATCGAGGAGGCAGCGGCGAGACCATAGGATGGAGCACTGGCGGAATCATGCGGTTTTGCGCAAGGCTCGGCGATGTCGTGCGCTCGGCGGTGCCCCCTATCCCCTCCACACCCGCATCATCACCGGTCGAAATGTGCCGCGTGGAGGCCGCATGGCCCGGACCCGGGTCTCCTGGATTCAACATCGGCGGAATACCAACGACTGTACCGGTGCGACACGTTCCACCCGGCCGCCGATTCCTCGGTATCCTTTCCACACCATGCAGGTGATGCCGCAATCCACGTTGTCCGGAACGATCGCGGCACATCGGGCACACCGAGTACGCCGGGCGCGCCCCCCGCCGATTCTGGTCCTCCCCGCCACGATCCCCGACTGTTTTCTGGGCCGCATCACCATCCACGCACCACGGAATGAAGAAATTGCAAGTATTGCCGCCTGATTTTGGCCGAAGTGGTGACACAGCGTAGGATGGATGAGGATATAGAAAGGGATCACTATGAGCGTTCTCGACCGTTTTGAGAAGAGCGTGGAAGGCGCCGTCAACGGTGTGTTTTCGAAGTTCGGGCCCAAAGACCTGCAACCCGTTGACCTGTCAAGCGCCCTCGAGCGCGAAATCGACACCGAGGCCATGCCGGTCGGCCGCGATCGCACGGTGGCCCCGAACGAATACCGGTTCAAGCTGAGCACCCCCGATTTCGACCGCATCGAACAGTGGGGCAGCGAGGCGCTCGCCAACGAGCTCGCCGATAACCTCACGCAGTACGCCAAGAGCCAGCATTACGCGTTTGTGGGCCCGGTCGTGGTGATCTTCGAGGAAGACCTCGACCTGAGCAAGGGCGATTTCAAGCTGAGCTCGGAATCCGTGCAGGGCAACGCCGTCCCGGTGACCACCGACAGCCAGTCGCAGGACAGCCCGATGCTGGAGATCAACGGCAGCCAGTACCTGCTCACCAAGCCCAAGACGGTGATCGGCCGCGGCTCCGGCTGCGACATCGTCATCGACGACCCCGGCATCTCCCGTAAGCATCTTGAAATCGACATCACCGATAACGGCGTGATCGCACGTGATCTCGGTTCGACGAACGGCACGTTCGTCGAGGGGCATCAGGTTCCCGCGGCCACGTTGCTTGACGGCAACACCATCACCATCGGCCGTACCCGCATCCTGTATTGGGCTTCGTCGCAGGATCAGGACTGACCTGGCCTGAGAGCGAGTTTCGTTATGCCCACCGAACTTACCTTTGCAATCCTCAAGTACGGGTATCTCATCCTGCTGTGGGTGTTTCTTTGGCTTGTCGTGCGTTCTTTGCGTCGTGACATCGAGACGTTCAGCCCACGCAAGTCGCTGTCCAGCAGGCGTAGGGACCGCAAGGCCCGCAAAGCCGCCAAAACGGCGACCCCCGCCGTGTCCCCCTCGCCTGCCAGGCAGGCTGCTCCCGTCCGCCGCCAGTCGGTCCAGCCGTCGTTGCTTGTGGTGATCGACGGCCCGCTGGCCGGCAGCTCGGTACCGCTTGGCGCCGCGCCGATCACCCTCGGCCGGGCCGCCTCCAACACGGTCGTGCTTGATGACGAGTTCGTGTCATCCCACCATGCCCGCGTGTACCCTGACCCGTCCTCCGGCTCGTGGGTTATCGAGGATCTGGGGTCGACGAACGGCACGGTCGTCAACCAGCGTCGTATCAGTGCGCCCACGGTGCTGTCCGCGCGCATCCCTGTCCGTATCGGCGCCACCACGTTTGAGCTGAGGTGATGCCGATGCCGAATGCAGCCAAACAGACCTTGTTCCTTTACTCGACCACCGTTTCCGACGTGGGCACGGTCCGCAGCAACAATCAGGACTCCTCGTTCGCCGGGGAACGCCTGATCGCCATGTGCGACGGCATGGGCGGCCATGCCGGTGGCGATACCGCGTCCACGATCGCGATCCGCTCGCTCGCCCATATCGAACAGGATGATGAGCAGGGCAGCGTGGAAACCGTGGCGAAGATGATGGAAACCTCGGTGATGGCTGCGCATGACGCGATTGTCGGCAAGGCGAAGCGTGAGCGCAAGCTTGCCGGCATGGGCACGACCGTGGTCGCGGTCGCCCTGGTGTCCGGATACTGGGTCCTGGCCCATATCGGCGATTCGCGCGCCTACCTGCTGCGCGACGGCAAGCTGTCGAGAATGACCACGGACCACAGTTACGTGCAGCACCTCATCGATACCGGCCGTATCACCGCCGCGGAGGCGCGCAACCACCCGCAGCGCAACGTGGTCATGCGGGTGCTGGGTGATTTCGACATCGACCCCCATCCTGATATCGCCATCTGCCGGGCGCATCCTGCCGACCGCTGGCTGCTGTGCTCGGATGGCCTGTGCGGCGTGCTTGAGGATTCCACGATCGAGGAGATGCTCGGCACGGTCTCCGACCAGGAGGAGTGCGCCCAACGGCTGGTATCCATGGCGTTGAAGGCCGGCAGCACGGACAATGTGACCGCGGTCATCGGCGATGCCACCCTGGCGTTGGACGCCGATGCCTTCGACCTGCCGCACCAGACGCCGCTGGTCGGCGGCGCCGCCAGCGCCAGCCTCGAGGCAATCGCCGACATCATGCACAAGCCGGTCGCCTCCGCCCCGGTGCTGCGCGCCGGCAAGAACTCCCCCGCCCAGCGTGCGGCCGCCCTGATCCAAGGGGCGGGGCGCGGCAAGCGCGATGACGACGCCCAGCAGGACCAAGGCCCGCAATCACGGGTCGCGCAGCCGTCCCAGGTGCGTGAGGAGAACGGGGAAATACCGAATACCGATACCGGCGAGATCCCCGTGGTGAAGAAGCGTGACGGGCGGGTGTCCGCCGATCCGAACGATCCCGAAGTGGCGAAAGCCATCCAACGTGAGCAAGCGCAGCAGAACCGGGTGCACCGTAAGCGCCGGCACCTGTCGCGGCTGGGTATTACCGCCGTCGTCATCCTCGCGCTCGCCGCGATTGTGGGATGTGCGTTCGCCGGGTATCGCTGGAGCCAGACCAAGTATTACATCGGCGAGCATGACGGCGTAGTGTCGATTTACCAAGGCGTGCCGACCAATGTGTTCGGCGTGGAGCTTTCCCACGCGGTCCAGGACACTGATATCAAGGTGTCGTCCCTGCCGCAGTCGTGGCGTGACCAGCTGGCCCAAGGCATTACCGTGGACAGTCTGGACGAGGCGCGCAGCCATGTCAAGCTCATCGAACAGGAGATGAAGAGCTTCAAGGAAACCGAGAAAGCCAACAACAAGGGCACCGATGACGCGGGCGACAACAAGGCGAGCCCTTCCGCGAGCCCCTCTGCAAGCCGGTCGGACAGCTCCTCGGCGAGTCCGTCGGCGGCTGCGCCTTCGGTGCGCGCTCCTGTGCCTTTCCGGCTGCCGGTGCCTGCCATCACCGGGGTGGTGATCGGATGATTGTCACCCGTCTGCGCCAGATGTCGTTGCTGCTGCTCGCCATGGGAGTCAGCTTCATCGGCTTCTTCCAGATGTTCGAACGTACGGCCGGGACGTTCCCGCACGAGTATGTGGTGCCGCTCGGGGTTGTCGCGTTCCTGTTCCTCGTGTTGTGGGCCCTGCTGCTGAAGTTCCAGCCGTATGCGAGCCAGTCGATCCTGCCGTGCACGCTGCTGCTCACCGGCATCGGTATCACGCTGATTGCGCGCATCGACCAGCAGAAAGGCTCGCACGCCGGTTCCCGGCAGCTGGTGTGGCTGTGCACCGCGCTGGTGCTGTGCGGCATTCTGGTGGTGTGTCTTCGTGATTACCGTGTGCTCAGACGTTTCTCGTATGTGAGCATGGTCGTCGGTATTGCGCTGCTCCTGTCCCCGATGATCCCGGGGCTGGGCAGGACAATCGGTGGCGCGCGCATCTGGATCGGTATAGGCTCGTATTCGTTGCAGCCGGGCGAGTTCGCCAAGCTGTTCCTCGCGTTCTTCTTCGCGGCCTACCTGTTCGACCATCGCGACCAGCTCGCGGTGGGCGGCAAGAAGGTCCTGGGGCTGCAGCTGCCGCGCATCAAGGACCTGGGGCCGATCATGGTGGTGTGGGCGGCCTCGATGGGCGTGCTGGTGATCCAGCGTGATCTGGGAACGTCGCTGATGTTCTTCGCGATGTTCGTGTGCATGCTGTATGTGGCTACCGGTCGGAAAAGCTGGATCATCATCGGTATCATCGCGTTCGCCGCGGGGGCTGTCGTCGCCAGCCGCATGTTCGCGCATGTGGACAATCGTATCGACGCGTGGCTGCACCCCTTTGACGCGAAGGTGTATAACCGTCCCGGTGGCTCGGAACAGCTGGTGACCGGCCTGTTCGGCCTTGCTTCCGGCGGCCTGATGGGCACGGGTCTCGGCCAGGGGCATCCGAGTCTGACGCCGCTGGCGAATTCGGACTTCATCTACTCGTCGGTCGGCGAGGAGCTCGGGCTGACCGGCCTGCTGGCGGTGCTGGCATTGTATATGGTGATCATCGCCTCCGGTCTGATCACCGCGATGAAGATCAAGGATGGTTTCGGCAAGCTGCTCGCCTCCGGCCTCGTGTTCACGATGGCGGTCCAGGTGTTCACCGTGGTCGGCGGCATCACCCTGGTCATCCCCCTGACCGGCCTGACGCTGCCGTTCATGGCGGCCGGCGGGTCATCGCTGGTCGCGAATTCCATCCTGGTGACGCTGCTGCTGATCATTTCGAATGCCGCCAACAAGCCCGAACCCGAATTGACGTCGGATACCTTCCAGTATGAGGCGCTGGCGGTGCTGCGCGACCATGAGCTCAAGGAGCGTGCGAAATCCGCGGCGGAAGCGGCGAAGAACAGCGCGGCGCGGCGCGGGCACGGTCTGCACGCCGCCCATGCCGACCATGCGGGCGGCAACGACCTGACGGGTAGCGACAACCAGACGGGCAGTAACGACCAGACGGAAGCCATCACGCCGCAGACCCGTGAGGACCGTGGCGACTGGGGCGACTGGCAGGATTGGCAGGACGACGGTGAAGCGCCTGACCCGATGGAGACCACCAGCCATCTGCCGGCGGATGATGTCGACGCCCCTGCCGCCGCCGATGAGCCTTCAGGCATGCATCTTGACGTCCCGCCCATCCCCCCGATCCTCCCGGTGTCAGGGCCGCGCTCGGTGAAAGGAGGCGCACGTTGAACAAGAATCTCAGGCAGATCTTCACGGTGGTCGTCATCCTGTTCGTCATTCTCGGCTGCTCCACCACAGTGTTCACCGCGTTCCGGGCCAATGAGCTCAACGCCGACCCACGCAACCGCAGGGCGTTGTACTACCAGTTCGGCGCACCCCGCGGCTCAATCCTCTCGTCCGACGGCACGGTGCTCGCGAAATCCGACCCTTCGAATGACGCGTTCTCCTATCAACGGTCATATGCCAAGGGGCAGGAATACGCGCCGGTGACCGGGTTCTTCTCGATCAGCCAGAACGCCGACCGCGGCATCGAAGCCTCCCGTGCAGCGTTGCTGAGCGGAACCGCAAGCGCGCTGGCGGTGCAGAAATTCAAGGCGCTGCTGACCGGCACCGAGAACAAGGGCGCCTCCATCGAGACGTCCATCAACACCAAGCTGCAGGATGTCGCGTATCAGGCCCTGACCAGCCAAGGGTATGACGGCGCCGTCGTCGCCATCGTGCCCAAGACCGGGCGGATTGTCGCGATGGTCAGTACGCCGAGCTACGACCCCAACGTGCTGGCCCAGCATGACACCGCAAAAGTCAACAATGCGTACGCGGCGTTGACTTCCGATGCGACCAATCCGATGCTCAACCGCACGACGTCGGAACTGTACCCGCCGGGATCCACATTCAAGACCGTCGTCGCGGCCGCTGCCCTGGAAAGCGGCAAATACCAGGCCGATACCCAGATTCCCGCCGGCAGCGCCTACACCCTGCCGAATACGGCCACCCAGCTGACGAATACGACCACGGCGGCGAACGGCACCAACGGGCAGATCTCGCTGTCCGACGCCCTCGCCTACTCGTCGAACACGGCGTTCGCCCAGCTGGGTGTCGCGCTCGGCGAGGATGCGATCGCCGAACAGGCGAAAAAGCTCGGATTCGGCCAGTCGATCATCGTGGATGGCTCATCCTCCACCGGCAACCCGATGAAAGCGGTCGCCTCGACGTTCCCGTCGAATATGGCCGCGGACAAGCTGGCCCTCGCATCCATCGGGCAGGGTGACACCTTGGAGACACCGTTGCAGAATGCGATGATCGCCGCGGCCATCGCCAACGGCGGCACCCTGATGCAGCCGACCTTGGTCGACCGTGTGCGTGCGAGCGACCTGTCGACGATCTCCGAAACCAAGCCGACGGTGATGTCCCAGGCGATGAGCTCCAACACGGCCAGCACACTGACCGGCATGATGGAAAGCGTAGTCGCCAAGGAAAGCCCGACCCTGGCGATAGATGGAGTCCAGGTCGCCGCGAAAACAGGCACCGCGCAGATCGGTACCGGCAACCAGTCCAACGACGCATGGGTGATGGGCTTCGCACCCGCGGATAACCCGAAGATCGCCGTCGCCGTGGTGATACATAATGTCAATGCGTTCGGCGTTACCGCCGCTGGGCCGGTCATGAAGCAGGTGATGGAGGAGGCGTTGAAGCAGTGAGATTGATCGAAGGGCAGCTGATTCATCGCCGCTACCGCCTGGATTGCAGACTCGCCCAAGGAGGCATGGGCGAGGTCTGGAAGGGCTACGACATCCAACTGGGGCGCCCGGTGGCCATCAAGGCGTTGCGCAGCGATGCGGCGAACAGCGAGGCGAAGCTGCGTCGGCTGCGTGCTGAAGCGCATAATTCCGCGAACCTGGCGCACCCCAATATCGCGGCGCTGTTCGAATATTACGAGCATGACGGCATCGGGTTCCTCATCATGGAATACGTGCCCAGCAAATCCCTGGCGGACATCTACCACGAGCAGGGCGCGATGGACCCCATGGAACTGCTGCCGATCCTGATCCAAGTGGCGCGTGGCCTGTTCGTCGCCCATTCGCATGGTGTGATCCACCGCGACGTGAAGCCGGCGAACATCATGGTCTCCGATGATGGTGAGGTGAAGATCACCGATTTCGGTGTGTCATACTCCACGAACCAGGAGCAGATCACCCAGGATGGCATGGTGGTCGGAACAGCGCAATATATCTCCCCGGAGCAGGCGCAGGGCAAGCAGGCGACCGCCCAATCCGACATCTATTCGCTTGGCGTCGTCGCCTACGAGGGGTTGTGCGGGCATCGTCCGTTCACCGGGGCCACGCCGGTCGATATCGCGGCGGCCCATGTCAATGAGCCGGTGCCTCCCCTGCCGGATTCCATCGACCTGCAATTGCGGCAGTTCGTCATGTCGATGCTTGAGAAGGATCCGCGGGACCGTCCGAAGGACGCGTTGGTGGTGTCACGCACGCTGGCACGCATTGAACGCAGGCTGATGGACCAGGAAACCAAACTCAGCGATGACACGACCATCGTGCCATCCCGTGGTCGTCTGCCGCGTCGTGTGAGCAGTACGCCGCATATTGAGGCGACGGGCATGGCCGGCCTGCCTGACGTGCAGGAACCGAAGCAAGTGTTCATTAGCGGGAGCGATGAGCCGAGGACCGTGAGTTCGACGTTCCGCCCGCAATGGAAGGAGCAGCAATGAGCAGCAGTGTACCCACTTCGTTGGCGAACGGCCGATACCAGCTCGGCCAGCTCGTTGGCAGAGGCGGCATGGCAGAGGTGCGCGTGGCGCTCGACCAGCGTCTGGGACGCACCGTCGCCATCAAGATCATGCGCTCTGACCTTGCCAATGACGAGATCTTCCTCACGCGGTTCCGGCGTGAGGCGCATTCCGTGGCACAGATGAACAACCCGAATATCGTGAACATCTACGATTCGGGCGAGGAGACCATCGTCAACGAGGGCGGCCAGACCGAGCGCATCCCGTACCTGGTGATGGAGTACGTCAAGGGCCAGACCCTGCGCGACATCATCAAGGCGAATGGCCCGCTCAGCCAGCGCGACGCCGAGCAGGTGATGCTCGGGGTGCTCAATGCGCTCGAATATTCGCATCGTATGGGCATCATCCACCGCGATATCAAGCCCGGCAATATCATGATCTCCGACCAGGGCGTCGTGAAGGTTATGGATTTCGGCATCGCGCGTGCGTTGGATGATTCCGCGGCCACGATGACCCAGTCGCAGGGCGTGGTCGGCACCGCCCAATACCTGTCCCCCGAGCAGGCCCGCGGCGAGACCGTGGACATGCGTTCCGACCTGTATTCCGCCGGCTGCGTGCTGTATGAGATGCTGACGGGCCGTCCGCCGTTCACCGGCGATTCCGCGGTCGCCATCGCCTACCAGCATGTGTCCGAGGCGGCCACTCCCCCAAGCGCCGTGGTCCCCGGCCTGCCGAAGATGTGGGACAACATCTGCGCGAAAGCCATGGCGAAGGACCGACAGAACCGGTATGCGACAGCCACCGAGTTCAAGAACGACATCCTGACCTTCATGAACGGCGGCGTGCCGATCGCGGCCACATTCAACCAGCTGACCGATCTGGCGAACAACAGCGGGCGTCGTCGTGCCGAGGAAACCCAATTGCTCAACCCGACCCAGCCGGTCACCACGCAGACCAATCCGGTGATGACCAATCCGGCGATGGCGGTCACGACGAACCCCTTCGCCGAACCGGAAGGCGAGACCCGCGCCCAGCAGCGCGAGGCCGAGCAGCACAAGAAGAAAAAGCGCATCGTCATCGCCGTGATCGTGTCGCTCGCGGTGATTGCGGCGATCTGTGGCGTGGTGTTCGCGTTCATGCATTCCAAACAGACCGAGATGGTGACGGTCCCGACATTCTCGTCGTCCACCACCGAGGCGGGCGCCGAGGCGAAACTCGAGGCTGTGGGGCTGAAAATCAAGGTGGAGACCGATACGGATTCCACCGAGCCGAAGGGCACGTTCACCAAGCAGTCCCCCGCAGGAGGCAAGAAGGTGGCGGCCGGTTCGACGGTCAGGGTGTGGTTCTCGGCAGGGCCGTCAACGGGCACCGTCCCCGATGTGAGCGGCAAATCGCAGGATGACGCGCGTTCTACGCTGGAAGCCGCGGGCTTCAAGGTCGCCGCGAGCACGCAGACCGAGGACAGCGACACGGTGTCCAAGGACAACGTGACCCGCACCAGCCCGGCGGCCGGATCCAAGCAGTCGAAGGGCACGACCATTCTGCTGTACATCTCCTCGGGCATGACCAAGGTGCCTGACGGTCTGGTCGGCCAGTCGAAGGACACGGTGCTCAAGACCCTGCAGGAGCGCGGATTCAACACGTCGGTCGAGGAGGAGAACTCCGACACCGTGCCGTCGGGCGCGGTGACGCGTCTCGACCCGGTCCCCGGCACATCCATCGAACAGGGGTCCACCATCAACGTATACGTGTCCAAGGGCAAGGAGCAGCTGACGGTCCCGTCGGTGGTCGGCGCCACGTACGCGTCGGCGAAGTCGACGCTCGAGGGGCTCGGGTTCACGGTGTCCAACTCCTCGCAGAACGCGAAGGACACGGATATCGTCACGGAGCAGAGCCTGACCGCCGGAACCCAGGCGGATAAGGGCGCGGCGATCACGCTGACGACCAAGTCCTCGTCATCGTCGTCGAGTACGTCGGCGTCGCCGAGCGCCGGTTCGTCCTCTACTGCTACGGATAGCAGCGCCACAGGTGGCCAAGCTAGTCACCAGTGACCTGTAGGGAAATAAGCAGCGGCCCGGAACATCATCTGGTGTTCCGGGCCGCTCGCATTTTGGGGGTTGTTGGTGTGGGCCGTTTGTGCGGGTTGTTATTTGCGCAGCCGTCCCCTTTCCCAAACTGGTTACGCTGGCGGCGCGTTTTGTGTAGCGAGATTATGGAATCGCTGTCTGGGGTGTGCGCTGCAGACTATCGACGAGTCGGCGCTCGTGTTTTCGCGGGAGTTTAGTCCGAATATGCGAATTCGGCGAAATCTCCCGATTCGGGCTCCAGAGGCGATGTTGGGGAACCGCAGGATTTCAACGTTTCTGTTGGGAGATTATCCGCAGAAGTGCGCAGTCACGCAAAACTGCCATACCTCGGACGGGAGAAAACCCGCGGATTGCGGAACCCGCGAAGTTCTCCCGGAAACCGTCCGGGAGGATGACGTCTCGGTGCGCCACCGGTGTCGGCGTTTGCGATCTCGAGGTGCAGGCGTCCCGGCATGATGCCCGTCGCAATTCCGCAATCTGCACCAGGACTGCCGAAGTCTCAATTTCTCGCACCTGCCGCCTGATTCGGAGAGATATTCAGCCCCGGTCCTCAATGTCTCGATGATTTCGACATTTCGCGGAGATATGGAAAAATGGCGGTTGGGGCGGTCGATGATGTCCCCCGGTCTGCGGCGACGGCGTTTGAGGGCGCCTGCTGCTCGCTATCGCGGCGGTTAACGCTGCGGCGGCAGACGGTTGCGATTCGCGACATCCCGACGCGCTTGCGAATCGTGATACCAGGTGGCGACCCCGCAGGAACAGGGAGTCATCCACCAACTTCTGGGACATGACCTTGGCTTGCCGCACACTCATTTCGCCGCCGCGCGAACCCACCGCTACGCGCGAATTCAACGGGTCTTCATGATTTTCGGCTGACGGCCTTTCGCCTTCTCCACCGCGTTGGTCTGGCCGCATACGGCGAGCCAGTTGGCCAGCAGCCGGTAGCCGTCCTGGGTCATCACCGATTCGGGGTGGAACTGCACGGCGTACATCGGCAGGCTGCGATGCTTGACGCCTTGGATCGTATGGTCATCCATGGCCCGCGCGGTCACCACCAGGTCGTCCGGCAGGGAATCCGGCTCAATCGCCAGCGAATGGTAGCGGGTTGCGGCCATCGGGTTCGCCACGCCCGCGAAGATCTCGTCATCGATATGCTCGACCTGGCTGGTCTTGCCGTGCATGATGGTGGGGGCATGGTCCACGGTCGCTCCGAAGACCTCCGCCAGCGCCTGCAGACCGAGGCACACCCCGAACATCGGCGTGCCGGTGGCCTCGCACAGCCGGATCATATCCTCGCTCGCACCGGATTGCGCGGGCGTGCCGGGCCCGGGGGAGATCAGCACGCCGTCATACCCGTCGAGCACGCCCGCCCCGGACGGGTCGATCGCGTCGTTGCGCACGACATCCACGGTCGCGCCCAAGGTACGTAGATAGCCTACAATCGTGTAGACGAAGGAATCGTAATTGTCGACGACCAGAATATGCGCCGAATCGGTCATTGCCTCTCCTTACCGTGTTGCAGCCACGTGTTGCAAGTCATCTTACACAGCTACATAATTCGACATCTGCTGGAGTGCCGGTATGGTGGACGCCGCCCACGGGTATACCCACTGGAACAGCGCCGCCGTCGCCGCGACGGCGAGCAGGGCCAGCAGGATGATGCGTACCGGCAGTACGCCGGGCTGGAGGCGTGCGATACCGCCGTAGATGCTGGCGTCCGGCTTCTGGCGGCGTCCCTCACGGATGGCGCGGCGAACCGGCCACCGCCATACGATCGCCGCGGCGACGAACAACACCGCGTACACGATAAGCGCCCACTGCACCACCGGTTCCAGGGAGTCCAGCTGCGAGGCGACCGACTGTTTCGGGGTGCTCGAGAAGCTCACCGATCCGGAGGCCCCATCCCCCGCGAGTTCCGCCGGGATGCCGTCGGAGACCTTAGCCCAGTACGCGAACTCGGCGTACGCGATCCAGCGGTGGGTCGGCGTGGAATACCGCGGGTTGCAGGTGGTCATGGTCAGCATGCGCTTGGTGGGCGCGCTGCCGGGGCTATCCGGGTTGGAAGCGACGACTTCGGTCTCGGTCGGCAGCACGACCAGATGCCTGGTGTACCGGTACACGTACCAGTAATCCTGGGTGCGGATGATGACCGCGTCGCCTTTCTGCAGCAGATTGATGTCGGCAAGCGGCGAGCCGTAGCCTGCGCGATGCCCGGCGAACGCGAAGTTGCCGATCTGCCCGGGCATCTGGCTCTCCTCGTAATGGCCCATACCATGCTTGTTGAGCTGTTCGAGGCTGGTGCCCTGCACGATATTGCGCACCCACTGGTTGCCGAACCGCGGGATGTACACTTCGGCGACCAGCTCGCCCTCATTGGCGCTGGTCGGTTCGACGGGCGGGTCCCCCGCCTGTGCTTTGGCGACGGCGGTCGTCCCGTCGCTTTCGGCGGGTTGCGTCCACGAGCTGGTGGCCGCCGTGCGGGTCTGCGCCTGCTCATGCTCCGATTGGACGCCGGTCCACCAGAACAGCCATGCCACGTACAGTCCGCAGATGATGGCGGCGGTGATCAGCAGTTCGGCGATGATGCCGACAATCTGCCAGCCCGCGCTCAGTTTTCTGCCGCCCGGGTTCGCGGTGTATGCGGGCCCGGCTTGCGGGGTGTTCGTTTCGTTCATGGTCTGCTCGTTCCGGTCTGGTGGTTGGTGACGGGTGCCTGTCCTGTGCCTATGGGTTCAATCATTGTCGGATGCGCCCGAATCCTGGTCGCTTTGGCTGTCAGCGTTACCTGTGTCGGTGACCGTCGCGTATTTCAGCGGCTGCAGCAGCAGCGGCGATTCGGGGAATTTCAGGCTGTCTTTCTCCTGGACGTTCCAGCCGAGGCCGAACGCGCTGACATACTCCTGGTAGACCTGTACGGCCTGCGAGTTCTCCAGCGAGTCAAGCATATCCTCGGTGGGCCCGATGGCGGAGATCGTATACGGCGGCGAATACTGCTTGCCTTGCAGCATCAGCACGTTGCCGACGCATACCGCGGCGGAGTTGGAGAGCACCCGCTGGTCCTGGATCATCATCGCCTCGGCGCCGCCCGCCCACAGCGCGTTGACCACGGCCTCGATATCCTGCTGGTGGATGACGTAGTCGTTGATGTTCGAGGTCGAGCCTGAATCGTTCACCATGGTCTTCCACAGGGGCGAGTCGTCGAGCGTCACGGTGACGCCCGGGCCTTCGACCGCGGGCAGGACGGTGCCGGAGCCGGCGTCTTCGCTGTTGGTGGTGCCGTTGGTGTTGCCGGAGAGTTTGTTCAGGGTGTTGACCTGCGAGTTGAGTTCGTTGACTTCGCTGCGCAGCTTCTTGGCGCGTTCGACACGCTGTTCGACCATCTGCGCGGTATCCGAGGTGACGGTCGCGGTGCGGTTCACGCGGATATTGGTGGCGAGCAGGAAACCGGTGAGCGCGACGATGACGAACACGGCGATACCGCCGAGCGCGGAATGCCGTACTCCGTGTTTTCCGGTGTGTTTGCTCATGTCACCTCCGCCGTGTCCGCTGCTTTCGAGTGTAGCCGCTATGATGACTTTTAGCCTATTGAATGGAGACAATGCACATGGCTGACGAAGAGCTGCACGAAACCGACGAACAGCCGGTTGACAACGTGTCGGACGCCACCACGTCCAATGACGGAACGCGCGACGATGACTACGACATCCCGATGAACGAGGTCGAAGCGGTACTGAACGCCACAGCTGACAAGTCGACGCTGACCCCGCAGATGCAGCGCATGATGAAGCGCCAGGCGGAGAACACCAAGCGCGTCGAGGAGAGCATCAAGAGCGCCAAGTCGAATCCGGGGTGGTTCGTGCCGGTGTTCTGCGCGTTCATGATTCTCGGCCTGGTGTGGGCCGTGGTGTACTACCTGACCGGCTCGTACCCGATCCCCGGCATCGGTGCCTGGAATCTCGCCATCGGCGGCGGGCTGATCATGATCGGCTTCCTGATGACCATGTGGTGGCGGTAAGCTATCGCATCCTACCCGATCTGGTTGCGCTGAATCTGGTTGCGCTGAATCTGGTTGCGTGTGCGGCCTGCCGGCGTAACCAGATCGGCAATCCGCAGACGGACGGCGCCGATCGGCGGTACCGCAGCTTGGTATCGTGGCGAGGTATCGCGGTGCCGTGCTACGACCACGCATCACGCCTTGGCGCACACGAACGCGGTTTTCCTGCCTGACATGGTGGTCAGGAATATGAATGTATCCCCACCGTCGGCGATGTGATAGCGTTTGCGCACCTGCGCCACGCTCGCCGGATAGTTGCGCACCGCCACATTGGCCCGGCTGATGCCGTGGAGCGTCCGCTTGACGGGCCCGTACGCCCTGATGGCGAATCTGCGCCCCGGGAAATCGGCGATTGGTGTGTCGGATACGAACAGATGGCTGTTGCGGTCGACGGGCCTGACCGCGAACCGGGCGGCGAGCACGTCGAAGCATCCCGCCTTCATCAGGGATGCGTTGGGTTCGTACAGGTATGCTGGCTGTCCGGCTGCCGATGGCTCGTCATGGCCCGTTGCTCCCGCCTCCCGTGCTTGCGTCTGGCGGAAGCTGAACACGGTATCGTCGTCGGCGCAGACAACGAGCGGATCGATGTCTGTGGTGGAATCGTTTGTGGTGGAGTCGTCTGTGGCGGTCTTGCCCGCAGCTGTGCCGTTGTCCGCGCGGATGACCAGCAGCAGTTCCTTGCACTCGTTGTGCACCGACACGATATGCACTTCGGTGACGGTTGCGCGGGTCGGTGAGGCGGCGAGGGCGCCGGTGCAATCCCGGACCGCCTGATGCCAGTCGAGCATGGGAGAGAGCTTGATGATGACGGTGGGGGCGAGGGCGGTGAGTTGCGGCAGGATGGCCAGCATGTCCGGCGTGCAATCGGCGATGGCATAGGTGCGCGAGCCGTGGGCGTCGCGCCGCGCCGGGTCGGCCATGATCAGGGTCGCCGGCGGCAGCCCGCCGAGTACGGCGGTGGCATCCGCGTTGAGGTATCGGGCGTGGTCGAGGCCGAGCGCCTGCATGTTGTGCCGGGCGAGTCCAACCAGTTGCGCCTGGCGTTCGATGTAGATGGCCTGGTCGAAGGCGCGGGCCATGAAGGAGAAATCGACGCCGAACCCGCCGGTGATGTCGATGAGCGTGGTGGGGTGCGGCGCGTCGGCGGTGAGGCGCTTGGCGAGGGCGGCCTTGTATTGTGCGGCGGATTGCGACGAGCATTGTTCCATCGCCAGATGCGGGGGATAGATGATGCCCTCGCATGCCGCCCATTGGGGGAGTTTGGTCCGTGCGCGCTGCCAGCCTTCGATCTGGTCGAGCGCGAAGGGCATGTCGACGTCGTCCTGATGCGCGTGCAGTGCCGCGTCGCGGACGTCGTCGTTCCTGTGGGAGGCGATGAACTGTCGTGTCGGCTCGTTGAAATCCATGCCGTCATCATACGTGGTGGGATGCGCCCGGATGACTGCGATGGGGGTGCAAGCAGCCGAATGGATTGTCCACCAATTGTGGATAAGTGGACAACTTGGTGGACAAGTTGTGGGTAACACCACATCTAGGGGTGGACACGTGACGGCACCACAAGAAAAATCTATCGATAATCGATGGATATTGAAAATGTGGATAACTATTTGTGCACATCGTCCACACTTGAAAATGCTTGGAAACGCACGTGTTGTGGATATGTATGTGGATAACTCGCGTTGCTATCCACGGGTTATACCCCACTTATACCCAAGTTATCCACCGCCTTGTCCACAGATGTGGAAAACTACATCGGTGTAATTCTCTTCTTGGGACAATCCTGGACAATCCGGAACGCTCCGAGGCGCCAATGCCGGATTCCTGCCGGGCTACCGGATGGCAATCGGCTCGCCGTGCGCCCATGGAGCCGCACTGCACACGGATGCCGGGCGAATCCGCCCATGAGCCGGCGATATCCGTCCGTCATGTGCCTGCCGTGTCCCACTACAGGCCGGTACCGGCCTCACTGCCGTGCCAACCGGCCGTACCATGCCGCGGTGCGACTGACGAGTCACACCACGCCGGGATTACGGCATGTCAACGTGCTGCCTGAGGCGACGCCCTACGCGATTGCCCTGCGCAATCACCTTCCACGGCCGCTACCGCGCCACAGGGTGCCTTGCGATCGCTACGCGATCCGCCCGATCGGCGGGACGCACAGCACCAGGACCGCCACGAGAACGACCGTGATAGCCGACGCGTACACCCACATGCGCCTGGAGAACGGCTGCCGACGCAACGCCGGGACCCCGTCCACCAGCAGCCAGGTCAGCAGCCCGCCCACAAGGAAGCCGCCGACATGCGCCTGCCAAGCGATATTCGGGATGACCATCGGCATCGCGAAGTTGATGGCCATGCACACCAGCATGGATCGAATATCGGCGCCCATCCGCCTGAATACGATGAGCAGCGCCGCGAACAGGCCGAAAATCGCGCCGGACGCGCCATACGCCGCCATCAGCCAGTTGCCGGTGATACGGCACCACAGGGCGACGCCCACGGCTCCGCCGAACCCGGAAACCAGGTACAACGCCAGAAAACGCCAGTGGCCGAACATGCGTTCCAGCACCGGCCCGACCGACCAGAGCGCCATCATGTTGAAGCCGACATGGAAGATCGACGTGGAATGCAGGAACATCGAGGTCAGCCAGGTCCACGGATGCTCCACGGCGGTGATGGGCATGAACATCCCCGAGCCGAGCATCGAGGTGAACAGTGCCGGGAGCGTGTGCTGGAACAGGATCTCCAACAGCCATATGACGACACATACCACGGTGATCGCCGCGGTGATCACCGGTCCCCCGCTGCGCCACTGCGCATCGATGGACCGCCGGTCGAGGGTAACACTGCCAATTCGCATGGTCCCAACTGTAACGCCGGCAGATGCGTCTGCGGTGTGAATATGCTTGCAGCGGGGTGCTCTTGCCGCTCTTCCACCCAATCGTCACAAACGGAGTCTTACTATGGTAAGCAGAGTTGACTTGGATGGGCAGGTCACCTGGTACCTGAAAGGAGCCGTCATGGAGCAGAAGTCTTCTAACGGTTGGAAGTTCTTTGCGCTGCTTTTCGGAGCGCTGCTCGCCGCTGTCGCGGGTATGTACATCTACAAGCAGCAGAACCCGGACTACGACCCGTGGGAGGAGCCGTGGGAGAACAGCTCCTCGCCGGTCGACCTGGGGCTTGACAAAGCCGATGGCGAGGCTGGCGACGAAGCCGACGAGGCTGCCGCCGAACCTGAGCAGGCCTGATCCGGCCGGCCGCACGGCAACCGATGCCAGGCGGGCCTGTGCCCGTTGAGGCACATGGTGCGCAGCATATGCAGGGACGTTCCTTACGGGGCGTCCCTGCTGTGGTATTGGGCCGGGGCCGGCTTGGGCGTGTCGTTTCATGCAAACGATTGCTTCCAAACTGGCGTTCCACCCATGAACCGCGCGGGAACGGGCTTTCCCCAATTGTTAATCCAGTAAACACAAAGAAGGTTTGACGCCATGCCCCAGCCTGATTGCGCATGGTTGAGGGGGTGATGATAATATCACCTCTGAGAACGTATGCAGAAAGGGGCGCACTGCGCTTGTCAGGCCGTGCCGATGCCGACACTTTCAGGCATAATGGTTCTTGGAATAGGTTCCGTCAAAGGGAGTCAGATAATGACCGAAATCACTGCACCGAAGTCTTCGCTTACTTCCGGTGAGTTCACCGACGAGATTCGCGAGCAGCTCAAGTACACCCAGGGCGTGACGCCGGAGCAGGCGACCGCCGCCGATGTGTATGTGGCCACCGCTGCTGCCGTGCGCCGCCACCTCGTGGATTCCTGGATGAAGACCCAGCACGACATGGTCAACGGCGACACCAAGGCCGTTGGATACCTGAGCGCTGAGTTCCTCATGGGCAAGCAGCTGGAGAACGCGCTGCTGAACGCCGGCCTGACCGAGCAGTTCGAAGGCGCCATGAAGGAGCTGGGCTTCGACACCAAGGACGTCATCGACGCCGAGTATGAGCCGGGCCTGGGCAACGGCGGTCTTGGCCGTCTCGCCGCCTGCTACATCGATTCTCTCGCCTCCATCGGCGTGCCGGCCTTCGGCTACGGCATCCGCTACCAGTACGGCATCTTCAAGCAGGAGTTCGACGAGAGCGGCAAGCAGGTTGAGACCCCTGACTACTGGCTCGTCAACGAGGAGCCGTGGGGCCACGTCGATTACAACCGCGACCAGCGCGTGAACTTCGGCGGCGAAGTCGTCGAGGAGAACGGCAAGCGCGTGTGGAAGCCGGCGTGGGCTGTCCGCGCCGTCCCGTGCGACTACATGGTTCCGGGCTACAAGTCCGGCCGCGTGAACACGCTGCGCCTGTGGACCGCGAAGTCCTACGACGAGTTCGACCTGCTCACCTTCAACAAGAGCGATTACCTCGACGCCGTGATCCCGAAGGTCGAGGCCGAGAACATCTCCAAGATCCTCTACCCGGAGGATTCCACCCCGCAGGGCAAGAAGCTGCGCCTCGAGCAGCAGTACTTCTTCGTCTCCGCGTCCATCCACGACGCGATCCGCGTGTTCTACCCGGGCGAGAAGAACCCTGACCTGACCACGCTGCCGAACAAGATCGTGTTCCAGCTCAACGACACCCACCCGGTGATCGGCATCCCGGAGCTCATGCGCGTCCTGATCGACGAGTACGGCTACGACTGGGATACCGCTTGGTCCATCACCAACAAGACCTTCAACTACACCTGCCACACCCTGCTTCCGGAAGCTCTGGAAGTGTGGCCGGCCTCCCTGATCGGCGAGCTGCTGCCGCGTCACCTCGAGATCATCAAGAAGATCAACGAGCAGTTCATGGCCGAGCTGAAGGCCAAGGGCGTTGCCGACGACCAGATCGAGCGCATGCGCATCTACACCGACGGCAAGGACGCTTCCGTCCGCATGGCGTACCTCGCCACCTACGGCGGCTCCTACGTCAACGGTGTGGCCGAGCTGCACTCCGAGCTGCTCAAGGACGTCACCCTCAAGGACTTCTCCTCCGTGTACCCGGACAAGTTCACCAACGTCACCAACGGCGTCACTCCTCGTCGCTTCATCAAGCTCGCCAACCCGCGCATGTCCGACCTCATCACCGAGGGTCTGGGCACCGACGCGTGGCTGTCCGACCTCGAGCAGCTCAAGGGCCTCATCCCGCTGGCCGACGATCCGGAGTTCGTCAAGAAGTTCGCCGCCGTCAAGCAGGCCAACAAGAACGACTTCGCTGCGTTCGCCAAGCGCAAGTACGGCTTCGACATCGACCCGAACACCATGTTCAACACGATGATCAAGCGTCTGCACGAGTACAAGCGCCAGGCCCTGAAGATCCTCGCGGTCATCGCCACCTACGCCGACATCAAGTCCGGCAAGGTCGACCCGGACACCCTGGTTCCGCGCACCGTGTTCTTCGGCGCGAAGGCCGCCCCGGGCTACTACCTGGCCAAGCAGACCATCCAGCTGATCAACAACGTGGCCCGCGTCATCAACAACGACCCGGCCACCAAGGGCAAGCTGCACGTCTACTTCCCGTGGAACTACAACATCGAGCTGGCCCAGAACCTCATCCCGGCCACCGACCTCGACGAGCAGATCTCGCAGGCCGGCAAGGAAGCTTCCGGCACCGGCAACATGAAGTTCGCCCTCAACGGCGCCCTGACCGTCGGCACGCTCGACGGCGCGAACGTCGAGATCCGTGAGCGCGTCGGCGCTGAGAACTTCTTCCTCTTCGGCATGACCGAGCCGGAAGTCTCCGCCTTGTACGCCAAGGGCTACGACACCAAGGGCCTGTCCCGCGAGTACTACGAGAAGGATCCGCAGCTCAAGCAGGCCATCGACATGGTCGCGGACGGCACCTTCTCCGACGGCGACAAGGACACCTACAAGGACCTCGTCAACGACTGGCTGAACAAGGATTACTTCATGACGCTCGCGGACTTCCGCGCGTACATGGACATCCAGGCCGAGATCGAGGAGACCTACCGCGATCCGATGAAGTGGGCCCGTATGGCTGTGCTCAACGTGGCCAACTCCGGCTACTTCAGCTCCGATCGCTCCATCGAGGACTACCTCGAGCGCATCTGGCACACCGGCGCCCTCAAGTAAGCGCCAGTGCCGGCCGGTATGGGCGTGAACGCCTGAACCGGTAGGGCAGTAGACCGGTAGATGCCGGTCGATCCAAAGAGGCGGAAGCACCGCGAATGCAGGGCTTCCGCCTCTTATGTTTCTGTGCGCGGGGGCAAGGGGCCGCCGCAGGAAGTGTTGTTGTATGGCCGCCCAAGGGCGCGTACAGGGCCGCAACAGGGCCGGTATGGATTAGTCTTGCGCTGAGTGCGGCGTGACGTGCAGGCGTGGCACAATGGGGGTATGCCGGTAATCAGGGAACAGGATATTGATAAAGGCCGTGACGGGCTGCAACAGTGGCGTGACAAGGCATGGGAGCTCGCCGCGCAGGACGACAGCGAGACGGGGCGTCTGGCCGTGTCACCGAATGATTTGCCGCGTCCGGTGTGGGCGTGGGCCGTGCGGTACTCACTGTATCTGTTGGAGCGCAAGGCGCCGGGGGAGGGCGTCGAAGTGCGTGTGGCGCCGTGGGGCGCCATCAAGATCCTGGACGGGCCGGCGTCTGACCCGCACAATCTCACGCCGCCTGATGTGATTGAACTCGATCCCGATGTGTGGCTGCGTCTGGCATGCGGCATTACCACGTGGGCCGAGGAAAAGCAGGCCGGCCGCATCAGCGCCGTCGGCGAACGTGACGATCTGAGCGGCCTGCTACCGCTCGTCTGAGCGTGCGTACAGTCCATGCAGAGTGGAAGCTACGGGACGATTGCGAGAACCCACGATTGCTTCGGTCGGCAATAAGCCCACGCTAAGACCTTCCTCCGCTCATCCCCTATCGCTCCGTCTGGGGTTGCATCAGCGGAGGAAGGTTGTTGCATCTTGCCGAGAGTAAGGGGATAAGAAAGGCAAGCGTCGCATACACAAGCCGGCTGTGCCAAGAGACCTCTTGGCACAGCCGGCTTGTGGGAACCAACGCGGATTGTCTGACCCGGGTCAGTACTTCATGCCCATGGCCTCGCGGACCTCGTCCAGGGTCTGCTCGGCGATTTCGTTGGCGCGCTTGTTGCCGTCGTGCAGAATGTCGCGGATCGAATCCATGTCCTTGGCGAGTTCTGCGCGACGCTCGCGATGCGGGGCGAGGAACTCGTTGACCGACTTGGTGACGTACGCCTTCAGGGCGCCGGCGCCGGCATCGCCGATTTCCTCGGCGATATCCTTCGGGTCGCGGCCCGTCACAAGGCCGGCGGTGGTCAGCAGCGCGGACACTTCCGGACGGTTCACCGGGTCATACGTCACCTTGCGCTCGGAATCGGTGCGGCTCTTCTTGATAAGCTTCGCGGTCTCCTCGGCGGTGGCGCCCAGCATAATCGAATTGCCGTAGGACTTGCTCATCTTGCGGCCATCAAGACCCGGGATTTCCGGGGCCTCGGACAGGATCGCGCTCGGCTCGGGGAATACCGGGTGCTTCTTCGCATACCGCTCGTTGAACCGGCGGGCGATAGTGCGCGTGATCTCCACATGCGGCAGATTATCCTTGCCGATCGGCACTACGTTGGCCTTGCAGAACAGGATGTCGCACGCCTGATGCACCGGGTAGGTAAGCAGCAGGCCGGTCAGCGCGTGGCCGGAAGCCTCCATCTCGGACTTCACGGTCGGATTGCGGTGCAGCTCAGCCTCGGTGACCAGCGACAGGAACGGCAGCATGAGCTGGTTTTCCGCCGGAACCGCGGAATGCGTGTAGATCATGGTCTTGTTCGGGTCGATGCCGGCGGCCACATAGTCAAGCACCAGGTTGAGCACGTTGTCCTGGATGTGCTCGGTGGTGTCGCGGTCGGTGATCACCTGATAATCAGCGATGATGATATTCGTGTTCACGCCCAGGTTCTGCATGGCGACACGCTCGCGGATCGAGCCGAAATAGTGGCCAAGGTGCAGGCGTCCGGTCGGCCGGTCGCCGGTCAGCATCGTGAACTTGCCCGGATTCTCCTTGAGCGCAGCCAGCGTCTCGTCCGAACGCTTCTTCGCGGCGAGGAAACTCGCGCTCATCTCGTTGCCTACAGCAGTCACTTGCTCATCTGCCATGACCATTCCTTTGCCTTGAAAGCCCAAGTAAAACTTGCTTTTATCGTAAAAGTCTCAGCAGACAACCACCACGTGCATAATAAGTGGTACTCTCTTATATGATGATTCAACAACTATAAGTATTGCAGGGGGTCAGATGGGCCGCGGACGTCAGAAGGCAAAACAGCAGAAAATAGCCCGTAAGCTCAAGTACCTGACTACCGATACCGACTACGATGAGCTCGCCAAGGAGCTCAATTCCCAGGAGCCGGGTACCGGTTCGTTCGATCCGTTCGCCGACGTCGAAGAGCAGTATGCGCATGAGTCGGGCGAGGGCACCAAGAGCGAGTCATCACCAGTTGATGACGATCTAGACGAATACGCCAAGTGGGCGGCGGAAGCGGCGGCGAAGGCCGCAAGCGACGAACTGCCGGTGCAGCATACGCCGGTCAAGCCGCATAAGCCGATCCATATGCCGCTGCCGAGTGCCATGAAACCGAAGTCGCATCCGAGTGACAAGCCGGCGAAGTAGAAGTAGCTGTAACTGCATCGGCAGCTGGTGCACGTAAGCCAGAGGGCTGGCGACGATACATAAACTCAGCACTACGCGAACTGACCGCGTCCGGCATATTCCGGGCGCGGTCAGTTGTGTTGTGGGCGGGACTTTGTGCCGGAACTGCCTGCCGGCGGATGAACTCCCGGATTTGGGTGGGAGATTATCGCGGATACGGCGTTTGGCGAATAAACTCCCGCTGAAGGCTTCTGGGCTGATTTTTCTGAATCGCGGAATTCCAACGTTTTGATTGGGAGGTTATCGTCCGTACAGCGGAATCGCGCCAAACTCCCGGGTTCTGCGTGGGAGTTTATCCGCGAATCATGGAATTTCGCTAAACTCCCGCGAAATCCGGGCAGATATTCGCTTATGACCCTAATGGACGTAAGGTCCCGCGCAGCCAAGTGGCAAACCATGCGCAGGCGTACAGTATTGGGGACAATATTGGAATCCCGCCACGGAACTGCCTTTTCCCTAGGTTCCGCCTAAAGTAGCGGCTATGACTAGTCTGCTTGAACACCCCCGTGGCGCCGAGCCCGGCAAACCCGGTGACCGTAGCGCGTTCTGGTTTGAAACCATCACCCGCCTGCCGGATGCCGCGAACGGCAAAGGGCGTGGCGGCGCGCGGTACGGGCGCACCGGTATCATCCACACCCCGCACGGCGACATCCATACGCCCGCGTTCGTGCCGGTCGCCACGCAGGGAGCGATGAAAGCCGTTCTGCCGGAATCCATGAAGCAGCTTGGCGCGCAATGCCTGCTGTCGAACGCGTTCCACCTGTTCGAACGCCCGGGCGAGGATGTGCTTGACGTGGCCGGCGGGCTGGCGAAGTTCATGAACTGGGACGGCCCGACCTTCACGGATTCCGGCGGATTCCAGGTGCTGTCGCTGGGCGCGGGCTTTAAGAAGACGCTCGCCATGGACGTGACCGGCATGAAGTCGGACGACGTAATCGCCGAAGGCAAGGAACGCCTCGCTTTCGTGGACGAGGACGGCGTGACGTTCAAATCGCCGCTCAACGGCGCGAAGCACCGGTTCAGCGCGGAAATCAGCATGGGAATCCAGCACAAGATCGGCGCCGACATCATGTTCGCGTTCGACGAGCTGACCACGCTCATGAACACGCGCGGATATCAGGAACGCTCGGTGGAACGCACGTTCCGATGGGCGAAACGCTGCGTCGCCGAGCATGAGCGGCTCACCCGGGAGCGGCTCGGCAAGCCGTACCAGGCGCTGTATGGCGTGGTCCAAGGCGCGAATTACGAGGATCTGCGGCGGCATGCGGCCGAGGAGATCGCCTCGCTGGACTTCGACGGCGTCGGTATCGGAGGCGCGATCGAGAAACGGATCATCGGTGACACGTGCGCGTGGATCTGCGACGCAATGCCGGAGAGCCGGCCGCGCCACGTGCTCGGTATCGCGGCGGTGGATGACATCTTCGCGTGCGTGGAGAACGGCGGCGACACCTTCGATTGCGTGGCTCCCGCGCGTTGCGGGCGAAATGGCGCCATTTTCACGCGCGACGGACGGTACAACATCAAGCGCGCCGCCAACAAGTTCGATTTCGAGCCACTTGAACAGGGCTGCGACTGCTACACGTGCACGCATTATTCACGGGCGTATGTCGACCATCTGCTGCGCGCGAGGGAGTTCAACGGCTTCACACTGGCGACGATTCACAACGAGCATTTCTTCGTGAAGCTGCTTGACGACATCCGCGCGTCGATTGACGGTGGGTATTTCGACGAGTTCCGCGACGAGACGCTGGCGCGATTCTACGCGAACGGGTCGCGCGGGTGATTGAGCGGGTCGCGCGGGTGAGCTGACCGAGCGGGTGATTGAGCGGGTCGTGTGGTGGCCGGATGATGCCTCAGGCCAGCAGTCTGCTGATATTTGCGTTGGCGACGCTGGAGACGGCGTTGGCGTTGATACTGGTTGGTGCATGCTGCGCCTGCCGACAAGATCAACGCCGGCCGGTGGGTGCTCTTTTGGGTGCCTCATTACAGTTGCTTCGCGGCGCCCGTCTGCGTGTTGACAGCAGCCGGCTGACATCTATGCTCACGACACGCCGATGATGCTAGCTTGCAACAGATGGTCAATCATGGTATCTTGTCTATTTGTCTGCGAGCGTGGCGGAATGGTAGACGCGCTGTCTTCAGGTGGCAGTGAGCGAATGCTCGTGAGGGTTCAACTCCCTCCGCTCGCACGAACAAAACCGGAGCTTCGGCTCCGGTTTTTGTTTTCCGGTGACTTTTCGCGCGTGTCGCCTCGAACTGAGGGGGTTATAGGCCAAAATATGTGTCTGGTGGTGGGCCGGTCGGGGGTGCCGTGGTATTCGGTTGGGGTGTGGAATTCGTCCCAGTTGATGCCGGTGCCGTATCGCATCGGGATTCCGGTCGTCTGCCATGCACCCAGCGGGCTGCGTTCCCAGGCCTCCCGGTAGAGCGCCTCGATTTGTTCGTCCGTGACGGCGTTGGCCGCGAGCCACGCGTCGGGTTCCGGATGCCCGGTGTGCTGGTGGCACCACCAGCACACCGCCTTGATCTGCCGCACCAGGGACAGGCCCCGGTGCCGGCGTAGCATGTCGCGGATGCGTGCGTTCCATGACTCGATGAGGTTGTTCGTCGGCGGGATCGGCGCCGCGCACCCCTGCGGCGGTTCGACGAACGTGAACAGGTGCCCCTCGCGGATGCGTCTGCGGATCATCCGGCGCGCCTTGGCGAGACGCCGGTGCTGGTCGGCGACGGTGCCGTCCTCCCGGCGGCTTTTCTGGTCGAGGAACTCCTTGTGGTCCTGTTCCCACTGGTTGTACGACGCCAGCCATTGCGCCGCGGAATCGGCGTCCGAGACGCGCGACAGGGCGACGGCGGCCTTCCTCAGGCTTTTGCCCGCCTCGAGACGCGGCCTGAGGCCGGTCAGTTCGGTGATGTTCATGCACACGTGGAACAGGCAGCGCTGCACGCGCGTCGAGGGCCAGACCGTGCGCAGCGCCTTGAGCACGCCGCCTCCCCCGTCGCACACCGCGGCCAGCGGCGGCGCGATCCTCGACAGCAGCGACGACCATGCGGCGCAGGTCTCGTTCCTGGCCACGTGCCATCCGATGACATGGCCGTCGGTGACCGCGATGAGCACGACCGCCTTCCGATGCAGGTGGATGCCGTCGAGGTGCACCACGTCATGCGCCGACCGGTCCAACGGCACCGGCGGCCATAGGCTCCACATCAGTGTGTTGGCGCGTCTCAGGCTCCTGGCCGGTATGCGGCGTTCTGCCTGGCTGTCCTTGGAGAACAGCCAGTCCAGACCGGCGCGCAGGTCCGCGGCGGCGCGGTCGTACGACCTGATCGCCGACGCGCCGCAGGCGCTGTCCTTGCATCGCCACCTGGTCCTCCCGGCGCTGGCCGAACCGTTCTTCTTCATCATCCCGTGGCATTTGGGGCATCGTGGAGTGTTCATTCCACCAATCTGGCACATTCGAACCGCCAGCATGCCTTGCGCCGCAACGGGTCTGTGCCGATTCTGGACACACATTCTGGCCGGGCTCGAAAGTGGCGGCATGAGGATTCGAAACCGCGACACGCCCGGCAGGACAACCCCTCACACCCGATTCCGGACACGCATTCTGGCCTATGACTTGCTTTCCTTTGGTTGTGCCTTTTGTTGCATGTGGAAAATAGCCGCGCTTGGATGGATTGCTTTCTGGTGTTCCTTTCAGTAGTTGCGATTGCAATCTTGAAGATTGGTGATAGCGCCGGCCTTTCAATAAGATTGCCGCATCAGGTGAATTGGCGAATATTCCGATTGGAATAATTGTGATATAATGGGCGCATAGTCGCAGACAGCTGCGCAGATGAGCGAAAGGAGCCTCTGATGTCCATCGAATTGGGGAATAGGATGCGTGATTTGATGCGGCAGCACGGGATAACCCAATCGCAACTTGCAGCGCGATCTGGAACAACCCAGCCAAGCATTTCGAAATATCTCTCGGGTGACCGAGAGCCTACTGCAAATACGCTTGCCAATATCGCAACCGTACTGCATACCACTTCAGAATACCTCCTAGGATTGCCTGAATCATCTGTCGATACCCCATTTGGCAGGATTAAAGCATACTGCGAAAGGCATGGCGGCGATCTCAGTGAACAGGAAACAAGAGAGATTATCATCGCCTTGCTGGCGGCAAGAGGAAAGGGGGATCGTGATGGGATTCATCGTCAATGACCCCACTTTCTACCAAGAACTGAAGTGGAGTGTTGTAAGCGCCTTTAAGAAACTTGGCTACATAAAAATACCGGTTGATCCTTCAGAGCTGCTCGAAGCCCATGGGATTCAATCGTTGGCATATCAATCGATCTACGATTCATCCTCTTTGCATGATTTGGTAATGCTATGTCGTTGTCCTAGTGGTTTCTCGTTCACGCTTACGACGCGTGGGGGATGTCAACGCTTTGTTGCATGCAACCTTCAAGAATCGCCGGGAAGGGTGCGCTTCACCAAGTTGCATGAAGCGGGACATCTTCTTCGCGGGCATGTTCAGGGAAGTGAGACAGCTGAAATCGAGGCCAACTTTTGGGCAAAATACTCCATCGCGCCGCCGGTTCTTGTCGAAACATTAGGTTTGTCATCCGTTGAAGAAATTGCACAGCGATTTGGGATCTCGACGGAATGTGCCTCGCATATTATGAGTCAGCACTCCAACTGGCTTCGTCATCGTCAAGATGACAAAGATATTGACGACGCCATTCTTGAGCTTTACCACAACGGTTTGCTATTGGAAAGAAGGAACGATGAACAAACTGAGTTGACGCAAATCATGAAATAGGAAACGGTGTGCGAACCGGCAAGTTCGCACACCGCATATCAGACGATCACAATGAATCATCCGGCAATGACATTGTGCCACCGTTTGAAGCATTATCCGGACCATTAGGAAGGATGGGCACAACATGTCCAATTATACAGTTCATTACAAGTCCCGAAAGGACAATTTCCACGGGTACATGGTTGACGGGGCGACTTTTGCGCGGCCTTTTGACATCCCAATTATGCAACCATGCCACGTCATCCCCAAGGAACTGATTTCCTTTAGCGAAGCGATGCGGACGTCGCGCGATATGTCGAACGCTTTTGTGCACTTCTATGAACATGATGAAAAAATAGAACGATTTTGGAATAATCCTAGAAAATATATGTCGAAACTCAGGAGTTTCGCTGGAGTCATTGCCCCTGATTATAGCCTTTGCCGCGACTTTCCAGAATCATTGAAAATTTGGAATACGTATCGCAATTACGCATGCGGTTACTGGCTTCAGTCTCAGGGGCTAGCCGTCATTGCAAATATCAGACTTTCTGGGAAAAACTCCGAATCATATGCCCTCGCGGGAGCTCCAAGGAATAGCGTCATCGCCATTGGGGCGCACGGAAATATACGTTTCCCGGACAACCAGGATTACTTCTTCACGGATGTCGCAAAAGCGGTCAATACGTTGCACCCAACTGCGATTATTGTGTACGGAACGGACTCATATGGAATGTTCGAATATCCGAGAGCGCTCGGCATTCCTATCCATTTCTTCAAGAATCATCGGTACGCTGAACTTGAAAGGACCGCTCGTAATGACGAAGCCGCCGAGCAACGTTTTCAAGTTATTGCATGAAAATACTAAGGAAACGCCAGTACGATTAGTTCATGGAGGGTTCACAACAAAAATCAACCATGGTCAACAGAAGAAGCATATCGTTGGGACAAATAATTATGCGCAAGAAATTGCAAAGGGGAATACGAAAAGTATATTCTATGGGACAGTAAAGGATGCTCAAGAGCTTGTCAATGAATATGCCGGTACGGGGCTTTGGTTTCCAAAGTCACATGTCGAGAAAGTAAACTTTCATCGTGTAATCGGGCTATGGGTCAATCCCGATACCGGAGAAACACGCCAAACAACTTGCGGAACAATTCACTACAGCGCCAAGGGCGCGCATATCGTGCCAGCTTATCCGGAGGAAGAATAGATGTGGTATCACAAAGAAGAAAAGAACACCGTAGGAATTCTATTGGAATACGGTATTGCCCATGGCGACGAACTGCTTACACTAAAGTATGGCGAGCATGAGGAGTATGTGTGCAGGTTTCTCACTTCATACGAGTCCGATAACATTGCGGATGTTGAGAATTCCGGTGCGGCATACAACGAGTTCATCGTCGTTGCCTATTCCGTGGTTGCAACCGTAGTCCCGGGGGAACATTTTTCGCAAGGTGACGGGGGTATCGAAGTCACATATTTGGACATGCCCAGCATGGTCTCAGATTCACGCGGGCGGATTATCTATCCCCGTGCGTTGGTCGGCAGTGTTGATGAGTCGGCGGCTGGATGATATTTTCCGCGAGTGGTTATCCCGAAGTCTTAACAATTCTGTTCAATATCCCGATTCGCTGCCGACGTTGAGGAGCTTGTTCGGGTATCGGACGGAAACGGGGATGAGTGGCGTCACTGGTCGGTGCTTGTGGCCATCCGTGTTGAGCTATTCCGTGATGATGCATCGCCTTGCGACATGCCATACGGCAGTAGCGATGGATGACAATGAGGCATGTAGTTGTCAAATTCACTCGTTTTCCAGCGCGCCGCATGTTACTTTCCCTGTCTCTACTTGCTTCGGTTCTGAGGCGTCGCTGATCTCAGCCTTGTGCGGGGCATCGGGCTGAAATCTGACAATCTCCGATTTTCGTCCAGTTTTGCGAGATATTGAGAAAAAGTCTGAACATCTCGTCGGTGATGCCTGTTTTTGGAAGTTTTTGAGACTCCATCGTCTGGTCGTCGGTATGGTGTGGCGGATGGAAGCTTGGAATTTCAACGATTCTACGATTACGGAAGTTCGTCATGCTGGCTGGGAATCTCAAAAAATCTCGGATTTCGTCTCTGCGGAGAGTTTTCGAGAGATTTTTCTGAACATCTCTTCTGAACATGCCGATTCGGCGAGATGTTGAGATGTTGCGCGGCCGGGATGCCGGGATTGGTCGCGCAGGATGGGAATCGGGGAATCGACGAATGGCCGCCGATTTCCCGACCTTCTGCCGACGCTGACGCGGTCCCCAGTGTCGGCAGAAGCAGGGTGATGAGCGGGCAGGGCTCACGCGGGTACAACATACGTGTGTGCGGCTCACGCGGGTGCGATATACGCAGGCACGAGCTCATGCGGGTGCGGCTCACGTGTGTGCGGCTTACGAAGGCATAGACTTACGTGCGCACGGGCTCACGCGGGTACAGCATATGCGTATCCGGCTGACGCGGGCACGGTCTCACGCGTTCGCGATTCGCAGCAGCGTTTTGCCTTGCGAGTGGCCTGACCTGACTTGTTCGAGCGCGTCGTTCACCTGGTCGAGCCCGAATGTCCGGTTGATGGACACGCTGAGCGGGCGTTCCGCGGGGAAGAGCTCGCTGATGCGCCCGAGCTGCGCACCGTCGGCGTGGACGAACACGAAATCGTAGGTCTGATTCTTGCGCGCAGCCATACGGTCGTATTTGCGCCCCGCAAGGCTGAACAGCATCCGTTTGAACAGCGGCAATCCCGCGCGTTTGGCGAATCTTCCGTTAGGAATGCCGCGGAGTGAGACGAGATGACCGCCGGGTTTGAGCACCTGGAATTCATCGGGCAGTTCGCGCTCGCCCAAGGAGTCCAGCACGCAGTCGACATCGTGCAGCACATCGGTATAGCGCCGGGTCTTGTAGTCGATGAATATGTCGGCGCCCAAGTCGCGGACGCGTTTTTCGTTGCGGGCACTGCCATTGGTAGCGACGGTCAGCCCCATGCGTGAGGCGATGGGGATGGCCATGGCCCCGAGGCTGCCGGTCCCGCCTGAAATGAACAGCGTCTGCCTCGGCTGCGTTTCCATGAGTTCCAGCGATTGCAAGGCGGTGAGCGCGGTCAGCGGCACGCATGCGGCCTCTTCCATGGACAGATAGTCAGGCACGAGAGCGAGCGCGGATTCGTCCACGGCGGCATATTCCGCGAACGCGCCGATTTTGGCGAGGGGCATGCGGCCGTACACGCGGTCGCCGGGCTTGAACCGACCGCTGGCGGACCGCACGATAGTCCCCGAGAATTCGTTGCCCATGACCAGTGGCGTGCGATAGGGCACGATGAGGCGCACGTCCCCGCGGATGATCATATTGTCCAGCGGGTTCGCCGCCGCCGTGTGAATCTGCACGAGCGCTTCGCCGGGGCCGGGTTCGGGTGTGGGGATATCTCGCACATCCAGAGGCGCTCCGTGTCGGTCGTAGTGGTCCAGCATCGCTGCTTTCATTGCGGTCTGCCTTCCTTGTTGCCCTATTGGGCGTTGACGGTATTGCTGTTGCCGATCGCGCTGCCGCTGTTGACGGCGCTCTTGGCATTGGTGCGGTTGATATGCGCGCGCATTTGTGCGATGCAGTCCGCCAGCGTCGCTGTCGCAAGTTTGGTTTCGACCGTCCGCTCGGCCTCGCGGAACATCCCGGTCAATACGGGGCGGATATTGCGCCCCACGATGCATTCGTCGCTGGGATTGTGGTGGATGTCGAAAATGTGGACTTCGTCGTGTTGCTCGACCGCGCGATAGATATCGAGCAGTGCGATGTCCTCCGGCGGTTTGAGCATGGCGAATCCGCTCGAACCCCGTCGGCCTGCGATGATGTCTGCATGGCTGAGGAGCGCGGCGATTTTGCGGATGTAGCTGGCGTTGGTGCCGACACTGTGGGCGATCTGTTCCGAATTCATCGGGGTGTCGGCCTCGTGGATGAGGATCAGCATGTGGATTGCCGTTGAGAATTTCGTGTCCACGGTTCCGCTCCCATCGTGTCGTCAGAGATGAGATAAATGTATCACAAGCTGATACATTTCGATGTGGGCGAATCCGAGTGCAAGGCGCAGGGGAGCGTCGTCCGCCATGCGCGCGGCCGCGATGATAGGATGTCACTATTGCTTAGCCGTTGTCCTACCTACGATTCGAGGCGTATCCATGCTCGTGTTCCAGAACGATTACAGTGAAGGCGCTCATCCTGCGATCCTGAAGCGTCTCGCCGAGACGAATATGGAGCAGCTGCCGGGCTACGGTACCGACCATTACTGTGAGGCCGCCCAGGAGAAGATCCGCCAGGCGTGCGCTTGCCCGCAGGCGCAGGTCCGCTTCATCTCCGGCGGCACGCAGGCCAATCAGCTGGTCATTGACACGATGCTGCAGCCGTATGAGGGCGTGGTCGCCGCGGAGTCCGGCCACGTGAACGTGCATGAGGCGGGCGCGATCGAGGCGACCGGGCACAAGGTCCTCGCCATCGGGCAGCATGACGGGCTGATCGACGCCGGCGAGCTGCGCGAGTATTGCGGGACCTTCTACGCCGACGGCAACCACGAGCATATGGTCTTCCCCGGCATGGTGTACATCTCGCACCCCACCGAGTACGGCACCTTGTACACGAAGGCGCAGCTCGAAGCCATCGCGGCCGTCTGCCACGAGTATCACATGCCGCTGTTCATCGACGGCGCCCGCCTCGGCTACGGGCTGGTGGCGTCCGGCACTGACGTGACGCTGCCTGATATCGCCCGGATCGCCGACGTGTTCTATATCGGCGGCACGAAAGTGGGCGCGCTGTTCGGTGAGGCCGTGGTGTTCACCAAAGGCAACATGCCCAAGCATTTCACCGCGCAAATCAAGCAACATGGCGCATTGATGGCGAAAGGCTGGCTCATGGGCCTGCAATTCGACACGCTGTTCACCGACGGGCTGTATACGCGAATCGCCCGCAACGCGGACGGGATGGCCGACCGCATCCGCGAAGCCCTGCGCGCCAAGGGCTACCGGATGGTGTACGAGAACACGACCAACCAGATTTTCGTGAGTCTTGACCATGCGACCATCGAACGGCTGGAACGTGAGGTCCGCCTCGGCTTCATGGAACGGTATGACGACGATCATACGGTGATGCGGATCTGCACCAGTTGGGCGACGACCGCCGAGTCGGTGGATCGGCTGATTGACCTGCTGTAGCGTGTGTGCGTGAGTTCGTGAGTGCATCGCTCTCAGCTGAGTTCGATGACCTATGTCGCTTTGACGGACCCTCTGGAATCGTTGATTTTCCGCACTTTGCGCGTATTTGACGAGGATTTTGAATCGGTTTCCAAGGAACATTCAGGAAACATGGAGAAGTGGCGGCTTTACTCATAGGTAGTGCAAGGCCGAACGGAATGTGCGGCCGTGAGTTAGGCGAAAAGGAGTAATCATGGCTGATACCAATACCGGTTGGGAAAACCAGCCCGACCAGCCGCAGGACGACGCCCGGCAGACCGTACCCGTGCCGCCGGCCGACCAGACGACAAACGATACGTCATACACGGGGGAGAGCGGCGAAGAACAGCCGACCTCCGTCATCGATACGAATACGCCGGCTGCGGAAGCCGACAACGATACGAACGCCACACAGCAGCCGCCGGCATACACGCCGGCACCCGAATACGGGGCGTACGGGCCGGTCCCGACATCGCAGACCCAGCCCGTGCAGCCGGTCGGGGCCACCCAGGAGCTTCCCCCGCAGCACCAGCAGAACCCGTATGGTGCCTACGCCGGCGGATATTACGGCAATGACACGGGCAACATCGGCGCACAGCCGACCGGTGCCCAGCAGCCGTACGGCGAACCGTCAACGAACCCGGGGGCCCCGCAGGCGCCCATGTTCCCGCCACAAGACCCGAACGGCCCGCAGGGACCGTTCAACGCCGGTGCAGCGCCCCAGAACCCGGACGGGCGTCCCGCAGCACGTAAAACCGCGAACAACGTGGTCGTCGCCGTCGTCGCGGCACTGGTCGCGGCGGTCCTGTGCCTCGGCGTCGGCTATGCGGCCATCACCAACGGCTGGGTCACTGTCCCGACCACCAGCTCGCTCAGTGGCGTGTCCTCGAACACGTCCGGCTCGGGCAGCACCAACAGCAAGACCACCAGCACCGACTGGACCACGGTCGAGAAGAAGGTCTCGGCATCCGTGGTGTCCATCCAGTCGACCATCAGCGGCGGCGTCGCCAAAGGCTCCGGCGCGATCGTGGACACCAAGGGCTACATCGTCACCAACAACCACGTGATTTCCGGCGCGACGGCAATCCAGGTGACGCTCGCCAACGGCGACATCTACTCCGCGACCGTCGTCGGCACCGACAGCACCACCGATCTGGCGGTCATCAAGCTCGACAACCCGCCGAGCGACCTGACCGCGGTGAGCTTCGCCGATTCCGACAAGCTGGCCGTCGGCGAAGGCGTGATGGCGATCGGCAACCCGCTCGGCTACGAGAACACCGCCACTACCGGCATCGTGTCCGCCGTGAACCGCCCGGTCTCCGTGACCGACGACAACAACAACGAGGTCGTCACGAACGCCGTGCAGATCGACGCGGCCATCAACCCTGGCAACTCCGGCGGCCCGACCTTCAACGCGGCCGGTGAGGTCATCGGCATCAACTCCTCGATCGCAACGGCGTCCTCCAGCTCCTCGAGCTCCGATTCCAGCGGTTCGATCGGCATCGGCTTCGCCATCCCGTCGAACGTGGTCAAGACCATCTCCGAGGAAATCATCAAGGACGGCAAAGCGACGCATGTCGTGCTCGGCGTGACCGTCAAGAGCGCGAACGTGGAAGCCGACGGCGTGACCCGCGGCGGCGCCGAGATCACCTCCTCCGGCACCGGTTCCGCAGTGACCTCCGGCAGCGCGGCAGACAAGGCCGGTTTGAAGGCCGGTGATACCATCGTCGCCTTCAACGGCAACGCGGTGACCAACAGCTACTCGCTGCTCGGCTACGTGCGGGCCGCGACGCTCAACGAGAAGGTGACGCTCACCATCGTGCGTGATGGCAAGACGATGGACGTGGACGTGACCCTCGACCAGGCTGAAACCTCCACGAGCTCCAACAGCTCGAACGGATCCGGCAACAGCGGCAACAGCGGTAACAGCAACGGCAACGGCAGCAACGGAAGCGGCAACGGTTCCAACGATGACGACGGCGGTGTGTTCGACCCGTTCGGCCTGTGGTAAACCCCGTTCCCGCTGACTGAGCGGCCAGGGCTGACTGAGCGGCCCGGATAACGAAGGCCCGGCACGGACTTGCGAGTCCTGCCGGGCCTTCGCCGTACTCGTGGCGGAAGCGGCGCAAGGACTGTACGGCCATAAATCGGCCACGGATTGGCCACACCACAGATTGCGTGACAGATTGCGGGCTACAGGATGACCATCGCCTGGGCGCTCGCCGGCTCGTCGTAGTGGATCATGAGGTCGAAATCGGCCTGCCGAATTGGCAGTTGATACGCGTCGACAAGCGTCTCGCCGTACGGCTCGTCAATCCACGGGTCGTCGACCAGCAGCGTGCCGTCGGTCAGCGTGCCGGTGACTGTCACCCAGTGAGGGCAGGTCACGCCATGCATGACATGCTCGTCAATGAGCACCAGCGCCACATGCCCACCATCCAGCCGCTTCGCGACATCCGCCGCGGTGAAGGACGTGATATCGACGGGAATGCCGGTTGTGCAAGCCTCCGTCGCGAAATGCTCCTGCACGTCCCGTGACATTGCGACGTCGATCATGCCCATCGCACCATCCGCTGGATTGAGCACCGGACCGGTCTTTGAAACGACGATGCGTGGATTCTCGCCGCGTTTCACCGCGCTCAACGCCAAGCCATACGGTTCGCACGCCACGGCAATCGTCGCCTCACGCCAGATATGCAGCTCGTCCACACGGTTCGCCGTCACTTGCGGATGCAGCCGGTGCATGGCGTTCAACAGTGACACCGGGCCGCACGTGAACTCCGTGGTCTGGCGGTAATGCTCATACTCGCCCAGCGGACGCCAGGATTGCCCGTTACAGGTCGTCATCGCCTGTTCGCCGTAGACTCCCGGCTCCGTTTTCACCGTGACCACGTGCGAATCATGGATTGCGTGCAGTGCCGCATACTCGACAAGCCCATTGCGCAGGCGTTCGTCGCCGCTGAACGCGCACAGCTTCTCCTGCGCGGTGTGCGGACGGTGATACCCCAGCAGGAACGCGGTATCGCGGCCATCGCTGGCCGTGTACACCGTGCGTTCCAACGCGCCTTGCGCCCGGACCAGTGCGGCACGTGTGATCTCCGGCAGTTTGAGGTAGATGGAGCGGATATCGTCACACGCCTTGGGATTGGCAGCGCGGATTGTGTCCGTGTGCTCGGCTTGCTGGGGAATATCCTGTGCCCGGCCGCTTACCGATTGCGGGACGGGAATCGCACGGTACAGGACTTCTCGCATGTTCTGTGCGCTTTGTGCGTTCTCTTCGGCGCTTATCATTGACGTTCCTGTGTCGTAGGGGTCGCGGACAGCGCCTGCGGCACCGAGGCGATGAGCTTGCGCGTGTACTCGTGCTTCGGGTGGTCCATGACTTCGGCGGTGGTGCCCTCTTCGATGACTCGCCCGTCGACCATGACCGCAATCCGGTCAGCGATACGCCGGACCGTATCAAGGTCATGCGAAATGAACAAAATCGCCAGATCCGTGCGATCACGCAGGGATAATAAGGTTTCCAGCACATGCCGTTGCACATTGGCATCCAACGCGGTCACCGCCTCATCGGCCACCAGCAGTTTCGGCTGCGGGGCAAGCGCGCGGGCGATGGCCACACGCTGGCATTGCCCGCCAGACAGCGTACCCGGCTTGCGGTCCAGATACTGCGCTTCCAGCCCGACAACATCCAAGAGCCGGCGGATATGCGCGTCATCGGCCGGCTCGCCTGCCGCGTGCAGCGCTTCCGCCAGCGTCTGCCGGACCGTCATCGTCGGATTCAACGACTGATACGGGTTCTGGAACACGAGTTGTGCCACATGCATCGACCAGCCGGTCATACCGCCGTTGCCATCCGCATACTTCACATCGCCGGAATCCGGGCGCTCCAGATGGACCAGGCAGCGCGCGACCGTGGACTTGCCGGAACCGGAGGCGCCCACCAGACCGAGGATCTCGCCGGCATGCACCTCGAGCGAGACGTCGTCGACCGCAGGTCGGGAAGCGCCTGCGAAGCGCTTCACCAGATGGTCCGCCCGCACTACGGCACTGCCGATGGCCGGGCGCGCCGTCTCGCCGATGCCGGCGTGGGCGGCCAGCAGTTCGCGCGTATACGCGGTTCGCGGATGCCGGATGATGCCGTCCCGGCTGCCGGTCTCGACCACCCTGCCGTCGCGGAACACCGCCAGATGGTCGGCACGCTCCGCGGCAAGCGCCAGATCATGCGTAATCAGCACAAGCGTCAGCTGGCGTTCGTCACGCAACCGACCCAACAAGTCCAGTACGCCGCTTTGCATCTGCGCGTCGAGCGCAGTGGTCGGCTCATCGGCGATCAGAATCTGCGGCTGCGGCGCGAGTGCGGCGGCGATGGCCACACGCTGGCGCATCCCGCCTGACAATTCATGCGGGTAACGGTCGGCGACACCGGCATCAAGCCCGACATCCGTCAACAACCGGCGTACACGGTCGCGGCGCTCGGCACGGGAACCTTCACGCATGCCGACGGCAATCTGTGTTCCGCAGGTGTGCAGCGGGTCAAGCGAGGAGAACGGATCCTGCGGAAGCCACACGATCGCGCCGCCGCGCAATACGCGCCACGAGCGCTCGCCGCCCGCGAGATCCACTGTGTCTCCCAGCAGGCTGTAGGAGCCTTGCACGCTCGCCGACCGGGGCAGCAGCCCTGCGAGGGCTTTCGCGGTGAGGGATTTGCCGGAGCCGGATTCGCCGACAATCGCCGTGGTGTCGCCGCGCGGAATATCCAGATCGACGCCGTGCAGCAGTTCGGTGTCACCGATACGCACCTTGAGATCGCGAAGCGTGATGGCGGGATCCTGCGGGTTCTGTTGGTTTTGATGATGCTGTGCGCCAATCTGCGAGCCGCGTTTCCTGATGTTCATCGCTCACCCCTATCCGCACGCGCGGTGATCCAATCACCCACGATGTTCATGGCCACCGAGACCACGATGATGGCGATGCCGGGTGCGATCGCGGTCATCGGGTTGTTGAACAGCTGGTCGCGCGCATCCGAAAGCTGCCGGCCCCAATCGGCGGCCTGCGGCGAGATGCCGAGCCCGAGGAACGACAGCGACGACAGCGATACCAGCGCGTTGCTCATGTCGAGGAACATGGCCGCGCCGACTACCGGCCGGATCACCGGGAACACGTGGCGGGCGAGGATGTGCGCCGGGCTGAGTTCCAGCAGCCGCGCGGCATCGAGGAACGGGTCGTGCAGATGCGCCAGCGCCGCGGACCGCACCAGGCGGATTTCGTAGGGCGCGTACAGCAGCGTGAACACGAGTACGTTCACCCAGTAGCCGCCGCCGATCAGGCCGGCGAGCACAATGGCGAGCAGCAGCGTCGGCAGGGAAAGCATGAGTTCCACTACGCGGGAGATCAGCCAATCCACCCAGCCGCCCGTATATGCGGCGAGCAGGCCGAATACAAGGCCGATCGCCATCGCGCCGACGGCGATCGCCACCGGGCCGGCGATGGCTGTGCGGGCGCCGGCGACGGTCAGCATGAACACGTCACGGCCCAGCGCGTCAGTGCCCCACACGTGGCCGTCCGTGCCGGCAGGAACGGCGCCGAGCACGATATCCTGCTTCAACGCCTGCGAATTGAACGATGGGATCAAGCCGATAACGGCGGTGACCAGAAGAATCAGCGTGGCCACCAGCATGGCCCACGAGCCGCTCATCGCACGGCGGATACGCGCGGGCAGCGGCAACAGGCGAGGGTGCTGTGGCGTTGCGGGCTGTGGTGTGGACTGTGGCGTTGACGGGCGGGTCGGCTGGGAAGCCGGTTCCTGCCGACCCTGTTGGGGTCGAGCCGGCGCCGAACCCGGAGCCTGAGCCGAAGCTTGTGTCATATCGGACATCACGCCTCACCTTCCTTGTTCGCCGGCGCGTCGGCGGAATCACGGTGTCCGCCATTCGGACGCAACCGTGGATCAACCAGCGCGTACAACGCGTCGATAATCGCCGTCGTCACGCAGATGACGGTCGCCAGCAGCAGCGTCACCGCCTGTACGACAGGAATATCCTTGAACGTCACCGACTCCTGAAGCAACGTGCCCAGACCTCCGATTGAGAAGGTCGTCTCCACGATCACCGTGCCGGAAATCAGCGAGGCGATCAGCAATCCGGACGACGTCATGATCGGCAAGGCCGCATTACGCAACTGCCAACGGGTAATCGTGCCGCGGGGAACGCCTCGCGACTGCGCGAACAGCGTGTAATCCGACTCCACCTGTTCGAGCAGCGAGGCGCGCGACACCTTGATCACCGCGGCAAACAAGCCGACCGCAAGCGTGATCGCCGGCAACAGCAAATGCGGCAAGGCGTCGGCGAAACTCCCGTCGCCCAGCCCGTACACGGGGAACCAGCCCAGCTTGACCGCGAACACGTAGAGCAACAGCAGGCCGACCGCGAAACTCGGGGCGCTCAGCCCGACAACGGCCAGCGCGGTGATCAGCCCGTCACGCCATGTGCCATGCCGTTTCGCGGCAATCACGCCCAACGGCAAGCCGATGAGCAGCGCGATCGCAAGGGCCATCAGGGCCAAGGTCAGCGTAATCCACGTGCGCTGCCCGATCATCTGCGACACCGGCAGCTGCGTGCGGATCGACGTGCCGAAATCCCCATGAACCGCGTTGCCGAGCCATATCGCATACTGCTTCCACAACGGCTCGTCAAGATGATACTGGTGGCGGATCGCGGCGAGCTGCGTCGCACTGACCTTTTTGGCGCCTGCCAGCGTGCGCGCCGGATCGCTATTCGTCAGGTACAGCAGGCCGAACGTGACCAGCGACAGCACGAACAGCAGAATCGCCAGATTGAGCAGGCGTCTGCCAATGAACTTCGCGACTTTCACAAATCCGCCTTTCGTTACGATGCGCATCTGGACCGGGCCCCGCCGGAGCGTCGGGGCGGAGGGAATGGCTTGTCGCCCGCGACGGAATCCGCCACGGGCGACAAGCCATCAGTCACCGGACAGCCACATGCGATAGCCTCCGGCAACTGGTATCACGTGTCACGTATCAGGCTACGCGTTCTTGCTGAAATCCGCCGCCCAATTCGTGCCGAGCCAGTACGTGCCGATCTTCGCGAGCTTCACGCCCTTCGCCGTGGCGACCACCGACTTGCCCCAGTAAACCGGTGAGTAGATGTCTTCATCCAGTGCGGTCGTAGTGCTCTTCAGCACGAGCGCCAGCTTGTCGGACTCCTGTTCCAACGTGCCGACCTTCTCGGTTTCCGCGGCGACTTCGGCATTGCTCCAGTTCGCCGGGTTCGTGCCGGAACCGCCTGCCGCGAGCAGCCAGGACGTGATCTCGTTCGGCTGCGGGGTGGTCGGGTTGTAGATCATCCAGCCGATGCCCTGCTTGCCGTTGCCGATCTCGCTCAGCCACTGCTCCAGCGGGATCTCCTTCACGTTGATGGTGATGCCGAGTTCCTTGAGATTCTGCGCGATGGCGAGCGAAGCCTTGCCGACCTGCGCGTAGCCGGTCGGGTAGGTGAGCGTCGCCGTGAAACCGTTCGGCTGGGAGGACTGCTTGAGTTCAGCCTTCGCCTTCTTCAGGTCATAGCTGATCGCGGGAAGCTTGGCCACCTGCTTGGAGGCCTTGCTCGCGTCATTGTCGGTCCAGCCGGCCAGCTGCTCCGGGGAATCGATACCCGTGGCGACCTCGCCGTAGCCCTTGAGGATGCCGGAGACGATGGACTTCTTGTCCACCGCGTACGAGACGGCTTTACGGACGTGAATATCGTTGAACGGGGCGACATTCGGATCGAAAGTCAGACCGTAGTAGGAGCGGTCGGAATACGCGGTGGTCGAGCCGCCGTTCGTCTTCCACTGGGCGACACTCGTCACCGGCACGTTGAACGACACATCCACCTTGCCGCTGGTGAACGCCAGCTGACGGGTCGAATCCTCGGTCACGAAATCGATGCGGACCGTCTGCGGACCATTGTTCTTGCCCCAATAATCCTTGAACTTCGTGAGCGTCACATGGCTGGACGGGTCGAACTCGGTGACCTTGTACGGGCCGGTGCCGACGATGAGCTTCTTGGACGAGCCGTAATTCGAACCCGCCTCATCGTAGAACTTCTTCGACGTGACGAACAGGCCTGCCACGTTGGACACCTGGATCGGGAAATCGCTGTGCGGGCTGGACAAGGTGATGGTGATCTGGTTGTCGCCGGTCTTCTCGGCGGACTGCACATAATCAGGCCAATACACCGACAGACCCGGGGATTTCTTCGAATCGCGGGCCACGTTGATCGCGTACACGATGTCGTCGGCGGTCAGCATGCTGCCGTCATGCAGCTTCACGTTCTTGCGCAACGTGAACACCCACGACTTGTTATCGCTGGACTTCCATGACGTGGCGAGCGCCGGGATGACCTTGCCCGTGCCGTCGACACCGGTGAGACCCTCCTGGTAGAGGGCGGCCAGCTGGTAGTTCGCGCTGCCCGCCTCCTGGTTGACGCTCAGCGTGCTGACCGCCGACGAGATGGCGACCGTCAGCTTGTCGGCGTCGCCTGACGATTTCGCAGTGCTGGAGCCGCAGCCGGCGAGCGTGAGAGTGAAGGCGGCGATGGCCGCGATGAATGCTACGAATGCCGGTCGGCTGGTGTGGCTGATGTGGCGGATGCGGCTGGTACCGTTCGTACCGCCGGGGCGAAGCGTGTGGCGCATGGTTGGCTCCCTTTCTCCCGTGTTCCGTGCCTGTTCGCGTGAAGCGCTGTTCTCGCTGTTCTGCATACAGGCATGCAGGATGTGTTGTGCTCTCCAAAGTATTCCCGTCCCGCATCACGGGGAAATTACCGGCACGCGCGATGTGCGGCGGTATGGCAGCGGTCTCGCGCTCGCTATAAGTAATTCGTATCGCTGGGGACAGCCGATTCAGCATATCAGACGACGCGCCGGGGCATCGGGTTCTGTCGTCGGCGGAAGGCGGAGGCGGTGCGGGGGTGTGGTGGGGTGACGGAGCGGGGTGGCGTTGCGGGGGATTCCAGAGTGGTGCGCGGGTCGCGTGTGTTCCGGCATGCGCAAGGCGACGGATGTAGGTCGATGCCGCGGGGATGCTCGGCAAATGGTTGGTTGCGTATGTCCCGGGACGTGCAAGACGCCGGACGTCAGCCGATGCTTCGGTTCGGCTGACGGGCCTGCCGTCCTGCGTATGGCCAGACATACGTGATTGGACAGACACGGAACGGCTAGGGTCGCGCTGTTGTGCCAATCGCCTTCGAGGGCTCGAGCCGCGACTTTGTGAGTCCTGGCTCACACAGTGGCCGGTTTCGTGATTCCGGACTGGCGTGTGGATTGCTGCGAGTGTCGTTGTGTGAGGATTCGCTCACGCGATGACAGTTTGACTGGCAAGAATCTGCTGTTTCCCCGTGCCGGCGGGCTGTTGTGTGAGGATTGGCTCACACAGTGGCAGTCGGGGCGGCTAAAATCCGCTGACTTGTCGCTGTGATGGGTGTCGATGTGAGTGCCGGCTCACATAGTGAGGGCCGGGCTGGTTGAATCGGCCTGATTGAGTGGTCTCTGGGGTGTCCGTGTGAGTCTGGGCTCACACAACCGGCATCGCGGTGGCTGGATTGGCTCTATTCGACACTCCTGGGGGCGCCTTTGTGAGTCCCGGCTCACACAACAGCCGGCTCGTACCGGGTAATCACCCAGTGCGGGCCGGCCGAAGTGGTGGTGAGAGAGGTGGAAGAAAGAACTTGCGAGAAAAGTCACTCCCCGAATTCGCGCTCGCAGATGCGCGTCATTTCAGTGACGCAGGCATCCGCAATGAGCTTGCCGCGTTCGGCTGTCGCCCCTCGTGGATCTGCCAGTCCGCCGTAATCAGGGACATCGCCTTGGCGAACGGGATAGCGCACATATGGTTTCGCTTCGGCGTTGCCCGTGAACACGACGCGATCCATGTGCACCAGTTCCGGGGCATAATGCAGCAGGAGGGAGGTTTCCGTCACGGCGGCGTGCTCGAGGGCCCAACCGGGGAATTCGATGCCATCGAACACTTGGCGGTTCACTTCTTCTGGCAGCGGGTCCCACCAGTTTGATTCGACGATGGTTGTTTTTCCCCCGGTCTCGCGGGTGACCAGATCGATGGCTTCCACGATGAACGCCTCGTTTTCGAAGTGGGCGTTCATGACGACGATCTTGGTAAAACCGTCATCGATGAGCTCGTGCAGGATATCGTGCATCTGGTTGATGACCGTCGTGCCGTTCATGTCGATGGTGCCCGGGAACAGCGGGCCGCCTCCGGACAGGGGCTTTGACTTGTAACCGTAGGACAGCGTCGGCATGACTGTGCCGTCAATCGCCTTGGCGAGGTCGAGGGAGATACGGTCGGCGATGATGGCATCCGTGCTGAGAGGCAAGTGCTGGCTATGCTGCTCTGTTGAGCCGATGGGAACGATTACCGGCTTGTTCTTACGTGCCGCGAATTGCGGCCAGGTCATTTCCGCCATGCGATAGCTCATGGTGATCCTTTCTGTGTTGTCTGTTGCGTGTGAGTGCCATTGCGTGCCAGGTAGGCCGCTGTCAGATGGAGGCGAGGTCCTTATCTGTATTCTCGTGCGACAGGATCATCGCCACCAGTGCGATGCATGCGATGCCGACCATGTACCATGCCGGAGACATCGTCGATTTGGTCGTGTAAATCAGCCAAGTGGCGATGAATGGTGCCGTACCGCCGAAGAGTGCGTTGGCGAGGTTGAAGCTGAATGCAAACCCAGTGAAACGCACGTTGGTTGGGAACGTCTCGGTTAGATAGCTGGACAGGGTGCCATCGTTCGCGGTGAGTGTGGCGCACAGGGCAAGCTCGACCAGCAGCACCGGCCAGAACCGTCCGGTGTTCAGGATAGCGAAAGCGGGGACGGTGAGCACGATGAATGCGACGCACGCTCCGATGAGGACCTTCTTGCGGCCGAATCGATCAGAGATATGCCCCATGCCGAATACGAGCAGCACATACAGGACGAGGCAGATGGTGGTGATGGTCGAGGATTGGGTGGTGTCCATGCCCACGGTTTCGGAAAGGTAGGTGGGCAGGTAGGTCAGCACCGTATAGAAACCGACGGCGTTGAGCACACTGGCACCGAAGCTGATAATGAGCTCACGCAGATGGTCGCGGAACAGCACCTTGAGTGGTGACGCGCCATCGGCTGCAGTCTTCTCCTTGTTCTCCAAAGCCTGTGTCATTTCCTCATATACCGGTGAATCGGCGAGCTGGGTGCGGATGTAGTGCACGATGAGGCCGAGAGGACCGGCGAGCAGGAACGGGATACGCCAGCCCCACCCGGACAAGGCGGTAGTACTGAGATTCGATGTCATCACGGTCGCGAGCGTCGAGCCGGCGAGCAGGCCGATGGCGGTGGACGCCGGAATCAGCGAGCAGTAGATGCCACGCTTCGAAGAAGGTGCATATTCGCCAAGGAAAGTCGCGGCACCGGCATATTCACCGGAAGCGGAAAAGCCCTGGACCATGCGCAGCAGCAGGAGCAATCCCGGTGCCGCAAGGCCGATGGCCTCATAGGATGGCAGACACCCGATAAGGAAGGACGCGCCGCTCATCAGGATGATGGACAGTGACAGGGCGCTCTTGCGGCCGCGCTTATCCCCGAAAGAACCCCAGAACAGGGCTCCAATCGGACGAAGAATGAACGACAAGGCGAAGACGCCGAAAGTCTGCATCAATGCGACAGTGCGATCCGAGGCCGGGAAGAATACGGTCGCGATGACGGTGGCGAAATAGGAATAGGAGGCGTAATCGAACCATTCGATGAAGTTGCCCATGAAGGATGAGACAGCGACCTTACGGACCATTGTCTGCTGTTCGTCGTCTTGTGGGCGTTCCCAGGTGCTCATCACCTGGTATTCCGTGGCAGCGCTCATGACAGGACCTTTCTCGAGTGCGGCGTGATGCCCGATGGGGCGGTCCGCCGGAATGCTTGCGTTGCCTCGTACTATCGCCGGGATGATTTGCGCGATGGTGAACCGGTGATTACGGTGTCGGAGCGATAAATGGACAAATTGTCCAGTTGTTGAGCGTGGGTGAAGCGTGCTGATTGATTCGGGCCGATGATTTGCTGGGCGCCTTGACTGATGCGTGTGCGTCGGTTACTAGGTTCGTGACTATCGCCAGGTTCGTGGCTGTCATGGCTTCCCGGCGATTGCTGGTGTGGCGATTGCTGGTGCGGTGATTGCGCGTTGCTATGCTCATGCCCGTTGCCCTGATTCGCCATCATGCGGAGCGCGTCGGTTGCTGCCTGCTGCCCGCCGGTTCCGCAGCTTGGAGTTCCGCGACCTTGAGCTTCGCGGCGCATAGCAGCAACGGCCAGGCCATGCAGTCCTCTTTGCTGATGCCGGTCAATCCGGTGATTTTTGCCAGACGGTTATACAGCGTCTGACGGTGAATCCCCAGTAGTTCGCACGCCTTGGAAATATTGCCTCCCACATCAAAACAGGCTTCCAAGGTGCGTATCAGCGGATCCTGATCCGGTAGCGCGTCCCCCAGCATCAGCGACTGCAATGCGCTGGCGGCGTCCCGCGTACGTTCAATGCCGAGCAGGCGTTTCGGCGCTGCGGCAAGCAGATTCGTCACTGTACCGGTGCCGGGCATGGCCGCGGCATCGTGCGCGGCGAACTGGAGCAGGCCGCATTCATCAAGCAGCATACCGACGCTCGGCACTGCCCTGCCGTATATGCACCATGTTCCGGGCAGCGCGGCTACATCTGCGAGCCGCCGTTTGAGTCGTGTCGCCGTATCGCCGCGATTGCCGGCCTTGCCGGTACCGGCGCTTTGGGCAGGGCCCGGATTTGCATCTGAGGCCGAGCCAGGATTCGTGTCCGTATCCAAGTCCGAGCCGGATCCTGCGCCTGAACCAGGCCCCTTGCTGTCGCCGCCATCAGCCGCGGCATACAACCCGAAAAGCATGCTCCCCTCCAGCACATCCGCGACGGTGTCCTCGTCTGAAGTATCCTCCTCACCATCGCCGGACAGGCACCGGGAGACGGCGTCGATTGACGACGACACCGAATCCATGCCGATAGCAAACGGAACCAGGTGTTTCACGTCATTCAAACCAATCGCCTGCAGCATGGCGGCCGCATCGTTGGCCTCCTGCTCGCCAGCCCGATAGCCGTTCGCCGGCCCCTGCAGCACGTGGGCAAGCATCGCGTTGCGGGGCTGCGTCTGCACGAACGCGGGCAGCACCTGTCTGATTACCTCATCAACTTGGCCTGCAATCCTTCCGTCTGCGAGACGATTGCGCTGGGTGATTTCGATACTTGCGAGCGGACCGCCGTTTTTACGCACGTCCAGCACCAGCGTCCGCTCCGCGGGATGATTGGCATCTGCCGGGCGAATCGACGGTCCGCAATGCGCGATTACCAGACCGTCGGAATCGAAAATCGCCACGGATTCGCCGAAAATCTCGTTGAGGATTTTCGCGACATCCTGCGCGGAACGGGCCGTGGCGAGCCGGGTACGCATCGTCGTGGTGAGCGTGTCGGTGCGCACCTGCACCAGCAGCTGATCCTTGACAATCGAGGTGTTGATGGACTGGCACAAGTCGATGAACGGCATGCGCCGATGCATGCCGATGACGGGCAGGCCGCGCTCGTCCGCGCGCGCGATCATCGCCTTGGGCACCCTGCGCACGCCTTCCACGAGTTCGATGGCAAGGCCAGCCACACCGGCATCCACAAGCGTGTCCACATATCGGATAATCTCGTCGTCGCCCATATGGCCGAGCAGCGCACTGCCCTCGATGATCACCAGTTCGCCGCCGGATAGGAACGACGCGATATCGTAGCGTTCATTCGTGTACGCCCAACGGACCGTGCCGCCCATGTCCGCTTCTCCCGCCTCGATCGTCGGATCGGTACGGGCGAACATCGGGTCCGTCATCACGTCATGCATCGTCAGCGTCATACAAACTGTCCATTTCTCGGCTTCGCGACGTCACCTCCACGTTACGGCAACGCGCATCATCGCGCCCACAATAGGCGACATACATTACGAACCCGATTCGTCGTACCGGCCGGCGCAAACCGGCAGACGACGGCACGGCAGCAGGAAGGAGCACACCATGACCACCAGAACCCTGTTCACCAACGCCCACATCGCCACCGGACAGCCCGGCAGCACCGCCGCCCAGACCGCCCCGCTCCAGGACATCCTCGTCGAAGACGGCCGTTTCGCCGCCATCGGCGAAGGCCTCGCCGCAAGCCTTCCCGCGCAAGGCTATGACATGACCGGCGTGGAAACCGTGGATCTCGGCGGCAAACTCGTCACCCCGCCGTTCTGCGACACCCACCTGCACCTCGACTACGTGTTCACCGCCCGCAAGCCCGGCGCCGTCAACGAAAGCGGCACCCTGTTCGAAGGCATCCAGCGCTGGAGCGATACGAAATCCGACCTCACCGTTGACGAAATCAAGGCGCGCGCCCGCAAGGCCATCGGTATGGAGCTGCGTCACGGCGTCCAGTACATTCGTTCCCACGCGGACGTCACCGACCCGAACCTCACCTCGCTCAAAGCGCTCCTCGAACTCAAGGAGGAGCTCAAAGACACGGTGACCATCCAGATCGTCTCCTTCCCGCAGGAAGGCATGTACTCCTACGAGGGGCCGAACGGCGAGAGCGGCGCGGATCTTGTGGAAGAAGGCCTGCGCATGGGCGCCGACTGCGTGGGCGGCATCCCGCATTTCGAACAGTGCCGCGAATTCGGCGAACGCTCCATGCACACTGTGGTCGAGCTGGCATCCAAGTACGACAAGCTCATCGACGTGCACTGCGACGAAACCGACGACCCGAACTCACGCTACGTGGAGCTGCTCAGCGCGCTCGCCTACCGTGCGGGCATCGGCCCCCGCACCACAGCGAGCCACACATGCTCCCTGGGGTCGGCCGACAACGCGTACTTCTTCCACCTGACCAAGCTGCTCAAGGCCGCGCACATCAACTTCGCGTGCGCCCCGACCGAAAACCTCTACCTGCAAGGCCGGCAGGACACCTTCCCCAAGCGCCGCGGCATCACGCGCGTCAAGGAACTCACCGACGCCGGTGTCAACGTGTCGCTCGGTCAGGATTCCATGCAGGACCCGTGGTACCCGCTCGGCAACGGCAACATGATGATCATCCTCGACTACGTGCTGCATGTGGCCCAGATGATGAGCTTCCCCGAAATCGATGACGCGATGAAGTTCCTCACCGTCAACGGCGCGACCACGCTCGGCATGCGTGACTCGTACGGCGTGGAAGTCGGCAAGCCCGCGAACTTCGTGGTGCTGGACGCGGACAGTGTGTTCAACGCCGTGTACGAGCGCTGCGACGTGCTACGATCCGTGCGCGACGGGCGGACGCTGTTCACCGCGACGACGAGCGTGGACTCCGCGACCGAACTGCTGTGAGCGCGGGTGCTGTGGCCGGTCACGGGTGGCCGCGAGCGAGACGGATTCCCTCTTTGTGAGGATTCGCTCGCACGATGGCCATCTGACCGGCCGGAATCAGCTGTTTTGTTGTGCTGACGGGTGACTTTGTGAGGGGCCGCTCACACTGACGCGGTTGGGCTGGCTGAATCTGCCCGATTCGGCGGACCTGAGGGTGTCTGTGTGAGGAGTCGCTCACATGGTGGCGGTTGGAACGGCCGGAATCCGTCAGTTTGCTGTCGTGAGGGGTGTCTTTGTGAGGATTGGCTCACGCAACCGGTGCCGCTATGACTGGATTGGGCCGGTGTGATGACCCTGGGCGTGTCCGTGTGAGGAGTCGCTCACACATAACTGTCATACTGCTCACGCGGTGGGCGGCGACATCGATTGTGCGTATGCCAAGACATACGTAGACCGCCAAACGCACGACAGCGCAGTGGCTGGGCGCTGCGATACCACCTGCCATGTATGCCTTGGCATGCGGAATTGCCCGGATGCATATCGGTGGTGCGTCGCCCGCCGTCTATATCGTCGGTTGCGTGTGTCCCGGCATGCGCAAGATGACGGTATCGAGGAGTCTGCGGACTGATGGCGGTGATATGTCCTGTCGCGTATGTTCTGCCATACGTAAGTCGTCAGAATTGGCTGGTATCTGAGTTTGGCCGATGCGTCCGCCGGGTTGCGTATGTCTTGGCATGCGAAAGTCATCCGATGTCCCTGGTTCGGCGGACAGGGTGCGGGATACGTTCGGTTGCGTGTGTCCCGGTATGCGCAAGGCGACAGATGTCGGAGAGCCTACGGCCTGGACTGGTAGGTCCGTCGGTTTGCGTATGTCCCGGCATACGTAAATGGCGGATCGCAGGCTGTTGAAGTCAAGCACTGCCACCCGGCTTGTCGGCTGTCGCGGTGGTGACTGCCGCGGTGACGGCCATCGTAGCTGTGACTATCGCGTTGCGACCGTTGTGACGTCGGCAGTCAGACATGATTGGTCGCAGCCTAGTCTGGCCCGTCAGGTCAATGTCCCGGCGTCTAGCGCTCGCCGCCGCGTTCATCCGCGCTCTGCGCCGCCTCGGCGATCGTGTCGCACAGTAACCGAATCCCCGGCGCGATCTGCCGAGAATCAGGCCGTACAAAATTCAGCCGGATATGACTGCTGTCGTCCTCGTCAACCGCGAACATGTCGCCGGGCATGAACGTCACGCCCGCATGCCGGGCGTCATCCAGCAATCGCGCGGCGCGCAGGCCGTCCGGTAGCCGCGCCCACAGGTAGTAGCCACCCAACGGCGTGCTCCAGCGCATCCCGTCCGGTGCGTACTGTCGCAAGGCATCAAGCATCAGGTCACGCCGATGCCCGTAGATTTTGCGCAATCGCCCGATATGCCGGCTGATACGCCCGCTGCTGAGCAGCTCCATGCAGATCAGTTGCGATGACGAGCTCGTATGCTGGTCGATCATCCGCCGCAGTGCCGCGATTCGGGCGATGACATGGCTGTCGGCCACCAGCCAGCCGGTTCGCAGCCCTGGTGTCACTGTCTTTGAAAACGTTGACAGGTAGATCACGTAGCCCGCGTTCTCCATGCCTTTGAGCGGAGTCAGCTCGCGGGGGCGCTGGGAAGGTGCGCCACTCGCATCGCCGGCGCCACTCGCATCGCCGCTGTTTCCCATGTCACTGATGTCGCCGACATGACTGACACCACCATGACCAATGCTGTCGATCCTGCTACGGTCACCCGTATCCATTGTTCCGGCGAGATGTCCGCTGTAGCACAGTTCGCCGTATGGGTCGTCCTCGATGACCAGGCATTGGTAGCGCATCGCGGTTTCGACGAGTTCGCGCCGGCGACGCAACGGCATGGTCGCGCCGCTCGGGTTCTGGAAGGTCGGAATGGTGAAGATCAGTTTCGGGTGGAATCGTTTGCAATACCCGTCGAGCAGGTCGGTGCGCATGCCGTGCTCGTCGATCGGCACGCCGATCACCCGCGCGTCCGCGGACCGGAAGGCCTGCAATGCGGGGAAAAACGTGGATTGTTCGACCAGCACGCAGTCGCCGGGGTTCACGAATGCGCGCACGCACAGGTCCAGCCCCTGTTCAGCGCCGGACAGCACCATCACGTTATCGGCGTCGCAGCGCACGCCGCGTTGTGTCATATGGTCGGCGAGTAGTTCACGCAGCTGGGGAAAACCTTCGATGGGGGACTCCTGTGTGGTGTGGAAATCCGCCGATTCGAACGCGCGGATGCTGACGCTGCGCAACAGATCGTCGGGGATATCCGCAGGATTCTGCGAGCCTGTCGCGAAATCGATGGCGTCGGGCGCCTGCTGCGCCTGGTCGGCGGCGGCGATGTCATGATAGGTGAATCGGTTCGAATAATCGCTGAACAGGATCTGCCAGGGTGGCGCGCCGCCTTGCCGGTCATCGCTCGCGCACACGAAAGTGCCGCGCCCCACGTGCGAGGCGATCAGGCCTTCTGATTTCAGTTGTTGGTAGGCCTGCAGGACGGTCGCGCGGTTGACGCCGAGCCGTTCGGCGAGCTCGCGTTCGGGCGGGAGCTTGTAGTTCGCGGCGAGCGCGCCGGAGACGATGTCTTCGCGCAGGGCGTTGACCAGTTGCCGGTACAGCGGGACGCTGCTGTGGCGGTTCAGTGTGATTGGCATGCGGCGGCGGCCCTCCTTCCTCCGGCTGTTAGCTTGTGGTTGTTGGTTTGTTGGTTTGGGCTTTCAGTTTCCGGCGTGATGTCTTGCGCGACATTCTAGCTGGGACTGACCGTGCGCGGTGCCGAGTGGGCGGTGGGTGGACAGTTGGGGTGACAGGTGGATGATGGGAGGATGGTTGGCGGCAGGTGTTGTTGTGAATCGGCCCGCTGTGTGACTGACGGGTCGCACGGTGTGACGATACCGGTGCGCGGGGCTTTCCGCGTCTTGATATCTGTCTGCGGTGTGACTGGTGTGTCGCATGGCGGCCTAGTGCTGGAGGTTCCGGTCAAGACTGTCTCGTTATCGGTCCGTGGCGTGATTGGTTGGTTGCATGGCGGCCGGGTGTCGGCGGGTTGTGCCCTGACTGGCCACCTATCTGCCTGTCGTGTGATTGTGCAGTCGCACAGCGGGCTGGTTTGTACTGGTCTGGTCTTGGTTGTGTCGGTATCGTTCTGCGGTGTGATTATCCGGTCGCACCGCGGGCAGATACCGGCGAATCGTGTCTTGACCAGCTGCCTATCTGCCTGTCGTGTGACTGTCCAGTCGCACAGCAGAGGGCTACTGACGGTTTCGGCTCCTGTCGTCTCGCTATCTGCCTGTCGTGTGATTATCCGGTTGCACGGCGGCAGGTTGTTGGCAGGTCCCGCGTCCGTCCGCTCACTCCCCGTCGCCCTGCGCCGCCATATCCGGCAGCCACCCGTGCATCAGGCACCGCCGGAAATCCCAGCATTCCTTCCACAGCGCGTCGGGCGCGGTGTGCGGCGACGGCTCCAGTTTCCACGACCAGTACATCCACCCCGCGGCCTGCCCGAAACAGTCGAGCTGCATGCGCGTGACATGCGCGAACCGGCGGCGTTGCGCGTCATCGAACTGGTCAAGGTCCATTTCCCCGGGGTCGAGGTTCTTCGCCCACTCGTTCTCCACACACCATTCGCCGACCAGTACCGGCACCACGCGCTGCATGCTGCGGATCCGCCGCCGCTGCCAGCGCAGGAACAGCCGGTACGCCCACGGGCTGTGCACCCGGGCGATCCGCTCGGCCGCCGACAAGTACACGTGCGCGTCCACGTACACGTTCGTCATCTGGTTGCGTTTGAAGAAGTCCCGCCACAGACCGAACCGGAATCCGTCGTGGAACACGATCGCCTTGTCGTCCGGCAGGTAGCGCCGCAATCGCTTGTAGGTCGCGCGGTAATACTGCCGCAGGAAACTCATCGGCACGTAGCTGGAATACCGTTTGTCTTTCGGGTTGCGCGCCACCAGTTTCTTGCGGTTGGAGAAGAACACCGGCCAGCTGACCGGCTCGTTGATGACTTCGATGCCGAACAGGGCTGGATCATGCCCGTAGCGGTGGGCGAGTCCTTCCAGCACGGTGATGGCTTTCTCCACGTTCTGCGGTTTCTTATGCCACGTGACTGCGCCGATCAGTCCGGAACTGTCGAAGCCGTTCTGCCCGCCCGGCGCGGTATGCAGGTCGAGCAGCACGCGCAGATGATACGTGCGCGCCCACGCCATCGCCTTGTCCACGTAGCGCCACGCGCCACCCAGCGGCGGCTCGGACTCGAACACGGTGTACGGCACCGGCAGACGCACCAGGTTCATGCCGCAGGCGGCGATCTCACGGAAATCCTGTTCGGTGATATACGTGTCGCGATGATGCCGGATGCGTTGTGCGAGTTGGCCTTTCGGGGCGACCGTCGCGAGCGTGTCCTCGTCTTCGGCCCGGTAGCCTTCGAACAATGCCGGCTCCATCCACTTCTCCAGGACCAGCCAGTTGCCGAGGTTCACGCCGCGGATCGGGGCGAGGCCACCAGGCTCGGCACCTGTATCCGCGGTAGTGGCGCGCCGAGGCGGAGACAACCGTTGCAGAGGTAATCGCTTCATCGCAGGCTCCCGTCTTTTTCCCTCACTGTAATACATGGGGCGTCGCGAAAACGCGCGATAATAGGCGATATCAGCGATTGACGAAACTCAGCAAGCCGGCGATGCTGGCCGAAGGCGGGCAGGATATGGAACAACAGGCAGGACAATGTGGTGAAACGCAAGCCGATGGCGGGCTTCAGGTCATAGGTGCGGATGAAACGTCCACGGCTGTTGTGAGCTCGCACGCCCCAACCGTCAGCATCATCGTGCCGGTCTACAACGCCGCCGCCGCGCTGCGACGCTGCATCGACAGCATCCTCGGACAGGAATACCGCGATTTCGAGCTCATTGCGCTTGACGACGGCAGCCATGATGATTCGCCCGCGATCCTCGACGAATATGCCGCCAAAGACCCGCGCGTCCGCGTCATCCACAAGCCCAACAGCGGCGTGTCCGACACGCGCAACCAGGGCATGGCGCTCGCCCGCGGCACCTATATCCAGTTCCTCGACGCGGACGACTGGATCACCGAAGACGCCACCAAACTGCTGGTGCGCGCCGCGGAACACAGCAGGGCTGACATGGTCATCGCCGATTTCTACCGTGTGGTCGGCGAGGGCACGTCCCGCAAGGGCGGGCTGACGGGCATCGACCGCGTGATTTCGCGCGAGGAGTACGCGGACGAACTGCTCAAGGATCCCGCGGATTTCTACTTCGGGGTGTTGTGGAACAAACTGTACCGGCGTGACATCATCCGCGACCATCGGGTGAGTATGGACACGAGTGTCAGCTGGTGTGAGGATTTCATTTTCAACCTCGACTACATGGTGTATGCGGCGAGCGTGTACCCGATTCACGTGCCGATGTACTACTACGTGAAAACCGAGGGGTCGCTGGTGAACCACGCGATGAAGCTCTCGGAAACCGTGCGGATCAAGCGCTATGTGTTCGACTATTACACCGAGTTCTTCCGCCAGGTGTACGACGAGGATACGTTCGCGCGCAAGCGGGCCAGCGTCTACCGGTATCTGATCGCGTGGGCGTCGGACGGTTCGGCGAATCCCGCTCTGCCCAGCACCAAGCGGCTTGGCGAGGAACGGCTTCCGCTGATTATGCCCGATGGCATGCGTGACAATCCGTTCATCGCGGCACATCTTGCGTCTCGGATACTGGACAGGTATTTGGAACGTATTGCCACGCAGTTCGGTATGGATCTGGGCGAAGTGCGGGTCATCGTGTTCCTGCACTACGGCGGTGATACCGCTGATTTCAAGGCGTTGCAGGATTATCTCGACGCCGGACGCGTGTCGGCGACACGGTTGGCAGAAACTCTGGCGCTGAAGGGATACGTGGACTCCAGCCTCACGCGCAAAGGCGCGAAGCTCGAACTGACAGCGAAAGCCGAGCCTGTCGAGAGGATGATTGACCAGGCGGCCGCGGATTTCGAACGGCTTGCCATGGGCGGGCTGCAGGCCGGCGAGACGCTGATTGCGGGAATTCGGGACGCTGCAGCGCGTGGCGAGGCCGAAACCCGGGAGGCGGTGGATACCGCGCGACGGGCGGCTGATGCCGGGAACGATGATGTGGATGCGGCGCTTGACGCGGCTGCCGCCCTTGGTGCAACTGGTGCGGCCGGTGCCGGGGACGCTGGCCGCGATGACGCGTCCGATGGCGGGGCCGCGGAGTGACAGCGTGGCGGTTTGTGCGTGATGTCGCGCAAGATGCGCACCTCAATCCGTGATTCTGCCGACGTGACATGACAGGAACCGGGAGACGACGTCGCAACTCCCGGTTCCTGCCCCGATTGCCCTGCTGGCACTATTCGCCGCGCCCCGCAGCCCTACAGCGACAGGAACAGCTCGTGCACGCGCGTGTCGTCGGTAAGTTCCGGGTGGAACGCGGTGGCGAGAATGTTCCCCTGCCGCAGACCGACCACATGCCCGTCCACCTCCGTCTCGACGGTGGCTTTCGGCCCAACATGCGCGACATACGGCCCGCGGATGAACACGAGCGGCAAATCGTGGATGTCGCCGAACGAGCCGACCGTCTGGAAGCTGCCCAGCTGCCGCCCGTACGCATTGCGATGCACAACCGCATCAAGCTCGCCGAAGTAGACGTTGTCGTCGTTGTCGAGCTTGCTGGCGAGCAGAATCATGCCCGCGCATGTTCCGAGCACCGGCTTTCCCGCGTCGATATGCTGTTTGATCGGTTCGAACAACCCGGTCGAATGCAGCAGCTTGCCTTGCGTGGTGCTTTCCCCGCCGGGCAGGATCACGCGGCTGATGGAGTCGTCGAAATCCTCGGCCGCCCTGAGCAGACGCCAGGACGCACCCAGCTTGTCAAGGGTCGCCGCATGTTCGGCGAACGCCCCTTGGACGGCGAGGATACCGGTGACGTCGTGCGTCTGGTCGCCGCCCTGCTCCTTTTCGATGTACTGGACCGCTACGACCATGTCACTCGCCCCTTGCGGCCATGATGGTCTTGATCTCGTCCTCGTTGATGCCGACCATGGCCTCGCCCAGGTTTTCGCTCAGGCGGGCGAGCAGATCCGCGTCCTGCCAGTTGGCGGTCGCCTGCACGATGGCGGCGGCACGCTTGGCCGGGTCGCCGGACTTGAAGATGCCGGAGCCGACGAACACGCCTTCGGCGCCCAGCTCCATCATGAGTGCCGCGTCGGCCGGGGTCGCCACGCCGCCGGCGGCGAAGTTCACGACGGGCAGACGGCCGTTGTCGTGCACGTACTTGGCCAGGTCGTAGGGAACTTCCAGCTTCTTGGCGGCTTCGAAGATCTCGTCGTCGCGCAGCGCCTGCAGTTCGTGGATTTGCCGGTTCATCGTGCGCATGTGGCGCACGGCCTGGATGACATCGCCGGTGCCGGGCTCGCCCTTGGTGCGGATCATCGCGGCACCCTCGGCGATGCGGCGCAACGCCTCGCCCAGGTTCTTCGCGCCGCACACGAACGGCACTTTGAACTGGGTCTTGTCGATGTGGTAAACGTCGTCGGCGGGGGATAGGACCTCGGACTCGTCGATGTAATCGATGTCGATGGCCTGCAGAATGCGCGCCTCGGCGATATGCCCGATACGCACCTTCGCCATGACCGGGATGGTGACGGCTTCCTGGATGCCCTTGATCATGGCCGGGTCGCTCATACGGCTTACACCGCCCGCCGCACGGATGTCCGCGGGGATGCGCTCGAGCGCCATGACCGCGCATGCGCCGGCATCCTGGGCGATTTTCGCCTGTTCCGGGGTGGTGACGTCCATGATGACGCCGCCCTTGAGCATCTGGGCGAGGTTCCTGTTGAGTTCCGCACGGTTTTCTTCGGCCATGTCAATCCTTTCCGGTTCGGACGGGTGGAGGCTGCCGCCGGTGTCGCGTGGTCGAATGCTCGCGAGTGTTGCGAGTGTTGCGAATCTGCGATTTTCCGCGGTTTTCTCGCCCGTCATGAGTGATTACGCATCATTATGGCGGGCTGATTGTTTGAAATCCATTACGAAATCGATCCAATCCGCGATTTTGTGACCCAGCCAATTCGCGATTGGATTGGTTGGGTGTGAGGTGGGGACGACTGGAATTCGCTGATGCTACTGGGTGGGAGGTGACTTTGTGAGGATTGGCTCACACGGTGGGGTCTGGCGCGGCTGGGTTTGGTCGGTTTGGCGGGTTGACGGGTGGTTTTGTGAGGATCGGCTCACACGGTGGCCGGTTTCGTGATGCCGGACCGGTGTGTGGGTGGATGGTGACGTCATCGTGTGAGGATTGGCTCACACATTGGGGGTTGACGCGGTTGGAATTCGCTGATGTTGCTGGGTGGGAGGTGACTTTGTGAGGATTGGCTCACACAGTTGCCGGTTTCGTGGTGCCGGGCTGGTGCCTGGGCGGATGGTGCCGTCATCGTGTGAGAATTCGCTCACACTCCGCTTCTTCCGCTTCCGTGCTTGTCTGTTTCCCGCTGCCCGCCACGCCGCCAGCCCGACACGCCCGCCCGCTTACGAAGCCGCGGATTTTCGGTTATGTTGAACGATGCGTGTCATGAGACACTGCGGCTATTTTTGTAGATTTCGCCTTTCATCAATGCGGCTCACGCATTTCGTTCGCAGGCATATCGAGGAAAATCAACGGATTCGGGATCACCCGGTCCGGGCCTCGCTGTCTGCATTCACGCCTGTTACGGCAGCATCCCTGTGCAGCATTCCTGTGCAGCAGCCTCCCCGCACGGCACATTCCCGCACGGCACATCCCCGCGCGGCGGCACCAGTACGCAACGGCACCGCATACGGCATACGCGGCGTACACGGCGAACGTCTCGAGCGTCTTGCGCGTCTCGAACGTATTAATCGCGGCGGCAATGTGCACAAACCCAGGGGCCGCGTCGGGGCACATCAGCGCCAAACGCGGCGGCAACGCGCGCAACACCGGGGATTACGTCGTAACTGCGCAAACCGCAACAACCAACGAGAGACTCCAGCGACAACAGCTGAACGAGATGAAAGGACAACCGTGACTTCGACCATCAAACCTGGCCGTGTTCTTTTCGTGGCAGGATTCGCCACATTCCTTGCCACATTCAACGAAACATTCCTTAACGTGGCATTGAACCCCATCATGCGGGACCTGTCGGTGAACGCCGGCACCGTGCAATGGGTGACGACGGCGTACATGCTCGCCGCCGCCGTGATGGTCCCGGTCGCCGGATTCCTGTACAAGAAAATCCGCACGTCACGTCTGATGGCGCTGTCCCTTATCCTGCTGTTCGCGGGCAGCATCGTCGGCGGTTTCGCCCCGAATTTCGCGGTGCTTGTCGCCGCGCGTGTGCTGCAGGCGCTCGGCACCGGCATGATTGTGCCGATCGGCATGAATTTGACGCTCGCCGTCGCGCCTAAGAACAAAATCGGCGTGTATATGGGCTTGATCGGCGCGATGACCACATTCGGTCCGGCGTTCGGCCCGATTGCCGCGGGCGTGCTGCTCGCTCACGGCACATGGCATGTCCTGTTCTTCGCGCTTGCCACCTTGTCCGCAATCTGCCTGGTGTGCTCGATCCTGTGGATTGGCGATATCGCGCAGCTGACACACCCGCATATGGATGCGCTGTCGGTGGCGCTCGCCGCAATCGGCTTAATCGGCTTGCTGTATGGCGTGTCCACGGTGTTCTCCGGCCAGACGGTCGCCGCTGTCATCGCGCTGGTGATCGGCGTGGCGGCGTTGGTCGCGTTCGTGGTGCGTCAGCGTCGTATCCCGGAGCCTTTCCTGAATCTGGAACCCTTCGGAAACCGCGCGTTCGTGCTGGGCGTACTGCTGGTGGTGGCCGCGCTGATGACGATTTTCTCGATGAATATCCTGCTGCCGATGTTCATGGAAAGCGCGCTGGGCTTCTCCCCGTTGCAGGCGGCGCTCACCCTGCTGCCCGCATGCCTAGTGTCCTGCGTGCTTGCGCCGGTGGCGGGTAAGATTTTCGACCGGTTCGGCGTGGGCTGGCTGGTGAGCATCGGCATGGCGATTATCGCCTGCTTCGTGCTCGCGCTGTCGTTCACGGGACGTTCGACGACCAGCCTGCGAATCGTTCTGCTGTATGCGCCTGCGATCGCCGGATGCTCGTGTGTCATGGGTCCGTCGCAGTCTTACGCGCTGTCCAGCCTTGACCGGCGGCTGTATCCGCATGGCGTGACGATTGTGTCCACGACCTTCCAGATCGCCGGATGCGTGGGTTCGTCGGTGTTCGTGGGGATTCTGTCCGCGGTGTCGGCCTCTCGCGAGGCTTCCGGACAGTCTGCGGCGGTCGGCGCTGCTGCTGGCTTCGATATGGCTTGCCGCGTCGCGTTCGTGGTGGACGTGCTGGGCTTCCTGGCGGCGCTTGCGATGGCGCGCGTGGAAGCGAAGGCGCGTGTGCGTGCCGCTGCCGGTGAGTCGCAGAAGCCGCAGGATCTTGAGCATGCCGACGAGCCGTCCTTGGCTGATGCGATGAAGCGTGACGTCTACTCGGTCACCGCAACCGCCAGCGCCTACGATGCGCTCGTGGTGATGGTGAACAACGGTACGACCGGGATTCCAGTGCTCGGCGATGACAACCATGCGGTCGGTTTTGTGACGGATGGCGATATCATGCGCACGCTGATTGGCGATACTGACGACAAGGCGTCTATGGCGTACGTTTACGCGTTGTGGGTGCAAGGTGACAAGTTCACGCAGCGTGTCGCTGGCTTGCGTGATATCAACGTGATGGAGATCTGCACGCATCGCGTGGTCACTGTGAATGTGCACGCCACGATTCGCCGCGTGTGCGAGATGCTTGCCGGCAACCGCATCAAGAAACTGCCGGTGACCGGTGGTGCTGATGGCAAGCAGGTGGTCGGTGTAATCAGCCGTTCCGACCTGATGCGATACATGGTCACCACCCTCGCGCCCGCGGGCGAGTGACCTGAGTGCGGGCCGAAGCTGGGCGTCGCGCCGGTGTGGTCACCACGGTGGTGCCTGCGGGCGAGTGACCTGAGTGCGGGCAGGTTGGGTGCGGGCGGTTGAGCGTCTGAGCCTGCGTCCGATGGTACGCAGTCACGGCCGCGGACCCCGCCCCTTCCTCGCAAACCGTCTACGCTAATCAGGCCCTTGGCGTAGACAGTTTGTGGTGCGATACAAACCGGTTACGCTGACTGGGCTTTTGGCGTAGACAGTTTGTGTACTTGCTCAAACTGGTTACGCTGGCGGGGTTCTTGGCGTAGATAGTTTGTGATGTTTCACAAACTGGTGACGCAAACCGGGCTTTTGGCGTAGACGGTTTGTGTATGCCCGGACATGCGTTGCGTGCCGGGCTGCTGGCGTCCCGCCCTGTTTTGGTGCCGAAATGTCGGTTTGTGTATGCCCGGACATGCGTTGCGTACCGGGCGATGGGTGTTCCGCTCTGCCGTGGGGCCGTAATGCTAGATGACGTATGTCCCGGCATACGCAAAGCCACAGAACGCAGCCCGGAGCGCCACTTTCCGGCGAGATTTGATCAGTCGCGCATGTCACGGCATGCAGGATGCGCGCGGAGACCAATGCAATGCTCCGGGCTCCCACACGCCCCACCACCGGACACGTATGTTGACTGATATAACCCCTATAACCCGAAAGGAAAACCCTGGCGGGAGAAGAGAAATCTGCCGAGAAAAGAGAAACCCGGCGGGGGAGAAGAGAAACCGCCGGGTCAGAGAGAAGAAGAGAAGGGATTGAATTATCGGGTTTGCACCCGGTCAGCGGCTGTCCGCTGATACCTTGTACTGTAACGGGCAAGTCATTGAACACGCCCGTGTTTCTCTGCGAATTGTCTGAGAGCCGTTCGCTCGCGGGAGAAAATCCGCGCCGGACGATCCCGTATTGGACCATCCCGCGTCGGACAATCCCTTGTCGGACGATCCCTTGTCGGACAATCGGTAATGTCATCCTTTGGCGTCCGGCGTCGGGAGACTCGCGTCGGGCGGCTTACCGCAAACGACCATGCAGAACGACCGGCTCCGCGTTCCCGTGCCAGGCAATCCTTGACCGGCAATCCGTGCCGATAGACGACGATAGGCGATAAAGATCCAACACGACACGCCATCCGCGCCTGCCCATAGCGTCGCCCGCAAGCTGATACGATGGCAGAAGTCGCGCACATGCGCGGTCAACAATAACTGAACCCCATAACTGAACCCCAATAACTGAATATGTCATCTTTACGCCGTGTATCGGAGGCGCTTGTTCCGGGATCCCAAGTCCCGGCACCAACAACGCAGTCGGTGGGTTAACAAGGCGTGATTGCAGAACCGGATGCAATCACCTTGCGTCCGGCCCCGTATACGAGCGTAAGGAGAAACGATGAAACGCATCATCGATCTTTGCAAGCGAGTACCGCTCCTACCCATCACCATCATCAGCGCATTACCGATTGCGCTGCTGTGGAGCTTCCGCCCTTGGGGCCATTCTCTCGGCTCCCTCGACCCGTCACTGGGCCAATACTTCATCATTGCGCTGGTCGCGTATACCGTCGTGGACACGATTATCGGCATGGTCGACGATTTACGGCACGGGCATGTAGGCGTTGATATCCTCGCGGTAATCGCGATTCTGTCCACGGTCGCCGTGGGCGAATACTGGGCTGCCTGGACCGTCGTGCTCATGGTCTGGAGCGGCGAAGCGATTGAGGAATACGCGCAATCCAAGGCGGAAAGCAACTTGACCGCGCTAATCAAGGCGGCCCCGCAGACCGCGCATATTGCCACGTTGCCGGGTGTCGGTTCCGCGGCCGGCAAGACGCAGCGCAGTGAGGAAGGCTTCCATAAGACCGCAGACGTGAGCAGTGCCACAGCCGGCGATTCGGCGTCCGATAGCGCGGCGTCCGGTAGCGTGGTATCAAGCGCGGCGTCCGGTGGCTCCGAACCCGACACTTCTGCACCCGGCAACGCTGATTCGGCGAAAACCGTGGAGAATCCGGCCGATTCCGCGGCATCCAACGGCAACATGCATTTCCGCACCATCCCGGTCGAGGAAGTCAAACTGGATGACGTGCTGACTGTGCTCCCCGGCGAAACCGTCCCCGTCGACGGCGTGCTGATGAGCGGCCAGGCGACTCTCGACCTGAGCAATATCAACGGCGAGCCGGTGCCCCGCGAGGTGTTCGCAGGCGCCCGCGTCATGTCCGGCGCGGTCAACGGCTCGACCGCATTCACGATGCGTGCCACCCAGTTGTCGCATGATTCGCAGTATCAGCGCATCCTTGAGCTCGTCTCGTCCGCGCAAAATTCCCGCGCGACCGTCGTCAAGACCGCGGATATTCTGGCCGTGCCGTTCACGGTGATTTCACTGGTAATCGCGTGCGTGGCGTGGGGCGTGTCCGGTGTGCCGACGCGGTTCGCGCAGGTGCTCGTGCTCGCCACACCATGTCCGTTGCTGATTGCAGCCCCGGTCGCGTACATGGCGGGTACCGGACGCCTGGCGAAGGCCGGGATCCTGATCAAAGCGCAGGAAATCCTGGAAAATCTTGGCCGCGTTTCGCATATCTTCTTCGATAAGACCGGCACGCTGACGGTCAAACAGCCACAGGTCGTGCGCGTTGATTTGCTGCCGGATGCGGGTGCTGGCATCCCGATGCGCGTCACCGAATCCGGTACGGTCGCCGCCGGTGCAGAGAACACTGAGGCCGCAGCTGGAGCCGAAACTGCCCGCGCCCGTATCGACAAGGACCATATCCTCATGCTCGCCGGGGTTGTGGAAACCTACTCCGTGCATATTCTCGCGAAAGGTATCGTGAAGGCGGGTGCCGCCGCGCTCGACCGTCTGCATGACCGCTTCGACAAGGGCAACCGCAATTGCGCGCAACCTGCAACCGATCCGGGGCATCGTCGCGGTGATTACCCGGTTGTCAAGGACATCCATGAGGATGCCGGCAAGGGTATTTCCGGCAAGGTCAACGGGCTGAACGTGAGTGTCGGTCGTTTCGCGTATGTCACGCAGTCCCAGGTGAATGCCGGGCTGCAGCCGCAATCCGCCACACCGCTAGACTTCTTCCCGGACAGCCGCTTCGGCGGTCTCGCGCCTGACGAAATGGCCACCTATGTGGCAATCAACGGCAAGCTCGCCGCCCGTATTGTGATGAAGGACATTCCGCGACCGAATGCGAAGGAATCGTTGCAACGCCTGCGTGAACTGGGCGTAGAGCATTTGACGATGGTGACCGGCGACAAGGAGCCCAGCGCTCGCATTATCGCCGACGAGGTCGGCATCACCGATGTGCATTCCGAGCTGCTGCCGGAAGACAAGGTGAATACGGTGCGTTCCGCCGCCCAGGACAAGGTCGCCCCGCAGCCGTGGTGGGATCGGATCATCCAGAAGCTGGTCGGCGAATCGACCACGCGCCCGGTGTCGATGATGGTCGGCGATGGCGTGAACGATGCCCCGGTGCTTGCGGCCGCCGATATCGGCATGGCGATGACCGACGGTACGACGACCGCCGCCTCGGAATCCGCGCAAGTGGTCATCATGAACGATGACATCGCGTGCGTGCCGAAGGCGATTGCGATTGCGCGCCGGACCAAGCGTGTCATGCTGCAGGCGGTAGTCGCTGGTTTGTCGCTGGCGATTGTCGGCATGGTGTGTGCCGCATTCAACCTGATTCCCGCGGTTGTCGGCGCGTTCCTGCAGGAGGCGATTGATGTGGTGTCGATCCTGTGGGCGCTGACCGCGCTGCTCGACCGCGAGTAGGGGGAGTCGGGCTTCGGGGTTGGTATTTGCCTGCTGTGTGACTCGCTAGTCGCACGGCGGCGGGATACGCCCCCGGTTCCTTCTTTCTCTGCTTGGTGTCTGCCCGTCGTGTGATTGACTGATCGCACGACGGGCAGTTTTGTGGCGGGATTCCGCATGGGGTGGCTGCTATCTGCCTGTGGTGCGATTGCCCAGTCGCACGGCGGGCAGTTTTGTGGCGGAATCCCGCTCGGGCGCTCGCTATCGGTCCGTGGTGTGACTGATCGGTCGCACCACGGACGAGTGCGTTGCGAGGTCTGGGCCCGGCGGCTGGTATTTGCCTGTTGTGCGACTGCCCAGTCGCACGGCGGGTAGTTTTGTGGCGGAATCCCGCTTGGATGGCCGCTATCTGTCTGCGGTGCGATTGCCAAGTCGCATGGTTGGCAGATGCATCGTGGAATCCGGTTCCGGCGCTCGCTATTTGCCTGTTGTGCGACTGCTGGGTTACGCGGCAGGCAGATGCGTCGGAGGATTCTGTTTGATTGTCTTCTATCTGTCCGTGGTGTAACTGGCCGGTCGCACGGCGGGCGGGTTGCCTAGGGAATTCTCTTGCTTTGTTTCGATATCTGTCCGCGGTGTGATTACCCAGTCGCACGACGGGCCAATACGTTGCGGGATTTGGCATCAGCGTCTGCTATCCGCCCGCCGTGTGATTGATTGGTCGCACAACAGCCGGATATGCCATGAAATTTGGTTGTGGTGGCTGATACTTTGACGTGGTGCGACTACCCAGTCACACCATGGGCAGGTACTCTCGTGGTTTCTGTCGTTCCACCGGCTTTCAGCGTTTTCAGCATAATGCACCGGTCATTGATGTGCCGGACATGAATGCGTTGCGCCAGGCATGAATGGCGTTATACCGCACCCTATCGGACGACAGGGTTTGCTGCATAGAATCGCGCGATGGAATCCTTGCCGATTGTCCGATTGCAGGGGTCGGCCGGCGAAAGCCCGGCACGTGCGTCCCGCCAAGGTGTCTCAGCGTGTGTGCGCTCGCTAAGCTGATTGCCGGTCTTTGACGCGAGCTGCCCGCATACCATGTCGATAAGCGTTTTCTCCTCGTCCGTCAGGCGTGGTGCGCCATCAGGAAGGAACGGGTCAAGCTCGCCAGCGTGGATGAGGAACAGATGACGGTGAAGATTGAACAGTGTCGGCGACACAGGCCCATTACGCCATGCCTGGAAGTCTTCGTCAAAAAGTGGAATGCCGCGTTTCGATAATGATTGGGCTTGGGAATAGAAACACAGTTTCTCGAGCTTCATGGTGCTCATCGTGCCGTTGTTCTGGAGTATGTATGCTGCGACATCGGTTATCGTTGTCATGCCACCCTCCCCTCTGATGCTTTTCTCTGCGATGTTGTCCTCTGTAATGTTTTCTGCGGTGCGTTACGATTGCCATTATCCGGAATCTTTGAGACATCCATGATACGCGTGGAAATGGACAAGGCAAGTTGTTGAGCCGGAGGTGAAGATGGACGTAAGTCGCAGGAAAGCGACAGTTGCGGGAAACGCTTTGCGCGACTGCTCACCGGAGTCGCAAGAGTATCAGAACGCGCTGGCAGTCATGCTCCAGTGGAGGGAGCAGCACATTGTTCCGACCCAGGAGAGCTTCCGGCGTCTTCTCAAGATTTCCAAGGAATTTCCAGGCAGCGTGGCGACATATCGATTAAAGCGTCAGCCGTCAATCCTATCCAAGCTGAAACGTCACGGAAATGCCTTCGAGCTTGGTGCCATTGATGACATTGGCGGTTGCAGGCTCATCGTCGATGACATGCGTCAGCTGGAGGATGCTTGCCAGCGGATGCATGACTTATTCCCGAACGCCAAGCAACCTAAGAACTATATCGATCGTCCGGAATCCAGTGGCTATCGCAGCTACCACGATGTCGTTCAAATCCACGCCGGTGAAGGAAAGAACCCTCTTCTCTACCGTGTTGAGATACAGATTCGTACAAAGCTTCAGCACTACTGGGCGACGACTGTTGAAGCCACCGGAGAAATATACAGTCTCGATCTCAAGACGCCAAAGCCTGAGGAGAGTCTCTCCGAAACAGAGAAACGCATGCGCGACTTCCTCCGTATTGCATCCACAGCCTTTGCAATAGAGGAGGGGACATCGATACCGGCAGGGTTCGAAGGCATGGACAGAGACACAATTGCCAAGACAATCCGTTCAACACCCGGTTTCATGGCATTGTTGGATGACCTTGAAGCATCAAGCGACACGGTTTTTCCGGTGCCGTGGTCCGAGAAAGTGCATACTGAAGGGGCAGGACTGTATCTGCTGGAGTTCTCTCGTGCCGAGCAAATCCTCAACATGAGCGTGTTTTCTGCGGGTGCACTTGATACTGCAATCCGCGCATATCAGAATGCCGAAAACGCCAGTAAGGCCAATGAGTCGACTCTGTTCGACAACGTGGTCCTTGTCTATGCGCAGAATCCCGACCAGTTGAAACTCGCCTATCCAAACTACTCATCCAATGTGCAGGAATTTGTCATGCGAGTGAAGGATTTCATTCAATGACAGACCACTTCGCCGGATTTCATGTTGATATTACGATTCCTGGGCGGTTGTGAATTCCGTGAAGTGTGCCAGTTAATGTTCATTGTTCCTCATTTGGTGAGTGCACGACATCGAGTCGGATTTGATCGAGTTGGATTTGGTTTCCTCATGTCGTGATGAGTGCTTGGTGCGATTGTTGAGTCGCATGGTGACGGGTTATTTGGGAATCCTTCCTTGTTGCCTTTCTATCTGCTTGTTGTGTGATTCGCTGGTCGCACGGCGGGTGGGTGTGTTGTGGAATCCGGTGCCAGTGTCGGCTATTTGCCTGTTGTGCGACTGCTTGGTTACACGGCAGGCCGATGCGTCGGAGGATTCTGTTTGATTGTCTGCTACCTGCCCGTGGTGTAACCGGCTGATCGCACGGCGGGTGGGTAGGCGGCGGGATTTGGGGCCAACAGCAGCTATCGGCCTGCGGTGCGACTGCCCGGTCGCACGGCACTCGTACATCTTCCGCAATTACCGAGGTTGCGTTAGGCTGGAATGCATGGTTGACGAACATGATGACAAGAACGGACTGCGGATTGCAGTGATCGGCGCCGGCCCGGCAGGCGTCTACTCGTCGGATATCTTCCTGCGCCAGCTGCGCAAGGAAGGCGAGAAGCTCGGCGTGGGCACGGTCGCCCGCATCGACCTGTTCGAGAAGCTGCCGGTGCCTTTCGGCCTGGTGCGCTACGGTGTCGCCCCGGACCATCCGAGCATCAAATTCATTGCGGACGCACTCGAGAAAACCCTCGACAACCCTGACATCCACCTGTACTGCGACGTGGAGTTCGGCAAGGACGTCACGCTGGACGATCTGCTGCAGCGCTACGACGCCGTGCTTTTCGCAACCGGCGCAGTCAAGGACAAGCCGCTGAATCTGCCCGGCGCGGACTTGGACGGCGTGTACGGCGCTGCGAAATTCGTCGAATGGTATGACGGCTACCCAACAGGCGCCCGCACGTGGCCGCTGGACGCGCAGCAGGTCGCCGTAATCGGCGGCGGCAACGTGGCAATGGACGTCGCCCGCGAGCTCATGCGCAACGCCGACGACCTCAAGGCCCGCACCGACATCCCCGACAACGTGTACGAGGGCATCAAGGGCAACAAGGCGCGCGAACTGCACCTGTTCATCCGTCGTGGCGTTGCACAGGCGAAGTTCTCCGTGCAGGAGTTGCGCGAGATGGAGAAGCTGCCGGGCGTCCAGCTGATTATCAACGAGGACGATTTCGAGCTTGACGACGACACCATTGAGGAAGCCGGCAAGAACAAGCTGACCCGTCAGATGGTCGAGGAGCTGTACGCGATCCGCGAAATGGCTGAAGACATGGAAGATGACGGCGACGTCGATTTCGAAGGCAACCCGGCGGACCGCAAGTACTACGTGCACTTCAATTCTGCGCCGACCGAGGTGCTCGGCGAGGACGGCAAGGTCAAGGCGATTCGCGTGGAACGCACGGAAACCGGTGCCGACGGCGTGATGCACCGCACCGGCGAGTTCACCGACTACCCCGTACAGGCCGTGTACCATGCCATCGGCTATCAGCCGGCCACTGCGCCCGGTATTGCGTATGACGAGCGTCACGCGCACTTGGCGAACGCGGGCGGCGACGGCCGTATCACCACCGAGGCCGATGGCGGCGACGTGCGCGACCGCCTGTACGCGACCGGCTGGGCGAAGCGCGGACCGGTGGGCCTGATTGGCTCTACGAAGTCCGACGCCCTGATGATCGTCACCAATATGCTCGAGGACCTGTCGAAGGCCGCCGAGGGTGGCCGTATCGCCCCCGACCGTGACCCCGAATCCATCGACCGCCTGCTTGCCGAGCGCGGTGTCAAGCCGATTGATTTCGCCGGCTGGAAGCGGATCGACGCGTTCGAACGCTCCGAAGGCGCGAAGGAAGGCCGCGAACACAAGAAGGTCATCGAGCCTGAGCAGATGCGCGCGCTCGCTCACGCTGAGTAGCGTTGCTGGTTGGCGCTGCTGAGTAGTGTTGCCGGGCAGCGCTGGCGGGCAGCGTTGCTGAGTAAGGTTGTCAAGTTACCCGGATTGGGTATCGCTGGCTGAGCAACGTTGCCGGTAACGCCGGCAGTCCGGTATGCTGCACGCTGAGCTGAAGGCGTAGCATCGCGCAGCCCAATCAGCGAAGCCAAGAAACGGTGGTGTCGCAACGTTTTTCGTATGTTGCGACACCGCCGCCGCGCTATCCGCAGGCATGACGTGCCATTCATCAAGCGCGTATTCAGAAAAAACTCAGAAGCGGCTTTTAGTGTGAACACCATGAACGGCAACATGAAGGTGCATGGTCACTGCAACGGCTTGAAAACAGTCTTTCTGTTCGGGCTGATGTGGGCTATCATCATGCTGATTTGGTGGCTGACCGGCGCGAGTCAGGACACGCTGGTGGTGTATCTCATCATCGGCGTGGCCAGCACATTCATCTCATACTGGTTTTCGGATCGCATCTCCATCGCATCGATGGGCGCGCGTCATGTCTCCGAGCAGGAAGCGCCTGAACTGTACCGGATTGTGCGCGAACTGTCCGCCCGCGCCGGCAAGCCCATGCCGCGCATCTACATCGCGCCGACCATGAGCCCAAACGCTTTCGCGACCGGCCGCAACGAGCATCACGCCGCCGTCTGCTGCACGCAAGGCATCCTGCAGATTCTCAATGAGCGCGAATTGCGCGGCGTGCTCGGCCACGAGCTCATGCACGTGTACAACCACGACATCCTCACGTCCGCTATCGCATCCGCCATGGCGACGGTCATCACGTATCTCGGCTATGCGCTTATGTATTTCGGCGGTGGCGATGATGATGACCGCGATTCCGGGCCGCTGGGCTTCCTGGGGGTCATATTGAGTGCTATTCTCGCGCCGATTGGGGCGTCGCTGATCCAGCTTGCGATTTCTCGGACGCGTGAGTACGACGCCGACGAGGACGGCAGCAAGCTGACCGGAGACCCTGAGGCGCTCGCATCCGCGCTGTACAAGATTTCGTACGGCGTCAAGGAACATCCGATGGCCGCGACCGCTGGAAATCAAAGCACCGCAGCCATGATGATCGAAAGCCCGTTCAGCGAGGAAGGCTTCCAGAAGCTCTTTTCCACCCATCCGCCGACCGCCGACCGCATCAACCGGCTGATGCAGATGGCCCACGAAATGCACGGCGCCGCCGTCACCATGCCGGGCGAGACCCCGCAGGTGCCCTACCAGCAGACCGCCCAGCCCGCTTACTCCCAGTACGGCCGCTGACTATTGACGGTGAGGCGGTTGCCGGGTGTCGTCAGAACCTTCTGCCGACGGTGAGGTGGCTGCGAGTGTCGGTAGAAGCCGATACCGACGGTGACGGTGTGCTGAGTGTCGGTAGAGTCTTTTGTGGACGCTGGCAGCGTGCTGGGCGTCGTCAGAACCTTCTGCCGACGCTGATGGTGTGCTGAGCGTCGGTAGAAGCCGATACCGACACTGAAACCTATCCCACCGTCGGCAGAAGCTTGTACCGACGCTGAGAATCGGGCGGTTGTGACGGCTTGGTGCCGGCGAGTCGATTATCGCGTTCCGGCGATTTCTTCGATGGTAGGCTGGATGGCTCGTGTTCGTGCCGCCGCCATCTTGACCGGCAGACGCGCGCGATGACAGCGAATGTGGATGAAAGGATTCGGCCGTGGCACAAACTTGGCGACAGGAAGTTCAAGAATCCCAAGACATCCAAGGACTTCCCGGCGACGTTGCGATCAATGACGTTGCGGTCAATGATGTTGCGATTGATGACGCCGCTATCGGTGTCGCGACCGGGCAGGCCACAGTACAGTCCGCCACGCGTGCGATTTCGCGGCATCGCACGTCAATCGGCATCGTATCGCTCGCGCTTGCGGTCGTCGCGCTCGCTATCATCGAAGGCTTGATTTTGCGGTCCAATACGGCAGATCACGTTGCCGAAATGCGGCTGATTCTTGCCGCAGGCGCACGTTGGGCGGCGTTCGTTCCGGCCGCGCACACCATCGCCGTATGCTTCTCCGCGGTGGTGGCCGTGCCGGTGATTGTCGTGCTGCTTGGCGTGATTTGGGCGGTAACGCGCAGCGCCGGGCAGATGTTGCGGGGGCTGGCCATGGCCGCGTTGCCGATGGCGGTCGTCGGTCTCATCAAAACCATCGTCGACAGGCCGCGGCCGAGCACCGCTCGAGGCGCATTGATGCCCGACCCGAGCTTCCCCAGCGGACACACTGCCTGCTCGGTGGTGGTCGTGTCGCTCGCGCTGTTCGCCTTGCATGTCATCGATGTGCGAATCAAGGATTCCCGCCGATTGGCCGACTCGGCCACGGGTAAATCCCGGATTCCCAGCCAGACCGGCCAGATCGATGCCACCAATCAGACTGCCGCGACTTCTGCAACTGTCGAAACCGCTGCGAAAGGCGCGACTTCCGCAACTGCCGGAACCCGCGCGACCGCAGGGGCCGACGCATCATCACCGCGATCGCCGCAACCGTTGCAAACGCCGCTCATCTGGCGTGTTCTGCGGACCGTGCTGACGGTCATCCTGGTCATCGTGCCGTTCGTTGTCGCGCTGTCCCGCGTGATTTACGGCGTGCATTACCCGACCGACGTGTGCACATCGCTCGTTCTGACACCCGTTCTCGTGTGGTGCGTGTACCGGTTGTGCGATCCCGCGCGGTGAGTGGCGCGAGTGCGTCGGGCGCGGTTGGTTGCGTCGGCGCGCGAATCGCATCGGCGGCTGCCGGTATGATGGCAAACGCCAATCGGCACAAGGCTTTGGACAGGAGATATCATGCAGCGTGACATCGTGAAGGACAGGACGTTCCTCGCCCGGAAATCAGCGCCCGCGACGGCGGACGATGCGGCGGTGATCGCGGACCTGCGCGATACCCTCGCCGCGCATCATGACGATTGCGTCGGCATGGCCGGCAACATGATCGGCAGTTTGACGCGCATCATCATCGTCACGATGGGCGAGAAAGACGTCATCATGGTCAACCCGGTGATTATCAAGCGTTCCGGCATGTACCTCACGAAGGAGAGGTGCCTGTCGCTGGAGGGCGTGACGCGGGTCAAGCGGTACGAGAACATCACCGTCGCCTGGCAGGATGACGCCTTCCACAGGCATGTGACCAGCTACGCCGGGTGGGTTGCGCAGATCATCCAGCACGAGGTCGACCACCTTGACGGCATTCTGGTGTGAGTTTGGCGGTGATTGTGGTCGGCTGCGGCGATTGCGGCCGGTTGTGGTTGCGGTTGTTGCCGTCTGCAGCCAATAGTGAGCGAATCCTCGCACGATGACCTGCGGCCAACTGGAATCGGGCTGATTGGAATGGCACGGGCGCCAGAATGTGAGCGGATCCTCACACGGTGACGGTCGGAGGTCGTGGATCTGGCTGATGTTGGTCTGTCGGGTGTCGTTGTGTGAGCTGATCCTCACACGATGACCTGCGGTCTATTGGTGACTTGTTGATTTGGGTGGGATGGGTGTCAGTATGTGAGCCGATGCTCACACGGTGGCGGTTGGGGCCGTTGGATTGGCTGATTCAAGTGGTTGCGTCGGCCATTGTGTGAGTGGATCCTCACACAATGCCGGAGGAGGGTGTGGGGGCTAGCTGATTTTTGTCTGTCAGGTGTCGTTGTGTGAGTCAATCTTCGCATGATGACGCGTGAAGGACGGAATGTCGGGGGATTTAGGCCGCCCAGGTGCTGTTGTGTGAGTCAATCCTCACATGGGTGCGGTCGGTGTCGTCGGATTCGCTGCTTTGAGTGGTTGTGCAGTCCGGTGTGTGAGCCGGTCCTCGCACGGTGGCGGTCGGAGGTCACAGGCGAATTGATTTTGGCTGTTCGGGGTGTCGTTGTGTGAATCAATCTTCACATGATGACCTGCAGCTGCCGGGGGCTGGCTGATTTGGGTTCGCCCAGGTGCCGTTGTGTGAGCAAATCCTCACTCACTGCCGGTCAGCCGTGCTCGCCGCGCCAGCCGAATCCGTCGCGTCAGCAGCGTTCGTCGTCCCCGGCACCCGTTCCGCCCGCGCTCGCGCCCGTCGCGAGAACCACACGTTGAGCAGCGAGCCAGTGACCACAAGCACCACGCCAATCCAGAACGGCAGCCCAAGCGCGACTCCCAACAGCAGGGTGCTGGACGCGGTCGAGAACACCGGCGTCGCATAGGATCCGATCGCCAGTGTTTCCATATTGCCGTGCAGCATGCCATACCCCCAGCACGCGTATCCGCCGGCAATCGACACCGCGCATGCAATCAGCGCCAGATACCCGCCGAGTCCGGGAGCCTGCGGGGGAAGCCCGTCACTGGACGCAAAATGGATGACCCACAGCGCGACGGCCACGCAGCAGAAGAAAATCGTCGTGCCGTCATACCCGTCGGACATCGTCGGCGAGATGGCCGCGTACACCGACCAGATCAGCGCCCCGGCGAAGGCAAGCGCGAACGGCAGCGGATTCGACGCGATATTGCGCAGCGCCGACTGCACGTCCAGACTGTTGCCGCCCACCGCCATTGCCACGCCGACGGTCGCGATGATGGCTCCCGGCAAGGCCTGCCAGACCGCGCCTTGCCGTTTGGACAGCGCCGCCGTGAACAGGACCAGCAGGGTCGGCCACAGGTAGTTGACGAGGCTGACTTCAACGGATTGTTCGGCGGTGGTGGCGAGTCCGATGGACAGCGAAATCGAGGCTTCGTATGTGACGAACATGAGGCCGCCGAGCAGCAGATAGCGTCGGGGCGCTTGGGAGAGTGGTTTCGGGTGTCGGGTGAGCATGAGCAGAATGCCGCCGACCGTGTAAATCAGGGCCGATCCGAGGGTCGCGCCGAACGCGTCTGCGACGAGTCGCACCAGACCTGCCATGAAGCCCCACAGCACAATCGCGAGTAGGCCGATTACCGTGCCGCCATGCGAAATCGCGTGGCCGAGGAGCGGGTTGGCGGCGGCGTCGGTGGTGCGGTTCGGCATGGCTTGGGCTCTCCTCTAGGGTTGCTGGGCGCGCGGTCTTGTTCGACGCACGTTGTCCGTTGTCCGGTACTCGGTCTGGACAGGTGTGCGGAAAGTGCGTTGGAGCGGAACGAGAGAGCGCATATCGCTAGAAACACTGTACCGCCTGGGTGTGCACGCCGGGTGACGGCCACTCGACCGGCAGACGAACAATCAGGCGAAACTGCCGCCCGAAACTGCCGTGCGAGCTGTCAGACGGCCGACCAAGTGAGCGCGAAGGCGACCAGTCGGACGAGCCGTACCGTGCTACTGCCGTTTCGTACGGGATTGCCTTGTGGTTTGCCTGCGGTGTGGGCGGGGAGTTGGCTACTGCCGTTTCGTACGGGATTGCCACCACCAACCGACGATGTCAAGAACCATGCCGGCTGCCGCGATGATGATAATCAGAACGTCGTGGTCCCTGACGCCGAAGACAATCAGCAGTGCGCTGAGCGCAATTTGCGCGATGAACAGGCCTTTGTTCATAGTCCCTCCAGATGTCGTGTTGTTTCAACGCTAATCTCAGGGGTTCGGCGGCGCCGTCAGCGTTCCGGGTAGTGGTCCCGCGCGGACAGGATGCACAGGTCGCCGTCCGCGACCATGTAAATCAGTCGATTCGCTGAATCGATACGTCTGCTCCATATGCTTTCGAGGCCGGATTTCAGCGGCTCCGGCTTGCCGATGCCCTCGAACGGCGAGCGTTGCGCGTCCCGGATGAGGGCGTTGATTCGCTTCAGCGTGCGCTTGTCGTGGGACTGCCAATACAGGTAATCTTCCCAGGCGTCATCCGTCCAACGGAGCATGGGTCAATCCTCAGTGATGTCGTGCTGGACGGCTGCCCCGTTGCGGATTTGCTCCATGCCGCGTTGAACTTTGTTGCGCAGATACTGATTCTGGTACACCCGGAGCGTTTCCATGAGGGAATCGTAATCGGAAGCGCTCATGACGACAACGTTGTCATGTTCATCCTTGTTCGTCACCAGCAGCATATCCGCGTCATCGTTGACCCGGCGCATGTAGGATTTCAGATCTTTGCGGAAGTTCGTGTAGGCGACTGCGGTGACCATCTTCGTCCTTTCCTGGCGTTCCTGCATCAGGTGCTGTACAGAATACTGTACAGCATAGCAGTGAGGTCGGTTCACAGCAAGTCTTGGATTGACCGCGTGGTGCCGGCTGGTGAAGCGTCGATGATGAAATGCCGGCTGACATGGTCCCGCGCGGGCAGGATGCGCAAATCGGCGCGCTGTGGTAGAGTGCTTACTTGTATGTGCGGCTTTGCTGTGCAACTGCGGATGTAGTTCATCGGTAGAATGGAAGCTTCCCAAGCTTCAGAGGCGGGTTCGACTCCCGTCATCCGCTCTCGCGATCGCGGTACCGGCTTGGTGCCGCGATTTTTCGTATCATGGCGACTCCCGCCTTCTCAAACCGGTTGCGCTGGGCGGGGTGTAAACGTAACCGGTTCGAGAAGGCGAGCGGACGGGCGGGTGGGCGCAATCAGCGCAGCGGATACCCGCGTCGTGCCGCCGCTGCGAGCCGCTGCGGCACCTGCAGTACGGTCCCGTCGGGCATCGTCACTTCAATGGGCTGTTCGGGTTTGGCTTTCCAGTGCGCTCGCCGTGAACGGGTTCGCGAGCGTGACATGCGGTATTTCGGCGTGGCCATCAGCCTTGCCTCGCTTTCCATCGGGGGTTCTTCTTGTTGATGACATAGATGTGCCCGCGTCGGCGCACGAGGGTTGAGCCGTCTTTGCGCAGGAGGGAACGTACGGATGACTTGACTTTCATGGGCGTGCGCCTTTCTCGCTGGTGGTGTTGCCGCTGACGTTGCCGTTGCTGCCGTTGCTGCCGTTGCTGTCGGCGTCACCGCCGTCGCTCGTGATGCCGTCGCGGGTTCGATCGCCGGCAAGACCGTATTTCCCGTACCGTCTGCGGAATCGCTGCACTTGCCCCGCGGAATCGAGGACGACGGCCTTGCCGGTGTAGAACGGGTGGGACGCGCTGGTCACATCCGCGTTGACCAGCGGGTAGGTGGCCCCGTCGGTCCAGGTGATGGAGGGCAGCCGCTCGGCTTGCCCGGCGAGCGTGGAGCGGGTCAGGAAGGTCTCGCCCGTGGTCTGGTCGCGGAATACGACCGGCCCGTATGTCGGGTGGATGTCTGGTTTCATGGTTCTCCTGTCGGTTATTTGGGGTTATTTGGGGTTGATTGGAGACTGATTGGGGTCGCCGGATCGGTGGGCGGGGCGCGTGCCCGGAAGGCTTCTACCAGCTTGATTTCACGACGCCGGGCAGTTCGCCGCGATGGGCTTTGTCGCGCAGATTGATGCGTGACAGGCCGAATCGCCGGTTGAATGCGCGAGGCCGGCCGTCAATGGCGTCACGGTTACGCAACCGCGTGGGGCTGGCGTCACGGGGGAGCGCGTGCAGCCGGCGCATTGCTTCCGCGCGCGCTTCCGGGCTTAGATGCGGGTTGACCGAATCGTGCCGGTATGCCGCCCGCCGTTCGGCGTATGCCGCGACTATGCGTTCGCGCTGCCGTTGTTTGGCGATGAGACTGCGTTTGGCCATGTCAGCGGACCTCCCGGAACATCACGCGCCTACGTAGTACGGGGTCGAATTTCAGGAGTTCGAGACGATCCGGCGTGTTGCGGCGGTTCTTGGTTGTCGTATAGGTCGAACCGGTACCTGCGGTTGATCGCAGGGTGATGACCGGGCGAATGTCGGTGGTTTTGGCCATGGGGCTTCCTTTCCTGTGGTGTGTTGTTGACGTGTTCCCGCGTTCCTGTGCCGTTGCGTTTCCGCGGCGTTGGGCGGGGTCGCGGGCTACAGGCGTATCTCGCCGTTAGCGATCAGCCGGGCGACGACCGCATCGATGCCGTGCCTGTCGATGGTTTTCATGCCGCGCGGTGTCAGCGTGAGGGTGACGCGCCGGCCGAGCGACGGCACGAAATAGCGCTTGCGCTGCAGGTTCGGTTCGAAGCGTCGGCGGGTTTTCCGGTGCGAATGGGATACGGTGTTGCCCTTGCCGGCGTGGGCGCCGAGGACTTGACAATATTTGCTCATGTGCTTCATTATAGATATTGAGAATCATTATCGTCAAGTGATTGCAGAAAGGTCGTGCCATGCCACGCCATCCATCGTTGCCATCATGGGGAAACACCGAAGCCGGAACCCCGCGTGTCAGTCTCGTCCTGCTGACTGGAGTCGACCGCCTCGCCATCGACGCCGTCGCCTTCTCCCTGGCGGATTCCCGCCCGGCCATTCGCGTCGCCGCCTACGATGTAGCGCCCGACCCCGCCTCGCCCACCGGTTTGTCCCTGGTGAGAACCGTCTACGAGCCTGGAAACAGCGACAGCCTGCTTGGCGGCGATACCACCGTGTTCCCCATGGACGACTGCTGCCTGACCTGCGCATGCAAACACGACCTCGTACGTGTGATGAACACTGCCCCCGAATGGTCCGGAGCCATGCTGGCCGTGCTTCCGGTCGGGGTCGAGGGAACCGCGGTCGCGCAATATCTTGCGGATAGTTCGATGCTGGGCGACCTGCCGTGCGCGATCGACACCATCCACGTCGCCACGGCGGTCGGTCTGGACGGCTTCGAATCAAGGCTCTTCGACGACGACCGGCTTGTTGTCGCCGGAACGACAGACGATGACGCCGTACTCGACTCACGCTCGACCGGCGTTGTGCAGACGCGGCTCATCCGCGAAGCCGCGCACATACTCATGCTGCCGATGCTCGCGGCGGATGGCGGCGCTGCCCTGACGGATGGCGGTACAGCCTTGGGCGGTGCGGGCTTGGACGAGGCGGATCTGGATGGTGCGGCTATGTCACCTCGGCAAGGTGCCGACGAAACCGCACGGCTGTCCGCAGTCGTCACCGCGCTCGCCGACCCGGCCGCCACCATTCACCCGGATGCCCACTGCGCCGACCTGCACGCGTTGATTGGGGACGTGTGCACGCCGTCGCGAGTCCGAGTTTGATGTGCAGACAGGGGCCGGCGGCTGTCGGCGCTTGTCGCCCGTTGCGCTGGCCTGGTTGTGTGAGCGAATCCTCGCACGGTGAGGCTGGAGGTGCAATGGATTGGTTGATTGGTGCCGCTCGGGTGTCGGTGTGTGAGTGAGCCCTCACACTGTGGCCTGTGGAGGGGTGGAAATGTTGGGATTTGGGTGGTCCGGGGTGTCGTTGTGTGAGCGAATCCTCACACAACGGCCCGTGGCGAGTGGGAAACGGGCTGATTCGGGTCTTTGGGGTGTCATTGTGTGAGTCAATCCTCACAAAGACACGCTTTGGGCGACCTGACACTGATTCCGTCCTTACCGCCCGCGATCGTACCGGTCCATGATCCGCAGTTGCGCGCTCCACGGCAGGAACCGAGCGGCGAACAGCCCGGCTTTCATCTGCCAGGTCGGCACGATGATGAGCTTGCCGGCCAGCGTCTTGTCGATCGCGTATCGCGCAACCGCGCGGCTGGATGCGCCCGGCGTAAGGAATTCCCCGCCCGCGGTCGCGTTGAAATGCGTGTCGACCGGTCCGGGGCATAGTGCGCTCACGGTGACGGGAACGCGGTCGCGTCGAAGCTCCTGCGCCACGGCGAGCGTGAGTTTGAGCGTGTAGTTTTTGGTCGCGTAGTAGGTGGCGAGCCGCGGTCCGGCGAGGAATCCGGCGGCGCTGCACACGTTGAGCAGCCGGCAGTGCCCGTCGCGCCTGAACTTGCGGACGAACAGTTTGGTGAGCACGTGGTAGGAGACCACGTTGAGGTTGATCATTTCGAGCTCGCGGTCCAGCGGGGTGTCGGTGAAGTCGCCGAACAGGCCGAATCCGGCGTTGTTGACAAGCAGGTCGATGCGTTCGTCGCGGTAGCGTGCGAACAGTTGCTCGCAGGCGCTGCGTTGCGACAGGTCGAGTGTGACGGTTTCGACAGTGACGTTGTTGCCGTGCGCGGCGGCGATCCGTCGCGCTTCTTGCGCCACGTTATCCAGGCGCGCCTGATTGCGTGCCACGAGCGCGAGATCATACCCGAGTTCGGCGAGGTACAGCGCCATGTCGCGGCCCAATCCGCTCGACGCTCCGGTGACGATTGTCTTCATTGCAGCTCCTTTGCTGGTTGATTTCTGCATCTGCCGACGCTGACAGCTATCTCGGCGTCGGCAGTAGGTAATGATTCCGCCTCTGCCGACGCGCAATCCCAAAACCGGCAGCCTACTTGAGCCGCCGCCCCGCCGACCCGAGCCGTTCGCACGCTTCGACCACGCGCCGCGCCATCGAGTCCTCGGCCTCGCGCCCCCACGAGCGCGGATCGTAGAACTTCTTGTCGCCCACTTCGCCGTCGATCTTGAGCACGCCGTCGTAGTGTGCGAACATGTGTCCGGCGATCGCCCGCGTGAACGCGTACTGCGTGTCGGTGTCGATGTTCATCTTGACGACGCCGTGGCTCACCGCTTCGGCGATTTCCTCGGCGCTGGATCCGGAGCCACCGTGGAACACCAGCGGGAACGGCTTGTTTTCGGGCACATCCCCGACGAATCCCCGCCCTGCGGCATGCCCGGCGATCCGACCGTCCGCCACGGCCGCGGCGACCTCGTTCTGGATATCGCCCAGCAGTTCCGGCCGCAGTTTGACGACGCCCGGCTTGTACGCGCCATGCACGTTGCCGAAGGTGAACGCCGCCATGTAACGCCCGTTTTCGCCCAGTCCGAGTCGTTGCGCGACGGTCACGCCGTCTGCTGGCGTCGAATACAGTTTCTCGTTGATTTCGGCGCGCTGTCCGTCTTCCTCGCCACCGACCGCGCCGATTTCGATTTCCAGCACCGTATGCGCGGCGACCGACTTGGCGAGCAGTTCCTCGGCGATATCAAGGTTTTCGGCGAGCGGGACCGTCGAGCCGTCCCACATATGCGACTGGAATGACGGATCTTTGCCGTGCGCTACCTGATCCGCTTCGATGGCGAGCAGCGGCCGCACCCACTCGTCAAGATACTGCTTGGCGCAATGGTCGGTGTGCAGGGCGACCGTGTTCGGGTATTTCGCGGCGACCTCGTGCGCGAACGCGGCGAACGCGAGCGACCCGGTGACCCGGTCGTTGACCCGCTGCCCGGAGAAGTAGGCGGACCCGCCTACGGACACTTGGATGATGCCGTCAGACTCGGCGTCGGCCAGACCTTGCAGCGCGGCGTTCAACGTCTGCGTGCTGGTCACGTTGATAGCGGGGTAAGCATAGCCGCCGCGACGCGCTGCATCAAGCATCTCGGCATAGCGTTCAGGGGTTGCGATTGTCATGTTTCCATTATCCCGCACAAGGCGCCGCGAGGATGGTTCGAACACGGTGTGTTGTTTTTGCGAGAAACGATATACAAAGGGCCTGCGATGTGTGACAATACCGTATCAGGATTGTAAGGATGGACGGGCGATGAAGGAAGTAGAAGAGCTCTCATTCGGCGATAGCGCCGTCGGCGCAAGCGAGCGCAGGCGGCGGCCATGGTTGGGGCGGCTTATCGCGGTGCTGGTTGTGATTGTGCTGCTGGTCGTGTGCGGCGGCGCGTGGGCGTGGGAGACCCGCCTGCGGCATATCGTCGTATTCGTGAACGGGCAGCAGGTGGAGATTTCCGCCGGCACCACGGCGAAACAGCTGCTGGACGACCATGATGATTTCGGTGCGCACCCGGGCAAGCTGCTTGCGGTGGACGGCAGTGTGATCAAGGCGACGGGAGGACATCCGGTGTCGTTGAAGGTCGATGGGCAGCATATCGATCCTGCGGATTGGAAGGGCACGCGATTCCCCGGGAACGCTGAAGTGAGCGTCACGTCCGGCGGCAACGTGACTGAAGGCCATGCGACCGACTATGAGACGGTCCCGCACGGCATCACGGTGAATATCGCCGGTGGCGTCATCCAGATGGTCAAGACCCGCGGCCAGGACGGCAAGCGCGAGGTGTGGGTGGGCGACGTGTCCAAGAAACGCATCGCGAAACGGATGGCCAAACAGGCGGTGGATACGCAGATCGTCGGCGTATCGCCACGCCCCGAAGGCCATAAGGTCATCGCGTTGACGTTCGATGACGGTCCGAGCGGACAGTACACCGCCCCGATTCTCGACATTCTCAAGCAAAAGGGTGTGAAGGCGACATTCTTCGACGTCGGCCAGTATTCGGTGCAATACGCGGCTTTGGAGAAGCGGATGGTCGCCGAAGGCCATGAGGTGGCGAGCCACAGCAACACGCACCCGTATATGCCGAAGATGAAGCGGGACGCGTTGCGGGCGGAAATCACCGCCGGATTCGCCAACATGAAGAAAGCATCCGGCGTGAGCACGCGCATGATGCGCTCGCCGTACGGTTCGTTCACGGTGGACCAGTGGAAGGACGTGTACGATCTGGTCGACTACAACGTGCTGTGGAGCATCGATACGGAGGATTGGCGTCGTCCCGGCGCGCAGGCGATCCATGACGCGGTGCTCAACCACGCGTACAACGGCGCGGTGGTGCTCATGCACGACGGCGGCGGCAACCGCGACCAGGATATTCAGGCCCTGCCCGGCATTATTGACGATTTGAAAGCGCAAGGCTACGAGTTCGTGACCATCAGCGGCCTGCTCAAACTCGCCGGCATCAGCGCCGCCCCGCTGGCCGATGAGGGCGGCGACGCGAAGAAGTAGGCGGTTCGGTGGGCGCCCGTGGACGTTGCCCGCCAATTCGTCACGCACTGCGTGACCAATTGAGCGTCGGCAAAAGGTCAGATTTCTGCTTCTGCCGACGGTGACGGTACTCTCAGTGCCGGCAGAAGATGGGGGAGGCGCCCGGCCGGCTGGCATCCGTCCACACCCGGCCAGCATCCCGCTCCATCCTGCATCTCCACCAGCCACCCGCACCACCCGGTAGAGGGGATACGGTAACCTGTGGGCGGCGGAATCATGCGTTTTGCGGAGGTGCATCATGCCCGGAATCATTCTTATCGGCGCTCAGTGGGGCGATGAAGGCAAAGGCAAGGCGACCGATCTGATCGGCTCGCATGTCGACTATGTCGCCCGCTTCAACGGCGGCAACAACGCGGGCCATACCGTGGTCGTCGGCGACGAATCCTACGCGCTGCACCTGCTGCCCAGCGGCATTATCAGCCCGAACGTGACCCCGGTCATCGGCAATGGCGTGGTTGTCGATCCTGAAGTCCTGTTCCAGGAGATTGACGGTCTTGAAGCCCGCGGCGTGGACTGCTCGCGCCTGCTGGTCAGCGAGTCCGCGCACGTGATCGCCCCCTACCATCGCACTATTGACAAGGTGACCGAACGCTTCCTGGGCAAGCACAAGATCGGCACCACCGGTCGCGGTATCGGCCCGGCGTACGCCGACAAGATCAACCGCGTAGGCATTCGCGTGCACGATCTGTTCAATGAGCAGCACCTGCATGACAAAGTCGAGGCGAGCCTGCACCAGAAGAACCAGATGCTGGTCAAGCTGTACAACCGCCGCCCAATCGACATCGACCGCACCACCGACGAGCTGCTCAAGCTTGGTGAACGGCTTAAGCCGTACGTGGCAAACACGTCCCTCGTGCTCAACAATGCGCTCGACGCGGGCAAGACCGTCCTGTTCGAAGGCGGCCAGGCCACCATGCTTGACGTGGACCACGGCACCTACCCGTTCGTCACCTCCTCGAACCCGACCGCCGGCGGCGCCTGCACCGGCACAGGCGTCGGGCCAACCAAGATCACCCGCGTCATCGGCGTGTCCAAGGCGTATATCACGCGCGTGGGCGAAGGCCCGTTCCCAACGGAACTGTTCGACGAGCAGGGTGATTGGCTGCGCGAGCAGGGCCACGAGTACGGCGTCACCACCGGCCGTCCCCGCCGTTGCGGCTGGTTCGATGCGGTCGTCAACCGGTACGCGGTGCGCGTCAACGGCCTGACCGATATCGTGCTCACCAAGCTTGACGTGCTCACCGGCCTCAAGGAAATCCCGATCTGCGTCGCCTACGACGTGGAAAACCCGGACGGCACGCACACCCGCTACGACGACATGCCTGTCGACCAGGCAGCCTTCACCGCGGCGAAGCCGATCTACGAGACCATGCCCGGCTGGGACGAGGATATTTCGCAGGTGCATGATTTCGCGGACCTGCCCAAGACCTGCCAGGATTACGTCAAGCGTCTCGAAGACCTGTCCGGATGCCGGATCTCTGCAATCGGCACCGGCCCGCAGCGTGACCATATCATCTCCGTCCACTCGCTGATCGACTAGTCGGCTAAGCATTACGGGGCAAACCCAACCGGACCGGAGTCGAGGCGCGGCGGCGTCACGGCTCCGGTCCCGCATAAGAGGCCGTGAAAAGCTGCCGGGGTAAGAGAAGGGGAGAGGGTTCCGGAGGCGGCAGAGAGTAAAGAAAAGCAAGGAAGAGAGGGAAGAAAGGCATATGACGAAACGTTCCCCGCTCGCCGACCCGCAACTGTATGTGGTGGTGTTCATCGGCGGCGCGATCGGCACATGCGTGCGTTACCTGCTGGGGCTGGCGATACCGGCCACGGCTGCGGGATTCCACTTCGGCACGCTCGCCGCGAACCTGCTGGCCTGCTTCGTATACGCGGGATTGAGCGCATACCTGGCGCAGGCTGATTGGATTCGCCCGCGCAAGCGCGAACTGGTCAACCGGGGGGCCGGTATGGGTGTGTGCGGCGGATTGTCGACCATGTCCACGCTCGCGCTGGAAGGCTTCACCGGCATACTCGGCGGGCAGGCGTGGCTGGCGTTGCTGTACCTGCTGGTCAGCGTGGTTTGTGGCCTGCTGGTCGCGTTCGCGGGCGTCTGGTGCGCTGATCGGCTTGCGGCCGGGCATCGCGCGGAACGTACCGCGGCGGCCGGTCCAGACGCCCAGTCTGGCGAGTCCCGCAATCTCAGCAATCCCAACGTTTCCAACGTTCCTGACAATCTCGGCTCTGCCGGCACCCCCGGCAATCCCGCCACCCCCGCCAACTCCGCAGAACAGGAGGCCCGGCAATGACATCGTTCCTGATCGGCGCGCTCCTGTGCCTGATGGGCGGCCTGGGAGCTGTCACCCGGTTCGTGCTTGATACCGCGGTCAAACAGCCGTGGTCCCGCATCCCCGATAACGCGGACGACCGTACCGCCGCCATCCACTCGTTCCCGCTGTCCACGCTCGTGGTGAATATCGCAGCCTCACTGCTCGCCGGAATCGTCGCGGCGGCCTTCGTCTACCACGGCGACCCGGCCAGCCCGTGGCGTCTGGTGCTCGCCACCGGCTTCCTCGGCGGGTTCTCCACGTTCTCGACCGCCATCAACGAAAGCGTCACCCTGCTGCGCAAAGGCAAGCGTGCGGTAGCCGCAACGAATATCGTCCTCGAATATGTCGTCCCGCTGCTGTGCGTGGCGCTCGGCTGGTGGCTGGCGGCGGCACTGTGAACGATTTGCACGCCGCAGCGGACCGTCTGCTCACCTCATTTGCCCGCCTCAAATGGCGTATGGCGGGTGCCGGCGTGCTCATCGGCCTGCTGTCCGGCGTGCTCGTGGTCATCTACCGGCAGGGCATCGAACTGAGCATCCGCTTCGCCCGGTGGATGTACGCGCAGATCCGCGTCACCCCATGGCTGATCGCCCCCTGGGCGTTGGCTGCGATACTCGTCAGCCTGCTTATCGCGTGGATGGTCCGCAAGGAGCCGATGGCATCCGGCAGCGGTATTCCGCAAACCGACGGCGTGGTGTTGAGCGGCCTGAAGATGAAATGGCAGACCATTCTGCCGGTGCGCTTCCTCGGCGGCCTGCTTGCCGCCCTGTTCGGGCTGTCTTTGGGGCGCGAAGGCCCGTCCATCCAGATCGGCGCGTCCGGCGCGCAATTCCTGTCACATCGCATGCGCGGCGAGAAACGCGAAGACGTGCAGGAGCACTATCTGGTGACCGCGGGCGCGGCTGCCGGTCTGTCCGCGGCGTTCAGCGCGCCGTTGTCCGGCATGATGTTCGCGCTGGAAGGTATCCACCGCAGCTTCTCCCCGGCCATCCTCATGGGCGCGACCGCCGCCTCCCTGACCGCGGATTTCGTTTCGAAATACTGTTTCGGCTTGACTCCCGTCCTTGATTTCGGGGATATCCAGCAGTTGCCGCTCGGCGATTACATGTGGTTGATTCCGCTCGGCATCATCGCCGGACTGGTCGGTTCGCTGATGAACCGCTCCCTGCTCGGCTTCCAGACCCTGTACGGCAAACTGCCCGATTGGTTGCGCCCGATGATCGCCATCGCCATCGCCCTGCCGGTCGGCCTGTGGCTGCCCGACGTGCTCGGCGGTGGAGCGAACCTCGTGCAAACCGCCGAACGCGGGCATCCGGGGCTCCTGATGCTGTGCATTCTGCTGGTCGTGAAAATCCTGTTCACCAGCACAAGTTTCGGTTCCGGCGTGCCCGGCGGCATCTTCATGCCGATTCTCGCGGTCGGAGCGCTGGCGGGCGGCGCGTTCGGCACACTCGGGCATGACCTGTGGGGGCTTTCCGCCCAGGCGATCCCCGTATTTGCGGTCTGCGTGATGACCGGTACGCTGGCGGCATCGGTGAAAACCCCGATCACCTCGATCCTGCTGACCGTCGAAATGTCCGGAACCCTGACCCACATGCTGCCCGTCGCCGCAGCCGCGTTCATCGCGCTGCTGGTTTCCGACTTGTTGCGTACGAAACCGATTTACGGCGTGCTGCTGGAACGCTACATGCGCGCGCAAGGTCAGGCGGCGAAACTGCCCGGCAACCTGGGTTCCGGCATCATGGATTTCCCGCTGGAAATGGGCGCGCCCGCCGACGGGCATCGCGTGCGCGACATCGCCTGGCCGTCAGGATGCCTGATTATCGGACTTCGGCGTGGTGAACATGAGATCGTTCCGCGTGGCGACACCATGCTGCGGGGCGGCGATTATCTGATCGTACTGTTCAGCGGCCAGGAGGAGCAGGGCGTCCGTGCGGCGCTGCGACAGCTGTGCGACGCGGATGAAGCCGAACCGGCCGAATCGCACGTTAACACGAAAGCACACTAAGTTACCGCGGCGAAACGTTATTGCAACCGCTAGTCGAATCTCGAACACCTATCGTGAGGGGTATTCGAGAGAGGACTAACTCATGACAGACGCACTATCAACTGCGCGACGCCATCGGTTCCTGATCCTGGCCTGTATGCTCGCCATACTGGTGCCGGTGGCATTCCTCGCGTTCCCATCAACCGCCCGCGCGGCCCAAGCGACACCGACCTGCAATCCGACCGCAAGCAATGGCTGCGTGAACGGTATTCTGCAGGATTCCTCCAAACAGCCGATCTCCGGCGTGACCGTCACCCTGTCCGGCAAGGAATCAGCGACCACCACCACGGACGCCTCCGGCAAATGGGCGTTCTCGGTGACCGCGGACGGCTCTTACACCGTCACCATCGACAAGTCCGTCGCCTCAAGCCACGGCCTGCCCGGCAACACGGAAACCGTCAGCATCGACAAAAGCGATTTCTCCAAGCAGCGCGCGGTCGTCCGGTTCGATAAGGCGAATGTGGCGGATTCTTCAAGCTCCGGCAAGGCTTCCGGCTCGGCATCATCGTCAAGCAAAGCCAAGTCGGGCAGCTCAAGCTCCACAACCAACAGCTCGTCGGCGTCAAGCACATCCGGCAGCTCCAGCAATTTCGGCCAGCGCTTCTGGCAACAGCTTTACTCTGGCTTGATTTTCGGCCTCATGCTCGCGCTCATGAGCGTCGGCATGAACCTCGTCTACGGCACCACCGGACTGAGCTCCTTCTCCCACGGCGAGCAGGTCACGCTCGGCGGCCTCATGGCATACGTCGGCACGCAGATGCTGCACTGGCCGCTCATCGTCTCCGGCATTTTCGCCATCGCGATCGGCGCGCTGACAGGCCTCATCCAGAACGAGATCATCTGGGCGCCGCTACGCCGCAAGCATGTCGGCCCGCTCCAGCAGATGATCGTCACCATCGGCCTGTCCATGGTGCTGCAATACCTGTTCCAGTTCTTCTTCGGCGGCAGCACCAAAGGCATCGTCACCTCCGTGGAACGCGGCTTCCAACTCGGCCCGATCACCACGGACCGCGCGACCCTGATCTCCGCGGCCATCGCAATCGTGGTCATCGTGACTGTCACCTACTTCCTGTACCACACGCGGTTCGGCCGGGCCACGCGAGCGGTCTCCGATAATTCCGCGCTCGCCGCCGCCTCAGGCATCAACGTGGAGCACGTGGTGCGGATCGTATGGATCCTCTCCTGCGCGCTCGCCGCGCTCTCCGGCGTGCTCATGGGCATCTACCTCAAAGGCATCGCATGGAACACCGGCGCGGTCCTGCTGCTGCTCATGTTCTCCGCGGTCACGCTCGGCGGCCTCGGCACCGCCCCCGGCGCCCTGGTCGGCGCGCTCATCATCGGCGTCGTGGCGGATATGAGCTCGCTCGTCATCCCCAACGACATGCGCTACGCTTCGGCGCTCGCGATCCTCATCATCGTCCTGCTGTTCCGTCCGCAGGGCATCTTCGGCAAAGCACAGAGGGTGGGCTGAGACATGGATTTCCTTACCATCATTACCAATTCGCTGGGCGAGCTCATCGCGCCCACAACCGCCGCCTACGCGCTCGCGGCCATCGGCCTGAACATCCACTTCGGCATGACCGGCCTGTTCAACATGGGCCAGGCGGGATTCATGCTGCTCGGCGCCTACGGGTTCGCCATCACCCAGTCCATGGGCTGGAGCATCCTCGGCTCCCTGTGCATGGCGCTGTTCCTGTCGTTCCTGTTCGCGCTGCTGCTCGGCATCCCGACACTCAAACTCGGGCCCGACTACCTGTCGATGGTCACGCTTGCGGCCGCTGAAATCGTTCGCATTATCGGGCGTTCCACCGCGATGACCAAGATCACCGGCGGCTCCGGCGGCATCTCCCCGCAGGATTTCACGGAGAAGTTCGAAGCGCTCTCCCCGCTGCCCGACGGCCAATCGACCTTCCTGCTGTGGACCTACTCGAACAATACGGCGAATTCCTGGTGGATCCGCATCGTCGCCTGGGTGCTGGTCGGCATCGCCCTGTTCCTCACCTGGCGCTGGTTCAACTCCCCGTGGGGCCGCGTGCTCAAAGGCATCCGCGAGGATGAGAACGCGGTGCGCTCGCTGGGCAAGTCGGTGACCCGCTTCAAGATCCAGTCGCTGTTCCTGGGTGGCGCGTTCGGTGCGCTCGCCGGCATCATCTTCGTGCTGCCGCGTTCCGTACAGCCTGATTCCCTGGGCCGTCAGGTCACCTTCTACACGTGGACGATTCTGCTGATGGGCGGCGCGGCGACCGTATTCGGCCCGCTGATCGGCTCGTGCGTGCTGTGGGTGGCGCTCACGCTGATCAAGGAGTTCATGCGCGGCACGATTCCGACGACCGTGATCTCCTCCGACCAGGTGGAGGCGCTCGGCTGGGTGATTATGGGCATCGCGCTCATGTGCATCGTGATATTCAGGCCGCAAGGCATTCTCGGCGACCGAAAGGAGCTGGCGTTCAATGCGTAAGTCAACATCTCAACGAGCAACATCGCAGCAGGTCGGGAAGAACGCAGCCGAGGACTTCGGCGACAAGCCCTTCCAACCGCAGGCGTACGTGTCGCAATCCGACGCTCCGGGCGCCGCGGCACCCGGTTCCCTCACCCCCGAGGCGGACCTGCCGCGCTGGGCGACCCGCGCGCCCGAAGGCGAGAAACTCGAATCCACGCAATACGCGGACCGCGTGCAGCACGATCTGTCGTTCGTGAAAGCCGCTCCCGGCGTGGCCAAGCCGGATCCGATCCTCGTGGCCGACAACATCACCCGTAAATTCGGCGGTGTGACTGCCGTCGACGTGCAGCATTTCGAGATCGAACGGCACGGCATCACCGCACTGATCGGTCCGAACGGCGCCGGCAAAACCACCTTCTTCAACCTCATGACCGGTTTCGACACCCCGAACACCGGCACCTGGGAATTCGACGGCAAACCGCTGAAATCCGAATCCCCGGAGCAGGTGGCGCGCATGGGCATGGTCCGCACCTTCCAGCTGACCAAAGTCATGAGCCGCCTGACCGTCATGGACAATATGCTGCTGGGCGCCCCGGTCCAGCCGGGCGAAGGCATGCTCACCGCCCTGTTCCCCGCCCGCTGGCGCAAGCAGGAGGAGAAGAACCGCGAGAAGGCCGAGCGTCTGCTCAAGCGCTTCCTGCTGTGGAAGAAGAAGGACGATTTCGCCGGGTCACTTTCCGGTGGCCAGCGCAAACTGCTCGAAATGGCGAGAGCGCTCATGAGCGACCCGCAGCTGGTCATGCTCGACGAGCCGATGGCCGGCGTGAACCCCGCGCTCAAGCAATCGCTGCTCGACTGCATCATGGCCCTACGCGAAACCGGCACCACCGTCCTGTTCGTCGAGCACGACATGAACATGGTCCGGCATATCGCCGATTGGGTGACGGTCATGGCGGAAGGCAAGATCGTGGCCGAAGGCGTGCCGAAGAACGTGATGTCTGACCAGGCGGTCATCGACGCGTACCTGGGCGCTCGCGCGAATATCGATTTGGGCGATGATACGGCGCTTGAGAAGCTTGAGGAGGAACAGCATGAGTGACGTAACGGTGAATGGGCGCGAAGAACCTGCTGTTGACACGGGCGTGGGCGTGGATTCCGGTGTGGCGGCCGCTGATGAGACGCCAACGCAAGGCACGCTGCCGCGTTCGCAAGTGCACGTCGGCGAGCCGGAAGGCGACCCGCTCATGGACGCGCAGGACCTGATCGCCGGCTACCTGCCCGGTGTGAACATCCTCAACGGCGCTTCGCTGACCCTGCATGACGGCGAAATCGTCGGCATCATCGGCCCGAACGGCGCCGGCAAATCGACCCTGCTCAAATCCCTGTTCGGCCTGGTGCACATCCGGTCCGGCAAGCTGCTGCTGCGCGGCGAGGACATCACGAATATGCGCGCCGACAAGCTGGTCTCGCGCGGCGTGGGCTTCGTGCCGCAGACGGAGAACGTGTTCCCGTCGCTGACCATCGAGGAGAATCTGCGGATGGGGGCGTTCCAGGCGCCGAAACTGTTCAAGGAGCGGTTCGAATACGTCAGCTCGATCTTCCCGAAACTCGCCTCGCGCAAGGACCAGCTGGCCGGTTCGCTGTCCGGCGGCGAACGGCAGATGGTCGCGATGGGCCGCGCACTGATGATGAAACCGTCCGTGCTGCTGCTCGACGAGCCGTCCGCCGGTCTGTCGCCGATGCTGCAGGACGAGACCTTCATCCGCGTGAAGGAAGTCAACAAGGCCGGGGTTTCCGTGGTGATCGTCGAGCAGAACGCCCGCAGGTGCTTGCAGATCTGCGACCGCGGGTACGTGCTCGACCAGGGTCGCAACGCCTATTCCGGGCGCGGGCGCGACCTGCTCAACGATCCGAAGGTCATCTCGCTGTACCTGGGCAACCTCGAGGAGAAAGTCGAGGAGGAAGGCCGGTAGGTGTGGTGCCCGAGCAAATCGCCGCCCGATTCAAACAGTGTGGAACCGTAACCGACCCGGTATGAGGACAAAGCGGGGGACGCTCTGAGGTCAGCCATCATAAAACCGTATGATTCCAACGGTCCGGTGGCCCGTGGATTTCGCTCTCGTGCCCACGTTTCCTGGTTACTGTTCCACACTGTGCATTGGTACGCCCGATTCTGCCGGCATGGCCGACGCGGCGGCGACCGGCCTCGGCTCGCCCTGCTGTTCTGATTCCTGAATCCCCATGATTCCAGCGGTCTTGTGATTCCCGGATCTTGCCTGCACTTCCCGTGAGCGTGGTTTCTGTTCCATATCGTGGGTTTTGGGTGTTGATTCCACTGGTGCGGCTGGTTCCGTGGCGCCCATCCCATCGTGTCATGCCGGTCTGGTTCCCGGACCCGCATGATTCCAAGGTTCGGTGATTCTTGGACTCCGCTCCTGTCATCGCTCTCTTCGGTTGCTGTTCCACGCCGTGGGTCTCGGTGCTCGATTTGAACTGCGAGCGTCGTTATCGGGTCTGGCAAGTGGCCGAATCATGCCACTGCCATGTCCCAGTTTCCAAGACATAACCCGTCATCGTGGGACTATCATCGTGGGACTTTTCGTGTGATTCGTGGTTTGGCTCGTAAACTCCCATCGGACTGATATTGGGTGTGTTGGTATTTCAACGTTTTCCGTGTCACATTATCGCCAAATCCCGTTTCCATGGATAAACTCCCGGGAGATTATCCGCTTTCTTGCGTTTTCGCTTGGAACTCCCGCGTTTCCTCATATTCCCGATGCTGATGCCCGTCGCCGACGACTCCTTGCACCCCACGCCCCGAGCCCATGCGCCCGACCCCCTCCCCAACATTTCCTGTTGTTTTCGCATGTCACGGTCAGGAAACATCCGGCACACGCCCGTGTTGCAAATCCTGCTTAGATTCTCGGGTAAACGAAGCGATTGACCACCAAGGTCCGCCGATTGGCCACATCACCGTAATGTCCAACCGGACCGCCTCGTAGCAACGAACAGCAATGCATCAGTATGGAGAGAGGAAACTGATCATGCGATATTCAACGACATCGGCATCATCACCATGCAAGCAACGCAAACCCATGAAGCATACTCTGATGTGCGCCACGGCGGCCGTCGCCGCATTGACCCTGGCATTGTCCGGTTGTGGCTCGTCATCGTCGAGCGGCTCGGCCTCGAGCAGTGCGAGCGGCGGATTCGTGCTCGGCGCCCTGTTCCCGCAGACCGGCTCGCTGGCGTACATGTCCCCGCAGGAGGAAGGCGCGGTCAAGCTCGCGCTCAAGGATATCAACGATGCCGGCGGCGTGCTCGGCAAGAAGGCCACGTCGGTGAGCGCCGATACGTCCGACGCCGACCATGCTGACCAGAACACGTCAGGCACCCAGTCGGTGCTGTCCAAGAAGCCGTCCGCGATCATCGGCCCGGCGTCCAGCTCCGTCGTCAAGAACGTGTATAAGGAGATTTCCGCGGCAAAGGTCCCGCTGATCTCGATGGGCGCGACGTCCGCAAGCCTGTCCGGCGTCGACCCGTATTTCTTCCGCACGGTCGCCCCTGATAGCGTGCAGGGCGCGGTGCTGGGCAGCGTGATCGCCCAGGATGGCGTGCAGAAGCTCGCCATCGCCTCGTTCAACGATGATTACGGCACCGGCCTGCGCGACACGATCGCCAAGACCGCCGAGGCTGCCGGCGTGGATGTCGTGTACGGCAAGGATCAGGCCTTCGACCCGACCGAGACGAACTTCTCCTCGCTCGTGTCGACCATCAAGGCTTCCAACCCGGATGCCATCGCCGTCATCGCGTTCGACCAGACCAAGTCGCTGATCAAGGAGATGATCGCCCAGGGCGTCGATACCACGAAGCTGTACCTGGTCGATGGCAACACCTCCGACTATTCCAGCACCTTCGACAAGGGCACGCTCAAGGGCGTGACCGGCACGATCCCGGGCGCCCACGCGAGTGCGGACTTCCAGAAGAGGGTCAAGTCCATGGCGAGCGGTGTCAAGGATTACACGTATGCGGCCGAAACGTATGACGGCGTGATCCTGTTCGCGCTCGCCGCGCAGAAGGGCGGCAAGGCCGATGGCGAGACCATCCAGAAGAACCTGCTCGCGGTGTCCGGCGCGAACGGCGGCACGAAGTGCAAGTCCTACAAGGAGTGCGTGGCGCTGCTGAAGGACGGCAAGGATATCGAGTATGTCGGCCAGACCGGTATCGGGCCGTTCAACAAGAAGCATGATCCGAGTTCCGCGAATATCGGCGTGTACAAGTTCGGTGAGGATAACAAGCCGGTGTTCGACCACGCCCAGTCCGGCAAGGTGTCGTGACCTGCGGGGACGCCTTGTCCCGTCTGATATGACGGGCCTGTGATGACCGGTGTCGCAAGCGCGCAATCGCTTGCGGCACCGGTTTGTCGTGGGTTGTGGCGTTTGTCGTGGGTTGTGGCGTTTGCTGCGCGTTGCGCCGTCCGGACCGGGCGCGTGCGGGTCGCGCAGGATGTGTGGGGCGTGCGGCCGGCGCGTCGGCGTGCGTTTGATGCTTGCGGTACCATGGGGGATTGCCGCATATCGCGGTGATGCGAGTAAGTATGGCGTGTTTCGCCGCGTGATTGTTCGGGAGTGACAGATGGCAGAACATAAGGGGCGGGACGCCGGGGTCCCGGACGTGGGTGGTGCCACCCCACTGGCGGATGCGCCCGATGGGATCGGTCCGGCCCCGGCGCACGAGCCGAAGCCCGAGACCTTGGCAATGCAGAGGGTCGAGCCGGAGGATGAGCCTGTCGGTGCGGCCGCGTCGCCGAATCCCCCGCAGATCTCCCTGGCCCCCATCAAGAAGCTGCGCGCCCAGTTCAACCCGCTGGCTGACGGCCTGGTGTATCTGGTGGTGTTTATCGGCGGGTTCGTCGGCACTGCCGCACGCTATGGGCTGTCGGCGTTGTGGCCGACCCATGATACGGGATTCCCGGTGGCGACGTTCGTGGCGAATATGGTCGCGTGCCTGCTGTTTTCCTTGCTGACCGAGACGATGGCGTCCGCGTCGTGGCTGCGCCGGCGGGTGCGGCAGCTGGCCAGCCGTGGGCTTGGGTTGGGGTTGTGCGGCGGATTATCGACGATGTCGACGGTGATGCTGGAAGGCTTGCGTGACATTCTTGGCCATGACCCGTGGATGGCGGTCTCGTATATGCTTGCGAGCATGGTGGGCGGCGTGCTGTGCTGCGTGGCCGGCGTGTGTCTCGCCCACGTGTTCACGGCGTCCCGGGCGGCGCAGTCGATGCGCAGGATGTCTTTGGGGTCCGGTCCCGCCCATGGCGGCAGTCATGCGAAAGGCGCGCCGTCGCATGGCGCCTATGCCGTGAAAGCGAACCAGGGTGCCGTTGCGGTCGGTGTCGGTCCCGGCGAACCCGTTCATCCCGGCGATAGGGCGGGCGCGGGTACGGGTACGGGTGCGGGCGCGGGTGCGGTCGTCGCGGCCGATGGCATGCCGGCATCGTTTGAACCGACGCCGATCACCGCGGAAATCCCGATGGTTCCCGATCCCGTGACCGGGGAGGTGCACTGATGCTGCTCGTATGTGTGTTCGGCGGGCTGGGGACGATGGTCCGCTACATTTTCGACGTGTCGATCCGCCGCTGGTGGCATCACGCGTTCCCCCTGGCGACTCTGCTGGTCAATGTGATCGCCTCGTTCTGCGCGGGCATGGCGGCCGCCGGGTATGCGTACCATACGGTGGACCAGGCGACGAGCCTGATGTTCGTTGCCGGGTTCCTGGGCGGAATGTCGACGTTCTCGGCTGCGGTCAGCGAGATGGTGTCGCTGGCGCGTAATCGCCGTTGGTGGTTGGCGCTCGCATACGCGGCGATCAGCATGGTAGTGCCGTTGGTGTGCGCGGCGGCGGGCTGGGCGCTTGTGGTCCTCGCCCGGTGACGGGCGCGCGTGGCGGTGCATGCCTGTTGGCGTGGGTGCCGAGGAGGCAATCCGGAGCGTCGCGTTCGGCATCGAACCGTTTCGATAGTACAATGGCCGGTGTCAGGATGGCAGATGCCGCGTCTGCGCGTCGACACCCCGAAGGCGGGGCGGCCGCAGGCAAGGAACCGCGAGGAGCAGGACATGGTCGGGATGCGTGACGTGGCCAAAAAGGCCGGGGTGTCGGTAAGCACGGTGTCGCTGGTGGTGAACGCCTCCGGCTACGTTTCGGACGAGATGCGCAGCAAGGTCGAGCGGGCGATGCGCGAACTGGACTACATCCCCAACGAGCTGGCGCGCAACCTGTACCGGGGGCGTACCGGCCTGGTCGGCGTGATCGTGCCGACACTGCGCCACCCGTTCTTCGCGACACTGGTGTCCGCGCTCCAGGGGCGGCTGTCGCAGCGCAACCTCCAGACGCTGCTGTGCGCCACCGATGATGCCGACACCGGTGAAGCGGAATATGTGGGCCGCCTGCGCAGGCATATGATGGACGGCATCATCATGGCCGCCCACACCGACCATCCAGCGGATTACTGGGAGTCGATCGGCAGGCCCGTGGTCGCCTTCGACCGGGTGCTGGGCGACACCATCGCGACCGTGCGCTCCGACCATGAGCAGGGCGGGCGGCTGATCGCCCGGCAGCTGGTCGGCACCGGTGCCCGGCATGTGGTGATGGTCGGCGGCCCGCGCAAGCAGTTCGACGACCGCGGCGACGGCGTGACCACCTTCCCCACGGTCCGGTACTTCCGGATGCTGGGCCGGCAGTGCGATGCCGCCGGCATACGGCACGAATACGTGGAATCCGGCGCGGTTTCGGACGTTGCAGGCTGCGTACAGGCCGTGCACGCGCTATTCGACCGCATCGAGCCGGCCATTCGGGGCGTTCGCGACGGCGGTGATGCGGTGCCGGTCGACGCGATCGTCGGCTCCGACGTGGTCGCCTCCTGCGCGGTGCGGGAGGCGCTGTCGCGCGGGCTGCGCGTGCCGCAGGACCTGCAGGTTATCGGCTATGACGGCACATATCTCGCGGATTGCGCGGGCATGACCCTGAGCGTGGTCAGGCAGGATTTCGACACGCTCTCCGAGCGGCTCGCCGACCATATCGTCGACGCCATCGACCGCACCGGTGATTCCGCTTCCGCCGGCGGTCATGCCGAAGACAGCCATATCGCCGGCGGACCCGCCGGGCATGCGGTCGATATCGTGCCGGTATCCCTGCGTACCGGCGACACCACCCGGCCTGTCGCCTAGCGGCCTGCCGGGCGGGGATGGTCCTGGGGCAGGGAGGGCCCGTCTTCTCCGGGAATTGGTCCAGTGGTCGTCCACTTGCCGACCACTGCGAAACCCCGCGGAAATACGGCGATGATTGGCTGTCACCAGTATGAGGTGCATGCCAAGAGGTCCAATCCAACCCGCGGCCGTGCGCCATCGGAACGACACCGGGAGACGGCCATGGGCGACAACGACAGTGACGGGACATTCCTCGCATCCGCTGCGGGCAAACCCGCCGAACTGGCCTCCATACTCGCCGGCCGGATCACAGCAGGACAATACCCGCCCGGCACGCGACTGCCCGGCGAACGTGAGCTCGCCGCGACCTTCCATGTCTCACGCGGCACAGTCCGCGATGCCGTCGCCATCCTCGCGCAACGCCACGTGGTGCGCACCAAATGGGGTGCCGGCACCATCGTGCTGGATACCGACGAGGCGTCCCTCGCCATCGAGGCGGTATTGAGGCAAGCCGACCACGAACGCGGCAATATCCGCGAGCTGCGGGACCTGGTCGAGCCTGCCATGGCCGCACTCGCCGCACGCAGGGCATCGCCCTCGGACCTAGTGACCCTCCACGGCATCATCGACCACACCGACATCCGGATGACGCCACGCGAATCCTTGCGAATGGACATGGCGTTCCATCTGGCGCTCGCCGAAAGCACCGGCAATCCGCTGCTGGCGGCGCTGCTGCGGTTTGTCAACGATTCCGCGGAGGCCACGCGGGCCGGTACGCACAGCACGATTACGAGACGCCGCGTCTCATTGGATGGACACCGTGCGATCTTCGCGCGCGTCCAAGCCGGTGACGCGCCCGGGGCCCAGCAGGCGATGCTTGACCATCTGCGGGCCATCGGCGGGATGGACGTCCTCGGCATCCAGCCGCAACGGCCGGCAGGGCCGATGGAAGCAACGAGCCCAACGACATCAACGACATCAACAAGGCCAACGGCACCAACGAGCCCAACGAGGAGCGAACGATGAGCATCATCCACCTGCCAAGCCATCCGGATACCGTGCGGTGGGGCACCCTGCCCGCCCGCGGCGACCGTCCCGTCGCCGCCATCGACGCTGGGGACACGTTGCGCATCGACACGCTCAGCCATGAGGGCCTGCTGGAAGAACAAGGCAAGGATCCGCTGGGATTCTTCCAAGCGCAGGGCGTCGCGGCATCCGACATCCTCGCGGACGCGGCCGCCATCGCCACCGAATCGGACCATCCGCATGGTTCCGGGCCGCACGTGGTCAACGGTCCGGTCAAGGTGCGCGGGGCGAAGCCCGGAGACTGGCTGGCCATCGATATCCTCCGGCTCTCCCCACGCGTCGACTACGGCATCATCTCGAATCGTCACGGCAAAGGCGTGCTGCCGTCCATGCCCGAAGCCGGGCGGCGGACGGTCAGCATCTTCGCCCGGCGCATGCGCGTACACGGCAAGGACGTTGGCGTCATGCGGAAAACCGGCCCGGATGCGATCGACGCCTACCATACGTACCTGGCCGGTGGTGCGCCAGCGAGCCTGCCCGAGCCGGATGACCCCGATACGGTGGCCTTCCCGCTACGCCCGTTCCTCGGCATCATCGGCGTCACGCCGGACGCCGGCGAGCATCTGAGCACCGTACCGCCCGGGGATTTCGGCGGCAACCTCGACATCAACCTCATGGTCGAAGGCACGCGCCTGTACCTGCCGGTATTCGTAGACGGCGCCGGCCTGTACGCGGGCGACCCGCATTTCGCGCAAGGCGACGGCGAGGTCGCGCTGACCGCGCTCGAAGCGTCCCTGGAAGCCGACCTGCGTGTCGGGGTCATCGCCGGGCCTGATTTCACGCGGCGTTTCGGTGTGTTGCAGGGGCCGCTGCTGGAAACCCCCGACTACCTGGTGACCACCGGCCGCGCCCTGCGCCTCGATGACGCGCTGGAACATTGCGTGGAGGAATCCCTGCGCCTGCTGGTCGACGGCTGCGGCTTCGACCGCGCGCACGCCTACGCGTACCTCAGCGCCGCCGCCGACTTCGATATCTCCGAGGCGGTGGACATCCAACGCGGCGTCCATGCGGCAATCCGACGGGCCGATATCGGCCGGTAGCAAGGCAGGACAGCGGCAGCACGGCAGTCGGCGGATGCCGGATGCCGGCAGAAGCAGGCGCATCCCTCCCGTCGCCGCATACGCCGAAGATGAGTACGGGACCGTTGGAACACAATCCAGCCTGATTCGGCCCAGCAGATGAAAGAGATGACATGGTACAAGCAGACACCACCACCGGACGCACCAACGAACCGGCGGAACAAACCGACACCGGCAGACAGCGCCTGGCGCGCCTCGCCGCGGCGACAGCCATCGCGTCCGCGCTCGCCGGCGTGGCGGCCGGCCTGCTCACGCTCATGCTCTACGGCGTGGAGCACGTGTTCCTCGGCTATGTGGAAGGCGTTTCGGCCCCCGGCCCGTTCGCGGTGCCCGCGTGGCGGCGGGCGGTGTCGGTGTTCGTAGGGCTGTCGGTTGCGGCGGTGATCTGGTGGCTGCTGCGCACACGCACCACCAAAGTGCCGTCGGTCAAACAGGCGGTGGGCGGTTCGCGCATGCCCGCGTGGCAGACCGTGGTGCATGTGGCGTTGCAGATTTTCATCGTCGGTTCGGGTGCCTCGATTGGCCGCGAAGTCGCCCCGCGTGAATTGGGTGCGCTGCTCGGCCAGCGTTTCGCGGCGTTGACCCGCCTGGACAAGCGGGATACGCGCACACTCGTCGCGATCGCCGCCGCCGCAGGCCTCGCCGGCGTCTACAACGCGCCGCTCGCCGGGACCTTTTTCGCCGCGGAGATCCTGCTGCATGAGATCAGCCTGGAAACGGTGGCTTTGGCGTTCGGTGGCTCGGCCCTGGCGGCATGGACGGCCTCGCTGATTAAAGGCACGCACACGTTCTACGATTTGGGGCATGTCAGCGCCCTGTTCACGCCGGACCTCATCGCCTTCGCGCTGATTGCCGGCGCGGTGTGCGGAGTGTGCGGCGCCCTGTTCCGCCGCGGCTCCGCATGGGCGGAATCGCATAAATCCACCGGTACCACGTTGCTGTGGACCATGCCGCTTGCCGGCGCGCTCACCGGCATCGCCGCCATCTGGCTGCCGCAGCTCATGGGTAACGGCCGTGCCTTGGGACAGTTGGGGTTCTCGAGCGCGGTTGAACTGTCGGTCATTCCGGGGCTGCTGATCGGATTCGCGGCGAAAGCCGTACTGACCCTGCTGACCATCCGTTCCGGCGCTTCGGGCGGTGTGTTGCAGCCGGGCATCGCGCTGGGCGCGTCGATGGGCGCGATCCTCGGCGTGCTGTGGATGACGTGCTTCCATACGAATGCGCTCGCCGTATATGCGTTGATCGGCGCGTGCGCGTTGCTGTCCGCCTCCCAGCAGGCGCCGCTCATGGCGACCTGCCTGGTGATGGAGCTCGCCGCCGCGCCGGTCAACCTGTTCGTGCCTGCGGGGTGCGCGGTCGCGGTGAGCGCGCTGGTGTGCAAGGCGCTCATGCCGCGCCTCGACGCGTGGCACCCGCTCGCCGACATTGCCGCCCGCGCTCACCGCTGACCGCTTTTCTCGAGCTGCTTGTGCTGGTGTGCGCTTACCGGTGTTGGCTGGTGCTTGCCAGTGTCTGAGTGTAGACAATTCATGATGTCGGTTGCGCAAGTACGAGCTTGGCAATGGCCGGGTGTGCGGCCCACCTCCACCGCTTCTACCGACGCTGAAGCTACCGTCAGTGTCGGTGGAGGGTTGGGATTCTGTTTCTGCCGCCGTTGACTGGCTGGTGAGTGTCGGTAGAAGGTTGCAGAGCGCGATGATGACGGTCGGGACTGGGTTCGCTCGTGATTGTTGGTTTCCGTTGACGTGTTGCCGGATGCGGAGGATTGGATGCGGGGTGTGGGAGATTGCGCCGAATCCGTCGGGGTGGCGATGATCTCCCGGGAGAATCGTCGGGTTCGGCCGCGTTCTGCGGGAACTCCCAACGACATCGTTGGAATCATGCGGTTCGCAAAATCATGCCGTTGGGAGTTTGTCGCCAGATAGACGCAATCGCGCTAATCCCCCACGGGCGGCCGGGGCTTTGCGCATTTGTGGCCCGTCTCGGCGTAAAGTCCCGATTATCTCGGGAATCATGTGTCCGTATCCGCAGAATCGAATGTCGAAACGCACGGTATGGCAAAGCGACCATGGAACGGGGGAGTGCCGTGCAATGTTCACTGCCATAGGATCGTTGATATTCTGCGGTTTTTGATTCCGTGTCACAGCTGTCTCTGCCAGCCTGACTCTCCGCGGCAGCACAATCGGTCCTCGAAATTCACCGTATGGAAAAGTAACCGTGAGCAGGACGGATGTGCGACGCTCACCGCCCCGCCCGTGTACGATGCGAGGCATGAACAACAGCCAAGTCCCCCGCATCCCAGCCGAAACCGCCCCGCCCGTCCCCGCGCAATCGCACTCCGGCCGTCGCATCCTCCGCGGCCGCATCTACCGCCATTTCAAGGGCGATCGGTATCTTGTGGAGGATTTCGCCACGGATTCCGAGTCCGGCCTGCCGGTGGTGGTGTATCGCAAGCTGTATGGCGATGGTTCGCTGTGGGTACGTCCGCTTGAGATGTTCGCCGGCGAGGTCGACCATGCGAAGTATCCCGAGGTCCGGCAGCGTTACCGGTTCGAGCTTGAGGATGTCCCCAGCGTGAATCATCGCTGAATTCTTGCCGCAGACCGCGTGTCGCATGGTGTTGTGGGCATCCCGTCGTGTACAATATCGAACCGGTTCGATACGTGTTCGAGCGTGTGTTGTGCGGACGGTGATTCGAATCGCCAAATCCAACAAAAACCGCCGAAAACCCGTTACACTGAAAGTGTTCTGTGTTTGGCACCAAAGGAGGGTCAATGAAGAACAAGGTCCAACTCATCACTTACGCCGACCGGTTGGGTGCCGGCACCATCGCGTCCCTGACCGACGTGCTGCGCACCCGCTTCAAGGGCGTCTATGAAGGCGTGCACATCCTGCCGTTCTTCACCCCCTATGACGGCGCCGACGCCGGCTTCGACCCGGTGGATCACACCAAGGTCGACCCGCGTCTGGGCACCTGGGACGACATCGCCGAACTGTCCAAGACCCACGACATCATGGTCGACACCATCGTCAACCACATGTCCTGGGAATCCGAGCAGTTCCAAGACGTCATGAAGCGCGGCGAAGACAGCCCCTACTACCCGATGTTCCTCACCATGTCGAGCGTCTTCCCCGACGGCGCCACCGAAGAGGACCTCGCCGGCATCTACCGTCCGCGCCCGGGCCTGCCGTTCACCCACTACACGTGGGGCGGCAAGACCCGCCTCGTGTGGACCACCTTCACCCCGCAGCAGGTCGATATCGACACCGACTCCAAGGAAGGCTGGGATTACCTGCTGTCCATCCTCGACCAGCTGTCGCGCAGCCACGTGAGCTACATCCGCCTCGACGCGGTCGGCTACGGTGCCAAGCAGGCCAAGACCAGCTGCTTCATGACCCCCAAGACCTTCGACCTCATCGGCCGGATCAAGGCGGAAGCCGAATCCCGCGGGCTGGAAACGCTGATCGAAGTGCACTCGTACTACAAGAAGCAGGTCGCCATCGCCAGCAAGGTCGACCGCGTCTACGACTTCGCGATCCCGGGCCTGCTGCTGCACGCCCTGACCACCGGCAAGACCGAGCCGATCGCCCACTGGGTCGACGTGCGCCCGAACAACGCGGTCACCGTGCTCGACACGCACGACGGCATCGGCGTCATCGACATCGGCTCCGACCAGCTCGACCGCAGCCTCAAGGGCCTCGTGCCCGACGAGGAGGTCGACCAGCTCGTCGAAACCATCCACGAGAACACCCACGGCGAATCCCGCGCCGCGACCGGTGCCGCCGCCAGCAACCTCGACCTCTACCAGGTCAACTCCACGTACTATTCGGCGCTCGGCTGCAACGACCAGCATTACCTCGCCGCGCGTGCCGTGCAGTTCTTCCTGCCCGGCGTGCCGCAGGTGTACTATGTCGGCGCGCTCGCGGGGGCGAACGACATGGATCTGCTGCATCGCACGAATGTCGGCCGTGACATCAACCGGCACTACTATTCCGTAGAGGAGATCGACCGCAATCTCGAACGTCCGGTCGTCAAGGCACTCAACGCCTTGTGCCGCATGCGCAACCAGCTTGACGCGTTCGACGGCGAATTCACCTTCAACCGTGACGGCGATGCGCTGACCTTCAGCTGGACGGGCGAGACCACATCGGCGAGCCTCACGTTCGAACCGAAACGCGGCCTGGGCGTTGACAACCAGGCTTCCGTGTGCACGCTGCGCTGGTCGAATGCGGCCGGCGAGCATGAAACCGACGATCTGCTGGCGGACCCGCCGACAGTCGCCTGAAACAAGGCGCCTGCCGCCGGCACCGGGAACCCGGCCGGCGGCAGACCCCGGATAACCAAAGGGGGTTGCCATGAGCAACAACAATGAGGCTGGCGGAGCTGCCGGTCAGAAACCCGGCAACGGTTATGTCCGCCCGGGTATCGATGACCGTCCTGATCTGGACAAGGCGTTGACGCCGGAACAGAAAAACGCGGTGAACCGTCTCGCCGTTCCGCTCCCCGAAAAGCCGCAGGGCGAGGATTCCGCAGCGTCTGTGGGTATTCAGGAGACGCGTATGGTCGCGGAAAGCGGTAGTCCGGTCGCCGCGATGGCGAGTTCCGTGGATGCAGCCGTGCTCGACCCGAATTCGGCGTTCAACGACATGCGCGACCCGATGGTCAGCGCCGATGGGCATCGGCCGTCGAAGACCGAGATCGTGCGCCTCGGCGTCGGCTTCACGCTCAGCGCCGTCGCCTGCGCCATCCCGTGGGTCGCCTTGAGCGCGGTCATCCTGCCGCAGGTGCTGGAGAACATCGATCCGGCCACCAAGGAGTCCATGCTCGGCACCATCAACGCGGTCGGTTCCATCGTCGCGCTGCTGGCGAACGTGATTTTCGGCACGCTGTCCGATATGACGCGCAGCCGGTTCGGCAAGCGTAGCCCGTGGATCGTGCTCGGCGGCCTGATCGCCGGCCTGTCCGTCGGCCTGATCGCCCTCGCCCAGCACAGTTTCCCGGCGATCCTCGTGCTGTGGTGCTGCGCCCAGCTCGGCTATAACGTGATGCTCGCCCCGTTCGTGGCGACCATGTCCGACCGTGTGCCCGACAAGGTCCGCGGTACGATTTCCGGTTTCTATGGTGCCGGTATCGCCGCCGGCCAGACGCTCGGCAACGTGGTCGGCGCCAAGCTCAACGACAATGGCGCCGCCGGTGTCACGCTCGGCTGGCTGATCGGTGCGGCGGTGTTCGCGCTGATCGGCATCATCACGGTCGCCATCTGGCCGCGCGAGGGGTCCAACAAGAACGAGAAGCGCGAGGAAATCACCGCGAAGTCCGTGCTCATGAACTTCCGTCCGCCGCGCCATGCTCCTGATTTCTACTTCGCGCTCGTGGGCCGCACCCTGATGATGGGCGGCTACTGGATGATCAACAGCTACCTGTTCTATATTTCGCAGGATTACATCTACGCGGGCCAGTCGCATGCGAAGGATTCCGCGAACGCCCTGATCGCCGTGATGGGCGTGATCACGCTGGTGGTTTCGCTGATCGCCGCGCTGACCGCCGGCCCGATCACCGACAAGATCGGCCGTCGCAAGCTGCCGGTCGCCTTGGCCAGCTGCCTGTTCGCCGTCGGCATCCTGATGCCGCTGCTGATTCCGACCCGCACCGGCATGCTGCTGTTTGCCGCGGTCGCCGGCCTCGGCTACGGCGTGTACAACGCGATCGACCAGGCGCTGAACGTCTCCGTGCTGCCGAATCCGGAGGAGGCGGGTAAGGATCTGGGCATTCTGAACCTTGCGAATACGCTGTCCACGGTCATCGGCTCGGTGTTCACCTCATCAATCATCAGTGTGTCGAAGAGCGTCCATCATGTGACGGCCACCCCGCCGTCCGCCTACCGCGTGGTGTTCATCGTGGCCATAGCGATCGTGCTGATCGCCGCCTACCTGATCATGCGCATCAAGAAAGTGAAGTGACGCGTCGCGTCGCGTGAACGCGAATCATGATACCGGCCGGATGCCTGCCTGTCCTCATTGTGGGGCGGAACGGGCGCCCGGCCGCTTGCGTTTTCGCACTGGCTGTGCAGGCGCGAAGGCATCCCGGCATACCTGCGGTCGCAGCGCCCCAATCTGGCGAGATGTTCGGGGCGGAGTCCGGAAAACTCTCGGATCCGCCCTTCTGCTGCGGGATATTGAGAGATTGTTCTGGATATCTCGTGTCCGGATCTGTTTCCGCGAGATGTTCAGATTCTGGCGGGTCGCCACAGTGATGGTGGATTCTCGAGAACCGCGGAATATCAACGATGTGGGGATACCTCGTTCGTGTGGGCTGGTCCATTGAGTCTCAATAGCTCTCGGATTTGCATTCCCGTCAGGGTTTTTCAGAGATTTTCCTGAACATCTCGCCGATTTCGACGTTTCGCTGAGATATTGGGATTGCGCATTGGGAACTGACGGTCGGCTCCTCGTAACCAATTTGTGAGACGGACGCGATCGATGACGATTCGTGACGAAGTCAGGCCTCAGGATGTTCCTCGGGCATCTTGATGATCTGGATGCTGCGGGTCAACTCCTGATTGAGAATGTTGGGAATCCGCGGTCTGCACGCATGCCGACGAAATCCATCGTGGGAGTTTATCGCGTTTGCGCTGATTCGGCGATAACCTCCCGGCGGCATGATGTTGCGGGTCGCATGATTCCAACGATTCCGTCGGGAGTTCTGGCAAAACCCGTTCTGATCCCACTGTTCTCCCGGGAGATTATGCGCCTGCCGGCCGATTCGTCGCAATCCCCCGCAAGCCGGCTGTACCGGTACAGTACCCGTCCGGAATGCGCCGGCCATGAGCCCGAGAAACCCGCCTTGCCCCACAACCCCCACCCCCATCGAAGTCAATCGTTCAACCCATTGAAATTACAGGCATCCCTCCGTGTCCACATAGTGGACACGACTTCCCGGATCAGCGCCCACCCGCCTATGGTTACGAACCAGTTGGGAAGACATCCCAAGAGAGCCGAAAGGAGGACGCCACGATGACCGGTACCATGCGAGTTTCCGCACGAATTATTAGCCCGTCTTCGTTGGCGGACTGATTCGGTACATGCTGAGCCCCGCTGACGAATGCGGGGCCGGACAGATCATTCGCCCTGCATACATCGCGGGGCTTTTTTGTTGCGCTGTGATATCCCACAAGGACCGCCACAGATTCGCAACCAGCATCCAGCTCAAAACATAACAGATGGAACCGTGTCGCACGTGAGCAACGTCGGCACGCCCAGGAGCGATCCAGGAGCAATCATGACAGCAGTCGAACAGACGACTGGCCTACAGCAGGCCGCCGGCAAGGTAGAGCAGATGACGCGCGATTCAGTGCGTACCGTCATTGCCGCTTCCATGGTCGGCACGGCCATTGAGTTCTATGATTTCTACGCATACGGCACCGCCGCTGCGAACTATTTCCCGAAGGTGTTCTTCAGTGACACGACCAATCCGACGGTCGCGCTGCTGATGTCGCTGCTCACCTTCTCCATCGCATTCATCGCACGCCCGGTCGGCTCCCTGATTTTCGGCCATTTCGGCGATCGCATGGGCCGCAAGACCACACTGGTCGTTTCTCTGCTGACGATGGGCATCGCCACCTTCCTGATCGGCTGCCTGCCGACCTACGACATGTGGGGCATCGCCGCGGTCGCGCTGCTGTGCCTGTGCCGCTTCGTCCAGGGCATCGGTCTGGGCGGCGAATGGTCCGGCGCCGCGTTAGTGGCGACCGAGAACGCGCCTGAAGGCAAGCGCGCCCTGTACGGCTCCTTCCCGGAGTTGGGCGCCCCGATCGGCTTCTTCCTGTCGAATGGCACGTACTTCCTGTTGGAAAGCTTCAACGACAACGCCGCGATGGTCTCTTGGGGCTGGCGTGTGCCGTTCCTGCTGTCGAGCGTGCTGGTGATCGTCGGCCTCGTCGTGCGTGTGCAGATGGAGGAGACCCCGGTCTTCCGCCTCGCCCAGCAGCAGCACAAGGTGGTCAAGTCCCCGCTTACCGAGGTGTTCCGCAAGAGCTGGCGCCAGGTGATCCAGGCCACGTTCATCGTCGCTGTGACCTACACGCTGTTCTACACGCTGGCCACCTGGTCGCTCGCCTGGGGCACGAAGACCGTTGAACAGGGCGGTGGCGGCCTCGGCTTCACGAACCGCGAGTATCTGCTTATGCTCATGATCGCCATCTGCGTGTTCGCGCTGTTCATCGTGCTGTCCTGCGTGTATGCGGACCGGATCGGCCGTCGTCGCGTGCTCGTGTTCTCCTCGGTCGCGCTGGTGGTGTTCGCGCTGGTGTTCCCGTACCTGCTGATGGGTCACCGCAACTTCTTCCAGGTCGAGCTGTTCCTGTGCGTCGGCTTTGCCCTGATGGGTATCGCCTTCGGCCCGATTGGCGCGTTCCTGCCTGAGCTGTTCGACGCGAACGTGCGCTACTCGGGTTCCGGCATCGGCTACAATCTCGCCGCGATTGTGGGTGCCGCGTTCGTCCCGACGATCGCCACCTGGCTGTCCCATCATTGGGGTGTGCGTTCGGTCGGCCTGTATCTTGGCGTGATGGCCGTGTGCTGCCTGGTCGCGGTGCTCAGCTGCCGTGAGACGAAGGACACTGACTTCACGAAGTGACGTGCCGGGCGCTGTGCGGGCTTTGCGGTTATGCTTCCGCCGGATGCGCCCCATATCGTTCCGCATAACTGAAAATGCATAACTGAATATCGATTCCGTTCCGGGTTGCGGCGCGGTTCCGCGGTGTGATGGCCGGTTTCGTCCGTCGCGCCACGGTTCCGGGCCGCAGCCTGGGGCACAACCATCAATCCGCCTGCGGTTGTGCGAAAAAGTTCCCGAGAGATGTTCAACTGATGGAACGCACCCGAATCGGGGGAGCGATTCTAGTATGATGGGCATCAATCAAGGACAAAATCCTTTTTGCATAAGTTACAGGCAAAATGCCGGCGGCAAGCCGGCAAGGGATTTTCCCAAAACAAGGAGTGCTACATATGGCAGCAACTATCTGGTATGAGAAGGATGCGGATCTCTCCGTGCTCAATGGCAAGAAGGTCGCCATTCTCGGTTACGGCTCCCAGGGCCACGCCCACGCGCTGAACCTGCGCGATTCCGGCGTTGACGTCGTCGTCGGCCTGCGCCCGACCTCCAAGTCAGTGGATTACGCCAAGGAGCAGGGCCTCGAGGTCAAGTCCGTGGGTGACGCGGTCGCCGAAGCCGATATCGTCATGATCCTGCTTCCTGATCAGTACCAGGCCAAGGTCTACAAGGAAGAGGTTGAGCCGAACCTGAAGCCGGGCGCTGCCCTGGCCTTCGCTCACGGCTTCAACATCCACTACGGCTACATCAAGCCGACCGAGGATCACCCGGTGTTCATGGTCGCCCCGAAGGGCCCGGGCCACATTGTGCGTCGTGAGTATGCCAACGGCCGTGGCGTCCCGGTGGTTGTGGCTGTCGAGCAGGATCCTCGCGGCGACGGCTGGGACATCACCCTGGCTTACGCGAAGGCCCTCGGCGCTCTGCGCGCTGGTGCCATCAAGACCACCTTCAAGGAAGAGACCGAGACCGATCTGTTCGGCGAGCAGGATGTCCTCATGGGCGGCATCAACCACCTGTGCGACATGGGCTTCGACGTGCTGACCGAGGCTGGCTATCAGCCGGAGATCGCCTACTTCGAGGTGTTCCACGAGCTGAAGATGCTCGTCGACCTGGCTAACGAGGGTGGCCTGAACAAGGCTCGTTGGTCCTGCTCCGACACCGCCCAGTACGGCGATTACACCTCCACCGTGATCAACGAGGAGACCAAGAAGCGCATGGAGTATCAGCTCAAGCGCATCCAGGACGGCTCCTTCGCCAAGGAGTTCATGGACGACCAGGCTGCTGGCGCCCCGAAGTTCAAGAAGCTGCAGGAAGAGTATTCTCACCCGCACCTCGAGACCGTCGGCCCGAAGCTGCGCGCTATGTTCTCCTGGAACAACCAGAAGGACGCTGACGCTGATATGACCGAGTCCTTCAACGGCAAGATCGCTCGTACCCAGGTGCAGTGATTGTGGGCGGTGCTTCGGCGGCTGAGCCAGTGGCCGGCTAGCCAGGGTTCCGCATAGCGTCTGTATCATCGATGAGGCCGCTGTCCGGTTTGTCCGGGCGGCGGCCTCATCGTATGCGGGGATGCGCACGGTGTGCCGGGGACGGCTCGACTGGGATCCGCTGATACGGCTGATATGGGGCGGGCTCGCGGGTGCCCGGCGTGGTTGTGGAGACGCGCCCGATGAATCAGAATGGCTTGATTCCGCCGTTCTTTGATCATCGGGGTATCCGGCCCCGGCTTCATTCCCTTGGTATCCTTTCCGCGCTGTACGAATCGGTGGCGGGTTTCGCCGGTGTGGAGGGGTGTGTGATCATGGCTGGGGTGCCGAGAGGATTCTGTTGAGTCGAGAACCGCGGAATTCCGCCGATTTGCCTTGACCTGTCTGTGGTGGCTTGCCTGATTTCACTCCGTCCGGGTCACTTTCGCCCTGTATCCTCTCGGTATCCTTTCCGCACCATGGGAATCACCCGTCGGCTTGGCGGATTTGGAAGGCGGGGCCATTCCATGCAGTCAGCGCGTGATATCGAGCAGCTGGCGGACCATCTCGGGACCCCACCAGTCGCGGTATCCGGCCTTGGTCGGGTGCACCGGATCGTGCATGCACAGCGCCCGGCGGTCATCGGGAATCGCGTTCCACGCGGCATCATCCCATAGGTCGATGATCCCGAAGCCATGGATCCGCTGCATTTCGAACAACAGATTCACCATGTTCTGATACCGCGGGCTGTCGAATCGCGCGCCCGTGAAGAACACGAGCGGGCAATCCCAGCGTTCGCGTACGGTTTCGACGATATGCCTAAGCGCGCCGGCCACGGTATGCGTGTCGGTTTCGCCGGCATCTCCCAGCGGCACGCCATGCGATGCGTCGTTGGTGGATAGCTGGCAAATGAACAGGTCGATCGGCAGGCTCGCGGGAAGCCGGGTGTCCAGCCGGTGCACGTAGGAGCCGTCATCGAGGTCGGCGAGCGTGGTGCCGCTCACGGTTTCCTTAGCCAGCCGCATATCCAGCCGTCGTGCGATATACTCGCCCGGTCCGTCGGCCAGCGAACACGCTCCGTAGGCCACCGATGACCCGAGGATCCCCAATGTCTTGCCCGCCCAGGGCGTCCCCGGAATCGGCTTGATTGCGCTGAAATCATAGGCGGCCGCGTTGCCCGGCTGCCCGTCGGTCCCCGGGTGCAGTTCGGCAGGATACGTGATAATCGCCTGAGCCGGTTGCGGGGATCGCCCTGTTCGGGCCGGTTGTGTCGTTTCGATTCTGGTAGTCATATGCATGTCATCCTTCGCTTGTGGGACTCTGGTGCGTTCCCGTGAGCCATGACGCGTAGTGCCGGGTCTCGGGGTGAGATGATGCGGGACATGTTCGTTGTTCCTTCCTTGGATGGCCCCACAGGCGTCAACGCCGACTGGGCGATTGTCGTTGTGTCGCGTCCACGATTGCTCTATCATTGAACTTAACCGATTCAGAATCGTAGCGCGGAATCGACACCGGTGCAACCGACGCACGGCAACGACACGCGCACAACAGAGAAAGGCCTCACATGCACGCTCCGCAGCAATTCACCTTCGGCACCGCCACCGCGGCCTACCAGATCGAAGGCGCCCCAGACGCCGACGGCCGCACGCCATCCATCTGGGACGTCTACAGCCACACGCCGGGCAAAACCGTCAACGGCGACACCGGCGACATCGCCTGCGACTCCTACCGGCGCTGGGAAGACGACCTCAACCTGCTCGCCGACCTCGGCGTCGACTCCTACCGCCTGTCCATCGGCGTGCCGCGCATCATCCCCACGCCCGACGGCAAGCCGAACGAGGCCGGGCTCGACCATTACGAGCGCATCGTCGACGCGCTGCGCGACCGTGGCATCCGGCCCGTCGTCACGCTCTACCATTGGGATCTGCCGCAGTACATGGGCGAACAGGGCGGCTGGCTGAACCGCGACACCGCCTACCGGATGGCGGATTATGCGCGGTTCGTCGCACGGCGGCTCGGCGATCGCGTGGACGTCTACACGACGCTCAACGAACCGTGGTGCTCCTCCTACCTGAGCTATGGCGCCACCGAGCATGCGCCGGGTCTCGGCCTTGGCGCCGGCTGCTTCCCGACCGTCCACCACCTCAACCTCGCGCACGGCCTTATGGCGCAGGCGGTTCGTGCGGAAGTCGGCACTGCCAGCAAGGTCTCCGTCACCTTGAACCTGCAATTCAACCGCGGCGACGCCGACGCCGTGCATCGCACCGACCTGATTGGCAACCGCGTGTGGCTTGACCCCATGCTGCGCGGCTACTACCCCGCGGAACTGTTTGACGTAACGCGCAAGGCGTGCGACTGGAGCTTCGTACGAGACGGCGACCTGAAGCTCATCAACCAGCCGATCGACCTGCTGGGCGTGAACTACTACAGCACCGGCCTTGTCGCCCTCGCCAAGACCCCGCACACCGACACGGGCGCGACCGCGTGGCCGTGCTGCGAGAACGTCGACTGGTTGCCGACACCCGGCGAGCACACTGCGATGGGCTGGAATATCGACCCCGAGGGGCTGACCGACCTGCTGGTTCGCGTGCACAATGACTACCCGTCGGTCCCGCTGGTCGTCACGGAAAACGGCGAGGCATGTGATGATGTCGAGACCCAGGAGGCTGACGGCACGCTCGCCGTGCACGACGCCGACCGCATCGACTACCTGCGGCGGCATCTGGCGGCCATCGGCAAGGCGATCCGCGCCGGCGTGCCGGTCGAAGGGTATTTCGTGTGGTCGCTCATGGACAACTTCGAGTGGGCGTATGGCTATACGAAGCGCTTCGGCATCGTGCGCGTCGACTACGACCACGATTGCCGTCGCGTGCCCAAGGACAGCTTCGCCTGGTACCGCAAGGTGATCGCCGACCGCGAGCTGCCCGAGGCATAAGCGGTCGCATCCGGCCCGACTGCATCTGGGCCGGCTGTGACCGATCTGGTTGTGACCGCCCGGCTGCATTCGACCCGGCTGTGTTGCGCGGGGCGGGTGCGTTGGTGCGTGCTGCGCGGTCGACGGTTCCCCGGGTTCTCGCTGGTTGCGAGGGCTACGGCCGCGTCTCTCTTCTGCGTCTGCCTGCGCTGAGTGCCTTTCAGCGTAGGCAGACGGTTGGGAAGATGGGGTGTGTTGCCGCGCCGCCCGGTCCATTCGTACCCCTGTACGCGGCGGCATGCGTTCGCACCTGGCCCCAGGCGACATCGACGACGTGAGCTACAAAGCCGACGGCAGCCGCGACTGGCTGATCCCCACCGACAACTGGGACGATATCGAGGATTGGCACTGGGCCTGCCAACTGCAGCAGGCGCAGACGATCCGCTTCGGTGTCGAGCATATGCGCTCACTCGAGCCGATCAACGCCGGCGCGCTGATCTGGCAGCTCAACGATGACTGGCCCGTGGTCTCGTGGGCCGCGGTCGACTATGACGGCCACCGCAAGCCGCTGTGGTACGCGTCCCGCGACTTCTTCGCGCCGCGACCGGCGACCATCCAGCCGCGTATCTCCAAGAAGCAATGGGAGGACCGCAGCGGGGAGGGCAAGCGCCCTGCCGCTGACAAGCTCGCGCTTGTCGCGCTCAACGATACGCGCGAGCCGTGGGCCGGCACGTGGACGGTCGGGCGGCGCACGCTGGAAGGCGAAGTCCTGGCAAGCCAACGCATCGAGGTGTCGCTTGGCGCTGTCGACCACGCCACGGTGTATCTCGAGCCCGAAGTGGCGACCTTCGCGGACGCTTCGGACGAGATCATCGTCGCGGCCGCCGGCCGTCGGGCTTCGCGCGCGTGGTGTTCAATGGTGCCGAGGTCATCGACCAGCAGCTCCAGGCCGATCCGCTTGACGTGAAGGTCGAGAAGGCCGAGCATGGCTACGCCATGACACTGATCGCTCACACCTACGCCCGTGACGTGTTCTGCATGGCCGACAAGGTCGATGCGGACGCTTCCGCGGACGGCGGCATGGTGACCCTGCTGCCCGGCGAATCGGTGACCTGGACGATCAGCAGCGGTGCCGAGGTCGAGCCCGGGCGTTTCGCGGCACCGAACGTGCTGCGGTGCGCCAACGATTTGAAGCGGTAAAGTCCGGTACCACGTCATCACATGCCGGTGCGGCAGGGGGCACGGGTGTCCCCCGCCGCACCGGCATTGTCATATTTGGTGTTCGGTGCGAATATTGACGTTGTATCGGGATACGATGAATTTCAGCATTGATTTCAGTCGGATGCGACAAGAAACGGAGTACGCGGGATATGGCAGGCGCGAAAACCAAGGTAACCATCACCGATGTCGCCAAAGCTGCAGGAGTGTCCAACAGCGCGGTTTCGTATGCCTTAAACGGTAAACCCGGCGTCTCCGAGAAAACGCGTAAAAAAGTACTGGAAGTCGCCGATTCGATGGGCTGGAAACCCAACAGCGCGGCCAAGGCATTGTCAGTGGCCAAGACGCACAGCATCGGCGTGGTCATGACCGCCGGCAGCAAGCTGCTCGGTGTGGAACCTTACTTCATGGAGCTGTTCTCCGGCATCGGCGTCGAACTCGAAGAAGAGGACTATTCGCTGCTGCTGCGCTTCGCCCGCAACGAGACTGAAGCGCTTCGTGCGCATCGCAACTGGATCGCGGCAGGCAGCGTGGACGCCGTGCTCATCTTCAACGTGGAGATCGGCGACGTCCGCGTCGAGCTGTACCAGCAGCATCCCGAAGTCCCCGCGCTTGTCTTCTCCGACCCCTCGGTCTCCGGCCAGCTGACGACCGTCAGCAGCAACGACGCCGACGGCGCCCGCCAGATCGTCAAGTACCTGCACGAACTGGGGCACCGGCATATCGCCCGTGTAGCCGGTCCCGAACGGTTCGGGCACACATACATCCGCGACCGCGTATTCAACGAGGAAACCTCGAAATACTCGATGGCATACGACTGCCTGCACTCCGACTACTCGCCCGAACAGGGCCGCGAATGCACGGAACGCCTGCTGTCACTGCCGAGCGCGCCGACCGCGATCGTGTACGACAACGACGTGATGACGGTCGAGGGCCTGCATGCGGCGGTCACCAAGGGCCTGCACGTGCCGGACGATCTGTCGCTCATGTCCTGGGACGACTCCTACATGTGTACGGCGACCAGCCCGTCACTGACCGCGCTGGCCCGCGATATCCCGAAGCTCGGCGCGAAAATCGTCCCGATGCTGTACGCGATGATCAACGGGCAGCACGTGGATAACCAGCTTGAGCCGAACTATCACCTGATTCCCCGTGGCTCGACAGCCGCCCCGCGCGCCGAGGCCTGACGCAAACCCAGCTTGGCGCAAACCCGGGATGACGCAGCAAGTCGGCCTGGCGTAAGTCGCACCCGACGCAAGTCCCAGATGGTTTGCGGTTTTCCGCGTCGGCAGAAGCAGAGAACCCGGTGTCCGGGCAGCGGTGTGCGGGTAACGCGGGAGAACTGCGGGATTGTTCTGATTTGCGCCTGTTCTCCCATATCCGGCGCGGGAGTTTACCGGGGTTCGGGCGACTCGTGTCAGCGGCGTGCCGCGGCCGGTGCCTCGTCAACGGTGACCAGTGGGTCTGCGAACACGTGCTGCTGGCGCATGAGCACGACGGTCAGCCAGCTGCTGCACCCGGCGAACAGCAGGCCCCAGAAGAAGATCACGAAGAACAGGCCACCGGGGACCCATACGGCGATGGCGCACGGGATCGCGGCCAGGGCGAACGCGGCCAGGGCGGCTGCCGGGTGGGCGGCGACCAGTGCCGCGGACCGCCTGAACTGCCGGGTTGCCGGCAGGCTGCTGCGCGAGGCCAAAGGCAGCACGTAGGCGGAGCATATCGCGCCGATGATGCCGATGGCGATGCAGATGCCGTAGTTGATGGCGTTGAGGTCGCCGTTGCCGGAGCTGCTGGTGTACCACATATCAAAGGCGATGGGCCCGAAGAACGCCAAATAGACGATGCCGATCAGCGGCGTTGTGCCGATCCGCCGGGTGAACGCCGACCAGAAGCGCTTCAGTACGTGGCTGTCGTCGCCTTCGTCGATGGCGCGGGCGACGTCGAACAGTGCGGACGTCGAGGCTCCGATCGTCACGACCGGCAGGCTGCATACGGCCCACGCGATATTCGCCAGTGCCATATCGCCGAGGTGTGACATGAGATCGTTGAACGGGTTGTCTTCGAAGATGGGCATCGGGGTTCGTTCTTTCTGTGCCGGTGCATAGGCGCGGATTCCATTGTCCGGGCCGGCTGCGTGCCGATGCCCCATTGCTGTGTACGACCAATATACGCCGGATCGACGGCATTGTCTTAACCGATTAAGGTGTGTCGCTGAGGGCGATAGCATGATAGTCTGAGCGCATGAGTCTAGACACAGCGGGAAATCCTGCCCATTTTTCTCCGGCGGGTTCCCGCCCGTCCGGCATATCCATGGCAACGATGCCACAAGCCGTGGCCCAACCCCCAAGCGCCCCGCCGGTGCCAACGTCACGGCCGCTTTCTGCGCCACCGGTGCCGCCGGACCCCGGTGCCGCCGTATCCATCCGCGGCCTGTCCAAGCGGTTCGGCGACAACATCGCCGTCAACGGGCTCTCGCTCGACATCCCCGTCGGCTCCTTCTACGGTCTGGTCGGCCCCAACGGCGCCGGCAAGACCACCACGCTCAACATGGTGACCGGTCTGCTCAAACCGGACGGCGGTATGGCCATGATCCTCGGCCGCGACGTGTGGAGCGACGTCAACGCCTCCAAGCGCGCCATCGGCGTCATGCCGCAACCCAATCAGATCTTCGACAGGCTGACCGGCCTGCAGCTGCTGGTCTACTGCGGCATGCTGCGCGGCATGCCCCGCGACCAGGCGATGCAGCGGGCGGGCGACCTGCTGCGCGCCTTCGACCTCGAATCCGCGGGGAACGTCATGGTCGCCGATTACTCCGCCGGCATGACCAAGAAGATCTGCCTCGCCTGTGCAATGATCCACAGCCCGCGCATCTTGGTGCTCGACGAGCCCTTCGAATCGGTCGACCCGGTCTCCAGCGCCAACCTCAAGGACATCCTCATCGAATACGCCGCCACCGGCGGAACGGTCATCATCTCGTCCCACGTGATGGCGCTCGTCGAGAAAATGTGCACGCACGTCGCCATCATCAACCGCGGCATGGTGTGCGCGGCAGGGACCGTGGAACAGGTCGCCGCGGGCGAGGACCTCGAGGACCGGTTCCTCGAACTGGTCGGTGGCCGGCACGGCGCCGCGCATATCGACTGGCTGGACGGTGGTGCGCGATGACCGGTGCCGTCCCCGCCCGCCCGGCCGGCTCTGCCGCTCCCACGGTGACCGCCGCCACGCCGCCACGCCCGCAGCCGGCACGCCCGTCCGCGTCCGGCGCGTCCCGATCCGCCCGTCCGGCAGGCACCGCCCTGCTGCTGATCCGCCTGCGCTGGAGCCTGACCATCGCCGCGCTGCGCCATTCGCCGCAGCGCATCGTCGCCATGGTGATCGCCGTGCTCGGCGCGATATCCCTGGTCGTATGCGCCGCAGGTGGGGGCATCACGCTTGGCTCCCGTCCGGACATGCACGCCGGCACTCCAGCATGGGACACCCTGCACACCGGCGTCGTGCTCGGCGGCACCGGTGCCGTGCTGGGCGTACTGCTGATCCAGCTCATGTACGTCGGGCAGGCCAGCTCCATGGACCCGCGGAAATTCGAGCTGTTCGGCATCCCGGACCGCGCTCTGACGCGGGGCCTGTTCGCCGCCGGCCTGTGCGGCATCCCCGCGATATCCGGGACGTTGGCGCTGCTCGCCTTCGCCTCGGCATACCGGCGGACCGGAGGCATGGTCGTGGCTGTCGCGCTGCTCGCCGCGCCCGTCGCCGTCATGGTGATGATGGCGATATCGAAGGCGATGATCGCACTGTTCTCCATACTGGCGGATTCGCGCCGGGCCCGCGGCCGGATCTACATCATCAGCATGCCGGTGTTCGTGCTCGCCTGCCAGCTGCCCGGCGTCCTGGTCGGTTCGGGCGCGGATGAGGCGGTATACGCGAGATACGCCGCCGTTGCCGGCTGGACGCCGTTCGGAGCGGTATTCGCCCTGCCATTCGACGTGGCGCGCGGGGCGTGGGGAGCCTTCGCCGCGCGCCTCGCCATTGCCGCGGTGACGGTGGCGCTGTGCTACTGGGTGTCCCTGTGGTGTCTTCGTAGGCAACGCGAGCGCGGGGGCGAAGGGGCGCAGGTGCGCTCGCGCGAAGGCATCGGCGCGTTCGCGTCAGTGCCGGACACGGCATCCGGTGCGATCTCGGCGCGTCTGGCCACGTATCTGCGCAAGGACCCGCGGCAGCTGGTCATGTACGCCTCGCCCGTGCTCATCATGCTGGTGATGCTGTTCGAACCCGGCGATTCCCGTGACATGGTGTGGGTGTCCGTCGCGATCGGCGGGCTGATGCTGGTCGCGCTGGAAGGTGACGGTATCGCCTACGACGGGCTCGGTTTCACGCTTGAGGCCATCAGCGGGGTGCGCGGTATTGACGACCGCAGGGGTCGCGTGCGCGTGCACGTTCTGATCGTTACCGCGTATCTGACCGTGCTCGCCGTGGTGTGCGCGCTGGTCGCCGGATCGTGGGAGAGCATCGACGGATGGGCGGAATCGCTGGTGTTCTGGGGTATCGGCATCGGTCTGAGTTTCAGCGCGCTGGGTGTCGCCGAGGTGATTTCGCCGGTGCTCATGTACCCGATCGCCCCGCCGGACCGCCCGTTCTCCACGCCCCAAGGGCGTGCCGCGACCCAGCTGCTGTTCCCGCTGGCGCAGATGCTGGGGTCCGTGGTGCTGATGCTGCCGACCTCCCTGGTGATGGCGGTGCTCGGTGCCGCCGGGGTCAACGACCTGCAGATGATGTGGGCGGTCGCGGGTGCGGCGGTGCTGAACGGCATTGGCGTCCTGATGCTGGGCACGTGGCTTGGCGGCATCGTGTTGGACGAGCGGCAGCTGAAAGTGCTCGCCACCTTGCGCGACTTCGCCTCGTTGCAGTAGCGGCGCGGATTGCGCTCGCGGGCAGTGGGCGTGTGCGGGTGTGGGTGTGGGTGTGGGTTTGTGAGGATTGGCTCGCACGGTGGCGGGTTGGTCGGTGGGAATCGGACATCCGGGCGGGCTTGGCATTTGTCGTGTGAGGATTGGCTCGCACGATGGGTGGTTGGGTGGCGGGTATTGCCGGTTTGGGCGGGTACTGGTGCCTGTTGTGTGAGGATTGGCTCACACGGTGGGGCTGGTGTGTTTTGGCTCTGCCGGTCAGAGGGGTTCGTGGGTGCGACTTTGTGAGGATTGGCTCACACAGTGGTGGGTTGGTCGGTGGGAATCGGCCATCCGGGCGGGTGTCCGCGGCGATCGTTGCAAATATTGCGAAACACCGGAACGCACCGGCTATTGCGTAACCGATTAAGTTGCCGTATCCCGAACTTAAGCGGTTCAGCTGGTGAAGGTGCCGACACCGCAGAACGAAAGGACTTACCGTGAACAGCTACGCGCTTCCACAGTTGAAGGCCTCATGGTCTGTGGCGCCGGCAGCGGTGCTGCTCATCGGTGCAGTATCGCTGATTGTCGCCCCGCACATCGCCGCCGCCACGGCATCCGCAGTGGTCACGGCCATCGGCATCACGCTCGGTGCCGTCGCCATCGGGTACGCGGCATGCGTCCTTGCGTCGGTCATGCTGGCGTCCTTGCGCGGCACGGACCACCTCGCGGGCCATCCGGCAGCGAAATAACGCGGACACGGCGCGAGAACCGTACGGGTCCCCGGCGCCAGCGCCGACAGCCACAAGACAATCACCGGCCTGACATCCCAACCAATCACACCCCACTACACAAGAAAGGCGCACAACGATGACGCAGCAACCATCGGCACCATCAGAAGCGAAATACCAGCTCGGCCCCCCCCCGAAAACAAGCAGTTCCTGGACGAACAGCGTGACAGCCTCATGGCGTTCGGCCACAGGTTCCCGTCCCCAGGCGGCAGCTCGTACTGGCTGGGCGACGACGGCGCCCCGTGGACGGACCACAACCGCGAGACCTGGATCACCTGCCGCATGACCCATGTGTATTCACTGGGCGTGCTGGTCGGGCATCCGGATTCCGAAGCGCTCGTGGACGCCGGGCTCAAGGGCCTGCGCGGCGAGCTCCACGACGAGGAGAACGGCGGCTGGTACCCGGCCGTCACTGCTCAAGGCGGCCACACGCTCGACAAGCAGGCGTACGCCCACGCCTTCGTACTGCTCGCGGCATCCTCCGCGACTCTGGTGGGCCGTCCCGGCGCCCGCGAGCTGCTGGACAACGCGCAGGAAGTCTTCCTGAAGCGCTTCTGGGACTCCCGCGAGGGGCTTTCCGTGGACACGTGGAACACCGAATTCACCGAGCTCGACCCCTATCGCGGCCTGAATGCGAACAGGCATTCGGTCGAGGCGTTCCTCGCGGTCGCCGACGTGACCGGCGACGAAGGCTGGCGTGACCGTGCCGGCCGCATCATCGCGCATGTGACCAAGTGGGCGGCCGAGAACGAGTGGCGCATCCCCGAGCATTTCACCTCCGACTGGGAGCCGGCGCTCGAGTTCAACCGCAACAAGCCCGACGACCAGTTCAAGCCGTACGGCGCGACCCCGGGCCACGGCATCGAATGGGCGCGTCTGATCACGCAGTATGCGTTGAGCGCGAAGATCGACGAGGCCGAGAAGCAGCGCCTGGTCGATATCGCCGAGCACCTGTTCGCCCGCGCGGTCGCCGACGGCTGGAATGCCGACGGCGCCCCCCGGCATCGTGTACACCACGGATTGGGAAGGCAAGCCGGTCGTCCACGACCGCATGCACTGGACGCTCGCCGAGGCGATCAACACGTCGTCCACGCTCGCCCGCGTCACCGGCAAGGACGTGTACCGCAACTGGTACTCCACGTTCCTGCAGTATCTCGACGCCGACGTGATCGACCACAAGAACGGCTCCTGGTTCCACCAGCTTGATCGCGAGAACAAGCTGATGACCACCGTGTGGCCCGGCAAGTCCGACCTGTACCATGCCACGCAGTCGATGATGATTCCGCTGCGCGACCCGAGCCTGTCCATCTCCGTCGCGACGAAAGAAGGCTGATATAAGCCCAACACGGTATTCTTCTACTCTTCTTTGAACTCCTTCTTCTTTCCGAAAGCGGGCCGCTTCCTTTCACCGGGAAGTGGCCCGCTTTTGTTGCGCCTTGCCGCCCTCTGGACAGGGGCGGGCATTGGGCTCAGGCTTGCGTCGTGCCGATGGTATCGCCGGCGGTGGCAGGCTGGCGGCGGACGGTCAGCTGGTAGGCGACCAGCAGTACGGCAAGCCAGATCGGGCCGATCACCACGGCCACACGATAGCTGGGGGAGAAGCACATGAGCACGACCACGAGCGCCATGAACGCGAGCACCAGCCACGGCGTGACCTTGGCGAACGGCAGTTTGAAGCGGATCGCGTCAAGCGCCGCCTGCCCGCTGCGACCGGCGAGCTCATTCGGCCCGTCCCCGGCGGCGACGGCCTTGCGGAAGTGCATTTCAGTGAGCATGATCATCGACCAGTTGATCACCGCGGCAATCGTGGCGATACTCATCAGGTAATTGAACGCGAACTGCGGCCACAGGAACACCACGACCACGGCGATCACCGTGATCGCCGCCGAGGTCAGCACTGCCGCAGCAGGCACGCCACGCTTGTTCAGGCGGCCGAGATACGCGGGCGCATTACCCTGCTTCGCCAGCGAATACAGCATGCGCGAATTCGAGTACAAGCCGGAATTGTAAACGCTCATCACCGCGGTCAGGCATACGAAGTTGAGGATGCCTGCGGCCGCGTGCACGCCCACGGAATCGAAAATCTGCACGAACGGGCTGGACTTGCCGTCGATCGTGTTCCACGGCACCACCGCCATGATCACGCCGAGCGCGGCGACATAGAAGACCAGAATGCGCCAGATAACGCCGTTCGTCGCCTTCGGGATGGTGGTGCGCGGATCCTCCGCCTCGCCCGCCGTCACACCGATGAGCTCGGTGCCGCCGAAGCTGAACATCACCACGCACAAGGCCATCAGCAGGCCGGTCCATTGCCCGTCCGCCCCGCGGGACAGCAGACCGTGCGGCATGAATCCGCCGCCGATCGTGAACCAGTTCGCGAAGGACGCCCGCACGCCGGACACGCCCGGAATCCCCATGATGATCACCGCAAGGCCGCCGACAATCATCGCCAACACCGCAGCGATCTTGATAATCGCGAACCAGAACTCAAACTCGCCGAACTTCGAGACGCCCATCAGGTTCATCGCGGTGATCAGCACCAGGAAGAACGCCGCGGACGCCCATTGGGGGATGGACGGGAACCAGTAGTTCACAAACGAACCGACTACCGCAAGCTCGACCATCGACACGAGAATGTAGTTGAACCAGTAATTCCATCCGGACACGAAGCCCGCCCGCTTCGACCAGTAGCGGGTCGCGTAGTAGCTGAACGCGCCGGCCTTCGGCTCCTCGACGCTCATCTCGGACATCGCGCGCACGATGAGGAAAATCGCCAGGCCGCCGATCACATACGCGAGCAGAATGCTCGGCCCCGCGAGGCTGATGGATTCGCTCGACCCGTAGAACAGGCCCGTGCCGATGGCACCACCCAGCGCGATGAGCTGGATATGGCGGTTTTTCAATGATTTATGCAGGCTTGGCGGTTGGGTGTCGCCGCCTGGCTGGGCTTGCGGCGTCTCGGTATTCTGGTTGCTCATGCTGTGCTCTGCTGTCCTCTCTGCTCGCACGCCTGTCGACGTTGGTGCACGTGGCGAACGGTGACATTGTAGCGCCGCCGCGCAGGTTTGGCGGGGATTCGTCCAAGGCCCCGACGGCGTGCCGATACCCGGATTATCACGCCGCCGTCACGTTGCGCCTCTCCTTGCCTGCCGGCGCAAATCGCCGGTTTTCCGCCGAAGCGACGATAATGGCGGTATGACCGTCGATCTTGTCTCGCTCACCATCATCATGCTCGTGGCGGTGCTGTGCCCCGTCGTCGTGCAGCTCATCCCCGGCAAACCCGTGCCGCAGACCGTGCTGTTGCTGCTCGCCGGCGCGCTGCTGGGGCCGCACATGTTCGGGGTGATCCAGGTCAGCGAATCGGTGCAGCTGCTCAGCGAGCTCGGGCTCGCGTTCCTGTTCCTGCTGGCCGGGTACGAGATCGACCCCAAGCAGCTGGGCGGGCATCAGGGGCGCGTAGGGCTCGCCACATGGGCGGCGACCTTCGTGCTCGCCTTCGCGGTGATCATGTTCGTGCCGTATTTCAAACAGCATGACATGACCGGCATGGCGGCGGTGATCACGCTCACCACCACCGCGCTCGGCACGCTGATGCCGATTCTCAAAGAGCGTGGGCTTGAAGGCACGCCGGTCGGCAACGCGGTCGTCGCCTACGGCACGTGGGGCGAGCTGTGCCCGGTGCTGATGATGGCGGTGCTGCTGTCCACGCGATCGCAATGGCAGACCTTCCTCACGCTCGCCGTGTTCGCCGCGATTTGCGTGGTCGCGGCGCTTGTGCCGGCAAAGGCGCGCAAGGCGGGCAACCGGTTCTATCGGCTCGTGACCAAGCATTCGAACATCTCCGAGCAGGTGCTCATGCGGCTGACGGTGCTGCTGCTCATCACGCTGGTGACGGTGTCCGCGATCTTCGACCTTGACGTGGTGCTGGGCGCCTTCGCTGCGGGATTCATTCTGCGATACGTGATTCCGGAAGGCTCGCAAACGCTGGAAACGCGGCTTGACGGCATTTCGTACGGCTTCTTCATCCCGATCTTCTTCGTTGTCTCGGGTGCGGCGATTGATTTGAAGGCTGTCGGCGGCAATCCGGGATTACTGATTGTGTTCATCATCATGCTGATGCTGATTCGCGCGGTGCCCGTGTATATCGCCATGTCCTTGGACCGCAAGGCGAACCCGATGTCGTCGCATCACCGTGTGACCGTCGCCGTGTATTGCGCGACCGCGCTGCCGTTGATTGTCGCGGTGACGACCGTTGCAGTCAAGGCGGGTACGATGCAGCAGATGACCGCGTCCACGCTGGTCGCCGCCGGTGCGGTGACGGTGTTCTTGATGCCGCTGCTCGCGGGACTGACCTACCGTGTGGCGGATGTGCACCCGGTGACCGCGCTCGGCGAGATTGCGCACGACCCGCACGACTACCGGCAGATTCTGCACGAGCATATCGAAATGGCGCATCTGCTGAGACACGCGGAACGGATGGACGTGTTCGTTGCGCGCATGGATACGTTGCCGCCGGCTGCGAGTGCCGCGGATGCGAAACTGCGGGCGGAGTTGGTGCAGCGTGCCGAGCGGGAGCGCGACCGGTGCCTGCGTGAGCTGGGCATCGACCCGGAGACCGCGCAGGAGTACCGGGAGGACACGGTGAAACGCTGGCGGCAGGCGGCGAGTAGGCGGGCTCGTGGGGCTGGCGCGGCTGGTGATGGTGCGTCCGAGGCTGGTGCTTCCGGGGGTGCCGCCTGATCCGGCACTTTGTGAGTGGAACCTCACACGGTGGCCCTTGGTGGTGTTCGGGACCTTGGTCTGGGCCGTCTGGCCCGTCACTGTGTGAGTGGATCCTCACATAACGCCTCTCGGCAGTGCCCGGAACCTTGGTCTGGGGTTGCTCGACCTCCGTTGTGTGAGTGGATCCTCACATTCCTGCGGTCTGTGATGGCTGGGGTCGGTGATTTCGTGGTCGGGCAGGTGGCTTTGTGAGTCAATCCTCACACGGTGGCCCTTCTCGAAGTTCGGCGCAGTCGTCCGGGCCGTCTGGCCCGTCATCGTGTGAGTGGATTCTCACACGGTGGCCCTTGGTGGTGTTCGGGACCTTGGTCTGGGCCATCTGGCCCGTCACTGCGTGAGTCAATCCTCACAAAGTCCGGTTGCCGCGCCTACCATCAGCCGGGCCCACCGTGCCCCGCACCCTGCGCGCGCCCCGCACCTACCGCCCGCTCGCCGCGCGGCCGGTGGTTTCGCGCAGTACCAGGGTCGCCGGCACAAGTTCATGCGTGCGCACGACGTCCTCGCCGCGTAGCAGCGCCAGGACTTTGCGGGCGGCCGCATTGCCGAGTTCGACCGGATTCTGGTGCAATGTCGTCAGGTCGAGGGTGCGTGAGACGGGCGCGTCGTCGAAGCCCATGATGGAAAAGTCGCGTGGTGCCGCCAGATGCTGCCGACGCAGCTCCTTGTACACCGTGGCCGTGAACTCGTCGGTTTCGCCCATGATGCCGGTCGGGTGCTGCGGGCAGGAGAGTAATCGCGCCACAATCCCGGCGGCGGTCGCCTCCAGTGTCGTCCGGGCGGGGTCATGCTGATCAGCCCCGATCATCACGATGTCATCGTCGTCATACCCGGCTTGCTCGGCGGCTGTCGTGAACGCGGCCACGCGCGTCGAAGTGCCGTAGACCATGTCGTGGGGAATGTAGTCGTGCACGAAGGCGATACGACGGTGGCCGAGCGAACGCAGCAGCTGCACGCCAGAGGTGATGGCGGCGGCGTTGTCGATGCCGATGGAGGCGTCGAATCCGGCGGTTGACGGCGAGTTCAGACCGACTACCGGCATGCCGAGCGCGGAAAGCTGGTCGTGCAACGCGGTGTTGAATTCGAAGGATGTGATGATGATCGCGTCGGCGTTGCGGTCGCGTGGCAGGTTGCGGAAGAAGCGGTCGAGCTGCTCGCGGTTCATGACGAAAGCCGGTATGGTGTCGTAGCCTTCCGGGGCGAGGACATCGTAGACGCCTTGCAGCACGGACGCGTTGAACCAGGTGTTCAGCTGCCCGGAGACGAGCAACAGCACGCGCATGGTCCGGCCGGAGGCGAGGGTTGACGCGCTTTTTGACAGGGTGAAGTTCAAGGCTTCTGCCGCCTGTTCGACTTTTGCCCGTGTCGCGGGGCTTACGTTCGCGCTGCCCCTGAGTGCGCGGGATACGGTGGCTTGCGACACGCCTGCCGCTGCCGCTACGTCGCTGATTGTCGCCCTTGCCATGGTGCTCCTTGCTTGTTGACCGCTTCCATAGTATCGAAACCGTTGGAAAACATGGCAACACGCGGAAGGTGGACGAGTATTTGTGCGGTATGTATGAAAGCGCTATCATTTACTTACCACAACATACGTGGCTTACAGCGGAGTCGTTGCGACGAGCTTCGCTGGAACCACACGACAATACGACAGTAATGCTGCGAATCGTCAGATGCTTTACCGGCATCTGGTAAATGAAACCGCTGTCATCCGACGGGCGCCGCCGCTCGTCCGGGTTCCGGCGTGGCAAGCAGAGAGGAGAGCGTCATGGCCAATCGCATCAGCCAGCAGAATCCGCAGGGGCCCGAAACCTCGGATCGCGCCGCTGCGGCATGGTGGCATCAAGCGGTGGTATATCAGGTCTATCCGCGTTCGTTCAAAGATTCTACCGGTTCCGGCCTCGGCGACATCGCCGGCGTCACCAGCCGTATCGACTACCTCAAGCAGCTGGGCGTCGACGCGATCTGGCTTAGCCCCTTCTACCCGAGCCAGCTTGCTGACGGCGGGTACGATGTCGACGACTATCGCAACGTCGACCCGAAACTCGGCACCATGAACGATTTCGACAAACTCGCCGAAACCGCGCATGCAGCTGGAATCCGGATCGTCGTCGACATCGTTCCCAATCATTCCTCCAACCTCCACCCTTGGTTCAAGGCAGCGCTTGCCGCCGGTCCAGGCTCGCCGGAACGCGAACGGTACATCTTCCGCGACGGTCGCGGCGAACACGGCGAACTGCCGCCAACCGATTGGGTATCCTGCTTCGGCGGGCCCGCCTGGACGCGCGTGCCCGATGGTCAGTGGTATCTGCACCTGTTCACCGTGGAGCAGCCCGACTGGAACTGGAAGAATCCGGATGTACAGGCGGATTTCATCAAGACCCTGCGCTTCTGGCTTGACCACGGCGCCGACGGCTTCCGCGTCGATGTCGCGCACGGCCTGTGCAAGGATCTCGACCGCAAGGATCTCGACCAGTGGAGCGTCACCCCGCCAAGCCTTCCGGCCGACGGCAGCCACCCGCTGTACGACCGCGACGACGTGCACCAGATCTACCGCCAGTGGCGCACAGTGTTCAACGAGTACGATCCGCCGGCATTCGCCGTGGCCGAGGCGTGGGTCAACCCCGCACGGCAGTACCTGTACGCTTCCGACGACGAGCTCGGCCAGGTGTTCAACTTCGAGTTCGCAAAGAAGAACTGGGTGCGCGACGACATGCACAAGGCCATTGAGGAAGGTCTCGAGGCGGCTCGTCGCTCCGGCTCCACGGCCACATGGGTGATGAGCAATCACGATGTGCCGCGCCACGCCAGCCGTTATGCGCTGCCGCAAGTGCCCAGCACGGTGCACCACCAGCTTGCCAAGGATTGGCTGCTGCGCGACGGGACCAGCTATCACGAGGATCGTGCGACCGGCACGCGCCGCGCGCGGGCCGCGATTTTGATGGAGCTTGCGCTGCCCGGCTCGGCTTACCTGTATCAGGGCGAGGAGCTTGGCCTGTTCGAGGTCGCCGATATTCCGTGGGACAAGCTCGAGGATCCGACCGCACGTAACAGTGATCGCGCCGCCAAGGAGAAGGGGCGCGACGGGTGCCGCGTCCCTCTGCCGTGGATTGCCGCCGACGGGGTCGAAGGATCGTTCGGCTTCTCGCCTCGCGTGAAATCCGTGGGTGCCGGCGTTTCCGCCGATCAGGTCGGTAAGCCGTCCGAGGCGCCGCACCTGCCGCAGCCCGCATGGTTCGCTGATTTCGCCGCCGACCGTGAGAGCGCGCAGCCGGAGTCGATGTTGAACCTGTACCGCAGGGCGTTGGCGTTGCGGCACGAGCTGATGCCGGCCGACACAACGTTGACTTGGCTGGATGAGGACCGCCCGTCTGACGTGCCGGATGGCGCTGACGGTCAGCACGGCGGCGTGATTGCCTACCGTCGGTCCAATGGCTGGGCGAGTGTGACCAATTTCGGTGCGGAACCTGTCGCATTGCCGGCGGGCGAGGTGCTGCTCACCTCCGGCGATCTGTGCTCCGACGGACGGCTGCCGCAAGACACCACCGCTTGGCTGCGGCTGAACCAGGACTGATAGCGCTTTCATCGCTGGCTGGGGGTGATGCTCATATCAGGGCATTCCTCCGGCCGGCAGCCCCGCTGCGCCCCTGCTGTCGTATTATCGGCGCTTCGGCCGCAATTGATATCCATCGTCAACATTTGTCACTCTTCCTGTCCGCAACGGCAACGATGCCGGGCGAATCTGCCGTTATTACTTTATCCGCCCACCAGAAGTGCGGCCGTCAACCGCAGTTCATCAGCAACAAAGGAGTCACCATGAACACCACATTGACGAAGCTCACAGCAGCCGTTGCGGTACTCGCCATGAGCGTCGGCCTCGCCGCATGCGGAGGGTCATCGGCCGATAAAGGCCATGTGCGCTACATGAACAACAAGCCGGAAATCGTCAACCAACTGAAAACGCTTGCGGCCAGCTATACCAAGCAAACCGGCGTGCAAGTGGACATCCAGACCGCGGCATCCGGTACGTACGACACCACGATGGCATCGGAGATGTCGAAATCTGACGCTCCTACCATGTTCAATATCTCCGGATATGACCAGTTCGCGAAGTACCAGCGTTACGCGGAACCGCTGCAGACGTCCAAGGCGTACAGCCTGCTCAGCAAGGACGGCCGTGCTTACGCATACAAGGACGGGTCCAACGTGTACACGCTTCCATATGCTGCAGAGTGGTATGGGATTATCTACAACAAGAAGATCATCAAGGACTACTGCGCCAAGGATTACGCGGTTATCAAGTCCGCTGACGATATCACCAGTTATGCCGTGTTCAAGAAAGTGGTTGAAAGCATCCAGCAGCACAAGAGCGATCTCGGGCTCGACGGTGCAATTGCCACGCCGGGTCTCGATTCCTCGGACACCTACCGCTTCACCGCGCATATGGCGCGACTGCCGCTGTTCTACGAGTATCGCGATCGCGACACCACATTCTCCGCGACGCTGAAGGGCACGTATCTGGACAATTACAAGAACCTGTTCGACCTTGAACTCAAGAACAGCCCGACGCAACCTAGCTTGGTCAGTTCCAAGACCTATGACGACTGCACGTCGGAGTTCGCGCTCGGCAAAGTCGCGTTCTATCCCAATGGCGTGTGGGCGTACTCACAGATCAAGGGCAACAAGGTCGCCGACGACGACCTGGGCATGCTTCCCTACTACATGGGCATCAAGGGCGAAGGCGATTACGGCCCCGCAGGTGTTTATGACGCGAGCTGGGCGGTCAACAAGAACGCGAGCGAACAGGACAAGAAGGCCACTCTTGACTTTATCTCGTGGCTGGTGACCGACAAGACAGCCAAGAAGACTTTTGCGAAGGATATGGGATTCTCGGTGCCGTTCACCACCTTCGGTGACAGCGATCAGCCGGACAATCCGCTCACCGCGGTGGCACGTGCCTACAGCGAGCAGGGAAAGAAGGAGGTTCGCAGCTTCACGATCCCTGATCAGCAGTGGCAGGATGACATTTCCAACGCGCTGGTTGAGTATGCGCAGGGGACAGGCGATTGGAATAAGGTGTCCAACGCCTTTGTCAACGGATGGTCAACCGAATGGGCGAACAACAAGGCCGAATTGGGGATGCTGCCGAAAGCCACGGCATTCTCCGAGTGACTTGCCAGGCAGGTGCGTCGGCCGGCTCCGCATTCTTTCCGAAGTGGAGGGCTGGCCGACTGAACCCGCCGCTTGTTGGGCCAACTCTCTCCTCTCCCGTTCCCGTACCGTCGTCGAGATGGCCGCGGGAGCGGGATTCCGCGTATTATGGGGCGGTTATCTCGTCGCGGTGCGACTGACGTGTCGCATGGCGGGCCGATACCGCTGAATCAGGCGGGCTCCTTACAGCTATCTCTCTGTGGTGCGATTCCGGTGTCGCACCACAGACGGATGCGGCTGGGTTCCGGCACGGTCATTGGTGGTATCTCGCCGCGGTGTGATTGCCCGGTTGCATGGCGGCGGGGTACGAGCGATATGGCTGTGGAATCCTAGGTTATCTGCCTGCGGTGTGACTATCAGATCGCACCGCAGGCAGATACCGATACGAAAACGGGCGGGGTCAAGACCGACGCCAGCCTTGAACCCGCCCGCCTGCGGTAGCGAGTCACGCGGCACATATTGACCGGTCTCAAACTTGTGAGACCCGCCCGCCTGCGAGATGCGAGGGCGGTCGCTTAGAACAGCGCCTTGAGCTTGTCGAAGAAGCTGGTTTTCGCGCTTGCCCCGGTATCTCCAGTATTCCCGGAAGTCCCGGAAGTCCCGGATGCCGCCGAAGACGATGACGCCGCCGCAGAAGAAGACCCCGACGCGCCGGAATTCCCGGATGCCGCGCTCTTCTTCGGCACCGATGCGGTCATGTACACGAACTGCACGTCCGCAATGCCCGAAGTATCACCGTTGACGAAGTCGGCGAGCGTGAACTTGGGGTTGAGGTACCCCTGCAGTTTGTCGCGCACGGTGTTGATCATCTTGGTGTCAAGGCCGGCGGTCTGGTCGGCGAGCGTCTTGGTCCCGTCGGCGAGCGTGATTGTCCCGCTGCGGAGCGAGGACGCCCCGGAAGCCAGCTGGGAGGCGCCAGCGTTCACTGCCGACGCGCCGGATGCGACTTGCGCCGCGCCATCGGCGAGTGTCGAGGCCCCCGCATTCAGCGTGTCCGCGCCCTTGGCGAGCGTGGCGGCCCCGGTGTTCACCTGATTCGCTCCGATGGCGAGGCTGTCGGCGCCGCTGGCCAAAGTTCCCGCGCCTGAGGCTGCGCTCGCCACCCCGGACGTGTAGGTGGACAATCCCCGGGACAGGTTGGTCGCCCCGTTGCTGACCGTCGAGGCGCCGGCAGCGAGTGTTTGCGCGGCCGATGCGAGCGCGTACACGCTTGATGAGCTCGACTGGTCAATCATGGATTGAATGCCCGCGTTGATTGCCGAATAGCTGCTTGAAGCTCCGGCGAGCGCCTGTGCCGCGGATTGTGCGGCGGATTGCTTGGTTTGCGCGGTCACGAAGGCTGTCAACGCGCTTTGCATGGCTGCCGACTGACTCTGGGAGGCTTGTGCGGCCTGCTGTGCGGCCTGTGTTTGGGGTAATCCGGTGGCAACATATTGCGCGTACGCGGTGGCGTAGGCGATGGTGTAGGTTTGGGCCGCCTGCGTGTAGGCGTTCTGTGCGGCGGCCATGTCCACGGCGGCCGCCTGGCTGGTCAGGTTTGCCGCTTGCCGGGAGAGCCCGTCGGCGTATTGCGTGGAGCTTGCGGCCAGTTGTTGGGCGCCGGAGACGAGGCTGGTGCCGATGGCGTCGTTGAGGGTCGCGGCCCCGCTGCTGAGATTGCTGGCCCCTTGCGCGAGCGAGGACGCCCCGGAGGTGAGTGTGGTGTTCGTGCCGGCGAGGGTGTTGAGCCCTGAGTTCAGGTTTGCCGCGCCCGAGGAGACTGAGCTGCTGCCGCTGGCGAGGCTTGCGGTGCCTTGGGCGAGGGTCGCGGCCCCGCGGGTAAGGTTGTTGGCGCCTTGTGTGAGCGAGGATGCTCCGGAGGAGACGCTGTTCGCCCCTGATGAGAGCGAGGCTGTGCCGCTGGACAGGGTTGTCGCCCCGCTGGCGAGTGTGGATGCACCATCGGCGAGTGTGGTGGCCCCGCTGTTCAGGCTTGCTGTGGCATTACTGAGTTTTCGCAGACTGGCTGTCGCGTCGGAGAAATCAGCATCATCGAGGTTCAATGCGATTGCCAGGGGAACGCCGACGATCCGCCATCCGTCAAAGCTGAAATCCGTGATATCGGCGCTGACGGTCGCTTTGAGTGTTTTGCCGGGGAACACCATGTAGGACAATTGCGTCGAGCCGCTGGATTGGGCGGCGGTCGCCCCGTCCGCAACGATGCCGCTCGCTTTCGTATTGCTCAGCGATCCGCTGATCTGTAGCAGGTAGTTGTCGGCGTAGTTGCCGTCATACTGCTTGTTCGGCTTGACGGTGAGCGTCATGCGTAGCCTGCCGGTGGCCCCGCTGAGCCGTGAGGCGCTGACTTTCTTGCCGTCCAGCGTGTAGGCCACGTTGATGGTCCATGGCGTGGCGGTGCTGGCTTTCATGTTGCCTTGGTAGATGAACGGTGTCTTCGCGGTCACGGTGAGCGTGTTCTTGCCGTTTGCGGTGACATGCTGGTTGTCGGTGAGGTTGGCTGCGCTGGTGTATGCGGCCGTGTCGGTCACTTTGCATGTGGCGCCGGTGGAGAACTGGTTGATGACGTAGACGCCCTGCTGTTTGCCTGATCCACTGGTTTTGATGTAGACGACCTGCGTTTTCTTGCCGTCGGACGCGGCGGTGTCGCTCGCGTTATCGGCGGTGTCGCTTGTGTCGCTGCCAGATTGCGCTGATGCCGTCTCGCACGCCGGGGTGTTCGCGCTGATCATCGTGGTGGCCGCTGATGCGGTGTCGGGAATGAGCGCGCTGGTGAGAATCAGGCATCCTCCAGCGAATGCTGCGGTCGCCGCCATAAACGCGTGAGCGTGCCGGCGTGTGAACCGGTCTTGGCTGAAAGCACGAGACGATGCCGGCAATGCCGCCGATGTCGGGGATGATGTCATAATCATGAGAACTCGATTCTGTAATGATTGATGATTTGCCATGATGTTTTGTTGGATTCGATACCTAGTTGAAATCGATGCCTTGTATGCCGATTGCTGATACGGTATGCGATGAAGCGCCGGCATGTCACCGCGCTCGCCGCTTGGCCGTCACGCCGGTGAATCGCGCGTGCCGTGTGGTGTGCGCGATCAACCAGTCCAGCACGTACAGGAAGCCCGGGAGCACGAGCAGTACCGCGATCAGGCTCATGAGCACGCCGGTGGCGAGGTAATGTCCGAGCTGCGCGAGCACGCCGTGCGTGGAGAACACGGACATCAGGAATCCGACTACCACGATCGTGACGCCACTGGTGGAGGCGGGGATGACGGTCGCGGCGACGGTTTCCCGCAACGCCCGCCGCTTGTCCATCGTCTGCCTGAATTCCTTGTACCGGTCGGTGAGCAGAATCGCGTAATCGACGGTGACGCCCAGCTGGATGGTGCTGACGATGAGGTACGCCATATAGAACAGGCCTTGCCCGGTGAAATACGGCACCGAGAAGTTCAGCCAGATGGACGTTTCGATGACGAACACCAGAATCACCGGCAGGCTGACGCTTTGCGTGGCGAAAATCAGCACGACGATCACCGCGATAATGGCGATGGCGTCCACTTTGCCTTTATCTTCGGTGATGGTGCTCATCAGGTCGGTGGTGCTGACGCCTTCACCGGCCAGGTACCAGTCTCCCGGATAGTATCGTTGCGCGATGGCGCGGATTTTCGCCACGAGTGCGAACGTGTCCGAACCCTCGTAATCGGCGTTCACCGTGATGACCATGCGGCTGTATTTCGCGGATTCCAGTTTGGAGAGGGTGTCCTTGCTGACCATTTGCGTGGGGATGGCGGCATTGGCGTTGTCCACGTAGCTGATCACGGAGCGGACCTGCTTGAGCTTGTGCAGTTCGGCGCTCACTTTCTGCTCGTTGCCGGTGTCGCCGCGCGGAACCAGCAGGGCGTACGTGTCGGTCTGCCCGAATTTGCCGGTGATGGTCTGCGTGTCCTTGCCGTATTGCGTGTTCGCGCCGAAAATCTGCGAGGAACCGTAATAGTAGTTGATGTCTGAAGATGTGGACGCCAGATATGCGGGCGCCGGCAGGAGCAGGAACACGGCGGCCAGCGGTACCGCCACCGCGCAAGTGACGCGCGCGAAACCGCGGGGCGAGGGGATGAACGGCCGGTGTGGGGTGTGCACGAGCAGCGTGTTGCCACTGACGAACAGTGCGGGCATGAACGTGAACACCATGATCAGGGAGATCAGGATGCCTTTCGCTAGTACCAGGCCGAGGTCGGGTCCGATGCGGAAGCGCATTGCGCACAAGGCGAGGAAGCCGATGATCACCGTGCATGCGCTGGAGATGATGGCGGTGGAGCTTTTGTCCATCGCCTCGACCATATCATCCTCGACGCTGCCGGTCGTGCCGCGGGTTTCCGCATACCGGTGGAGCAGGAACACACAGAAGTCGAGCGCGATGGCGACTTGGAGAATGGTTCCGGCCGCGTTCGTCACGAATGACACCGTGCCGAAGATGAGGTTGCTGCCGCGGTTGAGCAGTACTGACACACCGAGCCCGACGAGCACGATCAGCGGTTCGATCCACGTGGTGGTGGTCACGATGAGAATCAATAGAATGAACGCGATGGCGATGACCGTGATGATTTCGACCTGTTTGACGGTCGAGATCGTGGCCACGGCGGTGCTGACCGCGGAGCCGGTCATCGCGTTGCCGTCACCGATAATCGCACGGATGTCGGATACCGCCTGTTCGCGCTCTGATGAGGCGATGGAGACGCTGAACAGTGCCGCCCGGTCCTTGTAGTATGTTTCGACCGTCGTCTTGTCTTGTGCTTCGAGCGGCACGGACAACGAAACGGCGTCGTCGAGCCAGGTCACGCTGGTGACGCCGTGCACTTTCTCGATGCGTTGCTTGTATTCCAGCGCCTGCGAAATAGATACGTTCTTGACCATGACGCGCGCGTTGGCGATGTTGTCCCCGAATTCGGAGTCCATCACGTCGAGGGCCTGCGATGAGGCGGCATCTGCAGGCAGATAATCGCTGATGTCATAGTCGACACCTACGTAACGGCTGGCGAAACCCGCTGCGACCGTCAGGGCGACGAACAGCACAATGATTGGTTTGCGTTGCCGTACGATGCCGGCGAACAGTCGGCGTTTCCATGATGGCTGCGTTGAAGTGTCCTGTTGCGAATCCATGATCACCTGCCATAAAGATGACGTACGTTAGATAACTAACATGTGTTGCATAACGTGATAGTATGGTTGCCGTTGCCGGGATGCAAGAGACAACTCTGAGGAGTTCGTGACTTAGATGACACTTAGGCGGGCGATGTCCACAACAACCGGACGCACCGGTGGCGGTCGCGTGCGCGGTCGGTCGCGTAGGGTGGCGGCTGTGCGGCTGTGGCGGCTTGCCGTGTATCGCAGCAACGATGTTGATTGCGGCAATAGTGCGAGGAAGGAAATCTATGGACCTGCGGGTTGCGAAAACGTATCGGGCACTGGGCGAGGCGTTCACCAGGCTGCTCGAAGAGCGCAGCTATGAGCAGATCACCGTCGCTGATTTGTGTGATGCCGCCATGATTCGTCGCACCACGTTTTACAAGCATTTCTCCGACAAGGATGACTACTTCGCCTTCTATGCGAAGAGCATATGCGACGAGTTCGAGGTGCGGGCGCGCAAGCACACGCAGATGACCGGTGAGGCGAGATGCTTGTGGATGTTCAGCGAAATGCTGGGATTCCTGCTCGGGCATCGTGCATTGGTCGACAACGCGATGAAAGGGGCGTCATGCTCCGCGCTGCTCGGGGCCGTCAGTGAAATCATGTACCGGGACATTGTAGAGGAGCTGAAGCAGGACCGGGCGCTTGCCGAACATATTCTGCGCCGGGACGGGATTGCGGGTGCCGGTGCTGACGCGGTGGATGCCGGGGTGGCTAGGGCAGAAGTGTCAAGTACTGGGGTGTCGGGCGCCGGGGTGCCTGGTGTCGGCCAGGCGGCCGGCTCTGTCCCGGTGCCGGACGAGACCATCGCCGCGTTCATATCGGGCGGGATTATCAAGATGATCCGCGCATGGTGGGTGGCCGGTTGTACCGAGGAGGGGGCCGTGCGCATGCGCGCGATGCTCGCCGCGATCGTCGCGTGAGGTCGCGGCTGCGCGGGGTGGATGTGGGGGTGGTGGGCTGCGCAGGATGTGCGCTGTGACCCATCCCAAGCTCGCCGCCATGTGACTGTCTGGTCGCACGGCTGGCAGATGTCGCTGAATCCGGTGGGCTCCCCGCGGTTATCTCGCCGCGGTGCGATTCCCGCGTCGCACCACGGGCAGATGCGGCTGGGTTCCGGCTCGGCCACTGGTGGTATCTCGCCGCGGTGTAACTGCCGGGTCGCACGGCGGGTCGATACGGGCGTGTCTGTAGTGGATTCTGGGGCTATCTGCCTGCTGTGTGATTCCTTGGTCGCACGGCGGCGGGGTATGGCCGGTTTGGTTATGGGCTCAGGCGCTATCTGCCTACCGTGCGACTGCCTGGTCACATCGCGCCGGTGTACACGGAGCGCATTGAGATGGAAAGCCGAGTCGATGCATGCCGGCAATCACAACAGTCCGTAATGTTCATCGAGCCACGCGCGCATGTCGGCTTTCCTCGGCATCTCAATCAGCAATGACAGTATCGCCACGGTGCGTAAGCCATTGTTACGCTGCTCTTCTGGCATGTTTCGCCACCAGTAGTCAGTGGGATCGCTCAGTACTTGGTGAAGTGTTCGGACATTTTTTCTGTCACTATCACTTGCATTGTTGAGTCTGAGCAGCTCCTGTTCTGGAGAATCAATCAGCGAGGCAAGCGTTGCAGCGTCGACAAGGTGACGGTCGATATTGCCCTGCGGGGCTTCCCGCCATGATGCGATTTTCATCAATAACGCCCCGAGGAGATCGGGAACCTCGATGATGGCGCTTTCGCCTTGGAATGCCAGCGCCACTTGCATATGTCGTTGGAGTGCTTTGCGTGATCCAGGCATCCCAAGCATTCGGCTGGCCCCTAGAAAAGCCCGTCGTTGTTGGCGTGGCGATAAATGATTATCAACTAGCAGGTCGACTGTCTGGTTGCCCCTGACCATTCTGGTTGTGTATTGGCTGAGGCTGCCTTGTCGGATGGCAAACCCCAAGGTAATGAGGTCATTGCGTACGCGCATCACCGAGTGCTCGTATGAGAGCACGTTGATGAGGAAATCGGCGTCTGTGGTTGGTCGGATGGCGACGTGATGCATCAGCGCATGCAGTTGCGTCATCAGGCCGCCGGTCAGCATCCACGTATGTGGGTCGTCGGTGAGTTGCGCAAGGTGGAACACGGTTTCCCACGGTGTGGAATGCGGGATATCAACTACTGGTAACGGCATGATGATCTTCTCTGTTGAAATCGTGCAACATCGAGTCGAGCATGTCGAGCCCGGCGTTGCTTTCTCTTGGGCCCGGCGATTGCGCCAAATCGGCGGCGCAGACGCTCATGGGCATCTCGTCGCCGTGCGGGGGAAGAAAGTTTGCAGTGTGTATGATCAATGTCGTTGGGGAAGTGTTTTCGCGAATGAAGGTGCGCTTCATCAGGGATGCGCTGATTGCCGCCGAAAGATAGCCTTCCAATATGGAGGGTGATTCCAGCTGGAATGTTGGGGCGGTCTGGTCAGTGCATCCAGATGGAATGATGTACCGCCGGATTACCTGGATGTCTGAGTGATGCGCCCAGAAGCAGGTTCGAGCGGCGCGCATTCGCACGGTTTCAGACAAGTGACGCGCATCAGTTGACTTCAACATGGTGCGGATTCGATACCGTTCTTGTGGGGTGATCCATGTTGCGGGCAGCCCCGCAATAAGGTACAGCGCGGCGAAGGCCATGCGTGGGGATAGCGGCCGGCCTGCCGATCTGGGGCGTGCCCTGTATGCAAGTACTGATTCATTGCTGATAAGCAGACTGTGTTGCGCGATGTCGGCGACACTGAGTGTGCCCTGTTCTGCCAGCGCGCGGACGCGTCTGGGGCTGATGCCAAGGCGTGAGGCTGCTTGGGCTACGGTGACAAATGTTCCGTCCGTTCGTATCTGCTTCATACCCATAGTATATACATAATCATACCGGTTCCGGAAGAATACATGATATTTGGGTCTCAAGATTTCTGGATTGGGCGGAGCGATAGTCATAACTATTCGTAAATACGTATAGTTTTGACTATCGCCACTGTCTTCTGCTGTCACCGGAGTCAGCCGCCTGCGATGGGTATGATGGTGGATAATTGCCCGCAGAATCCACAGAAAGGCGATTATGGACACGCTCACGGCAGAGAAGGTCCGCAACCAGGTTTTCAAGCTCACCTTCTTCAACGAGGGGTACAGGATCGATGACGTCGATTCCCTGCTTGACAGAATCGCCGAGTCGCTTGCGGCGTGGGAGACGCACCGCCCCGAGAATGTGACGGTGACCTCTGACATGCTTGTACCCTCCCAGCTGCCGGTCGCGCGCTTCAGGGAGACGTACAAGAAGGACGGCGTCGACGCGTTCATAGAAGAAGCCAGGGATGCGCTGGCGTTTTACGAAAACTACCGATATCGCTGATGGAACGGGCCGAGGGCGGGGCTTGGCCGGTCGCCTGCTGTGCCGTATGGCGCCGTGGCCCTCGGCGTGGGATGCCCGCAGCCGCATCGGCACTCCCTTGTGCCCGGCTTGGGACGGGAAAGCATGCCTTGCTGCCGAGCGGCTCGGCGGTTCGGCGACGCAGGACATAAGGGCCTCAAAACGATGCTGCGTTCCTTGGACATTTCCGGCCGTTCGGTGGCGGACTGTCCGGGGCCGAACGCCATGCCCGGCATGCTGTATTTCACTATTTGCGCAGCAAAATGCGGGGGGGGGGGGGGGTATCCCTAATGCTTAAGTGGCCGACGGAATGGCCCGTTCTGACGATGTTAAGGCAAACGTTTGACATCGTGTGATCCTTGATGCCTCACCAGTGAGATGAAACACCGGGGGGTGCGGTGAGGGGACCACGGTCCGGGGGCCAATACACTTGTTTGGAAAAACAAGCAGAGGGGGTCGTGATGGAGAGACAACCGTCTGTAGTTTCCAGGCTTACTTCACAAGCGGAACCGGTTGCTTCTTTGACCTTCATTCTGCGGAGGGCAGGTGAGATGAGTGGCGGAAAATTCACTACGAAAGAGCGGGCGTATCTAGCAAGCCTGCCGGCTGTGAAAAGCGTGAGCGCGTCTCACATACGCTATGCCGACCAATTCCGCGTCGAGGTCATGTGCCGGTACAATGCCGGCGAATCCCCCTCGGATATTTTCCGCGAAGCCGGTCTGGACCCCAAGCTGATCGGCTACAAGCGCATCGAGCGGTGCATCGCGCGGTGGAAGAAACAGCAGGAACGCGAAGAGCGCAATGGGAAGCAGCCCCAGCGATACCTGCAGGACATCGACGAGCTGCAGGATGGCAGCCTGACGCAGGATGATTCCGGGGAAACGAAGAGCGATGATGCTTCACAGGACCCGATATCGAAACTTGCGCGGGCACAACTGGCCATCAGCAAGCGCGACCTGCTGATTGCCAGGCAGGCGTTGCGCATCGATGAGCTGGAACGGGTATTACGCAAATTCGTCCGATGACAGGCCGTGACGGATCCATGCAGGCACGGGAGATGAACCGTGGCTGGTAGGCATGCGCGGCCGGCCCATGGTCGGCGTGCGCCGATCGCCCCGGCTGCGTCGGCGTACGCCGGGACGCCGGCTTTCGAGCAGATTCTTGACATCTCCGGGCAGATGCGTTCCATCCGGCGCGACAACGCCAGGTGGACGGTCACCCGTGTGATGGCCGGGTTGCTGATCATCGCGTCGATATGCATCGGTGGGTTCCCGACACTCATGCAATACCGGTCGGCGAAAGAGCTGTCGCGCATCTCCGACCAGTCCGCGATGACGGTCGCAGGCTGGCCGTACCCGAAGGCGGATGACGCGCTCGCCGCAGCCCGGGCATACAACAAGCGTCTTGCGACATCCGGGCAGCCGATCCTCGGCGAGGCCAAGGACCCGTTCTCATCGGCGACGGGCGCCTCGCAGGCGGGCGGCTCCGACAGCGCAAGCTCGAACGACAAGGAATACCAGGGATTGTTGGATACCGGTGCGGGAGTCATGGGAACAATCCGGATCCCCAAAATCTCGGTGGAACTGCCGATCTACCACGGCACCTCCCAGTCGGCGCTGGCTTCGGGAGCCGGCCATCTTTACGGCAGCAGCCTGCCCGTGGGAGGCGACGGCACGCATGCCGTCATCACCGGGCATCGTGGCCTGCCCGGGGCGGCCATGTTCACCCGGCTCGACGAACTGCGGACCGGCGACTACTTCTACATCGAGGTGATGGGGCGCACCCTGGGCTACAAAGTCGACCGTATCGCCGTCATCGAACCGAACGACACCTCGCAGCTGAGAATCGTCCCCGGCGAGGACCGGGTGACCCTGATGACCTGCACGCCGTATGGCGTCAATACGCAACGCCTGCTGGTCTCGGCCAGACGTTCCGCCATTCCCGGGGAAATCCCCCTGGAACAGCATGCCGTGAGGGATGCCCGTTCGATTGCCGTCGGCACGGGGGCGGTGACGCTGCTCTGCGGCCTGCTGCCCGTCGCCACCGGGTATGTGCGCCGGCGCTCGCGCCGGACGTGGGGTATTCGCAGACACGCCGCCCCGTGGCCCAAACATGCCTGATCGCTGTTCCCGGACCGGGCGGTAGGGCGGTCCGTCGCTGCGCCCGCCTACGGCAACGCCGGTACTGCAAGCCATATATCCCCGACATTCCCCCGGGCAGGGGGTGAGCAATCCGCGCCCTGATTCCGTACGTTCAAATGCAGGAGCGACGGAACAGCGCCCTGGTCTCTTCGACCAAGGCGTCGATTCGCAGGAAGAGCCGCGTTGGCGGGCAGCGTTGAAGGGAACAGGCCGATGAGACACATACATATGCGGGACGCGAAACGCCGCAAGGGCCTTGTCCGGGGCGTCCTGGCCATGCTCCTGACGGTCGCCATGACCGGCGGCATCGGATACGCGGTCGCCTCCACCGCCTCCGCCGACGGGACGGCAGGAGACCTGGAGGTGAAGCCGTCCATCAGCAAAAGCGTTACCAAAATCGCCGGTGGCGACGGAGACCAGTACGAACTGCACCTGACCGCGTCCGGAGACAACGCGTCATCGCAAACCACCACCGCCACACCCGCGGATATCGTGATCGTCGCGGACAAATCCGCCAGCATGCGGGAAAACAACCGTGACACCAATTCCCGACGGGCGGTGCAGGAGCTCGCCCAAAAACTGCTGACACCGGTGAACGCGCAACTTCCCGACAGCCAGAAAATCCGCATGGCCGTCGTGACCTTCAGCACGCAGTCGACGCTGCGGCAGGGATTCACCGACCAAGTCGGCGACATCACCTCGGCGATGGCGCAAACCCCTGACGGCGGAACCAACTGGGAAGCGGCATTGGCCCAGGCGAACCGGCTTACCGGCCGTCAGGGCGTGAACAAGTACATCATCTTCCTGTCCGACGGCAACCCGACGTTCCGCACCACGTCACGCAGCGCATGCTATTACGGCCGGCAATACCAACCAGCCTATGACAGCGAAGCATCCTGCCTCGCCCAGAACACCCCGGGAAGACAGCAATACCGGTGGATCGCGGACGCCGATGACACCACACACGGCGTACACGGGCACGGCAACAGCGATGTCTATGGATTCAACTATGACGCTGCGCTCGCCGTCGCCAACCAGCGAGGCAACGCCGCACTGTACGTGGTGAAAACATCGGCGGACGCCAACAGGATGTCCGACCTCGCAGCGCAAGCGGGGGCCGTGACCGGACGGGAATACGATGGCACGAATGCCGAGAATCTCGCCGACGCGTTCGACGCGATCTACACGAGCATCATCTCCACCGCCACGATCAAGGTCTTCTCCATCAGCGACACCCTTTCTGAATGGGTCGACCCGGTCGATTTCGCCGGGCAGCCCGACGGGTCGGATATCACGCCGTACGTGACAGCACGAAACGGCGACACCGCGCTGACCGGGTACCAGGCGGTCTACAACGTGGATTCGCACGGCTCGCGCACGGTGACGGTCACCTTCAGCGGGAACGACGGTATGGCGGCGGGCAAATCCGACACCATCGACATCTCCTTCCGTATCAAACCCAGTGACGCCGCCTACGCGGACTATGCGGCGAAGGGAACCTACCCGAGTGCCGGCGATGACGGCACCGGAGCGGCCTCGGCCGGCAAGCAAGGGTATCTTGCCAACGGCGACGCGCAGATGCGCTACTGCGCCCTGCTGAATGTCAACGGAACGACGACATGCGAACCGCAAACCATCGAATACCGGCATCCGGTCGTACAAGTCCGACTCGGCAGCATCGACATCACCAAACAATGGTCGGACGGTGCGGACAAGCACACACAGGACTCCGTGACCGTGCAGCTGCAACGGGCAGCGGCAGGCGAGCCTGCGCAGAACATAGGCGGCCCCATCGAGCTCAACGCGGCCAACCACTGGGCCGCCCAAGTCGACGACCTGCTGCCCGGATACACGTACACCGTGGTCGAAACCTCCGGAGACGACCGGTATGCGGTCACCTACCAATATGGCGGGGACTCATCGGCGAACGGGGCCGAACTGACCAAGCGGATGGTCTGGGACACCTCAACCGACGCAGGAACCCTGCATGCCGTGATCACCAACACCTTGGAAACCACCGTGCTGAGCAACGCCATCACCGTACGCAAGCAGCTTGACGGCCGCGCATGGACGGGCTCCGACGCGTTCACCTTCACCCTGTCCGCCGAAAACCCGGACAGCCCGATGCCCGCCGGGTGCACCGGCAAGGTGTCCTGTACGGTGACCGTGGACTCCGACAGTCCCGACCATACGGCGGCATTCGGCGACATTGTCTATGAAGCCGGAGCCCGCACCTACCGCTACAGCGTGACCGAACAATCCGGTTCCGCGCCGGCGATGCATTATTCGCAGGCCCGTTACCAGGTCGACGTCACCGTCGCGAAATCCCAGGACGGTACGTGGCAGGCCCGGGTGGCGTACAAGCAGACGCGTGACGACAACGGCGCCACCATCAGCCAAACCCAGGATGGCACGTCGATGCCGATTACCTTCACCAACCGGTACACCGCGGTCTCGGCATTGCCGCTGACCGGAGGGGCCACAGCCAGAAACTGGCTGCTGGCGGCCGTCTGCACAGGCGCCCTGGCATTGCTGCTGCTCGCCTATTGCGGTGCACGGAGCAGCAGGATGCGACTCATCTGAGGGCCGGCCTTACAGGATTCTCCGATGCGTACGGCAGGCCGACGCCGGTCGTACGCATCGGGACACATGTTGCGGATCGCGGGTTGATGTTGTGCCCCGCTTCCCGTGATAGCAAACAACAAGCACACACACAAGGGAGAGGAGGTTCTCATGAACATGAGGACACTTTTCGCAGGCATCGTCGCGACCGCGACCATGCTGGGCGGCATGGCTATCGGCGCTTCCGGCGCCCAGGCCGCCGGGGTGGCCATCACCGTGAACAATTCGCAGTCCGGCCACACCTACACGCCATACAAGTTCGCCAACCTCACAGTTGACCCGAACGACACCACCAAGGTGGAAGTCACCACAGTTGCGCAATGGTCCGACGCGGTCAAGACCGCGGCAGGGCTCGACGCCGACGGCAACGCGTCCGCGGCGGACAAGAAGCTGTACGCCGGCAACCCGGCCGCATATGTGGCAACGTTCGATGCGGCGCAGCTGCGTGCATTCGCCAGCAAACTCGCGGCTACCGGCCAATCCGTAGACGGTACCGCCACTGCCGGGGTCGACGCCACTTCGGCGAGCATCCCCGTTGCAAGTGAGGGCTGGTACCTCATCACCGATACCTATACCAAAGACGGGGCAACGGCAACCGGAACCAATGCGATCGTCGCCACCGAGCTCAACGGCCGCACCGGAACCTTCACCGTCGTCGGCGATACCGGAACCGGCCAAGGCAATATCACGGCGCTCGGCGAATTCAACGCCAAGAACGAGAACACGCCGAAGCCGCCCGTCAAGGAAGTCAAACGTGCCGGCATCAGTGTCGACGGCAAGAGCGCGAGCGTGGGAGACACCCTCGAGTACACCATCACGGCACCGGTCCCTGCAAACGCCGCCGGCTTCGACGAATATGCCTTCACCGTCACCGATACCGCATCCAAGGGTCTGCAGGTGACTTCCGCCGGATACAAGATCACCGATGCTGCAGGCAACGACATCACCAGCCTGTTCACCATCACCCCGAGCGGCGACACGGCACACGGCACCACGACGACGTTCACCGTCACCGATCCGACGAAAACGCCGGCCTATGCAGGCCAGAATCTCGTGATCACCTATGCCGCCACGGTCACCGCGGACGCCATCGCGGACGGCAGCGTGTGCAACAGCGCGACCATCACCACGAAGAACGGCACCTCCGGTATCGGAACGACCAAAGTCTACAACTACGGTTTCAGCCTGACCAAGAAGAACAAGGATGGAGACACCCTCAAGGGGGCCGTGTTCCAGCTGTACGACGAATCCGGCAACAGCTCCATCGGTTCCCCGGTCTCCACCGGTGACACCGGCAAGGCCGCATGGAGCGGTCTCGCCGCGGGAACCTACACCGTCAAGGAGACCCAGGCTCCCGCCGGGTACTCCCAGCAGTTCCTGCCGACGTTCAAGGTGACCATCACGCAGAACAGCGACAAGACGGCGACCGTGACCATTGAAGGCGACACCTTCGGCCTGGCCACTGAAACCAATGGCGATATCACCGTGCTCAACGTGAAGAACGCCTCGCAACTGCCGTTGACTGGCGCGGCAGGCACGGCGCTGTTCACGCTCGTGGCGGTGCTGGTCGCCGCGGCAGGCGTGAGCCTTGCCCTGACATCCCGTCGGCATGCCCGCTGACCCGGGCATCCGCTGACTGTGCACGGTCCGATTCATTCGGGCCGTACAGGTCGCGGGCCCGTATTCCGAGGCTGCCGGCCCATGGATTCATACCATGGGCCGGCAGCCTCGATTCGTATATTGCGGATACGCCGCTGCCGTCGGCGCGGGGGCGAAGATGGGGGCATGCGCCAAGCGGCCGGCCCTACAATCGCTGGACAATACGCACGGAGCCTTGGCGGGCATGGTACGGAAGGGGAAAACGATCATGGCACGAAGCGGAGGGAGATTCAGCGACGAGGAAGTCAGACAGCTGAGGGCACTGCCGGCGGTGGCCAATGTGACGCGTAATCGCATCACCTACTCGGACACGTTCCGGCACGTGTGCACCATCCGGTATCTTACCGGCGAATCGCCGACCAAAATATTCAGGGAAGCGGGGCTGCCGCCGGAACTCATCGGGTATAAGCGCATCGAACGCTGCGTGGCCAGATGGAAGGAATCGGCCATGAAAACCGCGAAAGCCAGCGAAGACATGAGCGACAGCGAAGTCATCGCGCGTCTTGTCAAACGCTATGAGCATGCGCTGGTCGTGCGGCAGAGCCTCGACCAGAGCTTTGACCATATCGCCGGCAGCCTTGAAGCGCCATCACCTGCACTGCCGGCCCGGCAGCCAGCGGCGCAACGGAACGATCCCGGAACCCAAACCGAGGGAAGTCGCGATCCGGCGCCCGACGACGTTTCCAACCTGATTATCAAACAGCAGGCTCGCCGCATCAATGAGCTTGAGCGCATGAATGCCGCCCTGCGCAGCAAGATGCATGGCGACAGACGCGGAGGGGATGCCCAAGCCCCGCAATGATGCGATGGGCGGCAATCAAGAGTAGGGTTGAACATATTATGACCTCTTGTGAACATTCTTCTTCCGCCGGCAGCGCGTCCGGCAATGCGAAGACCGGCAACGCCCCCGGTGATTCTTCCCGCATCGCATCCATCGAAAGCCTGGACAAGGGCAATCAGATGGAGCGCGGCCTGACCAACCGCCACGTGCAGTTCATCGCCATCGGCGGCACCATCGGCACGGGCCTGTTCCTCGGCTCCGGCAAGTCCATCGCGCTCACCGGCCCGAGCATCGTCCTCGTGTATATCGCCGTCGGCGCGATCATGTTCCTGCTCATGCGCGCCATCGGCGAAATGATGTACCGCGATCCCAGCCAGCACACCTTCATCAACTTCATCGACCGGTATCTCGGCCACGGCTGGGGCAGATTCGCCGGCTGGTCGTACTGGATCGTCCTCGTGCTGATCGGCATGACCGAAATCACCGCGGTCAGCACGTATTTCGTCACCTTCTTCCGCACCTTCGGCATCGAACTTGGCGCCTGGAAATGGCTGATCGAGCTGTGTTTCCTCGCCGCGCTCACCACCATCAACCTCATTGCCGTCAAAGCGTTCGGCGAAGCGGAATTCTGGTTCTCGATGATCAAGATCACGCTGATTGTCGCGATGATCGTCACCGCCGTCGTCATGGTGGTCATCGGCTATCACTACCCGTCCGTCCATATCGCCGGCTCGGACGGGGTCAGTCCCGCGGGACACGCCGGCTTCGACAACCTGTGGAACGGCTTCTCCTTCGCGCCCAACGGCTGGCTGGCCTTCCTCATGAGCTTCCAGATGGTGTTCTTCGCCTACGAGATGATCGAATTCGTCGGCGTCACCGTTTCCGAGACCCAGAACCCGCGCAAGGTGCTGCCGAAGGCGATCAACGAGATCATCGTGCGCGTGCTCATCTTCTACGTGGGCGCGCTGCTGGCGATCATGGTCATCGTGCCCTGGCGCAGTTTCAAGCCCAACGCCGACGGCTCCTTCGCCTCGCCGTTCATCATGGTGTTCCGCTATGCGGGCCTCGACTGGGCAGCCGCGCTCGTGTTCTTCGTTGTGATCACTGCTGCGTCCAGCGCCCTCAACTCGCTGCTCTATTCGGCCGGGCGTCACCTGTACCAGCTCGCCGTGGACTCGCCGTCCCCGCAGCTCAACAAGCTCGGTGTCGTCTCAAGCCGCCGCGTGCCCGCCCGTGCGATCCTCGTATCCGCCGCGCTGATTCTCCTGTCGCCGATCATCAACGCGTTCCCGAAGATGTCCAGTGCGTTCGTGCTGTTTGCCAGCGCCTCCAGTGCGGTGATCATTTTCATCTACATTCTCACGATGATCGCGCACGAACGGTACCGCCGTTCGCCGGACTTCATTGCGGACGGCTTCCTGATGCCCGCCTACCGGTTCACCGATGCGCTCGCGATCGCGTTCTTCGTGTTCGTGTACGTGACATTGTTCCTCGCCTCGGACACACGCGGCCCGGCCATCGCCGGACTGGTGTGGCTGCTCGTGTTCGGCGGATACTGCCTGCTGCACGAGCGCTACCAGAACCGCGACTTGCAGGAGGCGCTGCAGTAGGCCGGTGCGGTGCTGTGGGCTGGTGTGTTGCAGTGGGCTGTTGCGTCGGCGGTGCGGTGTGGTTTGCGGGCGGTGGGCTGATTTGGTCTGACCGGTCGGCTGAATGATGTTTTCCGTTGGAATCTGGGAGTCCAGGCCAATCCAGCCCTTTGGATGGTGTTCTCCCGGAAGAAGTCGCGGATATTGCGATTCGCCGATGTTCTCCCACTCGAATCCGGGAGTTTGTGAGTATTGCGTGCTTCTGGGTAATATCTCCCAAATGAGAATGTTGGAATTCCGCGGTTCTTGAATTTGCTCCGAAATAGCTATTTGGGAGAACATCATCTGATTCGCATATTCGTGATAATCTCCCACGAAAAACCGGGAGTTGTTCTTCTGGCGACAGGCTGGTAGACGTTCTCCCGCAGTCCGTGTGAGTTCAGTCGGGCATGTGGCCCGATGACGTCGTGTATGCTTCGTGCGGGAATTTCTTGTCTGCTGACGTCTGTCAGCCCGGTTTGTTCTCGCTGTTGTGAACCGGCAATCGATGAGAAACGTACTGCGACTTACCGGCCGTGTCGAGCGGAATGTACGCGGTCGGCGGTCCCAGCCGGCAATCTGCGTTAACCATAACCCACGATTTGCATAAATGCACTCAGTGATCGACGGGTATCTCGCGTATCTGTGGTGCCTTACGAAACGCAACTTCCTGAACCGGATGGGCAAAGGCATGATTCTGCATGCGGCGGTGGCGGCAATCAGCGTTGAGTGACCGCCACCGCACAAGCCTGGGCGGCGCGCTCAGTGCAGGTAATCCGCCGCATTCGTCGGGCTTGACGGTACGGCATGGCCTTCGGTCACCGTGCCCAGCCCGGACAGGTACGCTTCGCGTCCCGCCTCGATCGCATGCTTGAACGCCCTCGCCATGAGCGGAATATTACCCGCGCTCGCGATGGCCGTGTACGCCATCACCGCGTCCGCGCCCATTTCCATCGCTTCGGCGGCCTGGCTCGGCCGGCCGATACCGGCGTCGATGATCACCGGCACGTGCGCGTTGGCGATGATCACCTCGATGAAATCACGCATCCGCAGCCCTTTGTTCGAACCGATCAGCGAGCCGAGCGGCATGACGCATGCGGCGCCCGCCTCCTCGAGCTGCCGTGCGGCGATCGGGTCGGGGAACATGTATGGCATGACGACGAACCCTTCATTGGCGAGGATTTCCGTGGCTTTGATGGTTTCGCGGTTGTCCGGCAGCAGGTACTTCGTCTCATGCTCGATTTCGATTTTCACGAAATCCGTCTGGCATACTTCGCGGGCGAGCCGGGCGATGCGTACCGCGTCTTTCGCGTTGCGCGCGCCGGATGTGTTCGGCAGCATCGTGATGCCCTGAGGAATGTAGTCGAGCAGGTTGTTGTCGGTGGTGCGGCAGCGGCGCAACGCCATGGTGACGATCTGCGTGCCCGCGTTCTCGATGGTCGCCTTGATGAGATTCAGATCGTACCGTCCCGATCCTAGGATGAACCGGCTGGTGAACTTGTGTCCGCCGAGGATCAGCGGGTCGGATTCGCCGGTGGCGATGGAATCATAGGCGTGTGCGTCCGGCTCGGGCAGGATCGCGGTGTTGGTCGCGGTGCCGACCAGTTCGTCGAGGCTTGGTTCAACGTTGTCTTGCGCTGTTGTGTTGTCGGTTGCAGTACTCATGAGTGTGCTCCTGTGTGTGAGTTGGTGATGTACGCGTGCCCGCCGGTGCACCGTTTGTGACGAACCGGCAGGCACGCGTACAGGCCGTGATTATGCGTCCTCTTCGCCGAGGATCAGCCGCGTGATCATGTTGGCTTCATGGCAGGCGACCACGCCGACGCGCGGTGCCATGAGCCCGGCTCCCGGCTTGGGCGCGGTTTCGCCGTCGCCGCAGAAGTAGAAGTTCCTGGACACCCGCTTGGTGTGTACGAGGTTCGAGCTGCGGTAGCCCGCCATGCCGCTGGCGGACACGAGTTTCTTGTCCGGCAGGTTTTCGAGCACCGCGTTGACGAGCATGGTCTTGTTTTCCGGCACGTCGAACGCCTCGCAGATGATGTCCTCATGCTCGAACAGCGTCGGCACGTTCTCGTCGGTGACTTTCACGGTGTCGATGGTGATGTCGGTGAACGGGTTGATCTGCTTGAGGTTCGCCCGCAGCGCCTCGGTCTTGTACTGGCCGAGATCCTTGAGGAAGTACTGCTGGCGGTTGAGATTGGTCATGTCGACACGGTCGAAATCAATGAGGTGCAGGTGCCCGACGCCGATGCGCGTCAAGGCGACGGCGATGGTCGAGCCGAGCCCGCCGAGCCCGCAAATCGCCACGTGTGCGGCGTCGAGCTTGTCTTGCGTGGCGGCGGTGTGCCGGTCGAGCAGGGCCGCGCGGATCTCCTCGCGGCTGACGAGTGTGGTCGGGTCGGGCAGGCTGTCGAAGGCTTGCTGTCGTGCGGCGGTCTGTTCGGGGGTTGCTGATGGTGTGAATGTCATGGTGCGCTCTGGTGGTTGGGGTTTGGTGGTTGGTTGTTGCGAATGGGTTCAGGGCAGTGGTGATGCCGAGTGGGGATACGGATGGCCGTGACCGTGACCGCGGACGCGCCCGCCGGCAGGCTTGACGCCGCCCTGCGCTTGCGGCCTGGCGTCTGCGCTCAGCCGCCCTGCACGAAGGTGACGATTTCGACGGTATCGCCGTCATGCAGCATGACTTCGCTGCGCTTGTTGCGTGGCACGATATCGCCGTTGAGTTCGATGGCCACGCGCTCGGGGCGCAGCCCGCGCTCCTCGATGAGCTCTGTGACGCTGATTGGCGTCTCGAGCGTCTCCTGCTGTCCGTTGACGATCATGATGGTCCTTCCCGTCGGTGCCGCCCTGCCGCATACGGTGCAGCCGGGCCGCACAACAAAAACGGGTCAGTGAAGAAACCGTACCTATTGGGCGGTGCGCTCCTTCATGACCCGGTCATGCTTGTTCTGTTATGTGTTTATTGTCGCGAACAGGATCCGTCTGATTCGCGTTCGGCACGATGATGATGGTGCCGCGCTCGCGACGGGGAAGGGGACGCATGTGCGCCGCCCAGCCGTCGGTCGAATCATCGGGGATTGGGCAAACGCCAAGGGAAATCACGGAACGAACAATCGCATACTTACGGCGGCATTACCCGCATCAAGTTGACGGTCGAAGTCGTGGCTTCCTCTCAGCCCTTGCGGGCTCCCGTTCGGTTGTGAGGCCATCCTAGGCAACGCCCCCGGACAAGCGTGGGCCGGGCGCAGGCCAAGGCGGAACAGCTTGTCCTGCGCAGTGTGGACAGTGGTGGTATGACTTTCGAAGACGATCAGGCTCGGCGCGAACGTAACCGCGCGGTGGTGGACAAGTACCTGCATTCCGGGCATGGCGATGCGCTGCTGCACCGGCATGAGCTGTTCTGCGAGGACGGGATTTCCGGATTGTGGACATCGGATTCCGGGGAGCCGGTTTTCGCCCAGGGGCGCGAGAATATCGCGAAATACGACGTGTGGTCATCGGAGCATTTCCCTGATTGGGCATGGAGCAATATCACTATTTGGACAACCGATGATCCCGATCGCGTGTGGGCGGAATGCGATGGCGAGGGCAATATCAACCTGCCCGGCCATGACCCGGTGTTCTACCGCAACCATTTCATTTATTCGTTCGAAATGCGAGACGGGCTGATTTACCGCGAGCGTGAGTTCATGAATCCGATTGTCGAGATGCGGGCGCTCGGCATGCAGACCCCGACGATTGAGCTCGGTGATTTCCCGAGCGACTGAGCGGGGCGGGAATCAGACAGCAGGCCGCGGCGGCAGGCGGCTGAAAACGGCGAGCCTTGACGGGGTGATGGTGAATGGACGAGATGAGTGTGATGGGCGGCGTGCGCAATGGGCGCGGTGAGTGCGACGCACGCGACGGGCGGCTTGCGGGATTCGGGATTCCGCGCATCGGCATGGGGACGATGGCGCTCGCGATCGAGGGGCGTCCGGATCGCGAGACCGCCATCGAGACAATTCATGCGGCGCTTGACGAAGGTGTCCGATATCTGGACACGGCGTGGTCGTATTACTTGCCTAGCCGTCCGGGAACCGGCGAGCCCGAGGATCTCGGCTATGGGGAGCGGTTGGTTCGCGACGCGCTCGCTTCGTGGGATGGTCCGCGCGAGCGCGTTCTGGTCGCCACGAAAACCGGGTATCGACGCACCTGCGAGGCGGTTGCAGCCGGCGGGAATGCCGAGACTTCTGGGGCGTCTGGGGCTTCTGGGGATTCTGCGGCCTCCGCGGCTGATGTTTCCCGTGAAACACTCGACGCGAAGAACGCTGCAGAGCCGGACCGCCAGCATTTGCAGGCTGTCGGCAGTCGCTACGGCTGGATGGCGGATTCACGGCCGGAGACCATGATTCGCGACGCGAAGGAATCGGCGGCGCATCTCGGGGTAGAGGCGCTTGATTTGTTGTATTCTCACGGCCCGGACCCGGCGGTGCCGTACACCGACCAGGTCGGAGCGCTGCGTGACCTGCTGGACGCGGGCGTCATCAGATATGCCGGAATCTCGCGCGTGAACCGCGAACAGATCGATATCGCGCGGAGCATACTCGGCGACAGGCTGATCGCCGTGCAGAACCAGTTCTCACCCTCGCACCCCGACCCGGAGCATACATTGGAATACTGCGAACAGCTTGGATTGGCGTTCGTGTGCTGGAGCCCGCTCGGCGGCTTCCTCGACCCGGTTGATCAGCATGCCTACGACCCGTTCCGTGAGGTCGCCGCGAAACTCGGTGTCTCCCACCAGCGGGTGACGCTCGCCTGGGAGCTGGCGCAATACCCGCGCCTGTTCACCATCCCCAGCGCTCGCAATCCGCAGGAAATCCACGATTCCTTCGCCGCCGCGCGGCTGGCGCTCTCCCCGGGTGACCTCGCCCGCCTCAACGCCTCCGTCGCCGCCCGCCGGCAGACGATGGCTGCTGCGCTGTAGCGTTACAGCGTGTGACCGGCAAGGTGACGAAATCATCGCTTCCCGTCATATGTCTGCCCCGCCGCAGGCGACACGCGGAGAATGAATTCGCCCATATCCGGCACAGTAAAGGCGACTTTGCCGCGAGCCGGTGAATAGATGAGTCCCAGTTCAATAAGCGATTGTCTGACGGATGAAGCCTGCTGCGTGTTTTTCCCGAGTCTGCGGGCCACGTCAGACGTAGAGCTTGGCTCATCCCCGCTGATTGCCGCCATGGCTGCCAGATATTCTCTGCCGGCAACGGTTGCGCGTTGCCATCGGGAGGCATAGAGGCCCTCGTCGAGTTCGGCTCGTGCGTCGGCTTCGCTTTCCTTGACTGCGCGTAATGCAATGGGGGACGAGTCCGATGCGTTCCACGCGGCTTTGCCGTACGCCTGAATGAAGTAGGGGTATCCTTGGCTCACTTTGACCAGTTCCTCAAGTGCGTCGGGTTGGAACGGCCGGCCTTCGCGCTCCGCAGGTTTCTGGAATCCTTCGGCGGTGTCTTGCTTGCTGAGCTGTCCGATAACGCGGTATTCGAAGAGCCGCTCCGCATAGGATTTCGATCTGCTGAGTACACCCGGGAGATTCGGCAGGCCAGCTCCGATGATGTAGAACGGCAGGCTGTCTTGCCCCATGCGATGTTGCAGGGATATGAGCGTGCCGAGTGGTTCGCTTGCCATCTCTTGGAACTCGTCAATGAAAAGAAACAGACCTGAGTCTTTCTTCTGTAGTTGTTGCGCTATTGATTCGACGAGCAGTTCGAGGCGCATGGAATTGGTGCCTGGGGTGTCTGGGCTATTGGTGTCGATACTTGCCCCAATACCATGGAAGTTCAATGAAATTGATTCGATATTGGCGAGTTTGTTCTGGATGGAACTGAACAGTGAACCGTGCCCAGACATAATCATGGCTCTGCCGAGTGCGGCGAACATCGCATCGTAATCGGTGTCGGCGTCGCCTGTTGCCTCGATGCGCGCGGTTGTCATGCCGTGGCGCTCTGCGAGCTCTTGGCAGGCTACGAGCAGCACGGTTTTTCCTACGCCTCGCAATCCGCTGAAGATGATGCCGCGGTCCATGGCGTGCAGTTTGACGCGGGCGATCATGCGGTCGATGATTTCGAGGTCTTTTTCGCGTCCGACGAGTTCTGGCGGGCGCATTCCGGCTCCTGGCATGAATGGATTGAGCGCCTGAAGCATTGACTGGGTTTGGTCCTTCGTCATCGTGCATATTCTCCTTGGGCATCCATCTGTGCTGGTACGGACGTCGAATATAGAAAAGTATAGCAATGTATAGTGAAGTATAGGGCTGTATAGCGATGTATAGCGATGTATAAGCCCGTATAAATCGGGATGTTCTGCCTGTCGGCCGCCGGTTTGCCGGAAACACAGCCCTCATTCGCAACCGAACATCATCGCTCGCGCGAACCGCGCAGCACCGCACAATCAGCCCGAAAATCATCACGGAAACGAACATTTTCATTGTTCGCATGTGACGCCACTCACATTCCTGCGCCCGCAGAAAAAGCCTGATACAGTCGTGCGGGCAGGGATGCGAAGGTGTTAACCGAACATCTCCGCACTCGCTGCGGAGAGGAAGTTATGGCAACCACTACCCAGCCGATTTCACCATCATCCACCCGTCCGGCCGGCGTCGCACCTGTCGCGCCCAGCCCTGCGGCCCATACGCCGGGCCGTCTCGACAATCGTTGGATGCGCGCGGTCGTCCCCGCGTTGCTCATCCACATCTCCATCGGCACCGTCTACTGCTGGAGCGTGTTCAAACAGCTCATCGCCGACCAGATGCACGTCGCGCCAAGCACCATCGAATGGGGTTTCTCGCTTGCGATCTTCTTCCTCGGCATGTCCGCCGCGTTCTTGGGACCGGTCGTGGAGAAGGACATCCGCCGTTCTGCGCTGATCAGCCTGGTCTGCTTCGTCGCCGGATTCGCCGGTACGGGCGCAAGCATCGCAGCCGGCTGGCTCCCCGGCGTGTTCATCTGCTATGGCGCGATTATGGGCGTCGGTCTGGGCGTCGGCTATCTCACGCCGGTCAAGAACCTCATGCTCTGGTTCTCCGACAACAAAGGCCTGGCCACGGGCATCGCGGTTGCGGGCTTCGGCCTGGCCAAGGCGATCGCCAGCCCGGTGATGACCTGGCTCATCGCCTCCGTCGGCCTTGTGAACATGTTCTATGTGCTTGCCGTGGTGTACGCGATCATGATGTTCGCCGGATTCCTGCTGATTCGCCGTCCCGCAGGCTACGTGTACTCCGCCGCCGCGCGCGTCAGGCGTCGCACGGTCATGCGCCGACCCGTGTTCTGGGCAATCTGGCTCGCTTTCTACCTCAATATCACGTGCGGTCTCGCGTTGATTTCGCAGGAAAAGGACATTCTGCATGATGCGCTCGCGGTGATGCCGCGCTTCGCCGGGCTTGATGCCGCTACGTTCGCGACCGCAACCGCCGGCGTGATCAGCACGGTGCTGGCGGTTGACGCGGTGTTCAACGCGGCCGGCCGACTGGGCTTCTCCACGCTGTCCGACCACTGCCGCCGCCGTGAAACCAGCTACGTGGTGATTTTCGTGATGTCAATCGCCGTCTGCCTGCTGCAGGTGGTGTTCCATTCGATCGACAACGGTACATTGTGGATGATTCTCGTGATGCTGTTCCTGGTGAACGCGGGATACGGCGGCGGTTTCTCCACCCTGCCGGTGCTGCTGGAGCAGCATTTCGGCATGTCCTCGGTTTCGACGGTGCATGGGCTCGCGTTGAGTGCGTGGGCGTTCGCCGGACTGTCGGGCAATCAGCTGGCATCCTTCGTGGTGACGCACGCCGCCGACCAGTCGCACCGGTATGCGGGGCTGATTCCGGTGCTCGCCGTGCTGTACACGGTCGCATTGGTGGCGATCCTGCTGGTGATGCGTAATCGCAAATCCGCGGATGCTTGATCGGGGCTGATTGTGCCCGAGTAGGCAAGGCGATCGAGCGCTTCCGACCGCTTGAGAGTGCCGTCCGGCGGCTTGTGCTGCCGGGCGGCATTTGTGATGATCGCCGGTGCGATGGGTGCTGCAGGCGATGGACCGGGAGCTGCCGGAACTCGAATCGCCTGATATGCGGTGAGATGGACGATGCGCGAGCGCGCTGATTGTGCTGATTGCGCCGGAATTGTTGTCGCGCCTATCGCAGTCGCACGGGTCTTCGGTATTCGTTCCACACGATGAAGATTGATAGACGATGTTGCGGGTTTGGTGGCGTCAGGTCGTGGGGCGGGTCGCTGACAATCGGGCACGGGATGGGGTGTGTCATCAGAACCGCATGATTCCGCCATTCCTTAGCTGGCCGGTGTGGTGGGCTCGTGCTTTAGACTGTTCTCGGTTTGCATCATTCCTTGGTATCTTTTCCGCACGATGGGAATCGAGGGCCGGCATGCGTGGTGTGGCGTGCAAGACCGGTACCCGGGTGCCTGCGAGTGGGGTGAATCGTCGTCGCATGGCCCAAAAACCGCACGATTCCGCCGAACTCATGGGTGTCGCAGTGCTTATGGAGGATTCTGGTTTCTTGATGACCTCTCCGCACCGCGGACTTCGGTGGGCGATTCGGCTGGTGTGGAGGTGCGGGGATGGCGTGTAATCGGGGACAGGTCTGCATCGGATGCCAAAAGCCGCACGATTCCGCCGATGTTTGCATGACAGGCTCGCCGGGTGTCGCTCCAGGTCGTTCGCGGGTCGCACCATCTTACGGTATCTTTTCCGCACGGTGAGAATCGAGGTTCGATTCGCGCAGCGTGGTGATGCGGGTTCGGCACCCGGGCGGATGCGGTTCGTGCCGCATGCCAGGATTCGCATGATTCCGCCGATTCTGTGGGTATTGCAGGAATGGGGATTTCCTTGTTCGGCTCCAGTGCCTCGGTATCTTTTCCATACGGCGGGAATCGAGGCTTGACTCGCGTGACGTGGAACTGCGGGTTGCGACGTCCCGCGTTCCCGCTCGGGAATGACGAATCGGCAGACCCGCAGGATTCCTCGAATACCGGAACCCAGCGGATCTGCCGATGGTTCTGCTGCGGGTCGTGCGTTGCCGTCTGTGACCCGCTATGTGCAATCAGCGATAGATGGCGAATCCGGCGGTGAAGCTGATCTTCTTCTGCACGGCGAGCACCAGCTGCAGGAATCCGAAGGACTCGAGCTCGCGCGCACGCTTCAGGGCGCCCGCGTCGATCGCGTCGAGCCCGCCTGCCTTCACCAGGTCGATGAACGCGGCCTTGGCGGCGTCGTCATCGCCGGCGACCAGCACGGTGGACTGGGCGTCGCCGGTCTTCTTGGAGGCGATGTTCGCGGCGAACACGGTATTGAACGCCTTGAGCACGTGCGACTTGGGGAGCTTGGCCTGCAGTTCGGCGGCTGCGGAGCTGTCAGCCGGCACGACGAGCGAATCGAAGGTGGAGAAGTCCAGCGGGTTGGTGATGTCGACGACGGTCTTGCCTTCCAGCTGGTCGCCGTACTGCTCGGCGATGGAGGCGAGGGCCGGGTACGGGACGGCGAGCACGACGATGTCGCCCTCGATGGTCGGGTTCTCGGAGTGCGAATCGAGCGACTGGACGGTTGCGCCGGCGTCAACGAAGACGCTCTTGATCGCGGTGCCCATGTTGCCGGTGCCGAAGATTGTGATGGTTGCCATGGTGGTTCCTTTCGTGTCGGCGGGTGTGCCGCCCGCTGTGTTTGCGGCTGCGGTGTGTCCGCGGTGGTCTTGTGTCCGCTGTGTCGGCCGCGTTGGCTGCGTTTTCTGTTGTTTGCTTGTGTCCGTCGCGTCCGTGTGTGTGATGCTGCGGAACAGCTAACAATTTGTTAGCGCTGAGACGATGCTACCACTAACTTTTTGTTAGCGCATCCGGCGTGTCGTCGGTACAATGGATGACATGACTTCTTCCGAAAACCCGAAAAACCCGCATCATTTCAACGTTTTCGCCGCGGCATGCCCGTCGCGCAAACTGTTGAATGACGTCACGCGCCGCTGGAGCATCCTCGTGCTCGCCGCGCTGCTGGACGGGTCATTGCGCTTCGGGCAGATTCGCGATCGGGTCGACGGCATCAGCGACCGCATGCTGTCCGCGACGCTGGGTGCGCTCGCCGAAGACCGGTTGATTGTCAAGGATGACGCCGCCGGCACGTATGCGCTGACCGAGCCTGGGCGTCAGATTGCCCGGCAGAGCTTGGAATTGTTCGACAGTCTGTATCTCGCGCTTGACGAAATCGTCAATGGGCAGCAGGCGGGGGATGATGCGGCTGGTTCGTCGGATGGGGTGGCTGACTCGGAGAGCGCGGCTGGAGCGGATGGGGCGGCTGACTCGGCTGACTCGGAGGGCGTGGCTGGCGTGGCTGGGGTAGCTGGTGTGGCTGGTTCGTCGGCTGGTACTGCGACGTCCGCTGGTGTGGTTAGTTGATTTCATGATTGCCGGCGCCATCGTGTGAGGAATTCCTCGCACAACGACCACCTTCCTGGTCAGATTTCTTCCTCCGGACCGACTTCCCGGTCACTGTGTGAGCGGATCCTCGCACGATGGCCTCTAGCGTGGACAACTCCCTGCCTCTGGGCTGTCCGGCAGGTCGTTGTGTGAGCCAATCCTCACATGTTGACGGTCTTCCCGGTCAAATCGCCCCCCGGGGGTACTGGTGCCGTCGTTGTGTGAGTGAATCCTCGCACGATGGTCCTTGTGCTCCTGCTGTGGGCTGGTTTTGGTGGTTTGGGGTGTCGTTGTGTGAGCCAATCCTCACATGTTGACGGTCTTCCCGGTCGAATCGCCCCCCGGGGTTACTGGTGCCGTCGTTGTGTGAGCCAATCCTCGCACGATGGCCCTCGAGCTCCTTCTGCTGACTGGTTTAGATGGTTGGCACCGTCGTTGTGTGAGCAGATCCTCACCTACTGCCGCTTGGAGTTGATCCGTCCCGTCCGTGCACTGTCCTGTCTGCGCTCGCCCGCTTGAGTCCCGACCGAATTGCGCACTCAGCTTCTCTTAAGGCATATTTGCTGGGGTCAATATTTGACACCGTAAAAGATGAAGAGTATAAACGATGCAGATTGATGTCGAGACGCTCTTGCCCGCGCAACTGTGTCCGCGTCAATGCTAAGACACCCGCACCAACGCCAGAAAGGAGACCGGATGGCATTCGAGGATGACGCATTCGAGCGAATGCACAAGATCATGACCGACGGCAGATCGGCCATGATGGAAAACATGAACCGTGTCCATCGTGGTGAACCGGCAGTTATGCGCGAACTCGCCGTCAAAGGGGAGCGCACGCCCAGCCAGCTCGCCGACGCGACCGGCAACAGTCCGGGCCGCATTTCCGCGATTCTGTCCGCGCTGGAGAAAAAAGGCTGGGCTACACGCACCATCGACCCGGAGAACCGCAGGCACGTCATCGTGCGCATCACGCCGGAAGGCGAACGGCTCGTCAAACTGCACAAACAAGCCATGGAGGATCGCATGCGCTGGGTGTTCGGGCAGATGGGCGAACGGCGTACCGAGCAGTTCCTTAACCTGCTGACACGGTTCATTACCTACATGAGCCTGTGCGGGCCGGACGATCCCGTCCCCGACGAGACCGCCATCGCAAAAGCCTTCGAGCGTGCGGGCATTCCCTACGACCCTGCGGCGGATCGCGTGAACGTCGTTGCCCAAGCCGCCCGCACCGCTGCCGCCGGGCAGCATCCGGGCGGCAAGCCAGGCGATACCCCCGCAGACGACGATCCCACGAACACCGCCTGCGCCTTCGCATAAGCACCGGGGCATCGGGGCGTCGGGGCACTCGGCCCGCTTGCCCGCCCCGCCCCACCCCGGCTGGCCAGATCCGCTCAGCTCAGTCCAGCCCGGCTCTCCTACCGCATCACTGCCTCCCACTTTCCGGCTACACCGCCAACCGGCGTACCAGCCGCAACCCCATCACCCGTTTCCAACCAACGTCCCCGAAAGGACACATTGTGATACGAATCTGCAAATACCTCTCGAAATTCGAGTGGTTCCAACTCTTCATCGGCCTGCTGTTCATCGTGGCCGGCGTGTTCCTCGAGCTCAAACTCCCGGACTACATGGCCGACATCACCAAGCTCGTGGAAACCCCGGGCGGCGAGATGCACGACGTCTGGGTGGCCGGCGGCAAGATGCTCGCCGTGTCGCTGGGCGCGGTCCTGTGCACGATCGCGGTCGGCTTCATCACCGCCCGTGTCTCCGCATCCTTCACCCAACGCCTGCGCTCGCTGGAATTCCGCCGCGTGGAATCCTTCGGCCTTGAGGAGCTGAACAAGTTCTCCACGGCCAGCCTGATCACGCGTTCCACGAACGATGTCACCCAGATCCAGATGTTCATCACCATGGGCCTGATCATGCTGGTCAAATCGCCGATTATGGCGGTGTGGGCGGTATGCAAGATCGCTGGCAAAGGCGTGGACTGGACGTTCGCCACAGGCATCGCCGTCGTGATCGTCATGTCGGCGGTCGCCGTGATCATGTCGCTGGTCATGCCGAAATTCCGCAGCATGCAGGCCCTGACCGACAACATCAACCGCGTCGCCCGCGAGAACCTGACCGGCCTGCGCGTGGTGCGCGCCTACAACGCCGAGGACTACCAGCAGGGCAAGTTCGACAAGGCGAACCGCGACCTGACCGAAACCCAGCTGTTCACCAACCGCGCGATGTCCGTCATGATGCCGCTCATGAACACGGTGATGAACGGTCTGATGCTCGCCGTCTACTGGATCGGCGCCTACCTGATCAGCGACGCCGGCATGATGGACAAGCTCACCCTGTTCTCTAACATGGTGGTGTTCTCCAGCTATGCCGTCCAGGTCATCATGAGCTTCCTGATGATGAGCATGGTATTCGTGCTGTGGCCGCGAGCGGACGTGTCCGCCAAGCGCATCCTTGAAGTGCTTGACACCGAGCCGCACGTCACCGACGGCGACCGTATGGAAGGCGCGACAAACGCCGACGGCACGCCGGTTCGCGGCAGCGTCGAATTCCGCGATGTGAGCTTCGCCTACCCGGATTCGCGCGAACCGATGCTCGAACACGTGAGCTTCACCGCACAACAAGGCCAGACGGTCGCGTTCATCGGGTCCACGGGCTCCGGCAAAACCACGCTCGTCAACCTGGTGCCGCGATTCTACGATGCGACCGACGGCCAGGTGCTGGTCGACGGTGTGGACGTGCGCGACTACAATCTCCAGGCACTGCGTGACAAGATCGGCTACGTACCGCAGCAATCCGTGATGTTCAAGGGCACGGTCGCATCCAATATCGCATTCGGCGACAAAAGCCAGGGCGGCAAGGCCGTGGAAGGCGAGCGGATCGGCGATGTCGAGCTCATCGACACATCCACCCCGCAAGGGCGCGAGCATGAGCGTGAACTGCGCCAGGCCGATGCCGTCGGCGATGGCGCGATCGGACGCCTGACCGACGCGCAGATGGAGGACGTGCGCAAGGCGTCCGCCGTAGCGAAGGCCGACGAGTTCGTCACCCGCATGGAGGGTACATACGAGGCGCCAATCGCGCAAAGCGGCTCCAACGTGTCCGGCGGGCAGAAGCAGCGCCTGTCGATTGCGCGCGCGGTGTGGCGCCACCCCGAGATCCTCGTCTTCGACGATTCCTTCTCCGCGCTTGACTTCCGCACCGACCACGATGTGCGCGAGGCGCTCGCCCGCGAGGCCGGGGACGCGACGAAACTCATTGTCGCCCAACGTATTGGCACGATTATGGACGCCGACCGGATCATCGTGCTCGACCAGGGGCGCGTTGTGGGTCAGGGCACACACAAGGAGCTGCTGCACAACTGTGAGGTTTATCGCCAAATCGCCGAAAGCCAGCTGAGCGAAGCCGAACTCGCCTCCTGACGCAAGGCGCGGGGCGTGGTACAGCCGGCGCGAATCGCCAGAACCGTTATCTTTCTTTGCTTTCTTTCTTTGCTTTCCTGAAAGGACACACACATGCCAGGACCAATGGGTCACGGGCCGGGAGCCCGAGGCGCGGTTGAGAAACCGCAGGATTTCAACGCCATCATGGGCAAACTCGCCGCGTACTGCAAGCGGTACCTGCCCGCGATGATCATCGCGCTCATTCTGGGCGCGGCCGGCACGGTCTGCCAGATCATCGGGCCGGACAAAATCAAGGACATCACCAACGAAATCGTCAAAGGCATGCCGGCCATCGTGCACGGCAAGCCCGTCGTCGGCAGCATCGACCTGACGGCGGTCAACCGCATCGCCTTTACGCTGGTCGCGCTGTATGTCGGGTATGCGCTGTTGAACTACGTGCAAAGCTGGATTATGGCGACCATCAGCCAGCGGACCGCGCAAAGCCTGCGCGACGACATTTCCAAGAAAATCAACCGTCTGCCGCTGCGATACTTCGATAACACGAGCTACGGCGACGTACTCAGCCGCATCACCAACGATGTGGACGCGATCGGCCAGACGCTGGGGCAGAGCCTTGGCGCGCTTGTCACGTCGGTCACGCTGTTCTTTGGCGCGCTCATCATGATGTTCGCCAATAACGTGACCATGACGCTCACCGCGGTGGGTGTCAGCATCATCGGTTTGATTGTCATGATGGTGATCATGAAGGTCTCGCAGCGGTTCTTCGCCCAGCAGCAGCTCGCGCTCGGCCAGACCAACGGGCACGTGGAGGAAATGTATGCCGGCCATGTGATCGTCAAGGCGTATTCGGGTGAGGCGGATTCGATCCGGCAGTTTGAACGCTACAACGACAGCCTGTATGAATCCGGCTGGAAGTCGCAGTTCCTGTCGGGTCTCATGATGCCGCTCATGAACTTCGTCGGCAATCTCGGTTATGTGGCCGTATGCGTGGTGGGTGCTGCGCTCGCGATGGATGGGCGCATCGAATTCGGCGTGATTGTGGCGTTCATCATGTATGTGCGCCTGTTCACGCAGCCGCTTGCCCAGTTCGCGCAGGCGTTCCAGAACCTGCAACGTTGCGCCGCAGCGTCCGAGCGCGTGTTCGGCTTCCTCGAGGAGCCAGAGATGGGCGTTGACGCGACCGGCAGCTTCGCCGAGCATCGTGCCCAAATCGAGGCGGCACAAGGCCATGCGCATATGAGCGACTCGTTGGGTGACCGTGCCCGTGGCGACGTGGACTTCGACCATGTGCGCTTCGGCTACAAGCCTGGCAAGCCGGTCATTCATGATTTCAGCGCGTCCGTGAAAGCAGGACAAAAAGTCGCAATCGTCGGGCCGACGGGCGCTGGCAAGACCACGATGGTCAACCTACTTATGCGCTTCTACGAGCTGGACGGTGGCGAAATCCGCATCGACGGCGTGCCGACGGCGTCCATCCCGCGCTCCGAGGTGCACCGCCAGTTCTCCATGGTGCTGCAAGACACCTGGGTGTTCCAAGGCGCCGTGCGCGAGAACATCGTGTACGACAAGCAGGGCGTGACCGACGAGCAGGTGCGGGCAGCCGCGAAGGCCGTGGGCCTCGACCGGTTCATCGAATCGCTGCCGCAAGGCTACGACACCGTGCTTGACGACAAGGCCGCGCTGTCCGCCGGGCAGAAGCAGCTGCTCACCATTGCGCGCGCGATGGTGCAGGATGCGCCGATCCTGATTCTCGACGAGGCGACATCGTCGGTGGATACGCGCACCGAGGAGCTCATCCAGAAGGCCATGGATCAGCTGGCCGTCGGCCGCACGAGCTTCGTGATTGCGCACCGCCTGAGCACGATCCGTAACGCGGACATGATCCTCGTCATGAACCACGGCGACATCATCGAACGCGGCACGCATCAGGAACTGCTCGACAAGGGCGGCTTCTACGCCGACCTGTACAACAGCCAGTTCGCCTCGCTCGTCGCGTGAGGCTGGGCAGGGCGCTGAGTTCGGTGCCTTGCGTTTGGCGTTTCGCCTGGTGCCTTACGTTTAGCGTTGTTTCCATCGTCCCTTATTATCAGTTAGCTGTTAAGTGATAATAAGGGGCGATGTTATATCAGTTAGAGGTTAAGTGATGATAAGCGCGGCTCGGATGTCATCGTGTGAGGATTGGCTCGCACGTTCAGGGGTGCGGTGATTGGATATAGCGATTTGGGCTGTCGGACAGGCGGTTGTGTGAGGATTGGTTCACACACTGGCACTCCCAATCGTCAAAACCGGCTCGCAGCAGGGGGCCAAGGGTCGTTGTGTGAGGATTCGCTCGCATTCTGGCGGAGTGGGTGGTTCCGGTTTGCTGATTTGGTTTGGTCGGGGGTCGTTGTGTGAGGATTGGCTCGCACTTTGGCGGGTTGGGTGGTTCCGATCGTGTGGTCTGGCCGGTGAGGCGGCCATCGTGTGAGGATTGGCTCACATTCTGGCACCCCCGATCATTAATTCCGGCTTGCAGTAGGGGTTCAAGGGCCATCGTGTGAGGATTGGCTCACGTGGTGGCGCTCCCGGCAATTGATGCCGGCTTGGAGCAGAAGCCCGAGGGGCGGTATGGGAGGATTGGTTCGCACTTTGGCGGGTGGGGTGGTCGGGTTCGGTGGTTGGGGTTGTCGGAGAGGTTGGTGTGTGAGGATTGGCTCACATTCTGGCGGAGTGGACGGTTCCGGTTTGCTGATTTGGTTTGGTTGGGGGCGTTGTGTGAGGATTGGCTCACATGGTGACGGTGTCGGCGGTCAATTTCGGTTCGCAGTAGGGGTTGAGAGGTCGTTGTGTGAGGGTTGGCTCGCATGGTGACGTGTTGGGTGGTTCCGATCGTGTGGTCTGGCCGGTGAGGCGGCCATCGTGTGAGGATTCGCTCGTATTGCGACGGGTTGGGTGGTTCCGGTTTGCTGATTTGGTTTGGTTGGGGGCGTTGTGTGAGGATTGGCTCGCACAGCGGGCGGGTAGCTTGGCGACGGGTCGGTTTCTTTCGGGTATCTGGCTGCGGTGCGACTGGTGGGTTGCACAGGTGGCCGGTAGCTCGGTCCGGTGGATGGTTCCCTGGGCTATCTCGTCGCGGTGTGACTGGACGGTTGCACGGGTGACCGGTACCTCAATCTCGGTGGGGTGTTTTGGGTGGTGTCTGGCTGCGGTGTATCTGGATGATCGCACGGCGGGCTGGTGGCTCAGTTTCGGTGAGGTGTTCCGGGAGGTATCTGTCCACCGTGCGACTTGCGTGTCGCACGGGTGACCGGTATCTCAGTCCCCGGGATGTTTCCTTGCGGTATCTGGTTGCGGTGCGACTGAATAGTCGCACGAGTGGCTGGATACTGTTGTGCGTGAGAGCTCGCCCGCGCCTCGCCCCGCACCACCCCGCCTTGAGCCCCGCCTGCGCCTGCGCCCCGCATCACCTGCGTTACCAACAACCGCACGTAACCCCGCGCCAATACGCCGGCAACATGATGATTGCCTGAAAAACAGAACGCCGTAACCGCAGCCCCTCCTCAAAACAACCCAGCAAACCCGCACAATTCCGGCGATTTCGCCCCGCGGCGTCCACATTGTGGACATAAAATGTCTCAAGATGAGGTTATCGAAAAGTTCAGTATAAGGACAAGCCATTTACATATCCGCAATCCTCGCGTATAAAGGGAACCCAGCAATAGATGAGAAGAGGTTTACCCGAGTAAGGCCAAAAGCCCGAAGAACCTTTGCCTGACGGCGGTTGACGGATTCACCCGATCACATGTCGCGCACGTCTGTGGCATTCAGAATCAGCATTTCTTGCGATATTCTGACGAATTCTCACGATTATTCCCAGAATCTTTTGTAGAGAGGAAGATTCCTGATGAACGCAAAGTTCTTCGGCAAGACGACCGCCATCGCGGCGGCCGCGGCCATGATGATGTCCATGGCGGCCTGCTCCGGCGGCAGCATGGACGATTCCAGCAACTCCGCTGGCGCTGCCAGCGGCAACACGATCACGCTCGGCAGCATCACCACGAATTCCGGCACCGCCGCAGCGTACGGCGAGGCCGAGCTCAAGGGCTTCAAGTTGGCCATCAGCGAGATCAACGCCAAGGGCGGCCTGAACGGCAAGAAGATCAAGCTGGAAAGCATGGATGACAAGGGCGACGCCACCGAAGCGTCGAACGCCTTCAACAAGCTGGCCGGCGACAGCAATGTCCTCGCCGTGCTCGGCCCGACGATCTCCTCGACCACCGCGGCCGTCGCCCCGCTGGCCGACCAGTCGAAGCTCCCGGCGATCGCGCCGGCCGCAACCTCCGATTCCATCGCCACCGGCGGCTACCTGTTCCGCACCTGCTTCAAGGATTCCTACCAGGGTGAGATCGCGGCCAAGTTCGCCGCCGAGACCCTGAAGGTCAAGAAGGTCGCCGTGCTCTACGGCACCGGCGACCCGTACTCCTCCGGCGTGGGCAAGGCCTTCGCCGCCGCGGCCAAGAAGGCCGGCCTCGACGTGGTCGACGAGGAGAACTCCTCCAGCGCCGACGACACCGAATACTCCTCGCAGCTGCAGAAGATCCAGGCGTCCGGCGCCGAGTTCCTGTACGCGCCGTACTACTATTCGGTCGCCGGCCCGTACATCATCCCGCAGGCCCGCGCCCTCGGCTACAAGGGCTACGTCATGGGCCCCGACGGCTACGACGGCCTGAAGCTCACCGGCGACAAGTCCCAGTACGACAAGGTGCTGTACACCACGCACTATTCGCCTGACGACACGTCGAACACCAAGGTGCAGGACTTCATCAAGTCCTACAAGAAGGCCAACAGCAACCAGGAACCGAACACCTTCACCGCACTCGCGTACGATTCCGTGTACATGTTCAAGCAGGCTTACGAGAAGGCCGGCAAGAACGCGACCCGCGAGCAGGTGCGCAACGCGATCTCCGGCATGTCCTTCAGCGGTGTGACCGGCAAGTTCACGCTTGACAAGAAGGGTTCACCGAACAAGTCCGTGATCGTCCTTGAGCTCAAGGATGGCAAGCCGACGTATCGCACCACCATCCAGCCGTCCACCAAGTGAGGCCGGCCGCCGTCCGCGACGGGCACCCGACGTCGCGGTGAGACAGCACAACCAATCCCGAAGGAGAGGGTCGTTTCCGGCCCTCTCCATTCGCGTACTGGCCGCATTTTCAGGCGACGTCACGCTTACATACATAGAGCTTTACACCTACGTTCGCTGATTCGCTGATTGACTGAGTCAACGATTGGCGCACATTCGAATACACATTCACACATCTATTCACATTCACACACACGAAAGGAGGAATGATGAGCGGTTTCGTCATGTTCATCAGCCAGATTTTCAACGGTCTGAAGATCGGCAGCGTGTACGCGCTCGTGGCGCTCGGCTACACGATGGTCTACGGCATCATCCGGTTGCTGAACTTCGCCCACGGCGATTTCATCATGATCGGCGCCTACACGCTGATGCTCAGCATTCCGGCACTCGCCGCCATGGGCATGCCCGCCTGGACGGCCGTCATTCCCGCAACCCTGGTCTGCGCGCTGGTCGGCGTGCTCGTCGAACGGCTGGCATACAAGCCGGTGCGCGAGAAGGGCAACAGCATGACCGCCCTGATCACCGCCATCGCCATGAGCCTGCTGCTTGAAAACGGCTCGCAGGCGATTTTCGGCGCCGACTACAAGACCGTCCCCACCATCGTCTCCATTCCGACCCTGACCATCGGCCGGCTGAAGATCGACGGCGCGACCATCGTGTCCATCGTGCTCGGCGTCATCATGATGGTCGCCATGCAGCTGTACGTCAAGCGCACGAAGCAAGGCAAGGCCATGCGCGCGGTGTCCGAAGACAAGGAAGCGTCCCTGCTCATGGGCATCAACGTGAACGGCACCATTACCCTGACCTTCGCCATCGGTTCGGGTCTCGCCGCCATCGCCGCGCTCATGTATTGCGTGTCCTACCCGCAGGTCTCCCCGACGATGGGCATGATGCTCGGCCTGAAAGCCTTCGTGGCGGCCGTGCTCGGCGGTATCGGCTCGATTCCTGGCGCCATGGTCGGAGGCCTCGCGATCGGCCTGGTCGAAAGCCTGACGAAAGCCTACATCGGCACGATTACCGGCGGCGTGATCACGTCGGCGTTCTCTGACGCGATCGTGTTCGCAATCCTCATCATCGTGCTGCTCGTACGCCCGTCCGGCCTGATGGGCGAGCCTGAGACGGAGAAGGTGTGACGATGAAGAAATCCGCGCTTTCCATGAAACAGTCCTATATCGTGTGCGCTGTAGGTATCGCCGTGCTGTTCGGCCTGCTCATGGCGGTATGCGAATCCGGGGCCGCGAACACGTATATCAAGGGCATTCTGATGACCTGCTGCATTGCGGTCATCATGACCACGTCCCTGAACCTGACGGTCGGCGTGCTCGGCCAGCTGACACTCGGCTGCTGCGGTTTCGAGATGATCGGCGCCTACTCCGCGGCCCTGCTCAGCAAGCTGATTGTCGCCAAGGGCATCGCGATGGACCCGACCGCCCGCTTCCTGCTCACGATTTTCGTGGGCGCTGTGATCGCCTGCATCTTCGGCATTCTGGTCGGTATCCCGGCGCTGCGTCTGCATGGCGATTACCTTGCGATTATCACCCTCGGCTTCGGCGAGATCATTCGCGTCGTGCTGCAGAACATTCCTGCCGCCGGTGGCGTCGGCCTTGACAAGGGCCAGGCCGGTCAGGCGCTTATCGGCATCGACCGTATCGCCAACCTGTATGTCGTGTTCTGGATCACCGTGATCACCGTCGTGCTGCTGTTCATGTTCGCGCGCTCCCGCTACGGTCGCGCGGTCAAGGCGATTCGTGACGATGAGATTGCGGCCAGCGCATCCGGCCTGAACGTGACGTACCTGAAGGTGCTTGTGTTCGCGATTTCCGCGTTCTTCGCGGGTCTCGCCGGCGGCATTTACGCGCAGTACATGGGTTCGCTCACCCCGGCGTACGCGGGCTGGCTGCAATCCACGAACTACGTGATCATGGTCGTGTTCGGCGGCATGGGTTCGCTCACCGGCTCGATTCTGTCGGCCATCGTGCTCACGATTCTGCCGGAGGCGCTGCGCGCGTTCTCCGACTACCGCATGCTCGTCTACTCGGTGGTGCTGGTCGTGTTCATGATCTTCCGCCCGCAAGGCATCTTCGGATCGTGGGAGTTCTCGCTGCCGAAGCTCATCAACCGCATCGTCTACCGCAACGGGCGCGGCGGCGCGGCGAAGGCGGCCATCGCGGCGGAAGGCGCTGCAACCGCGGCAGAGACCTCGGAATCCGCCGGAAAGGAGGCGTGAGATGGCCGAACAACCAATCCTGCGCGCCGAGCATCTCGGCATCACCTTCGGTGGTCTGCGCGCTGTCGACGATTTCAACATGACCATCAACAAAGGTGAGCTCGTCGGCCTGATCGGCCCGAACGGCGCCGGCAAGACGACCGTGTTCAACCTGCTCACCGGCGTGTACAAGCCCACCGACGGCGAATTCTGGCTGGACGGCGAGAAAATGAACGGCAAGAAGACCTACCAGGTCGTGCGCGCCGGCATCGCCCGAACCTTCCAGAACATCCGCCTGTTCAAGCAGATGACCGTCGAGGAGAACGTGCTTGTCGCGTTCAACGAATCCTTCAGCTACCACATGGGCGGTGCAATCTTCCGCACCCCGCGTTTCTGGCGCGAGGAACGCGAGATGCACCAGAAAGCCATTGATTTGCTGCGGATTTTCAAGCTCGAAGGCCTCGCCCAGACGCAGGCGGCGAACCTGCCGTACGGCGCCCAGCGCAAGCTCGAAATCGCGCGAGCGCTCGCGACTGGCATGAAGCTGCTGCTGCTTGACGAGCCGGCTGCTGGCATGAACCCGACCGAGACCGAGGACCTGCTCGAATGCATCAACACAATCCGCGACCGGTTCGGTATCGCGATCCTGCTGATCGAGCATGACATGAGTCTCGTGATGAACGTGTGCCAGCGCATCCAGGTGCTTGATTACGGGCGTACGATCGCGTCCGGCCTGCCTGAGGAGATTGCGCACAACCCACGCGTGATTTCCGCATACCTCGGCAGTGACGAGGATGAGGATGACAAGGCCGATGAGGCTGAGGGCGACGCTGCTGTGGACGGTAACGCGGTTGCGGGCGGTAATGTGGCTGATGGCAAGGAGGAGCACGATGCTTGATATCAAGAACCTGAGCGTATCCTACGGTGCCATCGACGCGGTCAAGGGCATCAGTCTGCATGTGGATGACGGCGAGATCGTGTCGCTGATCGGTGCGAACGGCGCCGGCAAGACCACGACCCTGCACACCATCACCGGACTGGTGCCGGCCAAATCCGGCAGCATCATGTTCAACGGCCAGGATCTGCTGAAAACCAAGGCGAACCGGATCGTGACCCTCGGCATGGCGCACGTGCCCGAAGGCCGCCACGTGTTCACCCGCATGAGCGTGCAGGAGAACCTGGAGATGGGCGCGTACAGCCTCAAGGACACCTCGCATGTGACCGAGGATCTGGACAAGGTGTACACGTATTTCCCGCGGCTCAAGGAGCGTCGCCGCCAGCTGGCTGGTACGCTGTCCGGCGGCGAACAGCAGATGGTCGCAATGGGCAGGGCGATGATGAGCCGGCCGAACACCATTCTGATGGATGAACCGTCGATGGGCTTGTCGCCGAAACTGGTCAAGGAGATTTTCCGCATCATCGAAAAGCTGCACGATGAAGGCATCACCGTGCTGCTGGTCGAACAGAACGCGAAAATGGCTCTGTCGATCGCCGACCGCGCGTACGTGCTGGAAACCGGCCGCATCACCATGGAGGGCAAGGCCAGCGACCTGCTCCATGACGAGAAGGTGCGCAAGGCGTATCTCGGTGCGTGAGTTGCGGTTGCGCTCGCGCTAGCGCCAGGCGCGGCTGCGTGAAGGGGAGAAGTCAGGAGAACCTGGTTCCTCCCCTTTTTGGTGTCTGGTGGCTGTTTGGTGGCCGTTGATTCTGCTCGCCGTGCGACTATGCGGTCGCACGGCGGGCCGGGTAGCGTTGTGTTTCCGACTGATGGGCGCGGTATCTGCCTGTGGTGTGATCGGGTTGTCGCACGGCGGGCGGGTAGCTTCATGATTCAGTTGGGTGACGGTGGTATCCGCGGGTGGTGTGACTATGCGGTCGCACGGCGGCCGGATAGTGCCGTGGCACTGCATGGTCGGTGCGGTATCTGCCTGTGGTGTGACTGCTCTGTCGCATGGCAGGCAGGTAGTGTCATGATTCTTCCCGCAGGGTGGGATATCCGTCAGCAGTGTGACTGCCGTGTCGCACGACAGGCAGATAGTGTTGTGTTTCCCGTTGATGGGTTTGGTATCTGTCCGCTGTGTGATTGGTCGGTCGCATGGTGGCTCAGATAGTGTCGTGGTTTGGCATGGTCGGTGCGGTATCCGCGTGTGGTGTGCCGGCGTAGGCGCATGGCGGGCAGGTACCGTTGTGATTCGGCCCGCCGGCCGGGGTATCTGTCTGTGGTGTGACTGTGTAGTCGCACCGCCGGCGGGTAGCGCCGTGACCCGGTTATGCGACGAAGAACCGGCCGGGGAACTTCTCGCTCATCATGGCATGACGTCCAGCATCGAGGAGCGCGCAGGAGAAACTGAAGTACTGCGCGAGCCGGTCCGGCTCGGTGACGAACAGGGCGGTCGCCAATCCGTCGGCAACGGCGGTCGGGCATGTGGCAAATGTCGTGATGCCGGGCGTGCAAGCAGGTTCAGGGGCCGGCGGGTCTGGCGCCAAGCCGGGCGCTGAGTCAGGCATCAAGTCTGTCATTGAGCTCCGCGCCGAGCCCGATGCCGCAGGCGCGGCGGTGGTGTCGGCGGGGCCAGCGGTGGTGACGGCTTCGGTGGCATCGGCAGTGGCGGTGATTCCGCCGGGTCCGGCAGTGACGGTGTCAGCAGATTCGGCAGTGGTGGCGGTGACAGCGTAATCGTGATCATCGGAGCCGGAATCAACGGCAATCATGCTTCTTGTTGCCTCGATGGCATCACCGTTTTTCGGCGTTGCCGCCGGTCTCCCCGCCACGGTATCAGGCGCGGGAACAGCCACCCATGCTGCGCTCACGCCATGCGCGGGCTGCCCGTCGATGGCGTTCAACAAGTGATGCAGTTTATACGCGGCTCCCCAATGCCGTCGACTCGGCGCCGACGCACAGAACGATCCGTTTGACATATGTGCAATGCCAATTGCGCTCGCTGTATCTGCCGGGTCTTCCAGCCCAATCGATACCGGTCGTGCGGCATCGGGAATGTTGATAGCCATATCGCCGCCGGCGTCGATCAGCCATTCACCACTGATGATTGTGCGCAATCGCCGAGCCAGCACATCGACCAGATAGCCTTTCCCGCACGCCCCGAAATCAAGATGCACCGCGCGATGCGTTACCAGCGTCGTACCGTGCCGTTCCACGTCGCCTCGCCATGTGGGTCGACCGTGGATGCTGCCGGTATGCTCGCGCGCGTCCCGTTCGACGGTGAACGTCAGGTCGGCACCGTAGCCGAGCCGGATCAGATCCTCACCCACGCAAGGATCAATCGCCCCGCGACTCGCAGAATCCAGCGCATCATAAAGCTCAAACAGCGGCAGTGACCAGTCGGGGAAATCAAAGGAACCGCCGCGGCCAGCCGTTGCCATGCGCCCGACCAGGGAATCCGCGCGGAACCGGGAAAGCGTGATGCCATACTCGTCGATGAACGATTGCAGGTCGCACTTCAACGTGGTGCCGATCGGTTGCGCGCTCCGCACGATAATGCCGGTACCCAGCGCTTCCGGAAATGCCGTGATGTGCGGCATCCGCTCCTGCAATTCACTCATGCCGACCATCGTACAAGCCGCGCGCGGGTATGGGAATGGGGGAATAGGGAGTGAGCGGGGACGGGAGGAGACGGTAGTGGGTAACAGCGGGAGTGGGGATGACGAGTGGATTGCGGGCGGATGCTGGTGGTTGCGGGTGGGCACTGACTGGCGCGGGCGGATGTGACGAAGCCGTGGATTGTGCGGACGTCGTTGTGTGAGCCGATTCTCACATGGTGGCCCATGGACACCTTTCGGTGGGTGGGTTTCTATGGCTGCGGACGTCGTTGTGTGAGTTGATGCTCACATTGTCGCCGGTCGGGCAATCCGAAAGGCTGGATTCTGTCGTCCCGACCGTGGGTGTGTGAGCGATTGCTCACACGATGGCGCCTGTGGCCTTCTCCGCGGATTGCTTTCGGTGGACGCGGTGTTGTTGTGTGAGTGTGGGCTCACAAGGTGGGGTGTTTGTGGGCTGGATTGGGTTTGCGCGGGAGCTGTGGGTGGCGTTGTGTGAGCGAATCCTCGCATTGTCGCCGGTCGGGCGGTCCGGGTGGCTGGATTCGGTCGTTTCGACCGTGGGTGTGTGAGCCGATACTCACACGATGACGTCTCTGGGACGGTCAGGCGGCTGATTCCGTCTGCGCTTCGGCCTAGGTGTGTGAGCGAATCCTCACACGATGACACCGACACCTCTCTGGGGATTGTTTTGTGTCGGCAGGTCGCGTAGCACTGCCGTTGGTGTTACTCCTTGCACACGTCGACCCACTCGTCGGCGCCGGAGACGTCGTAGAGCTCGTCGGGTGTGAGCTTGACCGCGCTATGGTCGTCGCCGCCCGCAGGGTAGACGGTGTCGAATTCGCGCAGGCTGCGGTCGAGGTAGACGCGCACGCCGTCCTTGATGCCGAAGGGGCACACGCCGCCCGGCTCGTGTCCGATATACGCGTCCACTTCGCCGAAAGGAATCATGCTCGCCTTGCTGTGGAAGGTGGCCTTGTACTTGCGGTTGTCGACGCGCGCGGTGCCTTTGGTAACGATGATGATCGGCTGGCCGTCGAGCAGGAACGACAGGGATTTGGCGATACGTTCGGGCTGCGTGCCGAGCGCCTCGGCCGCTTCCGCGACAGTGCCGCTGGCGGCTTCCAATACGATGATACGGTCGGCGTATCCACGGGCCTCCAGAAAATCGTGCGCGTTGGCGAATGACATGTATGCCTCTTTCTCGTCGTGGGGTCTGCCCGGCCCATTCATCGCACAGATCGCGATGATGCCTTCCGTCAGGTGTACACGCCGCATGTAACGGCACGGTTGGTTGTGTCGCGGGGGTGTCGCTCGGGGGATGGCGCAAGGCGTGGAGGGTATGCGGGCGGGGGAGGGTCTCCCGTGCTGGTAGACTGGTGCTAGAAGTTGGCTGTGATGCCAAAACCACGGAATTGAGGAGAGTTGGGATGTCCACACCAAATAGCAGCGGGTTCGCGGGTCGCGCGAGCCTGCTGAACGCGAACGGGGGGGGGTATTCACTTTCAGCCTCGGCTGAGGTAGCTGGGGGAAACGGCGGCGGATATGCTTCCGCACAGCATGCCTCAGGCAACGGTGCCGGCATGGTTGTGCGGCGACGTGTGGCATCGCGCAGCCAGCTTGTCCGTCGTCTTGTCGCGGCGTTGGCGCTGGTGTGCTGCGTGGTTCCGTTCGGTGTGCGTGCCATGTCGCCGGCATCGGCACGGGCGGCCGGCGCCGCCGGCTGGTGTACGTCGTCGGCGAAAACCATTGGCGATATCACCATGGGCAGTGATACCGCGCACGCCACTACGGATTACGGCATCGCCACCTATGCGGGCGGCAACATCAACCTGACCGGCTATGTCGTCGAATCGGAAGGTCTGATGGCCACGCCGGGCAACATGGTCATCGACCAACAGAAGGCCAGCTGGGGCGGCCGTGGCTTCCGGTTCGGCACGGTCGGCTTCGGCGCCCAGTACCGCCCGGTGGCTTACAAAGGCGCCACGGCGGTCGCGGTCGGCGGGACCGTGACCAAAGGCAGCACCCATGGCGGATGGATCGCAAAAGACGAGTACCAGGCGCAGGTCGGCGGGTCGTCCGACCAGAACGCTTTGCGGACCGATACCACGAGCGGCAGCTCAAGCCCGAGTACGCAGTCCTCATGGTGGAACTGGTCAGACCCGCTCAATGTGAAGGCGACCGATCCAGATGATGTCAACGGCACGGTAAACAAGGACTATTCGGATTTCACCGCCACCACCTTCACGAACGCCGATTCCATGATGAACGCGCTGAACGCGCTGAGCACCGGCGCTGTAACCGGCAGGTACCATGGCACGGCGGCCGATGGCGGCTCGTACTCGGGCAGCGTCACGCGCAACCGGTATGATTACGGCCAATCGCCCAATGCCAGCGGCTACACGGCAACGTTCTCGGTCAACGAGAAAGTCATCAAGCTCACCGGTGACAACACGTCGTCCCTGCAGGTCTTCGATCTTCCGGCGAGCCTGATCAGCGGAGTGGGCGTGAGTGATTCCTACACCGGTATCTCCTGGGATTTCGAGGACATCCCGGATGGCGCCTCGGTGGTCGTGAACGTCACCGGTGACGCATCCGGCCTCACCTTCCGCAACGGCTGGCGCTTCATATGGAACGGCACGGACATCGGCGACGGCTACTCCTACGCGAGCAGCTCGCTCGCCAAAACATATTCCACGGCCGCCCAGTCGGTCATGTGGAACTTCGCCCGGACAGGCGACCTCACCATCCTCGGCGGCAAGGCGACGAATGCCACCGTCAAGGGTGATAGCAACGTCTCCGGCACGACGGCGTCCGGCGCCCAGAAATGGGGGCAGAAAGGCGCTCAGTTCACCGCATCCTCCACTGACGACCCGGCCGCCGCCATGATCGGCAGCATCATGGTCAACGGCAGTTTCACCGACCATGTGACCACGAACGGCCGCGTCTACGTGAAAGACACGTTCACGATGACCAACTCCGCCAGTGATGTGGTCAAGCTAGGAAACCAGACCGTGCAATACAGCGAAGGCCCCTCCACCTCGATCATCGACATGGACTCCGAACGCCACAACTTCCCATGGGTCGGCACGTATCTGAGCTCCTGCGCGACCATCCGGTGGGGCAAGGCGGATGTGGCGAAGCAAAGCACCGCGACGCTCACCGATGCCAGCACCCTGCTGCCTGGCTCGAAGTGGGGCGTCTACGCGTCCGAATCCGACGCCAACAGCGATGCCAGCGCCATCGCCTACGTCACTGACGGCGACACGAGCGCGGAAAGCGAATCCGACCAGCGCAAAGCTGACCAAGACGGTTCTGACAACGGCATCCTGGTCGTATCGGGTCTGAACCCGGACGCCACGTACTATATTCGCGAAACCGCAGCGCCAGCCGGCTACAGCTTGAATTCGACCGTCTACACCATTCACACGGGCGCTGGCGGCAGCACCTCCACCCTTGCCTCCGACAACGGCATTATCTTCGACACGAAGAAACCTGGTACCGTCGCATGGACGAAAAAGGATTCCACAGTCGCGGGCGCGGACCTGACCGGCTCGGTCTGGGAACTGTACCAGTGCAGCACGAAGCCCGCCACCCCCGCCGCATGCACGGCCTGGACCGATAAGGGCGCACAGACTTCAGCAACCGGCAAGTTCACCGTGGCCGGCATCGCTGCGGACGCTACATACAAACTCATCGAAACCAACGCCCCGACAGGGTATGACACCGTTTCCACGCCGTTCTACTTCATCGGTGTGAGCGACGGCCCGGCCCGCTTCGTCGACGGCGACGGCAACCAGCTTGCCGACGGCAATACGTACACGTACGATTCTGCGAACGGCGTCAACCTGGTCGCCGACACCCGCAAGACCGGCAGCGTCACCTGGAAGAAAACCGATGAGAAAGGCCCTCTGGCCGGATCCGAATGGTCGCTGGCCTTCACATCAGACGCTGGCGGATCGCCCGTCACCAAGACCGTAGTGGACTGGTCCGACGCGTCCGCCACGCCGGCCTGCGACACCTCGACATCGTTCTGCGACACCGATCCGACCTCCGGCACCATCACGCTCACCGGCCTCGAATGGGGCACGTACACGCTGACCGAGACGAAAGCCCCGGCCGGGCACGTGCTCACTTCGAAGACCTACACGTTCACCATCGCGCGCGACAAGAGCGCCGACACGGTGGACGTATCCAAGGGGCTCTCCCAGGCTGTCGACCTCGGGAGCATCGAGAACGAGACATCCGTCACCTCGCTGCCGAAGACCGGATCCGACTGGACCGCCCGCACCATGGCGGCAATCGGCGCCACCGTGTTGGCCCTCGCGGCAGTCGCCTACGGGTTCGCTATGCGAAAACGCTGGTGAACCGAAGTCTTTGGAGGACGGGGCGGCACGCCGGCACTCGCTGATTGCAGGCGTATCGCTGCCGTTCCCCAGCCGATACGGGATGCGTGTATGCGCGCCCGCCCTGTCGGTGATAACAGAACAGTCGTAATGGTTTTGCCCGGGCACGTGAAGTTGCATGCCCGGACTGGCGCGGCCGGACGTCGGCCGCGTGGAAGAGACGAACATTAATGAAGGAGAAAGATCATGAAGACTTCTTTGAAGAGGTTCTTCGCGGGTGTGGCCGCTGCGGCCGTGGCCGTTGGCGGTCTGGCGCTTGGCGCCACGTCCGCGCAGGCCGCGGGCCCGGTGGCCTCGACCCGGAAGGGTAGCCTGACGGTGAGCGCGTCGAACGGTACCGCGGGGCATGCGTTGACGGCGTATCTGGTGGCCGCGTATAACGGCGATTACACGGCGGAGACCGATGGCTCGCTGGATCTCGATACGTTCAAGTACGTGGTCCCGTCGGCTGACGAGTCGGCCGTGGAGGACGCGTTGACGGCTGCGGGCGTGACGGCTTCGGCGTCGGGTTCCGCGACGATCGCGGAGGAGGGCCTCAAGCAGCTGACCGGCCAGAGCGCCGACAAGCCGTTCGGCTACACGGCTGGCACGGCTACGGCCTCGGCCGCGGAGCGCAAGTTCGCGGACGCTTTGGCCGCGAAGATCAAGGACGGTTCGTGGACGCCGTCCAATGCGCAGACCCTGACCGAGGGTGACGGCAAGTTCACCGCGGACCTGGATCCTGAGGGCCTGTACCTGGTGGTCGACACGTATGCGCAGACCGGCGATTCGAACAGCACGCAGTCGGTGCCGATGCTGGTGGGCACGAAGTTCGCGAACGCCGATATCAAGACGCAGCCGGACGGCGTGGGCGAGGTCGATATGAAGAACACGACGCTCTCGGTGGGCAAGGAGGTCGTGACGGATGGTACCGGCGCGACCGCGGACAACACCCCGTCGTACAACATCGGCGATACCGTGTACTTCCACCTGACCACGAAGATCCCGGATTACAGCGGCTACGAGGCCGACCCGACCCTGGAGAGCAAGCAGAATACCCGCCTGCTGAACCTGGTCGACGAGTTCCAGGCGGGCAAGTTCACGGATACGCAGGTCGTGTCCGTGAAGGATTCCACGACCGCGATCGGCGACCTGGTGCCGGGCACGGACTATGACGCGACCGGCGAGGGCACGGACACGGTGACCGTGGACCTGAAGAAGCTGGTCAACGGGTATGCTGGCGCGAAGACCGGCTGGAAGGCCGGCGACGTGATCGACGTGGTCGTCTCGGGCGTGCTGTCCGCGGACGCGACCACGACCGACACCGTGAACAACGCGGACGACAAGACCGGCAGGGATGCGAACGGCAACTTCAACAAGGTCACGCTGAACTATTCGAACAACCCGAAGGACAATTCGCAGCAGAACAAGGTGCCGGGCCCGGTCGTGAACGTGTACTCGTTCAACCTGAACGTGAAGAAGGTCGACCAGGACAACCAGCCGCTGGCCGGCGCCGAGTTCCAGATCTCGAACGAGGCAGGTACCCTGCTGTACTTCACCAAGTCCGGCAGCACGTACACGCCCGCCAAGGCCGGCACCGCCGGCGCGACCGAAACCCTGGTGTCCGGTACGGACGGCTCCATCGCGGTCAAGGGCCTGAAGGCGGGCACGTATGTCGTCAAGGAGACGAAGGCGCCGGCGGGCTTCTTCCAGGGCGCGCTGCCGTCCTACACGGTCACGATCGCCGAGGACTACACGCACGACGGGACGAACCGTACCCGTGATTCCAGCTCCGGTGACGACTGGCTGACCACGCTGACGTACACGTACACGACGCTGGACGCGAACAAGCTGGTCACCAAGGACACCACGTCCACCGCCGCGCCGGACACGTCGACCGCGACGGTGAAGAACGTGAAGTCGATCACGCAGCTGCCGAAGACCGGTGCCGCGGGCATCGCGTTCTTCAGCGTGATCGGCGTGGCGATTGTCGCGCTGGCCGCCCTGTTCGCGGTCCGCGCGCGCAAGGCCTCCCGTCTGGCCTGAGCGTATGACGCGGTAGCGGCGCGCCCGGCGCCCGTGTAGCGCCCCCGTGCCATACCCCCTGTGGAGCCCTGCAGCCCCGGATACGGAACCCCGCATCCCCCGGCCGCAGGGCTCCACGCATTCTCTCGACCGGAACCATATTGCGCAGCCCTCTTGCTTGAACCGGCTACGCTGACGGGCCTGAACGTAGCTGGTCGAATATCTTCCCAAACCGGCGACACAGACGTACTTTCCTCCATAGGTGGACAACAGCGTCGCTTTATTAGACAACGCCCGGCGTGTTGATGCTTCATACCCCCCCTATGCCCATATGATGGGAAATACCTGACGGCGGTGCCGATGATGGCAGCGGCGCAGGTGCAATAGGTATTGTCCGATCGCGCGACGATGAACGTTCGGACGGGCACAGCGGTGTTTGTTGGGCTGTGCGGAAGAGATGAAAACGAAGGAGCTATCATGAAGGCTTCATGGAAGAAGTTCCTCGCGGGTGTGGCCGCCGTGGCCATGACCGTTGGAGGATTCGCATTGGGTGCGGGTACGGCGATGGCGGCCATCGGCGAAGGAGGCTCCGACGACAATCCCCTCGGGTCAACGACCACCGATACCACAGCCAGGATCGCCGTACGCGATGATTCCTACGATAGCCACGCCGACCGGTACAAGGCGTACTTGGTCGCGGCGTACGACATGGACAACGTGAAACCCGCCGCGGCGAATGCCAGCTATCTCGATATCGAGACACTCAAGTACACGCAGGGCGACCTTTCCGATGACATGCTCAAGACGGCGCTCACGGCCGCCGGTGTGGACAGCTCGACCCTGACCAGCACCGAAGCGATCTACTCCGCGCTCAAAACCGTGGCCACCCAATCCCCGGACGCGCCATACGGCTACACCGACACCGCGAACCCGGGCAAGGGCGTGGCGACCGAACGCAAGTTCGCGGACGCGCTCGGCTCGGCGCTCGACGCGATGGGCTCCACGGAGCTGGACAGTCTCACATCCACGAAGATCACGCCGGTCGGGCATGATGCGTTGGAGGACACCGACACGCTGACAAGCGATAACGGCACCGCGGTCCCGAAGACGGGCCTGTACCTCGTGTGGGACACCATGAAGGACACCACGGACACCACGGAGACGTCCACGCGCTCCGTGCCGATGCTCGTCTCCTCAACCCTGTACAAGGCGCCGAACACCGTGTACCCGGGCCTGTGGCTCTCCGATGGCGACCACACCAATGTCAACGGCATCATCGACGTCAAGAGCACGTATAACACCGTGCTCAAGCAGGTGGTGAAGAAGGACGGTACCACACCGAACCTGACCCCCTCGTATTCAATCGGCGACACCGTGACCTTCCAGCTGCAGACCTATATCCCGAACTACGCCGGCTACACGAAGAACACCGATACGACGGCGCTGGACGCGCGCAAGCTGCTCGTCACCGACACCTTCGAAAAGAATGCCAACGAGAAGATCCCGTTCAGCAACCCGAAGGTCACCGGTGTCAAGCTGTATCGGGCGAACGATACTACAGGCGTCTACGAGGAACTGAAGAATGGCGCATTGGCGGAAAACACCGATTACACGGTGGCGACCACCACGGTCAGTGACACCGATACCACGGTCAACGGCATGAAGATCGACCTGGCCAAGCTGGTCAATGGCAGCGGTACCACTGCGGCAGGCGTCGCGTGGCAGACGAACGACTGCGTGGTAATCACCCTGACCGCCACCTTGAACAAGGACGCGTTCGTCACAGACACGGCCGGCGCCGAAACCACGGGCGTCGACCCGAACGGCAACGCGAACAGCGTGAAGGTCGACTTCTCCGATCACACCGCCACCGGCCATCATGAGGTGCTTGGCCCGACGGTGAACGTGTACTCGTTCAAATTCAACCTCGTCAAGCAGTACGTGAAGGATTCCACGAAGCTGGCGAACGCCCAGTTCACCATCAAGAATTCCGACGGGAAGTGGCTGACAGGGGCAGACGGCACGTGGGGCACCGTCGACAACGAGCCGACCGTGGATACCGCCTATGCCACGGATGCTGCGCCTGATGCGGTGGCACTCGCCGCGAAAGGCGTCTTCCTGACCGACTCCAACGGCCAAATCGCCTTCAACGGCCTTAAGGAAGGCACGTACACGGTCCACGAGATCAAGGCGCCGCAAGGGTACTTCCAGAATGCGCTGCCTGCGTTCGACATCACCATCAAGCCCACGTACACGCCGGATAACAGCAACGGGAGCCAGGCTATGTTCGACGAGAACGAAGATGTCGTATCCGGCGATCACATCCTCACGGAGCTGGAGTATACGTACGGCACGTCGAGCGCGAACGGTCTGGTGACCGCGGCCAAGAACACCTCGAGTGTGACCGTCGACAACGTGAAGTCCATCACCGAGCTGCCGAAGACCGGTGCCTTGGGTATCGCGTTCTTCAGTGTGATCGGTGTGGCGGTTGTCGCGTTGGCGGGCGTGTTCGCGTCCCGTGCGCGTAAGGCCGCCAAGCTCACGGTCTGACCACGTATGCGCGGTAAAGGTATGTCCGGCGCGTTGAACCGCCGGCGGCAGCCGTGCCGCGTCTTATACGGAGCCCTGCAGCCCCGGGATACGGAATCCCCGCATCCCCGGCTACGGGGCTCCTGCCGTTGAAGGCTGTGTTCGTCTCCCCGACCGTAACCGGTCCGTATGCGGGGTGGCTCCCCGAAAGCAGCGATAGACTACAGGAAGACGGAATCTGTCATGGAGGTGTGTTCATGGACGACACGACACTCTCGCCAATCGCGGCAGCCGGCAATGATGCGGCACACGATGGCGCGGTACACGACATAGCGCGCGGCACGGCACGCGGCACGTCGCACGATGCCGCCGGCGGCGCGGCCGGCTCGCACAACACCGCGCCCGAATCGCTGCCCGGCTCCAAGATCCGCGCATTCGCCATCGGCCAGTTCGGTTGGGCGCTCCTGTCCGGCATCATCTCCAACTGGCTCGTGTACTTCTACCAGCCGGATGCCGAAACCATCCGCCAAGGCCAGACCGTCTTCGTGCCGCAAGGCCTCGCCATTCTCGGCATCGTGACCGTGGTTGGCGGCATCACCGCCTTCGCCCGGTTCTTCGACGCATTCGTCGACCCCGCAGTCGCCAGCCTGTCCGACCGCTGCCGGTCCCCGCGCGGCCGCCGCATGCCGTTCCTGCGTTTGGCTGCGCTGCCGCTCGCCATCATCACCGTGCTCGTGTTCTGGAGCCCGATCAATGGCACCAGCTGGCTGAACGCGGCCTTCCTGTTCGTCGCCGTCATCGCCTACTACGTGGCGCTCACCTTCTACTGCACGCCGTACAACGCGCTGATCGCCGAACTCGGCCACAACTCCAAGCAACAGCTCGCCATCTCCACCGCCATCTCGTTCACATGGGTCGCCGGCACGGCGCTGGCATATGTGGCGCCCGTCATCTGGGGAGCGTTCGTGCCGTCCATGGGCCGCGTGCCCGCCATCCGGCTTACCTTCACATTGATGGCGGTCGTCGCGTTCATCTGCATGCTCGTCCCGCCGCTCGCCATCGACGAGAGACGCTACGTGCGCTCGCAGCCGACCAGCGAATCGACGCTGGAATCGTTGAAGCAGACCTTCGGAGACGTGCAATTCCGCCGTTTCGTAGGGTCTGACGTGATCTACTGGGTGGCGATCACCACTTTCCAGACCGGACTGCCGTTCTTCGTGACCAGCCTGTTGAAACTGCCTGAATCCGTGACGACCGTGTACTTCGTGCTCATGACCGCGGTATCCGTGCTGTTCTACGTGCCGGTGAACATGCTCGCGAACCGGGTGGGCAAGAAGCGGCTGCTGCTCATCGCGTTCGTGATCTTCACGGTTGCGTTCGCCTTCGCGGGGCTGCTCGGATCCGGCGTAATCAGTGCGATTCCGCCGATGGTGCAGGGCGTGCTGCTGTCGGTGGTCGGCGCGGTGCCGATGGCCGCGTTCGGCATCCTGCCGCAGGCGATCGTCGCGAACATCGCGGATGCCAGCGCGAAGACCACCGGCCAGGACCGTCAGGGCATGTTCTATGCTGCCCGTACCTTCGCCATGAAGATGGGGCAGAGCGTGGCGATGCTGCTGTTCACCGGCGTGAGCACCATCGGCGCGGCGGCCGGAACCGGATACCGTGTCGCGGCGATCTGCGCGGCGGTGTTGTGCGCGATCGGTGGTTTCATCTTCGCGTTCTACGACGAGCACAAGGTACTGGCTGTGTTGGAATCGTGAGTACGGCGCGGCGCGCTGGAGGCGTGACGGTGTGCAGGCGTGGCGCTGTGACGCTTCGCCGGTATGCCGCTGCGCAGGTGTGCCGTCAAGCTGAATATCCGCCCGCCGTGCGACTGTGGTGTTGCACGGCGGGCTGGTCGGTCCAGTTCTCGGGCTGGTTGGTGGGATATCTGGCTGGTGTGTGATTGGTCGGTCGCATGGCGGGCGGGTTCGGCTGGCTTCCGGTCGGATTGTGGGGTTATTTGGCTGCGGTGTGACTGGTCGGTTGCATGGCGGGCAGATAGGTCGGCCGGTGGGGTGGTTGCCGGGGTAATCGACCTGTGGTGTGATTGGCTGGTTGCACAGCGGGCGGATAGGTTGGCTGGCGGTGCGGTTGCTGGAGTTATCAGCCTGTGGTGCGACTGTGGTGTTGCACGGCGGGCTGGTAGGTCCGGTTCTCGGGCTGGTTGGCGGGATATCTGGCTGGTGTGCGATGTGCCAGTCGCATGGCGGGCTGATGTTGCCGTCGTTGGGGGTGTCTGTCGGTGGTATCTGCCTGTGGTGCGACTGCCGTGTTGCATGGTGGGCGGGTAAGTATGGCTTTAGGGTTTGGATATATCGGTATCTGTCTGTCGTGTGATTGGGTTGTCGCACCGCGGATGATTGCATCAACAGGATTGGCCGGATGATTGACCCAGACCGTCACTGTGTGAGGATTGGCTCGCACGGTGGCGGCTTGGTGGTTGGGAATCGGCTGGTTTGGAGGTGCTGGGGGCGTCACTTTGTGAGGATCCGCTCACACGGTGACTGCTTGACTGGCTGGAATCAGTCGTCCGGCTGGTCGAGTGGGTCGCTGTGTGAGGATTGGTTCGCACGGTGGCGGTTTGGTGGTGGGAATCAGCTGGTTTGCTGGTCTGGGAGTGTCATTGTGTGAGGATCCGCTCACACAGTGACGGTTTGGTGGTCGGAATCAGATGGTTTGTTGGCCCGGGGGTGTCACTGTGTGAGGATTGGCTCGCACGGTGCCGGTTTGGCTGGCTGGAATCAGTCGTCCGGCTGGTCGAGTGGGTCGTTGTGTGAGGATTCGCTCGCACGGTGACGGTTTGGTGGTGGGAATCAGCTGATTGGCTGGTCTGGGGGCGTCATCGTGTGAGAATCCGCTCGCACGGTGGCGGGTTGTGCAGGGGCGGGGATGATTTTTGATATTTGTGTCCGCATGTTGGACTTCATCGCGACATGCGACCGTCGTCAAAGCCCGCGACACGCCGATGATCGAGCCCATATCGGGGCCCAAATCGCCGTCTCCATACCTCAAAAGATTCAAAAAAACAAGACTGTTGCCTGAGGATTTTTTCTTTTACACTCAGGATTGTTCGCGGCCACAAGCCGCGGAATCCATTTCGACAAAACCCTTGAAAACACTGGCATAAGTGTGCCTGGGGCAAGTGTATCTTCTGGCGGGTCGCCGTCCGCGGCGCCCGGCCATACCTGACAGCAACCGAGGTGCGGACGAATGCGGATGAACGGAACTGCACAAGACGGCAGGATTACCGGCGTTACCGGCTCCACCGGCGTTACCGGCGTCACTGGCACTACCGGTTCCGCTGAGTCCACCGGTTTCACCGGTTCCACTGACTCCACCAGCTCCACCGGCGTCACCGCCATCACTAGAGTCACCGCCGCAATGCGCTCCATCGCGGCGGCATGCGTCATGGCCTTCGTCGTCGTTCTCGCTGTGTTCTCCCCGTCAATTACGCCATCCCGCGCCGATGCCGCCGAAGTCACCTACACCACGTGGCAGCAGGTGGCCGACGCCATGGCCGATCAGCTGAACCAGGGCGAGCAGGCATATGCGGCCGGCAATACGGCAGGCGCTTCGTCGGACTTCATGGCCGCCTACAACACCATCTATGTCGGCTCGAACTTCACCACGGTCGTCCATGACACGCTCGGCGCGGACAAGCAATCCAGCCACCAGCAGCAATTCCAGTCAATCATCGACCTGTCATACACTGCCGGCAACGGCACGCAGATCTCGCAGCAGGTCGCCGCGCTCGAAACCGATCTGAACGCAGCAGCCGCCACACTGGACGCGACATCCGGCCTTGACAAGCCCAATGTCTACGCCCAAAAACTCGCCGCGCAAATCAAAGCGGACCGCAAGAAGCTCGATGCCGCCAAGAAAAAGAACAACGGCAAGGGCACGCGCACGTGGGGCGAGGTCGCCAAGGAAATGGGCGAGGTGCTTGACAAAGCCGTCGCTGCATACAAGACGGGCGACGGGGCCAAGGGCGCAAGCTACGTGAATGACGCCTACTACCAGTATTACGAGAAGCTCGGTTTCGAGAAGAACGTGATGAACGCGATCAGCGGCAGCCGCGTTTCCCAGGTCGAATACCAGTTCAAGGAAAGCCGTCAGGCGATGAACAACGGCGAGTCGTTCAAGCAGGCTCAGCAGTATGTCACCGATCTCAAGGCCATGCTCGTCGAAGATGCCGCCACGCTCGATGGCGGTGCAGCCGGCAACATCAACCCGTTCACCAAATTCGTGACCAGCGCGTTCGGCCAGGCCTTCATCATCCTGCTGCGCGAAGGCTTGGAAGCGATTCTCGTGGTGGCCGCGATCATCGCCTATCTCATCAAATCCGGCAACAAGCCGATGACCCGCTACATTTACATCGGTCTGGTCGCGGGCCTTGCGGCGAGCGGCGTGCTGGCTGCCGTATTCACCGCGCTGTTCGGCGGCTCCGGCCCCCAGCAGGAGATCACCGAAGGCGTGGTCGCGCTCGTGGCCATGCTCATGCTGCTGTACACGAGCAACTGGATGCTGTCGCATTCCTCAACGCAAGCATGGAACGCCTACATCAAAGACAAGACGGTTGCGGCAGTATCCAAGGGCAGCCTGATATCGCTGGCGATGCTGAGTTTCCTTGCGGTGTTCCGTGAGGGCGCCGAAACGGTGATTTTCTACCAGGCGATCTTCTCGATGGTCTCCGGCGACACGTCCGGCATCTGGTGGGGAGCCGCCTGCGCCGCCGTGGTACTGGTGATTGTGTTCCTGCTGATTCGCTTCACTTCGGTGAACATGCCGATCAGGCCGTTCTTCCTCGTCACGAGCGTGCTTATGGCCATCCTTGTGGTGATTTTCGCCGGCGGTGGCGTGCACGCGCTCATCGAGGGCGATGCGATTGACGGCACCTATCTGCAAGGCGTGCCGACCAGCGATTGGCTTGGCCTGTACCCGTATGCCGAAACCATTGGCGCGCAAGCGATTGCGGCGGTCGTGGTCGTCGTGCTGATGGTCGTGGCGCTCATCAAAGACGCGAACACGCGGCGTCGACTGGCCGAAAAGACCGACACGCCCGAACAGACTGTCGATAAATCGTGACGGTTGCGCGCGAAACGGCCTGCCCCAACTACCGCGGCCCGTTCGCCCGTCCATGAAACTTCCCCATCCACAACAACAAATCAGGAGAAATCACATGAAGAAGAACAAAGCAATCGCGCTCGCCGCGATCATGCTGTCCGGAGTCCTCGCGCTCGCCGGGTGCGGTAGCTCATCCGCATCCAGTTCGTCTGGCTCGTCCAGCGCGAAATCCTCCTCCAGCTCGTCCGCGTCCAGCTCGAGCTCCAGCTCCTCGGACAGCGCAGGCTTCGAAGAAGTCCCGGTCGGCCCGGACCAAGACCAGGAAGTCGGCCCGCTTATGGTCGGCGCGGTCTACTTCCAGCCGGTTGATATGGAGCCTTCCGGCATGGGCCTCAAGGCCGCCGACGCGAGCTTCCACCTCGAGGCGGATATCCACGCGAACAAGAAGGGCACGACGCTCGGCTACGGCAAGGGCGATTTCATTCCCGACCTGACCGTCAACTACAGCATCATCGACAAGTCGACCAACAAGTCCGTGCAATCCGGCACGTTCATGCAGATGAACGCGTCCGACGGCCCGCATTACGGCGCCAATATCAAGCTTGACCAGGCGGGATCGTACAAGCTCAAGCTGTCGATCGAATCGCCGGCGAAGAAGGGCTGGATGCTGCACGTCGACAAGGAAACCGGCGTCACCGGCAAATTCTGGACCGAACCGATCGAAGTCACGTTTGACAACTGGGATTACACGCCACGCCAGTGGTGAGGCGGTCTGCGCCGGCAGCCTGCCGCGGTTCATTGCCAACGCGACAGGCTGCATGTGCGACAGAAGCCAAACATGACTGGCACCATGCGTGACGCGATACCCCCTTCCCGCCGTCTCATCTAGCGGAATCAATGATGAGACGGCGAGGAAGGTTTTCGTGCGTTGCCGCGGCCGTGCGATGCGAGACGGCAACTGCGCGGCAAACACTGCACACTGCAACACTGCGCACTGCAACACTGCGCACTGCAAATCATCGAAAGCACAGCGGCAAGGCAACGCCGAAACACGCCAAGACAGGAGAGGGATAGATGCTCAAACAATTCGTAACCGTGATGCCCGGCACCTTGCCGGTCGCGTTACTGGTGATGAGCCTGGGCGTGATGCTCGACGTCGGAGAGGGGCGCGACAAGCCCCTGAGCGCCACATGGCGACGCTGGGGTCTGCTGATTGGGTTGCTCGCTGCCATCGTTTTCGGTGCTTTGCGTGCAACATCGGTGATCAATCAGCGGTCGGCGGTGAATTTCCCCGTGCTTGTGGTCGCCATCATCGCCGATATCGCCACGATTATCGCCGTGGCGAACTCCCGACGGCTGGTCGCAAGCGCGCGCTGGCGGCAGCATGCTGGTCTGCTCAACGCGGCGAACGCCGTGGCCGCGTTGTGCATCGCGCTCGCCACGTTCTACGCGGTTCCTGACGTGATTTTGCAGCTCACCGTGTTCGTTGAACCCGGCGAATCGCCTTTCACATCGGAGATGCTGCTGCGGGCGCTTGGATTCCTGCTCGGCGTCGGCATGTCGGTTATCGTGGCGGCGATTTGCCGTTCTATGCGATTGACGGCGTACCGGCAGGCATTCACCTTTGCCGCGCTCGCGGTGGTCGTGCTCGTGACCGTCCAGCACCTGACTGCGATTCTGCAAATCGCGCAAGGCGGCATGGTGATGCTGCATGGTGTCGCGTTCCGGGTTCTGGTGTGGCTGATCAATCACGGATTGTGGATTGTCCAGGCGCAGGCATGGGTGTTTGCCGTTCCGGCCATCGCCTCGATTGTGGCGGGTATGCGTATGCCGTTGCAGGGCATGGATGCTGCGGAAAGCCGTAAACACCGGGCGTTTCGGCGTAAAGCGGTCGGCGCCGCGGTATGGAGTCTGATTGCCATGATCGGTGTGAGTCTTACGTTGACCGCCGGTGTCGCCGCCACCCGGCAGACCGTCACGCTGTCCCCGCCGGAAAGCTACTCGCTCAAAGACGGCGTGGCGACAATCACCTTCGCGCAGGTATCCGACGGACATCTGCACCGCTTCCAATACAAGGCAAAGGACGGCACGGTGATGCGGTTCATCATCATCAAGAAAAATGGCGGCGCCTACGGCATCGGCCTTGACGCATGCGAGAACTGCGGCGATGCCGGGTACTACGAGAAAGACGGCAAAATCATCTGCAAGAAATGCGATGTCGCCATCAACCTCGCCACCATCGGTTTCAAGGGCGGCTGCAATCCGGTGCCCCTGCCGTACAAGGCGGGCGGCGGGAAAATCACCATCCAGACCGCTGACCTCGACGCGCTCAGCGCCCACTTCCAGTAAGCGTCGAGGCATGTTCCGCTTCAAGCGTTTCGTGTCAGGCGTTGTTGCAATGCAACCCGTATCAAGCGTTCCGTATCAGACATTCCGTATCAAGCGTTCCGCATCAAGCACAGGGAGGTTCCATGTTCTTTGCGAGAATGGTAGCCCGCTCCTTCAGCCGGCAGCTGCGCAAACGGCTGCTCATCGCGCTGACCGTAGGCTTGTCCGCCGCGGTATCGGTGGCCATGCTCGGCGTGGTGTTTGACGTTGGCGACAAGCTCACCGCCGAACTGACCACATACGGGTCGAATATCATCGTGCAGCCCAAGGCGAACGCCGTCGTCTCCGACCTGTACACCACGGGGAGCGGCACGGGTTCGACCGGTACGGCGGGCAGCGGGAGCGGTAACGGCGGCGCGGCCACCAGCCAAGACCCGACCGCGTTTCTCAAGGAATCCGACGCGAAAAACATCAAAACGATCTTCTGGGCGTACAACATCACGAATTTTGCGCCCGAACTGACCATTCACGCCAGCGTGAACGGCACCGACGTACCACTCGTCGGCACATGGTTCAACAAAACCCTGCACCTCGCCTCGGGCGAGACCACGGTCGTCGGCGTTGAAGGCGGCATGCGCTCATGGTGGAAAACGAGCGGCAGATGGCCCAAAGACGGTGCGGCAGAAGGCATGATCGGCTCCAAAGCGGCCGCCGCGCTCGGCGTACATACCGGTGACCGCCTCACCCTGAGCAAATCCGGGCGTACGCAGACCATCACCATCGTCGGGCAATACACCTCCGGCGACGGTGACGACGAAGCCATCTACATGCCGACCGCCGTGACCCAGACACTCGCCGGGCTGACCGACAGCGTGAACAAGATCGAAGTGAAGGCGCTCACCACGCCCGACAATGATCTTGCCCGCAAAGCCGCGAAAAATCCGGCGGCGCTCAGCCAGGACGAGTGGGAGACGTGGTATTGCACTGCGTATCCGAGCTCGATCGCCTACCAGATCGAGGAAGTGCTGCCCGGCGCGGTCGCCAAGCAGGTGCGGCAGGTTGCCGCGCTGCAAGGCAACGTGCTCAACAAGACCCAGGCGGTGATGATGCTTATGACCGCGCTCACCCTGGTCTCCGCGGCAGTGGCGGTTGCGAACCTGATGGCCGCCTCGATAACCGAACGTTCCGGCGAACTGGCGCTGCTGAAAGCCATCGGCGCGACTGACGGCCGGGTGTCCCGGCTTATGCTCGCGGAAACCGCGTCCGTCTCGCTGGCGGGCGCGCTGGTCGGGGGTGTTGTCGGTTCTGGGCTCGCACAAGTCATCGGGCACGTGGTGTTCGGTTCTGGCATCACCATGCGCCCGATGGTCTACTTGCTGGTGTTCGTGCTTCTGGCGGTCGTCGTGTGCGTTGCCGCGTTGTCATCCATCCGCTCCATTTTGAGCGTCCATCCGGCGGAGGTGCTGCATGGCCGGTAAATCAAGCGATTTGAGTGAATCCGAATCAATACGTCAACAGGAATCAACAATGTCAACCGAATCACACGCCATGACCAATACGAGGATGTTTCTCGTGATGCTGTGGGGCGCGATATTCCGCCGCCGCGGCAGGGCAATCATGGCGGTCGTGGCATCTTTGGTGGGGGCGGCGACGCTGTTCTGCCTTGCGGCAACGTGCATCGCCGTGCCGCAGCAGATGAACGAGGAAATGCGCTCATACGGCGCGAACCTGATTGTCACGCCGATTGAGAGCGGCAGCGGGAAAAGCGGAATCGACGCTGCGATGGTCAAGCATACGACTGACATGGTGCAGGCCAAGGGGGCGGCGACCTATGCGACCTACCGGTATGAAAACGTTCGCGTGAATGCGGCGCCATACGTGCTGGCCGGCGTGCACCCGGCGCAGGTGAAGGCCCTCAACCACCACTGGAGTGTGGAAGGGGCGTGGCCGAGCGCCGGCAACGTGATGGTCGGGCGTGATGTCGCCGACGCGATGGGGCTTGCTGTCGGCTCGCGGATCACGATTAGGTATCGGGCGGCGGATAATGCTGCGGGTACTGGTGCTGCTGCGTCTGGTGCTTCTACGGTGGGGTCTTCTGCGTCTGATTCTTCCGTTGCCGACTCTTCTGCGACGGGCTCTTCCGCGGCCGGTTCTTCCGCGGCGGATGCGGCATCGTCTGCGGATGCATCCACGGCTTCGGGCGGTTCCGGGGACATCCTCGACACCAGCGGCACCGAATTCCGCGTGGCCGGCATCGTCGACACGGGCGGTTCAGAAGACGAGATTATCTACGCGATCGCCTCGGATGTCGACAAGCTCGCCGGTGGTTCGCGCGGGGTTGACGTCATCGAATATTCGTCGGGCGCGGAGGATGTTTCGCAAGTCGTGAAAAGCATCAACGACATGACCTCCATGCACGTGCAGGCGCAGCAGGTCACCAAAATCACCTCGTCCGACACGCGTATCATCACCATGCTGCGCACCCTGTTCTGGATGGTGTCGGTCGTAGTGCTCGCCCTGACGCTGGTCGGCGTTTCCACGACCATCTCGTCCATCGTCGCCCAGCGGCGCAACGAAATCGGCCTGCGTAAGGCTCTTGGAGCGTCCTCGGGCAGCATCGGCGCTGAATTCTATGCGGAATCCGGGCTGTACGGGTTGGTCGGCGGGCTGCTGGGCACGGCGCTCGGGTATCTGCTCGCGCGGTTGTTGACTTCCGCTGTGTTCGGGCGGACGCTCGGCTTCGACTGGCCGCTGGCCGTCGGATCGGTGCTGTTGAGCGTGATCGTGGCGGTGCTGGCGTCCGTGCCGCCGGTGCGTCGAGCCTCACGAATCGACCCGGCCGTCGTGCTGAGGGAGGAGTGACATGGGTGCTGCGAATGGCGGCGGTGGCGCGAAATCAAAAGCAATCAGCGATAATCAGGGAGAAATCATGAACAACGATGCAACAGGGGTAACGCAAGCGGCGGAAGCAGCGGAATCGGCGATATCGTCGGGGCAGAACGGCCGCAACGGCGGCAACGGGCAGATGCTGCTGGAACTCGACCACATCTCGAAGATATACGGGGATTTGCATGCTGTCGACAATCTGAGTCTGACCGTGCCGCAAGGCGAGTGGCTGGCGATTGTCGGATCGTCGGGCTCGGGCAAGACCACGCTGATGAACATCATCGGCTGCATGGATACCCCCACCAAGGGGTCGGTCAAGCTTGAAGGGCGGCGGCTCGAGGACCTCAACGCGGGGCAGCTCGCCGACGTGCGCAAGAACGTGATCGGGCTCGTCTTCCAGAAGTTCTATCTCGTGCCGCACCTGACCGCAGTGGAGAACGTGATGGTCGCGCAATACTACCATTCCGTGGTCGATGAGCGGCAGGCGCTCGAAGCGCTCGACAAGGTCGGGCTCAAGGATCGCGCACACCATCTGCCCGGTCAGCTCTCAGGCGGTGAGCAGCAGCGCGTGTGCATCGCCCGGGCGCTGATCAACTGCCCGAAGCTGATCCTCGCGGATGAGCCGACCGGCAACTTGGACGAGAAAAACGAGCATATCGTGCTTGACCTGTTCCGCGCGTTGCATGAGCAGGGAACCACGATCATCGTGGTCACGCACGATGCGCTCGTCGCTTCCTGTGCACAACGTGAAATCATGCTGAATCACGGTGTACTGGTCGGAGAGAAATGGAACAGCGATGAGGCTCGCGCTCAGTACGAGGCGATGGGCGGGCGTCCTGCCTCTACTGGGGCTCAGGTGGAAGGCGCGCAGCACGGCGATCTGCCGGTCGAATTCGAGGACCCCACCAAAGCGGCCAAAACCGGGGGTGATGCGCGGTGACGGAAGGAACTGCGGAAGAATCTGTGATGGCGGAAGAAGCTCAGAAGCCGGACCGGGCTGCTGATCACGGGACTGGTGTCATCGAACGCGATACCGCTCGTGGCAGTGAGGCAAGCGTTGCGCGGGGCGGTCGCCGCGCGATGGCGATGGCCGCGGTCGGGCTGGTTGCGGCGACGTCCCTGTTCGGTGGTTGCGGCAGCTCGGAAGCGATCCCGATGAATGACGAATATGCGGGCAACTCCGGGGAATCGAGTGCGGTGCCGGATTCCTCGGGGACTTCAGGTTCCGACGGGGCTTCGGGTGCGTCGGGTTCGTCAGGATGGTCGTCGCTGTCGGGCTCGGCATCCCCGTCGGCGTCCGCTTCGGAGGACAGCAAGGATTCCGGCGATTACCGTGACGGCACATACAGCGTCAACAGCAAGTACGGTCCGGTCAACGAGGACTCGATTGACGTGAAGGTCACCGTCAAAGACCAGAAAATCGCGGATGTCGAGGTTACCGGACACCCGTTCACGCCGATTTCCAAGAAGCATCAGGATGCCTTCGCCAAGGCGATTCCCGGCGTGGTGGTCGGCAAGAAGCTCAAGGGGCTGGATGTGGATACCGTCGCCGGGGCCAGCTGGACGACTGAGGCTTTCAACAAGGCGCTCGCAACCGCCCGCGAGCAGGCTTCCGAGTGACACGGCGGGTTCGGGTTGCGCTTGCTGACCGTCATTGTGCGAGTGGTGTGACTGCCATGTCGCACCATGCCCGGGTTGGTGGCGTCTACCGGCAGGTTATGTCGGGTATCTGCTCGTGGTGTGGCTGCTGGGGTACATGGCAGGCTGTTGGGCCAGGTTCCTGTGGTGGTTGGTGGGGTACCTGCCTGTGATGTGACCGCCATGTCGCACGGCGTGCGGATTGCTCTGGTGTCGGTTGGTGTCGTGATGGGTATCTGCCCACGGTGTGACTGCCGGGTCGCACGGCGGCCGGTTTCGGGCCTGCTCGCCGGATTGGCGGCTGGTATCCGGATGTGGTGTGATTGGTGAGTCTCTTGCCGTCGGGGTTGGTGTATTCCGTGGTTGATGGCGCCGGGTATCCGTCCGCGGTGTGACTGCCGGGTCGCACGGCAGGCGGATACGTGTGATTTCCGTGCCGGTCGTGGCGCTATCCCGCCACAGTGCGACTGCTCCGTCGCATGGCGGCGCGGTGGCCGCGCTGAAACAGGCTCCACGGTTGCTATCCGCCCATGATGCGACAGCCGGGCCGCACAGTGTGCCGGTACCGCCGTCAGCAGCCGTCGCTGCCGGGCATCGCCATCCGCCGGCAACCGGCCCGACCGCCTACGCCGCGATCATCGGCCACAACAGGTCGGTCATCTTCGTGGCCCACGACGCGCTGGTCTCGTCGGTGAGCGCCTGGTTCGCCATCATCGAGCCGATGATGGTCGCGAAAATAAAGCTCAGATCCAGACCATGCCGGAACACCCCGGCCTGCTGCCCGCGGGTGAAGAACTCGATGAAATGCTGCTTGACCGGCTGGATCACCTGTTCCACGATCTGCTCGAAATACCCGTTGCTGGCCGACAGCACCACGCCGACGGCTTTGAGGCCGATTTCCTCGTCGAACCGGGTGGTCGCGGCTTCGAGCATATGCTGCAGGTTGCAGCGACTGGGCTCCAGGTTGATGGGGTTGATGATATTCGCCGGCCATTGCATGGTGCTGAGCCGTCGCAGCATATCATCGGTGTTGCGATACCGGCGGTAGATCGTGGTCTTCGCGACCCCGCTGCGCCGGGCGACTTCCTCGATGGTCACCGCGCCGATGCCTTGCGTGGCGACAATCTGCAAGGTGGCCTGCAAAATCTTGCGGTCGGTCTCCTCGCGTCGCCGTTCGCGGCGTTGTATCAGCGTCCGGGCCTGCGGCGAATCCTTGGCTGTTGCCGCGGCCGTGACTTGCTCCAGCATGGAGCGGGTGTCGGTGTGTCCGGCCTCTTGCTCACCGTTGCTCATGGTGTATCGCCTCGTGTTTCTGTTCTCTCTCTTGCCATCGGTGTTGACACGGTGCCGGAGTGGGGGTGCGCAGGGCTCGCCGCCCCGCCACCCTCCCGGCTCCGGGTCATTGGATGACTTTCGTTTCCTCAAGCGTGTGCGCATACCAGCGGTTGAACTGCATGATCGGTTTGCGGATCACCAGCCCGACCAGCAGCGCGGGGATGATGAACAGCGCAAGCTTGCCCATGGCGATCCAGTATTCGTTGCCGTAGATGCCGGCGATGGCGGCGCGCATGGCGGTGATGGAATGTGTGGCCGGCAGGAACGGGCTGATTTGGGTGATGAAGTGCGGCAGAACCTGGAGCGGGTAGCCGCCGCCGGACCCGGAGATCTGCATGGCGAGCATGATGACGCCAATCGCCTTGCCGACATTGTAGAAGGTCACGATCATCGCGTACGTGAAGAACGAGTAGACCAGCGAGCTCAGCCATCCGGTGAGCATGAACAGCATCGGGTGGACGGCGTGCACACGCAGGAACAGCAGGGTGCCGCCGCAGGAGAACGTGCTCTGCAGCAGGGCGATCACCGCGAACACCCCGTAATGGCCGAAGAACAGCACGTGGGGCTTCGGGTCGCCGAGTTCTTTGCGTATGCGCGACGACACCTGGGTTTTCAGCGTGACCGCCATAAGCAGTGCGCCCACCCACAGGGGCAGGAACGTGTAGAACGGGGTCAGTCCGGTACCGAAGGAGCCGACCGGGAACAGGGCTTTGCGGCTGATGTTGACCGGGGCAGCGAGCGAGGCGGCGAGGGTTTCCGGATTGTTGCCGAGGATGCTGCGCACTTCGCTCATATCGCCGCTGCTCAGCGCTTTGGCGAGGCTGTCATTGAGCTTGCCCAGCCGTGTGCCGTTGTCGCTGAGCAGTTTGGCGGTGGAGGTCAGGACTTTGCGGATGCTGGTCAGCGCGCTGCTGGCGGTCTGGGTGGTGTCGTCCAGGTCGTTGAGTGTGGAATCCAGCGAGTCGGAGCCGTTTTCCAATGTCGCGCTCACGCTGGTGATGGAGTCGGCCAGTGTGGTGATTTGCGGTTTGAGCTCCTTCGTGTAGCTGGTTTTCAGTCCGCTGATTGCCTGCTGCGCCTGGGTGGCCAGTTTGGTGATGTTGGCGCGCTGCGATTCGGCGTTCGCTTTGCCGGCGTCGATTGTGTCAGCGGCTGCCGTGATGGCGTCGCGCACCTTGGTCTGGGCGGCGATGGCGGTATCGAGCTTGCCGAGCACCGCGTCGCGCGCGGCGATGATGCGGTCATGCGCCGCCGTGTCGGTCATGGCCGGCAGGGTGATCGAGGCGATGCTGTCTCTGAGCGACTGGAAGTCGGTGATCTGCTGATTGACGATATCGGCTTGGCTTTTGAGGCTTGCCGAGGTGTCGGAAGCGCTGGTGCCCGCATTGTCCAGTGTCGTGCCGATGGTGTCGGCGACGGCCTGGTAGCTTGAGCTGCTGGTCTTGAACGCCTGGGTCAGGGCCTTGGAAGCGGTGGTCATCGCCCCGGTGATGTCTTTGGCGCCCTGCTCGGTGCCGCTCAGCGTGCTGTCGGCGTTCTTCGCGCTGACGGACAGGTTGTCGACCAGCTGGTTCGAGCTTGACAGCAAGGATTGCGCGGTGTCGGTGAGTCCGGCGAACGTGGTGAGCGTGGATGCGGCGTCGTTGAGCTGCCCGGCCATGTCGCCGATATTCGCGTTGAACGTGGTGAGCAGCTTGCCGGCCTGGTCGCTGCTGAGCTCGTTGGACAGGTCGCTGGCGACGCTGAGCGCGACGCTCGCGATGGTCTGCGCGAAGGTCTGGTTCACCTGGGCGGCCACCTGGTCGGCGCCCTGCCCGGTGATTTTCGGGGCGACGGCATTGATTTTCTCGTTCGTGTAATACGTGAGTTTCGCATGCTGCACGTCGTCGGAGAAGAATGTCATCATGTCCTTGCTGAAACTGGACGGGATGATGACCGCCGCATAGTATTTCCCGGATTTTGCCCCGTCGATCGCGTCATCCTTGCTGGTGATGGTCCAGTCGAGCTGGTCGTTGGAACGTAGCGCGTTGACTACGTTGTCGCCCACGGTGATCCGCACCGGGATCAGGTCGCTTTTGTAGCCTTTGTCGGTGTTGGCCACGGCGATCTTCAGCTGGTTGAGGTTGGCGAACGGGTCCCATGCGGCGGCGACGTTGAACCAGGTGAACAGGCCGGGAATGACCACAAGCCCGATCACGATGATGATGGTGACGACATTGCTGAACAAGCGGCGCATGTCGCCGGTGAACAGTTTCCATGCTGTTTTCATGCGGAGTGCCTTCCTGAGCGGGACTGGCGGTTGCCCTGCTCGTCAAGCAGGATCTGCTGGATCGCGGCTTCGTCGAGATTGCCGAGACGTGTCTGCCGTTCGATATTGTCTTTGATCAGTTCGATGGTCATGAGGAAGCCGATGATGAGCAGGATCCACACGAGCCAGATCACCATGGCGTTGACTTTGCTGCCGGGGGTCAGCACGGACAGCAGGACGGCGATGGTCACCGGCACGGCGATGCCCAGGACGAGCGCCGCCCGCAGCAGCTTCGGGTAGAGCAGCGTGAAGCGTGCCGCCCTGCGTTCGATGCTCTTGCGGTATTCGTCACGGCCGGCAAGCACGCGGATGACCTGGGCGAAACCATAGGTGCGGCCGGGCATCTCGATCTTCTCGCTGATGACCATGTCGCTTTCCTCAAGCTGGCGGGTGAACAGCCGGTTGACGTTCGCGACTTTCGGACGCAGCCACAGTCCGAGGATGAAGAAGGCGATGGCGAACAGCATCAGATGGCCCATATTCGCGAACCAGTGGCCGTCGTAGAATCCGGCGATGCACTCACGCAACGCCCCGATCGCGTACGTGAACGGGAACAGCCGGTAGACCGTACGGAAGAAGCCCGGCATCATCTCGATGGGGTACAGGCCGGTGCCGCCCGGTATCTGCACGATGACCAGCGCGACGGCGATGCCTTTGCCGATATGCAGGAAGGTGGTCGCCAGCGAGTAGATGATGCTGTGGTAGACCAGCGCTACAAGGATGCCGGTACCTACGAAGGCGAACGGATTGACGGTCTGCACGCCGAGCAGCATCTCACCCACGGTCGTGGTGATGCCCTGGCTGGCAGCGAGGATCGCCAGCAGCAGCCATCGGCCCCAATAGCGTTGGCCGGGCGTCACATTGTCGATGCCGTCATCGTCCGCTTCGGTACGCAGGATCACGGTGAGCGCGAACGCGCCCACCCACAGGGCCAGCGCGGTGAACAGCGGTGCCATCGCGGAACCGTAGGAGTTCACCGGGTACAGGACCTTGGTGGACAGGACGGTCGGCGAGAGCATGAATTCGGAGATTTTCTCGGCGTCGAGCTTACCGTGCTCCCCGAGGATGTTGCTCAGCGCGTTGGACGTGCTCAACGCGGTCAGATCGGTGGATAGGGAATCAATCTTGCCGCGCAGCCGGTCCAGACCGCTGTTCGCGCTGCTCAGCGCGGTGCGTGTGCTGGAGGCGGCCTGGTCGAGCTGGTCAAGCACGGCGTTGGTTTGTGTGATAAGCGAGCCTTGTCCTGTGATCAGTGCGCTGAGCGATGCGCTGGTCGAGGCGAGGGTGTTCAGCCCGCCGGTCAGCTGGGGCAGTGCTTGGGAATTGATGGTGCTGCGTGCCTTGCCGGTGTTCTGCAGCGTGGTTTGCGTGGCGGTGTTGAGGGAATCCGAGGCTTTTGTGCCTGCCGCCACGGTGGCGTCGAGGTCTTTGTTGAGTCTGCTCAGGTCCGAGATTGACTGCTGGAGTGCGGTGTTGTGCTGCTGGAGCCGTTTGAGTGCGGCGGTGCCGGTGTCGTTCGTGATGCCGGCGTTGTTGAGGTCGGTGTTGAGCTCGGTGAGCGCGGCGATGATGCCGGCGTTGGTGTCGCTGACGTCCTGTGCGGTGCTGATGGCGGAGCGGACGGAACCGTTCGCATCGGTCAGCGCCGTGCCGAGCGCGGCGACGGTGAGATTGGTTTGCGCGCTGGCTTGGGAGAGCAGGCTGGAACCGTTGTCCAGTGCGCTTGAGGATTGCGCGGAGAAGGTGCTGATGCTGGATTGCGTGGTGGTCAGCAGCTGCGAGGCGGTGTTCAGCCCGGCGCCCGCCTGGCTGCCCAGTTGCGTGGCTGTGCTGAGCGCCGAGCGTGCGGCCTTGGTTTTCTGTGGTATCTCGCCGAGCGTGGTATCGAGGTCGCGCATGGTCGTGCTGATGGTGGACAGGTTCTTGGATGTGGTCGCCAGGTCTTTGGCGACGCTCCCGCCTGCATCGGACGCCTGGGTTTCAATGGCGTCCGCGGTCTTGTTGACGATGTCGATGACCACCTTGCTGGCGGTGGACACGAAGCTGCTGTTGATCTGCTGGTCGAGCGTGGTGGCGCCGGTGTCGGTGACCTTGGTGGCTACGGAGTTCTCTTTCTCGTTGACGTAATAGCTGAGTTTGGGGCGGCTTGACCCGCCGGTGGCGAGGGTTGCCAGCGAATCGCTGAAGTCCGAGGGGATGATGATCGCCGCGTAGGAGCGCCCTGATTCTACGCTGTCCATGGCGGCGCTTTCGCTCATGAACGTCCAGCCGATCTGCTTGTTGCTTTTCAGCTGGTCGACGACCTGCTTGCCGACGTTCATCTTGCCCATGACGGCGCTGTCGGTGCCTTTGTCGTTGTTGGCGACGGCCACTTTGATGCCGACGGTGTTGCCGTAGGGGTTCCAGAATCCGCGGACGTTGAACCACGCGTACATCGGGGGGATGAAGCACAGGCCGAACGCGATGACCCAGGCGGTCGGGGCTTTGATCCAGCGCAGCAGATCGCGGCGCAGGATTTTCAATGCATTCCTCATATGGCGGCCCCTCGCTTGTGCTTGGTTGATGGTTCCTCGCTCATTGTAGAAGCGATACGTGACACGTAGCGCTACGAAGCAAGTAGCGTAATGGGGGGCCTCGAGGACTTCGCTGTCGGATTGCGGTTTCTGCGCGTTTCGCCCCGGTATGTCTAGATTGTGGTGCCTAGATTGTGCCTGGGCTGCGGTCTTCCGTGTCTCCGCGGTCGGGGTTTCGGGCGGTGGTCCGCATGGTGTGGAGCGGAAACCGGGGGATTTGTGCTATCCGGGGCTGTCTGGGGTGGTGGCTGGTGATGTGTGATGGGCGGATTTCCGCGGTTCTGCTCCGTCTGCGGCTCTGTCTCGGCACCCGGTCGCCTCCGCGGCTGGGGTTTCGGGCGGTGGTTCGCATGGTGTGGAGCGGAAACCATGGGAATGTGGTCGGGCAAGGTGAGCGCGGGTGGTGCTGATTGTTGGAATCATGCGGTTTGTGAAGCGGGTGGGCCCCGTCATCCGCCCGCCGGCACGGTCGCCCCCTCCGTGGTTGGAATTTCGACGGGGTATCTGCACAGTATGGAAAGGATACTGAAGGGATATGCGATGAAGCGGGCACAAATCGGGAGAAGCAGATCAGGAGAAGAGGGGAAGCGGGTCGGTCGGGAATCGTGCTGGACCGTGTTTCGTGGGTAATCCGGGATTGCATGTGCTGGACCGGAGTGCGCATGGGATGAGAACGCGCTGGGCCGGCGTCCATCATCGTGCAATGGACGCCGGCCCATCATGGTCATGGATCATGGTCATGGATGATTCGGCGGGCTGTGCCCGGGCCGTGCGCAATCCTATGCGGCACCCCGCACGGGAATCACATGCTGTCGGAGTCGCTGAACATGTCGCTCAGATCGTAGCCGTTGCTGGACGAGCTGGATCCGCTCTCCGAGCCAGACCCGGATCCGCTCGACCCCGACCCGTTGCCGCTCGAGCTGCCGGGCATCATGCGTCCGTACCCGTACGGTTGCACGCTCTGCTGCTGTCGGCTGGGCGTGGTGGCGCGCACGATATACCCGCCTGCGATGCCGCCGAGCAACCCGCAGACCAGGGCGGCGATGGCCGCGCACACGATGGTGCCGGTGTTGAGGCTGGCGAAGAAGGCCTTGACCTTGGATGGTTTCTTCGGTTTCTTCTGGGCAACTGCCGGTGCCGGGTATGCTCCCGGCGCGGCGTATGGGGGTTGGTATGGGGATTGCGGGTATGTTCCCGGTGCGGCGTACCCGTAGGGGTTGCCGCCCATCGTTCCAGGCTGCGCGGTGGGTGCGGGGCCTGGCTGTGTCGTCGGTGTCGTAGCTCTGGGTTGTGCGGCGGGCGTGGTGCGATGCGGCTGTCCCTCCGGTGCCTGCCGTGCCTCGGATGCCGCACCTGTGCCGGATTCGCCGCGGTGGGTCGCCGCCCAGTTCCAGCTGACGCCGTCGACCTCGTGTGGTTCGGACGCGGCTGTGGCCGAGGTGCCGGTGGCCTCGCTGGTGCGTCCGTCGGCGGTAGCTGCGGCTTTCCCGGTCTTGTCCGCGGTATTGTTGTCGCCGCCCGTGCGTTGTAGGGTGGATGCCGCTGCGCTTGCACCCGTACCCGATGCGGTGTTCGCGGTGTCGGTGCGGTTCCCGGTGGTTGTTGTGGCCGCGGCGGTGTTTTCGCTGTCTGTTGCGCTCATGTCATGGCTCCCTTCATCGTGCCGTTTTCCGTTGGTGCCGGCGTGCCGGCTTGCGGTAGATGTTGGTTCAAGATAACCGCATGAACCCTTGCGAGCCCTGCAAAACGACGTATGGGCCACCTAGAAAATCCACATAACTGTCTGTCGGATACTTGGGTAAATCCTGAAAACGATGCCGGATGATACGGTGGAGGTGCGTGGCGGCATGTCGAATGCCTCGCGTGACGCGCAAACGAGACGTAACAGCGGGAGGCCGAATGACGCAAGAGATGGGTACGCCGCACAAGCCTGACATATCAAATACCCCGGCTGGCATCGAGGCTAGCGCTGCTGCAGATACCGCGGCAGGTGTTACGGCTGACGCCTTGGCGGTGGCCGGGCTGACCATGGATGACGCGACACGTGCGGCGATCGGCGAGCAGCTTGCCGAGGACGAGTCGGCGGCACAGCTCGCCGATTGCGATGACGCCCGCCGGACCCTGCCCTTCATCACCCGCCTCTACGGCGGCTTGATCATGCTGCTCGGTGTGTGCACCATCCCGCTGATCATCTACGAACTCACCTACGAGATCCGCCAAGTCCTTGACGGCAAAGTCACCATCGATGCGCTCGCCCTGCCGTTCATCCTCTCCTGCGTCGAAGTGGTGGTGCTGATCGCCAACGCCGCATGTATGGTGGTGTTCGGCGTGCAACTGTTGCGCAGCCACCGCCGGCATGCCGCCCGCTGGGCGTACGCGCTGATGCCGCTCACCCTCGCGCATGGCATGCTGTCGCTTGCATTGGAAGGTTTCGGCCAGAATCTGCTCGGGCCGTTCGTGCAGATGACCATTCTGATCGCCTTGTCGGTGACGCTTGATCCGGCGTTGCTCCAGGAACGCCAGCTGCAATGGCATCTCAGGCGCATGGACGAGCATGATGCGTATGATGAGGCCGTCCGCGAGGACATGCTCGGCCGTGACCGGAGCGGCAAGGGGTATATCTCTCTTGATTTCTTCAATATTTTCTGGCTGTTCGTTGTCGGTTGCGTTGTGGGGCTGATCATCGAGACCATCTACCATTTCGTGCTCGTACATGAATACCAGGACCGTGCGGGGCTGCTGTGGGGGCCGTTCTCGCCGATTTACGGCTGCGGCGCGGTGATTTTGACGGTGTGCCTGAACCGCCTGTGGTGCAAGAACCCGGTGCTGATCTTCTTCGCGAGCGCGGTGATCGGCGGCGCGTTCGAGTTCTTCGTCAGCTGGTTCATGGAGGCGGCGTTCGGCATTACCGCATGGGACTACACCGGCCAGTGGCTGTCGATCGGCGGTCGTACATCGGGCAAGTACATGGTGTTCTGGGGGCTGCTGGGGCTTGCGTGGATCAAGTTCGTGCTGCCGCATCTGCTGCGGCTCATCAACCGGATCCCCTGGCAGGTCCGGTATTCGCTGACCGCGGTGTGCGCGGCGCTGATGCTGGTTGATATCGTCATGACGCTGATGGCGCTGGACTGCTGGTATAGCCGCGTTTCCGGCATGCCGCAGGATGCCCCGGTCACGCGGTTCTTCGCCGAGCATTTCGATGACGCGTATATGCAGCACCGGTTCCAGACCATGACCATCGACCCGTCGAAGTCCGGTCGTATGGCGTGACGTTCGCGATGCCATACGACACACTGAAAATCATCAACCGTTCTACACCGGTGCCGGGCGGCGTATCCCGCGCGATGCCGCGGTCGTGACGATATAATGGAAAAGTGCATGAAGCGACAAAGACGTTGATGGAAGCGAGAGTGTCAGCCCCATACCTTCAGTAGACGTTTTTGTGGCGTCGGATGGTACGTGAATCGCAGTGAGGCGGTTCCGCGGCGAAGAAGGATGGTGCGTCATGCGTGGTATATACGCGAGCCGGCGGCACGCCTGCAGCCGTGTGCGTCGCGAGCTTGGTTTCACGCTCATCGAGCTGCTGGTGGTCATCCTGATTATGGGCATCCTGGCGAGTATCGCCGTGCCGATTTATCTGAACGCGCGCAGGACAGCGTGGAATGCTGCCGCCCAGTCGGATGTGAAGAACGCGCAGCTCACCATAGAGACGGCGAGCGTCGACATGGGAGGCAGGCTGCCGGCGAGTTTCGAACGGCAGGCGCGTAAGGCGGGCGATCCCAATCTCATCTATACGTTGAAGAGCTTCACTTGGGGCGACACCAGCAACAAGCCGATAGATGATGCCCAGATATCGTTGTCGCCCGATGTGGCGTTGTGCTTTACATCAGACACCACCTTCCTGGACAAGAAGGGAAGGCCGATAAAGGGCGGCGGTAGTGCTTTCGGGGCGACGAACGGCTTGACGTATCGGATCTATGGCACGAACAGGAACAATCTTGACGTGTACTTCCTCTATGATTCGGCGACCGGTCAGCTGACCAAGGAGAATACCCCCGATCGCGTCCCCGCCTCTGTAGGGGATACCGAAGGCGGCTACTATGAGCCCGGGGACGGTCCATCGCATGGGAAGTATTTGAAGCCGTATGGTGTCATCACCAGCTGTGACATCGAGCTGCACTATCATCTGTACGGCAAGTGACGGCGCTTGCATCAGGTAGTGACGTGCCGGCGGCGCGCCAGGGGCCCTGCCGCCTTGGGCACACCGCCGTGCGATTCCCGGCTGGAGGCAATCCGAGCCGGAAGCCTCCAGCCCCTAGAAATCCCAATCGTCGTCGTCGGTCTCCTCGGCCTTGCCCATCACGTAGGACGAGCCTGAGCCGGAGAAGAAATCGTGGTTCTCGTTCGCCGAAGGCGACAGCGCGGCTAGGATTTCCGGGCTCACCTGGGTTTCCTCGGCGGTGAAGCGCGTGGGGTAGCCGAGGTTCATGAGCGCCTTGTTCGCGTTGTATCGCACGAACGCGAGCACGTCGGGCAGGAAGTCGAAGCCCGCGTACACGTCCTTGGAATACTCGATTTCCAGCTCGTAGAGGCGGTCGAGCAGATCCATGGTGAAGTCGTGCAGCATCCGTTGGTCTTCGACGCTGCGGGTTTCAAGGCCGCGCTGGAACTTGTAGCCCGAATAATATCCGTGGATCGCCTTGTCTCGAAGGATGAGACGAATCATATCAGCGGTGTTCATCATGGTGCCGCGGGCCGCGAAATACAGCGGCAGATAGAAGCCCGCGTACAGCAGCAGCGACGACAGCAGTGTGGCGGCGACCTTGCGTTTGAGCGGGTCGTCGCTCTCATACTGCTCGAGCACGGTGTCGACGCGCTCCTGCAGGATGTCGTTGCCCACGGCCCAACGGTACGCCTCATCGATCTGCTCGCTGGAGCACAGCGTGGAGAAGATCGACGAATACGAACGCGCGTGAATGGACTGCATGAACGCGATATTCGTGTACACGGCCTGCTCGTGTTCGGTGCGCGCATGCTCGATCTGGCAGATTTCACCGATGGTGGCCTGCGTGGTATCGAGCAGTGTGAGACCCGTGAACACGCGTACGGTGGTGGTGCGTTCGCGCTCGCTGAGCGCCCGCCAGTCGGGTACATCGTTGGACAGCGGTACTTTCTCGGGCAGCCAGAAGTTGGCGACGAGACGGTTCCACACCTCGAGGTCCTTGTCGTCCGTGATGCGGTTCCAGTTGATGGGTCGCACGCGTGAACCGTGATGGTACCGGTATTGCGCCGGAGTGATGGACGCGGTCATCATCGCGTCATCGGCGATGCGGACGGTGCGGGGTGTGGTGGGGGTCGGGGTCGTAGCGGTCATGATGTTCCTTCGGTCGGTTCAATGGTTCATTGGTTCATGGGACAGGGATTGGCGGAATGACGCCGCTCACAGCATGCAGCTGACGCAGCCCTCGACATCGGTGCCTTCGAGCGCCTGCTGGCGGATGCGGATGTAATACAGTGTCTTGATGCCCTTGCGCCACGCGTAAATCTGCGCCTTGTTGAGGTCTCGGGTCGTGGCGGTGTCAGGGAAGAACAGCGTGAGCGACAGCCCCTGGTCCACGTGCTTCGTGGCTTCGGCGTAGGTGTCGATGATCGCCTTCCAGCCGATGGTGTACGCGTCCTCGAACATGCCGAGATTCTCGTTGGTCATGTATGGCGCCGGGTAGTACACGCGGCCGGTTTTGCCTTCCTTGCGGATTTCGATGCGCGCGGCGATCGGGTGGATCGAACTCGTAGAATGGTTGATGTACGAAATCGACCCGGTCGGCGGCACGGCCTGCAAGTAGGCGTTGTAGATGCCGTCGCGCAGCACTTGGGCCTGCAACTCGCGCCAATCGTCGGCCGAGGGGATGACCACGCCGAAGCGGGCGAACAGGTCGCGTACGGTGTCGGTCCGCGGTTCGGTGTGATATGTGCCATCGACGTACTTGTCGAAATAGTTGCCTTCGCCGGTCGGTTTGGCGTACGCGCTGTCGTCGAACCCGGCGAAATGGGTACCGCGCTCGACGGCGATCGCATGCGAGGTGCGGTACGCGTGGTAGGCGACCGTCATGAAATACATATCCGTGAAATCAAGCGCTTCATCACTGCCGTACCGCAGGCCTTCGCGGCCGAGGAAGCCGTGCAGGTTCATCTGCCCCAGGCCGATCGCGTGGCTTTCCTCGTTGCCGCGCCGGATGGACGGCACGCAATCCAGCCGCGTATGGTCGCTGACCGAGGTAAGCGCGCGGACAGCGGTTTCGACACTCTGCGCAAGACCCCCGTCCATCGCCTTCGCGATATTGAGCGAGCCCAGATTGCAGGAAATATCACGGCCCACATGCTCGTAGCCGAGGTCCTCGCGGTAGGTGCTCGGCTCCTGCACCTGCAGGATTTCGGAGCATAGGTTGCTCATGGTCACACGGCCCTTGAGCGGGTTCGCGCGGTTCACGGTGTCCTCGAACAGCATGTACGGGTAGCCGGATTCGAACTGCAATTCGGCGAGCGTCATGAAGAATTCGCGCGCGTCGATATACGTCTTGCGGATGCGGTCATCCGCAAGCATCTCGTCATAGTGCTCCGTGACCGAAATATCGGCGAAGGGCACGCCGTAGACGCGCTCCACATCGTACGGGCTGAACAGGGCCATACGCTCGCGGCGCTTGGCCAGCTCGAAGGTGATGTCCGGGATCACCACGCCGAGGGCCAGCGATTTGATGCGGATTTTCTCGTCCGCGTTCTCGCGTTTCGTGTCGAGGAAGCGCATGATATCAGGGTGATGCGCGTTGAGGTATACCGCGCCGGCGCCTTGGCGCGCCCCCAGCTGGTTCGCGTAGCTGAACGAATCCTCGAGCAGTTTCATGACCGGGACCACGCCGCTTGACTGGTGTTCGATGCGCTTGATCGGGGCGCCCGCCTCGCGCAGGTTCGTCAGCAGGAGCGCTACACCGCCGCCGCGCTTGGACAGTTGCAACGCCGCGTTGATACCGCGCGAAATCGACTCCATATTGTCCTCGATGCGCAGCAGGAAGCAGCTCACCGCCTCGCCACGCTGCGCCTTGCCAAGGTTCAGGAAGGTCGGCGTGGCGGGCTGGTAGCGGCCGGAAATGATGGCGTCCGCATATTCGCTCGCGCGCTGCTCGTCACCGTCCGCAAGCTCCAGCGCGACGGCGGCGCAACGTTGCGGGAAATCCTCCAGATACTGCGAGCCGTCGAAGGTTTTGAGCGCGTAGGATGCGTAGAACTTGAACGCGCCGAGGAAGGTCTCGAACGTGAATCCCTGATGTTCTAGATGGTCGTAGAAGCTGTCCAGAAAATCGTCCGAATACTGGTCATAGACGCGACGGTCGTAATAGCCTTGATTCAGCAGGTAGGTGAGGCGCTCGCGGGTGGAGGCGAACCGCATGGTGCGCGGCTCGACCTGGTCGTGCATATACGCGTCGACGGCCTGATGGTCGGCATCGAAGCGGATGCGGCCGTTATCGTCGTACAGGTTGAGCATCGCGTTGAGGGCGTGATAGTCGGGCGCCGCCTGCGGGATGGTGAATTGGGGCGATGTGGCGGTTGCGGTCATGGTTGGCCTTTCTGGTTGGTGTGGTGATTGTGAGTGAGGTGTGCTGGTATGGGCCTCAAGCGTTTTCCGACGCCGCGAGCCGCAGGAAGAAGCCGCGCAGCCCTTCGCGGACCTTGCGCATGTCCTCGGGCGTGCCGGTCAGTTCGAAGGAATACAGGAACGGCACGTGGCATTTCGCGGCGATTACGTCGCCCGCCGCGCAGAACGCGTCGCCGAAATTCGTGTTGCCGGACGCGATGACTCCGCGCAGCAGGCTGCGGTTGCCGCGGTCGTTGAGAAAACGGCGGACCTGTGGCGGCAGGGCTTTCGAGATGTCGCCGCCGCCATACGTCGGCACGACGATCACGAATGGTTCGTTGACAACCAGCGGGGCGTCCTTCGGGCGCAGCGGGATGCGATACACGTTGAGCCCGACTTCGGGCAGACGGCAATTCGCGATGAATCTCGCGGTGTTCTCCGATGCGGAGGAGAAATACACGACTGCGCCGATATGGGTGGCGGTGGCGGCGGATTCAGGTGCGCTGGGGCTTGGCGTGCCGGGGTTTTGTGTGTCGGACGCAGGGACGTTGGGTGTCGGGACGTTGAAATCCGGGGAGCCGGGTTCTGGGGAGCCGGTTGCCGGGCTGTCGGGTGCCGCGACGCTGGAACCCAAGTCGCCCCTCATGCATGCGGTTGCGTCGGTCATGCCCGGTTCCCGTCGGTCGCCGGGGTGGACTGCGTGTCTGCGTTCGCGTTCGCGGTCGTGTCTGTTGTCGTGTCTGCGGTCGCGAGCGCTCCGGCGAGTTGGTCGATGAGGTCCGGCCGGTATCCCGACCATGCGGCATCCGGCGTAATCACAACGGGCGCTTGGCGGTATCCGGCCTGGACCAGCTGCGTCAGCGTTGCGGGGTTCTCGCTCAAGTCGACGGTTTCGAAGGTGATCCCGCGGTCGCGCAGGCGGCGTTTGGTTGCCTCGCACTGCTGGCATTGCGGTTTGGTGAACACGGTGATGGTCAACTGTCCTCCTTGGTCGAAAGCGTCATGACGGAAGCTGTCGTGGCGGTGTCGGAACTGTTACGCTACACGACCGGGCTGGAACAAAAAACCACCATCACTAGTAGCGTGTCGAGCGTGTCGCCACTATATCTAGTGATTTCCGGAAGCTGTCCATCATAGTCGGGAGAACGATTCCGGGGTGTGCGCGTTCTGGGCGGCGGCGATGCCAACCGACAATCGAAATGTGAGGTATCCGACAAATCCGTGATTCTGACTTGACATGTCCACGTGTGCGAGTGCGGGTATCGCGGGCGCATCTCGTTTTCGCCGTCGTCGGAGCAATCCGCGGTACTGCTCAGGGCGTATTCGTGGAATGCAACGGGCATTCCGCCCAAGGCTCGCGATAGACTGACAGCTGATATACGCGGCGAACAGCCGCGCCTGCGAATGAACGCGTATGAACGTGTCGTCGAACCTGTCATTGGACTTGGGAAAGGTAACGTAATGGCCGTAGAAGCTACAGCAAACATCGGCGTCGTCGGACTGGCGGCAATGGGCTCCAACCTCGCCCGCAACCTGGCGCATCACGGGAACACCGTCGCCGTGTACAACCGGCATTACGGGCGCACGGAAAAGCTCATCAACGAGCATGGCAACGAAGGCAAGTTCGTGCCCGCGAAAACCGTCGAGGAATTCGTCGCTTCGCTCAAGCGCCCGCGCACCGCGATCATCATGGTCAAGGCCGGTGGCCCGACCGACGCGGTGATCAACGAGCTCGCCGACGCCATGGAGCCGGGCGACATCATCGTCGACGGCGGCAACTCCTACTTCGAGGACACCATCCGCCGTGAGAAGGACATCCGCGCGCGTGGCCTGCACTTCGTCGGCTGCGGCGTGTCCGGCGGCGAGGAAGGCGCGCTCAACGGCCCGTCCCTCATGCCCGGCGGCACCGAGGAATCCTGGAAGACCCTCGGCCCGATCCTCAAGTCGATCGCGGCGGTCGCCGAAGGTGAGCCGTGCGTCACGCATATTGGCGAGAACGGTGCCGGCCACTTCGTCAAGATGGTCCACAACGGCATCGAATACGCGGATATGCAGCTCATTGCGGAAAGCTACGATCTCATGCACCGCGGGCTCGGCATGGACGCCGCCGAGATCGGTGACGTGTTCGAGGAGTGGAACAAGACCGAACTGAATTCGTATCTGATCGAGATCACCGCCGAAGTGCTGCACCAGGTGGACGCGAAGACCGGCAAGGCGCTGGTGGATGTGATCGTAGACCGTGCAGGCATGAAGGGCACCGGCACGTGGACCGTGCAGACCGCGCTGTCGCTGGCGATCCCGGTGACCGGTATCGCCGAAGCGGTGTTCGCGCGCGGGCTGTCCGGCATGACCGAGCAGCGTGCCGAAGCGCAGAAGCAGCACCTCGCTGGCCCGGAGCAGAAGCTTGATGTTGCGCCGGCTGAGCGTGCCGCGTTCATCGAGGATATCCGCCACGCGCTGTACGCCTCGAAGATCGTCGCCTACGCGCAGGGCTTCGATGAGATCCAGGCCGGTGCCAAGGAGTACGGCTGGAATATCGATCTTGCTGCGGTGGCGCGCATCTGGCGTGGCGGCTGCATCATCCGTGCACAGTTCCTGAACCGCGTGGCCGAGGCCTTCGAATCCGGCGAAGCGAACGTGTCGCTGCTGTTCGCCTCGTATTTCAAGGATGCGATCGCCAAGGCGCAGGATTCCTGGCGTCGCGTGGTCGCCCAGGCCGCGCTGAACGGCATGCCGACCCCGGCGTTCGCCAGCTCGCTGTCCTACTACGACGGCCTGCGCTCCGACCGCTTGCCCGCCGCCCTGATCCAGGGCCAGCGCGACTACTTCGGCGCCCACACTTACGGCCGCATCGACCAGCCCGGCGCCTTCCACACGTTGTGGGCCGAGCCGGGGCGTCGTGAAATCACCGCGTGATTTCACGACGCCTGCGACAGCCCCAGTGGGGCTGTCGCAAGGCTCGGCTGCGGCGCGCGGTAGTGCGCGTCGCAGTAAATATTGGGCCCGGCCGTAGGCCGGTCAATAATTGCAGGGCCGAAGGCGAACCCGGCCGTCCTGAAATCACTGCGTGATTTCGTCCCGCAGTCCGGCCAAGTGGCCTGGCTTGGTGGACCGGCCAAGTGGTCGGACTGGTGGGTGCGGCTTCGTGGTCGTGTCCCAGCGGACCGGCCAGGTGAGCCGCGCCTAGGCTTCGTCTGTGGTGCGCGCGTGGTAGTTACGCCGTATCGCGCCCTACAGGACCAAGAGGCTCACTGCTTTTCCAAACTGGTTACGCTGACGAATCCCTCAGCGTAACCAGTTTGTGTAACCGGATCTCTGTGGGGATGGCGTCTAATCCTCATGCGTTGTTTTGGATTGGGACTGTTGGTCCCCCACAAACTAGCTACGCTCACCGGCCTCTCAGCGTAACCAGTTTGTGTAGTCGGGTGGCCGAGATGCTGGCGGCTGCGATGTTATGGTCGTTTCCGTCTGCTGAACGGTGGCCAATCCGGGAGTTCATGCCGATAGGCCTCGCCGGGCTGTAATCTCCCAAAATCCGCGGGAGTTTACGCAGATTTCCGGAATTCGTCGCTAATCTCCCGCATCGACTGTGGGAGTTCATGAAAATCCGGCACTCTCACGGACAATCTCCCAACAGGAACGTTGGAATTCCGCGATTGTCAAAAATCGGCCTCGAAGCCGTTGTTGGGAGAACTCCGCCGGATTTATCCTTCCGCTCTAAACTCCCGCGGATATCCGGGAGTTTGCTGTCCTCGTGGCGATTCGTAACAGAACTCCCACATCGGTTTTGGTCATATTCGCCCGGCCATATCCCGTTCAGTTACTGGGACGCTCGATACCCAGCAGCCAATCTCGATAATCCTAAAATCTTTCAATTACGCCACCTTGCTGCGAGATTTATAGAGAAAAATCTAAAAATCTCGCAGCAATCGCCATCTGACTGAGTTTTTGAGATTCCGTGCTCATGCCGTCTCGATCGACTGTCCCAAAATCGTTGGAATTCCGCGGTTCTTGTGAAACCGGTCGAACCGGTGGCCATCCCGATCTCTCAATTTCTCTCGGAATCTGCCTTTCCCGTCGAGATTTTCAGACTGAAGTCTCAATAACTCGTAAATCGAGCCGTCTGAATCGAGATTTTGAGATTCCTCACAAACTGGTTACGCTCATCTCCCACTCAGCGTAGCCAGTTTGTGAGAGGGGGGATATGAGGGGCTGATGATACGGCGGTTCGCAAAGGAAAGGAGATGAGGATTGCGTAAGGAATGCAAGAAGGGGCGCAGGGGTTGCGAAGTGAGGGTGTAGGAAAGGCGTGAGGATTGCGGAGCGAGGGCGCGGGGAGTGGCGAAGTGAGGATTGCGAAGCGAGGGCGCGGAGAAAGGCGCGAGGATTGCGGGGCAGAGATGCGATGTATAGAGATGCGAGTGATTCGCGCGCGGCCTGCAAGCGTGGCCAGTTTGCGGAATAGGGAACATGTGCAGAAGACAATGTGCGGCGGCGCATAGTCCGGTGTGTTGTGCGGCCCTCCGCGGCTACTCCAGCGGTGTGCGATCCCACTGGTCGGCGCGTGGAATGGTGCGCAGGCTGCGCGAACTGACGATTAGCAGCATGCTGACGAGCATCACCGCCCAGAACACCAGCATCGTCCCGCCGAATCCGAGCGCGGGCAGCAGGCTCCCGGCCGTCGCCGAGCAGAACGCGGACAGTGCTTGGGCCGGCACGGTAAGCGTCACGGTAATCCGCCCCTGCATCGTGTCTGGCGTCTTGCCGAAGATGAACCCGAGTTGCAACGCGTTGATGATCGGGAACGGCAGGCACATCACGGCGTTGGCGATAAGCAGTACCCAGTAGTTGTCGGTCAGCAGCATCGGCAGTGAGGCGATGCAGATGAACACGAATCCGCAGCATGTCACCGGCCCGACCGGTGCGGTATCGCTGATCCGCCCAGCGATGAACGCTCCAGCCAGCATCGCGATGAATACGCCAGTATTCACGAAACCGATGAGCGTCGCGTTCACATCGGTGCGCATCAGATGCAGCTGAATCGCATACTGAAAGCCATTGACCCCGAAATTTGCCAGTGCGGACGACACCATTGTCAGCACCAGCATCCTGCGATGCAGCGACCACGACCATCCTTCGGCGAAATCACGGAAGAACGATGTGCCGCCTGCATTTTCGCTGTCATCGTCGCTATTGCCGCTGCCGCTATCGCTACCGTTCCGCGGATTCCCGCCGACCCGGATGCGTGTCGCAGCCACGCCTGCCAGCAGATACATGACCGCAGCCGACAGGAACGGCAGCCATGGGGCGATGCCATACAACAGTCCGCCGACTGGGCTACCGGCCATATTGATGGTCGCGTCACGGCCTTCGTTGAGACTGCGTGCTTTCGGATATGAGCGAATGCCAACGATGGATTTCAGCATTGCATCCGAGGCGGGGCCGAGAAACCCGTTGACCGCGGACTCGAACACCGCGATAGCGAGCAATACGGGGAAGACCAGCTTGCCGGCCATGAGGAGCGCGGCGACCGACCCCCAGCAGATGACACCCGCCGTCGCGTTCACGATGATCAGTGTCTTGCGGTCGTGCCGGTCGGCGAATGTGCCTCCGAACACGGCGGTCACCTGCTGCGCGATTGCGGCCAGCGAGCCCAACCAACCTGCGGCCGTGGTCGATCCAGTGAGCTTGTAGCCGATCAGGGAGACCGCCAGATACCGCAAGGCAACGCCGACTGCCGTTGCAGTGTCCGCCGCGAACCACGGCACGTACCCCGGGGTATCCCACAGCCTGCTTTCGTGCGCAGGGGCAGACGGGGAGTTTGCCTGTTGCACGCGCATCGGACGCTTCACAGCTGCGCGGCGGCGTCAGGGGTGGTGAACCAGACGAGCTCGCCGGTGGCGTCCGCGAAGGATGACGGCCATGCCGGGTCGTTGCGCGTGGCGAATACGTGGGCCAGCGCGTCGGCCTTTCCGGCGCCGGCGGTCAGGAACCACATGCGTCGTGTTTGTGCGAGCAGCGGCGCGGTCATGCTCAGACGCAGCGGCGGCATCTTGGGGGAGTGGTTCACGCCGACGACCAGCCGGTCGGTGACGGACACCTCGGCATGCCCCGGGAACAGCGACGCGTAATGGCCATCCGGGCCCATACCCATCACGGCGATATCCATCACCGGCACGGCACCCAGCTCACGGACCAGTTCTCGCTCGTACGCGTGCGCCGCCTCATCGAGCAGCGCATCGGTTGTCGCGTCGTCGGCGGCCGCGATATCCGCAGCATTTCGGGTATCCGCAGCCATCTCGTGGATGTTGGACTCGGGGAGCCGCCCTTCGGCGACCAGCCGGTCGAGCAGCATGCGGCGGGCCTGCAGCGCGTTGCGGTCGTCGTCATCGGCGGCGACGAATCGTTCGTCCGCCCACCACAGGTGCACGCGCGTCCAGTCGATGGTGTCGGTCAACGGGTTGGACGCCATGTATTCCAACGCTTTGATGGTGTCCGAACCGCCGGTGAGCGCCACGTCCACGCGGGCGCGGGTCTTGCCGCCGGCGAGCCGTTCGCCGAGCAGGTCGGCGATAGTAAGCAGCAGACGTTGCGCCCCGGCTTGGGCGACCGCGTCTTTGATCGGATATACCACGAGTGTGCGTTGGGCCATGATTCCTCCTGATTCCGCGTGCCCCATACCAACGGTTGCGTTCGGCGGGCATGTTCTCGATCTTCTTGCCAGCATAGTCGCAGCGCGGTAACCGGGCGGGTGACTGGCTGCGTGACTGTCTGTGTGGGGACGTCTGCGTGGTCTATTGCGTGACTGGTTGCGTGACATCAGCGCGGCTCTGTGCGATTACGCAGCCGTCTGCGTCGCGTAAGACTTCCTGATGTCCCTGCCAAGTCGAGCTCGTGAAATCAATCTTCAAATTCGGCCTGTCGCAACAACTTAAGCGGTTATGCTGGGAATGCGAAAATTGCGCACGCATCAACTTGACGATGCGTGGCCAGCGCCAGCACATCAAAGGAGAACCACATGCTGCCCGAACAAATCCACGGCATCACCTTCGCCCCTTCGCCCGCCGCGGCGAACTCGCCACTGACGAAGCCCGCGAAAGCCTGCGCACCATGAAGGAACGCACCGGCGCCAACATGGTCGTGTTCGTGCCGCTTGGCTCCAAGTACCGACAACGCCAGCAACACCAGCAACACCCGGCTGCGTGACACCGATCGGGAAGCAATTCCCAGTCGGCGCCGCACAGCCGGGCGTCGCGTTATCGTGATGAACCCGATGACCGAATAACCGGTATTCGGTCATCAGGTCCGGGGCCGTCAATCCGTTTGATTCAGTGCCAGATCAGATCCCAGCCTTTGTTGATGACGTCCGCGTAAACCTCGTCAGGGTCCATGCGGCGCAGCTCCTCGGTCAGGCAGTCTTCGAGCGTACGCACCGGCACGCTGATCGGCTGCGGGGTCTGCCCGGGGATGCTGATGATTGACTGGTCCTCGTGCGGGCGTTCCAGCGACAGCACGCCGCCGTCCTGACGGGTCAGATACACGCCCGTGACCGCCTCAGCATGCTCGTCAGCTTCGAAATCAACCGGCACATTGAGCTTGAGCCGCAGCCACGCGCACAGCAGGTCCGCGGGCAGGAAGTCGTTCGGCGCGATGACGCGGGCGCGCACAATCGGGATGTGAGGCGGCTGGTCGACCATGGAGGCGAGCATGGCACGCCATACGGTCAGACGCGTCCACGACAGGTCCACATCCTGGGCGGACCAGTTGCGACGGAGCCGTTCGATGGTGGCTTCCGGGTTGCTGGAACGCATCGCGTCGGTGATACGGCTCGACGCCATGGCGCCCAACAGGTCCTTCGACGGGTTGGAGGGTGGATTCGTCGGCCACCAGGCTACGACCGGCGCATCCGGCACGAGCAGCGGGATGACCAGCGTATCGAGATGATCGACCAGGCCGTTGCGCGGGCGGAGCACAATCACTTCGCCGGCGCCTGCGTCCGCGCCGAATCGCACTTGCGCGTCGAGATTGGATTCCTTGGACGCATCCTCGCCTTCGGCCTTCGCTGCGCCGGAAGCGATGGAGGCATGCGTGTTCGGCACAATCGCAATCACGCGGCAAGGATGCTCACGGCTCGCCGCATTCGCGACTTCCAGTGAGTTCTCAAGCTCGGCGTCGTCGGTACGGATCAGCAGTGTGAGCACGCGCCCGGTCGCCGATTCGCCGCGCTCCTCATGCAGCTCGTCGATTTTCGCGGAGATTTCGCGGGTTCGTGTATTAGGCAGGTCGATAATCATGGCATCCTCCAATGGCGGCCGTCGCGGGCCAGCATCTCGTCGGCTTCAGCCGGGCCCCACGTGCCGGAACGATAGGGCTGCGGCTGGCCGAGCGTCGACCAGAACTGTTCGATCGGGTCGAGGATTTTCCAGCTCAGATCCACTTCCTCGGTGGTCGGGAACAGCGGCGGATCGCCGAGCAACACGTCAAGAATCAGGCGTTCGTAGGCTTCCGGGGAGCTTTCGGTGAATGAACGGCCATAGCTGAAGTCCATGGACACGTCACGTACTTCCATCGCGGAGCCGCCGGGGACTTTCGCGCCGAACCGCATGGTCACGCCCTCGTCCGGCTGCACGCGAATCACGACCGCATTGCTGCCGAGTTCGCGGACCGCGGTCTGCTCGAACGGCAGGTGCGGGGCGCGCTTAAACACGACGGCGATTTCGGTGACGCGCTTGCCCAGACGCTTGCCGGTGCGCAGATAGAACGGGACGCCAGCCCAGCGGCGGGTGTCCACGTCGAGGCGAATCGCTGCATACGTTTCGGTGGTGCTTGACTTGTCGATGCCTTTTTCGTCCAGGTAGCCGACCACTTCGTGCGAACCCTGCCAGCCGCGGGCGTACTGGCCGCGGGCGGTGTGGGCGCGCAGGTCCTTCGGCAGGCGGACGGCGGACAGCACCTTGGTCTTCTCAGCAGTCAGATCCTGCGCGGAGAAGCTGACCGGCTCCTCCATCGCGGTGAGCGCCATGAGCTGCAGCAGATGGTTCTGGATGACATCGCGTGCAGCGCCGATGCCGTCATAGTAGCCGGCACGACCGCCGATGCCGATATCCTCGGCCATCGTAATCTGCACGTGATCGACGTAGTTCGAATTCCAGATCGGCTCGTACATCTCGTTCGCGAATCGCAGCGCGAGGATGTTCTGCACGGTTTCCTTGCCGAGATAATGGTCGATGCGGAACACCGAGCTCGGGTCGAAGACCTCGGACACCACGCGGTCAAGCTCGCGGGCGCTTTCCAGGTCATGGCCGAACGGCTTCTCAATGATCACGCGACGCCATGCGCCTTCGGTAGAGCGTGACAGGCCGGATGCGGCGAGCTGCTTGGATACCAGCGGGAACGCGCGCGGCGGCACCGACATGTAGAAGGCGTGATTGCCTTGCGTGCCGCGGTCGCGGTCAAGTTCCTGCACGGTGTTGCTCAGCCGTTCGAATGCAGCCGGGTCGTCGAAGGTGCCTTGTACGAAACGGATGCCCTTGGCGAGGTTCTCCCACGTGGATTCCTTGAACGGGGTGCGGCAACGGGCCTTGACTGCCTTCTTGACGAATTCGATGAAATGTTCGTTGGTCCAGTCGCGGCGGGCGAAGCCTGTCAGACCGAAGCTCGGCGGCAACAGACCGCGGTTCGCCAGGTCGTAGACGGCTGGCAGGAGCTTCTTCTGAGCCAAATCACCGGTTACGCCGAAAATCACCAGACTGCACGGGCCGGCGATGCGCGGAAGACGCAGGTCGCGCGGGTCGCGCAGCGGGTTGGTCCAGATTGGTGTGTTACTCATAGTGGCAATAATACGTGTGGGGGAGGTGTTTGGTTCCGGGCCGTCCGCGCTGCGGTGCGGATTTCACGACTGGCGTATCGCGGTGGGCGCCCTGTTTTGGCTTGCTGTCTGCCGGGTATCTTCCTGCCGTGTGACTGCTCGGTCGCACGGGAGCGTGGTGTCCTAGCAGTCGGATTGTTGTTCGTCAGGTATCTTCCTGCCGTGCGACTGACGTGTCGCATGGCTGTCAGATGTCGGCCGGTTTCGGTTCTGTCGTTGAGCTATCTCAGCGTTGTGTGATTCCCCGGTTGCAAATCGGCCGGATACCGGTGGCTATCGGCAGTGGGGAGGTGCTATCTCTCCGTCGTGCGACTGCCCGGTCGCACGGGAGCGTGGTGTCCTAGCAGGCGGATTGTTGTTCGTCAGGTATCTTCCTGCCGTGCGACTGACGTGCCGCATGGTTGTGAGGTATCTGCGGATTTCGGTTCTGTCGTCGCGCTATCTTCCCGCCGTGCGACTGCTCGGTCGCATCCCGGCCGGATTTGGCGGTTATCTGCCGATGGGATTGGGATATCTCTCCGCCGTGTGACTGCCCGATCGCAGGGCGGCCAGATATCACGGGGGCACGGCTGTGCCATCAGGCTATCCTGCCCGTCGTGCAACTGCCACGTCGCACAACGGCCGGGTAATCGTCCGCCATCCGCCCGCCGCCATTCGTCTGCCGCCATCCGTCTCCCGCTGGGCGTGTCGACCGTCCGCCGAATGTCGCAACCGTGCCCGACGATCGGAGTATGGAGACTCATCATCGCATCGCGGTGCTGTGTGCGCTGCCGCAGGAAGCTGAACCCATCGTCGAGACGTTGCATGGAATCGAGCGCAACCGCCGGTACGGCACTGATCTGGTCACCGGGCAGCTTGGTGAGGTGTCTGTCGTCGTGTGCGTGGGCGGTATGGGGAAGGTCGCCGCAGGTGCCGCCGCCCAGATGCTGATCTGCGAATATCATCCGGATGCCCTGATATTCAGCGGTATTGCTGGCAGTCTCAATCCGCTGTTGGAGGTCGGGGATATTGTGGTCGGCGGTTCGCTGGTGTACTTGGAGACCAACAACGACATCATTGCCGAATGCGACCCCTTCCTGCACACGTATACGTCCGATGACCGTCTTTCTGCGCTCGCCTGCCAGGTGCTGGACGAGCAGGGGTATCGTCGCGTGCCGTCGTTGGCCGAAATGGACGGTGCTGCCACTGCCGCCGTCACCACTGCCGCCACTGCCGCCACTGACAACGATTCCAACCGTCGGTACACGCTCGGCACAATCGCGACCAGTGACCAGTTCAACACCGATCCCGACGTGCTCGAGCACACCCGCCGCGTCTGGCATGGCGACTGCGAGGAGATGGAAGGCGCAGCCGCCGCCCACGTGTGTGCCAAGAACCGCGTGCCTTTCCTGGCCGTGCGGGCGATGAGCAACCGTTGCGGTGAGGCGTACGAAGACCTCAACCGTCACCAGTCGGACATGACCCTCGCCGCCCAAAATGCCGGGGCGGCGGTCCGGTCGGTCCTATCAGCCTTACCTGTGGTACAAATCCGCCACGCATAAGCCGGGTTCCCGCAAAATCGTCGGAAATCTACCGCACACCACCACCCATACGGCGGTCACTGCGGGAAGCGCAGAATCTGATAGGCAAACACGCAGGCGGTGCCGTAGGACGGGGTGATGGTGACGATACGGGCGGTGTCGTTGCCGTCCGAGTCGATGCTCAACGTTGTTTGTTCCACCCGCTTGTCGTCGCACCGTACGGTACCGCGTTTCGCGGTGCTACCGATTTCGTAATCAGCCGTCAGATTTCCCGTGCCGATGCAGTACACCGTCAGCTGATAGGTTCCCGCCTCGATCTGGAGGTTCTCCACGTTGTGCGCGACATTGAGCTGCCGCAATCCGTATGTTCCGGTGGAATAGCTGGGCGATGGGCCGAATTGCGTGACAAGCTCCGCGCCTGCGGGCTCGCCGTCACCGTTTTCGATTGCCAGCTTGCCGGCGTCGAGCGATTCCTCGATTTGCCGCGTATATGATGCCGGAAGTTTCGGAGCCGTCGCACGTTTGCCGCCGGTGCTGCCTTTGGATGTGTCGCTTGTTGAGGTTGATGGGCTTGTTGCCGAGGATGCCTGCTCTTTCGCAGCATATCCGCCGTGCCCGCCGCGCTCGGCATGTCCGCCGATGATACCCGTCAGCGCGACCGTCGCCGCGATAATCATTGCCGCGACGACTACCGCCGCCAAAGCCGCACGAATCGCTCTGTTGCGGTTGTTGCTGTGCTTGTCGTCCATCTTCGCCCTCCACTCCGTGCTTCGGTTGTCGCAACAATCCTCGGTGATTGCCGCTACGAACATACCGTGGTTGTCACAGTAGTCCCCCGCAGCCCGCGTCGCAAGACTCGCCGCGCCTCTTATCATACTTATTTGTGTTGTGCAGATTCGCTGCCATCAGGCAGATGACCCGGCAACATTGCAACAAATCGCCCAACAGCCATCAGGCGAAAGGAAAGGGGAGTTCATCACTCTTGATACAGATATGCGGCCATCCTTGCCGTGTTTTGTATCATTTATTGTATCATTTATTGTATCAACGCAGTTTGGGGAAGCAGTCCCTTACGTGGCAAATTGGGGACAATCCATGCGGGGGAATTTGCTGTATGCGCGGCGAATCTACACCACATGCGAACTCTGAGAAAAGTGCCCCCCGTGGGACTCGAACCCACAACCCACGACTTAAAAGGACGCTGCTCTAACCAATTGAGCTAGAGGGGCAACAAACGGTATTGTACACCATGGCTCGACCGGCACGCCGGTCATTGCCGATGGAGGTGCGTGAGCGGCTGGGGCTCGCGGGAATCAACCGCCAACGCGCCTGCGCCTTTCGACGGTTTCGGTCAGTGACTCCGCGGACCCCAGTCGTGCTTGCGTTTCAGCACGCTTATGACTCAGCCACGGCTTCACGCCTCAGCCGCCCACGCGGTTCAGCCATGGTTGCGCCAGGCCGCGCTTACGCCTCCGCCGGCAGCGCGCCCAGCTCCTGCAATTTCGCCTTGATATCGTTGGCTGACGGCTCAACTTGGAACGATCCGTCCGCATACTGGACGACCGGGATGTGCTTCTGCCCGCTGATGCTCACGGCCTTGTCAGCGGCGCCGTCCTCCTGCTCGATGTCGTGCCAGTCGAACGCCGCGCCGAACCGGTTCAGCGCCTCCTTGGCCCGCTTGCAGTCGCCGCACCAGCTTGCGCCGTACACGTTGATATCGCTCATGGTTCCTTCTTTCGTTGATGGTTGCCGGCGGGGCTCCCGTCCGTTCGCCCCGCGCGTTGGTTGCCTATGCTAAGGCAAGACGATGGCTGATGCAGCTGTCCGGCATCGGGATTCGCAGTCCGCGCAAAACGGACAGCGCCCCGCAATCAGCTGTGTGCCGCCAACCGCCGCTCGCACCAGTGCTGCACCCAGGTGAGCACCGTGCAGAACAGCAGGTAGATGACCCCGACCTCAAGGTACAGTGCGAGCGGCTCGTAATACACCGCGGTGATGCGCTGCGCGGTCATGAACATCTCGACGACGGTGATATTCGCGGCGAGCGACGTGTCCTTGACCAGCGAGATGAACGTGTTGAACAGCGCGGGGAACGCCGACCGGAACGCCTGCGGCAACACGATGCGCCGCATGATCGTCACGTACGACATATTCGTCGCGTACCCCGCCTCGAACTGCCCGCGCGGCACCGCTTCGATTGCGCCTCTCAAGGTCTCGGACGCGTAGGCGCCCACGTTGAGCGAGAACGCGATTATAGCGGACGGAATCGCCGGGATGGTCACGCCGATGGACGGCAGGCCAAAGAAGATCACGAACAGTTGCACGAGCAGCGGGGTCCCGCGGAACACCCACACGTAGAACTGCGCGATCTGCGTGAGCACCGGCGTGTGCGCCACGCGGGTGAGCGCCACGATAATCGCCAGCGCCAGGCCGATGGCGAAGGAGACCAAGGTGAGCGGAATCGTCACCGTGATTCCTGGAATCAGTAGTTTGCCGAATGAATCGACGACAATCTGCCAGACCCTGCCGTCCATTGCGGCTCCTTTCGTACTCTATGCCGGATTTCAATTCCCTGCGAAACCGAGGGCTACTTGGTGGAGACGTCCTCGCCGAAGTACTTCTCAGAGATCTTCTTGAGCGTTCCGTCCTTGCGCAGCTTGGCAATGGACTTGTTGATCGCTTGAGTCAGGTCGTCGCTGCCCTTGCGCAGCGGGAAGTACGCGGCCGGGGTTTTCTCGCTTTTCACGGCGATTTTGATGTCGGCGTTCGGCTTCTGCTTGAGATAGTCGAGTACGGCGAGCCCGTCGTTGACGATCACGTCGGCGCGCCCGGAGGTCAGGGTTTCCACGGCCTGTGAGAAATCGTTGACCTGTACGAGCGTCGCGCCTTTGTCTTGCGCGACTTTCGCCCAGTTGCTACCGTTCTGCCCGGCGTCTTTCTTGCCTTTGATATCGTCGAAGGATTTGACGGAATTGTCGTTCTTGCGGGTGACGACCACGCCGTAGGAGTAGGCGTACGGCTCGGTGAAATCGTATTTCGCCTTGCGTTCGGTGGTGACGGTGATTTCGTTGGCCACGCTGTCGGTTTTCTTCGAATCCACGCTGGCGAGCAGCGAATCGAAGTTCGCTTCGGAGAATTCGGCTTTCACGCCAAGGTCCTTGGCAACGGCGGTGGCGACATCCACGTCGTAGCCGGTGAGCTTGTTGGTTTTCGAATCATGGTAGCTGTAGGGCGCGTAGGTGCCTTCGGTGCCGAAGACCAGCGTTCCCTTGTTCTTGACTTCCTGCAGTGCGCTGGTAGACGAGCTGGAGGAACCGCAAGCGCCCAGGGGCGCGATCAGGGTGATGGCGGCGAGGGCCGCGGCGGCGAGCCGCAGGGTGTGGCGTGTGCGTGTGGTCATGGTTGCTCTCCTTGTATTTGTATGTGATTGATGGTGATTGATTGCCGACGATGACGTATGACGTTTGGCATATGGCAGAGGCGTGCCGATTGCGGGGACTGCGCTGGCAGGCAGTCGACGATTGGCGTGTGGCCTGAGACGAGGATCAGGAAGCGAAGGATTGCAGGAATTCCGCGGTCCTCGGCTGCGACGGATGGTCGAAAATGTCGCTTGCCGTGCCTTGCTCCACAATGCCGCCGTGCTCGAAGAACACGACATGGTCGGAAGCCTCCCTAGCGAACCGCATCTCATGGGTGACCATCAGCATGGTCATGCCGTCCGAGGCGAGCTGCCGGATGACTTCGAGTACGCCGCCGACCATCTCCGGGTCGAGGGCGGAGGTGGGCTCGTCAAGCAGCAGAAGTTCGGGTTTCGCAGCGATGGCCCGTGCAATGCCCACGCGTTGTTGTTGCCCGCCGGACAGGGTGCTGGGGTAGCGGTCGGCGAAGTCGGCGAGCCCCACGCGGTCAAGCTGCTCGCGCCCGATGGCTTCCGCCTCCTTGCGCGGCTTGCCTTGCGCGTAGATCAACGGCTCAGTCACGTTCTGCAGCGCCGTTTTGTTGGCGAACAGATTGTAGTTCTGGAACACGAAGCCGATGCGTGAGCGGATTGCGCGGATCGTCGCCTTGTCGCGGGTCGCTAAATCGACCGGACCGTCGCCGAAATCGATGGTGCCGCTATCGGCATGTTCGAGCACGTCGATGACACGCAGCAGCGTGGATTTGCCCGATCCGGACGGACCGATGACGGTAACCGTCGCCGCGTGCGGAATATCAAGATCGATACCGGTGAGCACATCATGCTCGCCGAAACGTTTATGCACGTCGCGGATGGTGATCATTGACGCTCCTTTCACGGGACCTATATGGCGGATTCGTATCTATCAACTGTATAGGTCGGGCCGGTGACCGTTTCCGGCGCGGCTATACCAATCGCCTATCGCGGGCTATCAGCCCGACCCCGCCTCTGCCCAGCCCATCCCGATGCCGTTCTACAGTAGAATCATGTCTTGTACTACGCTTCTTGTCGGAAAATCCGCCACTATTGACGGCTCGACCATGATCGCCCGCAACGATGATTCCGGTTCCGGCCGCTACGACCCGAAACGCTTCATCGCCGTCAACCCGTGCGACCAGCCGCGGCATTACCGCAGCGAACTGAGCCACGTGAGCATCGACCTGCCGGACGACCCGTGCCGCTACAGCATTGTCCCGAACGCACTGCCCGGCCGCGGAATCCTCGCGGAATGCGGGATCAGCGAGCGCAATATCGCGATGAGCGCGACCGAGACGATCGCGGTGAACGAGCGGGTGCTCGGCGCCGACCCGATGGTCGAATTGCAGCCGGCCCACGGCAAGCCCGGCGATGATGATTACCGGCCGGAAATCCCTGGTGGCATCGGCGAGGAGGATTTCATCACGCTGGTGCTGCCGTATGTGCATTCCGCGCGTGAGGGTGTGCGTCGGCTGGGCGAGCTGCTGGAACGGTTTGGCACGTACGAGGCGAACGGCATCGCCATTTCGGATGTGGACGACGTGTGGTATGTGGAGACGATTGGCGGACACCATTGGATTGCCAAGCGTGTGCCGGATGACTGCTATGCTGCGATTCCCAACCAGTTGGGGCTTGACGATTTCGATGTGGAGGATGCGTTCGGCGATGCCCACGATCATATGTGCAGCGCCGATTTGGTGGAGTTCATCCGTGATAATCATCTCGACCGCGGCATGGGCAATGGCGTGGGTAATGGCGTGCGGTTTGCGGAGAAGTTCAATCCGCGCACGCTGTTCGGCACGCGCACGACGAAAGACCATATTTACAACACCCCGCGCGCCTGGTATATGGAGCGTTATCTGAACCCGAGCGAGGATTGGGACTCGCCTGCTGCCCGGTACACGCCGATATCTGATGACATTCCATGGTGCCGCCGACCGGAGAACCGCGTGACGGTAGAGGATGTCGCGTTTTTGATGGCTTCGCATTTCGAGGACACGCCGTACGACCCGTATGGTACGCGCGGTACGGATGAGACGCGGCATCGGTATCGTCCGATTGGCATCAACCGCACCGGGCAGATGGGATTGCTGCAAATCCGCCCGTACGAGCCGGAATCGAACCGGTCGGTGATGTGGTTGCAATACGGGTCCGGCCCGTTCACCACGCTCACACCGTTCTACACGAATGTGCGCGACACGCCCGCGTATTTGCGTGACACGGGCGCGGAGGTGTCGACGGACTCGTTCTACTGGACGAGCCGGATTATCGCGGCGCTCGCCGACCCACATTATGTGTCGAACAGCAACGCGATCGAGCATTACCGTGAGAATGTCATGTCGCAAGGGCATGCGCATATCGCGCGTGTTGATGCCGCGCTGCGGGGCGCAACGGGCGTTGGTGCGGGTGTCGCGGGTGCCGGTGCTGGACATGCCGTGAGTTGCGCCGATATCGAGGATGTCGAAGGCATCAAGCATAACGGCGTGCGCGTGGATGCACCCGTCGAGGCGGCCGACGATGCTACTTCCGGAGAATCCGCCGATTGCCGTACTGCGTGCGACGCCCTCGAGCAGGCGAACCAGCAGATGGCGGATTACTTGCGTTCGCAAACCCAGGAGCTGCTCAGCAAGGTGCTGTACACGTCCAGCAACCTGATGCGCAACGCCTTCGCCATGTCCGACCGCTGAGCGCCCTAGGCTCTCGGACCGGCTACCGCCCGAAACCCGTTGCGGTGTAGCCGGCCCGGGACAACGGTTGTCAGTTGAAACCGACGACGTGTTCGGCGATGTTGTAGCCGTGCCGGATGATGAATCGCCCGGTCCGCCCGTGCAGGTTGATTGCGCGCGAGACGAGTTTATGCCGCACGTCATGCCCGATTTGCGGCGAAGTGACATCGATGTCGTGCCACAGCCGGTCCTTCTGACGGTAATTTTCACGGTCGCGCGACAGAATCAGGAAAACGCTGGTCACCACGCTGTTGATCGACAGGAAGTGGATCATGTACCTGTACAGCCCGTCCGGCACGGTGCCGCGTTCCGGTGTCGCCTCGAGCATGAGATGGTTGACGAGTTGCAACTGCCGCACGCGCCGGATCATCACATCGGTCTGCACGGACTGGCCTTCGCGCCCGATGAAGTAATGGTAGAACGGCGTATCCAGGTACATGAGCCTGCGCACCCATGGGAACGGCTGATACGAATAAATAAAATCAACATAAAACGTGTGCTCCGGCAAGATCATGCCTGATTCGCGCACCACCGAGGTGCGGAAGGTGAGCGCGTGCATGATCATGTATTGCGAGATGCCGAAATGCCGCAGATCGTCCCAGCCGAGCCGCCGGTTCGCATCCATCACGTTGCTGAAATGCACGACATGCTTGTTGCGCTTGCCGACCTTGTCGTACACGTAATCGGTGACCAGCAGGTCGATGGGTTCCTGCTCTGTACGCTGCGCTCGCAAGGCTTGCATGACTTTGCCGAGCGAGTCGCTGCCGACCCAGTCGTCGGCGTCCACGACCTTCACGTACATGCCGGCGGCTTCGCGAATGCCGGTGTTGACTGCGCCGCCATGGCCCTTGTTCGGCTGGTGGACCGCCCTGACCGTGCCGGGATGCGCGGCTTCGAGCCGGTCCGCGAGCGCGGGGGTCGTGTCGGACGAACCGTCGTCGACGATGAGGACCTCAATGTCGCTGGTATCGGGCGTGTCGAGCAGCGAGGCGACACAACGCTCGAGATATTGCTCCATGTTGTATGCGGGCACAACGAAAGTCAACGTCTTGGCCTGCTGTGACGTTCCCCGTTGAACGCTGTGGTGAGAATCCGGCGTGGCGTCCGTGAAATTAGTCATTGCTTCACCTTCTGTATGTCCCGTGCAAGGCTATCACGGGGAGTGTGGCGGCGTGGCGGGGCTTGCCCGATTTGCGGGTTTCGGCGCCTGATTTGCATGAGGATTTCACAAAGGCGTTACCGCAGGTTCAAGTCGCGGAAGGTGCCCGGATTATGCCGCGTTCTCCGGGGTCGCGTTCTCTGGAGGCACAGAATCCGCCTGATTTGCAGCAGCCGGCGGAATCGGTTCCGCGGTGTCGGCGGTGTCGGCGGTGTCGACGGAGTTGGCGTCTGCGGCGGGCGGATTGCGCTGTTCGCCGCCATCGCCGCGCTTCGTCTTCTGCGCCGCCTTTTCAGCCGCTTCGCGCGCACGCTTGGCCTTCGCGCCCTCATAGCGCAGTTCCGGCTTGGCTTCGAGTCGGGACAGACCATGCCAGGCGAGGTTGACGATGAGCGCGGCGAGCTGTTCCTTGCCGAGCTTGGGGCGGTCGGCCCAATACTGGCCGGTGAACACGGTCATGCCGACAAGCATCTGCGCGTAGTACGGCGCGCTTTTGACGGGAAGATGCTGGCGTTTGAACCATTCGACGAGGATCTGTTCGACTTTTGAGCTCACATCACCGAGCAGCGAGCTGAACGAGCCGGTCGGGTCGGTGCTGGGGGAATCCCGCACCAGGACTTGGAAGCCTTCCGGATTCTCCTCGATGTAGGTGAGGAGTGCGAGGGCGGCGCGTTCCACGATCTGCCGGGGGTGGGCGTCCGTGTCGCTGAGGGAACCGATGAGTGCGTCGGTCAGCGCGCGCATTTCGCGGTCGACGACCACGGCGTACAAGCCTTCCTTGCCGCCGAAATGCTCGTAGACGATGGGCTTGCTGACTTTCGCGCTGGCGGCGATTTCCTCGACGCTCACCGCTTCGAACCCTTTGGACGCGAACAATGCCCTCCCGATTGCAATGAGCTGCTCGCGCCGCTGATACGACGTCATCCTCGAACTACCTGCCATAGTGTCTAGTTTCTCACCCCTTGTGGATTTCAGCTGTGTGGCGGGATGGTGGGTCGGCGGTGCCGCCGGGGGCGGATACCTCGTCCCGGGGCGCTGGCGCTCAAAGGCACCCAAAGATAGCAAGGTATCTCGAGGTTCCTGTTCGCCCTGCGGCGCAGAACCCGGCGGTTGGATGCGTATTTCGCCGGTGCTGTTGAGATGTGCGCGTATCTGCGGGTTGTTGTGGTTGGGTGGTGTCGGCTTGTCGGGGATGCGTTCCCATCTGCCGGTTGCCGGGCGTGGGGTGGTGCGGGCGTCGGCAGATGTGTACGTATCTCTTTGGTATTGCCGAGGTTGTGTGCCCATCTGTGGGTTGCTGCCGTTGCGTCTGTCCGGCATTCTGGATTTGCGCGTCTAGTCTCGCCTGTCCCTTGAAAACCATAGGCTGGGGGTATGGATACTCAACAGATTATCGCGATTGTTGTGGTGGCGGTTATCGCCATCGCGCTCATTGTCGCCGGCGTGCTTGCCGACCGTTCGCGCAAGAAGCGCATCGATGCGGCCGAGCAGGCCCGTGAGGACCGTGAGGCCGCGGCGAAAGCGGCCGCCGACAAGGCGATTGCGGCGAAACAGGCTGCCGGTTCCGAAGCCGGTTCCGAAGCCGGGGCTGCACCGACACCGTCCGACCAGAAGGCGGGAGCTGAATCGGCCGAATCGACGGAACAAGCCGAATCAGCGCAATCAGCGGCTTCGCCAACCGAATCCGCCGGTTCGGCCCAATCCGCCCAACCTGAGAGCCAGGCTTCCCAGACCGCAGAATCCCAGCCGCAGACGCCGGAATCCGCGACCTCCCGCATGACCCGTCTGAAGGCGCGCCTCGCGAACAGCGCGAACCCCTTCGGCAAGGCCCTGTTCAACATCCTCGCCAAGGACCACCTGTCCGAGGCTGATTGGGAGGATGTCGAGGACACGCTGCTCATGGCCGATGTCGGTGCGGAAGCTTCCGAGCAGCTGGTCGATGAACTGCGCAACGACGCCCGCATCACCGGCACACACGACCCCGCTCAGGTGCGCGAGGCCTTGCGTTCCAAGCTGCTCGCGATGGTCGGTACGGATACCGACCGTCGTCTGAACGCCGACAAGCCCGAAGCGCACAAGCCGAGCGTCATCATCATGGTCGGTGTCAACGGCACCGGCAAGACCACGACCGCGGGCAAGCTCGCGCGCCTGTTCGTCGCCGACGGCAAGAGCGTGATGCTCGGCGCGGCGGATACCTTCCGCGCGGCGGCCGCCGACCAGCTGGAAACCTGGGGTGCGAAGGTCAACGTGCCGGTCGTGCGTTCCGACAAGGATGGCGCCGACCCGGCTTCTGTTGCGTTCGAGGCGTCGCAGCGCGCGAAGGACGAGAACGCGGACGTGCTGATCATCGATACCGCGGGCCGTCTGCAGAACAAGGCGAATCTCATGGACGAGCTTGGCAAGATCCGCCGCGTCACCGAGAAGAACCTGCCGGTCGATGAGGTGCTGCTCGTCCTCGACGCGACCACCGGCCAGAACGGCATGGAACAGGCGAAGGTGTTCGCCCAGGCGATTGGCATCACCGGTGTCGTGCTGTCCAAGCTGGATGGTTCCGCGAAGGGCGGCATCGTGATTTCCGTGCAGAAGGAGCTTGGTGTGCCGGTCAAGCTGGTCGGTCTGGGTGAAGGCCCGGACGATCTGGCGCCCTTCAAACCGGAGGATTTCGTCGACGGCATCCTCGCCTGACACTGAAGTCCGAAACTGGAGCCCGGAACCGAAGCGGTGTGGTGCTGCCGCAGCGTGGTAGCGCCACCACAGCGTGACGATGCCGCCGTGCGCAACGAAGCGTGTCGGCGGCATCATCATGCGCCTTCCGCGACAGCCGGTACCTACCTCGCGTATCCGAATGTCGTTGTCATTCAAAACTGGTTACGCTGACGTGCTTCTATGCGCCACCAGTTTGTAGATATTGCAAGCCAATCGCCGGTGTGGGGTGACTGGCTCACCGCAGCGCATCAGGAGACTGTTGCTGTGGCGCCGATTGTGCCGGCCTCGCTCGCCGGGCTATCAACTCCGGCCGCATCATCCCGAGCTGGCGCGCCCCGCAGCGCCGCCTTCAGGAACAGCGGCGCGATGAGTGTCACCAGCGAGATCGTGAAGATGATCGTTGAATAGTAGTTGTCCGACAGAATATGCTGCGAGAAACCGATTTGCGCGGTGATCAGCGCCATTTCGCCGCGTGGGATCATACCCGTGCCGATGACCATGGAGCTGCGTCCGTTGAATCCGGCCATCCGCGCGCCCAGTCCGCATCCGACGATCTTCGTGATGACGCCCAGCAAGGTCATCGCCACGATGAACCACATCAGATGCATATCATGCACCGCTTCGGTGTTCAGACCGATGCTCACGAAGAACAGCGGCACGAAGAAGCAGTTGCCGATCGGTTCGATGTCGCGGTCCACCTGCTCGCGGTAGTCGCTGCGGCTCACGGCGATGCCCGCGAAGAACGCGCCCACCGCGTAGCTCAGCCCCACAAGCTCCGAGCACCAGGCCATTGCCAGGCAGATGATCGTCGCCATAATCGCGATGCCACTCGGCGCTTTGATAAGCGCGGCCAAGGTCATCAGCCAAGGCGCGACCCACAGCACCACGACCACCGTCCCCGCGAAGAACGCGACCTGCTTGAGTGCAATCAACCCAAGTTGCTGAACGGAAACGCTGCCGGTGCTGATCAGCGTGCTCATCACGCTGAGCAGGATCACGCCGATCACGTCGTCCGCAACGGCAGCGCCCAGAATCGACGCGCCTTCCTTCGTGTCAAGACGCCCCGCCTCCTTGAGCACCGCCACCGAAATGGATACGGATGTCGCGGAGAACACCACGCCGATGAACAGCGACGACATGAGATCGAACCCGAACACCATGCTTGCCCCGCCCATGATGAGCACCGGTGCGATCACGCCCATGCACGCCACGATGAGCGCCGCCTTGGAGTAACGTTTGAGCAGCCCCAGGTCGCAGCCCACGCCACCGAGGAACATGAGCACGATGATGCCGATATTGCTGAACAGTTCGGTGGAATCACTCGGCTGCATCACCCCGAGTACGGCTGGTCCGCAGACGATGCCCACCACGATCTGCCCGACGACCTCGGGCAGCCCGGTTTTCCGGCATATCGCGCCGGACAGCATGGTCAGCACCAGGATCGCGCATAACGTTGCGACGAACACCGCCATCGGAACCTTCCTTCCCGGGCGCCTTGGACATTTCGGCCATCGGCGCCCCACCGCTCTCGGCGTGCACGGATATGTACAGATATGCGCACAAGAATGTACGTATTCCTGCCGCCTGTACAATCCGCAGGCCAACGCCTTCATATATATGGAATTACTGTAATCTCGCCGCGGTATCGGCCGTTACATGGGCGCAATCTACGTGATACGCCCGTAACAGCGCTTGCATTCCCCTGAAATCCGCCTGTTTAGCATGGTTGCCAGAATCCGGGGCGTGCAGGGGCGGTCGAGGCCGGCCCCTGTGGCGGATACCGAGTCCAAGCCTGTCGGATTCAGACAGCCATCCCCAAGAGAGGAAAGGAAGTGGGTGCCATGTCATCGACCAATGTCATCTGGACATTGCTCGCCGCGACGCTGGTGTTCATGATGCAAGCCGGCTTCGCGATGCTTGAGACAGGCTTCACGCGAGCGAAGAACGCCGGCAATATCGCCATGAAGAACCTGATGGACTACTGTATCGGCACGGTTCTGTTCTGGATTTTCGGTTTCGGCATCATGTTCGGCCCGTCCATCGGCGGCATCATCGGCAAGCCTGATTTCTTCGTGACAAGCAGCTACCAGTACAACCAATACGTTCCGACGATGGTCTACCTGATGTTCCAGACTGTGTTCTGCGCGACATCCGCGACCATCGTCTCCGGCGCCATGGCGGAACGCACGAAGTTCTCCGCCTACCTGATTTACAGCGCCCTGATTTCCGCGATCGTCTACCCGATTTCCGGCCACTGGTGCTGGAACTCGGACGGCTGGCTCGCCCAGCTCGGCTTCCATGATTTCGCCGGCTCCACCGTGGTGCACATGGTCGGCGGCATCTCCGCGCTGATCGGCGCGATCTTCCTCGGCCCGCGTATCGGCAAGTTCGACAAGAACGGCAAGGCCCGCGCAATCCCCGGCCACAGCATCACACTCGCCATGCTTGGCATCTTCCTGCTGTGGATCGGCTGGTTCGGCTTCAACCCCGGCTCCACAATCACCGCTGACGGCAAGGACACCTGGGTGGAGATGGGCAGCATCTTCATCACCACGAACCTTGCGGCTGCTGTCGGCGCGCTCACCGCGATGTTCCTCGCGTGGAAGAAGTACGGCAAGCCGGATGTCGGCCTGACCATCAACGGCGCGCTCGCCGGCCTGATCGGCATCACCGCGGGCTGCGATGTGGTCAGCCCGGTCGGCGCCTTCTTCATCGGCCTGATCTGCGCGTTCATCTACGTGTACGCCGCGTCCATCGTCGAAAACAAGTTCAAGATCGATGACCCGGTCGGGGCGTTCGCCGCCCACGGTTGCTGCGGTGCCGGCGGCACCCTGCTGGTCGGCCTGTTCGCGAAGGACGGCGGCCTGTTCTACGGCGGCGGATTGAAGCTGTTCGGCGTGGAGCTGCTGGGCGTGGTCGTGGTTGCGGCCTGGACCACGGTCACCATGATCATCATCTTCTGGACGATCAAGCATACGATCGGTCTGCGCGTCTCTGCCAAGGAGGAGCTGTCCGGCCTTGATCTGCCTGAACACGGCCTGGTCGCCGCCTACGCTGACTTCGAGCCGAGCGTGCTCACCAAGAGCGAGGACGCCTATGAGGCCCGTGTCGCCCGCGAAGCTGAAGCCGAGGCCGCTGGTGCCACCGGCGCAACGGCGAAGGAGGCCGCCGCCGCCAAATAGCACGAGGTAGCCGTCCTCTGGCCCGTCACCTGTGGCCTGCCGTTGGACAATGCCCACAATGTGGTCATCAACACGGGCGGGGATGTCCCGCCCACAGTCCCCCGCAAAGCGCGGAATTCGAGACGAGAACGCGGAAATGTCCAATACGCTGTAACTTTGGCGTAACATTCCGTAACGTTCCGAAAACCCGGCGGGCGTTCCATGACCATGTCAGTCCTCACACGGGGATTACAAGTGAGTGGTTCGCTCGCCCGCCCGCCTCGTCCAAGGCGGGCGCCGGAGAGGGAGGTAATGTATGGACACCGGAAATGCAGCGTGGATGTTGACATCCGCGGCTCTGGTCTTTTTGATGACGCCTGGTGTGGCGTTCTTCTACGGCGGCATGGTCCGCGCGAAGGCCGTTCTGAACATGTTGATGCTGTCGGCGGCCGCGATTTCGGTCACCGCAATCATCTGGACGTTCTGGGGCTGGTCGATCGCATACGCAGGCAAGGATATCGGCGGGATCTTCGGCGATCCGGCCACCGGCTTCCTGCTCAAGGACTCCATGGTAGCCAAGGACGGCGTGTTCACCGCCGCCAACACGTCCGGGGATTATCCGGGCAGCATTGATGTGGCATTCCAGGCCACCTTCGCGATGATCACCGTCGCGCTGATCACCGGCGCGATCGCTGAACGCGTGAAGTACAGCACCTGGATGCTGTTCGTGGCTCTGTGGATCACCTTCGACTACGCCCCGATGGCGCACATGGTTTGGAACGGCGGCCTGCTGTCCCCGACGGGTGCCATTTCGCAGGCTCTCGGCGCCGCCGCGCATGATTTCGCAGGCGGTACGGTCGTCCACATCAACGCGGCTACCGCGGCCCTTGTCACCGTGCTCATCATCGGCAAGCGCAAGGGCTTCGGCACGCAGCCGATTCGCCCGCACAACGTTCCGTTCGTCATGCTCGGCGCGTTCCTGCTGTGGTTCGGCTGGTTCGGCTTCAACGCCGGTTCTGCGTTCGGCGCGAACGGCACTGCCGGCTACGCGTGGGTCAGCACAACCGCTGCTGCGGCCGCCGCAATGCTCGCCTGGGGCTTCACCGAGAAGGTGCGTTCCGGTCATTACACCGCGGTCGGCGCGGCATCCGGTATGGTGGCCGGTCTGGTCGCCATCACCCCTGCGGCCGACGTGGTCTCCCCGCTGTGGGCCATGGTGATCGGCGCAATCGCCGGTGTGGTCACCTGCTTGGCGTGCGGTCTGAAATTCAAGTTCGGTTATGACGATTCGCTCGATGTGGTCGGCGTTCACGGCGTCGGCGGCCTGATCGGTACCGTGCTCATCGGTTTCTTCGGTGTCGGCACTGGCCTGTTCACCGGTGGCAGCTGGCGTCAGCTGGTCGTCCAGATCCTGGTGGCTCTCATCGCCATCCTCTACTCCGCTGTGGTGACCTCGATCATCGTCTTCGCGCTTGAGAAGACGATGGGCTGGCGCGTCACCGAAGCCCAGGAGGTCTCCGGCATCGATATGGCCGACCAGGGCGAGCGTGCATATGATTTCGCTGGCACTGCCAGCTCCGTCCTCAAGGAGGTGAAGTGAGATGAAGCTTATTACCGCTATTATTCAGCCCCATAAGCTTGATGATGTCAAGGAAGCGCTCGCTGCTGCGGGCGTGCATGGCCTGACCGTCTCGGAAGCCAATGGTTATGGTCGCCAGCGCGGCCACACCGAGGTCTACCGCGGCGCCGAGTACACGGTGGATCTCATCCCGAAGATTCGCGTGGAAGTGCTCTCCGACGATGCCGACGCGGAAACGCTGGTCGGCGTGATCGTCAAGTCCGCGGGCACCGGAACCATCGGCGACGGCAAGGTCTGGGTCACTCCTCTTGACTCCGTCACCCGCGTCCGTACCGGCGAAACCGGTTCGGCCGCCATCTGAAAGCTCCCGTCCCCGGTGTCGCGGTTTCGTCTGTTTGCCGCGGCGCTGACGGTCGGGTATTGATAAGACAGGTCCCCGCACGTGCTGGCGCAGTGCGGGGATTCTTTATACGCTCGTATCGAGGTTCCAGCGGACTGTTGGCGGGCGGTGCGCCAGCGCATTCGTCACCCGTGCGGGTGTGGGTCGCGTCTGATGCGCGGTCCGCCCCAATCGCGGGGAACATGGCTCGTTTGGAGGGGATATGGCTTCTGCGGTTGATGGATTGAAACAACGCTTCATGGACGTCAGCAAGCCGGACGCCGACGGCGTCTACCGTCACGGCAAGGACAAACGCAAGCAGCGTACGCAAATCGCGATGACCAGCCTGCGCGAACTGTGGAAGGAAGCGGTCGAATCCGTGCCCTTCGACGTGCCCGAACACGGTGTGGGTCTTGCCGCGGTCGGCTCGCTTGCGCGCGGGCAGATCGGCCCGAGCTCCGACATTGACGTCGTACTCATGGTCGAGCCGCACACGTTGAAGGACGACCAGCTCAACCAACTGGCCAACAAACTGTGGTACCCCCTGTGGGACAGCGGTCTCGACCTCGACCATGCGGTTCGCACCCGGCAGCAGTGCGAGTCGGTGACCGACCATGATCTGCCGGCGGCAATGGGTTGGCTGTTCGTACAGCCGGTCGCCGGGGACACCGAACTCATCGAAAAAACGGCGAAATCCATTCTCGAACGCTGGCGCAAAGCGGCGCGCAAACGATTGCAGGAGTTGCTTGATTCGGCGTCGTCGCGGCTTGAGGAGTTCGGCCGGCTGCCGTACCTCAACCAGCCGGATATCAAGGAGGCGCGCGGTGGATTGCGTGACACTGTGCTGGTGTCGGCACTCGCCGCATCATGGCTCGCCGACCGTCCCCATGGCTCGTATGACGAGGCGGTCGAACGGCTGCTGGACGTGCGCGACTGCCTGCATGTGGTCGCAGGCAAGGAAACCAACTTGCTGCTGCCCGCCTACCAGCCGAAAGTTGCCGCGATGCTTGGCCTGGCCGACCCGACCCTGCCGGAAGGCGAGCGCGAGGCGGATGCGGTTGAAGGATTGCAAACCCTGCTGGCCACGCTGGGTCGCCGCATCGCGTTCTCGCTTGATTCCACGGCTTCGCACGCACGGCACACGCTCACCCACGAAAAACCGCGGTTCGCGTTCTTCCAGATGTTCCAACCCCGTGCGGGCGGCAAACGTGAGGCGCCGACCTTCAAAGCCATCGCGCCCGGTGTGGTCGAGCATGAGCAGGAGGTGGCCCTCGCCGTGGGTATCGAGCCGAGCCGGGACGCGACCCTCCCGTTGCGTGTCGGGGTGGCGGCTGCGGAATACGGCCTGCCGATTAACCCGTCAACCCTGCTGAATCTCAAGCATTGCCCGGTCACCGATAAAAGTTGGGACCGCGAGACGCGCGAACTGTTTATCCGGTTCTTGGCCACGGGTCAGGCACTGCCGCCGGTGTGGGAGGAGCTTGATTTCGTTGATTTGCCGGGCCGGTGGATGCCCGAGTGGCTGGGCGTGCGCAACCGGCCGTCCGCGTCCGCGGCGCACCGCTATACGATTGACCGCCATATGATTGAAGTCGTCTCACGGCTTGGACGTGAGGCGCCGAGCGGCATGCGCTACGATGACACGCAATACGCGACACTGCTGCTGGCGGGGCTGCTGCACGACATCGGCAAGCGGCCGGGCGTGCGCGACCATGCGGCCGAAGGCGCGAGACACGTGCCGGTCATCCTGGGGCGTTTGGGCTACGACGGCCAGGTGGTCCGCCGGGCGACGCTGCTGGTGCGCGAGCATCTGACGCTTTCGCAATTCGCCACGGGCAAGGATCCGGAGGATCCCGCGGTCGGCCGCGAACTCGCCGACCGCGTGGGCGGCGATCCCGTGCTGCTGGACATGCTGTTCGACCTGACGCGGGCGGACGGCTCGTCGCTGGGCGCCACATCCGGCGAGGCGATCACCAAGCAGTACGGCTGGTCGCGCTGGCGCGAAGCGACCGTGCGCATGATGTACCAGGCCGCGCGCGAGGCGATGGAGGGCTGAGCAAGACTGGGCTGGGCTGACGGGGCAGGGCTGACGGGGCTGTTGTGAAGCTTGCCGGAGTAGGCAAGAGCCGGGCCGAACGGTGGGCCGGATGGCGGCAATGCTGGTTGGATCGGGCTGGATTGAGTCGGGCTGCCGAACTCGCGCAACTGTCCCCGCCCATGTCCTGCGCCCGCCGCAACAATCGTCCATAACTTTCGGAATTTCTGACACCAGCGTCAATAATTCCGAAAGTTGTTGCCGCCATACAGGGGGCGTGATGGTGATGGGCGTTTGCAGATGGTTGGTTGCAGGGCAGGCGGCGAGGACGTGCGTCTCGCTGGGATTGTTGTGCATAGCACTTTGGCGGGATTGATGCAAGTCGGTGTAGTGCCACCGGCGGATTATCCCCAAGCTATCCACAGAATTATCCCCAATATGTGGATAATTTTATGCGTTATCCACACGGTTATCCCCACAATGTGGATAACTCGATTTTCTATCCACATTTCGTGGCATCCGCGTGTCGTGCAGGTAAACAGCGCGCGAACCGCGTACCGGCACGGCGAAGCGAAGATGAATGTGCGGCACTGAAAATCCAAGTGCTGCTTGTGTGCGAGCATCAGCTCGCACAACGGCGGGTTGCAGGCCGTGATTGCTGCTGGCGGGGAATGAAGGGCGCCTGTGTGGGAGGATTGATTCACACGGTGGCGGGTTGTACGGCTGGATTCGGCCATCCGGGTCTGTTGAGGTGCCACCGTGTGAGGACTGGCTCACACACCGGGCGGTTGGGTGATGCTGGGTTCGGGTTTGTGGTTCCGGCGGTGTCAGCGTGTGAGCATCGGTTCACATGGCGGCAGGTTGGTTGGAACCGGTCACCCGGCGAAGCTGGCCCGTCGTCGCGCGAGGATTGGCTCGCACAGTGGGGTGTCTGATGGCGGGATTCGGTCATTTGGACTGCCGGGCGGGTCATCGTGTGAGGATCGGTTCACACAGAGATGGGTGGACGAGTCCCCATTGACTATCCGGGACTGTCGGAGTGTCTCCGTGTGAGGATTGGTTCGCACACCGGGCGGTTGGGTGATGCTGGGTTCGGATTTGTGGTTCCGACCTGTCGTCGTGTGAGCATCGGCTCACACGGTGGCGGGTTTGTTGGCTGTGGGTGTCTTATCCGGTTGCGTATGCCCGGGCATACGCAACTTGACGGAATGCCATCGACAGCTGCGACTTCTGGCGGGATTCTACGGATGGCGTATGCCGAGACATGCGAAACCGGCCGGAACCCCATGCATGATGACGGTACCGGTCGGCATCTGTCGGGTTGTGTATGCCCGGGCATGCAGCCTCGCCGGATCGGGATCGATGCACGAGCCGACCGATTGCGCATGACGCGTCTGCTCCCGCAGGTGCTGGCCTGCATCATGACCGCCACGGTTGCGTTTCCGCATGAAGCGGATAGACGTTTGATTCTGCGGGTGTGGAGGGGCGCGGAACGCCCGCGGGCGAGGGAAAGCAGGATGCGAATCCGGAAACCGCGGGATTCCGCCACTCTTTTCCCCGTCGTATACCGCGTGCGCCCATTTCTCCCACGGTATCCTTTCCACACGAAACGGATCGGTGGCTGATTGCGCCGGTACGGAGGGATATCGGCCATCCGAGGTGAGCCGGGACAGTCGGTGGTGGTCAACAAACCGCATGATTCCAACGATCTTTCATTCCGCAGGCTCCCGCCGCCGTCTGCCGCCCTTCAGTATCCTTTCCATACGATGCGGATTGACGCCCAGTCTCTCGAGTGCGGAGGAGGCAGTGTGCGGGACCATCGGCCCATAGAGATGTATAAGGTGTCAGTGCGGTTCCCTTACATTCCGCCCCCTATACTCAAAGGTATGGCAGAAGGAAATCCGTGGGATAATAACCGGCAGCAAGGTACGGGGTACGTGCCCGGCACGACCGGTTCCCCCGTGCGCGACGCGGTGTTCGACCGTGTGCCCCCGCATGACGATGATGCGGAGATGGCCGTGCTCGGCGGCATGCTCATGAGCAAGGACGCCATCGGCGAGGTTTCGCAGATGATCAGCGTGTCCGACTTCTATCAGCCGAAGCATCAGACGATCTATCAGGCGATTATCGACCTGTTCTCAGCCTCGCAGCCGGTCGACGCCGTACTTGTCGCAAACGAGCTGATGAAAAACGGGGACCTAGAAAAGGTCGGCGGCGCCGATTACCTCCACAGCCTGGTCGCCTCCGTCCCGACCGCCGCAAACGCCACGTATTACGCCGAAATCGTGCATCAGCGCGCGATTTTGCGCAATGTGATCGCGGCAGGCACGAAAATCGCGCAGCTCGGCTATTCGGCGGAAGGCTCGCAGGCCGAGGACGTCGTGAATATGGCCCAAGCCGAGGTCTACGAGATGAGCGTGGGCAAGGTCCGTCAGGATTATTCGGCCATCGGCCCGGTGGTTCATGACGCGCTCGACCAGCTCGACAAACTGCAGAACGGCGAGGTCGAGCGTGGCGTGCCGACCGGCTTCCGCGATATCGATGACGTGACGCAGGGCCTGCAGCCGGGCCAGATGATTGTCGTCGCCGGCCGCCCGGCCATGGGCAAGTCCACGCTCGGCGTCGATTTCGCGCGTTCCGCCTCGCTGCACCACAATATGACGACCATCATCTTCTCCCTCGAGATGAGCCGTGTGGAACTCGCGCAGCGTATCATCTCCGCGGAGACGAACATCCCGCTGGTCGCGTTGCGCCGCGCGGACGACATTACGCCGGAACGGTGGAATACGCTGAATAATTTCTGGAACAAGATGCAGGATGCACCGTTGTTCATTGACGACAGCCCGAATATGAGCCTGATGGAGATTCGCGCGAAATGCCGTCGCCTCAAGCAGACGAACGACCTGAAACTCGTGGTGATCGATTACCTGCAGCTCATGAGTTCCGGCAAGCAGGTGGAAAGCCGTCAGCAGGAGGTTTCCGAATTCTCCCGTGCCTTGAAGCTGCTCGCCAAGGAGCTTGAGGTGCCGGTTGTCGCGCTGAGCCAGCTGAACCGCGGCCCGGAAATGCGCAACGACCGCAAGCCACAGTTGTCCGATCTGCGTGAATCGGGTTCGATCGAACAGGATGCCGACGTGGTGTTCCTTGTACACCGCCCGGATTTCTACGATAAAGAGGACCGCCCTGGCGAGGCCGATATCATCATGGCGAAGCATCGTAACGGTCCGACGGAAACGTTCCATCTCGCCTTCCTCGGCGCCACGTCGAAGTTCAAGGATATGCCGCAGGATTATCAGCAACAGCAGGAGGTATGACATGGCGCAACAGCTTTCCCCGGTATCGGGCGGACGGCAGGATTCCGCCGCGCTCGTCGATTCCGCCCAGTCTGCGCCCGCTCAGTCCGCGCCCGCGCCCAAGCACCCGTGGTACGCGTTCGCGACCCCGACAATCGGCCGGGCCGTGAGACATGCGTCCCGCCTGCTGCATCATGGCGGCAGCGCGTTGCCCGGCAAGGTGGTCGAGCGCATCGATCCGGGCTTCCTCGCCCGCACCTTGGGCTCGCTGCCGTACGGGGTGGTGCTGGTGTCTGGCACGAACGGCAAGACCACCACGACCCGCATGGTCGCCTCTATGCTTTCCGACATGGGGTTGCGCGTGTTCACGAACCCGACCGGCTCGAATTTCACGCGCGGTGTGGTCTCCTCCCTGCTCACCCAGGTGAGTGCCTTCGGGCATCTGCATGCGGATATCGCGGTATTGGAGCTTGACGAAGCGTACGCCGTGCATTTCGTCCGCCAGATCAAGCCAAGATACGCGCTGCTGCTCAACGTGATGCGCGACCAGCTTGACCGCTTCGGCGAAATCGACAACACCGCCCGCCTGCTCGCCCATGTGGCGCGCGCGACCACCGGAACCGTGGTGCTCAACCGCGAGGATCCGCGTATCGCACGGCTCGCCGACGAGGTGCAGCCGGGTGTGCAGGTGCGCTATTTCGGCCTGTCCCAGGCGTTGCGTAGCTATTTCCCATCCGATGACGACATGCACAATGCCGACATGCAGTCCGCTGACGTGCATGCAGGAGACGTACAGGATGTCGAAATGCGGTCCACCGACGCACAGACCATCGCCTCCGCCACCTCTTCGGCCGCCTGCACCCCCGACCGCCTCAATGCCGACGTGACACTCACCCACGTAGGCGACCACGAGGCCACCTACCGGATCGCCGGCCACAACATCGCCACATCCGTGAGGCTCGAAGGCGTCTACAACCTGTTCAATGCAGCCGCAGCCGCGACGGTCGTGCGCGCGGTCACCGCCGACACCCCGCAAGGCCTCGTCCCGGACAATCGCCTGATCGAATCGCTGTCCCGCGTGACCCCGGCGTTCGGCCGCGGCGAGACCATCAGCGTCGGCGGCACGCCTGTCGAGCTGCTGCTGGTCAAGAACCCGATGGGCTTCCGCCTGTCGCTCGCCTCGTTCCCGCCCGCCGGCCACGACACGATGATCATCATCAACGACGAATACGCCGACGGCCGCGACATGAGCTGGCTGTGGGACGTTGATTTCACCGGCCTGCGCGGCACCGGAGTAGCGGCGGTGTCCGGCACGCGCGCCTGGGATATGGCCTTGCGCCTGAAATACGACCAGGTGCCGGTCAAGCATGTCGACACCGATCTTGAACAGGCGGTCGCCGATTTCGTCGCCGCCGACCCGACCACGCCGAAACGCATCTACTGCACGTACACGGCGATGCTGCGCACGCGCGCGAAACTCTCGCACATCACCGATGTCGCGGATGCCGGTGTCGGCAGATGACCGCGGATACGACGTATCGCCGACGCCATTACCGTTGCCATCAAGCATGGACGGAACCAGCGAACACACGAAGGAGCTTGTCATGCCAGCAGTGAACGAAGCGACCCGGAATCTTGCGGATACCAAGGCCGGCACGCGCCCGGACCGCCGCATCGACGTCATGTCCCTGTACCCGAAAGACATGAACATCTACGGCGACTGGGGCAACGTGCTCACCGTCATGCGCCGCCTGTCGCTGTACGGCTACGACCCGGTCCTCCACGAATACAACCAGGGCGACCCGTGGCCGGAGCATGTGGACCTGATCCTCGGCGGCGGCGGGCAGGACAACGGGCAGAAGAAAATCACCGACGACCTGTTCGCCCGCGCGGACACCCTGCGCAAGCTTGCCGCGGACGGCGTGCCGATGCTCATGATCTGCGGCCTGTACCAGCTGTTCGGCGAGTATTTCGAGACCGTGGACGGCACCAGACTTGACGGCATCGGCATCCTCGGCGCATACACCGTGGGCCGCGAACACCGCATGATCGGCAATCTGGTCGAGCACAGTAGCGAGTTCGGCGACATCATCGGCTACGAGAACCATTCCGGGCAGACCTTCCTGGCCGGCGACACCAAGCCGCTGGGTCGCGTGGACGCCGAAGGCACCGGCAACAACGGCACCGACCACACCGAAGGCGCGCGGTTCGGCAATGTGATCGGCACGTACATGCACGGTTCGGTGCTGCCGAAGAACCCTCGTTTGGCGGACGGCTTGATTCGGGTCGCCGTCGAACGGCGGTATGGCGCGTTCTCCCCGCAGCCGGACGAGCGGCAGGCATCCGAATTGCGCAGCATCGACGATATCGCGCAGCATGCGCGCGAGGTCGCCGCCTCACGGCCCAGATAAACGCCGGGCACGGCCAGGCATCCCGCCCGCGACGCGCATCCGGGAGTGTCACCCCACGCCCGTGACATTCGTGGAGTAAGGTGGAGCGTACAAGGACCTGATACAAGGAGGTAATGATGGCTGACTTCAACTTCAACGACGGCCTGCTGCACAAGGTGTTCCTCGCAGGTGTCGGCGCTTTGGCGACCACGGTCGAAAAGAGCCAGGAAATCGTGGACGACCTGGTGAAGAAAGGCGAGATCACCGTCGAACAGGGCAAGGCGTTGAACGCCGAGCTCAAGCACAAGGCCGAGGAAGCGAAGGCTGAGGAAACCAAGCCCGCTTCCGACGAGAAGAAGGACTGACTCCGGCCGGCTGCCATGCCGCCGTCCGCCTTCGTCGCGTGCCATGACATGCGGCAGGGCCGACGGCGGCATGTGGCATGCCCGGCGTCAGGCAGTAGCATATGGCTGATATGGCAGACGATCAACACGAGGTATCGCGCGATGTCGCGAAGCAGGAATCCGGCAGGCCGATAGCGCCTGAGCCGGAAGAGCGAGCGGAAACGCAGAACGCGTCTGATAGGAGCGACGATGCGGCCGCTTCCGGCGCTGCTGCTTCCGGTGCCGTCTCTGACAATGCAGCTTCCGGGAACGCGGCTTCCGAGAGCACCGTTCCCGGTGAAACCGCCGCCGCCTCCGACGCCGGCAACACCGCCTCAGACGCCGCCGCGACTGGTGACGCCTCGCCTGACAATGCGCCGCTCGCGCACGATGATCCCCAACCGGAAGCCCCGGGCGCCGCGCCTTCATATGCCGACGAAAAAATCGGCCTGTTCAGCGGCCGGAAGAACGATTTCTCTGAAAAATACCATCTCACCCGGCGTGGCAAACTCAAGCGTCTCGACCAGATCATCCGGATCGCCAACCAGTTCGACGCGATTCACGGACTCACGCCGGTCAACATGCGTCTCATGTTCGAAGCGCTCGGCCCCACCTTCGTCAAAGTCGGGCAGATCCTGTCCATGCGCTCGGAGATCCTGCCGCAATCTTTCTGCGACGAACTCGCCAAACTGCGGGCCAACGCCGACCCGATGCCCTACCAGACCGTGCTGGACACCCTGTCCCACGAGTACGGCAAACCGGTCAAAGATATCTTCAAATCGATTGACCCGACTCCGCTCGGCTCGGCTTCGCTTGCTCAAGTGCATCGTGCGACCCTCGTGACCGGGCAGGATGTGGCCGTCAAAGTCCAGCGTCCGGGCGTGCGCGAAACCATGGCGCAAGACGTGTCCATCATGCGCACTATCGCCAGGGGAGCTGCGAAGATCATGCACAACGCGCAGGTCGTCGACTTCCAAGGTGTCGTCGAAGAACTGTGGGACACCTTCGAATCGGAGACGGACTTTCTGGTCGAAGCCCGCAATTTGCAGGAATTCAAGCGATACTGCTCGCGATTCGCCTATATGGACTGCCCGAAACCATATATGGACCTGTGCACTGAACACGTGGTCGTCATGGATTATATCGACGGCATTTCGCTGTCGCATCCGGGTGCGCTTGTCGCCAAAGGCTACGATCTGAAGGAAATCGGCACCAAACTTGTCGATAATTACGCGACTCAGGTGCTGGACGAGGGGTTCTTCCACGCCGACCCGCATCCGGGCAATATCATCATCTCCGGCGGCAAAATCATCCTGATCGACTTGGGTATGACCGGCAGACTCAATAAAAAGACCCGCACGGTGATGAAGGATATGATTTTCGCCGTCGCCAAGCAGGATTCGCCGGCGCTGGCCGACGGGTTGCTGCGGTTCGCGACGACGGGCGCCGTGGTGGATAACTACCCGGAATTGCTTGCGGATCTTGATCTGATCGTCGAAGAATACGGCACGGTTGACCTCGACGAGCTGGATATCGCAAGTTTCATCGCGTCGCTCACCCAGCTCGCCCAACGCCATGGCATCGAGGTGCCCAGTTCGGTGACCACGGTCGGCCGGGCGTTGGTGACGTTGGAAGGGCTGCTGGACGAGTTCATTCCGGACGTCAATATGATCGAGATCATCTCCCAGCACATCGCCAACAGCAAGACGAACTTCGCCGAAATCGAGAATGAGGTCCAGACGCTCGGTATCGAGGGGCATAAGGCCTTGCACGGCGCGTTGCAAGCGCTCGCTGAGATGAAAACCGCCTCGCGGATGCTCACTCGCGGCCAACTGCGTGCCAATATGCAGCTCGTCGGATTCGATGAGCCGTTCAAGCTGCTGAGCGATATGGTCAATCGCTTGACGATGGCGCTGATTGTGGTCGGCTTGTTCATCGGTTCGTCGATTGTGTATTACGCCGGCATGAAGCCGATTATCTTCGGTATCCCCGTGGTCGGGTTCATGGGGTATGTCATCGCGTTCATCTTGTCGGTGTGGATCGTGTTCGACATCTATTTCAAAGGCCGCAAAAAGAAGCACTGAATCGAGCCGCCCGCCCTAACCATTCAGCACGTTCACAAACTGGTTACGCTGGGCGGGCGCCCGGTGGCGGGGTTTCCTGCGGTTTGTCGGATGGTCACGCTGCGTTCACCGGACTCCCCGATATTGGTTCGACCGGTACGGTAGGCTCGAATAAGCATGTCCACGAGGAGGAAACATGTCCGGTAATAAGCAATTGACGCATCTGCTGGTCGGCGCCGCCGCCGCGGCCGGAGCTGCGGCATGGGCCATCGCGCCTCGTTCATTCAACGACAAACGCAACAATTTCGTACCCGTCGTGCCGCACGTATGGTACGCGCATCGCGGTCTGCACGATGCCGGTTCCGGCTTGACCGAGCAGTATGCGGCGGAAAGCGGCGAATACGTGGCGTTGGCGCGCCGCATGGCCATGCAGGCGGGGTATGGTTCGCCACTCGTGTCCGGCCCGATTGCCCCGGAGAATTCGCTGGCGTCTTTCGCCGCCGCGTGCGAGGCCGGGTATGGTATCGAGCTGGATCTGCAGCTGACGCGTGACGGCCAGGTCGTAGTCGTGCATGACGGCGACCTGCTGCGTGTGGCTGGCGACCCGCGCAGAATCGAAGACCTCACCTATGACGAATTGACGAGGATCCCGCTGTTCCCCGCCCCCGCGGCCCCCGGTGACGCCGCCGCAAAGCGGATTGATTTCGCCGGCGGGCAGCCGTCCACCCCGCAAACCGCGCCGGACGGCTACTACCAGCATGTCCCGCTGTTCGCGGATGTTCTGCGCGTGGTCAACGGCCGCGTACCGCTGATTGTGGAGTACAAGTTCGACGACAACTCCCTGTGGGGCGAGCGCGACGAAGCCCTGATGCAGCGCGGCGACGAGCTGCTGCGCCGCTATGACGGCCAGTATGTGATCGAGTCCTTCAACCCGGCGGCGGTGCAATGGTATCGGAAGCATCGTCCGGAGGTGTGCCGCGGCCAGCTTGCCGAGCCGCCGCAGCCGGGTCAGTCCGACTGGAAGGGCTGGTTCGCTGGCCTGCTCGGTTTCGATTGGATGAGCCGCCCTGATTTCGTGGCCTATGACTGGCAAGGCGGCAATCTTCCGCAGATGCGCGCCACCCGCGTGATGGGCGCGACAGCCGTGTCGTGGACGGTTCGCAGCCGCGCGGAGCTGGAAATCAGCGACCGGTGGTTCGACCGCCACATCTTCGAGGCTTTCGTTCCCGACCCTGGGGAGCATCAGGCCTGAGCCTGCCATACCGCAGGAATACGGAAGCCGGGAAGCCCAGCGAAGTGCTGGACTCCCCGGCTTCCGTGGTATTACGCCGGCTACCGGCCGGCTACCACCGTCGTTCAGTCGATGACGCCGTACAGGCGGTCGCCGGCATCGCCGAGACCAGGCACGATATACGCCTTGTCGTTGAGCTTCTCATCAACGGCACACACGACGACCTTGAAATCGATGCTCGGATCGATCTGCTCCTGCACGAATTTCAGGCCCTCCGGGGCGGCGATGATGTTGATGGCGGTGACGTCCTTCGCACCGCGCTCGGCCAGATAATGGGTGGCGGCGACCAAGGTGCCGCCGGTGGCGAGCATCGGGTCGATCAGGAAGCACTGGCGTCCGGTGAGATCCTCCGGCAGACGGTTCGCATACGTGATCTGCTTGGTCGGGTTGTCCTCGTCGCGCTTCATGCCGAGGAAGCCTACTTCGGCGGACGGGATCATCCTGGTCATGCCGTCGAGCATGCCCAGGCCTGCACGCAGCACCGGCACGATGATCGGGCGGGGTTCGGCGATATGCTTGCCGATCATCGGGGCTACCGGGGTCTCGATGGGCTTGTCGACCACGTCAAGGTTGCGTGTCGCCTCGTAGGCTTCAAGCATGACGAGTTCGGAGATGAGTTCGCGGAAGGTGCTGGACGGCGTGTTCTTGTCACGCAGCACAGTGAGCTTGTGTTCCACCAGCGGGTGGTTGAGTACATGCAATTCCATGCTTCCAGATTAGCGCCATCGGCGTGATTGGGCGAACCGTCGCCGCGGCGTGGCGGCATGATACGCGGACGCAGCGGCATGATATGCGGACGCATTCGAGCACAAGGGGAATGCGCCGGACCGCGAAAGCGCCTGTCGGCGCAAACGCCGCTCGCAGCGGCAACAAATGGAGCCCGGGGCTTAAGCACGGCCCGACGCAACACCCCAGTATAGCGGTATCCGGCAGGGCCTCCGCTCCGGCGTGGCGTGACTGGCGGGCGGGCGGCAGGTACGGGCGGGCGGCTATTCCAGCCGTCCCCGCCGCCACAGGTGGGCGCCCTCGCGGAAGTCGCGTGACGTGGTCAGCAGGTTCGCGGCGGTGTGCATGAGCCGCGCGGTGCGGGTCTGCGCGTCATGCCGGGCTTTTCGGACGCCGCTGTCCCCGTTCTCCCCGCTTGGCTGTGGGGCGGGTTCCTTGCCCGCGGCGGTGATGCGCTTCGCCTGGAGACGCAATCCGGCGGCGATGACATCGGTGAACGCGCCCGCCCGGTCCAGTGCCACGGCGAAATCCCCGGTGAACGCGCCGGAGAGGATCGAGTCCGCGGTCCGCGCGATATCCGCGGCATCCGGGGTCTCATCGACGCCCGCGATGGCGGACGCCGAGGTCGCGACCGGCTCGCCGAGCCGCCACAGGCGGGCAATCTGCTCACGGTTGCGCTGCATCCACGTGCGCAGCATGTACAGGCGCCACATGATGCCGGGCAGTGAATCCGGTTCCGCGTCACTCCACAGTTGTGCGATAATGTCCACGCCTTCCGTGTCCACGAGTGTGATGACACGCTGTACGACTTGGGGGTCTTCGGTGTGATGTACGCGGTCGAGCAGGGCCGCGGCGGAGGCGTGGCTCATCTCGCTGATTTTCTCCGGGTCGAGTCCTCCACCGAGATGGTCCAGGATTGCCGGATCAAGCTGTGCAGGGCGTGCCGGCCGGGATGAGCCCGACGGTGATGCCAGGAATCCCGACCTGCTGGACCGGATTGATCCGGAACGGGAGGAGTCAGTAGACAAGTGGGCCCACTTTCTGTATGTCGATGATTTTCGGACCGTCGTCCGTCCTGATAATAGCCAACGCCGTTGCACACCCGGTGGGCATGTACGGGGATTTCGCAATAAGCCGTTTCGCCAGTGTTTCGGAAGCGCATAATGCCCGCAGGTGAGTGAACATGCCGCCGATGACCGGGCGGTGCATGCACACCGCCGTGTCCATGTTGGTGTCCAACATGTGGTCGATTTCCTGGCTGAACCGACGCCATGCCGCCTCCGGAGCGGCGGCGAACGCGTCCTCGGTCAGTTCGTCGGCCGTGACAATCGGCAATCCGGTCTGCCATGAGAAGATCTCGATGGTCTGCATGCACCGCAGCCATGGCGAGCTGACCAGTCGGTCAGGGCTGTAGCAAGCCAGCTCGCGCCCGAGCGCGAACGCGGCCGCGGCGCCACGCGGCGTGATCGGCCGGTTGCCGTCCTCGCCCTTCCACTGCTTGCGCGCCTCGGCCTTGCCGTGCCTGACAATGAGCAGGGTATGGGCCTGCGCCGCTCCGGCCTTCACCAACGCCACGAACCGGTCGAGCACGGTGCGGTCAAGAATATGGGTCAGCAGTTTGCGCGCACGCTGGACCGACACCCATACCACCGTGTCAATCTCATCCTTGTCGGCGGGCAGCACCGGCCCGAACGCCGAGCGGCGGCGTTGCGCCTCCTGGTCGTCGATCGGCGTCGCCATCCAGAACACCACATGCTTCTGGTCCAGTGTCTTCTCTTTCGTACGCTGTTTGCGTCGCCCCTCGTCGGCGAGCGGGTATTCGATATCGCCGATAATCGGCCCGAGCTGCACCTGCACGCCGGATTCCTCGCCCATCTCACGCACGGCGGCATGGCGATGGGTCTCGTTGTTCTCCAGCTTGCCTTTCGGCCAGCTCCAATCGTCGTATTTCGGGCGGTGGACGATGCAGACCTCGATCGCATCGAGCGTCGAAACCGGGTCGGCGCCTTCGGGAAGCCCGCCGTCGTCGGAGAACTTCATCACCCCGGGCAGGTCCTTGCGCGTGCGGTAGATGATACCGCCCGCAGCCTCAACAATTCTTGGCATGCTTGCTCCTCTCCGTCATATTCCTCCGTCATGCCCCGGTCCCGCCATATGCGCGGGATAGCGCAACGCCCTATGCCCGCCCGCCGATCACCGGACATGGATGATGGCGGCCGGCCTTACGGACCTGCCGCCATCATCCATGGGTGGGGTCGTGCGATGGCACACACACGGCCCCAAGGGTGTCAGTGAGCCAAGGTGTTGTTGCCCGGCTTGCGCTGGTGCTTGCGGATCAGGTATTCCTGGCTGTCCACCAGCGGGCGTCCCTCCTCGTCGCGCGAATGCAGCACATACGCGCCGTCCGCCTGCATATGCCACGAGACCGTGGAATCGGCCATCTGCAAATCGACGTAACGGATGAGCTCATCCACCTGCTCCGGCGCGGTGATACGCACGAGCGCCTCCACACGGCGGTCGAGGTTGCGGTGCATGAGGTCGGCGGAACCGATCCACACTTCGGGGCCGGAAATCGGGCCTTCGCCAATCTGCGGGCCGTCGGAGTTCGCGAACGCGTAGATGCGGCTGTGCTCGAGGAACCGGCCGAGGATCGAACGCACGCGGATGTTCTCGCTCAGGCCGGGCACGCCGGGCTTGAGCGCGCAGATGCCGCGCTCGACGATATCGATCTTCACGCCCGCCTGGCTCGCACGGTACAGCGCGTCAATGGTCTTCTCATCGACGATCGAGTTGACCTTGATCTTGATCCACGCCTCCTTGCCGGCTCGCGCGGCATCCTCCTCGCGGCGGATGCGCTGGATCAGGCCGGTGCGCACGGTACGCGGGGCGACCAGAAGCCGGTGGAAGCTGGACTTCGGCGCGTAACCGGACAGCTGGTTGAACAGGCGGGTCAGATCCTGGCCGACCACCGGATCGCAGGTCAGCAGACCGAGATCGGTGTACAGACGGGCGGTCTTCGGGTTGTAGTTGCCGGTGCCCACGTGGCAGTAGCGGCGCAGGCCATCGGCCTCCTGGCGGACCACAAGCGAGAGCTTGCAGTGCGTCTTGAGCCCGACGATGCCATACACCACGTGCACGCCCGCGCGTTCAAGCTTGCGGGCCCACATGATATTCGCGTCCTCATCGAAACGCGCTTTGATTTCGACGAGCGCGAGGACCTGCTTGCCGGCGTGTGCCGCGTCAATCAGCGCGTCGATAATCGGCGAATTGCTTGATGTGCGGTACAGCGTCTGCTTGATGGCGAGCACCTTCGGGTCGGCGGCCGCCTGGGCGAGGAACGCCTGCACCGAAGTCGAGAAGGAATCATAGGGGTGGTGCAGCAGGATGTCGCGCTCGCGGATGGCGGCGAAAATGTCCTGTGCATGGCTGGATTCGACTTCCGCGATCTGCCGGTTGGTGATCGGGATGAACGGGCGGTACTTGAGGTCCGGGCGGTCGATGGCCTGCAGCTCGAACAGGACCGTCATGTCCAGCGGAGCGGGCAGACGGTAGACCTCGTCGGCGCTGACACGCAGCTGATCGGCGAGCAGCTGGGAGAGGAACGGGCTGGTCGCGTCGGAGATCTCGAGACGGATCGGCGGCCCGAAACGACGGCGCAGCAGCTCCTTCTCCATCGCGTTGAGCAGGTTCTCGGCGTCGTCTTCCTCGACGTCGATATCCTCGTTTCGGGTGACGCGGAAGGACCGCGCCTCTTTGATGATCATGCCCGGGAACAGGGATTCCAGGTGCGCGATGATCAGGTTCTCCATCGTGATGAAGCCGTAGCGTTCTTCGCGGCTCTCCTCATCGGTCAGATCGTCGACGGGGACCAGACGGTTGAGGTTGCCTGGGATCTTCACGCGGGCGAAATGCGTCTTGCCGCTGGTCGGGTTCTCGACGAGCACCGCGAGGTTCAGCGAGTTGCCGGAAATGTAGGGGAACGGATGCGCGGGATCCACGGCGAGCGGGGTGAGCACGGGGAACACCTGCTGGCGGTAGTAGCGCGACAGGCGCTCCTGCTCGGCGGTGGTGAGCTTGTCCCAGCTCAGCAGGACGATATGCTGTTCGGCGAGCGCCGGCAGAATATGGTCGATGATGTAATGGGCATGCTCGTCTTGCAGGCGGTGGGCCTGTTCGCTGATGGCGCGGAACTGCTGGCGTGGGCTCAGGCCGCTCGGCGAGGTGACGGCGATGCCGGTGTCGATGCGGCGTTTGAGGCCGGCCACGCGGACCATGAAGAACTCGTCGAGGTTGGAGGCGAAGATCGCGCCGAAATTGGCGCGTTCGAGCAGCGGAACGTCTTCGTTCTCGGCGAGCTCGAGGACGCGCTTGTTGAACTTCAGCCAGCTGAGTTCGCGGTCGAAGAACCGGTCTGGCGGCAGCGGCTGCTCGCCTTCCTGGGTCTCCCGCTTGTCGTTCTTGTCTGTCTCGGCGATGTGCTCAGCTATCTGGCTGCGCAGAATCGCCTTCGAGGGTGCGTCAAAAATTTGTGCCATACTCCTACTTTAGGCACTTGTCTTCAGGTTGTCTTGGGGAAACGTGGAAAATTTAGCCGCTGTTTACATTCCGCGCGTGTCTCGGGCGTGTTGCGCCGGATTGCCGTTGCCCGGCCGTGGATGGTGTGCGCTCGGGTGCGGGTTTGTGCGCATATGGTGTATTTGGGGCGACGACGCCGGGGCGGCGTGACCGGCGTGTCTTGCGGTGTGCACACAATCGCACACGTGGACCGGTTCGATACGCACAGAACGCAGCAGGTTGACGGCGTTGGGGTGTGCCGTCGAACACTTGTGCAAAGAATCAAACAAATCCGCTTGGTGCGGTGTACCCGGGTTGCGCGGCACGTGAATCGGAGCATAATAGCAACTACAAGGAAAACTTAACAGAGCAGAAGCCCACAGTAGTGTATAGCCACGAAAGGTTGTTACGTTGGACGGGCATTGGAAAGACTTACCGTTACAACGATGGTGTTGTGAAGAGATTCTGCTCGGTTGATCCTTGTACGGGAGGCCCGCTTCGGCGGGCCTTCTCGTTTGTCCGGGGCGTACAGGAACCAAAGTCATTGCTTGAGACGTTCCATTTCGGTGCGTATACGGTGACATACTCAGCCTGATGGAAGGCGCAGAGGAACGGCAAGATTGCCTGGCATCTGCCGACTCGCGCATGCCCGGGCATGCGTTAGCCGGCAGAACCCCGTCGTCAGCCGTGATGCCGGGTCGAATCCGGCGTGTCGCGCATGCCGCGGCATACGCAACCCGGAAAACACCTTGGAAGGTGGTGGTGTCAGGCGGCATCCGTCGGATTGCGTATGCCCGGGCATACACGGCCCGGCATGCTGCCGCCCGCGGCCGCCATCTTTTGACCACATTGGCCGTTCCGGGTGGCGCTCGCCCGACCGTACCGTGTTCGATTGAACGGTATGACATCAGATATCAACATTCATCAATCAGGGCAGGCCATCCGCCGGCATACGGGCCCCGGCGGCCCCCGGGCGTACCGGACCGGAGCGGATTCGCCCGGTATGTCATGCCCGCCTCCGACATACCGCGCGCCCAATGCGGTGATGGTACTGTCAGCCTCCGGCGGGCTCGGCGTCAGCACATTCTCGGCGCTCCTGGCGCGGACACTGCGCGATGGCCGTGACTGCGCGCTGGTGGACGCCGATACGGCCGGCGGCGGACTGGACATCCTGCTCGGTATGGAAAGCGACCTCGGGGTGCTGCTCAACGCCGTCGCAGCCCCCTTGGGCGAGGTGGATGGCGGGGCGCTGCGCCGACGGCTGGCCACATGGGATGGCGTCGGCGTGCTGTCCAGCCGGCCGTGGATTGACCCGATGCCGCAGGATTGGGAGATCGCCGTGGCGGTGTGCGCGCTGGCCGAGGCCTATGACATCGTGGTCGTCGATGCGGGACGTGCCGGGCATGCTCCCGGGCATGCCGTTACACTGCCGCTCGAAGGCGCCGCGGTCATCCTGCTGGTCGAGCTGTCCGTGCTCGGTACCGCTCGCGCCCAGGCGTGCATCGAGGCGTTGACCGGCAGCGGCAGTCGGATGACACCGGACGGCAGACACCGGCTGCCGCGCAGACGACAAGGCGAGGCAGGTACCGTCAGCGGCGACGACATCGCACTGGTCGGGGTCCGGCCTGCTGCCGCCCGCACCTCCGCCCGCGGTGTGCTGGACGCAGACGCGGCCGCGGAATATCTCGGTATCGACATGCTGGGCACCATCCGCCCGGATGCGCGACTGTGCGCGGCGGTACTCGAAGGAACAGGCCTGCTCAAGCCGAACCGGGCGAACGCGAAGGCATTGCGAGCGGTGGCATCATGGCTTGACTCCCGAGAGCGGGAGGTGGCGTATGAGCCGCAGCAGCGGTGATGCGGGCGGGAACACCGCCGAGGCGGGACGCCCGGTGCCCGGACCGCGTAGGACGCTGTCCATCGCCTTCGGTCCGCTGCAATGGCTGGCACAGGATACGCAGGTCACCGATATCGCCGTCACCTGTGACGGCGGCGTCTGGGCGGACCGCGGTACCGGCATGCTGCCCTGCCGTATCGCCGTGCCATTCCGATCGCCGCAAGTCGTGCGCGACTACGCCGTGCGATTGTGCGCGCAGATGGGCCGCCGCCTTGATGACGCCTGCCCGATCGCCGACGCGTCGACGGCGGACGGCATCCGCATCCACGCCGTCGTCGCGCCGATTGTGCCGCAAGGCGCCTCGATCTCGATCCGCCTGCCCGGCAGCCTGCCGCCGACCTTGGAAACCCTGTGCGCCGCCGGCATGTTCCCGCCGGCATGGCTGGCCCTGCTGGACGGTCTGGTGCACGGCCGCGCCTCCATGCTTATCACCGGCAGCACAGGAGCCGGCAAGACCACCTTGCTCAAGGCGCTGCTCGGACGCTGCGATATCGGCGAGCGCATCGTCAGTGTCGAGGAGGTCCGGGAGCTCGGCGAGTTGGCGGCGGTCTCAGGTGGCAATCATGTGTCGCTGGTCGCGCGTGAGGCGAATATCGAGGGGGCTGGGGCGATCGGTTTGCCTGAGCTGGTGAAGGCGACGTTGCGTATGCGTCCTGACCGTGTGGTGTTGGGCGAGTGCCGTGGCGAGGAGATCGCCGATCTGTTGCGTGCGTTCAATTCCGGACATCGTGGGGGTGCCACGACGCTGCATGCGGACTGTCTGGAGCGTGTGCCGGCGCGGCTGACCTCGTTGGGGTTGCTGGCGGGGCTTGATGCGCGCGCCTTGTGTATGCTTGCGCAGGGCGCGTTCGACGTAGTGCTGCATGTGGAGCGCACGCCCGTGGGGCGGCATATCGCGCAGGTGGGTACCCTTGGGCTGGTCCGTGGCGCGTTGGTCGGGGTGCCGTTGCTGGCGTGGGATGGCGCGGGACGGCCATTGGCTATCGAGGGGTGGCAGGATTTCGCGGCGCGCTGGCTGGCGTCGGCGACGACGTCGTGGCGTGGCTGCCCGCCGAAGGCGGTGGAGGCGTGATGGTGTCATGGCAGATGCTGGCCGCCGGATGTTGTGCGGCGCTGTCTTTGCTGCCGTGGTGGGACCGTGCCTTCCGCCGGTGGCGGTTGGATGACGCCGTCGATCCGCGGCGGGCGGAGTCGCGGACCGCCATGGGCCTGGATGCCGCGTTGGCGATGCTGGCTGCCGGTGTGCGTGCGGGAGGTATGTTGGAAGAGGCCTTGTCGAGGCTGTCCGGGCGGGAGCCGGTGCGGGCGGTGGACCGGTTCGCGGTGGTGCGGGCGCTTGCCGGCCATGCCCGTGACGGCGAGTCGGCGTATCTTGAACGGATTGCCGTGGAAGTGTGTGCCGCCGCGCGGCTGAGCGGACGGTTGGGTTGTGAACTGGGTCCATGCCTGGATGCGGTGGGGGTGTCGTTCCGCCGTGCGGTCGGCCGTGACCGGCTGGTCGCCCAGGCTGCTGCGATGCCGAAGGCGACGGTGAAACTGCTGCTGGCTTTGCCGGCCGGCACGTGGGCGTTCGGGATGCTGCTCGGCGCGAACCCGCTGGCGGTGCTGTGCGCTTCGCCTGCGGGATGGGTGTGTCTGATGCTGGGGGCCGGCGGGTATGTGTCCGGTGCGCTATGGGTGCGTGCGATGCTGCGTGCGATGCTTGATCAGGGGTGACTGGCGGGGAGGCTGGGAATGGGTGTGGAGATAGTACCCGTGTATGCTGCGCTCGCGGCGTGGTGTGTGGCGTTGTGGTGGTTGTTGTGGCGGGCGGGGCCGTCTGCGTCGTATCGTGTCCGTGCGTGCGGCCGGCCGGCGGATGCGGGCGTCCGTCCTGGGGAGGCGCTGGTGTTGCAGATGCTTGCCGTCGCCTTGCGTGGTGGCGCGTCGATCCCGTATGCCCTTGAATCCGTGGGTGCTGCGGTGGGAGGCGTTCAGGGGAAGGTGTTGTGTTCGGTGTCGGCGGCGTTATGCCGTGGGTGCGCGTGGCAGGATGCTTGGCGGTCCGCCGGGGAGGGGCGTCTGCCGGTGTGTGATCTGATCGGCGGTGGATTGCGCGATGCCTGGGAGCATGGCTCGTCGCCCGTGCAGGGGTTGGAGCTGGCTATCCGGAGGGCTGACCGTGAGGCCGACCATGCCATCCGTGAGGGGGCGGCGGCGTTGTCGGTGAGGATCCTGCTGCCGATGGGCCTGTGCTTCCTGCCGGCGTTCGTCGCCGTCGGTGTCGTGCCAACCGCCATGTCGCTGATGATGGGCTGATTCGTTCGCGGCGTGCGAACCTGATCCCGGTGATGTGGATAACCGGCGACTTCTGACCACAATCACCGGACCGTGTTCCGTTCACGCCCCGGCTCCGGCACACTGGGAGGTATCGCCACAGCGGGCGATACCCGGGTACCGGGTTGAGATGAAAGGAAACACGCCATGACACACATCCAGCAAGCCACAGGACACGGCCGGTCGTTCATAGGGGCGATGCGGCGGGCGCCCGTCACGGCCGCGCGCAAGGCGCGCGAACAGGCATGCATGATCGACGCGAGAGTCCGCCTGATGGCGATGGAACCGGAGAAGGGGGCCGCCACCGCGGAGTACGCGATGGTCCTGGTGGCGGCCTGCGGTTTCGCCGCGGTCCTGTTCGCCGTCATCAAATCGGATCTCGTACGCACCCTGGTGATCAACCTGATCAAAGGCGCGATGGAGCTGAAGAAGGGCTGAGATGCGCAACGTATATGAACGGTTGTTCGTGGCGCCTGCCGGTGGCCATCACGCCGGACGGGGGATGACCGGCGTATCGGGGGATCGCCGTGCCGTCATCGGGGGGATTGACGTATCGGCTCCGGAACTCACACGATTGTCGGGGGAACAACGGTCGGGGGATACCGGTGTTGCGCGACGCCGCTCATATCAGTGCTCGCATCGTGGCGAACGGGGGGCCATCACCGCGGAATTCGCGATGGTGCTCCCCGTCGCCATGGTCCTCATGATCTTGTTGCTGTCCATGACCCGCGTAGTGACCACGTCGATGGCCTGCCAGGATGCCGCATCCGCCGCGGTGCGGGAACTGGTGGTCGCCCGCGTGCCCGCCACCGGCCCCGAAGCGCGGGGCATCGCGTCGGCGGCCGCAATCGCGGTCGCGGGGGAGGGCACGACTGTCGCCGTATCGGAGGATGGGGGACTGGTCACTGCGCACACGCAGTGCCCGGTTGTTCCGGGCGCGACGGACCTCCTGCCGGCCATGGTCGAGGGGTCGGCAAGCGGGGCGGTCTCGTGAGCGCCGCCGCACACGCCAGGCAGCGTGGGTCGGGGACCGTGCTCATGCTGATGGTCCTGGGTGTCGCCTGTCTTGCATTGCTGGCCGCGGCTATGGTCGGCCGCGTATGGATCGCCTCCAGGCAGGCGCGCACCATGGCGGACACGGCGGCTGTATCGGCCGCCAGCGCCATGGCCTACGGGGCCGGCGATCCGTGCCTGACCGCCGCCCGAGTCGTCAGCGCGGAAGGCGGCATGATGGCATCATGCCTGGTCGACGGCGAGGACGTCACCGTGAGCGTCGACCATCGGCTTGGCGGGCGGCTGGACGCGACGGTCGGCGCAACAGCACGCGCCGGGCCCGTCGCATGCCGCTGACCGGTGTGGCGCGTTCGGCCCGTTGACCACCGGGGTAGCGGTACAGGCGGGCAGGTAGCGCGTGCCACGTATGCTGGTACAGCACGGTCGCTGCATATGTAAGGAGTTGGACATGGCGTTGGCATTGTATCGACGGTACCGTCCCGATACGTTCGACGGGGTCATCGGGCAAGACCAGGTGACCATACCGCTCAGCCGTGCGCTCGACCAGAACAGGCTCACCCACGCGTACCTGTTCTCCGGGCCGCGCGGATGCGGCAAGACCAGCTCCGCCCGTATCCTCGCCCGATGCGTGAACTGCGTGAAAGGCCCCACCTCGCACCCGTGCGGCGAATGCCCCAGCTGCAAGGACCTGGCTACCGGCGGCCCCGGATCCATCGACGTCGTGGAGATCGACGCGGCCAGCCACAACGGTGTCGACGATGCGCGCGAACTGCGTGAACGCGCCGGATTCGCCCCCGCGCGCGACCGCTACAAGATCTTCATCCTCGACGAAGCGCACATGGTCACCCAACAGGGGTTCAACGCGCTGCTGAAAATCGTCGAGGAACCACCTGAACACGTGATGTTCATCTTCGCGACCACGGAACCCGACAAGGTGATCGGCACCATCCGCTCCCGCACCCACCACTACCCGTTCCGTCTGGTCCCGCCTGAAATCATGGGACCCTACCTTGAGCGGATCTGCGACAAGGAGCAGATCAGGCCCGAGCCCGGCGTCCTCAAACTCGCCATGCGCGCCGGCGGCGGCTCGGTACGCGATACGCTCTCCGTGCTCGACCAGCTCATGGTCGGCTCACAGAACGGCGTTATCTCACATGATTCCGCCATCGCCCTGCTCGGCTTCACCCCCGACTCCCTGGTCGGCGAAGCCATCGACGCCATCATCGACCGCGACGGCGAACAACTGTACGGGGTCGTGCAGAAAGTCGTCGTCGGCGGCTTCGAACCCCGACGCTTCGTCGAAGACCTGCTGGCACGCGTCCGCGACCTGCTGGTCCTTACCCTGGGTGGCGAGCGTGCGGAAAGCGTCCTCAGCGACGATGCCGCGGTCGAGGACATCGCCGACCTGCACCGGCAGGCGGAAGCGCTCGGACTGCATTCACTGACGGCCATCGCCGACACCATCAACGACGCGCTCGGCGCCATGGCCGGTGCCACGTCGCCGCGTATGCGGCTGGAACTGCTTGCCGCGCGCCTGCTTGCCGGCCGTGAGGAGCATGTTTTCGGCACGTCCGGTACCCCGGCGGCCGCGGCAGGCCAGACCGGTGCCGCGTCGCCGCAGGCGGACGGGCCGGCCGTACGCACCGGTTTCATCGACTCGTCCCGGAACAAGCACAGGGAACAGGCTCCGGCGCGACGCCGGGACGTCGACCATGCGTCCGAGGTGTCCCCAGTGTCCGGGTCATCCGGAGCCTCCGGCCAGGACCCGCGGCAGCAGCCGGCCACGGTCGCCGCGCAGTCGCCGGCTCCGGCACCAACCGCTGCGGGCGCCCCTGCGGCGTCACCTGCGTCACCCGCCGCACCCGCCGCCGCGGCAAGCTCGGCTTCCATCGCCCGCAGTGTCGAAGAACGCTGGCAGGAGGTCCTCAACGCGTTGCCGTCGGATGTGCGCGAATACGTGGGCCACGAGCAGGTGCCATCCGTACGCCTCCTTGCCGGGCCGGCCGGCAAATCCAAGCTGCTGATGACCTTCGCCCGGCCGATCGACCAGCATGCGTTCGCGCTGGCGGTATCCTCCGACGAAGCCTACGACGGCAGGAAAGCGTCAATCGTGGTGCAGGACGTGGTCAGGCAGGTCTTCGGCGAAGGAGCACACATCTCGCCGACCCCGACCGCGGCGAACGGCGAGACCGTCGAATCCATCAGGCGAATGTCACCGGAACAGGTCAGCCAGGTCAAACGCGAGATCGCGCTCGCGCGGGCCAAGCAGAGCGCCGCCACGCTTGCGGCGGTGACGGTCGGGATGCATGGCGCGTCCGGCAAGGAAACCAAGACCCCGGCGCAGGCGGACGGCGGTGCGCAGGACCCGGATGACCCGGGCCACCGAGGCCATACAGGCGTCTCCGCGGCCGCGGCCAGCGCCCCGGTTGCCGTCGGGATTGTGCCCGAGGCGCCCGCACCGGCGGCATCATCGGGCCAGATGCTGAAGCCCGACCAGATGCTCGACGAGGATGACCCATGGATGCAGCCGCTGCCCGTACCCGGCTCCGCGCAGCAAGGTACCGCACAGCCCGGTGCGTCGCAGTCGGGCTCTTCCGCGCAACCAGATACCCCAACACGGTCTGCGGCCCAGTCATCCGGCTCCTCCGTACCGCCCCGACACCACGGCAAGCACGTTGCCGTCCCCGACATCAGCGACGGCATCGACCCATGGGCGGTACCGTCCGCCCCCGCGGCGGCCGCGGCATCGCCCGGCAACACCCAAGGCAGGGCCGGCACCGGTATGCCGCCGGCGGACATACAGGCCCGCAGCGCCGGCGCCCCCCAAGATGCCGGTGACGTGTGGCAGGCCGTTCCGGCACAGGCGCACACGCCATCCCAGCCGTTCGACAACCCGCAGGATATGCCGGACCCCGTCGAGCCCCCGGATGACCCGTGGGCCCGGCAACCGGATGATTTCGGCGCCGCCGACCCCGCCCGGCAGACCGGTTCCCCCGCCGCCGCGCCGGTCCCCCCGGAGGAGGACGAGTACTCGCTGAACGACGAGTCGCTCGGCACCGCCACAGCACTCAGCGTCGACGAGCTCAAGGAGCTGTTCGAGGTGAAAACGGTCGAACAGTTCGCCCCGGACGACCCGAAGAACCCGAAGAACCTCCAGCCGCCGAACCGCCGCAACGACATGAACGGCCCGGCCCAGCAATAGCCGGCGCCCGCCGCGCCGGCCCGCCGAAAACCGGGCTACCGGCACCCCCGCGGCGCACCGGCGCGCCGATGATACAGCGATCTTTACGGCAGGAAGGAACATGACAATATGGCCTTGGCATACGATGGCGCGATCCAGCGCCTGATCGACGCGTTCGCCAAACTCCCCGGCATCGGGCCGAAAGGCGCGCAACGCATCGCCTTCTACCTGCTGTCGGCGAACGAGGACGAGGCGCGCAACCTCGCCGACGCGATCATCGACGTCAAGGAAAAAGTCCGGTTCTGCGAAGTGTGCGGCAACGTGTGCGAGACCAGCCCCTGCCCGATCTGCTCCGACCCCAGGCGCGAGCAGTCCATGGTCTGCGTGGTCGAAGAGCCCAAGGACGTGATGAGCATCGAACGCACCCGCGAATACCACGGCCTGTACCACGTGCTCGGCGGCGCCATCAACCCGATGGCCAACGTCGGGCCCGCCGACCTCAACATCCCCAAGCTGCTCGAACGCCTGCAAAACCCCGACATCAAGGAGATCATCCTCGCGCTCGACCCGAACATCGAAGGGGAGGCGACCACCAGCTATCTCAGCCGCCTGCTGTCGCCGCTCGGCATCAAGGTCACCAGGCTCGCCAGCGGCCTGCCTGTCGGCAGCGACCTCGAATACGCGGACGAGATCACCCTCGGCAGGGCGCTGACCGGCCGCCGTGAAGCCTGAGCCGGCCGCCTGCCCCCGTGCCGACCCAAGGCGTCCCGTGACCACGCCGTTCCGCATGCTGGTCACCGTGTATCCGGCCGTATTCCGCGGCTCGTATAATCATCACACTTGCGTACAATACAGGCGCAGGACATTCCTTTAGAGAAGATTGGACAATCGTGGCTCTTATCGTGCAGAAGTACGGCGGCTCCTCGGTCGCCGATACTGACTCGATCAAGCGCGTTGCCAAGCGTATCATCGAGACGAAGAACGCGGGCAACGACGTTGCTGTAGTGGTTTCGGCTATGGGAGACACCACCGATGACCTCATCGACCAGGCGATGAGCATCGATTCGACCCCGCCAGCCCGTGAAATGGACATGCTCATGACCGCAGGCGAGCGCATCTCCATGAGCCTGCTGTCCATGGCCATCCATTCCGCCGGTTCGCACGCGTACTCGTTCACCGGCTCCCAGGCCGGGTTCATGACGGACGCGCGGTTCGGTGCGGCGCATATCCGCGCGGTCAAGCCCGACCGTGTCCGTCACGCGCTCGAAAAGGGCAGCGTCGCCATCGTCGCGGGCTTCCAGGGCATCAACGAGGACGGCGACGCCACCACGCTCGGCCGCGGCGGTTCCGACACGTCCGCCGTCGCGCTGGCTGTCGCGCTTGGCGCCGACGTGTGCGAGATCTACACGGACGTCGACGGCGTGTTCACCGCCGACCCGCGTATCGTCCCGACCGCCCGTCGCATCCCGGTCATCGACTATGAGTCCATGCTCGAGATGTCGTCCTGCGGTTCGAAGGTGCTCGCCCTGCGATGCGTCGAATACGCGCAGCGTTTCGGCATGCCGCTGCACGTGCGCAGCTCCTTCTCCCACCGCAACGGCACGTTGATCCTGCCTGAGGGCGTCAGCCCGGCGTCGGTGCCGAACCTCACACGCGAATAGTCTGGCCGGCCGGTCCCGGTCCCGTCCGCTGCCGGCCGCATATACCCCTTTGTCCCACTGACCGCAACGATTACCGCAAGTTGCACTGATTCGAGGAAACAATGAACGAGAACGATAATAAATCCATGGGCGACCTGTTCCCCGACCTGGGCCCCGAGACCCCGGTCATCTCCGGTGTCGCGCACGACCGCAGCGAGGCGCTGGTCACCGTACGCCGCGTGCCGAACGAGCCCGGCATGGCCGCGAAGGTGTTCACCAAGCTCGCCGAGGTCGGCGTGAACGTGGACATGATCGTGCAGGCGAGCGCCTCCACCGGCACCGCGGACATCTCCTTCACCGTCCCGGAGACCGCCGTCAAACATGTGCAGGAGCTGCTGCAGAACAAGCATGACGATCTGGGCTACCAGTCCTTCGATGTGAATACGAGCGTCGGCAAGGTCGCCGTGGTCGGCGTGGGCATGAAGACGCATGCCGGTCTGGCGGCGAAGTTCTTCAACGCGCTGAGCGACGCGGGCATCAACGTGCTCATGATCTCCACGTCGGAGATTCGCATCGCGGCCCTGGTCCCGCTCGACCAGCTCGATGACGCGGTGCGTGCGCTGCACACCGCCTACGGCCTTGACGCCGACCAGGTGGAGGCCGTGGTCTACGGCGGCACCGGCCGCTGAGCCGCAGGCGAGGTGATGGCTCTGCCGGACAACGGCGGAGCCGATGAAGGGGAGTGTCTGTGCCGGGATGTACCGGTGACAGACGCTCCTTTTGTTTTTGCGGCACGGGTGACCTGCTGGCTGGCGATTTGCCGCGCTACCTGGTGTCTTACCGTGTTCCGGGGTATCGCTGCGTCGGTGTGCGTATGCCCCGGCATACATGCACCGACATATGGAGTGGTATAACAGACCATCTTTCCCATATCGGGATGGCTGTGTATGCCGTGACATACAGAACCCGTCAAACAGGCAGGCTGCAGGAACAATAAACGGCGGTATCCGCCCATCCGCGCATGCCATGGCATACACAGACGGGCAGATACCGCCGTGATCAGTGTCGGCTGCCGCCGACGCGACCTTACTTCGCTTCGATATAGCCGAGCGCGTGCAGCATTTCTGCACATTCGAGCGCACCGCCGGCCGCACCGCGCAGCGTGTTGTGCGCGAGCCCCACGAACTTCCAGTCGAAGATCGAATCCGGGCGCAAGCGTCCGATGGAGATGCCCATGCCGCCCTCATAGTCCACGTCCAGCTTCACCTGCGGACGGTCGTCCTCGGCGAGGTATTGGATGAACTGCTTCGGCGCGTGCGGCAGGCCGAGCCTGGCGGCTTCGCTCGTGTAGTTCACCAGGCGGTCGACCAGCTCCTCCTTGGATGGGTCCTTGCCGAAGTTGACGAACACGGTGGAGGTGTGGCCGTTGAGCACAGGCACGCGGATGCACTGCGAGGTGATGCGCAGCGGGCCCTCGAACGGCACGATTTGGCCGGTCGCGTCGTCCACGTGGCCGAAGACCTTGAGCGGCTCCTTCTCGGATTTCGCCTCTTCGCCGGCGATGTACGGGATGATGTTGCCGACCATCTCAGGCCAGTCCTTGAAGGTCTTGCCGGCGCCGGAAATCGCCTGGTAGGTGCTGACGATGACCTCGTGCGGCTCGAATTCCTTCCATGCGGCCAGGGCCGGCGTATATGCCTGGATCGAGCAGTTCGGCTTGACGGCGATGAATCCGCGCGTGGTGCCCAGCCGCTTGCGCTGGTACTTGATGACTTCGAAATGCTGCGGGTTGATCTCCGGCACGACCATCGGCACGTCCGGCGTCCAGCGGTGGGCGCTGTTGTTGGACACCACCGGGGTTTCGGTCTTCGCGTAACGTTCCTCGATTGCGCGGATCTCGTCCTTCGGCATGTTGACCGCGGAGAACAGGAAATCGACGCCTGCGGAGACACCCTCGACGTCCGCCACGTCCTTGACGACCATGGACTTGACGAATTCGGGCATCGGGGTTTCCATCTTCCAACGTCCGCCGACGGCCTCTTCGTAGGTCTTGCCGGCGCTGTGCGCCGATGCCGCGAGGGTGACCAGCTCGAACCACGGGTGGTTTTCGAGCAGGGTGACGAAGCGTTGCCCGACCATGCCGGTTGCGCCGAGAATGCCGACCTTGATTTTCTGTGACATTATGGCCTTTCGATTGCAAGGGTAACTGCGCAGTACAATGCCCGAACTTTCGGTCGTGTACGTGTGCGGGCCATGCTAGCAGAACGCGTGCTCAGCATTCGGCCGGCTTTCATATCGTGGTCGGCCGGTTTCGGCCCGGCCGTAGGGATGCGGCGCTGCGCCCCTGTGGCCGGGCTATCACCCCATCGCGTTTTCGCGTCTGCTTCTTCACGCGTAGATATTGCGCGGACGCATGTCGTCCGGCAGCCCGTTGAGCAGCGTGGTGACCGAACCGGACTGGAACACGGAGCGGATTCCCGCCGCCAGCAGCGGCGCGACCGACAGTACGGTCATGTTGGGCAGGCGCTTGCCTTGGGGCACGGGGACGGTGTCCATGAGTACGATTTCGCGGGCGCCGCAATCCTTGAGCCGGTCGATGGCCGGTCCGGACAGCAGGCCGTGCGTGGCGACGAGCGTGACGCTTTTCGCGCCCGCCTCGCGCAAGGTGCGTACGGCCTCGCAGATGGTGCCGGCGGTGTCGATCATGTCGTCGACGACGATGCAGTCACGCCCCTCGACCTCGCCGATGATGCCGTGCGCGACCGCATGGTTCGGTCGCGTGGTGTCGCGGGTCTTGTGGATGAAGGCGAGCGGCAGGCCGCCGAGCTTCGCCGCCCACTGCTCGGAGACCTTGATACGCCCGGCGTCGGGGGAGACGACGGTCGCGTTCTCCATGGGCATGGAATTGCGCACGTAGTCGAGCAATACCGGCATGGCGGTGAGATGGTCGACCGGGCCGTTGAAGAAGCCCTGCTCCTGCGAGGCGTGCAGGTCGACGGTCATGATGCGGTCGGCGCCCGCCGTGCGGAACAGGTCGAACATCAGCCGCGCGGTGATGGGCTCGCGCCCCTGGTGCTTCTTGTCCTGGCGCGAATACCCCATGAACGGCGCCACCACGGTGATGGACTTCGCGGAGGCGCGCTTGAGCGCGTCGACCATGATGAACTGCTCCATCAGCCACTTGTTGATCGGTTCGGTGTGCGACTGGATGACGAACACATCGGCGCCTCGAACCGGTTCGGTGAACCGCACGTACATCTCGCCGTTCGCGAAATCGTATGCGGTGGTCTCCAGCAGGTGGGTGCCCAGGTATTCGGCGGTCTCCTGGGCGAGCTGCGGGTAGGCGCGTCCGGTGACCACTGCCAATCGCTTGTCCGGTTTGCCTTCGAGAATTGCCGACATATTGCGCCTTCCCGACCCTGCGGTCGATTGATGGGATTGGAACATCACCTAATATAACAAGGCTCGGGCATAAGCCGACGCGCGTGGTTTCGCGGTGGGCGGCAAATCGGGCGCGCCGCGTCGCCGACACCGAAAGTCAGGCATCGGGAGTATGCTGGCAGGGTTGTCCGCAGCACCTGCGGGCAGTCGCATACACACTCCTGCCGTGGAAGGTCCGCGGCCTTTAGTCCGAAGGAGGTGGGTGATGTCTGCGCATAAGTACGAACTGATGTTCATTGCCGATCCTGAGCTGGATGAGCGCGGTCTGAAGAAGCTGACCGAGCAGTATCTGGAGATCGTCACCAAGGAGGGCGGTTCCATCGACGGCACCGATTACTGGGGCCGCCGCAAGCTCGCCTATGAGATCCAGGGCAAGACCGAAGGCAACTACGTTGTCGTCAACTACACCGCTGAGCCGGCCACGAGCGATGAGCTCGACCGTCTGCTCAACCTCAGCGAGTCCGTTATCCGCACGAAGATCCTCCGCAAGGATAAGTAAGTCGTTCAGCATTGCTTGAGCAAGGCTCCGTGAGCCGCCCAGGCACGTGTGCAACAGGTAGCAACAGGTAAGAAGGTAGCGTCATGGCAGGCGAAACAACCATCACCATCATCGGTAATCTCACCGCCGACCCGGAGCTGCGCACCATCGGCAGCGGGGCGACGGTCGCGAGTTTCACCATCGCTTCCACCCCGCGCACCTACAACCGCAACAGCGGCCAGTGGGAAGACGGGCAGGCGCTGTTCATGCGCTGCTCCGCCTGGCGCGACCTGGCGAACCATGTCGCCCAGTCCCTGACCAAGGGCATGCGCGTCATCGCGCAGGGCCGGCTCCAGCAGCGTTCCTACCAGGCGCAGGACGGGTCGAACCGCACTGTCGTCGAATTGCAGGTCGATGAGATCGGCCCGTCCTTGAGGTACGCCACCGCACAGGTGACCCGTCAGGGCGCAGGCTCCGGATTCGCCGGCAACCGCGGCGGTTTCGCGGGCAATGCGGGGAACGCCGGCAACGGTGGGTTCGCCGGCAATGGCGGCTACCAGGGTGGCGCAGGCTACCAGGGTGGCTATGCCGGTGGCGCTTCCGCCGCTCCTGCCGTCCAGCAGACGCCTGCAGCCCCCGCCGCCGACCCGTGGGGCACGTCGGGCTCCAGCCAGTCGGAATCGAGCTTCGGGTCCTTCGGGGCCGGCGACGATTTCGGCGGCGACTCCGAAGAGCCGGAATTCTGACGCCGGGCTTTGCTTCCAGCAATCAATCAAGTTTGTCATAAGGAGAACATCAGATGTCACGCAAGAGGCCGCAACCGCCGGTCAAGCCGTTCAAGAAGAAGCCGAATCCACTCAAGGCCGCCAAGATCACCGAGATCGATTACAAGGACGTCGCGCTGCTGCGCAAGTTCGTGTCCGACCGCGGCAAGATCCGTTCCCGTCGTATCACCGGCGTGACCGTCCAGGAACAGCGCGAGATCGCGAAGGCCGTGAAGAACGCCCGCGAGATGGCCCTGCTGCCGTACGCCACCACCGGCCGCTGAACAGGAGGATATCGACATGGCTGAAACCAAGATCATTCTCACCAAGACCGTGGCCAACCTGGGCCACGCCGGTGACGTCGTCGAGGTGCGTCCGGGCTACGCCCGCAACTACCTCTTCCCGCAGGGTCTCGCGTTCAAGTGGACCAAGGGTGCCGCCGCCCAGATCGAAGCGATGAAGCGCGCCCGCCAGGCCAAGGCCCTCGCCACCCGCGAGGACGCCGTCGCCGCCAAGGCCGCCATCGAGGGCACGGTCGTCGAGATCGCCGCCAAGGTGTCCGAGTCCGGCAAGCTCTTCGGTGCCGTGTCCGCTGACGCGATCGCCTCCGCCCTTGCCGACAAGGCTCCGATCAGCCCGAAGTCCATCAAGGTCGAGACCATCAAGACCACCGGCGAATTCCCCGCCACCGTGGCCCTGCACCCGGAGATCTCCGCTTCCTTCACCGTCAAGGTCGTCGCGGAGTAACCGGTTCCAGACTCCGGCCATGCCGCCTATTGAGGCCAATGGCATGGTCAAGTTAGTCTGAGCTTAAGCATGCGAAAGCCCCCGGATCCGGGGGCTTTCGTGTTTTCCGGGCCACGTGCCGGCACCGATGCCCAAACGCAATCCAAACGCAATTTACGAGTCGGTGGCGGAGGGTCGCGTTTGGCACCGGTCTCCCGCAATCGTGGGAGGACTTGGCGGATAGTGCGATTCGAGGGAATTCTCCCGCGCCGGGGCCGGGAGTTTGCCGCAATCCCGTGCCCTTGCGAATAATCTCCCAACAGGAACGTTGGAATCCCGCGGTTCTTAAAATCGGCCCTGAAACCCCTTGCCGGGAGTTTACCCGCGGAATGTCGTGTCCCCGCCAAACTCCCGCAGCATATGCAGGAGTTCATCGACTGGATTGCCGATGTGAGCCGGTCTCCCTCACGGAACCCGCAGCACCGCCTATGGTGGCACAGCCGATCGCGAACCTGTCACGGCGCCGATCCGTCACGGCCCCATGGGACAATGGCCGGACATCGCGGCGTATGCGATGCGACAGTGGTGCGGCCGGCTGGTGTCGCCGCACAGCAGCGCGAATCCGCGTGGAAGGGGGAGCCATGACGGCCGGAGGCGATACCACACAGACTTCGGATTCCACACGCCCCCGCGCCGTGTCCGTGGCACCGGCACGGGGCGTCAGACTGGCGGTCGCCGCGGTGTTTGTCGTGGCGTTGTTGTCGAGCGTGTTCCTGCTCGCCGGCCTGGCCGCGTACGCATGGTATCGCCGCGCGCTGGCGGACTGTGTGGAATGGGGCAATACGTATCGGCTGATGGACGAACATGTCGCCGCACTGTCCGGTCAGGCCACCGCGCTCTCGGACCGCGCCTCCCGCACGGAGGGCGTGGACCGTGAATCGCTGGACAAGCTCGATGCCGTCGCAACGCAGGCATCAGCGCAGCGCCGGCAGGCCGCGGCATCGGTGCAGACGGTCGGCGATGTCCCGTCCGCATGCCGGGCGAAGCAGTCGCCGCTTGCGCTTCGGTCGCATGTCGATGCCTATCGTGATGCGGCCCGGACACTCAAACCATGGGTGAGGCGACTGCACAGGGCGAAACATCCGGTGGCGGTGCGCGTACTGGCGCATGACGGTCAGACGCTGGAGGAAACGGCCGGCAGGATCCGGGCCGTGCTGCCGGGCGTGCGCGAGCTGGCCCGGGACACCGCGGCATCGCATGATACCCGCGCCAGCCGCGCATTACGCGTCGCCATCGATGACGCCCAGCGGGCCGTGGATGACCCGAATACGCCATACGGGACGCTGGCTGATACCGAACAACAGCTGTTTGCACGGGCCGATGCGGCGGTCCGCGCCCGCAACGCCGAACACGGGATCGACTGCGCGCACATGGCGTGCGTGGCGCTCACCTTCGATGACGGCCCACGCGACGGCTCGAGCCGGCGCATAGTGGCATCGCTGCGACAGGCAGGGGACCGGGCGACCTTTTTCGCCGTGGGCGGGGCGGTCAACGACGCCACCCGGCCTGTCATCCAGGACGACACGCGCTACGGCATGCCGGTGGGCAGCCACACCATGTCCCACACCGACCTTCCGGCGATCATGCAGTCAGGGACCGAACACCAGGAATTCGACGAGGCCTCGGCCCGCATCACGCAAGCCAGCGGACGCCCTGTCACCCTGCTCCGCCCGCCCCATGGCGCGGCGGACGAGGCGAGCCGGCAATACCTCGCCGACCGTCTCGGCATGGGACTGGCCCTGTACGACGTCGATTCCTACGACTGGGCGGAAGGCGCGACCGCACGGTCGATCCAATGGAAGGTCACCGCCCAGGCTCGCCCCGGCTCGATCATCCTCATGCACGACATCCACGACCATACGGCTGCGGCCCTGCCGCATATCCTCGACGCGCTGCACGCGAAAGGCTACAGGACGGTCACCATCGAGGAGCTGACAGGCCAATACCCGCGACCGGGATACGTGTACTATTCGCGCGACAATATCATCCCCTGGTAGCCGGTGGCCGCGGCGCGACGCGCACCATGCCGATTCGTCTTGTCCCCGACAATGGTGTATACTCGCATACGCCTCCGCATGGCGTTACGTCACCCAACTCCCCCAGGGCAGGAATGCAGCAAGGGTAAGTGGCCTCTGACGGGTGTGCGGGGGTTTTCTTTTGCCGTTGTGCGTCCCCGTGCATCGTATGGCCGACGGAGCATACAGGACAACCCGGGCGCGGATCCGGTTCCGACCCATGTGCCGCGCTTGTGAACAATCACCGGGATTCCCGATGGCACGCAGAATGATGGCAGGTATAGTCGGTGACTATGGATGAGAATGAACAAGAGCCGTTGACACCGCAGGACGGTCAGGGGCAATCCCGGCCATCCTTGACGTTCACGCCATTCGAACCGCAGACGGCGGACGCCCCGGGCTTCGACGGCCCACTGGCCTTCCCCACGCAGCCGGGCCCGGCGGCGGACGCCCCGCAGACGGAACTGCCCGGGCCTGCCGCCGATGATCCGGCGGTAGACGACATGGACCGCGGGCTCGCCCAGGTCGACCCGCTGGCGGTCCGTCCGCGCCTGTCAAGCACCGTTCTGTGCATCGTGCTCGGCCTGCTGCTGCTCGCCGCCTCCGCTGGCGTATGGTGGCTCGGCGTGCGGACCGCCAACGGGCAGAATTTCGATGATGAGGTGTGGGCGCTGCTGGACGGTTCGCTGCCATCCTGGCTGCGCGCCATGGTCCACATCCTGACCGCGTCAAGCACGATCATCATCATCAGCGTGGCGCTCGCCGTCATCGGCGTGGTGGTCGCCGCGGTGCGCCGGCGCTGGTGGCTGCTCGGGCAGCTGGCGGTCTTCGCGGCGCTGTGTTACGGTTCCGAGCTGCTCAAGGGCGTACTGCCGCGGCCGTACTTGCAGAACATCGGTTCCTCGGCAAGCAATACCGCGCCTTCCGGCCATACCATCCTCGCCGCGGCGTCCGCCGTCGTCCTGGTGTGCGCGGTGCCGCGTGCCTGGCGTGCGGTGTGCGCGGCGGCGGGGTCGGTGTATGCCCTGCTTACGGCCTTGTCGCTGGTGGCGGCCAAATGGCATCGTCCCACAGACGTGGTGATGGGCCTGCTGATTGTCGGCGGCTGGGCGCTGCTCATGCTGGCGTGCACGCGCTCGTCCGGCATGGACGGGATCGGTACGCGCACTGCGTCGGCGAGTATCCAGATTGTGGGCAGCGTCATGATCACCGGCGGTATCATGATCACCCTGTACGGCGGATACCTGCTGTGGCAGATTGAGCCCGGCCTGTCGCTGCGGGCGCAATGGACGCAGGCGGGGGCATGCGCGGCGACGGTCATGCTGGTTTGCGGCATATCCCTGCTGGTGTTCGGGCTGGTGCTCGCCCTGCGGCAACTGACCGCATCCCCGTTGACGAAACTCGGTCTGGTCGGCGCTCCGCCGGCCCCGCCGGCAAAGTAACACGGCACACCAGATACGGCGTTGACCATGCTCCATGAGTATGATGGCGTTCCGTAAGCAGTATTAAGGAGGGGCAATGGCAGCCGGCACCAAGCTTGTTATCGTGGAGTCTCCGACGAAAGCGAAGAAGATCGCGGGATACCTAGGGGATGGCTATACCGTGCTCGCATCGGTCGGCCATATCCGCGACCTCGCCCAGCCCAGCCAGGTGCCTGCCGCCAAGAAAGAGAAGTTCGGCAAGTTCGGTGTCGACGTCAATGACGGGTTCGAGCCGTATTACATCGTCGGCCCCGAGAAGAAGAAAACCGTCTCCCAGCTCAAGGAGGCGTTGAAGAACGCCGACGAGCTGTATCTGGCAACCGATGAGGATCGCGAGGGCGAGGCGATCGCATGGCATCTGGTCCAGACGCTCAAGCCGAAGGTCCCGGTCAGGCGCATGGTGTTCCACGAGATCACCCCCGAGGCGATCAAGGCCTCGCTGACCAAGACCCGGGATGTCGACGACCATATGGTGGACGCGCAGGAGACGCGTCGCGTGCTTGACCGCCTGTACGGCTACGAGTTGTCGCCGGTGCTGTGGCGCAAGGTGGGGCCGGGACTGTCCGCAGGCCGCGTGCAGTCGGTGGCCACGCGCCTGATTGTCGAGCGTGAACGCGAGCGCATGGCCTTCGTCAAAGCCCCGTACTGGGATGTCGTGGCGACTCTGTCCGCCTCGGGTGCCGAAGGCGAGCCAGTACGGTTCGATGCACGCATGATCCAGCTGGACGGCAAGCGGCTTGCCGCATCCAAGGATTTCGGTGCGGATGGCAAGCTCACACCGGCGGGGTTCGCCGACAATGTCTGCCAGTTGGATGCCGGCAGTGCGTCCACGGTCGCCCAGGCGCTGCGTGAGGCGCCGTTCACGGTGGAATCCATGGAATCGCGCCCCTACCGCAGGCGCCCGCTGCCCCCGTTCACCACGTCGACCCTGCAGCAGACCGCCGGCAACCGGCTCGGCATGAGCTCACGGCAGACCATGCGTGCGGCGCAAGGATTGTACGAGAACGGTTTCATCACGTATATGCGTACCGATTCGGTCACGCTGTCCCAGGAGGCCATCGCGGCGGCACGCCACGCCGTGGAATTCCATTTCGGAAGCAGGTACCTGTCCGACGCGCCGAAACAGTACGCGACCAAGACCGCAGGCGCGCAGGAGGCGCACGAATGCATCCGCCCGGCGGGCTCCAGTTTCCGAGATCCCGACGATGTGGCGCGCAAGGTGCCTGCGGACCAGGCGAAACTCTACCGGCTGATCTGGCAGCGCACCCTGGCATCCCAGATGGCTGACGCGACCGGTTCGACCGCGACCGTGCGCCTGAACGCGCCGACTGGCTCCCACGGCGACGCGGTGTTCCAGGCATCCGGCACGGTCATCGAATTCCCGGGCTTCATGCGCGCGACCGGCGAGGGCAAGCGGGCCGCACAGCCGGCTTCCACGGCCACGGACGGTGCCTCCGCGAAGAAGACGGCATCAGGCAAGACCGCCAAGGATGACGAGAACGTCTCCCTGCCGCCGATGCAGCCGGGGGACGTGCTTGCCGCCGACGATGTCAAGGCGGACGGCCATGAGACGCAGCCGCCGGCACGCTATACCGAGGCATCGCTGGTCAAGACCCTGGAAGCCAAGGAGATCGGCCGCCCGTCGACCTACGCGAGCATCATCTCCACGATCATCGACCGTGGCTACGTGTACGAGCGCGGCAGGGCGTTGATCCCGTCGTGGCTGGCATTCGCCGTGGTCAAACTGCTGGAGACGAACTTCCCTCAATACGTGGATTACCAGTTCACCGCAGATATGGAGAACGGCCTTGACCGCATCGCGCGAGGCAAGGAGACCGGCAAGGACTGGCTCACCCGGTTCTATTTCGGTTCCGGCGCAGGCGCGGCAACGAACGCGGACGAGGCACATGAGGGCCTGCAGCAGCAGGTCGCCCAGCTGGGCGACATCGACGCCCGCGCCATCAACACCATTGAGATCGGTGACGGGCTGCATGTGCGCGTCGGCCGGTACGGTCCGTATCTGGAGGATATGAACCATCTGGATGCCGAAGGCAACCCCAAGCGCGCCTCACTGCCGCCGACACTCGCCCCTGACGAACTGACGGTCGAGAAGGGCCATGAGCTGATCGAAAGCAACGCGGGCGGCCCGCGCGAACTGGGAACCGACCCGGCGACCGGCGGGATCGTCGAGGTGCGCAACGGCCGGTTCGGCCCGTACGTGTCCCTGACCATTCCGCAGCCCGAGCACGCCGATGCGGCCCAGGACGAGAAGCCGGGCACGCGCAAGGGCGGCAAGAAGACCACCGCGCCCAAGCCGAAGATGGCCTCGCTGTTCAAGTCCATGAAGCCCGAGAGCATCACGCTTGATCAGGCCCTGCAGCTGCTGAGTCTGCCCCGTACCGTCGGCACGGTCGAGGAGACGGATGCGAAAACCGGCGAGATCAGCCAGGCGGCCATCACCGCGAACAACGGCCGGTACGGCCCGTACCTGACCAAGACCGCCGCCGATGGCAGCACCGAGACCCGGTCGCTCGGCAGCGAAGACGAGATCTTCACCGTCGACGTGGCCAAGGCCAAGGAGCTGTTCGCCCAGCCGAAGTACGGCCGTGGACGCGGCCGCGGGACCGCCAAGCCGCCGCTGCGCGAACTCGGCAACGATCCGGACACCGGCAAACCGGTGACCATCAAGGACGGCTTCTACGGGGCGTATATCACCGACGGCGAGACCAACCGCACCCTGCCCAAGCAGTACACGCCGGAATCGATCGAGCCGCAGGAGGCCTTCCGCCTGCTCGCCGAGAAGCGCGCCGCCGGGCCGGCCAAGCGCCGCACCCGTCGCAGCGCCGCCAAGACCACGGCGAAGCGCACCACGGCCGAGAAGCGCGCCGCCAAGGGCAAGAGCACGGCGAAGAAGACCGCCGCCGGTACCTCGTCGACGTCCAGGACCCGCGCGAAACGCACCACGAAAACCACAGCCACAAAGGAGCAGTAATGACCGCACACGCCCCAGCAGGCCTGTTCATCTCCTTCGAAGGCGTTGACGGGGCGGGCAAGACTACGCAGGTCGAACGCCTGCGCGCGTACCTCACCGGCTGCGGCAGACGGGTCGTGGTGACCCGCGAGCCGGGCGGCACCGAGCTGGGCGTGCAGCTGCGACGGATGCTGCTGCACGGCGGCGATATCGCCCCGCGGACCGAAGCCCTGCTGTTCGCGGCCGACCGGGCGCAGCATGTCGCGCAGGTCATCGCCCCGGCGCTCGAACAGGGGGCAGTGGTCATCACGGACCGATACCTTGACTCGTCACTGGCCTACCAGGCCGGCGGCCGCGAGCTGACCGCCGACGATGTGCGCGACCTGAGCATGTGGGCGACCGGAGGATTGCTGCCCCAACGCACGTATCTGCTTGATGTCGACCCGACGGTCTCCCATCGCAGGCTCGCCCGCGGGGAAGACCGCATGGAGGCGGCGGGAGCGGATTTCCAGCGCCGTACGCGCGAGGAGTTCCTCAGGCTCGCCGCGGCTGACCCCAAGCGTTTTCTGGTCGTCGACGCGTCCGTGGGCATCGGGGATGTCTGGCACACCATCCAGGCCGATATCCGGACGCTTCTAGGGGCGGCATCTGGCCCTGCGGCTGCAATCCAGGCGGCAGACGCCGGCATACGGCAGACAGGGGAGCGCCGGTCATGAGCGTATGGGATTCGATTGTCGGGCAGCAGCCCGTGGTCAGCCAGCTGAGCGCCATCGCCGCCGGCGACCCCAAGGCCATCGCCCAATCATGGCTGATCTGCGGGCCCCCCGGATCGGGCCGCTCGAACGTCGCCAAGGCCTTCGCCGCGGCGCTGGAAAGCCCGGACCACGGGCTCGGCGAGGAACAGACGCGCGCCGCACATCTGGTACTTGCCGGAACACACCCGGACGTCACCGTCCTGTCGACCGACAAAGTGACCATCGGCATCGACGAGGTCCGCGAGCTGATCGGCGTATCCGAACAGATGCCAAGCATCTCGCCATGGCGCATCATCATCATCGAGGACGTCGACCGCATGCTCGAACGCACCACCAACGTGCTGCTCAAAGAGATCGAGGAGCCTTCGGAACACACCATCTGGCTGTTGTGCGCCCCGAGCGCCCAGGACGTGCTGCCGACCATCCGCTCACGCACCCGTATTGTGAACCTTGCCGTGCCCTCAAACCATGCGGTGGCCCGGTTCCTGGAAGAACATGACGGCGTGGAACCGGCACTGGCGGCACGCGCGGCACGGCTCGCCGAAGGGCATATCGGCATCGCCCGGCTGTATGCCAAGGACGACCAGGTGCTGGCCGACCGCGACGAACTCGTCGTCGGCGTGCTGGGCATGCGCCGGGCCTCGGACGCGGTGCTGCTCGCCGGCCGGCTCGCCGACAACGCCAAAACGCAGGCCCAAGCCGATGTCGACCGTCAAGCCGAGCGTGACGAGCGGGAATTCAGACGTGTCAACGGCTTGGGTGAGAAGGACCGCATTCCGCCCAAGCTGCGTTCCGCCTACCATGCAATCGGCAAGAAGGACGATCTCAAGCGCCGGGCCACCAGACGCTCGCGTGATGTGCTCGACCGCGCGCTGACCACCGTCGCCAGCATCTACCGGGATGTCGCCGTGCTGCAGAACAATGCCGATGACGCCGTCGGACTGGTGAACCTCGAGAACCGGACGGCGATCACCGAGCTGTCGGTCAGGCTCACGCGGCGTGACGCGGTACGCCGGATGGAGGACATCGCGGCCGCGCGTCGCCGGCTCGCTGGCAACGGCAATCCGCTGCTGGTGTTCGAGGCGCTGTTCTGCGCGCTGCTCGCCTAATCGGCCGCGTCGCCGGCATGCCGTCTGCCGGTGCGCCTTTTCCCGGACCGCCGGGTTCGGTTCCCGTTGCCGGTCCTTGATCCGCCCTGATCCTGCCCTGCCCGTGCAACCGCTGTTGCCGCGCTTCCTGCTCCTTGTGCCTCGCACCGCGTCACGGTACCTGTTCATGCGGTGGGTTTCGGGCGGCTGTCTTGCGGCTGTGGAGGGTTTCGGGGGCGCATCATAGGGCGGCATGCTTGCGTACCTGCTGAGAATCCCGGAATACCGGCGATTTGATGTGGGCGTGCGGGTCATGGGCCCGATTTGGCCTTGGTGTCTTTTCCACACGGTGCGGATTGGTGACCGGATGCACGGCCGTGGAGGCGACGATGTGCCCGCGACGCTCTGGAGGGAAGACGTCAGGTGCGGGAACCGCGGAATACCGGCGATTGGTTTCGCCGTGTCGGAGACAGCCTCGCATTGTGCCACGGTATCTGTTCCATACGGTGGGTTTCGGGTGGTCGTTTTGCGGCTGTGGGGCACTCCGGGGCATCCCGGGGCATCCGTGGCGGGGCGGGAAGGCCAGGGTCAGCCGGGAACCGCGGAATACCGCCGATCTGTGGTCTCTAGACAGGCAAGGTCCCCGGCTCGGCCCTCGGTATCTTTTCCACACGGTGGCAATCAGGCTTCGATATCATCGATACGGAGGACGCACCGGGGACGGGCGTCACACGTCCGCCGCTGCGCGAGTGGAGGCCCTCGCCATCAGCCGCCGCGGGAACGCCACGTGGCGGTGGAGTCGGGCGGGTGCCGCGGTGTCGGATACCGCGGCATGGGCGTTGCCGATCAGCCGCAGGCTCTCCGCGGCCATCTGCGGCAAGGGCGCACGCATCGCGGTCAGGGGAGGCGTGCAAGTCGCCGCCGTGGGACCGTCCTGCAGGCTGACGATCTGGACCTGCTCCGGCACGTCGATGGCCATCTGCTCCAGCGCGATAACCGCGCCGATTGCGGTATCGGCGGACGCGCAGATGATCGCCTCCGGACCGTCACCGGGCCGCAACCCGTCGAAGATCCGCATGGTGTCGGAAAAGCCGCGCTGCACCGTGCCGTCGGCGATGGTGATCCACGCACTGTCAGCGCGTGCATGGAGCAGATTGAGCGAGGATTGGAAGGCGAGCAGGGTCTCCGCCCCCTCGCTGGAATCGACCGCGTCGCTCAGATATGCGATGGTGTGTGCCCCGCGCTCGACGACGTGGGTGACCGCCAGTTCGGTCGAGGCGCCGTTGTCGATGCTGATCCAGTCATGCCGCAGCAGGTTGGTGGAGCCGAGCAGCTGGATGATGGGCGTATCCGTTGCCGCCAGACCACGCGCGAGGGACGCCCCGGAGTTCTGGTATGGCAGGACGATCATGCCGTCCGCGCCGTACCTGGCGAAGTCTTTGAGCCGCCGGTGCTGAGCGGCTGCGGTATTGTCGGTGGCGACCAGCAGTCGCATCCCGGCGTCGCCCGCCGCGTCGCTGAGCGCGCTGATGATGCCGGCGGCCAACGGATCGCGCATGGCCGGCATGGATAGGGCGATCGTGTTGCTGGTGTCGCTGCGTAGCGCGCTCGCCGCGCTGTTGGCGGCGTAATCGAGGTCGAGGGCGGCTTGGCGCACCCGCCTGGCGATATCGTCGTCCTTGGTTCTTTTGCCTGACAGGACGCGTGAAACGGTGGCGATGGAGACGCCGGCGAGGGCGGCGACATTGGTGATGGACGCGTTCGGCCGTGTGCCCCGTGTGGGTGTCATATGGTGCTCCAGTCGGTATGCGGTTCCGTGCGGCGGGCATATACGACGAACCGTCCCGGTGTGCTGCCGGGACGGTTCGCGACTCGCTGCCAGACGAGATGTGGAATAGGTCAAAGGTGCCGGTGGATAACCGGTTGTGGGGCGTGCCGTTGGTGCCGGCCCCATGGCGGCGATGCCGGGTTCAGGCCTTGGTGATCGTGGCTACGAGGCTGTCCGCGATGCTGTCCGCGTTCTCGCCGTCCACGGTGATCTCGATGGTGTCGCCCTGCTTGATGCCCAGGCCCATCACCGACAGGATGCTGCCGGCGTTGACCGGTGCGCCGCCCTGCTTGGCGATGGTGACCGCGCAGCCGGAAGCGGTTGCCGCCTGGGCGAATTCGGCCGCCGGACGGGCGTGGATGCCGACTGGGTCGTTGATGATTGCGGTACGGGTTGCGGTTGCCATGATGGACACTCCTTTGCGTCAGTCTACGTCATTCGATTGGGCGGTCGCGGTGGCTCCCGCCGCGCGTCATCACGGGTGTCATGACGCTACTGTTCAGCATAGCATATTTTTCCGAGGATGAGAAAACGTTTACCGGCGTTGCGTCGCGGATTTGTAGTATAAAGTTAGATGTGACAGAAAACGCATGCTTGCGATGAAGTGAGTATGTCAAGGACGGTTTCCGCTGACGGGAACTGCCGGCACTACGAAAAGGAGCCCTTATGATCATCACCGGTGTTGGTATTGGACGTGGCGTTGCAGTCGGTCCCGTCATCCGTATGGCGGCGCCGCTCCCCGAACCCTCCGATACCCCCAGGAACCCAGGCGTGAGCGCTGAAGCGGAGACCGACCGCGCGCTCAAGGCGCTCGATACGGTCAACGCCGACCTCAACCGTCGGGCCGAAGAAGCAGCGAACGGCGACGAAGCCACCAAGAAGGCCGCACCGATCCTGCAGGCCATCGCCATGTTCGCCTCCGACCCCTCACTCGCCGAATCCATCAAGAGCCTCATCTCCGGTGGCAAGACCGCCGAACGCGCCGTGCTGGAAGGCTTCGGCCAGGTAGAGGAGATGTTCAAGGCCATCGGCGGTTACCAGGCTGAGCGGGCGGCCGACCTACATGATGTCGGCCAGCGCGTCATCGCGGATCTCATGGGCCTGCCCGCCCCGGGCGTCCCGCAAAGCGACACGCCGTTCGTGCTCGTCGCCGAGGACCTGTCCCCGGCGGACACCGCGGCGCTCGACTTGGGCAAGACCCTCGCCATCGTCACCAGCCAGGGCGGCCCGACCAGTCATACCGCCATTCTGGCGCGCGCCCGCGGCATCGTGGCCGTGGTGTCCGCCCAGGGCGCGGATGACATCAAGGACGGGCAGACCGTCGTGGTCAACGCCGCGAAGAGCACGGTGATCGTCGACCCGAGTGAGGCCGAGATCGCCGAGGCACACGAGGCGAAGGCGAACGCCGCCAAGGCCAAGGAGCTGCGCGGCAAGCCCGGCCAGACCAAGGACGGCCATCTCATCCCGTTGCTCGCCAATGTCGGCAAGCCGGAGGACGCCGATCCGGCGCTCGAATACGGTGCCGAAGGCGTGGGCCTGTTCCGCACCGAATTCCTGTTCCTCGGCAACGAGGAACCGCCGAGCGTCGAGGAGCAGACCGAGGCGTACGCCAAGCTGCTGAGCCGCTTCCCCGGCAAGAAAGTCGTGATCCGCATGCTGGACGCCGGCGCGGACAAGCCGTTGCCGTTCCTGACCCCCGAGGACGAGCCGAACCCGGCGCTCGGCCTGCGCGGCCTGCGGACGCTGCGCGTGCACAAGAAGGTCCTCGAGGACCAGCTTGAGGCGATCGCGCGCGCCGACGCCCAGACCAACGCCGATCTGTGGGTGATGGTCCCGATGGTCGCCGACCAGTGGGAGGCCGACTACTTCGTCAAGCTCGGCAAGTCCAAGGGCCTGAAGAAGGTCGGTGTCATGGCCGAAGTCCCGTCGATCGCCCTGATGGCCGACAAGGTCGCCCAGGTCGCCGATTTCGTGTCGATCGGCACGAACGACCTGACCCAGTACACGCTAGCCGCCGACCGCACGCTCGGTTCCGTGGCCCACTACCAGACCGCATGGCATCCAGCGGTGCTGCGCGCCATCAAGCTGATCGCCGACGCGGGCAACGCGAACGGCATGCCGGTGGGCGTGTGCGGTGAGGCCGCGGCCGACCCGGATCTGGCGGTCGTGCTTGCCGGCATCGGCGTCAACTCGCTGTCCATGACCCCGGTCGCCCTGGATGACGTGCGCGCCCAGCTCGCTTCCGTCACCTTCGAGGAGGCCAAGCAGAAGGCCGCCGCGGCGCTCAACGGCGATTTCTACAAGCCGGCGGAGTGACCGCGGGCTGACGCGCTGAACACTCGGACGACACTCGGACGACACTTGGACGGCGCCCGGACGGCGCCCGGGTGGCACTCGGACGGGCCGGCTCCCTTGTCGGGAGTCGGCCCGTTGACTATGGCGCCGGCTCCATGCCATCGGCTCCATACCATGAGAATCAGCCACCGGAATCCATCGTATGGGAAAGCGACCGGCGTCCCGGGGCGTGCCGTTGGCGGATATCCTCCCGAAAACCGCGGGATTCCGCCATGCCCGTTCCGCCAGAATCCCCGAGTGTCGCTCCGTGCGGTCGGTATCCCTTCCACACGGTGCGGATCGATGCCTGATTGCGCTGGTGTGGAGGGGCTGGGGCCTCTTTCATGGTGGCGGTGCGGGACGCTCCGCCCCAGGACCCGCGGGATTCCGCCGTGCTCCCAATCGCCGACCGTGGGTCCCATGGCCATTCCCTCGGTATCCTTTCCACACGGTGCGGATCGCCCCGAGAAACCCCGACCATGGAACGCGAGTGGCCACAGACCGGCCCTGAAGCGTCCCCGGAACGCGGGCGCACGCAGCCAGCCCCGGCATGGCGCCCATCTCCACGTCACCACGATGCGCGATACTGGAGCCATGAGAATCTCCGCTGATTTTACCGTCGTCCCCGACGAGTTCGCCAAGCAGGCGCCCGCCGAGAACCGCGTGGACGGCACGCCCATCGTCTCCTTCCCGTTCTACATCGACGACCTCGCGCCGGATGCGATGTTCCTGCACTGGGAGCTCGTCGACCCCGACTCGATCCCGGTGTGCGGTTTCGAATGGATCCACTGGGCGGTCGCCAACGTGCCGGTCGACGCGCTGATGTTCGATTTCAACGATTCGCACGCCCTGCAGATTCCGGCCGACTTCTCCCGCACCCTGCCCGCGATGATCCCCGAGGCGGTGCAGGGCCGCACGTCGAACGCCGGCAAGTTCGTCGGTTCGACGAATCCTGCGGTGACCATGCGCTATAACGGCCCGCAGCCGCCGGACAAGGACCACGACTACCTGCTGCAGGTGTGGGCCACCCGCGAGGAGCTGCCCGGTTTGAATCAGGGATTCTGGCTCAACGAGATGCTGCACGGCCTGCGCAAGGCCGACAGCCTGGTCGACCAAGGCGGCGCATTCTTCACCGGCCGCGCCTGAGGCCGGCTCTTCAAACTGGCATGCGCATGCGGCCTGTCGTATGGGCCGCGTGACACAATGCGCTTGACGGAGCCGATTGATACCACCGAATCACCGGTTCAATTCGGTTCAACTGCGCGATTCCCGGCATCCCCGGCCATGTCATCCATGTGCGGCCGGACGGTCGGACACGCGCGAAGGCTTGGAAATTCGGCAAAACTGAAAGGAACACCATGGCCTGCACCACGATTTTGGTAGGTAAGGACGCGAGCTATGACGGCTCGACCATCATCGCCCGCAACGAGGATTCCGCCAACGGCGAATTCAATCCGAAGCGTTTCATCGTCGTTCGCCCGAGCGAACAGCCGCGGCATTACCGCAGCGTGCTCAGCCACGTCGAAGTCGATCTGCCGGACAATCCGTTGCAATACACTGCCGTGCCGAACGCCGACACCAAAGAAGGCATCTGGGGCGAAGCGGGCGTCAATGAGGCGAACGTGGCGATGAGCGCCACCGAAACGCTGACCACGAACGAACGCGTGCTCGGCGCCGATCCGTTTGTCGAACTCACCCCGGCCAAAGGCAAGCCCGGCGAGGACGGCTACGAGCCCGAAACCCCTGGCGGCATCGGCGAGGAAGATTTCCTGACCCTCGTGCTGCCGTACATCAAAACCGCCCGCGAAGGCGTCAAGCGTCTCGGCTCGCTGCTTGAGCAGTTTGGCACGTACGAGATGAACGGCGTCGCCTTCTCCGATTCGCATGAGATCTGGTGGCTGGAAACGGTTGGCGGGCATCACTGGATCGCCAAGCGCGTGCCCGATGAGGCGTATGTGACCATGCCGAACCAGCTGGGCATCGACGAATTCGATTTGGACGACGCCTTGGGCGACCAAGAAGAGCACATGTGCTCGGCGGATCTTGCTGAGTTCATCGAGCACAACCATCTCGACCTCGCCGTCGAATCGACCTCGCCGTTCAACCCGCGTGACGCGTTCGGCTCCCACTCGGATTCCGACCACGTGTACAACACGCCTCGCGCATGGTACATGCAGCGCTTCCTCAACCCGTATGACGAGGTGTGGGATGGCAAGGACGCGGACCATACGCCGGAAAGCAACGACATCCCGTGGGCCCGCCAGCCGGAGCGCAAAATCACCATCGAGGACGTGAAATACGTGCTCAGCTCGCATTATCAGGGCACGCCGTTCGACCCGTACGGGCATCTGGGCGACGAACACACCCGGCACATGTACCGCACGATCGGCATCAACCGTCAGAGCCAGCTGTCAGTCATGCAAATCCGCCCGTATCGTCCGCAGTCCAACCGTGCAATCCAGTGGATTGCCTACGGTTCTAACCCGTTCAACACGCTGGTCCCGTTCTTCCCGAACGTGGACACAACCCCGAAGTACTTCGAGGACACAACCACCCGCGTGACTTCCGAGAACTTCTACTGGGAGAATCGCATCATCGCGGCGCTGTGCGATGCGGCCTTCTCCGACACTGCGAACGCGGTGGAACGCTATCAGGAGAAGACCGGCGGCATGGCCCACCGTCTGATCGCCGCGACCGACGAGCAGGTGTCCCGTCTCGGCGGCGAGAACGAGGCGAAGGCCAGGCAGCTGGAGGACGAGTTCGAGGCGGACAATCTCGATGGCGATGTGGAGCCGCTCGAACCCGACCGGATCATCGAGGTCATGCGTGACCAGGAGGTGCGGGACGTGCTCGCCGCCGCGAACCAGACCATGGCCGACCAGATCAAGGAAGAGACCGACAAGCTGCTCGACACCGTGCTGTACATCACCAGCATGAAGATGAAGAACGGCTTCAACCGTTCCGACAACTGACCTACGGCCTGCCGCGGGAACGCCTCTGGAATGCCTTGGGTTTCCCGGCTGTGCCAGCCAACCCGCGTGTCTGCGGTGTGGATATGTCCACGCCGCCGGCATGCGGGTTTTCCCGTATCTGCCCTGTTCGCCGTAAGCGGTATCGGTTTTCCGGACAGCCCGGCGTTGCTGACAGGCCTATCGATTATAGTGAAGACGTGCGTAATGCGGGCTTGCGCATGGTTTCTTGCTTGTGGCTGTAGCATCGCGTCTACAGTGTGGACTTTGCCCGACCAGACTTGCCGTCGGCGGCCGCCGGCGGTGCAGTATCACCGACAGGTAAGGAGTCCCCATGACCGGTATCGAGGATTACACACGCCAGTACGGCTTGGTCCGCAAGATCGACGCGTACGGCTACCTCGACTATCTCAAGACGCATCCCGAAGCGCCGCGCAAGCACGGCAAGATCGTGCTCGTCACCGCCGATACGCCGTTGAAGGCGTCCCGCGGCGAAGGCAAGACCACCACCACCATCGCGCTGATCGACGCGCTGCGTGCCCGTGGCATCGACGCGACCGCCGTGCTGCGCCAGCCGAGCATGGGCATCACCGCGGCCGGTTCCAAGGGTGGCGCGTCCGGCGGCGGCAAGGCGTCCCTGACCCACCCGGAGCTCATCGACTGGGGTCTGTGCGGTGAGATGGCCGCGATCGAGGCGGCGCAGAACCTGCTCGTCTCCTTCGCCGAGAAGGCCGTGGACGAAGGCAAGCTCGACACCGTGCTCGTGCCGCGCGTCTCCGAGGTCCCGTCCCGCTCGCTGCGCAAGATCGTCGTCGACGCCGGCAAGAACAATGTCGCCGAGCGCGTGGTGCTCACCCCGACGTGCGAACTGATGCAGATTGTCGTGCTCTCCCGTTCCATGGACGAGATCGCCGAGCGTGTCGCCGCGATGATCGCCGGCACGAAGGACGGCAAGCCGGTCAAGTTCGGCGAATTCACCGATCTGTGGCGCATCACCGGCATTCTGGGCGATGCCGTCAAGCCGGCGCTCACCGAGACCGTCAACGGCTCGCCGGTGTATGTGCACGGAGGCCCGTTCGCGAACGTGTCCATCGGCATCCCGACGCTCGTGTCCGTCGAACTCGCCTGCGCGCTGCATGACGTTGTCATCGTCGAAGCCGGCTATGGCGCCGATGCGGGTGCCCAGAAGTGGCTGGATATCGCCTGCCGCGAGTACGGCGCGCAATGGCCGTCCGCCGCGGTCGTGGTCACCCGTGCCACCACCTGGCGTGACGACCCGGCCCTGCAATGGCGCTACCCGTTCCATGTGCAGCGTCTCGAGGGGCTGAACATCCCGACCTTCCCGCTGATCAACCTGTGGAGCGGCGAGGACGACCAGGTCGATTCGCTGCGCGCGACCGCGAAGGACCTGAAGTTCCGCGACCCGATCATCGGCAACCTGTTCCGTGATGGCGGTGAGGCGCTGGTCCCGCAGCTCGATGCATTCGTTGATGTGCTGGGTGTTGGCGACGGCAAGGCTCCGGCCAGCCCGGACAGCCACAAGGGCATGCCGCTGATCGATGACATCCGCTGGGTTGCAGGCAGTGCGTACGGTGTGCCCGCCGAGCGCGTCGTCAAGCGCGAGGGGTTTGACGAGTCGCTCGCCGAGGCCGGGCGGCTGTGCGCCGATGCCGGGTTCAGCCTGGATGATCTGGCGCTGGTCGCCGTGAAGTCACCGGCCACCATGACCGACAACGATTCGGCGCCTGCCGATGAGCGCACCGTGACCCTGAAGAAGGTCGAGGTGCACGCCGGTGCCGGCCTGGTACAGGTCAATCTGACCACCTCGCTGACCACGCCGATGCCGAAGATCGTCTGACAGCATGCAGCACATGCAGCGCATTCGACGTTGAATCGTAGGAGGCCCCGCGCACATCACGTGCGCGGGGCCTCCTACTGTCGGCGCTTGACGGGCGGATACTAGAAGTTCCCGCCGTTCCAACCCCAGTCCGTGGTGGCGGTGTAGCGGATGTACGTGCGGTCCATCGGGATGCCGAGCTCGCTGTCGAGCGCCTTCATGATCTGCTCGGTCAGCTGCTCCCACGCGCTGCGTGGCACGTCATTGCCGAACACGTTGACCTCCACGTATGCGGCGGGCTTGCTGTCGGAACCGCCGAAATAGATCGGCATATTGTCCTCGAACGGGCACATCAGCCAGCTCTCGGACTTGCCGGGGACGGCGGTGATGGCCTTGCCGTACGCGGTTTTCAGGGCTTCGCGCTGGCCGGGGGTGGTGGGGACGGAAACATGGGTGTGGATGACGGGCATGTGGACCTCCTTGGTGGATTGCGGATTCGTCGTTCCCATTCTACGTATGCGCCGGCGTCGTATCGTGTGCGTAGCGTATGGAAAGCGTACCGCACAGCAGACGGTCAGACATGGCGTGTTAAATGGAACATTGTGAAAAAACTCATCGAACAGCTTATGGGATTCGGAATCGTCGGCATCATCGCGTTCGTCATCGATTTCGGCCTGCTGAACCTGTTTGTCGGCGTCTTCCACATGCACAATGTGCTGGCGAGCACGCTGTCGTTCCTGATCTCGCTGATGTTCAACTATCTGGCGAGCATGAAATACGTGTTCAAGCACCGTGACGATATGGCGCGCTGGATGGAGATCGTGATCTTCTTCGTATCGTCCGCGATCGGCCTGTTCATCAATGACGCCATCATCTGGCTGAGCACCTACGGTATGAACAAGGACGCGATGATCACCCAGCATGCGCAATACCTGCTGCGCACCAACGGCGGCAAGCTGGTCGCCACCGTGGTGGTCGCCGTATGGAATTTCGTCATCCGCAAATGGCTGCTCGACAGCACGCATACGGACGCGTTCAACCGTCTGCGCAAGCCGGATGACCGGCTGACCGCCGAACAGCTTGAGCAGAAGCACTACAACAGTTTCGCCGGCCGTCTCGGCCGCTGGTCGCTGGAGCATACCCCCGAGGGCTGGCCGAAGTAATAGCCGAAGCAACGGCCAAGGCAATGATCAAGGCTGCAATCAAGGTCTGCCGCGAATCATATCGGGCGCATCCCAATGCGGGGTGCGCCCGATATGTGTTCAGACGGTGATTTCGGTCAGGGTCGGTGTCTCGGTGCTGTGCCTGATCTGCCGCAGGCCGATGAACGCGACCGCCAGCGAACCCAGCGCCAACGCGGTCACCACCAGGAACCCGCCATGCGCGCCCATGCGGTCGATGAATTGTCCTGCGATCGCCGACCCGGCGGACGAGCCGATGGAGTTCATCGCACCCATCCACGCCATACCTTCCGTGAACCGTGCCGGCGGCACCAGATGCAGCATGAGCTGGTTGCCGTTGATCCATGTCGGCGCCTGGCATACGCCGATCAGCAGGTAGATGACCATGATCGTCCACAGGTTGTGGGCGAACATGAACGAGCCGATGCCCAGATTGACGACCGCCAGGCAGAAGTAGAAGCGTTTCCACAGCGGGATCCGCCAGTTCTTGGCGCCGTAGAACAGCGCGCCGATCAGCGAGCTGAGCGAGAAGCAGGCGAACACGAAGCCCGTGTACTGCTTCATATGCTGCTCGGTGGCGAACGCGATGATCGAGATGCCTGCCGCCGACTGGAATGCGCCGAGCCCGAACCAGGTGACGCACACCGCCACCAGGCCGGCACTCCAGAACGCCTGGGAACCCGCCGTCTTGCCGGAGCCTGCCGTACCGGCGTCCGCCGCGCGCAGCCGGGCGGCCTCACGCGCCTCACGCTCACGGTACTGCGCCCGCGTCAGCCCGGCAGCCCGGGCCAGATCGGTCTGCGACGGCGGTTCCGTCGACCGTTCGGTCAGGAACATGAGCGCCCCGACCAGCACGCATACGCCGGTGAACGAGAACGCGAGCACGCCCGAAAGCACCGCAAGGGTCGAGGCGAGCGGATTGCCCACCACCCACATGCATTCGTCAAGCACGCCGGACAGCGACAGCGCCCGGTTGGTGCGTTCCGCATCTCCCCGCAGCAGGCGCGTCCACCGTTTGCGGCTCATCGCGCCCCACGGCGGGATGGCGGACATGAACGGCACGATGGCGTACAGCACCCATTCGGGGGCGTGTGAGGTGATGGCCGTGACCAGCGACATCGAGGCGATCATCCACACGACAATGGTCGGTACCGATACCTGGCGCTGGCCGAACCGGTCGACGAGCTTGCCCAGGATCGGCGAGACGATGGCGGTCGCGACCGCCTGGATCGCGGTCAGCGCGCCGGCGAGCCCGTAGTTGCCGTAATAATGCTGGACCGAAATGGTGATGGTCATGCCGACCATCGGGAACGGCATACACGCGATGACCGAGCCGATGGCGAAGCGTGCGGTGTGCGGCATGCGGAGCAGTTCGGCGTACCCGCCGAATACCCGTTGCCCGATATCCTTGATTCCTGCGGTGAAGGTGTTGCCCATCCGTGTCTCGTCTTTCCTCGTGCGTTCATCTCATGCGCGGCGTGCCGTGCCGGTTGGCGTGCGCTTCCGGCGTTGCGTGGTGATCATCCTGCCGGTCTGTGGTGTCCTGCTCCATTGTGGTCCGACGCCATAGTACCGTCTACTGAACCGGTACATCTGCTGGCGTGTCGGCTTTCTCACATCGGTATTGTGCTGTTTTTCCTTTCGCGGGCCCGCGCGCGGGCATGACACGCGGTACATTGGAATCAGCGAACCGCCTGCCACGCGAACCAGGCGTGGCCCAGTCACAGGAAGGCCAACCATGCCGGCAACCACCATCCATTTCATCCGCCACGGCAAGGTGTACAACCCCGACCATCTGCTGTATGAGCGTCTTCCCGGATTCCACCTGTCCACCACCGGCGCCCGCATGGTCCAGGCCACCGCCGACTACATCGCGCGCAGCCCGCAGATGACCACCGTCGCGGCCGTCTACTGCTCGCCGCTCGACCGCACCCGGGAAACCGCCGGCATTATCCTCGACACGCTGAACCGCACGCGAAACGAACGCGGCGAAGAACCACTCGAGCCGATCGCCGACGAGCGCATCATCGAAGCCGGCAACGAATTCCGCGGCACGCGCATCGGCCACGGCGAAGGGGCCCTGTGGCGCAACGGCAACTGGAAGCTCGTGCGCAACCTGTGGACGCCCAGCTGGGGGGAAAGCTACCGGCACATCGCCCAGCGCGTCGGCGAATTCGCCCAGGAAAAAGTCCGCCAGTACGCGGGACGCCAGATCATCGCAGTCAGCCACGAATCCCCGATCTGGTCCTACCGGCACCTGCTGGAAACCGGGCACCCCGAACACAACATGCTGCTGCGGCATACCGCCCTTGCCTCCATCACCTCCATCACTTTTGACAGCGACAGCGGCGACATGCTGTCCATCACCTATGTCGACCCGGCGAAAGATGTACGCTAGGGCGTAAAGCGCAGGCACAAGCAAAGGAGCATGATGAGCGCAGCGGATGAACCGGAACGCACAGCGGCCACGGCAACCCGGATCGGGCGGGTATCGGCCATGCCCGGTGTGCTCGCCGCGGCACAGGAAGGCGCGAAACTCGTCGCCCTGTGGCCGCTGACCAAAGCCAGCGAACTCGGCAACGACGCGAAATACGCGGAAAACCTGCAAGTCAGGCAGACCCGCGCCATCGCCGCCGCACTGACCGGCGAGCGCGTCACCATAGCCGACGCCGAATACGTGTACGAAGGCGCCGAAAGCATCCCCGGCCGCCCCCAGGGCATCGTGGACGCCCTGCTCGCCGCGAACGCCGCATGCGACGCGATGGCCGACTACTCGCAGACCCAGGACCCCCGGCTGCTCGCCCAAGCCGGCACCGAACTCGGCCTGACATGGGATGACACGACGCTCGCACCGTGCCGTCAGGCGCTCGCCGCCATCGAGGCCGGGCATGGCGGCGAATCCAGCCTCGACCGGCGCATCGCCCGGAGCCTGGCGGCGGTGATCGTGGCTGCCGACGGTATCCTGCGTGCCGTGGCGACACCTGCCATCGCCGACATCATCGCCGTCGTCCTCGCCGCTGACGAACTCTGCGAAACCCTCTCCATCCCCCGGTTGTTCCTCGCCGAAGACGCCCTGCAATCAGTGCGTACGATATACGCCGGCGACGCAATCGCAGGCGACACGGCTGCGACGCTGCCTGCGCTCGCCGGCATCCTCGCCCCGGCGGCCCGCAAGGAATGGACGAAACATACCGAGGATGTCCTGTGGGATCCAGAGGAAGCCAAACGCCAGGCCAAGGCGGATGACGAACGCCGCAACCGCGAGGCGCTCGCCGCGAAATTCTCCAAGCCCGCACAGTGACGGCGCAGTGACGGCGCAGTGACGGCATGTGGTGCCACAACCCGGCATGGCCGCGGGCGCCACGTCCCTCACGCGCGGCACAATAGAGCGTATGACCGAAGCTGACAACAAAGAAAGCAAGGATACCAAGCCCGAGCTGCCGAAGGACGTGCGCGTGCGCTTCTGCCCGTCGCCGACCGGCACGCCGCACGTGGGCATGGTCCGTACCGCCCTGTTCAACTGGGCGGAGGCTCGCCACACGCACGGCACCTTCGTGTTCCGCATCGAGGACACCGACGCGCAGCGCGATAGTGAGGAAAGCTACAACCAGATCCTCGACGCGCTCAAGTGGCTGCATATCGACTGGGACGAGGGCATCGAGGTCGGCGGCCCGGACGGCCCATACCGCCAGTCCGAGCGCACGCAGATCTACAAGGACGTTGCCGCCAAGCTGCTCGAGGCTGGGTACGCCTACGAATCGTATTCGACGCCTGAAGAGATCGAGGCCCGCAATGTCGCCGCCGGACGCCCGAAGGCCTTTGGCTATGACGGCTACGACCGCAACCTGACCGAAGAGCAGAAGGCCGCTTTCCGCGCCGAGGGCCGCAAGCCGGCGCTGCGCATCCGCATGCCCGACGAGGACATCGCCTTCGACGACCTGATCCGCGGGCGCATCGAGTTCAAGGCCGGGTCCGTGCCGGATTACGTGATCGTCCGTCCGAACGGCGACCCGCTGTACACGCTCACCAACCCGGTGGACGATGCGATGATGCGCATCAACGTCGTGCTGCGTGGCGAGGATCTGTTGAGCTCCACCCCGCGCCAGATCGTGCTATACCGGTATCTCATCAAGCTCGGCATCGCGAAGGAAGTCCCGCTGTTCGGCCACATGCCGTACGTCATGGGCGAAGGCAAGAAGAAGCTGTCGAAGCGCGACCCGGAATCCAACCTGTTCCTGCATCGCGAGAACGGCTTCATCCCCGAAGGCCTGCTCAACTATCTCGCCCTGCTCGGCTGGTCGATCGCGCCCGACCGTGACGTGTTCTCGATGGACGAGATGATCGAGAAGTTCGACGTGCGTGACGTCAAGGCGAACCCCGCCCATTTCGACCTGGACAAGGCGATTTCGATCAACGCGGAGCATATCCGCATGCTCGAGCCGCAGGACTTCCTCAACCGTTCCGTGCCGTACCTGCACCGCGACGGCGTGGTGTCCGCCGACAGCTGGGACGCCCTGACCGACCGTGAGCGCGCGATTCTCGCCGCCGCCGCCCCGCTGGTGCAGCCGCGCGTGCGCCTGCTTGGTGAGGTGTCCGGCATGGTCGGCAGCCTGCTGAGCGAGGAGCCGTACATCGAGCCCGCTGCGGATGCGCGCAAGACGCTCAAGGATTCCGCCGGCGACGTGCTTGACCAGGCGATCGCCACGCTCGAGGCCGTGGACGAGGCCGATTGGAAGGCCGAGCCGCTGCATGAGACCCTGAACAAGGCGCTGATCGAGGATGCCGGTTACAAGCCGCGTCTGGCATTCGGTCCGGTGCGTGTCGCCGTGTCCGGCCGTCGTGTGTCCCCGCCGCTGTTCGAGTCGATGGAGATCATCGGCAAGCCGGTGACGGTGGCTCGGCTCAAGGGGCTGCGCGAGCATCTGTGATGTCTGTACGCGAGGCTTGGTGCGGGCGGTGGATGCGGTAGATACCGAGACTGGCGCTGAGTCCTTGTAACAGCAGCGATTGAGCGGTCTGGAGCGTGATGTTCCAGACCGCTTTCGTATTTCGACACGCCGATGAGGTCGGGCGATTTGCGTGGCGCAAGTATCCGCTGTATATTATTCAACTGTTGCGTCGAGAGACGTAAACAGATAACTAAACGCCCCCGTCGTCTAGCGGTCTAGGACTACGCCCTCTCACGGCGCCAACACCGGTTCAAATCCGGTCGGGGGTACGACCGACGAAGCAGTTCCAAGAGCTGCGGCGCCTGCCAATTGGGGTATGGTGTAATTGGCAACACAGGTGATTCTGGTTCATCCATTCTTGGTTCGAGTCCAGGTACCCCAGCCAACGGGAAGCCACCGCGAGAGCGGTGGCTTTTCTCGTATCCGACCGGATTCCGGGGCTGTAGGCCGACGTGCGTGTCCGACGGACTACATGTTCGACGGACTACATGTGTGTCCGACAGGGCGCCCACGGCATACAGACGCGGTGACCTTCTGCCGACGCTTACCGGTGTCTCAGCGTCGGTAGAAGCGGTGTGACGATCTTCTGCCGACGCTGGGCGTGTTGTGAGTGTCGGTGGAGGCTGTTCGTCGCCCCCCTTGAGCCCGGGCAAGGATCAATGCCTGCTGCCAGAACGCTTGCGCAGCGCGCGTCGTAAGCGTTCGAACCATCCGGGTCGTCGCAGCAGGTCCATGGATTCGCCGATCTGGTCCGCCTCGCTTGAAATAGCGAACGTGTACGTCTTATGCGAGTTGGGTTTGCCGACCAGGTCACCGAATTCGAGCAGCTGCGTGCGCGGATGGTACGGGTGGCGGATATCGAATTCGAACAGTCTCGCGGCCACGCGTGTGGGGGCCGGGCCATACGACCCGAACCCGCAGGTCGGGGAGGCGACCATCAGCATGTCATCAATGCCGCCCGCGAAACCATTGCGATGGTCGTGCCCAGCGGAAATCGCGAAATACCGGTTCTCCTTCGCGAGAATCCCGTATTCGCCGCTGTCGGTGTCCGGGCAGCTTACGCCCTCGCCAAGGTAACTGCCTGGCAGGGTCTTGTCCTCGTCCAGAACATAGCTGTGCCCGGAGAACACGCGGTATCCCTCTACGGCGTGCGCCGCGTTCGGGGGCACCGACTTGAGCAGCCGGTAATACTGCGGTATGGGGAAATGCTGGAACACCATCATGCGCGTGTGCAAAACGCCGGGCATGAGGTCAAGAAAATCCAACGCCGCTTGTGAAGGCGAACCATAACCGCCGGAACGGGCGTAATCACCGGAATCCACCACGGCGAGTGCCAGCACCGTGCGTTTGCGTTCCACATCCATGACCGGCATGGCGAGCGTACCTGCCTCGCAGGGGTAGATGCGTTGATCGGGAAGCCCGGAGCTGGGGCGGGTGCGAGGCAAATCGGGCCGAGACGCGGTGGACTCCACGTTGAGGCACCCGGGAAACTCCCGGTAGATGGCGTCCATCTCCTCGCGACTCAGCCCGCACTGGCTGTCATGGTTGCCGTACGTGGCCACCCATGGGATGCCACGGTCGATCAGAGGTTGGAGGAATTCTCCGATGCTTTGGCGCACCAGATCGCGCGTGTGGTCAAGCTGCTCGCGGCTCGCCTCGTTCTGCCGTATGCGCTCGAGCGGGGTACGCCACCGGCGTTTGCGGAACGTGTCGGCGTATGCACTGTCGTACCCGGCGATCTGGTTGCCGGTGAAGATCACGATATCCGGACGCGCGGCATCCGCGGCCGCGGCGATCAGGCGTATCGTATCGCCGGAGACTTTCGGGCCGTCCTGGATATCGGAAAGCTGCAGGACGCGGAATTTGCCGGATTCATGGAATTGCAGGCGTCCCAGACGCGCGGATACGGATACCGGCCGGTGCCGGCCGTCGGGGCGTTGCTTGTCGATCATACTGCCAACAGTAGTGCACGATTGCGTGGAATGCACAGCCGGGCGGAGGTGCGGGTGGACAGGTAGCGGGCCGCAGACATGAAGCTGGGAACTCTCTTGCATGCAACTGGACAATCTGCCATGCGATTGCAAGAAGACCCCCAGCGACACCCATCGTTGCGCCAAGCATCGGCTGGTTATATAGGAGTCACCGGCAAGCGGAACCCCTCCGGAGCGACGCGAACCGGCGAGGTTTCGCCCGAAGCCCCATAACTATAATTGAACCCTTCTTCTTCTCTCTTCTCTCCTTTGGCCCCGGCGGAAACGCCGGGGTTTCTTTTTGCCGGGGCTGTCGGCGACGGTAAGGCCCGGCAGCCCCCCCTCTTTTCCCGCGCGGCCTTGCTGATGCCGGCGGATTTTCCGGTATCTGTTCCATACGATGCAGTTCGGCCGGGCACTTTGCCGGTGTGGAGCGGCGCGGCGGTCGCGCAACGGCGGACGATGACACGGAACCGCTGAATATCAATGGTGCGTGTTCTCCGGAACCCCGTGGTTCGGCCAAGATGCCCACGTATCGGCTCCGTACTCAAGGAATCGGCACGTGAACTCGCAGGTGTGGAGGGTCTGGAACGCGATGCGACTGCAACCATGATCGGGCATGCCGTTCACATCCGCATAATAGAGCCGATTCGTCTTATCGCCGGATTGCGGCCCAACCCGATGCCCCCGGTATCCTTTCCTCACCGAGCGGATTGGCAGCCAATCTACGCGATACGGGAATAGCAACACCCGCCCTGCGTCGGTGCAACCGGCCCATGACGGGTGAACATCCGCCCCGCAGTCCCAGAAGGAACGCAGAGACTACAGAGACGCGAAAGCGTGACAGCTCAGCGCTCGCCGCTGGCGCGCAGCAGGGCGTCGGTGAGGTATTTGCCGGCGGCCATTACGAGCGGAGCATACCGGCGGCCCGGGGTGGTGCCCATGCGGCCGGTCGGCCCGGAGATGGAGATCGCGGCGATGACCTGGCCGGAAGGATTGCGGATCGGCGCGGAGATGGAGCATACGCCGTCTTCGCGTTCGTTGACCGATTCCGCCCATCCGCGTTTGCGTACGGCGGCAAGCTTGGCGGCAGTGAATTTCGCGTGTCGCAGGCCCTGGTGCAGGCGCTCCGAATCCTCCCACGCGAGCAGGATCTGCGCGGCGGACCCGGCTTCCATGCTCAGCAGCGCCCCGACGGGGATGGAGTCGCGCAGGCCGCTGGCACGTTCCACGGCGGCGATGCACACGCGCTGGTCGCCCTGGCGGCGGTAGATTTGCGCGGATTCGCCGGTGCGGTCAAGCAGAGTCTGCAAAATCGGGCCGGATGCGGTAAGCAGGCGGTCTTCGCCGGCAGCAGCGGCAAGTTCGGCGAATCGTGACCCGAGGACGAAACGACCATGCTGGTCACGGATCACGAAGCGGTGACGCTCCAGGGCGATGGCCAGACGATGCGCGGTCGGGCGCGCGAGCCCGGTCTCGTTGACCAGCTGGCCGAGAGTGGCAGGCCCGGATTCGAGTGCATCCAATATTTTGACTGTTTTGTCAAGTACCCCGACCCCGGAATGGATGTCGCCGTCGGATTGCTGCGACTGATTCTGGTCGAGGTTAGGACCCATGAAATCCTTGGTATCAAAGCGTTCTGGTCCTACGGGGACGCGTATTGCGGAAGAAGTCATATTCCGGATTATGCCATCTCACATATCGAAACGCAAAAGCAGGCGCACGCCGAAAACCGACATAGTGGAGTACAGAGGGCCATGTGGAGACGCATGGCTGAAGTAATTTTAGGGCGAAAACGTTGAAATTCCGCCAAAGGAGACAGTATGGGAACCACACTGGCCGAAAAGGTATGGGCTGACCATCTCGTACGGCAAGGCGAAAACGGCGCGCCGGATCTGATTTACATCGACCTCATGCTGATGCATGAGGTCACCAGCCCGCAAGCGTTCGAGGGGCTTCGTCTCGCGGGCCGCAAGCCGCGTCACACCGATCTGCTGATCGCGACCGAAGACCACAACACGCCGACCGTTGACATCGACCGTCCGAACCCGGACAAGACCTCCGCGCTTCAGCTGAGCACATTGGAGAAGAACTGCAAGGAATTCGGCGTGCGGTTGCACCCGCTCGGCGATGCCGACCAGGGCATTGTGCACGCCTTCGCGCCTATCCTGGGCCTCACCCAGCCGGGCATGACCATCGTGTGCGGCGACTCCCACACCTCCACGCACGGCGCGTTCGGCGCCCTCGCATTCGGCATCGGCACCTCCGAAGTCGAGCACGTGATGGCCACGCAGACGCTGTCGCTCAAGCCGTTCAAGACCATGGCCGTGAACATCGAGGGCGAGCTGCCCAAGGGCGTGAGTGCCAAGGACATCATCCTCGCGATCATCGCGAAGATCGGTACCGGCGGCGGTCAGGGCCACGTCATCGAATACCGCGGCGAGGCAATCCGCAAGCTGAGCATGGACGAGCGCATGACCATCTGCAACATGTCCATCGAGGCGGGTGCCCGCGCCGGCATGATCGCCCCCGACGAGACGACCTTCGAATACCTGAAGGGCCGTCCGCACGCGCCTGAAGGCGAAATGTGGGACAAGGCGGTCGCCTACTGGAAGACGCTCAAGACCGATGACGACGCCGTATTCGACAAGGAAGTGACGCTCAACGCCGCCGATCTGACGCCGTTCGTCACGTGGGGCACCAACCCCGGCCAGGGCGTGCCGATCACCGGCAATGTTCCGGTGCCGGAGGACATCGCCGACGCCGAGCAGCGTGCCGCCGCCCAGTCCGCCATTGAATACATGGGTCTGAAGCCCGGCCAGCCGATGAAAAGCATCCCGGTGGACACGGTGTTCATCGGCTCGTGCACCAACGGCCGCATCGACGACCTGCGTACCGCGGCGAAGATCATGAAAGGCCATCATAAGGCCGATTCCATCCACCGTGTGCTCGTGGTGCCCGCATCCTCCCGCGTGAGGCTCGAGGCCGAGCGTGAAGGGCTCGACAAGATCTTCAAGGATTTCGGTGCGGAATGGCGCAACGCCGGCTGCTCGATGTGCCTGGGCATGAACCCGGACAAGCTGGTGCCGGGCGAACGTTCGATTTCCACGTCAAACCGTAATTTCGAGGGCCGCCAAGGCAAGGGCTCGCGCACGCATCTGGCGTCGCCCGCCGTTGCCGCCGCCACGGCGATCCGCGGCACGATCTCCAGCCCCGAGGACCTGTAATCCGCCAATTCCACGCCGAACAGGCTGAATAACCTAAGACGCAAAAACGCGCAATCCGGCCGCCGACAACACGCCCGCGGCCGGTGAAGGCCGGCAGACAGGCTCCGGCCGATGAAAGGAATCGTTATGGAAAAGCTGACCGTGGTGACCGGAACCGGCGTTCCGCTCCGCCGCTCGAATGTGGACACCGACCAGATTATCCCCGCCGTGTTCCTCAAGCGGGTCAAGAAGACCGGCTTCGAGGACGCGCTGTTCTACGCGTGGCGCCGCGACCCCGATTTCGTGCTCAACCGCCCCGAATACAAGCAGGGCAAGATCCTGGTCGCCGGCCCGGATTTCGGCATCGGCTCGTCGCGTGAACACGCGGTGTGGGCGCTGCGCGACTACGGTTTCCGCGTGGTCATCTCCTCCCGCTTCGCCGACATTTTCTACGGCAACACCGCGAAGAACGGCGTGCTGGCCGCGATCATGCCACAGGAAAGCATCGAGCTGCTGTGGAAGCTGCTCGAAGAGGAACCCGGCCGCGACATGACCGTCGATCTGGGTGCGCGCACTGTGACCTGCGGTGACGTGACCCTGCCGTTCGAGGTGGGCGACTACGTGCGCTGGCGCCTGATGAACGGCTACGACGACATCGATCTGACGCTTCAGCATGAGGATGACATCGTCGCCTACGAGAAGATGCGCGCCGAGAAGTTCCCGTTCAAGCCGAAGACCCTGCCGGCCAAGCACTGGGCGGACGTGCCGATCCAGTCCGCGCGCGAGCCTGAGGAGGCCAAGCCGTGGGCAGGGCCGATTGGTAGCCGGGAGTAGTCGGGCATACGGTATTCGCTGTTGGCCGCGGAATCCACACGGGTTCCGCGGCCTTTTGCGTTGTATGCGCGGATGACAGAATGCGTGATTACTGGCGCATTGCAGACGGCCGGTTATGGGAATCCAGCGGATACGGTCATCTCTGGGGTGCCGCTCCCGCCGGGCTTCAGGAATCACCGGGGCGGAAACCAACGTCCGTTCGCTGTTGACGATTTGGCGATTCACCGCGCCGGATACGGTACGCTTACGGGAACAGCGCAGCCGCATCCGGACAAAACCGGAGCGTGTCCCGACCGGAATGGAGTAACACATGGCGAAATATGCGAACGTCGAGGAATATCTTGACTCGATTGCCGACGGGCGGCATCGCGCCGAATTCCGGGAACTGCTCGACTGGGTGCATGCCACATGGCCGCAGCTGGTCTGCGAAGTCAAATGGAACCAGCCGATGTTCATGGACCATGGCACATTCATCATCGGGTTCACCGCGCTGACCAATCATGTGACGGTCGGCTCCGAACCGCGCGCATTCGAGCACGCCATGCCGCTGATCGAGCAGCAGCATCTCAAGCGAGGCAAGAAGACCTTCCAGATCCCGTATGGGCGCAGCGACGCGTGGGAGGTGCTCGAGCAGATCATTGAATTCACCATCGCCGACAAACGCGATGTGCAGACCTTCTGGGACCAGCGCCGTCCCGCATGCTGATGATGCCCTGCTTCTGCCGACGCTGAATGCCCGTCAGCGTCGGCAGAAGCAGAAAGCAGGTGTGGCGGGCATGCCCATGCGGATCTGCCGCACCCTGATGAGCCGCTTCACTCGTTGACGGCGGCCTTGATCCGCCGGGCGAGCGTCGCATCCCACATGGCGCCGGTCGCACTCATGACCGCATCCGCCCCGGTCTCACGGTACGCGAGGTAATGCTCCGGCTCGATGACCCCGCCGACGCCGATAATCGAGAAATCAAGCCCGAGACGCTCGCGGATCGCCGACAGGCGGCGGACCATGTCCAGTCCCGCCCCGCGGATCGCGTTCCCGCACACGCCGCTGCGATCGCGCCCCTCGCCGGGAAGCGCCTGGTTGCCAGAAGCGTCCACGAGTTTCGCGGAAATCGTGTTGATGGTGGAGAAGCCTTGCGCCGTGCCGCGTCCGACGGTTTCGCGCACCATGGTCTCGAGCTCGATATCCGAGGGGAAATAGGCGAGTTTGACGATCAGCGGACGGTCGCCGATTTCGTTCTTGACCGCTTCGGTGATGCGGCCGACCAGATGCGGGTCGTGACACAGCAGGCGGTTATGGCCTTCGTTCGGGCAGCTCGTATTCATTTCCATCAGCTGTGCGCCGGTTTCGCATACGAGCCGCGCGCAGGTCACATGGTCGGCGATGTACTCGTCGGTGCTCATGCCGGCGACGCGTGAGCCTTGGAAACTCGGCACCAGCAGTTGTCCGGGGCCGGCGGCGGCGATGGCGTCACGCATATCCGGCTGCCATACGTCAGGGTCGCGCGACGGTACGCCGAAGGAATTCGAGATGGAAATCGGCAGATCGTACCGGGTGTCCGCGAGTACGCCGTCGTCGAGTTCCGGGCTGCCGGGGGTGAGCGACCCGTCCGCCGCCTTGGGGTGCACGGCCAGCACGTTGGGGAAGGGGTTGCAACCCCAGGCGCGCGACCGCACGGTCTTGTACACGGCCAGGTCGAATCCCATGCGGAAGGCGGCGATCGTGAACCGTGAGTTGAGCAGCGGGCCGGCGGGAATGCCGAACGGCAGGTTCACCGGGAAGCCGAGCACGCTTGCAGGGGTTGCGTTGGAAGCTGCCGCGCCGCCGTCCGTCAGCGCCTGCGCGAACAGGCCGAACGGCCCGCGCCGGTAATTGTCGTCATAGGTGAGATTGACGTCATAGAACGGCTCGAATTGCTGGTTGGTCATGCTTGCGAACTCCCGTGATATTGCCTTTCGGCACCCGTGTTTGCTCCCAGTATATGGATTGGTGCGATCGGTCGCGGCGATCTGCGGCGATGGTGAGATAATGCGCCCGACCGGCATCCTGGCTGGGCTGCCGGTCGGGCGCATGGATCCGCCGAGATACACCGTGCGATTGCCTGGTAATGCCTGGTGATCACTCGCAGGCGATGCCGTCGCCGTCACGGTCGAGTTTCCTCGAATACCCCGGCTGCCCCTGATACAGCGGCGCTTTGCCCGCCGCGCGGACGGCCGAGCAGTTCCGGTAATAGACATCCCCGCCGGACTGCTGCGCGGGCGCGGGGGCCGGCGCGGCCTGTGTCTGCGCCGGTGCTGGTGCTGGTGCCGGGGCCGCCTGCGTGGTCTGGGCCGGCTCAGGCGTCTGCACAGGCTGGCTGTCCGCTTGCGCAGAGGCGACTACGCCGCCGCCGTCGGGCACGGTCTGTCCGGGGCAGCTGGACAGCACGTTGGTCATCGCGTCCTTCTCCGCCTGCGTCACCCACAGCGCGTACTTGTGCTTCACGCCGATCTGCCGCGCGACATACTGGCAGCGGAACGACTTGTTCGGCGGCAGCCAGGACGCAGCATCGGAATCGGATTTCTGCTGGTTCGCCGGCCCGTCCACCGCAAGCAGATTGTACGGGTCGTTCGCCAGTTGCAGTCGCTGGTCGGCGCTCAGCTGCTGCGCGCCCTTCTGCCACGCGTCGGACAAGGCGACGACATGGTCGATCTGCACGGCGGTCGACGTGTGCTGCCCGCGCACGAAATTGATGGTTTTGCCGGTATACGGGTCGTTGAGCGTGCCGGTTCTGACCACGCAGTCATGCGTGCCGGGTTTGAAGGTCACGTTCGTCATATCGCGCTTGAGGATGTCGTTGCGCGTATCGCAGCCGTTATGGTCGACATCCGACCAGACGGCGCCGAACTGGGTGCGCGCATACCCGGTCTTGGGTGCGCGGCCCTTGACCGCCAGGGTCGCCAGCATGTCGACGGCGGCGCCGGACGCGTTGGACGATTCCGAGTTCGTATCGGATTGCGCGGATGCATCGTCTGACGGGCCTGCGCTGGATTCGGGCGTTTCGCTCGGGGACGCGGATTCGGACGGGGTCGCGCTCGCCGACGCGGAATCGCTTGGCGGCGCCGAACTTTCGCTGTCGGATCCGCCGCACGCGGACACCGGCAGCAGCATCGTGCCGGCGAGAATCACGGCAATCAGCTTGGTCAGTGAACGTCCCCTGGAGAACACGCCGCGTGGGGTATTGCAATCGTTGTCATGGCGCGCGTGTGCATTGACGGAATTGTTCATGTGACGCTCCTTCACATTCCCTGTTTTCCCTGTGATATCGCCCGAAGGCGGCACATCATCCGAATATTCTATGTCTGTGCGGCGGCGTTCATGAGGCATCCCGCAAGCGTGTCATGGACGGTGTTGTCTGCGTTCTGTGGCGATTGGCTCGATACCGTCGCATACGTACGATTCGGCTGGTAGCATGTTCACCGCTTATGCACATGCGGTGTGTCACCATGGTGATACCAACCAGTAGCGTGTCAATGTCGGCCGACCATTGTGGCGGCAGGCGTCCGGGCAAGGGAATCGAAAGAGGTCGACATGGTCGAAGAGAAAGACGATGTGCTCCATGTTGAGGGCGGCAAACCGCTCCATGGCACGATCAAGGTTCGTGGAGCCAAGAATTTCGTAAGCAAGGCCATGGTCGCAGCGTTGCTCGCGCCCGGTACATCCGTCTTGAAGAACGTGCCGGAGATCCGTGACGTGCATGTCGTGTCCGATCTGCTGCGCCTGCACGGCGTGGACGTGAACGTGGACGGCAAGAACGGCATCGTCACCATCGACGCCACCCACGTCAAACTCGCGGATGTCGCCGACGTGGATACCCTGTCCGGCTCCTCGCGCATTCCGATCCTGTTCTCCGGGCCGCTCGTGCATCGCCTGGGCGAGGCGTTCATCCCGGCGCTCGGCGGCTGCAATATCGGCGGGCGCCCCATCAACTTCCACCTTGACACCCTGCGCAAGCTCGGAGCCGACGTCGACAAGGAACACAAGGACGGCATCCACATCACCGCCCCGAACGGCCTGCACGGCGCGAAAATCCACCTGCCGTACCCGTCGGTGGGCGCCACCGAGCAGACCCTGCTCGCCGCCGTACTCGCCGAAGGCAAGACGGAACTGTCCGGCGCGGCCATCGAGCCGGAAATCATGGACTTGGTCGCCGTACTGCAGAAGATGGGCGCGATCATCTCCGTGGACGTGGATCGCACCTTCCGCATCGAAGGCGTGGAAAAGCTTCAGGGCTTCACCCACACCGCACTGACCGACCGCATCGAAGCCGCCTCCTGGGCTTCCGCGGCGCTCGCCACCCGCGGCGACGTGTTCGTCAAAGGTGCCACGCAGGCTGACATGATGACCTTCCTCAACGTCTTCCGCAAGGTCGGCGGCAAGTTCGACATCACCGACGAGGGTATCCGCTTCTGGCACCCGGGCGGCGACCTGCACCCGGTGGCCATCGAGACCGACGTGCACCCTGGCTTCATGACCGATTGGCAGCAGCCGCTCGTGGTCGCGCTGACCCAGGCGAAAGGCCTGTCAATCGTGCACGAGACCGTGTACGAGAACCGTTTCGGCTTCACCAAGCCGCTGGTACAGATGGGCGCGACCATCCAGCTGTACCGTGAGTGCCTCGGCTCGCTGCCCTGCCGTTTCCAGCAGCGCAACTACAAGCATTCCGCGGTGATTTTCGGGCCGACCCCGCTGACCGGGCGCGATATCGACGTGCCGGATTTGCGTGGCGGTTTCAGCCATCTGATTGCGGCGCTTGCGGCTTCCGGTCCGTCCGACGTGCACGGGATTTCGCTGATCGACCGCGGGTACGCGGACTTCCGCGGCAAGCTGCTCGCGCTTGGGGCTGATATCGACTGACGTCGGCTGGGCGGGCCGGGTATCGCCGGTCCGGGCTGGTTCCGATGGGTATTGATGGTGCCGTTCTCTGGTATGGAGGACGGCACCACGTGTTTTTCTCGGGTGGTAACCGGTATCCGGTATCCGGGCGCGGTGCGACTGGTGGGTCGCATGGCGGTGGGATACGGGCGGTTGCCGGGTGTCTCCCTGTCTATCTGGCTGTGGTGTGACTGGGTGGTCGCACGGTGGTCTGGTTGAGGCGGTTGCAGGGCGCTATCCCGTCCATCCGGGCTTGGTGCGATTATTGGCTCGCACGGCGGCGGGACTTGCAGTGCGGATGACGTCCGACGTGTCGCCCGGCAACGCGACCAGCCATCGCCGCGATGCTACTATGGCATTGGATAGAGAAGCATACTGTCCGGCACAGTGAGCGCCGACGCCCGCTGGGATTCCGGACGGCGGAACGAAGGGATTCGTCATGTTCTGTGGACAATGCGGACAGAAGAACGCCGACGATGCGCAATTCTGCGGGTCATGTGGCAGCCCCCTGCATCGTGCCGCCGAAGCGCAGGGACAGCCCGCGTCATCGGCGAATCCAACGGCGAATCCCGTGGTGGATTCCGGCGCGAATCCGGTACCGTCCCCCGCATTGCCGCCACGCCCGACCACATCGGCATCATCGGCATCCGCCGATTCCACACCGACGACCACGATCCCGACACCCACCTCTGTACTGCCGCCTACCGTTGCAATGCCGGCCACCCCAGCCCCGGCCATGCTGGTGTCGGATACGACGGAGACCGCCGTAACGCACCGGTCCAAGACCGTCATCGCGGCGATTGTGGCGGTGGCCCTCATCATCGTGGCCGGTGCCGCGGCCGGACTGACCTACCATGCCGAACTCTGGGGCGGCAAGACCCTGCCCGATATCGCCGCGGAAAACCCGGCCGCCACCAAGAAACCAGGGAAAGCAAAGGCCACGGTCACCGCGGATTCGGTGGTCGTGAAACTCAAGGCCAGCGGCATCACCGCGGTCAAACGTCCGGAATTCTCCGGAGCCGTCAAGGGCGCCTTCCTCGGGTATGGCAACGCCAAGGCCGGACAGCGCGTGCGGTCCGGCCTTGGCGTGGTCGTGCGCGAATCCGCAGGGCCCGGCGTTCCAAGCAACGTCGAACATGCGAAAGCCGGCACGGCAATCACCACGCTCAAGACCATGGGCGTACCGGTCCACGCCAAGCAGGTCGCGGTGAGCTCCTCCTCGAAACTCGCCAGCGGCACGGTGATCGCGACCTACCCGCTGGCCGGTCAGGCGGTCACCGACACAACAACCGGCATTTACGTCGGTGTCGCCGCGAAAACCGACGGCAAGACCCCGGCCATCCCCTATGACGCCATCGGCACGGATATCGCCAGTGTGAAAGACACGCTCGCCAAAGCGGGCGTAAACGTCACCACCAAACCGCATTTCTCGTCGAAGAAGAACATCGGCAAACTGGTCTCCTCGAGCCCGGCGCCCGGCACCGTGCTGTCCTCGGGCGAAAGCGTGACGCTCTACTACGGTGTCGGCGCCGACAAGGTGCAGGACGCGACCGTGGGGCAAAGCAACGCGCCGTATTTCTACGCTTCGGAACTCAACGACGCGGTGACTGGCACGTATTGCAAGAGCACTGTGACCGACGTTGCAAAAGATTGCATCACGCTCGCGCAGGACGACAACGGCTCGGTATATCGCGTCACGGTGAAGGACACCGGCACAAGCAGTGATGAGCACAGCAACGACATACTTACCATGTGCTTCCCCTTCGCGGACGGCAACGCCGGCGACATCGGCACCTGCTCGTACGGCGGCTCACAACTGCCGGCAGGGGAGGGCGGCATGGCGAAGCGCCTGATCGCTAAGCAGTGGGGTGCCTTCGATTTCGGCGAGCAGGGCGGCTCACCCAGCTGCGGTACGGCCACGTTCTCCCCGTACGACGAAGGCTGCAACGCCAGCAAGCAGGTCGTGCAAGGCTCCCAGGACTTGTCCGGCGCGACTTTCGACATGCGTGACTTCTACGTGTTCTTCGCTTCCGGGGCGAATCTGGACGCCATCGAGAAGAGCGGGTATTTCGACGACAGCGCGCTTGCGGCGGCGAAGAAAGGTTCGAAGCCGGACACGTCCCGTCCGTTCATCCTCGCCCGTGACGCCTCGCAATACGACACCACAAGCGTCCCGTACAGCAAGGCGCCGGTGCCGTCCGGGCAGACGCTGGTGCAGGACCCCTTCGTCCCCGGAGTCGGCGAATTCTCCGCATCAGTGAAGTTCAAGCCGGCGCCCACGGACGCGAACGCCTACTATCTCGTCGAATCCGGACAGCCCGACTGGCAAAGCCTGCCCGACTGTGACACCAACGGCAAAGTGTCCGAAGCCGCCGCACAAGAGCAAGGATTCTGGCGGCAGGTGCAGGGGAAGTATACTTTCTCGTCCGGCGCCGGGGCATGGGCAACCATAATGACGGTCAATGCGGATGGTTCGTTCACGGCTGACCACCATGATTTCGACTTCGGAGGTGCCGGGGATGGATATCCGAATGGATCCGAGTTCGTCGCATCCGGCACAGGTAAGTTCAACTATTCCAAGCGCAACGACGATGGCACATTCAGCATCACTTGCGACAAAAGGCGTTCCACCAGAACGGCACTGTCGGCGATGTGACGATCAAAGATGGTGTCCGTGTAGAAACTGCCGACGGCATCTATGGGCTGACCCCGTGCGGCACATTCACCGTATATCCGGCAGGATATGCGACCGGCTCATTGAATGAAGATGTGAGAACCTGGATATTGAGTGTTACAGGTGAAACGCCGCCATCGACGTTGAATGGTCCACTCATTGTAAACGACAGTGATAAAGCCACATTCCTTTACGACCAGAACTGATGGCTGATCGGCTATCTTCTGGCAGTGCTTTGGCATTGTTCTTGAACTGATTGGTTCGCAATGTTGATTCAAGCATCTGCCAAATCTCTCATCAGCTCATCGGAACTGGTGAAGCGTTTGTCGATACGAGCATCCGCCTGTTGCGTGGCCTCGACGCTTGTCGGACTTTCCCGTCTGATCTTGAACGGCAGCCGTTCTCACGGATGGATTGCCACGAAAAGACGCTGACGGGCAGGTGATATTCCGAGTAGGCCGTTCTGTGCGCATTGCGATTCGCTCCCGGGAGATCTCGCGCGGTCCGGCCGCGAACGGGTAAACTCCCGGATTCTCGCGGGAGTTTACCGCGGATATGCGAATCCGGCACTGTTCTCCCATGAACAGCTTGAGAGACGATTTTTCAGAACCGCGGAATTCCAACGTTCCTGTTGGGAGATTATCTGTCAGGGCACCGGATTGCGCAAAACTCCCACGTCCCGCGCGGGAGTTTAGCCGCAAATCGCATGATTCGCCGAGTTCTCCCGCAGGAACGTCCCTTTCAGTGGCGACAGGACAATCAGATCAAACCAAGCCGGCTGAACGCGTGCGCGAACCCGTTATCCTCCACGCTGTCGGTGGCCATGTCCGCAGCCTGTTTGATCTCCTCGATCCCGTTGCCCATCGCGACGCTGGTGCCGGCCGCGAGGATCATCGCCATATCGTTGCCGCCGTCGCCGAGCGCGATGGTGTCCTCGATACGATACCCGAGCGTGCGGGCGACCTGTGCCACGGCGGTGCCCTTGTCGGCGCCGGGGATCAGCAGCTCCCCGTGATTGTCCGAGATCTTGCCGTACGTGCCCGGTACGGCGGTAAACCACGGGCTGAGCGCCCTGCACGTGTCTTCGAACGACGTCGGATTGCCGCGGTCGGCGAAATACGAGCCCTTGCTCGCCCTGATGGAAGCGCCGAGACCCCGCCCGTGCGTGTCGAGATCCTCGATGACATGCCATCGGGACGCGAACTGCGGGTCCTTCCACGCGGAGCCCTTCGCCTGCAGATACTGCATGTACCCGCGCGACACGTACATGCCGTCCGGCCCCTGCCACTGGTAGTTGCGGATGTCGTGCTCCCGGAAGTACGCGGTGGCCGCATCGATGGCCTCGGGGCCGATCAGATGCTCGAACAGCGTGCGGCCGTTGATATCCGCGCGGGCGCCGGCGACCGACACCACCCCGTCGAAGCCGAGGTCGAGGATGCCCTGCTCGATTTTCATGAGCGACCTGCCGGTGCAGATGAACAGCAGATGCCCATTGCGCTGGGCTTGCCGGCAGGCGTCGACGGCTGATTGCGGCACGTGATGGTGCTCATCGGCCAGCGTGCCGTCGATGTCGATGAACACGAGCTTGCTGCCTGCCGGCGCGTGGCCGCGAGACGCGTGGCCTTGAGGTGTGTAGTGTTCGGGCTCGCAATCCCCGGTGGCCGCCGCCAGGGAGCCCAATGGTTCGCTGATATCGCTCGTATCGTTCATACCGCCACCGTACCGCCCGCCGCGGTCAGGGCGCTTCGCAATCACCGGCCAAGCGGCGGGAAGCACGTCGTGTTGTCTCGGGCCGTCATGCCCCGCGTGCCATGAGCCAGCCGTCGCACTCCCGTGTTGCCAGGCGCCCGCCATAGCGGTATGGGATACGTTGAACAGTATCGTCGAAACACAGAAGTAGCGACGGCGATGCAATCGATTGCTATGGTCAACATGCAGCAGTCAAGAGAGGGGACAGATATGAGAACGGTACGCCGCGATGGCATGATCATCGAATTCGATCGCGAAGCCGTCATGTGCGACGGCACCATTATCCGCTACGACACATACCGCCCTGAGCAAGAAGGCAGATACCCGTGCATCACGACGTACGGGCCGTACGGCAAAGGAAGGCATGCATTTCTCGCAAGGGTACAGCCTGTCCTGGCATGATATCAAGACAAAGTATCCGGAGATCCTGCGCGGCACCAGCGGCAAATACATGAACTGGGAAACCGTCGACCCTGAAAAATGGGTCCCGGAGGGGTACGCGATCGTCAAAATCGACTCCCGCGGGTGCGGGCGTTCAGAGGGGGGTCATCGATAACTGGACGATCCAGGAGGCGAAAGACTACGCCGAATGCATCGAGCAGATCGCCGCCCTGCCGTGGTGCGACGGGAATATCGCGGGACTCGGCATCTCCTACTATGCCATCATGCAATGGGCGGTTGCCGCAGTACAACATGGTCTGGGGGAATACGGGCAGATCGGGGCGATCGGCGGCGACTATCTGTCGGGTCCGGAAACCTTGAAGAAGAAAGAGCTCATCAGGAATCGAAAAGACTATATCGAAGAGATCGAGGACAATGAGCTGATCGATGCCGATGTCTACCGGCGCAGGCAGATCGACTTGTCGAAGATAGGGATACCGGTGCTGTCCTGCGGCAACTGGGGTGGCAATGCGCTGCATCTTCGCGGCAATACCGAAGGATACCTGGCGATCCCGTCGAAGGAGAAGTACCTGGAAATCCACGGTCTGGAGCATTTCACCGGGTTCTACACCGATTACGGCAGAACGGTGCAGCAGGATTTCCTCGATCATTATCTCAAAGGAAAGGACACCTGGCACCGTGCCCCGGTACATCTGAGGCTGAGGAATGTCGACGGCACGTTTACGGACAGGGACGAGCAGGAATGGCTGCTTGCGCGCACGCAATGGACGAAATATCACCTCCAGCAAGACGGAGGGCTTTCCACACAGGAAAGCGACGATTTTCGGATGTCGTTCAAGGCAGACGGTCGGGGCGTGAATTTCTTCACAGGACCGTTGAAGGAAGAGCTGGAAATCACCGGTCCCGCCGCCGCGTCGCTGCTTGTCTCCTCTTCGACCAGCGATGCGGATATCGTCGTCACGCTGAGGGTTCTTGACCCGGACGGCAATGACGTGTCGTTCGTCGCCGCCAATGACCCGCATGGGGTGATCGCGACGGGCTGGCTGCGGGCATCCCACCGGAAGCTGGATACCTCGAAAAGCATGCCGTACCGCCCGTATCACACGCACGACGAGCTCCAGCCGTTGCGCCCCGGCGAACAAGCGCAGATGGATGTCGAAATATGGCCGACATCCGTCATCATCCCCAAGGGGTACCGTCTTGGCGTCAATATCGGGGAAGGGATTACCGCTTTACCGCGCCGAACCTGAAAAGCAGGGTGGATATCGGTTATTATCTGAAAAATCCGAGATTGATTCTCGACATGTTCCGCACACTGACGTTTTCCCAGATGCTGAAGGTCCTGTCTCATGAAAAAGTGTGGGATGGCAATGCCATGTATACGCATCACATGGATATGGGCCGCAAGGAATGCTCGGGCATCACGACGATGCACTCCGAAGCCGGCAGCCGGTCATATCTGCTCTCGCCTGTCATCCCGGCGGTGCAGGATGAGGCGGCGCAGGATGAGGCGGTGCCGGTGCGGTAGGCATGGCGGCGGCCAGGTATGTCACCGGTTCGCGGAGGGTGGCGTTCGCCGGTTTCCGTCACCATTCCTTCGGTATCCTTTCCGCACGAATGGTTTCGGCTGCCGATGTTGCAGGTGTGGAGCGGTCTGGCCGGCCGGGCGTCGATACACCAGAACCGCCGATTTCACAATCCGCGGAATTCCGCGGTTCTCTTGGGGCGCTCGCCCGGATGGCATCACCATTCCTTCGGTATCCTTTCCACGCAATCGCTTTCGGTGGTTGACTGCCCGGGTATGGAGGCGGACAGGGGCGCCATACGCTGCCAGGAGGGACTCACGCGATGCAGTCGGTTCCATCATCCGCGGAATTCCGCGGTTCTCTTGGTCCGGCTTCCCCCGTGGCGCCGCCGGTCTCTCCGGTATCCTTTCCGCACTGTGCCGATCGGCCATCGATTCCACTGGTGCGGAAGCAGGCAAAGACAGCCCCGCCTTGGCCGGCGGTTGCGGCACAATGGTGGTATGACTTCGAAAGGCAAACCATCGCCGCGCAGCGCGGTCAAGCCGCTGAGTGACGAACAGGTCGCAACACTCGCGCAGCGCCACTATCTGGTCGATCCGACCAAGGAATACCCGACCGGCCCGCGCACCCCGAACGAGGCGGAAATCAACGCGCAGAACCCGAAAGCCACCGCCCGCCTGCTCAAAGGCGTATCCGTCGTGCTCAGCCAGCGCAGCAAAGTGTATGCGTGGGGTCTGGAGCATGTCCCGGAAACCGGCCCGTTCATCACCGCCGCCTCGCACGTGACCATGTACGACGTATTCGTCCCGATGATGAGCCTGTTTCACTTGGGCCGCCGCCCGCGCTTCATGGCCAAGGCGGAGATGGCGCACTGGCCGGTCATCGGCAAATGGTTCCAGACTGTCGGCATGCAGCCGGTCCCGCGGCGGTCGGGCAAGGCGAAGGCCATCGAGGCGGAATCCATCAGCATTCTCACCTCCGGCCGCCCGCTGACCATCTGGCCGGAAGGTACGCTCACCCGCGACCCGCAGAAATGGCCGATGAGCATGAAATCCGGCGTCGGATACATCGCGCTCGAGGCCTCGCGCAGGCTCGGCTGCCAGATTCCGCTGTACTGCTCGGTCACGTGGGGTGCGGCGAGCATCAACCAGTTCTGGCCGTGGCCGCGCAAGAACGTGGTCATGGCTTACGACGAGCGGCTGGACTATTCCGACCTGCTCGCCACCCAGGATACGTGGGGCGACGAGCCGCCGGTGGACCTCGCCCAGGAGCTCGCCGACCGCGTGCGCGCCCGCATGGAGGAACTCATGGCCGAAATCCGCGGCGAACAGCCACCCGCCGAAGGCTACTGGGATTACCGCACCATGAGCCGCAAGCCGCGCCCGGACATATCGTTCCGCCGCGAGGACGGCGATCAGCCGTTCATCGCGACCGTCACACCCGCCACAGCCAGCACACGCGCATAGGCCGGGGCGAGTACCATAAAGCCCGGCAATACGGAACCTGCCGCGACACCGGCAGGGATTTCGGCGGGCAACACGGCAACCAACCGTCGCAACCACAGATTCAGGCGTCACACAACGCCTGCAAGGAGATTGATATGACAAACATCACCGTCCTGGGAGCAGGGGCCTGGGGGACCGCATTCGGCCAGGTTCTCGCCGACGCGGGCAACACCGTGACCATGTGGGCGATCGAACCGGAAATCGTCACGGACATCCATGAGCACCACCGCAACTCGTACCGCCTGCCCAGCGTCGACCGGCTGCCGGCGGCCGTGGACGCCACCGGCGACCGCGCACAGGCCGTGGCGCACGCGGATATCATCGTCGTCGCGATCGCCGCACAGTTCGCCCGCGTCGCGCTCGCCGAATTCAAGGACCTGATCCCCTCCACCGCGCTCGTCGTCTCCCTGATGAAGGGCATCGAACGCAACACCGGCAAGCGCATGGACCAGGTGGTGCGCGAATCCCTGGACCTGCCCGAGGAGCGTTTCGTCGCGATTTCCGGACCGAACCTGAGCAAGCAGGTCGCCGACCGCCAACCGGCGGCCACCGTTGTCGGCTGCACGGATATCGCCAACGCGCGTACGGTCGCGAAAGCCTGCGAAACCAAGTATTTCAAGCCCTTCGTCACCACAGATGTCATCGGCCTGGAAATGTGCGGGTCGCTCAAGAACGTGGTCGCGCTCGCCGTCGGCATGGCTCGCGGCGCCGGCTACGGGGAGAACACGGCCGCGATGATCGAGACGCGCGGTCTGGCGGAATTGACGGCGCTCGGCAAGGCTGCGGGCGCGGACCCGAAGACCTTCGCCGGACTGGCCGGTGTGGGTGATCTGGTCGCCACTTGTGGATCCCCGCTGAGCCGCAACTACACCTTCGGCGCGAACCTGGGCAAGGGCCTGAGCGTGGAGGAAGCCACGAAGGCGAGCAACGGCGTCGCCGAAGGCGTCCCGACCACGGATGCGGTGGTGGCGCTCGGCCGTCAGCTCGGCGTGCCGACCCCGCTCGCCAGCGCCATGAGTGACGTGCTGGACAAGGGCATCTCCTGCGCCGACATGCTTGCCGAGCTGTTCGGCGGCGACATCACCGAGGAGTGACCCCGTAAAGATTTCCGGCGATTCGTGCCCGCTTGCGGCTGCAGAGCCATGGCTCGCGTTATGGTTGCGGCGGGAGAACGCGGAGCGATCCGCCGTCCATAAGACCGATTCGAAGTCAAGGTGAGAACCGGGCTGCCCGCGCGATGGCGGGGAACAGCCCACAAAGCAAAGGATGATTATGACGAAGCAACGCATCATGGTGCTGTACGGCGGCAAGGCCGACGAGCATTCGATTTCCTGCATCTCGACCGCCGGCATGCTCAATGCGCTGGATACCGGGCGTTTCGAGCCGGTTCCGGTGGGTATCACCAAGGACGGCAAGTGGCTGGTCGGCGGGAGAGACCCGCGTACTTTCTCACTGGATGGCGGCGTGCTGCCGGTCGTCGAGGCCGGTGCCGGCACGCGCGATGTGGTGCTTGACCCCGCCCTCGGCGCGAACGGCTTCTTCGCCCGCGAACAGGACGGGACGCTGACCTCCCTGGGCACCATCGATGCGGTGTTCCCGGTGCTGCACGGCCCGTACGGCGAGGACGGCACGGTCCAGGGCCTGCTTGAGATGATGGGCGTGCCGTACGTGGGCTGCGGCGTGTTCGCGTCCGCCGCCTGCATGGACAAGCATTTCACGAAGGTGCTGCTCAACGCCGCCGGCATCGCCACGGCTCCGGGTATTACGCTCGACACGCGTGATTTCGATGCCGCGGACGGGTTCGCGGCGCAAGGTGAATCGCTGCTCGCCCAGGTGCGGGGGGCGGGGCTCGCATACCCGCTGTTCGTCAAGCCGTCCCGCGCCGGATCGAGCTTCGGCGTGACGAAGGTCGAGCATGAGGGCGATGCCGCCGAACTGGCCGCCGCAGTGTTCGAAGCTTCGCACCACGACTGGAAAGTGCTGGTCGAGCAGGGCATCGACGCCCGCGAGATCGAATGCGCGGTGTTCGCCCCCAAGGCCGGCGGGCAGCCGCGTGCCAGCTGGCCGGGCGAAATCGTGCTTGACCGTCGCGATGACGGCGAGGACCAGTTCTACGATTTCGACAGCAAATACATGGATGCGCAGGCCTCCCACGTCGAGGTGCCGGCCAAGCTCCCGCAGGAGACGCTGGAACTGGTGCGCAGCACCGCGATCAAGGCGTTCAAGGCGGTTGATGGCGCAGGCCTGAGCCGCGTGGACACCTTCGTGACCAAGGACGGTTCGGTGATGGTCAACGAAATCAACACCATGCCCGGATTCACACCGATCTCCATGTACCCCAAGGCCTGGGCCGCGACCGGATTGCCTTACGGCGAGCTGATCTCCCAGCTGATCGACGGGGTGCTCAAGCACTGACGCATCAGCGGGTCGCGACGAATCCATATGCGGGCCGATGGGCTTCCGGACATGCCGGAAACCCGTCGGCCCGCCGTATTTCGGCAGTGATTCCACACGGTCTGGAAAGTTATCCACAATCATGGTGCATCGTTTGCCTGTTGGGGCCATCTTGGTACGATGGACGTGCAGTAGTGCTTCCGAAGACGGCGAGTATTGCGCATGAGCCGATGAATGCCAACGAATACAATGCAACGACGAGAACGACAACAACGACAAGGGGTGCCGATGACGTGGTTTGATGATGAGCATATGCAGGACGACCAGAGCCGCCATGACGGCGAGGCACCCCAGAGCTCCTTGCCGCCCGACCGGGAGAGACGACAGGACAACGACGATACCCGGCTTTCCGGGCAAACGGACGTTCCGTATGTCCCGCCTGAGGCGGATGCCCCGGCATCGCAGGCTGAAGGCATGCCGCAGCAGACGGGCGCGAACCAGCCCCCGCACTCGCAGCAGGCAACGCAGCCGCAGCAGACGGCATGGCCGCAGGCAGCGCAGCCGCAGCCTGCCGCCCCGGTGAACCCGTACATGCCACCGCAGCCTGCGTGGTACGGTACGTCGCAACAGGCGCCATATGCCACCCAACCGCAGCCCGTATTCCCGGAGCCAGCGAACACCATGCCCGCGAACACCATGCCGGCGGGTGCGGTCCCGCCGTTGCCGCACATGCCGGCCTCGCCCTATCCACAGGCATTCCAAGGCCAGCCGCAGCAGGTGGCTCCGCCGATGCCCGGTGCCGTGCCGCCGCAGCAGCAATTCCAACAGCCGGTGATTCCGCCGCAGCCGGCGCAACCGACGCAACAATATCCGCCGTATCCGCGGCCCATCGCCCAGCCTCAAATCCCCGGCTACGCTGGTCCGCAATTCCAGCAGCATCCGCCGTATCCGCCGTATCTGCCGCAGATCTTCCCGCCGGCACAGTTCATCCAGACGCTTCCCGGGCAATGGCAGGCCTGGTGGGAGCAGAAGCGTCGCGTCCAGGCCGCGAAGCATGACTATTCGTTGGTCGGCTGGGCGTTGCTGCTCATGATCGGCATCTGGCTGGTCGGCGCGTTGGCGGTGACCATCGGTGTCCTGCTGGCTTTCTCCAAGAGCGAGAGCATCCCCACGGGCCTGCTTCTGCTGCTGAGCAACGTGCCGCTGTATGCGGTCGGCATGCCGGTGTCCCTGCTTGTGTTCCGCAATGTGCCGAGGCTGGCGACCAGACGGCTTGACATGCCCGCCGTCACCTTCATCAAGCTGTTGATCGCCACGGTCCCGGTGATGGCAATCGGCTCGATCATCGGCAACCTTATCGCCGCCCCGTTCTCCAAAGGCGGCACGGACACACTCGAATCGGCGCTGGAGCACACCGATTACCTCTCCCTGTTCCTGCTCACGTGCGTGTGCGCACCGATTTTCGAGGAGTGGATCTTCCGCAAGGAAATCATCAGCAGGACCCGCAAATACGGCGAGAAGACCGCGATCGTGGTGTCCGCCCTGTGCTTCGGCCTGTTCCACGGCAATATCCGCCAGTTCGTCTACGCGTTCGGCCTTGGCCTGATCCTCGGCTACATCTATGTGCGCACGTCGAAGCTGTGGTACACGATGCTCATGCACGCGCTGGTGAATCTCAACGGCGGCATTATCTCCATGTGGGCCACTACGCGGGTCGATACCGATGCCTTCCAGCGCACCGTGGACCAAGGCGGGCCGGACGCGGTGCTCCGGGCGGTCGAGGACCAGCTGGGCGGCGTGATCATCATGGCCGGCTACATTGTGGTCATGCTGGGGCTGTTCATCGCCGGCATCGTGATCCTGGTGCGGGAGCGTCGCAACTTCGTGTTCTTCGACGCCCCTGAGGAACTGCCATCGGGCACGGGGGCGAAAACCGCGTTCGGCAACCCGGGCATGATCGTGTTCATCATCCTCGGCGTGCTGATGACACTCGGGTCGCTGCTGTCGTCCAGCATCCCCTCCGAAGGCTCGTTCGATGTCGGTGGCGACGGCACGGGCATGATGGTGTGGCAGACATTCCACCTGCTCGGTATGTTGGTCGCCTGAACAGTACTCTGGTATGCGTTCGGCCGGTCAGAGGCGATACCCGCCCCTGACCGGCCGAACAATGCATATATCACGTATCAGGGTCCGTGGCGTCACGCACCGGGATGATGGCCTGCAGGCTGCAATCGGTCACTCGCCGGTCGCGGCACGCTGCTCGAGGAAGTCCGCCCCGGCCAGGGACCGGACGGCCGCATCGCGGACCGTGGACGAGAACACGCCCGGTTTGGCGAACACCATGATCTCGCCCTCGACACCGTACGGCGAGAAGCCGGTGAACTTCACGAGCGGCGGATTCCCGTCGGCCGCATACTGTGCGGTCGCCTTGCCTACCGCCGCGATGATGCGCATCGAAGCGGCATCCAGATCGGTCCCGGATTTCAGGGTGAACGGCACGGTGGTGCACCCCTCGCTCGCCTCGGTCACCCGTTCAAGCGACGACGTGTTGAGCACGGAATTCGGGATGACGATTTCGTCACCGCTGCGCGCCTTGACCACCGTGTGCCGCCACGTGATGTCCTTGACCACGCCCGTCGTACCGGCGACTGTGACCAGGTCGCCGGGCTGGACCACCTTGCCGAGCATCAGCCCGAACCCGCCGATGACATTCGCGATAGTGTCCTTCATGCCGAGCGAAATCGCGACGCCTCCTACACCAAGCGCGGTGACCAGCGTGGTCGGATTGATGCCGAACACCGGCTGCAGCACCATCGCCACGGCGATGGTCCAGATCAGCACGCGCGCCAGATTGATGAAGATCGAGGCGCTCGGCACCTGCGAACGGTCAAGCAGCGTGCGCAACGCCCGACTGACCAGTTTCGAGATGACGAATGCCGCGACAAACACGGCGGCCAGCCAGATCAGTTTGCCTGCGTTGGCTCCGAGCCACGCGATGACATACTCGACAACGCTCACGATTCCTCCGATTCCTTCGATTTTTCCGGGCCGATTCTCCGGTGTCCCATCATGCCCGGTGTGCGGACAGGCCGTGCCGGCTTACCGTACGCCGCCTTCGCCGGCATGCCCAGGCCCGTTCCAGTATCATGCGCCATGATGCCGCGGGCAGCCGGGCGTTTGCCGACGATTCGCACAGAATCGCCGTATTGCCGTATTGCCGGGTGAATGCCAGCAGTGCATCGCCGGATCGGAGTCGCTGCACTGGCGCCGCCCTGCCCGCGCCTACGATAGAGGTATGGGCAACATCGTTGATTATGTGCGCACCGATTTCCGGTCGTTTACCGAGCATCCATTCACCGCGGTCGACTCGTTGGTGCTCAGCGAACTGTCATACATCAGGCTGCCGATTGTCGTGCCGGTGTTCGCGGTGGCCCGATCGGTGGACACCGTGCCGGTCGGCGCGTTGCTGCGTGCGGAGGATTTCCCCTCGATGTTCGCCTCCGACTCCCAGCAGGTCAACAGCACCCGGCTCGATCTGCTGGTCGCCGTCGCCGAGAGCCCACGATTCCGCGGCATGCGCGTCGGGGAGTACGCCCGGCGTGACGATGCCGGCCGTGAACAGCAATTCGCGGCGATGACCTTTGATCTGAGCGACTGCGCGGGCATCCGGACGTCCTACGGTCCCGGCGGGCTCCTGTACGTCGCATTCCGGGGCACTGACGGCACGCTGCTCGGATGGAAAGAGGATTTCAATATGGCGTTCCGCTGCCCGGTGCCATCCCAGGATGCCGCGGCGGAGTACGTGGCCTCGGTACTGGACCGGTCCGCGGGCGTGCCCGGTGGCGAGGCCCCGAGCCTTATGGTCGGAGGACATTCCAAAGGCGGCAATATGGCGGTGTATGCCGCGGTCCGCGCAGCCGACCGCGAGCTGCGTCGTATGCAGCGGCGTGCCGATGAGTCCGGGGATACGCAGCTTCCCGCGATCACCGCCACGGCAGGCAGTCCCGCGGACGGCGGAAGGGGCGCACAAGCCGCGGACACGTATGCGACGCGGATTGTCCGCGTCTTCTCCCACGACGGCCCGGGGTTCCCTCGGCGTCTGCAGGCCGCGGCGTTCGATGCGATGGCCTCCCGCATCTCGAAAACCGTTCCGGCGTCATCCGTGGTGGGCATGCTCATGGACGACCGTCTGCCCTATCAGGTGGTCGAAGCCGACGCCGTGGGCATCATGCAGCATCTGGGCATGTCATGGCAGGTGGACCATGGTGAATTCGTCACGGCGTCCGGGCTGTCCGCGACGGCACGATTCGTCGGCAGCACGGTGAACGCGTGGATGCTTGGCATCGAGCCTGCCGACCGGCAGCGGGTCATCGACCAGCTGTACACGATTTTCTCGGCACCGGGATACCGCAGTTTCGGCGAGCTCGCGGAGAACTGGACGACCGCGGTGCCCGGTATCGTCGCGGCGGCACGGCAAACGGACCGGGAGACACGCCGCTTGGTCGCCGGCGTGCTTGCCGCGCTTCCGGCGGCGGCATGGCGCAACCTGCCGCAAGTGCCCCAGCTGGTCATTGACTCCCTGCGCTGATCCTGGCGGCATCGGCCGGGTCGGCATGCTCAAATCCTCGCCGTATGGCCGAGCCTAAGCCGGATGGCGCCGCGTGCGCCGGGCACCGCTCCCGGCTTGCGGTCACTGGATGCGCGGCGCCACCGTCGGGTTGAACACCCGCTTCCAATACCCGAGCATGTCGGTCTTCGACAGGCTCAGATACATGCTCATCGCCAACGCCGCCGCGTCATCGTTCAGCAGGTCTTCCGTCTCGATATGGTTGGCTAGGTCGGGCCACCGCCGCAAAATGGCCAGCATGCCGCCGATGGCGAATTCCAGCATGAGATCGGTCTGTAAGTCAAGATGCTCCGCATCAATCTGCAGGATACTCATCAGGTTCATCCGTGAGAAATCACGCAGCGAGGCCATCAGGTCAGGCGACCCGTGCGGTCCGGTGACCAGCGCGAGGCGGTCAAGACGCTCCCGCTGTTCCGGCGATTGCAGAAGCTTGGCGATATTGGTACGCCAGGCCGTTTCCGGATTGGCGTTCGGCCGGGGCAATGACACCGGGGTGTTCTCCACCATGTGAAGAATCGCCGCGTCGGCGAGTTCGGGCAGGCCGCTGAAATGATAGTAGAACGAGTTGCGGTTGACGTCGGCCTCATGCACGATATCGGTGACGGTGATCTTGCGGTAGTCGCGGGACGTCAACAGTTCCCAGAACGCGTTCTCCATGCGTTCCTTGGCGGGAAGGATCTCCGAGTCTCGACGCGGTCGTGGCATGTGTGGCTTCCTTTCCTCATCATGTCTGATACGCGCGGCATCCGGCCGCAGGCGGCAGACATCATTCTTGCATCATTGATTGACGTTGGCGGGACCGCCACGCGGCACCGTTGCTCGCCATGGGGCGCAACGGACGCGGCGCTAGTCGTCCTGCCCGCTGGACTTGCCGTGCCGTGACCGCAGGGACTCCATGCGTTCGCGCAGCTGGTCGACGATGGCACTGTCACGGACGGAACGCATGCTGGGGAACGCCTGCATCAGCCTGCGCTGCTGCCAGTTGAGCGTATGGGAGACATGGGAGTCAAGCAGGGCCTGCCTGCGTTCCTCGAACCGTTCGCTCGCCGCGACCACCCGGTCGTCAAGATTCGCGACCTGCCCGGCATGGAGCCTGTTGATATCCTCGCTGATGCGCTTGAGCCGGGTGTCGAAGCTCCACGAGGATGCGGCGGTCAGTGACGCGTCGACGGCAAGCGGCACCGCGATGACCGCCGACACCACGCCGAGTACGGTCGGCGACCACCGGCCGATGATCCCCATGAACCACGGCTGGACGAACAGTTTGACCAGCGTCGCCCCCGCACCGAAGGCGATGAACCCGTTGAGGTACACGCGGCCATTGATGTTGAACGGCTTGTCCGTATAATCCCACAGCCTGACATGGTGGAGCTTCTCGATGACATACGAGGAGATGTATTCCAGCGTGCACGCCACCACGCCGCTGCTGAGGAACAGGGCGACCGGATTGTTCACATCATGCAGCAGGAACAGCACCAGCAGTGCACCGAACCCGTAGATCGGGCACAGCGGGCCGATCAGCACGCCACGGTCCACGAACCGATGCCGGACGACAACCGCCAGCCCGGTCTCCCAAATCCAGCCGATGCAGCTGTACAACGCCCATGTGAGGAACAACCGTTCCACGAACCCCAGCACCTGCACGCCATGCCTCCCTGTATCACACCGTCATCAATCCGCGCGCACGCCGGCGTGCGGCAAACGTATTCCAGTCTAACCGCCGTTGGACGCCAACAGCGGCAATGAAGCCCCTGCCGCAGCAATACGCTTGCGGCAGGGGCTTCATCGGCGAGCCGGGAATACTAGGAATCCGGTGGAAAACACGAGTCAGGTCAGGCCTGCTTGCCTCCCTGCTCACGGCAGGTCTGACCCAAGCGACGCGACAGCGTGATCGGGTCGAGCAGCTGGTCGAGACGGCCCGCTGGCATGTCGGTGCGCTCGCCGGCGACTTTGCGGACCGTACGCTTGGTGCGCAGCGCCTCCTTGGCGATGGCCGCGGCTCGCTCATAGCCGATCTCGCTGTTGAGCGAGGCGGAGATGGACGGCGATTCCGCCGCGAATTGGCGGCCCTGCTCGAGGTTGACGGTGATGCCGTCCACGCAGTTGAGGCGGAAGGTGCGCATCGCGTTGCCCAGCAGGCGGATGCCTTCGAGCAGCGTGTGCACGGCGACCGGCTCGAAGGCGTTGAGTTGCAGCTGGCCTTCGGCGCACGCCCAGTTGACGGTCGTGTCCATGCCGAACACGGTGAAGCAGCACTGGTCGACGCACTCGGGAATCACCGGGTTCACCTTGCCCGGCATGATGCTGGAGCCGGCCTGGCGCGGGGGTACGTTGATGTCGTTGAATCCGCAGCGCGGGCCGGAGTTGAGCAGACGCAGGTCGTCCGCCGCCTTCTTCAGGTGCACGGCGAGGTTCTTCAGCGCGGATGACGTGTTGACGAACGCGCTCATATCGCTGGTCGCGGCGATCGGATCCGGCGCGGCGGTCACCGGATAACCGGTGATCTCACCGAGATGCTCGATAGCGGACTTACGGAAGCGGATATCCGCGCAGATGCCGGTGCCGATGGCGGTACCACCCAGATTCATGACCGCGAGCTCGGGCTCCAGCTTGTCGAGGGACGCCTTGTCGGCCTTGAAATACGAGGCGAACGCGTGGAACTCCTGGCCGTAGGTCATCGGGACCGCGTCCTGCAGCTGCGTACGTCCGATGGTCACGTCGTTGATGTGCTTGTCGGCGAGCTTGTGGAAGGCGCGGGCGAGTAGACGGCATTCCTCGATCATCGGCTTGAGCGCGGTGATCAGGGCAAGACGGCAGGCAGCCGGGTAGGTGTCGTTGGTGGACTGCGACTTGTTCACGTGGTCGTTCGGGTGGATATACCCGTAGTCACCGCGCTGGTGGCCGGCGAGTTCGAGCGCACGGTTGGCGATGACCTCGTTCATGTTCATATTCGTCGAGGTACCTGCACCGCCCTGGCGCACATCCACGGGGAACTGGTCGGCGAGCTCGCCGGCTTCGACGTCGCGGCATGCCTGGCGGATGAGTTCGGCGCGCATCGGGTCGATCAGGCCCAGCTCCTCGTTGGCGTCCACGCACGCGCGCTTGACTTGTGCGTACCCGGCGATGAGCTCGGGATGGCGGCTGATGGGCGTGTCGGACACGGGGAAGTTCTGGATGGCGCGCTGCACGTTGATGCCCCAGTATACGTTCGCCGGGACCGGCATTTCGCCGAGGGAATCATGCTCGATACGCGCGGGGCCGCTGAACGGCAGCGGCATGTGGGATATTGTCGCGTCGCGGGGGTCGCGCAGCTGTTCTGTCGCGTCCTCGCTGACCGCCGCTGCGGCGGCTTTCGCGTCGGCGTCGTAGGTGGTGCCTTCCGCGGTCGTGATGCCGCTTATGGCGGCGTCGGTAATGTCGATGTCAGTGGTGTCGTTGCTGGTAGCTGCTGTATCCATGGTTTCACCCTAGGCTTTCTTCGTTACCTATGATGCCGCATCGTAACACGACACGCTTGAAGCTGAAACTAGGCGGAAACGTGTCTGGGTGCAGGTGGCCGGTGGGGTTCGATGTCGCGTATTTGACGGGAGTTATGCAAATCCGGTAGTCAAAGTCATGCAGATTCGGTAGTGATGGCGCGGGAACGTTGGAACATAGCCGATTCCAGATGCGAACGAATGTTGGAAAAGGTGCTGTAATTATGGGAAACCGGCTGTCTCATCGAAGCATTCGGGCTCCGAAGAGGCAGCCGGTTAGACAGCCAAATCCGTGAATCTGTCAAACGGTGGTATGGACGCGCGTTATGCCGCGGTTTCGCTTGCGGCAGCCGGGTCGCGCTGCAAAATGAGGAATACGAGCGCCACGGCGAGCAGCAGGCCGATCGACAGGACGCCGAGCGACGGATTGCCGGTGATTGACGTGGTCGCCGCGACGATGAACGTGCCGAGAATGCTTGCGGTCTTGCCGAAGATATCGTAGAACCCGTAGTATTCGTTGGCATGCGACTTGGGGATGATCTTGCCGTAATACGAACGGCTGAGTGCCTGGATGCCGCCTTGGAACATGCCGACCAGAATCGCGAGAATCCAGAATTCCGTGGCCGAACGCAGGAAGAACGCGGCGAAACAGACGATGCCGAGGTAGGCGATGACCGCGGCAATGATCATCGGCTTGCAGCCGAACCGCTTGGCGAGCCGCCCGTAGGCGATGGCGCACGGGAAGGCGACGAATTGCGTGACCAGCAGGGCGAGCACCAGCTGCGTGGAATCGATGCCGAGCTGGGTGCCGTACGAGGTGCTCATCGAAATGACCGTGTTGACGGCGTCAATATAAAAGAAGAACGCGATCATGAACATCCACAGCGGCTTGTTGTGTGAGATCTCGTGGAACGTGTGTCCCAGCTCGGTGAAGGTGCCGCGCACGGCATCACGCATATGGTCGGCGGTTTCGCGGTAATGGGTCTGCCGGTAACTGCTGATCAGCGGGATCGTGAACGCGACCCACCACAGGGCGGTGACGATGAAGCTGGCGCGCGTACAGGCGCCCGTGCTCCAGCCGAACGCCGACGGGCCGGCGAAAATCAGCGCGATGCAGGCGATGAACGGGATGGTGGAGCCGACATACCCCCATCCGTAGCCGTGCGAGGAGACCTGGTCCATGCGCTCATTGGTGGTGGTGTCGATGAGCATGGAATCGTAGAAGGTGAGTGAACCGTTGAGGCCGATAGTGGCGAGCATGCATACCGCGAGGAACGCGACCCAGCCCAGGGGCAGCGCCATCGCGCAGCAGGCGAGGACGCCGGTGCCGAAGAAGCCGATGAAGAACCTGATCTTCATGCCCTGCACGTCAGCGATGGAGCCCAGAATCGGCATGAGCAGCGCGATGATGAGGGATGCGATGGTCTGCATGTACCCCCAGGTCGACACGATGTTCGATTCGCCGGCGGCCTTGAGCAGGGAGTTGGCATAAATGGGGATGACTGCTGTGGATAGCAGGACGAATGCGGAATTGCCGACATCGTACATAATCCACTGCTTTTCGCGGCGGTTGAGATGGCGGTCGGTTCCGGTGGCCCGCCCTGTTGTCACCGCTGGTATGCGTGCTGCCGCCGGATCGGTGTGCTGCCCGGCGGTGCCAAGAATATCGGTCATGGATGCTCCCGTCTATCTACCGTAAGGGTATGGTCGTGCGGACAACGGGCGGGATGGAACCGGTGAACGGTCCATGAACACTGGGTGATTTTTCGACGGGTGGTGGTGCGGGCGGCGTGGGCGGTGCCGGGGTGTCAGGATGCCGGTATTGCGGCGTGACGGGAGTCCATGACTGCGATTTCGCCCGGCAATGCTGATCGTATGGAACGGTAACCGAGGCCGGGTGGGTCCGGTGGGGACGGATGACGCCGAACATCCTTGATATTCCGCGGGTCCTCGTTATGGCAGATGCGCTTCATGCCTCCCCGGGACCGTTCGCGGCCTCCATAGTCGCGGTTTCGCCTGCTGATTCTTGCGGTGCGGAGCGGAAACCATCGATTCGTGACTGCCGGGCAATCGGGCATGTGCGCGAAATCCGCATGATTCCGCCGATTTTGCGATTCGCGTATCGACGGCGGCATCGCGTTGGGGCCTCCGGGGCTTCCATACCTGCGGAATCGGCACGCAACATCGACGGTGCGGAACGACAATCTATGGGGTGCCACGCATATGGATGCAGATACGGGAGGGTAGGGCGATTCGGCGGCCGGACGCCCCCACCCTCCCGTGACGCTTGTGACGAGCCGGGTTACACCTCGGCGGCCTCGCCGTCACCCTCCTCATGCCGTTTGATGAGCGCGAACGCGTCCTCGATCGGCGGACAGTCGGGCACCCCGGCCTGGTTGTTGCTGATGGCAATCGAGGCGGCCGCGTTGGCGATCCGCACCGCATCGAACAAGGACCAGCCCTGGGCGAGCATCGCGCACATCACGCCCGTATGGCATGAGCCGGCGGAACGCGTGTGCGTCGACTTGACCGGGAAACCCTCCACATGGACCACATCGCTGCCTGGCATGCGGACCCACGCTCCCCGTGCGCCGGCACGCAACACCAGCGGGGCGCGCAGTGTGGCGCCGAGCGCGTTGCACAGTTCAGTCATGGCATCATCGAAACCGCCGCCGATGGTCAGCTTGGAATCGTCGGTGGGCGGGATGCCGAGCCGTTCGGCGAGCGTGTTGGCTTCCTGTCGATTGCATGACCATGTCGGCCGGCACAGTACCGTGTCTTCGATGAGGTGGTCGCTGACCAGATGCAGGGAATTCGTGGGGTTCAGCACAATCGTATACGGGCGTTGCTTCGGGTCGCCGCCGGCACGGTGCAGGAATCCCTCGATCCCGGCGGCCGAATGGTCCATCAGCGTGTTGCCGCTGATATGGACGATGTCGCCCGGTTCGGGATCGATCGCCTCGAAGGTGTGCTCGTCGCCCTGTGCCTCGGCCCCGTATGTCGCGATGAAGGTCTTGTGTGATCCGTCGTTGAGGACCAGCCGGAACCCGGAATCCGCGTCAAGCCGGTCTCCGCCGATATGCTGGATGCCGTTCGCATCGAATTCATCACGGATGACCGAGGACCATAGGCCGGTACCGACGATGCCTGCATGTTTTGCCGGCGATCCCGAACGCGCGGCTGCCTGCAGCACGCGGAAGCTTCCCCCGACCGACGGATGCACCGTATCGGCGACGGCGAATCCGCCCGGTTCCGGCAGCTCGCCCATCCCCATCATGATGTCGACCCAGACCTGGCCGAGCGAAATCACCGATTTCGTGCCGTGCTCGGGCTCGTGCGCATTGAGGATATCGTGAAGCATACAACCTCCTGACCTATCCGTATGTGGTCCGTGTGCGAGACAACGTCGTCGTCGCAGACGTTGTCTCGGCTGTACACACACAGACTGTGTGTACACATTGTATCGGGATTCCCGTGGATTTTGCGGAGGCTGAAGTTAGACATGTTGCCTGAAAATGCCGGGATATCGCCGTTATCGGCGATTGCGGCACGCAGGTTTGCGCTCGGCTGGATTTGGTTGTATTCTAGTGTAGTTGTGTGTTCGGCGGACGCATATGCGGAGGTCGGGCAGACACGACTTGCAAGTCAAAGAAATGTATAGGGAGTCCATCATGGCAGCTCGTTGCGCAGTGTGCGGCAAGGGACCGCAAACCGGTTTCACCGTGTCGCATTCGCATATCCGCAATAAGCGCACCTTCCGCCCGAACCTGCAGCCGGTCCGCACTACGATTGACGGTCAGAATGTCCGTCTGCGCGTGTGCGTGAAATGCCTCAAGGCTGGCAAGGTTCAGCGTGTGGCCGCGTGAATCGCGAATGAAGAACCAAGACCCCGGAGCTTACGTCTCCGGGGTCTTTGCTTTTCCGGCGGCGTTGGGGTATCCGCCCGTGGTGTGACTGGTGCGTGCCATGGTGGTGAGTTATCGCCGGTTTTGACCGGCGGCATGACGGTATCCGCCTGCGGTGTGACTGTGCTGTCGCACGGCGGTGTGGTTCTGGCGGTTTCTGGCGAGCGGCGGGAGATATCTGGCCGTCGTGTGACTACGTTGTCTCACGGCGGAGAGGTTTGGATGATTTCGTCTGGCAACGTGAAGATATTTGATTGCGGTGCGACCGAGGAGTGACACGGCGGTGAGGTTCCGCCGGTTTCCGGTCGGTCGCCGGCGGTATCTCGGCGTCGTGAGACTGGACAGTCGCACAACGCCGGGATTGTCGCGGGATTGCCCGGAGAAGTCGGCGGTATCCGCCCGTGGTGCGACCGCAGCGTGACACGACTGGTGGTTTCACTGCACCATCCACCGCTGAACCGGATGTGGGACAATAAGAGGTATGACAGTTTCACTGACCACCCCGCTCGCCACGCTGCTGACCAACCGCCGTCGGGTCAGTGCGCTGAAAGGCCTCGGCATGGTCACGTGCGCAGACGCCCTCACGTATTACCCCTTCCGTGTCACCGATCCGGTGCCGCTGCGTGCGGTACGCGAGGGGCGACTCGGCGAGCCGATGGCCTTCGCCGGTGTCGTACGCGATGTGCGTGTGATGCCGATGAACGCCCGCCGCGGCTACAGGGTCCAGGCCATGGTCGATGATTCCGCGTTCGCCGCCGAACGCCGTGTTGCCGGTTCCGTCACCGCGCTCGTGTTTTTCTCCTACAAGCAGCAGTACGTCAACTGGCTGAGCGCCCGTCTGCACGCCGGCGTCACGCTTGTGGTGTGCGGAACCCCCAGTGAATACGATGGCATGCCGCAATTCACCCACCCCGAAGTGCTTACTGTCCCGCCATCCCCGGCCGCCGCGCAGGAATCCGGCCATGGCCTGCGGTTCGATGCCGACAGTCTTGATGACGCATTGCGGCGCGTCTGCCGCCCGCGTCCGGTCTACCACGCCAATTCCCGCATCTCCAGCGAGCATATCCATGATTCGATTGTGACCGTACTCCACGCGCTCGCCGCCGGAGCCAGCGAGAACGATGCCGAACCGCCGGTCTCACAGTCTGCGGTATCCACGTCCACTGCCGCAATCCCAACGACCTCCGAAGGCATTATGCCATCCCCGCAAACCCTTACTCCCGCTTTACGTCGTGCCATCCCCGACATCCTGCCTGAACACGTGCGCGAGTCATGCGGCCTGATGCATCGCGCCGAAGCCTTCCTCGCCATCCACGAGCCTGATTCGGTGGACGGGTTCCGAAAAGCCCTGCACACCTTGCGCTACGAGGAGGCGTTCGTCTCGCAGACCGCCGTATTGCAGGAACGAGAGCAGGCGCGCAAGGCCGAGACTTTCCCCTGCCCGGACGGCGGCATGCGCGAGACCTTCATCGATTCGCTCCCGTTCACCCTGACCGATGGGCAGGCCAGCGTCATCGGCGATATTGTCAAAGATATGGGCCGCGACTACCCGATGCAGCGCCTGTTGCAAGGCGAAGTCGGCTCCGGCAAGACCGTGGTCGCGCTCGCCGCGATGTTGCAGGCCGTCGGGTCGGGCTATCAGGCGGTGCTTGTCGCCCCCACGCAGGTGCTCGCCGAGCAGCACGCCGAAACCGTCGGCGGCATGGTATCCAAAGCCGGACTTGACATTCCGGTCACATTGGTCACCGGCGGCATGAAGCTCGCGGCCCGTCGCAAGGCGCTCGCTGCGGCGGCGAGCGGCGAGCCCGGCATCATCATCGCCACGCATGCGGCGTTTTCGCGGACCTTCCAGGCGCCGAACCTGGCGCTCGCGGTCATCGACGAGCAGCACCGGTTCGGTGTCGAGCAGCGCGAGACCTTGCTCCAGCGCGGTGAGAGAATCCCTCATCTGCTGGTCATGACGGCCACGCCGATTCCCCGCACGGCCGCGATGACATGGTTCGGCAGCCTCGACATGTCATGGCTGACGGAGCTGCCGGGCGGCCGCAAGCCGATCCGCACTTTTGTGATTCCCGAGGCCGATGGCCCGACGATGGCGAATATGTTCCGGCATATCCGCCACAGGATTGACGCGGGGGAGCGCGCGTACATCGTCTGCGCGCGCATCGACGAGGACGAAAGCGCCGAGCAGGCCGGTCAGGATGTCGAACTGTTTGATGAGCCAGACGATGGCTCCGGCTCGGGGGAAGGCTCCGGCGGGTCGTCATCCGCCCAGCCCAAGCCCCCGCTGCATGCGGTCAGCGAGATCGCCGCGCGGCTTGAAGCGCTTCCGCAGTTCCAGGGCGTACGGTTCGCGACATTGACCGGGCGTGACGATGATGCGACCAAGCAGCAGGTGATGGCTGATTTCGCGGCCGGCGTTACGCCGGTCCTCGTGGCGACCACGGTGATCGAAGTGGGCGTGGACGTTCCGCAGGCCAGTTGCATTGTGATTTTTGATGCGGACCGGTTCGGTTTGTCGCAGCTGCATCAGCTGCGCGGGCGTGTCGGGCGCGGTGGCACGGATTCGTGGGCCTTCCTTGTGTCCCGGGCCGAACCGGGCAGTATCGCCGAACAGCGGCTGGCTGTGATTCAGGGATCGCTTGACGGCGCCGAAATCGCGCAGGCGGATCTCGAGCTGCGCGGTGCCGGTGATGTGCTGGGTGACGCACAATCCGGCGGAAAATCAGGCCTCAGGTTGTTGCGTGTGGTCAAGGATGCGAAGATGATCGCGGATGCCCGCTCCCGCGCCGAACAGGTGCTTGCAGGCGATCCGGGCTTGGAACATGAGGTTCAGCTTGCCGGCGCGGTGCTTGATTTCACCCGAGGCAACGAATCCCACCTCATCAGCAGCTGAGGCATCCCTCTGCTTCTGCCGACGCTGTGCGGGCAGTGAGCGTCGGCAGAAGCAGAAGACCGGCTCGGTGATGCGACGCACTAGGCGTCGGCGTGCGTGGCGTCAGGGTTCTGTGCGCCGAGATTCTGCGTGTCGGAATCCTGCGTTTCGGGTCCAAGAGGCTCAAGATAGACGACCGCGGTTTCGCCGTACGTACGCGCGTCAGCCTCATGCCATCCCGCCGGGGGAGTGAGCGCATCAGACCGCACAGACCGCTCGACCACGATCATGGTGTCCGACCCGGTCGCCGCACCCCGCGCGAGCGCATCCAACAGCGCGTTGCATTCCTCGGTCGCATACGCGTACGGCGGGTCGATGAACACCAAATCAAACGGTGCGCCATGATACGTATCGACGAACGCCTCGGCACGCCGTCGCATCACCCGCGCAGACAATTCCGGCCGCCACGCCTTGGAACGCTTGAGCCGGGCGAGCGTACCGTTGATCAGCGCTGCGGCGGGTCCGGCGGACTCCACAGCCACCAGCGATTGCGCCCCGCGCGACAGCGCTTCAATGCCGAGCGCTCCCGTACCGGCGAACAAGTCCAGCACATTGGCTCCATGCACCAAATCCCACGAGTCAAGATGGGAGAACACCGCCTCTTTGGTACGGTCGGTGGTCGGCCGGGTCCCCGGCTTCGGCGTGGCCAAGGCCATGCCTTTGAATCGTCCTGCAATCACGCGCATACCGACCACTCTACCCGCGCCCCGGCCGCTGGCACACATGTGACTTCGCCCACAGTATTCCGTCAGAGAAAACACGGGTGTCGAACCGTTCCTGCCTGTAGCGTGAAATCAGCAGGACAGATGGAAGCTTCCGTCACAACCGGGCACGCCATCCATCCTCGACAGCAGACCCACTGAACCGAATAATCGGAACATCCGTAAAGTAATTATCCAGCATTTGGGAGGCACCATGTCCGCACTTGTTTCCGCGATTTCCGCCCGCCGCTCGCAGTACGCGCTGTCTGACACGGCCGCGCTGCCCGATTCCGAGATCGTCGATCTCATCCGCTCGGTCGCCGGCGAAGTCCCCAGCGCTTTCAACTCCCAGCCGCAGCGCGCTGTCGTGCTGTTCGGCGCGGAGCACCACCGTCTGTGGGCGATCGTGCACGACGCTCTGCGCGCCGTGGTCAAGGACGATGCCGCGTTCGCCGCCACCGAGCAGAAGATCGCCGGTTTCGACGCCGCGCACGGTACCGTGCTGTATTTCGATGAGACGACCGTCACCACGGGCCTGCAGGAACAGTTCCCCTCGTATACGGCGAACTTCCCGGTGTGGGCGCAGCAGGCGAACGGCATGCTCCAGTTCGCCGTCTGGTCGGCGCTCGCCGAGGCGGGCATTGGCGCGAACCTGCAGCATTACAACCCACTGATCGATGACGCGGTCCGTGAAGCCTTCGGTATTCCCGAGAGCTGGAAGCTGGTCGCGCAGATGCCGTTCGGCGAGGTCACCGCGCCTGCCGGCCCGCGCGAGCACATGCCGTTGGATGAGCAGGTCCAGGTGCGCGGCCTGTGACGTGCGTGCATGACTGACCCCTGTAGTCTGGAGCCTGTCGGGAGCGATTCCGGCAGGCTCTTGTTGTTGCGGTGATAATTTTGGGTTCCTGTGATAGCGCGTCAGCAGGAAGCGTGGATTGTAGCGGTATTTTGCGGCGGTTGTGCGGTTGGGTGGGGGGGTGCAGGTTTGTTGTTGGTTTGGTGTTCTGGGTACCCGCCGATGAACGTCTATCTCGCGGTTGCTGTTGGGTGGTGTTCGCAGGATGGCTGGTACGCCTTGATATCTGCGCAATGTTGTGCAAGAAGGCCGTGTATCTCGCGGTGATTGTACGGTGGGCGGCTCGGTATGTCGTAGATGTCGGACTATCCGCCGGTACCTGTGCGAGGGGTGTGAGGGGCGCACACAACAAATCCCCTATCCGGGTACACGAGTGCGCGGGGAATATGCAGAACTCCCGGACCTCAGCATGCGGGGGACGATGCAGCCGCCGCCCCGTCGTCCGGCAGCCCCGCCGTCCTGTCGCCCATCCGTCGCAGTCCAGTTGCCCGACCGTCCAGCCGCGCCTGCCGCCAGGCCGCCTACTCCCGCTTCAACCGCCGCGGATGCTCGGCCGAAACCTCCCAGCCGAGCGCCATCAGCGTCTTGCGGTCGGCCTTGCTCAGCTGCGCGCAATCCAGCTGTTCGATGAGATCAGGCCGAATCGCGTCGGTCCGGGCGAGCGCCTCGTCGCGGCGGAAGCGGTCGACCTTCCCGTGATCGCCCGAAAGCAGCACATCCGGCACACCCATGCCGCGCCACACCGCTGGCCGCGTGTACTGCCGATGCTCGAGCAGCGCCTCGGAGCCCGTATATGATTCTTCCACGATGGACTCCGGATTGCCCATGAATCCGGGCAGCAGGCGCGTAATCGCCTCCAACATCACCGATACCGCGACTTCGCCGCCGTTGAGCACATAGTCGCCGATCGAATACTCGCGCACATCCACGCCTTGCGCCCGGTAGTACGCGGGGATACGCGCGTCATAGCCCTCATAGCGCCCGCATCCGAACACCAGTCGCTTGGCATGGCTCAATTCGGTCGCATCACGTTGGGTGAACAGGGGAGCGGAGGGATTGGGGAAGATGAGCACGGTATCGGGGTCCGGGACAGGAACCTGCGGATTGCTTTCGGGCTGTGCATTCATTACCGTATCGTCGGGATCGTTGCCGTCGAGTTTGTTCTCCGGTGCCACCTCATCGGCTTCGGACGGGGCTGCCGCTTCGAGGCTGGAATCCGTGCCGGAACCCATCTCGTGCGGTTCGAGCCCGAGCAGATCGTCAAGGCATTCCGCCCAGACCTCCGGTTTCATGACCATGCCGGCGCCGCCGCCGACCGGGGTATCGTCCACGGAATGATGCACGTCATGCGTCCAGTCGCGCAGATTATGGGCGTGGACACTGACGAGCCCCTTGCTTTGCGCTTTGCCGAACAGGCTCAGGTTCAGCACGTCGAAGTATTCGGGGAACACGGAAACGATATCGATCTGCATGCCCACCACTGTACCGGCCCGCCGTCCCAAGGAACGAAAAGGCAAACGTTCTACCCGCCCAGAGCACGGCGACACCCGGCGATACCACGCCGACCGCTGGTACAGTGAGAAATATGGCAATAGCCCGCATGATGTTCATATCGTGCATGATGTTCATGTCGCGCATGGTGCCGTCGGCGCCTGCGCCTTGTGGCCATGCATCGATGCCGTGACGGCGATGCCGGAAAATCCCCAGTCCGCAAAGGAGCCCAATTACGATGACCAACGGCCAGATCCCATGGGATGCATCAGGTGAAGGACAGCCCACTGCGAACCAGCCTCAGCCGGCCCAGTCCCAGCCCCAGTCTGCGACAGTCCAGCCGGTGCCGCCGCTGCCTACCCAGGCGGCACCGCAGCCGCAAGGGTATGCGCAGCCGCAGCCCCAGCAGTCTTACCCCGCACAGCCGGTTCAGCAGCCGGCCGCACAGCCGGCCTATCAGCCCGGCGCCGAATACAATCAGCAGCCGTACTACGCCCAGCCCGGCCCCGCTGCCGCGACACCGAACTACGGTGCGCCGTACAACGCGGCTCCCACCAATTATGCGCCGTACCCGGTCAAACCGAAGATGAACACGATGGCTGTCGTCGGCTTCATCTTGTCGTTCCTGATCTCGATTGTCGGCCTGATCCTGTGCATTATCGCGAAGAACCAGATCAAGACCAGTGGAGAGCGCGGCGACGGTCTGGCGACCGCCGGCATCATCATCAGTATTGCCAGCATGGTGCTTGCGGTGATTATCCGCATGTCCATGGGCTCATCGTCCGACACCTACAGTTCGACGGTGCTGTTGCCGATGCTGTTCGGCTTCCTCGGCTGACATCCGGTCGCCATACGCGCGGCAATACAGCGTGAGGGGTGTGCGTTCCGTAACAGAACGCACACCCCTCACGTGTTTTCGCGCGGCAGATGCCGGGCGTGTCACCAGCCGGGAATCAATCCTCCAGGCGGGTCGAGCGTCAAATACCCGTCCTCAAGGTCGATATCCGGTACCAGCTGGTCGATGAACGGCACCAGCGTGCTGGTTTCGCCGTCCACCGGCTTGGCGAGGCGGATCTTGAGCAGGTATTGGGCGCCTTCGATGACATCCACGACCTTGCCGACCGTCTGTCCGGCGGGCGCGCCGAGCGCGTTACCGTCGGCGAACCGGGCTTCGAGCCCCAAGAGGTCTTTCGGATACCATGCGTCCTCTTCGAGCATGTCCTCCGGATCGTCGGCCTCTCCGTACAGGACGGTGCCGTTCAGCGCTTCGGCGTCGTCACGGTTGTCGACACCTTCGAAATGGATAATCCAACGGTTCTTGAAGGTCCGCGAGTGCGCGACCTCGAACTCCTGCTCACCGTCGCGCGTGTACAGTACGGAACCCGGTTCGAACCGGTAGTCAGGCTCGTCGGTGAACACCTGCACGGTGACTTCGCCTTTGAGCCCTTGGGCGCGGCCGATACGACAGACCCTCAGCAGTTCGAGCTGCTGAGGGTCGTCGGAGTGTTGTTGATGCACCACGCTCTCGCTCACCTGCGCACATCCATGATGTCGACACGCACCTTGTGGTCGGCGATGGCCTGCACGACCGTGCGGATCGCATTGGCCGTACGGCCCTTGCGACCGATGACACGGCCGATGTCCTCAGGATTCACGCGCACGCGCAGCAGTTCGCCCCGCGCGTTCTCGTGCGATTTGACCGAAACGTCGTCCGGGAAATCCACGATGTTCTTGATGAGGTGTTCAACAGCTTGGGCGAGCATGTCACTCAGCCTTTTCCTCAGCCGGAGCTTCAGCGGTCTCCTCGGCCTTCTCGGCTTCGGCGGCGGCCTCGGCCTCAGCCTTGGCCTTGGCTTCAGCTTCAGACTTGGCGGCCTTCAGCTTCTGTGCCTGGGCTTCAGCGGCCTCGACACGAGCGGCGGCGTCCGGACCGGCTTCCGGGGTCTTCAGGGTGCCTTCGGCGCCCTCAATGCCCTTGAACTTCTGCCAGTCACCGGTGATCTTCAGCAGCTTGAGCACAGGCTCGGACGGCTGTGCGCCGACACCCAGCCAGTACTGAGCGCGCTCGGAGTCAATCTGGATGAGCGAAGGCTGCTTGTTCGGATCATAGATGCCGATCTCCTCGATGGAGCGGCCGTCGCGCTTGTTGCGCGAATCCATGATCACTACGCGGTAGAACGCGTAGAACTTCTTGCCCATGCGCTTCAGACGAATCTTGGTTGCCAAAATGGCTCTCCTTGTATTGATAATGCGGGTTGCAGCTTCTGTGTGGGGCACGGAAACCGAACCCACGTGTTCCTCACGACCGCGGAAAGAGAGGGCTCCGCGCCCATGAATAACTGAACAAGTATAGCGCAAACCCCACGATGTTCCGGCGTGTCGCCGGCGGTTTGTGCAAGGCTGGCGATTACCGCACGCTGAGCGTGACGAGCAGCGCCCGATGATCGGTGTCGCGCACGGTGACGGCTTGCGCCGAATGGAAGACCACGCCGCTGTTCGCCAACGCGTGGTCGAGCTCGATACGCGGCCACGGCGTCCAGGAGGGGAACGTCAGGGTCGGGCCATGTGCGACGTCGAGGCTTGCGTCATGCACGCCGGCGGCCAGCACATCACGCAGGCACCGGTGGTCGAGGCAGGCGTTCAGGTCCCCGAGCACGACCACAGGCTCCGGACTGGTCGCGATGGCATTCAGCGTGCGCACGCCGTACGACCATTCCCGGCATCCGCGCATCGGTGATTTCGTGTGCGCGGCGGCGAAGGTGATACGATGCGCTGTCCGTCCCGCGCGTCCCTTGGCGTTGCGCCCGTCTACATCGATGGTGATGGCGGGAACATCCGCCGCATGGATATCCAGGAACGTGGTGATACGCCCGACAGGCTCGGTGCGCGACCAGATCGCGTTGAATCCGCCGTTGTCGTCGGCATGCTGCGCGCCCTGCTGGCAGTAGGGCAGCAGCGTGTCCAGGCCTTCACCGGCGAGACGCTCGACAAGCGTGTCCGTAAGCTCCTCAAGCGCGAGCACGTCAATATGCCGTTCCCGGACCAGCCGCACGATGTCCTCGGCATCGGCACGCCCATAGCGGCAGTTGAGCGTCATCGCACGGATGGCACCGTCGGCAGAGGTTCCCGGACGGCCGGTTCCACCGGTCGTGGTGTTCGCCGTGGCCTGCGGGGTTTCGGCAGTCCTGTCGAACAGATGCCGATAATACGGGGATTCGCCCGCAATCACCAGAACAAGCAGCACCGCATACAGCGCCGCACCCCACCAACAGCCGAGCGCCGCCGACCAGCCCGCGCCAATCACCGCCGGCACCCACAGATGCCGGTCAAGCGCGGTGCTGTACGGCATCGGCATATGCGCCTCCGCATCCGCCGGCAGGAAACGAAGCAGCCACCACACCAGCAGCAGTATGGCGATGATGGTCAAGGCAACGGTCATTCGCGTTCGCTCCATTCTGTGCAATCCACTGATATCCACCGGTATCCGTGAAGGGCATTATAGGGGAGCGGACATGATAAGGCCCGCAAGCATTCGCGATGCTTGCGGGCCTCACACGATTACCGGTCGCAAGGTTGCATGCCGCAAGGCTGCCGGCCGGGCCGATGCCGGTGCGCCGGCAGGGGCTCAGCCGAGCAGGTCGCCCAATCCCTTGCCGAGATTCGGCGGCAGGTCGGGCATGCCGTTCTCACCCATCATCTCCTGTAATCCGGCCGGAAGCGCGGGATTCTGCGGTTTCTTCGCGAATGCGGAACCGCCGGAGCTCTTGCCGCCGCCGGCGAGCCGCTGCCGCAATGCCTTCTCCTCGGCCTCGCGCTTCATCGGGTTGCCGGACTTCGAACCTTTCTTCTTCTTGCCGTTGCCCTTCTTGTTCTTCTTGCCGCCGCCGGGGCCGCCGAATCCGGGGATGCCGCCCATGCCGGCACGGTTGGTCATGCGGCGCATCATCTTGGACGCCTGTTCAAAGCGTTCTAGCAAGCCGTTGACGGCGGACACGGTGTTGCCCGAACCGTAGGCAATGCGGGCGCGGCGGGAGCCGTCGATGATCTTCGGATTGCGACGCTCCTCGGGGGTCATCGAGCGGATGATCGCCTCGGTACGGTCGATCTCATGCTCGTCAAGCTGCTCCAACGCCTGACGGTGGGCCGCCATGCCCGGGATCATGCCCAGCAGGTTCTTCATCGGGCCGAGCTTGCGCACCTGCTGCAACTGCTCCAAGAAGTCGTCAAGCCCGAAGGTGCCTTCGGACATCTTGGCGGTCGCCTCGCGCGCCTGCTGCTCGTCGAACTGCTTCTGCGCCTGTTCGATAAGCGTGAGGATATCGCCCATGTCGAGGATGCGGGACGCCATGCGATCGGGGTGGAAGACCTCGAAATCCTTGAGCCCCTCGCCGGTGGAGGCGAACAGGATCGGCTTGCCGGTCACGCTGGCGACCGACAGGGCGGCACCGCCGCGGGCATCGCCATCGAGCTTGGACAGGACCACGCCGGTGAAGTCCACGCCCTCGTCGAATGCCTTTGCGGTCTTGACCGCGTCCTGGCCGATCATCGCGTCGATGACGAACAGGATCTCGTCGGGATGCACGGCGTCGCGGATATCGCGCGCCTGCTTCATGAGCTCCTCGTCGACGCCCAGACGGCCGGCGGTATCGATGATGACGACGTCGTACAGCTTGCGCTTGGCGAATTCGATGGAATCTCGCGCAACCTTCACCGGGTCGCCGGTGGTCTGCCCGGGGGCCGCGACCGCTTCGCCGCCGTCCGACTGCACACCCTTCTCGGGGGCGTATACCGGCACACCGGCGCGTTCGCCGACCACCTGCAACTGGGTGACCGCGTTCGGGCGCTGCAAATCGGCGGCGACCAGCAGCGGGGTGTGGCCCGCGTCCTTGAGCCAGTAGCCGAGCTTGCCGGCGAGTGTGGTCTTACCGGCACCCTGGAGGCCGGCGAGCATGATGATCGTCGGCGGGTTTTTCGCGAAATTCAGCGGACGGTCGACACCCTGGCCGAGGATCGCCGTCAATTCGTCGTTGACGATCCTCACGACCTGCTGGGCCGGGTTCAGCGCCTGCGAGACTTCCTCGCTCAGCGCGCGTTCGCGCACATGCGCGGTGAAGGAGCGGACGACTTCCAGCGACACGTCGGCGTCGAGGAGCGCACGGCGGATTTCGCGGATGGTGCCGTCGATATCCGCCTCGGAAAGCTTGCCTTTGCTTCTCAAATGCTTGAAGGCATTCGAGAGCCGGTCTGTCAAAGAACTAAATGCTGCCATAATGCGTACCAGTCTAGCCGTGATGCGGGAAAAACCGCCACCCGCGCCCACCCGCTTCTACCGACGGTGAGTGGGTCACCGTCGGCAAAAATGGGCGAGCTCAGAGCGCTATTTGCGTTACTTGAGCGACCAGGTCGAGCCGGAAGGCGTGTCCTCGATGGCGATGCCGACCGCCGCGAGTCCGTCGCGAATCGCGTCGGCCTTCGCGAAATCCTTCGCGGCGCGGGCGGCCTGACGGGCCTGAAGCTGCTCGGAAACCAGAGCGTCGAGCGCGTCAGAGGCCTTGGAATCCCCGCCGTCGCCGGCACCGGCCCATGGTTCGGCCAGCGGGTCGAGCCCGAGCGTGTCGAGCATCGCGCGCACCGACACCAAGGCCTCGCGCACACGCGCCTGTACCGTAGCGTCGGCATGATCCTCGACCTGCGACAGCAGCGTATTGCCGGAACGAATCATGCTGAACACCGCTGCGATGGCGCCGGATACGTTGATGTCGTCGTTCATTGCGCTGACGAAATCGGCAGGCAGCTGATCGGCGCCCACCGCGGTGATCTCCTCACGGGACGGCTGACCGCCGATGGCGGCGCCGGCGCGTTCGATGAAGTTGCTCACGCGCTCAAATGCGGCCTGCGCCTCGGTGAGTGTCTGGTCGGACCATTCGAGCATCGACCGGTATTGCACGGATCCGAGCGCGTAGCGCACCACCCACGCGCTGTGCTCGGCGAGCACCGCCGGCACAGACAGCCCGTTGCCCAAGGATTTGGACATTTTCTCGCCCTTGGCGGTCACCCACGCCGAATGCATCCAGCGTGCGGCGGAATTCCAGCCGGCCGCCCGGGTCTGCGCCATCTCGTTCTCATGGTGCGGGAAGCGCAGATCAAGCCCGCCGCCATGGATGTCAAACGCTTCGCCCAGATACCGGTGGCTCATCGCGGAGCACTCGATATGCCAACCGGGACGCCCCACACCGAACGGGGTCGCCCAGCGCGCATCCTGCGGATCGGTGGCTTTCGGCGCCTTCCACAGCGCGAAATCACGGGGATCGTGCTTGTCAGGGGAGGCGTCGGCCGGGTCAACGGGATTGTATTTGTCGTTGCCCGCCGCATCCACGCTCGGCCCCATGCGATCGGCGACCGCCGCGGCCTCATCGGCCTCGACGGCACCCTGTTTCTGGTGCGTCAGTTCGCCGTAATACGGCCAGCTCGCCACGTCGAAATACACGTTGCCGGTCGGGTTGCCGTCGGCATCCCTCACCATGTAGGCGTGCCCGTTGCGGATGATCCGCTCGATGAGCTCGACCATGTCGGGGATATGCCCGGTCGCACGCGGCTCGACCGTAGGCGGCAGCACGCCGAGCGTATCGTAGGCGCGGGTGAACTCGCGCTCATAGTAGTACGCGCGTGCCCACCACTGCTGGCCTGCGGCGGCGGCCTTGTCAAGGATCTTGTCGTCAATGTCGGTCACGTTGCGCACGAAGGTCACGTCATAGCCCAGACGCAGCATCCAACGGCGGACGATGTCGAAGGCGACGGCCGCGCGGATATGCCCGATATGCGGGGAGCTTTGCACCGTGGCGCCACACACGTAGATCCCCACATGTCCCGGACGGATCGGCCTGAACGGTGACACGGCATGCGAGGCGGTGTCATACAGATTCAGCCCGGCGGCGGCTTCAGCGAGTTGCGGCACGCTGGAAATGTTGGAATTCTGCGGTTCTTCGACGTTTCCCATACCCATGAGCGTATTCGATTTGCCAGACAAAACCGGTCGCATGTCCACATGTTTACATAGGCAATGCCACAATGGTGTGTATGACGCAACCAGAAGTGCTTATCGTGCAGCACGTCCCGTGGGAAAAGCCGGGACGCATTTTGGATAGCCTTGAGGACTTGCTGATCCCCACGCAGACCGTCAACATCGTCAAGGAAAAGAAGCCCGACCTGCCGGATTTCAAGGAGCTTGCGGGTGTGGTGATCATGGGCGGGCCCATGGGCGCTCAGGACTACGACAAATACCCGGGGCTCAAGGCGGAGGAGAAGCTCGCGCGAGCCGCGATCAGCGTCGGCAAGCCGGTGCTGGGCATCTGCCTGGGCCATCAGATCATCGCCGGGGCGCTGGGCGCGAAACTCTGCCACGGCAAGGAACCGGAAATCGGCTTCGCGCCGATCAAGCGCGTTGACAAGCATGATTACTTCTCCATGTGGGGCAAGGAACTCAACGTGTTGCACTGGCATAACGACGTGGTTGGCCTGCCGGAAGGCGCCCAACTGCTCGCACGGTCGGCGATGACGAAGAACCAGGCTTTCCGGGCCGGCTCGGCCTTGGGATTGCAGTTCCATCTGGAGGTCACGGCCACGCTGCTCGATGAATGGCTGTCCGAGCCGACCATGACCGAGGGGATGAAGAAGTCGCAGATCGCCAAGATTCGCGACGATTTCGCCGAATACGACCCGCAGCTGCAGCCCTTGGCCGACCAGGTGTTCTCCGGCTTCGCGGCACGGTGCAACACGTATATCCAGTCTCTGCGCGGGCGGTGAGTGCAGGGACCTTGCGGCACGTTGCCGCGGTCCAGGCTTGAACCGGCCGTTTATGCGCCGTCTGCGCTGCCTATGCCGGGCGATACGATGGTGGCATTATGCCGACTTATGATCTTGGACTGGAACACGTTTCGCTCTCGTTCGCTACGAAAACCATCTTCACCGATGTGACGCAAGGGGTATTCGAAGGCGATCGCATCGGTATCGTCGGGCGCAACGGCGACGGCAAATCTACGCTGCTGCGTCTGTTTTCCGGGGAACAGCAGCCTGATTCCGGGCGTGTAATCACCCGCAACGGGCTCACGTTCGGCATGCTCAGGCAGCGCGATCCGCTTGACGACAACGCGACGCTGCGCGAGGCGGCTCTCGAGGGGCGCGAGGATTACGAATGGGCGTCAGACACGTCATCGCGCGAAATCGTCGAGGCGTTGCTCGGGGGGATGAGCCTTGACGCGAAAGTCGGTTCGTTGTCCGGCGGTCAGCGCCGTCGCGCCGATCTTGCCCGTCTGCTGCTCAAGGACTGGGATATCCTCGCGCTGGACGAGCCGACCAATCATCTTGACGTCGTGACGATTCACTGGCTGGCGGAACATCTGAAGAACCGCTGGGCTTCCGGGCAGGGCGCGCTGCTGCTGGTCACCCACGACCGGTGGTTCCTCGACGAGGTATGCGAATCGATGTGGGAAGTGCATGACGGGCTGATCGACCCCTTCGAAGGCGGGTACAGCGCGTACATGCTGCAGCGCGTGGAACGCGACCGCCAGGCCGATGTGCGCGAGGAACGTCGTCGCAACCTCGCACGCAAGGAGCTCGCATGGTTGTCCCGCGGCGCGAGGGCGCGTTCGACCAAACAGAAGTTCCACGTGAAACAGGCACGTGAGCTCATCGCCGATGTGCCGCCGATGCGCAACACGCTGGAATTGAAGCAGATGGCGACATCCCGGCTGGGCAAGCAGGTCGTCGATCTGATCGACGTGACGCAGATCTACTCGCAGGATGACGAGCGGCGGCTCGATGCCGATGCAGCGGCGGTCACCGCGGCCTCCGGGCGTGTGGATGTGGTCCCGCCGCTGTACGCCGAGCCGGTCATCACCGGTTCGGTCCAGCTGTCCGTCGACCCGGACGCGCCGATTCCCGGCACCGGGGCGCGCGAAGCGTCCACGCAGGTGTCCGATATGCGAGACGAGGACCAGACGCCGGCGATTGATACCGCAGCCGCACGTACCGTGACCGTATCCGGGCGCAAGATCCTTGACGACGTGACCTGGCTGATCGGCCCGGGCGACCGCTTCGGCATCGTCGGCGCGAACGGCGCCGGCAAATCCACGCTGCTGAAGATCATCGACGGCACCCTCACCCCGACATGCGGGCGGGTCAACATCGGCAAAACCGTAAAATTCGCAGTGCTTTCGCAACGGCTCGACGAACTCGAGAAGCTCGGCAAGTACAAGATCAAGGAAGTGCTCAGCCGGTACAAGCCCAGCTACATCGTCGACGGCAAGGAAGTCACCCCGGGCCAGCTCATGGAACGGCTCGGCTTCTCCTCCGCACAGCTCATGACCCCGATCAGGGACCTGTCCGGCGGCCAGAAGCGCCGCATGCAGCTGCTGCTGATCCTGCTCGACGAGCCCAACGTGCTCATCCTCGACGAGCCGGGCAACGACCTGGACACCGATATGCTCGCGGTCATGGAGGATCTGCTCGATACCTGGCCCGGCACGCTGATCGTCGTCTCGCACGACCGGTACTTGCTGGAACGCGTCACCGACGAACAGTTCGCGTTGATCGGCGGCAAAGTCAGGCATCTGCCCGGCGGCGTCGGCGACTACCTCGAGATGGTCGAGCAGGCCCGCAAGGACGGCGATTGGTCGGCTATTGTCGGAACCGAGAACAACGGGCGCAACGGCAAGACCGACGCTGAGCGGCCCGACGCACAAGCCGCAGACGACGGCCAGACGAAACCGCAAGCGCATAAACTGGGCGGCAAGGAATTCCACCAGGTGTCCAAGCGCGTCTCCGCCATCGAGCGCAAACTCGCGAAACTCGAGGAACAACGCGCCGACATCGAGGCGAAGATGGTCGCGCACGACCCCAGTGATTTCGCCGGACTCAACGAGCTCAACACGCAGCTCAACGCAGTGACGGACGAGAAGGACGGGCTCGAGGCCGAATGGCTGGAACTGTCTGAAGAGCTCGAAGGCTGACCGACCCCAAACGGCCACCTTTACGGCCGTCTTTCTTACGATACTGCCCCGTGATTTCACGGGGCAGTATCGTAAACGCGCGGACTGTCAGCGGCCGGTGATCTCCGAACCGATGACCTTCTCGCTCAGCGCCTTCGGACCGCGGGTCACCGCGACCGCGCCGGAACGGACCAGCTCGATCACACCGTAATGCTCGAGCAGGCCGAGCAGCGCGTCGATCTTGCCTTCCGCGCCGGTCGCCTCGATGGTCAGCGACTCCGGGTTCACGTCGACCACGCGCACGCGGAACAGGCGCACGATCTCGAGCACGTCGGAACGGTTGGATTCGTCGGCGCTGACCTTGATGAGCACAAGTTCGCGCTCGACCGTGTTGTTCGGATCCAGCTCGACGATCTTCAACACATGCAGCAGCTTATTGAGCTGCTTGATGATCTGCTCCAGCGGTACCGCCTCGACATCGGCGGTCACGGTGATACGGGAGATGTCCGGCCGTTCCGTAGGCGAAACGGACAGCGAGTTGATGTTGAACGCGCGACGGGCGAACAGACCGGCCACGCGCGCGAGCACGCCAGGACGGTTTTCGACCAGCACGGACAGGGTATGACGCTCGGAACCGGGCTGTGATGCGGGATAGTTTGCCATGATGACTCCTCTAAACCTCGATGCCTTCCTTGCCGTGCCTCACGCTGCATCCGCTGCGGCGACCGACTTGCCGGTGTTGCCGGCCGCGGCCTTCGCCTGGGCTGCCGGGCTGAGCAGCGGGCGGACGCCGGGACGGTACGCGACCTCGTCGTTCGAGGCGCCGGCCGGGACCATCGGCCACACCATCGCGTCCTTCCAGACACGGAAGTCGATCAGGACCGGACGGTCGTTGATCTCGTTGGCCTTCTTGATCGCCTCAAGGGCCTCGTCCTTGGTAAACGCGCGCATGCCGACGCAATCGTAGGCTTCGGCGAGCTTCACGAAATCAGGCACATCCACGATATCGTCGCGGTTCTCGCCATCGTTCAGGCTCGTCGCCGAATAATGATGGTCGAAGAACAGCGTCTGCCACTGGCGGACCATGCCGTACACGGAATTGTTGATGATCGCGATCTTGATCGGCGTATGGTCGAGCAGCGCGGTCGCCAATTCCTCGGATGTCATCTGGAAACTGCCGTCGCCGTCAATGAGCCACACCGGTTTACGGCCGTTGAATTCGCGCTGTGAGCCGACCTTCGCGCCAATCGCGGCGGGCAGACCGAAGCCCATCGTGCCCAGACCACCGGAGGAAATCCACGAATGCGGATGCTCGAAGTCGATAAGCTGCGACGCCCACATCTGGTGCTGGCCGACACCGGCGACCCAAATGGTCTCGGGATCGGCGTTCTTGGACAGCTGCTCGACAACCCACTGCGGGGAGAGCGACCCGTCCACCGGCGCGTCCTGCGGCTCGTCATACGTGGTCGGGTATTTCTCCCGCCACTCGTTGATCTGCGCCCACCACGGCTTGAGGTTCGGCTTGCTGTGGATGGCTTGCTGACGCTTGATCTCGGGGATCAGGTCGTTGAGCACTTCGGCCACGTCGCCGACGATCGGCACGTCAGGCTGACGGTTCTTGCCGATTTCCGCCGGGTCGATATCGATATGGATGACGCGGGCGGCAGGAGCGAAGGAATCAAGCCGACCGGTCACACGGTCGGAGAAACGCGACCCGATGGCAACCAGCAGGTCGCAACGCTGTACCGCGCCGGTGGCGGCGATGGTGCCGTGCATGCCGAGCATGCCCAGCACCTTCGGATCAGAATCCGGCACGATGCCGCGAGCGGGCAGGGTGGTGACAATCGGCGCGCCCGTCAGATCGGCAAGCTCCTTGATCTGCTTGCCCGCATTGGAGCGGACCGCGCCGCCGCCCACATACAGCACCGGACGGTAGGACTGCGAGAACAGTTTTGCCGCATCCGACAGCACGTGGCCATGCGCCTTGGTGGTGGGGCTATAGCCCGGCAAAATCAGCCGCTGCGGCCACGAGTAGTACATCTCGTGCGTCTGCGCGGTCTTCGTCAGATCGACGACCACCGGGCCGGGGCGACCGGAACTGGCGATATAGTACGCTTCTGCGAGCACGCGGGGGACATCCTGCGCGTTCGTCACCAGGTAGGAGTGCTTGGCGACCGGATAGGTGATGCCGACGATATCGGCCTCCTGGAACGCATCGGTGCCGATGGCGCCCACACCCACCTGACCGGTGATGACGACCATGGGGATGGAATCCATGTTCGCGTCCGCGATGGCGGTGACCACGTTCGTCGCGCCCGGGCCGGAAGTGACGATGCACACGCCGACCTTGCCGGTCGCCACGGCGTAGCCTTCGGCCGCGTGTCCCGCGGCCTGCTCGTGGCGGGTGAGCACGAAACGGAACTTGGTGTGCTCGTTGATGGCGTTGTAGACAGGCAGGATGGCTCCGCCGGGGATGCCGAACACGTCCTTGACACCCAGATCCTCCAGCGAACGGACCAGCGCCTGTGCGCCGGTCATCTTCTCACCGTCGACGATGGACTGTTTCTCCGTTGCGGGTGCCTTAGGCACGCCGCTGAATGCCTGAAGTGGCGTTGGTGTAGCCATGATCCCTCTCATGTGTGCGTATGTGTGTTGGTGCTCCGCTATGGCGGCGCTCCTGGTGGGGCGCAGCCGGGTGAGGCTCCTGTGCCGCCTGTCCCGCTTGTGACGGTTCGGCAGGCCGATAGCTCGTATTGGTCTTATCGTAATCGCCTGTGGCGAGATAATCGCCGAGCAGACCACATGATGGTTGTGGTGCCGCGACGATTCCGTCCAAGGCTAGGCTTGCGCGTCGCTGGTTGTGTCTTCGCTGTCGGTTGTGTCTTCGCTGCCGGAGGAGCCGGCGGTACCGACACTGTTGGTGCTGTCGGCGTGGGCCCGCATGCGCCCGTAGTCACGCTCGCGCTGCTTGAGCGTATGCCACGCCTGCTTGGCTGCGGCGAGCTGGGCCTTGCGTTTGCTGGAGCCGCTCCCGACGCCCAGCAGCGGGTCCTCGCCTTCCTGGGCGATGGCGCCGGTCTCATCGTGTAACGGCAGCGTCCAGCGCTTGCCATACCCACCGGGCAGGATCGCTCGCGCGGTGAACTGTTGCGCGTATTCCGGGCCGCTGACCGACATGCGGTATTCCGGGTCGGCCAGCCCCATCTGGTGGGCGAGCACGGTCAGCGAGGTCTTCCAGTCGAGGGCCGGGCCTTCGGTCGCGACCTCCTTGAGTGTGTCGTCTACCAGACGGTGCACGACTTGGCGCGCGCCCTCGATGCCGTGCTCGACGAAGGTCGCACCGATCAGCGATTCGACGATATCGCACAGAATCGAGCTCTTGTCCGCCCCGCCGGATTCCGCCTCGCCATGGCCCAGGAGGATGAACGGGCCTACGTGGAGCTTCTCGCGTGCAACGGCTGACAGGGACTCCTCGGAAACCGCTTTCGCGCGCATCTTCGCAAGCTGCCCTTCGGTCATATCCGGGTGCGCCTGGAACAGGGTCTCTGTGGAGACGAGTTCCAGTACGGCGTCGCCGAGGAATTCGAGCCGTTCATAATTGGGGGCGCCCGGGTGCTCGTGGGAGAACGAACGGTGTGTCAGCGCCTGGACCAGCAGCTCGGGGCTGATGGTCGTGCCGAGCGCGTCGAGCAGTTTCTGCGTGGGCAGCTGGTCGGGTTGTTCCTGCCGCACCACGCCGATGCGATGCCGTTGCCCGCCGGCGGCCTGGATTGCGCCGGTGCGGGTCTCGTCGGCGTGCGCCGGCGCGGAATGGTGGCGTTTGCCGTGATGATGGTGCTGTGATGTCGTGCCGTCAGCGTTGGAAGTCATGTATGCCTCGCGATTGTGGTTGTTGTCCTGGCGCTACGCCGGGGGCGTAACGCCTGTGAGCGGCTTCCGGTGTTCTGCTGACGGCCGCTGACAGGCGGTAGTCGGCAGGATGCCTGAAGTCCGCGATCCGCACGGTTCGGGTATGGTGTGTATCCCCCCGTGACGAAACCGTATACCCATCATAGCGGCTGCTGCGATATCGCTGTGGGTTGCCGGGGCATGATGCACGGGCGCGGATATGACAGAACCCTGCCACCCGTCGATGGCAGGGTTCTGGATTACTGGGTAATCAGCTGTCCGACCGCTCAGTTGGTGTGAGCGGACTGGATGGCGTTGCGGTAGACGCGGCCGCGGAAGGAGCCGCAGTTCGGGCAAGCCACGTGCGGCAGCGTCGGGGCGCCGCAGTTCGGGCAGGTGACGGTCTGCGCGGCAGACGCTTTCCAGTTCGCGCGACGCGAATGCGTATTGGCGCGCGAGGTCTTGTACTTAGGCAGTGCCATGGTGTATTCCTCTATTTCGTTCGAACGATTGAGCTTAAGCGTTCAGAATTGTACCGCATAGCTCGTACAACGTCCATCGGAAGCGGCATGGCGCCCCTCACTTGGCCTTCGACTCGCGTTCCAGCTGCTCCTTGAGCCCGGCGAGGGAGGCGAATCGGATATCCGTGGTGTCGTGCCGGTGGTCGGGATGCTCGTTGAGATTGATGCCGCACTGCGGGCACAGGCCCTTGCAGTCGGGCTTGCACAGCGGCTGCATGGGCAGCGTCTCGGCGAAGGTGTCGCGCAGCAGGGCCTCCAGGTCGGCGAAACACCCGTCCGGGCTCAACGGGTAGGAATCCTCGGACTCCTCCTCGCCGGCGATGATGTCGGTGTCGTCGTCCTGGTCGTCCGCCGTGCCGTCATAGGGGAAGAACGCCGTGACGTCCGTACCCCAGTCGCGTTGCAACGGGGTGAGGCAGCGGGTGCATTCCGCGTGGACCGGGGCGGTGATATGCGCGTGGAACACCAGCCCGTCGACTATGGAATCGAAAGCGCCGTCGACATGGATGGGCTTACCCTGCGTGACGCCGACGATGCTGTCGCCGATCCCGCTCGGCGCGGGGAAGTCCGCGTTGACGTCGGTGCTCTGCCCCGGCCGTGAAGCGACTTGTGCCACGGGTACCGCCCATGGCGAATCTTCTGGACGTGTCATGTCAAGCCTCCGGATAGTCATCTGGTTGGATATGGTCGAGCCGTCCGCTCGCCTCGCGTTCGCGCTGGTCGAGCACGGTCAGTCCGCCGCGCACGTCCTGGCTGAGCTTGTCAAGCTGGTCTTGCAGGCCCTGCATGACGTCGGTGCAGTACTGGTTGGCGCCGCTGGTGAGTTTGTCGGCTTTGGTCTGTGCCTGGTCGAGGATAGCACGCGCTTTCTGCCTGGCGATGGTGGTGATGTTGTCCTGCCCGGCAAGGAATTGCGCCTGTTCCTGGGCGTCGTGGATGATGCCGGCCGCCTGGCTCTGCGCCGAGGCGATGACGGCGTTCGCCTGGGTCTGCGCGTTCTCGAGCCGCCGTTCGGCTTCACGCATGAGTGCGGAGGCGCGTTCAAGCTGGACCGGAAGCATGTCTTTGAGCTCGTCGAGCTGGGCGGCGAACTCGTTGCGGTCGATCCTCACCTGCGAGGGGGTGAAGATGCTGCTTTTCGCCTCGTCGAGCTGGCGTTCAAGCGAGTCGAGGATGTCGTAGACGGTGGTGAATTCGGCGCGGCTCTGGTGTTCGGCGTCGGAATACCCGTCATCGCTGCCGCGTGCCACGCCGGGGCGGCCGGCCGGTTCGGGGCTGTCATCGGCGCCGCCGCGGCTGGCGGGGTCGCGCAGATCGGGGAGTGCCGACATGTCGAAGTCGCGCCTGGTGTCGCCGGTCGCTGCGGGTTCCTGCGGCTGCGTGTCACCGGGATCATACGCGGTGGATGCCGTAGGGTCATCGAGGCGTTCGCTTATGGCATCAGCCTCACCTGTGGCCTCGCTTGTGGCCGGGGCCGCGGCCGCTGCCGTGTGCGTGGGAACCTGGCTGGTGCCGGTTCCCACGGCATCGTTCGGATCGTTCGGATTGCGCGGATCGTTGGCGCTGCCGGCTTCGCTGCCTGTCATGCTCTCTCCTTACCTAAGACCTCGATGGCCCTGCCACATGATGCGCGTGTCGGAGCCTATGCCGTGGCGGGTGTGTCGTTCGCTGTGTCGTTCCTATCGTAGGCGATGCCGCGTCACCGTGACGATACGGCGTCCGGCGGTGTCACCTTTTTCATATGTCGCGTCTGCGGGGACCTTGCTCGTCGGCCAGGGCGCGTTCGAGCAGGGGGATCACGCAATCGGGAACCATGCCCGTCACATCGCCGCCATGGCGCGCGACATCCTTGACCACGGAGCTGGAGATATGTTCCAGCACGGGGTCGGCGGGCAGGAACAGGGTTTCCACGCCGGCGAGTTTGCGGTTGACGAGCGCCATGCCGAGTTCCGCCTCGTAATCCCCGTTCTGCCGCAGGCCCTTGACGATGACCGTGGCGCCGACCTTCTTGCAATAGTCGGTGATCAGACCGTCGGTGGAGGCGACGGTCACGTTGTCGCATGCGCCGCCGAGGGCCTGACGGATGATGTCGACCCGGGTGTGCTCGGAAAACATCGGTGTTTTCGCGGCGTTGACCGCCACCACGACATGCACTTGCGTGAAGAAGCGTGAACAGCGGCGGATTACGTCAAGATGTCCGGCTGTTACCGGGTCGAACGAGCCGGGGCATACTGCGATAGTCATACCATAAGCGTACCGCGTCGTCTCCGCGGGAATGCCCCGGGCGGGCATGCCTGGCGCGTTGCCGACGCCGGATATGCGGCGCGGCTATGATGGTGGGACAATGCAATGGTTTGAGAGTCAGGCGGAAGGTGGCAACTGATGAACGAGTATGGTGTGCAACCGGGGAACAGCGGGAACACGGCCGTGTGGGGTTCGCCGGAGGCGTCGTGGACGGCCGGCCTGGTCGCACGGGACGCGGATGAGGCGGTCTCCCCGCTGTCGAACCCGGATTCCGCGACCGGCACGGCTGTGCTGGAGCGTCCGCAGGCAGAGGAGAAGCTCAAGGGGACCGATGACGGCGATGCGGACCGGTTCGCGCATTATGTGTCCAAGCGCCGCATGGAGCAGTCCCGTTTGACCGGTCGGCCGGTGGTCGCGCTGTGCGGCAAGATCTGGGTGCCGAAGCATGATCCGTCCCAGTATCCGGTATGCCCGGAATGCAAGCGCATCTACGAGCAGATGATGGGCGGCGCCGGCAACGGGGGCGAGTGAACCGCGCCCGACCGGGAATGTGCTCGATTGCGAATGTGATGGGCCGGCAGTCGGAACGCGAATCAACGTTCCAGTTGCCGGCCCATCACTGTGTGGCGTCCATGCGCCGAGACCGTCTTGCGGCGGCGGCCAAAGCGGCTTACAGCACCGTCGTCTCGGTCGGGATCGCCGGGTCGCCCTTCATCAGGCTCTGCGCGGTGATCGGCAGCTCCGCCAAGGCCTTCGCACGGTAGTTGTGCGCGTTGACGATCGCGTCATGGCCCTGGTAGTCATGGTTGATCTCGCCGTGGTCCACATACTGCACGAGCAGGTCCTTCCAATCCTCGGGCGCGTGGAATCCGGCCAGCTTGCTTTCGGACCCGGAGATGACGTGCTCGCAATCGGCGAGATTGTATTCATACGAGCGGTAGGCGAGCTTGCGCCCCGGCACGGTCGCCTTATCCTTGGATTTCTTGGCGACCGGCTCCATGACGCCGTCAGCGTTCTCGCGTTCGGTCAGCTTGTATACCATCGCGCAGGTCGGGGCTCCGGAACCGGTGACCAGCATCGTGCCCACGCCATAGGAGTCGACCGGCGCGGTCTGCAACGCGGCGAGCGCATATTCGTCGAGGTCGTTGGTGACGGTGATGGTTGTGGAAGTCGCGCCAAGGGCGTCCAGCTCGTTGCGCACGCGTTGCGCCATTGCGGCCAGATCGCCGGAGTCGATGCGCACGCCGCCGAGGTCGGGGCCGGCGACTTCGACCGCGGTTTTGACGGCTTCCTCGATATTGTACGTGTCGACCAGCAGCGTGGTGCCTTTGCCGAGCGCGTTGATCTGGGATTCGAAGGCCTCGCGCTCGCTGTCGTGCACGAGGGTGAAGCAGTGGGCGGCCGTGCCGATGGCCTTGAGACCGTACAGCTGTGCGGCGAGCAGGTTCGCGGTGCCTTGGAAGCCGCCGACGACCGCCGCGCGCGCCGCCGCCACCGCAGCCCATTCGTTGGTGCGCCGCCCGCCCATATCCATGCAGGGACGGTCCTTGGCAGCACTGACCATGCGGGAGGCGGCGGATGCGACGGCGGAATCATAGTTGAGAATGGACAGCAGGAGGGTTTCGAGCAGTGTGCATTCGCCGAAGGTGCCTTCGACCTGCAGGACCGGGGAGTTCGGGAAGAACATTTCGCCTTCGCGGTAGCCCTTGATCGAGCCGGTGAACCGGAAGTCCTTGAGCCAGTCAAGTGTTTCCTTGCTCACGATTCTGCGGTCCGCGAGGAATGCGAGGTCCTCGTCGTCCAGGTGGAAGTGCTCGAGTGCGTCAAGAATACGCCCGGTGCCGGCGAGTACGCCGTAGCGGCGGCCTTCCGGCAAGTGCCGGGTGAAGATCTCGAAGACGCATGGGCGGTCCGCGGTCCCGTCCTTGAGCGCGGCGTCCAGCATGGTGTACTCGTACATGTCGGTCATCAATGCCGGGGAATAATCAACCATGATATGTCCTTCTTGTGATTCTGCCTATTGCCGGATAGCGTAGTCCGACGAAAGTCGCCGTGCAAGCATCATCGGGCGGGATTGTCGTGCGCAGGGTATTGCGCATTGTGGTGCGTATCGCCGGCGTGTTCACGGCGTAAGCTGGCGGTATGAGATTCATTGCGGGTATCTGGCGTCTGGCGATCGCCGCGTTGTGCTTCGTCGGCACATACGAGGCGTGGACGATTCCCAACCGGTGGGTGTATTTCACGTTCCAGACCGGGGTCATGCTTGGCATCGTCATGCTGTGGTCCGGGGCGGCGAGCCTGCTCAAAGGCATCCAGCCGTCCGCATGGCTCAAAGGGTGTCTTACGGTGTACGCGATCATCACCGCGCTGGTCGCGTTCCTGCTCATGCCGCCGGACGACCCGCATTATGTGCCCCAAGTGCTCGGCATCATGACCAATACGATGCTCCACCGCATCGCGCCGGTCATGGCTGTGGTCGATTTCCTGCTGTTCGACCCGCATCGGCGGTTCAAGCCAAGCTATGTACTCAGCTGGATGGGGTATTTCCCGATCTATCTCGCGTTCGTCGTGATTCGCGCGCAACTGTGGCCGCATTCGGGTCCGTCGGTCGGCGGCAACCCGTACCCGTACACGTTCATCGATCTGGGGCAGTTGGGGTGGAGCCAGTTCATCGTCAATATCGTGGGACTCGCGGTCGGCTTCCTGCTGGTCGCGCTCGCCGTGTTCCTCATTGACCGGATCCTTCCTGACAAGCCGCTGCTGCTCTCGCAGTGAGTGGTGCCGCGCGGCGATGGACCCCGACATGCCGGCGTTGCGCTGTGCTAGGTTGAGAGCGTACCGCCGGTAGGGCCGGCAACATACGAAGGAACACGAGGCAGACATGACACAGGCGGATTCGGCGCGCGGGAACGAGACCAAGGAAATCAACGGCGACATGCAATCCAGGCTCGCTTTGGAGGTCGATATGGACCTCACGCGCGCTGACGGGCGGAAAGTCAACGAATTGCGCCCGGTGCGCATCACCCGGCATTTCACCGAACCGCCGGAGGGGTCGGTACTCATCGAATGCGGGCATACGCGCGTCATGTGCACGGCGACATTCACGCCGTCCGTGCCGCGTTGGCGCAAGGACAGCGGGCTGGGCTGGGTGACCGCCGAATACGCGATGCTGCCGCGCGCCACATCCGAGCGCACCGACCGCGAATCCGTCAAAGGCAAGATCGGCGGGCGCACCCATGAAATCAGCCGTCTGATCGGGCGCTGTCTGCGCGGCGTCATCGATATGAAAGCGTTGGGAGAGAACCAGATTCAGCTGGATTGTGACGTTCTGCAAGCGGACGGCGGCACGCGCACGGCGTCGATCACCGGTGCGTATGTCGCGCTTGTCGACGCGTTGCGGTGGGCTGAGAAGAACGGACATATCAAATCCGCCGACAAGGTGATCAAGGACGCGGTGTCTGCCGTATCCGTCGGCGTGATCGACGGCAAGCCGATGCTTGACCTGCCGTACGTGGAGGACAGCAAGGCGATGACCGACATGAACGTCGCCATGACCGGATCCGGCGCGTTCATCGAGATCCAGGGCACTGCGGAGCATCGCCCGTTCACGCGCGCCGAACTCGGCATTCTGCTCGACCTCGCCGAAAAGGGCAATCGCGAACTGCAAGCCGCCCAGGCAGCGGCGCTCGCCCAGGACTGAGCGCTGCTCGGCGTCGCCGGTGTGCGGTCCCGCGCCGGCCTGACCTCGGAGTTGCGTCGGACCATTATCGTGCCGGACCATGCCGGCAGCCTGTATTGATAGCCGATGAAAGGAAACCCCATGACGCTCACCATCGTCGTCGCCTCGCACAATGAAGGCAAACTCGCGGAAATCCGGCGGATTCTCGCCGAAGACCTCGCCGGCGAGCCCATCGAACTCGTTTCTGCGGGTTCGCTTGGATTGCCCGACCCGGTCGAGACCGGCGTCACCTTCCAGGAGAACGCGCTGCTCAAAGCGCGGTTTGTCGCGCAACGCTCCGGCATGCCGGCGATCGCCGATGATTCCGGACTGATCGTGGACGTGATGGGGGCGGCGCCGGGCATCCTGTCCGCCCGCTGGGCCGGCGAGCACGGCAACGATGCGGCGAATAACGAGCTGCTGCTCAAGCAGATTGCCGACATTCCCGATGGCAAGCGCAGCGCCCGGTTCCGTTGCGTGGCGGCGCTCGCCGTGCCGGGGCCGGATGCGGATGCCGACGGGTTGCATCCGGTTGTCTCCGACCATGTGGAAATCGGCGAGATGCCCGGCAGGATCATTCGCGAGCCGCGTGGCGAGCACGGTTTTGGCTACGATCCGCTGTTCGTGCCGGATGATCAGCCTGCGAGGACGGCGGGTAGTGATGCCGAGCTGACGTCCGCCGAGATGAGCGCCGACGAGAAGAACGCGATATCGCACCGCGGCAAGGCGTTGAAGGCCCTGGTGCCGGCCATCGCGCAACTGGTGACGCGGTAGGAGGCACGTGCCCCGCGGCTCATGGGAACTCAGCCGAGCAGCGTCATCCGCGCGACGGTCATCAACATCAACGACACCACCGCGGTCAACGCGAGCGAGAACCCGGCAAGCCGGGCATTGCCAAGCACCTTGTCAGTGAACATCGTGGAGAACACCGCAATCGGGGCGAGACAACACAGCGCGACCGCCTGCCGGACCTCGGTGCCGAACGGCAGCAGGAACCAAGCGGCTGCGGCGAACGCGATGCCACACGGCAGCCGCCACAACAACACCTCAGCTACGGCTCGGACATCCGCACGGCCGGCCGGCACATCCATGAGCATGCCGACCATGAGCATCGCGCACAGCGAGTTCGCGTTGGCGAAAGGCTGTGCGATATCGGCGATACTGGACGGTATGCGGACGCCCGCGATCATCAGCGCGATCATCGCCACATACACGTCGAACGACACCGATGAGACGAATCCGCGCGCGATACGGCGCCCTAACGTGCGTCGGGCGAGTCGTTTGGCGTCCCGGTCTGACGGGCGTCGGTAGGGCAGTGTCGGCGCGTCGCCCGCGTGCTGCTCGGCAAGTGTCATCCCCGGCGCGATATGCAGCAGCGTCTGGGTGAGCACATTCGTCCCGGCGGCCACCATGACGCAGTTGCCGACGTCGAACATCGCGGCGGGTACCAACGCCGCGGACCCGTAGAACGCCTGCAATACGGGGAAACAGAAGCAACCGACGTTGAATCCGGCGCCGTTGAGCATGACGAAGGCGCGCTGGGAGACCGGGCGATGGCGGGTGAACAGGAAGATCAGCGTGGGCGGTATCGCGGCGGCGGCGAAACCGAAGAGCGAAATCCACAGCAGGCGGATGTCATGCGGCTGTGTGGCGAACGAGTAGATGATGGCGCCGGGCAGGATGAGATCGAATTCCGCGGTCTGCAGCACCCGGTAATCGCGCGGGCCGAACAGCCCGAACCGTTTGAACGCGTAGCCCACCATGATGATGAGCAGCAGGGTGACCGGTTGGATGAGTGTGTGCACGTCTTTCCTCCCTGCGATGTTGCGATGCCTGACGGATGGTGATGTTGTTCATCATAGGATTCGGCGGCGTCTGCGCGCGGGATGCGTCCGTCGCGCGGCGGGGAGGCGGGGTTCATGCGGATGCGACGTGCGGTGGGTTGTGGTGCGCGCGTGCGGGCGTGTGGAGATAGTGGCCGAGGTGTTGCTGTAGGCTGCGTTTTTGGTCGTTCGACTTGGTGCCCATTACTTGCGGATATGGGAGTTTGTCGAATAATCGGTGGGTTGGTGGTGATGTCCCGGGTTTTCGTGGGAGTTTATGGCGGATGCGTGGATTCGCCGGTGTTCTCCCGGTTTTGGCTTTTTGGTCGGTTTTTCTGAATCGCGGATTTCCAACGTTCCTGTTGGGGGATTATCCGCTGGGTGCCTGGTTCGTGCAGAACTCCCGTGGCTTGTGTGGGAGTTTATGCGCGTTTCGGGCGGATCCGGCACTTCTCCCGGAAGCGTCCCGGCCTCCGGGCACTGCCTGACCGACAAGCCGCACGCGAATCCAGCGGCCGCGCGGAAGAGTCAAGCCCGCGCCGCGCCACGTCTGCGTCCACAACGCCTGCGGGGATGATTGCCATATGCGGTTTCTATGTCGGCTCGCGGATGAGAACTTGCCCGGGGATGCGAGGAGTATCTGAGAGCGTGTGGAAGTTCACGAGGGTGCGTGCGCAGGGCGACAAATGAATGCCCAGGAATCCGTGCAGGCAGAGCAGCTTGGGCATGCCGAAAACTGGACGTGCCGAATGCGCTTGGGAAAAGACGAGTTGATAATGCCGGTTCGAGCGCAGCATCGGATGCGGTTGACGGTTCCGGTGTCGGATCGGCTGTTGTGCCGTGCAAGGGAGGGGCAGCTGGCAGAAAGCCTGAAGCAATGGCTGAAACGGTTGGAAAGGCCGAAATGGCCGAAACGGTTGGAAAGCTGAAAGTGCTGGAAAGACCGGAAAGTCTGAGATGGCTGAAACGGCAGGAAAAACAATGAGGAGGCTGTTAGGCCTCCTCATGATCATCGTCGTTGTCGCTGTCTTCCGACATGAGTCGGTCGAGCGCGGCGAGCGTCGAATCCATTCTGAGTATTTGCTCAGTCATGGTCTGTCCTTCCTTTCTCGATTGATGATGGTTGGATGTGTCGGGATTGTCTGGCAGTGCGCATGAATCGCGCAATCATGAATATACCTGCCCGGCGGATCAGTTGCATGAACGGAAGGCTGATTTCACGGTAACTTTACGAAATGATTGCGTAATCAATCGGGGAGTGACAACGTTTCTATCATTGCAATCGCGGGCATCCCGGTATTCGGCGAGGGTGCCTGCGCAAGTACTCACGCTATCGTTTGCAGGTGGTGATTTATCATCGTGTTTCGCTGTGCGCGCAGAGGGATTCGTATGGTCAGCCATTGCCGGCATGATTCCGGCCGTACGTCCGGATGTCGTGCGGTTTGGGGCGCCGCTAATCGTCGTGCCGTTGTATGCCGGCGTGTTTCGCTTGGAATTCCGCGGATGCTGGCGTCCTGATGCAGCTGGCTTGGGCGGGTGGTACATTGGACGGGTCGCGCGCGTGGCGGAATTGGTAGACGCGCAGGATTTAGGTTCCTGTGACTTTGTCGTGAGGGTTCAAGTCCCTTCGCGCGCACTGGTGTACGTGTCTTCGGCATCGGCAGAACGGTCGTGATGATTGTCTCAGGGCTGATGCCAAGTGGAATCGTTGCGACAACACCGTCGATTTTGCAAAATCCATGGTTTCCGTTATAGTGATGGTCTTGTGCGCGGGAAGCGTATGTTTCTCGGGCAACACGCCACTTTAGCTCAGTCGGTAGAGCGGCTCACTCGTAATGAGCAGGTCGACAGTTCGATTCTGTCAAGTGGCTCCGGTACGGCACGTCTGCGGGCGTGCCGTTCTTGTTTTGTCGCGTTTGGCATGCAGGGGTGTCGGCCAAACTGGGATGTGGGCCAACGGGCGTGTCCGGCGGCGGGTATGCAACGACGGGGAACAACGAGATAATCTCAAGAGTCCGAGAGATAGGGATGTTGTGCCGCCGGTCTGCGTCTGCCGACGCTCACGGCACACCCGGCGTCGGCAAGAAGGTCATTGTTCCGCTTCTACCGACGCTGAGACGTCCCTCAGCGTCGGCAGAAGGTGTGAGACACGGTTTGCGAGCTATGGGGCGCCGGCGTTGGAACACTTGTCGGCTTATACGCTCCCAAAGAACGAAGTCCAAAGCACCACGATTTTCCCTATACACCCGGTTCCGATATGCCGAAAGAACGCTGAATCGTCTGCGGTTTGTCGGTCGGGCAGTGCCCGGAGGCCGGGATGCTTCCGGGAGAAGTGCCGGATCCGCCCGAAACGCGCATAAACTCCCACACAAGCCACGGGAGTTCTGCACGAACCAGGCACCCAGCGGATAATCTCCCAACAGGAACGTTGGAAATCCGCGATTCAGAAAAACCGACCAAAAAGCCAAAACCGGGAGAACACCGGCGAATCCACGCATCCGCCATAAACTCCCACGAAAACCCGGGACATCACCACCAACCCACCGATTATTCGACAAACTCCCACACCAGGCCGGGACATCACCGCACATATGCCGATACCGGGATAAACTCCCACGCCCGGCAGGCACGACGCGTCGGATGACAGCGTCGGACGGCCGAAACGAAGCCGAAGGTCACGCCTTTGAGCCCGGCATGTCCCGTCTCATGCCGTACGCTCCAGTACCTCTTCCGTCCTGGAGACCCAACTCCGATTGCCCGGATGCAATGCAAAAGCCCCAATGTCCCTCGTCCGAGCCTCGATTCCGAGCGATTGTTCGGAAAATCCTCAGCGACTCGCGCAGGCGGCTGCGCGAATGAGATTTGAGATTTTCGCCGTTCTGCGGGCATTCCGTTCTTGGCCTCGCAGTGCCATAAGCATGTGCCATATCCCTGTGCCATACGCTTGTGCCACAATGGAGCCATGAGCAGCATGATCGACGCGAATGCACAGAATGCACAGCACGATGAACCGCAAGACACTCCTGGCGCGGCGGCGGAACGGCAGGAGCCGCAGTCGCTGAGCGGATGCGCGGAAGCGAACGAAAATCAGGATTTCTACGCAGTGATTCCAGCCGGCGGCACGGGAACCCGCCTGTGGCCGCTGAGCCGCGAGGCCAAGCCGAAATTCCTGTACGACCTGCTCGGGCAGGGTCGTACGCTGATCCAGTCCACCTATGACCGGCTGGAGCGTGTTGCCGGGCGAGGCCATGTCACGGTGAGCACGGGTTGGCGTCATGTCGCGGCGATTCGCGAGCAACTGCCGCAGCTTGATGGCAACGACATCTTCGCCGAACCGGTGCCGCGTGATTCAACCGCCGCGATCTGCCTCGCCGCCGCCGTGTTGGCTCGCCGTCACGGCGAGCGTGTCGTGGTGGGGTCGTTCGCAGCGGACCACGTGATTCGTGGCGCGGCCTCCTTTGCCCGCGCGGTCCGTGAGGCCGTCGCCACGGCGCGCGCCGGCTATGTGACGACCATCGGCATCGCCGCCTCCCGCCCCTCCACGGCGTTCGGCTACATCCATCAGGGCCGTTCCCTGGCCGCGGACGTGCCCGAGGCCCCGAGCGCTCGTCTGGTCGAGCGGTTCGTCGAGAAACCCGATGCCGCGACCGCCCAGGCGTACCTGTCCACCGGCGAATACCGTTGGAACGCCGGCATGTTCGTGATGCGCGCGGATGTGCTGCTCGGCCACCTGCGTGAATACAAGCCGCGGATGTACGATGCGATTTCGGCCATCGCGGACGCGTACCTCGTCGGCGGGGACGCGGTCGACGAGGCGATGGCGACGCACTGGTCGGGCATCGAGAAGATCGCGTTCGATTACGCGGTCGCCGAGCCGTTGAGCGTGCAGGGCGGCGTGGCGATGATCCCGGGTGATTTCGGCTGGGACGATATCGGCGATTTCAATTCCGTCGCCGCGTTGCTGCCGAGCGCGAATCAGCAGAACATCAAGATCCTGGGCGATCGCGAGAACGTGTCCTATATCGATTCCGCCGGCGACGTGGTGGTGCCCGCCGCAGGGCGAACGATTGCATTGCTCGGCGTGAACGACATGGTCGTGGTGGACACGCCGGACGCCCTGCTGGTCGCGCCGCGCGCCCGCAGCCAGGAGGTCAAGAACATGGTGGCCCACCTGCGGCAGGAAGGCCACGACGAGCTGCTGTGACGTGCACCCGCCGGGCACCGCTTGCAGCGTCCGGTTCTGTCCTATTTTGTGAGTATCTTGTCACTTGGAAGCAAACGATGTCATTCCTGTGCCGCGGTCGGTCGTGCGCTCGCCGTGCGCCGGCCGCGCCCGCATGGACGGCATCGCTTCGATTATCAAGAAAGGACCAAGTATGGCCATCAATCCGCCAGTTGACGCCACCAAGACTCCTGAGTGGGCTGCCCTGCAGAAGCACTATGACGAGCTGCAGAACGAAGGCATCAGCCTCAAGAAGTGGTTCGCCGAGGATCCGAGCCGTGTGGACCAGCTGAGCTTCGATGCCGGCGACCTGCACTTCGATCTGTCCAAGAACCTGATCAAGCCGGAAACCCTGAAGCTGTTCGCCGACCTCGCCAAGGCCGTCAAGCTTGACGAGCGCACCAAGGCCATGTACACCGGCGTGCACATCAACAACACCGAGGATCGCGCCGTGCTGCACACCGCGCTGCGCCGCCCGGTCGAGGACGAGGGCAAGTGCATCGTCGACGGCCAGGATGTCGTCAAGGATGTGCGTGACACGCTCGACCGCATCTACGCGTTCGCCGACAAGGTCCGCTCCGGCGAGTGGAAGGGCGTCACCGGCAAGAGGATTGAAACCGTGGTCAACATCGGCATCGGCGGTTCCGACCTGGGCCCCGTCATGGTGTACGAAGCGCTCAAGCCGTACGCTGACGCCGGCATTTCCGCCCGCTATATCTCCAACATCGACCCGAACGACCTGGCCGAGAAGACCAAGGGCCTCGACCCGGAGACTACGCTGTTCATCATCGTCTCCAAGACCTTCACCACGCTGGAGACCCTGACCAACGCCCGTGAAGCCCGCACCTGGCTGCTCGAAGAGCTCAAGGCCAAGGGTGCCATCGACGGTTCCGACGCGCAGAACGCCGACGCCATCAAGAAGCACTTCGTCGCCGTCTCCACCAACCTGGAGAAGGTCGAGGAGTTCGGCATCGACCCGTCCAATGCCTTCGGCTTCTGGAACTGGGTTGGCGGCCGCTACTCCGTGGATTCCGCTGTCGGCACCTCCCTCGCCGTGGTCTTCGGCCCGGCCCGCTTCGAGGAGTTCCTGCACGGCTTCCATGAGATCGACGAGTACTTCGCCAACACCCCGTTCGACAAGAACGTGGTCGTGCTGCTCGGCATGCTCAACGTGTGGTACCGCAACTTCTTCCACGCCGCATCCCACGCGGTGCTCCCGTACGACCAGTACCTGCACCGCTTCCCGGCGTACCTGCAGCAGCTGACCATGGAATCCAACGGCAAGTCCGTGCGCTGGGACGGCACCCCCGTCACCTCCGACACCGGCGAGATCTTCTGGGGCGAGCCGGGCACCAACGGCCAGCACGCCTTCTACCAGCTGATCCACCAGGGCACGCAGCTGATTCCGGCCGACTTCATCGCGTTCGTCAACACCCCGAACCCGACCAAGGACGGCGACCAGGATGTGCACGAGCTGTTCCTGGGCAACTTCCTCGCGCAGACCAAGGCGCTCGCGTTCGGCAAGACCGCTGACGAGGTGCGCGCCGAGGGCACGCCTGAGGATATCGTCCCGGCCCGCGTGTTCACCGGCAACCGCCCGACCACGTCGATCTTCGGTGTGGCGCTGACCCCGTTCTCGCTCGGCGAGCTGATCGCCCTGTACGAGCACATCACCTTCGTCGAAGGCACGGTGTGGGGCCTGGACTCCTACGACCAGTGGGGCGTCGAGCTCGGCAAGCAGCTGGCCAAGCAGATCACCCCGGCGATTTCCAAGGACGACGACGCGCTCGCCGCCCAGGACGCCTCCACCCAGGGCCTGATCAAGTTCTACCGCGCCAACCGCGAGTTCTGATTCGCGTCGCGTTGAGCCGCCCGGCCGGGCTGTAACCTGACCGGACGGTAAACCAAAGAATCCCGTCATCCGTTTCTGTTGCGGATGGCGGGATTTTTCAGTATCTGCTTGCGTGTATCTGCCCGCGGTGTGACTGTAGGGTTACATGGCGGCTTGATTGCTGGTGTGGCGGGGCTTGATGGTGGGGTATCCGTCCGTTGTGTGATTGGATGGTTGCATGACTGTCCGGTATGGGTTTCTTCCGGATCCGGTGGCTGAGTATCCGTCTGGGGTGTGACTGTCGGGGTTACGTGGCGGCTTGGTATGGGATGATGATTTGGGCTGAGGGTGGTATCTGCCCGGGGTGTGACTGTAGGGTTACATGGCGGCTTGGTTACTGGTGTGGCGGGGCTTGATGGTGGGGTATCCGTCCGTTGTGTGATTGGATGGTTGCATGGCTGCCCGGTATGGGTTTCTTCCGGTTCGGATGGCTGGGTATCTGCCTGTGGCGTGATTGGTCGGTGACACAGCGGCCCGGTTGCGGCTCCGGCAGGTTCCTGACGGGCGGTATCTGGTTGCCGTGTGCCTGACTGATCGCACTGCAACCGGATACCGACCGTGCAACGCCGCAACGCCGGAACGCGGTGACCGGCACCCGATGCTCCGCCCCTGATGGTCCCAATGGCCGAGCCGCCGTCGCGAGCCGCCGTCAGTGCCGCCATCATGCCCATCCAGTCGCCAGTCCGCACGTCACAGTAAAATTATCCGTTGCTATGCCGAAAAACGGGACGCCGCATAATCCCGTCTTTCTTTGGGTCCAGCCGGAACGCTTACGTGGTGGCAACGCCATGGTTCCGGCGGATTGGCACCCTTCGCAGGCGAACCTGCGGAGACATTTCAGCTGAACGGAATCCCAAAGGGGACCGCGAAGCCCCGACCAATCGTCGGTATGCGGCGGCGATGGAGGAACATCATGGTTAATGCCATCGAAGCATTCGACGCCAAGCATCTCAAGCCTGCGGAGGAAATCCCCGCGTTCCGTCCTGGCGATACCGTCGAGGTCAACGTCAAGATCAAGGAAGGCAACAACTCCCGTCTGCAGGCGTTCACCGGCGTGGTGATCGCCCGTCAGGGTGCCGGCGTGCGCGAGACCTTCGTGGTGCGCAAGATCAGCTTCGGCGTGGGTGTCGAGCGTCGTTTCCCGCTGCACTCCCCGGCGATCGATTCGATCAAGCTGGTGCGCAAGGGCCGCGTGCGTCGCGCGAAGCTGTACTACCTGCGTTCGCTGCGCGGCAAGGCCGCTCGAATCGTCGAGCGCCGCGACAACAGCGCGAAGTGAGTTTCACGACAGCTGCATGATTTGGGACAGCCCGGTGGCCGTATGGCTGCCGGGCTGTCGGCATTCACAGGCCCGTGGATTCGAGCAGGCATGCTGGTAACGTATGCGGCAGCATCATCGAAGCCGCAGCGGCATGCCGCTCCGCGGGGGTGAACGCGAATGCCGCCGGATCCGGCGGCGGATGGGAGGACTATGACGGAGCACATGTCCCGGCATGATGCGGGGAGCCGGCGTGCACGCCACGCCACCGGAGCCGCTCGCAGCGCCCGCAAGGTGTCCGGTTCCGCTTCCGCGGCGTCCGGTCCCAACCGTGGAAGCCATGCGGCACGCCGATCGAATGCGACACGCCGGTCGGACAGCATCTACGATCTGCTGTTATGGTGCGGCATCCCCGTACTGATCGTACTGCTCATGCGTCTGTTCCTGTTCGGCTTCTATGTGATCCCGTCAGGCTCCATGCTGGACACCATCGAGATCGGCGACCGTGTCATCACCACCAAGCTCGCCCCTGACATCATCAAGCTGCAGCGCGGCGATATCGTCGTGTTCAAAGATCCGGCCAACTGGCTGCAATCCGAATCATCCATGGGCAGCAACGACCTGATCAAACGGCTCATCGGCCTGCCGGGCGACACGGTGGCATGCGCCGGTGCCGGCCAGCCGGTGACAGTCAACGGCGTCGCCATCGACGAAAGCGCGTATCTCAAGCCCGGCGTGCAGCCCAGCGACTTCCCGTTCAGCGTCACCGTGACCGAAGGACATATTTTCGTGCTCGGCGACAATCGCGCCAATTCCGCGGATTCGCGGTACCACCAGGATGACGGGGCCAACGGGCTCGTCCCGATCAACGACGTGCTCGGCGTCGCCATCGTGCGCAACTGGCCCTTGAACCGCATCGGCAAGCTCGACGCCCACCATGAGGTGTTCGCCAATGTCCCGGACCCTTCGTGAGCCGAACCACCAGCGTCCGGTCCCGACACTGGATATGGAGCGTGATCTTGCCACCCAAGGCTACGACCTGATCGTCGGCTTCGACGAGGTCGGCCGTGGTTCCCTCGCCGGCCCGGTGATGGTCGGCGCCGCTGCGATCTGGGCGCGGGACTTGCCGACATTGGCGGTTCCCGACGGGGTGGCGGATTCCAAGATGCTGACGGAGCACCGTAGGGAGGCGATCTTCCACCCGCTGCGCCAATGGTGCGCTTCAAGCGCGGTCGGGCAGGCGAGCAATACGGAGATCGACGAGTGGGGCATCACGTATGCGCTCGGCGTGGCGGCTTTGCGCGCGCTGGACGAATTGGAGCGGCAGCTCGGCATCGGCGAAGACAGCCAGCTTTCCGCCGGAGATGATGTTTCAGCACGTGCCATCCGCGTCGGCGGTATCCTTGACGGGCCGAACGATTACATCACCGCCGCCCTCGGCACCTTCGACGCGCCGGACGTGCCCGCACCCGCCCACATCACCACCCAGGTCAAGGGCGACCAGCATTGTGCGACGGTCGCCGCCGCCGCTGTCATCGCCAAAGTCACCCGGGACCGGCTGATGGTTGACATCGCCGCCGGCAACCCTGAGTACGGGCCATACGATTGGGCGCATAACAAGGGGTATGGGTCGCGCAAGCACCGTGACGCCATCGCCGAGTACGGGCCGACACCGTTGCACCGGGTGAGCTGGCACCTGACCTGAACCAAGCCTGGCCTGAACCAAGACAATCCAGCCGGACTGACCAAACCCGGAAAGGATACGCACGATGGAACCCAACCGCCGCACAGCCCGCCCGTCGATGAAAGACGTGGCGGCGTTGGCGGGAGTAAGCTACCAGACCGTTTCCCGCGTCATCAACCAATCGCCGGACGTGTCGGTCGATACGCGCAACCGTGTGCGCAAAGCCATACAGCAACTCGGGTACCGGCCCAGCAATTCCGCGCGGGCGCTCGCCTCGAGCCGCTCCCGCATCATTGGCGTGATCATGGGAGGCGACCGGTTCCATGGCGCTGTACAGACCCTGCAATCAATTGAAGCGGCTGCACGGTCGCGCGGCCTGTTCGTCGCCGTGTCGATGATCCGCAAGGCCATGTGCTCGCAGAACGATTTCAACCGTCTGTGCGAAGGGTTCGATGAGCTCAATGTGGACGCGCTCATCATGATGGCGCCCACCGATGTCCTGTTCACGGCCGCCTGCCGAGCCCCCGTGTCCAAGCCGCGAATCCTCCTGACCGCGACACACGGCGGAACCGGCATCAATACCGGGTTGAACATGATCCACGACGAGGCCCAGCGTGACCGGACGGCGATCGTGGGCATCGACCAGTGGGGTGCCATGGACCGCCTGATCAGCATGGTCGCCGGATACGGCCACCATACGGCCTTGTATTTTGCGGGGCCTTCCGAATGGCGGGACGCGACGACACGGCTCGAGGCATGGCGGGAGCTGTCGGCGCAATACGCGATTTCCTCACGGATTGTGCGATGCCGCTCCTGGCGGTCCGACGAAGCCTACGCGCAGATGAACCATGTGCTGGAATATATCGGCGCGTCAGGTGCCCAATTGCCGACGGTGATTGTTGCGGCGAGCGATGCGCAGGCGATCGGCGTGGCCCGTGCGTTGCGGGAGCATGATATCCGCATCCCGCAGGATGTCAGTCTGGCCGGTTTCGACGATATCGACGTGGCAGGTGACACGTTCCCGCCGTTGACGACCATCCGTCCCGACTACCGTCAGCTCGGTGTCGCCGCGATGCGCGAGGCGCTGTTCCTGATAGGGGAGGGTCCGGAACCCGGGTACCCGGTGTCCACGTATGGTGTCGGGCAGGTCGAGGCGAAGGTCGTCAAGCGCGCGTCACTGGCGGGCGTATCGCTGGGCCGGTGATTGCGGGGCCGTAACACGCCCGAGGGAATCGCCCGGTGTTGCGGCGAGCGCATCCAGCAGCCTGCCGGCGCCGCCCGGCGTGCTGGCAGGATACCAGTCGACGAGCCGCCCGCCGGCAAGTTGCGCTACATAATCGGACACGTCGAGCGCGAATTCCGGGTCATGTGTGACCGCGACGACGGTGCGTCCACGCTGGGCAAGCCCGCGGATCAGCGAGGAGACCTCGCGCATGTGGTGCAGATCCAGCCCGCTGGTGGGTTCGTCGACGATGATGATCGGGCGTTCGCTGGCGATGGCGGCGGCGATGGCGACCCGCTGTTTCTGCCCGCCGGACAGCGACATCGGGTGACGGTCGGCAAGTCCGCTGAGCCCTAGGGAATCAAGGATATCAAGCGCGGCTTGCTTGTCTTCGTGCGGCTGGGAGAGCATGACCTCCGCGAGTACGGATTCGGTGAATAATTCGCGGTTGACGTCCTGCAGCACCGTCGTGCACGTATTCAAGCGTTGCCGTGCCTGCAATCGTGTGCCATCGGGGGCGATGAGCGTGCCGCTGCAGCGTCGGTCGAGCCCTTGCAGGCATCGTGCGAAGGTTGATTTTCCTGCGCCGTTCAGTCCGATGACCGTTGTGACGGCGCCGCATGGGATGGTCATGTCGGCGATATCAAGCGTGTCGTGGCGCGCGTGGCGGTAGCGGTACCGGAAACCGCTGACACGGTAGGCGGGCGGATTGTCGCCGTACTGCCGGGGATTGCCGCCGCCGTGTGTTGCGCGGATGCCGCGGAGCTGCTGCCGGGTCACTGGCCGCAAACCCAGACGGCGTCGTTCGTCATCGGTCAGGTCATGCCACTGTTGCCCTGTGAACCGGTGCAGGATGCGCCCGTTGTCCAGGATGACCGCGGTGTCGACAAGACCGTCAAGCCAGGCGAGACGGTGTTCCGCGATAACGACCGTCCTGCCTTCGCGCTTCCAACGGGCGACGATGTCCCGCAATGCGTTAATCGCGGTCGCGTCAAGATTGCTGGTCGGTTCGTCCAGCACCACGATTGTGGGTTGGGCGGCGGATACCGCGGCGCAGGCGACGCGCTGCCGTTGCCCGCCGCTCATATCCGCCAGGGGACGGTCCAGCAGGCCGGTCAGCGAGAATTCTCGGGCGGTGGATTCCACGCGCTCGCGGATCAGCTCGGGCGGCATGGCCAGGTTTTCGCACGCGAACGCGAGCTCATCCCTCACGTTCATGGTGAAGAACTGACTGTCGGGATTCTGGAATACCGAGCCGACACGCCCCGCCAGCGCGGCGATATCCGTGGCGCGCGTATCCGTTCCCGCAACGGTGACCGTCCCGCTCAGCGTGCCGGGGAAATACTGGGGCGCCAGGGCGTTGATGAGTCGGGTCATCGTGGTTTTCCCGCAGCCTGATGCCCCGCATAGGAGAATCACCTGGCCGGCGTCGAAGGCGATGGTCGCGTCCTGTACGCCTTCGACGCCGTTTTCGTATGCGAAGGAGACACGATTGAAATCGATCAGAACATCGGTCATGACAGTACCCCGAACGCGGTGAGCGCCCACAACGCATAGCATGCGGCGCATGAGGCCAGCAAGATGATGTCGAGGGCGTGGAAGCCGATTCGCGCGATGCTGGTGCGCTCTGCCCGGGCGCCAAGACCGCGGGTCAAGGCGGCTTGGGTGAGTTCGTCGCCGATGCGGACCATGTTGGCCACCAGCGGTACAACGCGATATTCGAGCATGCGGTTCGCCTTGCGGCCTCGGACATGCACGCCTCGCATCCGCATCGCGTCGCTGATCGCGCGCTGTTCCTCGGCGGCGGTGGGGAAGAATCTGAACATCACCGCCAAGGGGATCGTGACCGCTTGCGGGACATGCATCCGTTGCAGGGCGCTCGTCAGTTCGCTCGCCGTGGTCGTCGCCATCAGCCAGTAGGCGGCAACCCCGCTGGGCAGCATCTGCATCCACATTGCGGTCGACATCGTGGCGAACCATGCGGCTGGCCCCTGCCAGTGCGCGGCCATACGCGCCAACCCCACGCAGACGAGGGCGAACAGCCCCATCTCCAGGGCCGGTTTCAACCGTCCCGAGCCGGCCAGCAGCAGGAACGCGCAGCAGATGAGCAGACCGCGTACCCACTGCATGACCGGCGTGTCTCCGCCCGCGGAAGTCAGACAGAAACATCCGACCGTGAGGGTGAACGCGAGCTTGGTCCGCGGGTCGCACCGCAACATGCCGTGTTGTGCAATCGGGCTGATGGTCAATGTCGTCCTTCCATTAGGTCATCGGTCTCGCGGGCAGATGCAGGTCCAGTGATGTACAGGTCCACTGATCGGCTCAGGCGAGTCCTGCGCGCCGGAAATGACGACGGAGCAGCGCCAGGCCGATGAGCCCGCCGAGCAGCCCGCCGAGCAGACCGAGCACGATGACCGCGGGAAGCGTCCACGTGGGGAACAATCCCGCGAGTCTGCCGGCGTATTCAGCGCCTTTCCGGGCGCTCAGCTGCTGCAGATACGTGGCGCGACCGATGTAGAACGGCAGGAACATGCCGATGCTCCACAGGTTGAATACGGATACGGCCGCAAGGGTGATGCCGTGGCTCTCGCGCGCAGAGGTCTGCCCGCCGTTGGCGGTGTCGGCGGTCGCCCTGCCGGTTTTGGTGGCGATCAGGTCGGCGAGTATGGCGGCGACAAGCGAGGTGGCGACCGTGTAATAGTTGCCGTGCACGACACCCATGAGCAGGGCCAGCAGGATGCCCATGATGCTAATCGCCCCGAATCGGCGGCTTTTCGACATGAGCAGCAGGAGCGGCGTGGTGCCGAGCAGGCCGCAGGCGAATCCGGCGAACGGCATGCCTACGGGAATGAGATGCGTGATGAGCGCGCCGATGGAGATCATCACGAAATACAGGACGGTGTAGACGCCGATGGCGATGTAGTCGCGTGTACCGAGCCGGGTGCCGGTGAGAGCGCCGGCGGGTTCGCCCGGATTGGTTGCGTTGGTTGGGTTGGTTGCGTTGGTGACGCCGCCGGGATTGCCGGCAGACTGGGCGGATTGTTGCTGATTCTTGTTCTCGATGGTGCTCATACTTCCTCCGGACACGGTGACCGAACATGATGAACGGACGCCGTGTGATGTTGCAGGGATGCTGGTGCGCCACCTGTCCGAATCCTGGATGCCTGATGCCCTTGTCGGCCGCGTGCAATGCCGTGCGCCAAGTCTCCTGGTGCATCCGGGAGGTGCCGTCGCCACACAGGTTAGCGGCAATCAAACCAAATGTCACTAGGTCGGGGCGAAAAATCTCAAAAAACCGTGAAGCCGTCTCACCCGCCGCTGCCGCCTCGTCGCGCCCCCTACTCTGTCTGCGTGGCTGTCCGACCGGCTCTCCGGCCACCTTGCCATACGGGATTATGGAGTCTTCGTCGCGGTTTGCGAAACCTCTGGTGAACCCCAAGACAATCAGCTACAATACCCCCATTGTGATCGTGACCGTATGCGACCGGCATGCAGTGTCTGAATCGTCTGATTCCCAAGGCCCCCAGGCCACGCCATAGATGCGCGGGCGCCCGGGCATTACGGCAGGCGACACGGCGCCGAGGCCACCGGCACGAGGCCAACAACGTTCATACGCATATGCGGAAAGGGGTCGGCATGTTCGATAAGCGGCTGTTTTCGCTGACACCAGGAGTCAAACGCCTGGTCGCCGCGAAGGTGGCGTGCCTATGGGTGTCGCTACTGGCGGATATCGCGTTCGCCTATGTTCTGGTGGGTTTGCTCGGCAACATCCTGGGGTACGTCGAGCCGCTGGACGCGTTGAAATGCACGCAGGTCAACACGCTCGGCCGCTGCCTGAACCCGGCCCAGACCCAAGGCGATTCCGCGCTCGAAGCCGGCAAGCACGCCCTGACCGCCTACCCGGACAATTACGGCATGTTCATCCTGTTCATCGCCGTCATCGTCGTAGTCAAATACGTGGCGACCAGATGCGCCGCATACTTCGGCACCCGCGCCAGCGAAAGCGTCAAGCTCGCCCTGCGTGAGAAGCTGTACCGTAAGATGCTGCAGCTCGGCCCCTCCTACGCCCAGCACGTGCGCACCTCCGATGTCGTCCAGTCCGCGGGCGAGGGCATCGAACAGATCCAGAGCTTCTTCGAACTGTTCCTGCCACAACTGTTCTACGCGATTCTCGCGCCGATCACCCTGTTCATCTTCGTCGCCCCCGTCAACTGGCCGGCCGCGCTGGTGCTGCTCGTCTGCGCCCCGCTCATCGTCGTCGTCGTGGGACTGGTGGCGATGAGCGCCTCGCGCGTATTCAAGAAATACTGGGGCAAATACACCGATATGGGCGCCGCCTTCCTCGATGACCTGCAAGGCCTGGAAACCCTGAAGACCTTCGACGCCGACGGACGCGCCGCCGAAGACATGGACCACAAGGCCGAGGAATTCCGCGTCATGACCATGCGCGTGCTGCAGATCCAGCTGCGTTCACTGTCAGTGATGGACCTGGTGGCGTATGGCGGTACCGCGGCGGGTATCGGCGTGGCGATCTGGCAGTTCATGATTGGGCAGATCTGGCTTCCCGCCGCCCTGGTCGTCGTGCTGCTGTCCGCGAGTTTCTTCCTGCCGCTACGCCAGCTGGGCTCCTACTTCCACGTGGCGATGAACGGCATGACCTCCACGAAGCGTATTTTCGCGCTGCTTGACACCCCGGTGCCGCAGCACGGCAATATCCGCCTGCCTTCGGTGGCTGACTCGGTGTCGGTGACCTTCGACCAGGTCGGCTTCTCCTACGCGTCGGAGCATGGCGCCAAGCCGGCGCTGCATGATGTCGGCTTCACTGCGCAACCGGGCCAGCTGACCGCCATCGTCGGCGTATCGGGGTCAGGCAAGTCCACGGCTGCCGGTCTGCTCGGAGGGTCGCTGGTCGGCTACGACGGCTCGATCCGTCTCGGCTACTCGCTGCTGGGCACGTCGACGGACGTGGAACTGAGCAGTGTCTCGGAGCAGTCGCTGACCGGTGCGGTCACGGTGGTGGGCGCGCGCAGCCACCTGTTTGCCGGCACCCTGCGGCAGAACCTGGTCATGGCCAAGCCGGATGCGACCGACAACGACCTGTGGGTCGCGCTGCATCAGGCGCGTATCGACGATTTTGTCTGCGCCCAGCCCGGCGGTCTGGACATGCGGATCGAACAGGATGCCGCGAACCTGTCCGGCGGCCAGCGGCAGCGGTTCGCCATCGCCCGGGCGCTGCTGCGCGATAGCGCGGTCTACGTGTTCGACGAGGCGACCAGCAGCGTGGACGTGGACAGCGAGAACCGTATCCTTGCCACGATCCGCGACCTGGCCGACCGCAAGACCGTGCTGATGATCACACACCGCGTCGCCAATGCGGTACTTGCCGACCAGATCGTGGTGTTCGACCGCGGCACGGTCGTGCAGACCGGTCAGCATGACGCCCTCGTGGTGACCGACGGCGTGTACGCCAAACTGTTCCGCGCCCAGGCGGTCTACGAGCATGTCTCGCACCGTGATGACGCGCGCATGCCGGTCGGCCATGAGCAGATACGCCGACTCGATGGGACAGACAGCCGACCGCGGCGCGGCGCCGTCTCGCAGCTGCCCGCCGCCTCCGCGCGGACGCGGGGCGAGACATCGCAGCATGCGGGTACGAAGGACTCGCCCGCTTCAACGCCGGACGGCGGGCGGGCCACCAAGCCGATGGGCACGATGGCCGTCATCGGGCGTCTGCTGCGCGAAGTCGGGCCGTTGAGCCTGTACATGGTGCAGGCGTGCCTGTACGGGACCATCGGTCACCTGTCGGCGACATTCCTGCCCGTGTTCGGCGTATGTGCGCTGTTCGCGCATCTGGGCCACCCGGTGTGGGGGCTTTCCGCCCGGGTGTCGGTCATCTGCATGGTGGCGTGCGGCTTGGTGCGCGGCATCATGCGGTATGCGGAACAATACATGAACCATAATGTCGCGTTCCGCCTGCTCGCCCTGTTCCGCTCGAAGGCGTTCGCCGCCCTGCGTCGTCTCGCCCCGGCCAAACTGGCCGGCAAAGGCAAGGGCGACCTCATTTCGCTGGTCACCACGGATGTCGAACTGCTGGAGATCTTCTTCGCCCATACAATCTCACCGGTCGTGATCGCGGTCGTGACCACGGTGGTGTTCGCGGTCGCCGCGTTCACGCTTGACCCATGGTTCGCCCTGCTGCTGGTGGTCGCGCATCTGCTCGTCGGCGTGCTGCTGCCCCAGCGCTTCGCGTCGAGCGTGCGGACGCTCGGCCCGAAAATCCGCAAGTATTCGGCGCAGCTCGATGACGTCATGCTCGATGACATGCGCGGCCTTGACGAGATCATCCGCTTCGGCCAAGGCAGGCGCCGGCTGGGCAACATCGTTTCCCGCACACGCCGTCTGTGGTCGGAACGTGCGCGCCTGAGCCGCAGGAACGGACGGTTCACCGCCATCGGCGGCCTCCTGGTCATCGCGGCCTCGGTCGGCGCGGTCATGCTGGCGCTGTATCTGGCACAGGCCAACCCGTTCGACATCCCGAACACGGTCACCGCCGTGGTACTGATCGCCAGCTCCTTCGGGCCGACACTCGCCCTGAGCGCCCTTCCCGCCAATCTGACGCAGACCTTCGCCGCGGCCCGCCGCATGTTCGCGCTGCTCGACGAACAGCCGGCGGTGGTGGAAACTGGCCGCGAGCAGCCCGCATACGACGGCATGGCCTTCGAGCACGTCGACTTCTCCTACCGCGCCGGCCAGCCGATTGTGCACGACCTGTCGCTCGCGGTGCCGAAATCCGGTATCCTCGGCATCCAAGGGCCGTCCGGTCGCGGCAAATCCACGGTGCTCAAGCTGCTCATGCGCTACTGGGATCCGCAGCGCGGCCAGGTCAGCTTCTCCGGAACCCCGCTGCCGCAGGTCGACGCCGCGTATCGCCGGCGCTCGCAGACCATGATGAGCCAGGAAACCTACCTGTTCGACGGCACGATCGCAGACAACCTGCGGATCGCCGACGAGCATGCGAGCGATGACGAGCTGCGTGAAGCGCTGCGCAAGGCGTCGGCGCTCGACCTGGTCGAATCGTTGCCGGACGGCATGGGCACGCAGGTCGGCGAGCTTGGCGGACGCCTGTCTGAAGGCGAGCGGCAGCGCATCGGCCTGGCACGCGTCTTCCTGCGCAAGGCGGACCTGGTCCTGTTCGATGAGCCGACCAGCCGTCTGGATGCCTTGAACGAGGCGGTGATTCTCACCTCGATCAACCAGCTGGCACAGGAGAGCGACATCGCCATGGTGCTGGTCTCGCACCGGCAGTCCACGATGCGTGTGGCCGATAGGGTGGTCCGCGTCTGAGCCGTACGCGTCCTGTCGTCCACGCAAACGTGGAACAACAGTGGATATCCCATGGCGTTCGCCCTGATCCGATAGGTCATGGGGGATAATATCCCCGGTTGGAACATCGCCGGCCATGCTCGATACGGCCCGGCGAAGGCCTTGGCGGCCCGGCAATCGGTGAGGAGAAATATGAGCAGACATTCCGCAGAACACAGCCACACGCCTCGCAGCCATGGCAAGCGCCGGCATATCTGGCCGTGGATCGTGCTCGCCGTAGTGGTCGTTGTTGCGGCTGCGGCAGCGGTGTCGGCGTTGACGCTCTACCGTCAGGCCATGGAAGTCAAGGCCCATGAGGAGAAGGCGATCTCGCTGATGTCCGGGCTGAAGGGACTGTCAGGCTCGGACGCCTCCAGTGTCGGCAAGGACACCGTGGACTCCATCAACGCGGTATTGCCGCAATTGCAGTCGGAAACCGCCGCGGCGCAGAAGATCACCGACGGCAGGCTGTGGGATATCGCCTCGCACCTGCCGGTATACGGCAATGACATCACCACGGTCCGCGGCATGACGCGCATCGTGCACCAGCTGACCACGCAGCCGCTGCCGCAGCTGAGCAATACGCTCAGCACCCTGGCCAACACCCCGTTGACCACGGATGACGGGTCGTTGAACCTCGAGCCGATCACTCAGGCCGCCACTTCGATGAAAGCGGCGAACAAGCCGTTGCAGCAGCTGGTCAAGCAGTATGACGCGCTGCCCAGACCGAAGATCGACAGGATCGCGACGGCGTACGAGGCCGGCAGGAAGCAGCTCACCGCTGCGGGCACCACTATCGACAACCTGTCGAACGCATTGGACATCATTCCTGGCTTCCTGGGGTCCGGCGGCGCAAAGACCTACGCCGTGATGGCGATGACCACCTCCGAGGCACGTTCCAGCGGCGGTCTGATTGGTTCTGTGGGTGTGATGACTACCGATAACGGCAAGATTTCGGTTGGCGATTTCCGTTCGAACACCGAGTACTTACCATACGGCGCCGGGAATCCAACTGCGGACGAGCAGCGCATTTTCAAGGATTGGGGGCCGTTGCAGATGTCCATAGATTTGCGCGACCTAGCCGTATACCCAGACACCGGACGTGTTGCTGAAGATATGCGTACTATCTGGCAGCGTACTCCTTGGGGTGTGGGGCAAAATCTCGACGGTGTAATTACTGTCGATCCGGTATTCCTGCAGAAGATGGTCGCGATCAACGGGCAGGTCACCCTGTCGGACGGCCGTGTGCTCACCGGCGACAACACTGCGGAATTCCTGCTCAACACCGTGTACAAGGAGTATCCGGTGAGTATGCAGGACCAGTATTTCACCGAGGTCGCAACCCAATCAATCAGCGCGATGTTCTCGAATATCAACCTCACGAAGCTCACGCAGGTCGGGCAGGCGATGTCCTCGCTCGCGCAGGGCCGTCACTTCTCCATGTACAGCTTCGATGAGGCGACGGAAGCCTCGCTCAAGTCCGCCGGCTTCACGGCATCCACGCCGGATGACGAGGCCAACCCGAAGATCGGCGTGTACATCACCGAGCAGAACCCCTCCAAGATGGACTGGTACGTGCACCGCACGACCAAGATCACACGCACGTCGTGCAACGGCGACGGTTCGCAGACCTACCACGTGGAATACACGTTGAATAACACGCTGGCTTCCACTGAAGCTGCTACGCTGCCGGACTATATCAACAGTGGAACCTATGCGTTGCAACGGTTACGCGTCAAGCTGGGAACCAACACGTTGATTAACGGAAATACCGGCAGTTCAAAAATACCTAATCTTACGCTGGGTACCGCAGCAGAAAAGATGTTGATTTATCCACCTGCCGGTGGCAAGATTTCGCATGTTTCTTCCAAAGGTTCCGGAACCATGTATGTGAATCCTCGGAGCACCACCCTGAATGGTAAAGCCGTCACAACGACCTTGGCACTGTTGACTCCTGGGCAGTCACTCACCTACTCCTTCGACGTGACCACCTCGCCGAAGGCCACGGCGGACCTCGGTGTCGACCAGACGCCGATGGGCTGGGAGGATCCCGGGGTGAGCGTGGACACCTCGGCGTGCGCCATCGGGGCGAAATAACGCCGGCACGGCCGGCGGTATGCAACGGCACCTGGACGGCTCATTATCCAAGCCGTCCAGGTGCCGTTTGCCATAACGGCCTGGAGACCCGTGGAAAACCTATTTGCGGTACACCTTGGTGTAGGAGCCTTCCGCGCGCGGCCTGACCACGATCGAGTCGATATCCACCGTGTCGGGCTGGTCGAGCGCCCAGCGGATGCATTCGGCGATATCCTCGGCTTTCAGCGGGTCCGGCACACCGGCATACACGGCTGCGGCCTTGGCGGCGTCACCATGGAATCGGTGCATAGAGAACTCGTCGGTGTGCACCATGCCGGGGGAGATGTCGACCACGCGGATCGGCTCGCCGATCATCTCGAGCCTCAGGACCCGTGCCATGACGCGTTCGGCGAACTTCGACGCGCAATACCCGGCACCGCCCTCATACGGTTCGATGCCGGCCGTGGAGGAGATGACAAGCACGGTTCCGGCAGACTTCTTGAGCGCGGGGAGCAGCTTCTGTGTCATGCGCAGCGTGCCGAGCACGTTGAGCTCGTACATGGCCCGCCAATCGTCGATGCTCGCGGTGGCGACCGGATCCTTGCCGATGGCTCCGCCCGCGCAGTTGACCAGCGCTTTGACCGGCCCGCCGGCAAGGATCGTTTCAACCGCCGTTTGTGCGCTTGATTCGTCGGTGATGTCTGCGGCGATTGCTTCGACCGTATCGCCGAGTTCCTGTGCCAGCGCGTCAAGGCGCTCTGCCCTGCGGGCCAGTGCCACGACATGCCATCCGTCGGCGACCAGCGAGCGGACCGTCGCCGCGCCGATGCCGCTGGACGCCCCGGTGACGACCGCGCGTGTGATGCCGTCCGCTGATGGTGTTGTTGCCTGTGCTGTCATAATCGGCTTTCCTTTCTGTATGAGTTGTGTCCGTAAAGAGTTGTGCCCGCAAGGATTCTTGCGGTCAGCAACCTGCCGCCGTCATCGCCTTGTCCAGTCGGGCGACGCCTTCAGCGGCTTCTTCGGCGCTGATCACGCAGGGCGGGGTCACGTGGATGCGATTGTTGTGCACGCCGAGCACCAGGTTCAGCTTGTCCGCTTCCGCCACGATCCGCTGCATGCTGGCGTCGTCGAGCGGCTCCTTGGTGGTCCGGTCGGCAACCAGCTCCACCGCCCAGAACACGCCTTTGCCGCGCACCTCGCCGATGGTCGGATGATGCTCAATCAGCGCCTGGAGGCCCGGCCCGAGTACGTCCCGGCCGACATCATGCGCATTGTCGACGATATGCTCGCGTTCCATCGCCTCCTGCGTGGCCACAATCGCACCCATCGCCAGCGGGTGCCCGGAATACGTCAGCCCTCCCGGGAACACGACATCATCGAAATACCTGGCGACCGGATCGGACATGATCACGCCGCCAGCCGGCACGTACCCGGAATTGCAGCCCTTGGCGAAGGTGATGATATCCGGCGTGTAATCGTAGTCGTCGAGCGCGAACCAGAATCCGGTTCGCCCGAAGCCGGCCATCACCTCGTCGGTGATCATCAGGATGCCATATTTGCGGGTGATTTCGCGCACGCCCTTGAAATAATCCTTCGGCGGGATGATGATGCCCGCGGTGCCGGGAATCGATTCCAGCAGCACGGCGGCGATGGTGTCCGGCCCCTCGAACTCGATCACATGCTCGAGATGGGTGAGCGCACGCTCGCACTCCTCGTCCTGCGTGGCGGCGAAGAACTCGGATCGGTACAGGTACGGCGTGAAGAAGTGGACGTGGCCGCGCGCGTAATCGTTGGGCTTGCGCCTCCAGTCGCCGGTCGCGCTGATCGCGGCGCCCGTATTGCCGTGGTAGCAGCGGTAGGAGGAGAGGATCTTGTCGCGCCCGGTGACCAGACGTGCCGCGCGCATGGCGTTCTCGTTCGCGTCGGCGCCCGCGTTCGTGAAGAACACCTTGTCGAATCCTTCAGGCGCGCGGCGCGCCACGAGCGAGGCGGCACGGCCACGGGCGAGGTTCGCGTAGTCGGGGCCGATGGTGGCGAGCAGTTCGGCCTGTTTCTTGATGCCTTCGACGACCGCGGGGTGCTGGTAGCCGATATTCACGTTGACCTGCTGGCTGGTGAAGTCCAGCATTTCGCGGCCGTCCGCGTAGTTGAGCCACACGCCGTGGCCGGTGACCACCTCGGTGGGGTGGAGATTGCGCTGCGCGTGCCAGGAGTGGAAGACGTGCGCGCGGTCCAACGCGTAGGCGTCATCCCAGATCGTCTCATCTGCCGAGCAATCGTGTCCCATGATGTGTCCTTTCCTTGAAGGGTTCCGGCGGTCTGCCGGGCTGCGTTCATTTGGCATTGTGGGCAATGGACATTTCGTGATTCGTTTGGACATTTCCTGATGGGCGCCACCGTGAAACACCGGAATAACGCGGATTGGCAATACTGGGAATGTCAGCGCGGAGCATACGCATATCCGGTCGGCAGCGGATGAAGAGCATGGGAGGGTGAAATGATCACAGACAACAATCACAATGATTCGCACGATCCGGCCAGGCCGGCCATCTCGATCGAGGCTGAACGCCTCGCCGGATTCGTACGCACCCAGACCGCCACCGCCACGCCGCAACGCATCGTCGAATCCCTGACCACACTGGTATCAACCGAAGTCCTCGTGGAAGGAACCCGGCTGCCGACCGTCCGCGCGCTCGCCGAAGCGCTCCACGTCAGCCCCGCCACAGTCTCCTCCGCCTACCACATGCTCGCACGGTCCGGAGTCATCCACTCGCGCGGGCGCGCCGGCACTTACGTCCTGCCGCAAGCGCTCTCAGAAGTCACCGCCCCGCCCGCATCCGCCATATTCACCGGCGAGACGGCGGACAGCCCGATCGGCGCAGCCCGAACGCCCCGGCGCTCAGGCGCATCGTCAACCGCCGCGATGCCCGACACCCGTGGGAACGGCGGCACCGCAGGAGCATCCCGTGAGCCACAAGCACGGGTGCGCTTGCGGCCCGACGGGCATACCCTGCAGGCCGCCACCGCGCACACCCCGGTCATCGACTTGTCCCGCGGTACCCCCGACAACACGCTCCTGCCGACCATCCGCCCATACCTCGTCCGGCTCGGCAACCGGAGGGCATTCGTGAACTCGTACACCGGACCGACCATCCTTCCCATGCTGGAAGATGAGCTGCGCGCCGACTGGCCCTACGACCCGCAAGCGATGACCATGGTTTCCGGCGCAGGGGACGGTCTTGCGCTCGCTATCGCCACATTCGTCCGGCATGGCGACGTGGTGGTCGTCGAATCGCCCACCTATCCGTTCATCCTCGACGTGCTGCGCGAACGCGGGGCTATCGCCGTGGGCGTGCCGGTCGACGAGGAGGGCATGGACCCCAATCGTCTGCTCGACGTGCTGGAACGTTTCGGCGCTGCCGCTGGGATGACACGCGACCAAGGCCGTCGCATCAGCATGATCATCCTCCAGCCGCGCGCCCAGAATCCGACGGGCATCAGCTATACGACACCACGCCTGTCGGCAATCGCCCGCGTGCTGCGCATCTGGGAGCAGGAGGCCGCCGGGCGTGACATGCCGCTTGTCGTCGAGGATGACAGCAGCGGTATGGTTGCCGACGTGTTCGCCGTGTCCTTGGGGTCGCTGCTGCCGGACAGGGTGATTCACATCCGCAGCTTCTCCAAATCGCACGGGCCCGACCTGCGGCTTGCCGCCTTGTCAGGGCCGCGTGATGCCGTCGACGCGATTGTGGAACGGCGGCGTCTTGGTGCCGGCTGGGTCAGCAGATTCCTTCAGGAACTGCTGTGCGAGATGCTCGCCGACCGTCAGGCGTACGCGACCATCGCGAGCGCCAGGCACACGTATGCGCTCAGACGCAAGACCATGGCGGTGCTGCTTGAGCGGTTCGGACTCAGTACCATTCCAGGAAGCGGATTCAACATGTGGCTGCCGGTCCGTGACCCGGTGGCGGCACGGCGGATTCTCGCGCAGGAGCATATCCGTGTGGCCGAGGGCGGCCGGTTTCTGCCGGAATTCAGGGTTTCCACCGGTGATGACGGGCTGCATGCGCCGGAACGCGTCATCGGAGGCGAGGCATGGATGGGCGGTGCGGTGACCGGTGATGCCGGTGATGGTGTTGGCGGTGGTGTTGGCGGTGCGGTGACCGGTGGTGCGAGTGGCGCGGGTGCGACCGCCGGTGTCGCCGGTGTCGCCGGAACGGCTGGCGTGCGCGGCAATGATGATGGGCGGGCTGCCAGGCAGACGGGAATCGCCAGAATGAACGCGGCCGGTGGCGGGGGTGGTGCTGGTGGCGTAGGTGTTGGTGTCGGCGGTGCAGACCTCGCCAGTGCGACATCGTTGACGGGTGCGCGCATAGCGCAGAACCATGCGATGCGGGTGACGATCTCACAGCCCGATGCAATCACCGAGCGGGTCGCCCAATGCCTCGCGCGGGCCGCGACCGCGTGACCTGCAGGATACGCGGTCGCCCATCCGCGACAGCCGGCAATGCCTCGCGAGGGAACGGCCGTCGCATGGTCTGCTATCCGGACTTCCTGTTGCGCGGGCCGTGTCTCCTGCCTGTGTGTGGTCCACAGTCTGCGAACCGGATTCCGATTCCAACAGTGTGGAGATGATGCCGTCCCGTCACACGCGCCATCAGCCGTGCACCCAGCACGAATCATTGAAACTCCGCCATTCCGGCTTTTCAAACTCGCCCCTGATCCAATCCAGCTCCTCGGTATCCTTTCCGCACCGTGTATTTGCCTTCGTGATTTCTCAGGCGTAGAGGCCACCCGGTCCTTCCGGTCCTGCCTGGTGGTGGGGTGTGATGGCCAAAACCGCGTGGTTCCGCCAATCCTGCCTCCCGAGTTCACCTCCGTCTGCCCCATCCCCTCGGTATCCTTTCCGCACTGTACGTATCGCTGGGTGATTCATCACTTGCGGAGCCACTGAGGCGACGGACGGACGCTCCTGCGGTTTGCCATTTTCCAGGATCGGCGTAATCCTGCCATTCCGGCCTCACCGGCTCTTCTCTGATCTGGTCCCGCCTCCCGGTATCCTTTCCGCACCGTGTATTTACCTTCGTGATCTCTCAGGCATGGAGGCCACCGGCCCTTCCGGTCCTGCCTGGTGGTGGGGTGTGATGGCCAAAACCGCGTGGTTCCGCCAATCCGACCCTCTCGCCTTGTCTCTGACCCGCCCTCATTCCCACGGTATCCTTTCCATACCGTGCGCGTTGCTGTGTGATGTGTCGCGTACGGAGCGGTTCGGGTGCCGGTCGGGCGTCCTCGCGGTTTACCGTATTCCGAGGATTGGCGTGATCCCGCCATTTTGCCTGTCGCTGCCTGCCTTGCCTCGTTCCGCATGTCCCGGTTCAGCCTCTGTCTCTTCGGTATCCATTCCATACGATGGTTATCGATGGTTGATTCTATGGGTATGGAGGCCACCCGGCTCTTCCAGTCCTGTCCGGTGGCGGCGTGTGAGCCACAAACCGCGTGATTCCGCCATTCCTACTTCCCGGTCCCATTCCCGATCCGCCCCATCCCCTCGGTATCCTTTCCGCACCGTGCGGATTCCAGCCGATTCGCCGGCTCCGGAAAACCATCGCCATGCTCTCACCGCGCCGGTATCCCATCTTCCGACCACATTGGCCTCCCGGCTTCGACCAGCACGCCCCACACACCGTACTGTCGAATCATGACCGAACAACAGCACATCAACCAGCAGCAGTACAAGCCCATTACCGGGCAAACACTGGCCGAGCGCCAGCAACGCACCTGGCAGGCATGCCGTCATCTGGATTTCATCGGGGCGATCTCACATGTCACCGCATTGGATTTCTGGCGTGTCGAACGTCCCGAACGATTCATCGGCACGGAATCCATCCATATCACCGTCCGTGACGACAAGCATCGCAAACAGCCGGTCCCCGGCACGCGCATCCACATGTGGAGCCGTTTATCAGACCGCCATATCCGTACGACGCAAGACGGGCTGCATGTCCTCGGGCCCGAAGCCACATGGGCGCTGATGGCCCAGAGTCTCCACATCGATGAGCTCATCGAGGTGGCGGAATCGCTGATTCGCCACCGGCACACCACCAAGCAACGGTTGCACGAGTTTGTTGAGGCCGAATCGTTTCTGGGCAAGAAACGTTGCCGTCTCGCTCTTGTGCTGACCGTTCCCGGCAGTGATTCACCCAAGGAAACACAGTTGCGGCTGTGCTTGCACGCGTTCGGGCTTCGGCATTTCGCGGTGAATTACCGGGTTCCCGGTATGGCGTCCGAGCATGGTGGCGCGGTGACACTTGACCTCGCCGACTCTGAACTGCTGATCGGTATTGAATATGAGGGCGATCATCACCGCACCGATAAGCTCCAGTGGCGGCGTGATATCAGCAAGCGACGCCAGTTGGAGGCGGCAGGCTGGACCATCATGCGGGTGACGCAGCTTGATTTGTCGACCGATATGCGGCGGGCCGGTCTTGCGTTCAGTGTGGCGATGCTGCGTGCACGGAAGACGGGGCAGCCTGTCAGCCTGTCGACGCCGATTCCCTGGCATCAGCTTGCCGACCGTCGCAAACACCTGTTGTGATGGCCGATATTGTACGGTCGGGGGATTGACTGCTGTTCCGTGCGATTGGAGTCGACACTTGATTCCCATGGTGTGGAGCAGTAACCATGGTCGATGCCGGGCAACGGGTGCCGTGCAATCCTTCTGGATGTTGATATTCCGCGGTTTTCGAGGCAATCGTGATTTCGTATGCCGTCCGCATCGGCCCCGGATCCGGCGCACCGGCGATATCGGCGACCGATACCCATGGTGTGGAACAGCAGCCATGGATAATTGAGCAGGCGACCGGGTCCATCGGCAGCAAGACCATTGGAATCATGCGGTTTATGCGGCCCCATCCGCCATCCGGGCAACTCAACTGTCCGGTTACCTTTCCACACGATAGGAATCGGCCTCCAAACCCGGCATCACGGACAGCGAGAGGCTGATTCCGCCCGCCCGTGCGCAATCCACCACGCAATCCACCACGCAATCCACCACGCAATCCACCGCGCGACCTCGGAAACATGAGTGTGCGCTATTGGTTACGCCAGGTGCGCGTTCGGCAACAGCGATGTTGCGGTCGGGGAACGGCCGGGAAATGTTCAATTCGCACAATTGTCCACAACGCAACGCTCCGGGGTTCGCGCAGGGAACTATCCCGACACACGCCGAACCGGCTTGGGGCAGCGGATTGCTTGGGAAATGCAGAAGAAAGGAAGATATCATGACTGGATTCACCGGATTCACCGGCACCACACCCGCGATGAACGATTCCGCAGGCGCCCGGGAGCGATACCGGAGCGGAGACCACACGTACGCACGCCATCGCCACTCCTCCCGTGCGGCCATGCGCGCTACCGCGCTGGTCGCCGCCGCCGCGCTCGGACTGTCCGGCCTGGCGGCCTGCGGTTCCGGATCCTCATCATCCGGCTCGTCCTCGTCCGGCTCCGAAGCGTTGACGCTCGGCGGATTCTTCCCCGAAACCGGCAGCATGTCCTTCCTGGGGCCTGACACGGTCGCTTCGTTCAAGTTGGCAGTCAAGGATATCAATGCCGCGGGCGGCGTCCTCGGCAAAGACGTGAGCACCGCCATCGCCGACTCCTCCGACGCCGACCACGCCGACCAGAACACATCCGGCGTGCAATCGTTGCTCGCGAAGAATGTGGGTGCGATTATCGGTCCTACATCCAGCTCCGTGACCAAGAACATCTATAAGCAGGCTTCCGGCTCGAAAGTCCCGGTGATTTCCGTGGGCGCCACCTCGCCGAGCCTGTCCGGCATCGACCCGTACTTCTTCCGCACCATCGCCCCGGATGGTGTGCAGGGCGCGGTGATGAGCAATGTCATCGAGCAGGATGGCGTGCAGAAACTCGCGATCGCCGTGTTCAATGACGAGTATGGCACCGGTCTGCGCAAGGTGATCGTGAATACGCTTGCCGACAGCAATGTCGATATCGTCTACGGCAAGACCGAAACCTTCGACCCGACCGAAACGAACTTCTCCTCGCTGGTGTCCACGTTGAAAGCCGCGAAGCCCGACGCGATCCTCGTCATCGCCTTCGACCAGACCAAATCGTTGGTCAAGGAGATGATCAGCCAGGGCATCGACACCAACAAACTGTATCTGACTGATGGCAACACCCAGGATTACTCCGGTGATTTCGACGCCGGCGTGCTCAAGGGCGATTCGGCGACCATCCCGGGCGCCGAAACCAGCGAGGCGTTCCAGAAGCGCATCAAGTCCATCGACTCCTCGGTCAAGAACTTCACCTACGCCGCCGAAACCTACGACGCGACCGTCCTGGCCGCGCTCGCCGCCCAGAAAGGCAAGTCCACCGATGGCGAGACCATCAAGGACAACCTGCCCGCGGTCTCCGGCGCTGACGGCGGCACGAAGTGCACGAGCTACAAGGAATGCCTGGCGCTGCTCAAGGGCGGCAAGTCGATCCACTACCAGGGTCTGACCGGCATCGGGCCGTTCAACAAGGACCATGACCCGTCCAGCGCGAATATCGGCGTCTACAAGTTCGACGGGGACAACAAGCCGGTGTTCGACCACTCGCAGTCCGGCAAGGTGTCCTGATCGCTCTGCCGGCACAGATGGCAATGCCATTCCGTTTTGTGGCCCAGCCGTCTGATTCGCAGCGTCGCCTCCATCGGTCTCTCCCGGCGGAGGCGACGCTGTCGATGCCGCCGAACGGTTACCGGCGAGCGGTCGCGGCTGCCCGCTACGGCCGGCCGTACTTCACGCCGGGCTACGAACCTTGATACTTGAGGCGTGTCGCCCATCGTCATATCCGTACGGTACCTTCGAATCACCCGTTGTTCCGCAGGGGGCGCGGCTCGACGGGTGCACTGGACAGAAGCACTGGACAGAAGCGCCGGATGCCCGTACTGGATTCCGGCTTGGGAGGGGATATGCACCAAGGTTGGGGAAGGCTTCCGCGTCGCCATAGCACGCGATTTTCAGCTTCGTTCCTGCGCTCGCCCGCAGCGCGGGTCGGCGTGATGATCATCGTCGCGATGCTGGTGGGCGTGGCGGTCGGCCTGGCGCTGCCACGGGTGAACCCACCGGTCGCCCGCATCACCGGCGAATACGCGGTGTCAGGGCCTGTGGCAGATGTACTGCACACCCTTGCCATAGACGACCGGCAATCCGGCAAAGGGTACCGTCGGGACGAATTCGGATACCGGCAGACCGACGACGACGGCAACGGCTGCGATATCCGCGATGACATCCTCGCCCGCGACCTGCACGACGTGCGATTCACTGTCACCGGCGGTTGCACGGTGCGGTCCGGCACGCTCGAAGACCCATACACTGGGCGGACCATGATGTTTACGCGTGGCACCATGTCAAGCGCGGACGTGCAGATCGACCACGTGGTGGCGTTGGAGAATGCCTGGCGTTCCGGCGCTCGCGAGTGGACCCGTGCGCAACGGTATCGGTTCGGCAACGACCCGATGAATCTTCTCGCCGTCGAAGGCAAAGCCAACGAGGAGAAGGGTTCCGCCTCCGCCGCCTACTGGCTGCCGACCAACAGCGGTTTCCGCTGCACGTACGTGACCCTCCAGATCACGGTCAAGGCGGCTTACCGGCTGAGCGTGACCCCGCAGGAACGCGAGGCTATGGCCGCGGTGCTTCGCGGTTGTCCTGGGCAGCGCATCCCGGAGCGGCAGCCGGCCCTGCATCCCGCTTCCTCTGCGTACGGCGTGTCGCCTTACGGCACAAGGGCCCGGCAAGCCGTGCCACAGCATGTTACACGCCGTTACATAACGGACCTATAACACAAGCGGCATAGTGTGCGGGCGGCTACCCCGGCCGTGCACGACACACTGACGACGAGACATGAGAGATGGTTTGGCATGAGCGAGTCGGAGTATCAGGAAACATATGCGGGGCCCGCAGTCCACAAGACGAGCGCAGTGTCCGCAGCGCATGTTGTCACGGGCGCACCCGGGGAGGGGGGTGGCACGGATGCCCATCATCATGCGCATCATGGGCATGCGCTCGCCTCGATCCTCGGCCCGGCGTTCGTCGCGGCGGTCGCCTACGTCGATCCAGGCAATGTCGCGGCGAATGTCACGTCAGGTGCGCGCTACGGCTACCTGCTGGTATGGGTGCTGATCGTGGCGAATCTGATGAGCGTGCTCATCCAGTATCAGAGCGCGAAGCTCGGCATTGTGACCGGCAAATCGCTGCCGCAGATCCTAGGTGAACGGATGAGCGATGCCGGGCGGTACATGTTCTTCATGCAAGCGGAAGTCATCGCCATCGCCACCGATCTCGCTGAAGTCATCGGTGGTGCAATCGCGTTGAAACTGCTGTTCGGATTGCCGCTGTTCTGGGGTGGTTGCGTAATCGGCCTAGTGTCCACGGTGCTGTTGTGGTTCCAAGGCGGGCGTACACATCGCCTGTTCGAGAAGATCGTGATCGCGTTGCTGCTGGTGATTACGTTCGGTTTCATCGCCGGACTGTTCGTGGACCCGCCGAACGGCATGGAAGTGCTGCATGGGTTGATTCCCCGGTTCAAGGGCGCTGATTCGGTGCTCATGGCGTCGTCCATCCTGGGCGCGACGGTCATGCCCCATGCGATCTACCTGCATTCCACACTGGTGAACGACCATTATGCGCCTGGTGAGGAGAAGCCTGGAATCAAGCAGTTGCTGCACGGATCCAAGATCGATGTGGTCTGGGCCCTGGCACTGGCGGGGACCGTGAATCTGGCGTTGCTGGTGCTTGCCGCCAACTCCCTGTACGGCATGAAGGGGACGGATACCATCGAAGGCGCGCAGCATGCGATCGAGATGGCGCTCGGCCCGGCGGTGGGAACGATTTTCTCGATCGGGTTGCTTGCCTCATCGCTGTCGTCCACGTCGGTCGGCACGTATGCCGGGTCGGAAATCATGCGCGGGCTGTTGCATATCCACGCGCCGATGTGGGCGTGCCGCGTGGTGACGCTGGTTCCGGCGCTGGTTGTGCTTTGGTTCTCGTCGAATCCTACGTACGCGCTGGTGGTCGGGCAAGTGGTGCTGTCCATCGGTATCCCGTTCGCCATCATCCCGCTTATGCGGTACACCCGCGATCCGGAACTCATGGGGCGATACCGGGATGGTCTGGCGAAGCATGTGCTGTTCATGGCAGTAGCCGGGCTGATTATCGCGCTCAATATCGTGCTTGTCTACCTGACGCTGACCGGCCGCGGATGACTGGCACATGTGCCGTGGTGCCGCCCTGTTCTGTTTGTCGTGTTCCGCATATCCGTGCGGACTGAATACTGCCGGTGCGGGGATTGCCGGCGGTCTTGGGGCACTGGGGGTCTCCCCGCTCGTCTCCGGGCTGCCTGTACAGTATCTTTTCCGCACCGTGCGGATTGGTGCGTGATTCGTCGCCTGTGGAGGCGTCGCGGCGGCTAGTGGTGTGGCCTGGTGATTGTGTCATGCCGCGGACCATTGGTATTCCGCCATTCCTGGTTTCTGTGCCCTGCCTTGGCTTGCTCCTATCCCTTGGTATTCTTTCCATACTGTGCATTCCACCGGGTGATTCGGCGTGTGCGGAGGCGGCGCGGCGGCCGGCTGGGCTTCCCATGGGTGTCCGGATTGGGGGATTGGCGGTATTCCGCCATTGTTGATTCGGTCTCCTGTCTTCTGCCCGGTCCGATTCCTTGGTATCCTTTCCGCACTGTGCATTTCACCGCGTGATTCGCCGCCTGTGGAACGATCCGGGGCTGGCTCGGTTATCCGATGCCTGGGGTGTGGTGGCAAGAACCGCGGTATTCCGCCAATTCTGTTCTCACGGGCATTGTCGATGCTGACTGGATCTCTTGGTATCCTTTCCACACTGTGCGGATTGATACGCGATATCACGGCTGTGGTGCCGGAGCAGGGGCCGACCGGTATCCCTGCGGATGGAAGGATTATTCGTTTGGCGGTATTCAGCCATTCCTGGCTCTCATACCCTTTCTTGGCTTAGCCCCATCCCACGGTATCTTTTCCACACGATGGGAACCGGGAGGGTTTCCGCGTGGCGTGGAGGGCATCATCGCGCACGTACCCGCCCCAAGGCGACCTGTGCAGCCTCACGAGCCGATCCGGCGCCCTTCCCGCGTACGCCGAATATCACGAGCAGCAGCTGTGCGAGCACAAAGCACGCACTGATCCGCAGCGTCCATTTCACGCCGTCGATGTTGGCAAGGGTCGCGTCAAGCCCTCCGGAATGGAACATGCGGGTCAGGGTTTCCATGGTGATGACCATCACCGGTGCGCCGATCGCCCCGGCGATCTGCCGCACGGTGTTGGTGACCGCCGATCCGGCCGATACCTCCTGCCGGGCGAGACAGTTGAGCGACCACGTGGTGATGGGCATAAGCACAAGCCCCATGCCGATCTGCCGGGTGAACTGGGAGATGGACACCCACCAAATCCACGTGTCAGTGCCGATCATGCTCATCATGACGGTGCCTATCAGCAGCGTGCTTGACCCCACCAACGCCACCGGTCTCGCGCCGAACCGGTCGAGCAGCCTGCCGCCGCAGAATTGCGCGATGCACTGTCCTATGGCGCCGGGCAGCATGACCAGGCCGCTCATGGTCGCGCTATACCCGCGGTCGTTCTGGATGTATAGCGGGATGATCACCATGATCGAACTGAACGCGAAGAAACTCAGCGCGGCGCATATCGTGCCGATGGTGAAGCTGCGGTTGCGCAACACGCCAAGATTGAGCAGCGCCGGCTTCGGTGCTCGCCGGGAAGGCCGCGTCTCTGCCGTTTCAGCTGTTTCAACTGCTTCAACCGTCCCGGGTGTCCCGGGCCTTTCCTGTGTTCGTTCCCACTGCTCATACACCGCGGTCATGTGGATCTGCCGTGTCACGAACCACACGATGCCTGCCACGCCGACAACGATCGGCACCCACACGAGCGGGTGGACGAACGGGTGGGCTTCGATATTCGTACATCCGAACATCAACCCGCCAAACCCGAAAACAGACAGGCTTACGGAGAAGAAGTCGGCTTTTGTGCTGCGGTCGTTGGCACCGAAGTTGTGTAGTCCGAAGAATGCGAGCAGCACTGATATCAGCCCTATCACCGACAGGGTCATGAAGATGGACCGCCAGCCGTTCGCATCGGTCTGCCAGCCTCCGATGACCGGTCCGATTGCCGGGGCGACGCTCATCGCCATGCCGACGGTCCCCATGGCGAGGCCCCGGCGTGACAGCGGGTAGATGGAGAAGACGGTGATTTGCAGTACCGGCCACATAACGCCTGTGCCGATGGCTTCGAGGATTCGCCCGAGCAGTACGATGATGAATGTCGGTCCGAGCCACGCGAGCAACGACCCTGCAGTGAACACGAGCATGGACGTGATGACGATCTGCCTGGTGGTGAATCGCCGGGTGAGGTACGCGGTCAACGGCACCATGACGCCCATGACGAGCTGGAATACCGAGGTGAGCCACTGGCCGGTGGTCACGCTGATGTGGAAGTCCTTGACGATGGTGGGCAGGGCGGAACTGAGCTGCAGCTGGGTGAAATTGCCGACAAAGGTGATGAAGGTGAGGATGATGAGCGAGACGAGTGCGGTATGGCTCAGGTGCCCGTCGTTGTAGGTTTCCGCGGAGGTCAGGGGTTGTCGGACGTTCGCGATGATCGCTTTCGTCTGTCCCTGTCTGCGTGTGTGTCGGTTGTTCCGTGCGTTCAATGCCTCACCTGTTTCGTGCGGATGTCGCGAGCGTGCCATCGGTGCGGTGCGCCCGGTTGCGATGTGGGTTTGTGCGTTGTGTTCCGTGTGGCAGCCCTGTGCCGTGACTGACACGTGTGGCCGGGGATACTGTTCCACGATAGTCAAGTCGGGGCACAAGCAGGTGAACTCATAGTGAAAACCGGTCGGCTTGGTCTACCGGAGGCCGTGCGCACAGGCGTGGATATCGGCGTGCGAACAGATGCACACACAGCGCAGGCACAGCGCAGGCACAGCACAGGCACCGGGCGTATGCACAAGTACCAGGTACGCGCACCTGCGTGGAAATGCACGTGGGGGCGCCCGCCCGAAAGCAGCCGCCCCACGAAGTGCTACGCGGAATACCGTGATACGTCCCCTTCCCGGCGCGTCAAGATTTCCGCATGATGCGCCCGCCGCCGGTAAAAACCGCTGTCGGAGGCAGAACGCAAGTGCTGATCATGCCATCGTTGATGTCACTCTGGCATGCAATGTCTGGCATGCAATGATGAGAGTGCCGATGGCGATGATGATTACGTTAGTGGTGTTGATAACAGATGCCGGTTACATACGAACCCGCGATCAGTATGATCCGGTACCGCGCAACACCGCCAACACGGTCTTGAACAGAATCGCGATGTCGCCGGTGATGGACCAGTCCTGCACATAGGAGACGTCGATGAATTCGGACTGCTCCTTGGACAGGTCGCTGCGGCCGGAAACCTGCCATGCCCCGGTGATGCCGGGTTTGACCAGCAGGCGGGTGGAGTACAGCGAGTCGTACCGCGCCACTTCTTCTGGCAGCGGTGGTCTCGGGCCGACCAGGCTCATGTCGCCTTTGAGCACGTTGAACAGTTGGGGCAGCTCGTCGATGGAGGTCTTGCGGATGAAGTGCCCGATCTTCGTGACTCGCGGATCGTCCTTGAGCTTGAAGATGAACCGGTCTTCGATGCCTCGCTCCTTGGCGAGTTTCGCCTTGATCGCATCGGCGTCGGTACGCATGGACCTGAACTTGTACATGGTGAACGGCTTGCCGTAGATGCCGATGCGCTTCTGCGAATACAAGACGGGACCGCCATCTTCATGCTTGACCATGATTGCGGCCCAGACCATGATCGGTGAGGCGAGGATGAGCGCGATGGTGGAGAGCACCAGGTCGCAGATCCGCTTCACGATGCGCGTCGGGGTCGTGTACTGCCCGAGTTTGGCGGTCAGAATCGGTGTCGCGGGGTTGTTGCGCAGCCGCAGGTCGCTGCCGGCTACGTCCGCGACCTTGGTGGTCAGGGCGAGCTCGATGCCCATGGATTCAACCGCGAGCGACAGGGTCCGCATGGTTTCCGAGTCGCGGGTGAGCACGTCGGCGATGAGCACCGTCTGCGCGTTGAGTTGTTTGGCGGTCTGCGGGAGATGCGAGTCGAGCGTCAGCACTACAAGGTCGCGTTCGTCATCTGTTGTCGGAACGAACCGGTCCTTGACGGAAATCAGGTGCTGGGGTGCGTCGTCATCGCCGGTGATGTCAACCGCGGCAATCGGGCAGACGGCTATCGGCTGGTAGCCGAGGGCATACCCTTGCTTCAGCTGTGCGATGGTTTCATGGATGCCTTGGGGCGAGCCGACGATGACGGTCGGATAATTGTATTCTCCCTTGCGCCTGTTGCGGTGCAGGGCCTTGCGCATGAGGCATCGCTCGACGGTGATGAGCACCAGACCGATGATGGGAACCGCGAAAATCAGTGTGCGTGGCGTGTTGAGACGGAAGATATAGGTGATGGTGCACATGGCGACGAAGTACATCACCTGCGAGTTGATGATTTTGGTGTACAGGCCGTACCCTTCGCCCATGGTGTGACGTTCATATGTTTTGGCGGCGTACAGGCATACCAGGTTGCATGCACACGCAAGCAGCAGGTATATGGTCAGCCCGTTACGCTGCCCAAGCAGTGTGGCGTAGCTGTTGTGGCTGAACAGGAAGACGATGCCGCATGCGATGAGTGTCATCAGTGTGTCGAGCGCCGCGAGCGTGAGATTGTAGATGTACCGCCATGTAGGGATGCTGTGGGCTACGGCTTGGTTACGGTTCCCGGCCGTACGGTGGATGCCGCCCTGGGGGTCTGCGGCGAAATACGAGCCGTCGAAGAACGAGGTCTGGCCGGGGTCAGTGGCAGAGGAAGCGCGGCGTGGCGTGGTGGAGAAAGCGCGTTCCTCGCGGCGAGGCGATTGGGATGCTGTCTCCTGCCGTCTCGGTTTGGTCTGCACCTGGCTCGCTGGTGTTGCCATCTATACCCCCTCTGGTGGTTTGTCTCAGACTAGCTTAGCGCGTAATCGTGTTTTCCGTCCCCCCCCCCCCGTCATTGTTGCTTGACGTACGTGCCGATTTCGGGGAGATAGCGTGAATACGTTCGCACACCGGAAATGTAGCATCCGCTGTGCACATTGTCTGCCATTGTGCTGTCGGCGCTCAGAAAGCAGTGGTATGGGCGGGTTTTGCCGGGGTTGGTGAAAGGGGTATATGGCCGCTTCCGCCGGCTGGGTGCGCAGGGCGGCACCGTGGTGGGCGCGGGGTGAGGGTAAGCTAGAACCAATTCACAATCCATGCTGTGGAGTGTCGGTGAGTCCGCGCTTCGTATGCTGGTCGCAGCGGTACAGGAGGATCGGGCGGTATGCGGGTGATGTTCGTGTGCACTGGGAATATCTGCCGTTCCCCTATGGGCGAACTCTTGTTGTCGCGGTACCTTGCCGACACCTCGATTGAGGTTTGCAGTGCCGGTACCAAGGGATTGCCCGGGCATCCGATCGATGCTTCGAGTGCGACGCTCATGTCGAGTGTCGGCATTGATCCGAGTGCATTCCGTTCGCGCCGTCTTACCCGTGAAATGGCGAACGGGGCGGATCTCATCCTGTGTTTCGAGGCCGCGCAGCGCCGTGAGATCGTCACGCTGGCTCCCGCTGTCGTCCGCCGTACTTTCGTGATTACGGAGTTCGCCGCATTGTGCGCGTACTGCGCCGACCATGGCTTGGTGAAGGGGCGCACCATCCAGGAACGTCTGTGGTCGGTGGTCGAGGCCGCGCCTATTGCCCGGCCTCTGCTTCCGCCGTCCCCGGATATCGAGGATCCCCACGGCAAGACCTTCGACGTGTTCTGTACGGCGGCGGATGAAACCAATCGTGCGCTGCGTACCATACTCAACAGTATGCGCAAGCACGCAGGAGCCAAGATCCACCCCCTGGGACAGCCCGAGTGGAAGCAGTTCACCGCCATTGTGTGACGCTTAATATTCCGGTTGTGCCGGTTGCGCCGGTTGCGTATGCCGGGTCATGCGCTGCTTATGGTCGTGCTTATTGATGATGGGTGTGCAGGTGTGACTCTTCTTCTGGGACGTCCGTGTGAGTCGATTCTCACACGACGGTACCGATTGAAGTGTCGCAGGCCGATTCGGGCCATCCTGACCCCCAGTTTGTGAGCCGACCCTCACAAACTGGCACTGATTGAAGCCCAAACCGTCAAATCAAGGCTTCCTACGTGTCGCCATGTGAGCCGAGCCTCACAAACTCGCGCCAATCGTTACTGCAGCGGTTATATTCGTGGCCTCCGACTCCCGTTGTGTGAGCCGACCCTCACACAACGGCACCCGTCCCTGCCGCAGTCGCCGTCGTCGATGCCTTCGGCTGTACCGGTTCCGCTGACAAGCTCGATGGGCTACTATGTGTGGCTGGGGTGCATCCGGTCCTGCCGGCGGTTCAACGCCGTGCCAAGGGATGCGAAACGTGAGGCGATAGGCGGGCGATGAGCGATATCCAGCAACTGTATAACGCGGTGGACAGTGACCAGAATCTGTATTCGGACTGGAACCGTGAGGATTCGCTGCGCGCCCGTCCGCTGTTCACTGTGTTGTGGTTGGTGATGCTTGCCGTCGTCGTGGTGATGGCCTTGCGCATGATTCCCAATGGTTTTGACGGGCGCAAGTATATTCCCGTGGCTGTCGCCTTCATGCCGTGGATGGCCGGTATAGCGGCGATAGTGCTGTTGTGCGCGCTGGTCGGCAGGCGCCGTGGGCTCGCCGCGGTCTGCGTGGTGTGCTGTGCTATCCAGGTGGGTTGGCATTGGGGCTATCTGAGGCCAGCGGACGGTGCGGTGGCGGATTTGCCAGATACCGGCACGCTGACGGTCAATACGGGCGACCGGTATGCGCGGCTCATGACATTGAACACGAAGAACGGCCTGGCGGATGCCGACCAGATTGTGCGCGCCGTGCGTGAGGAGCATGTCGAGGTGCTGGCGCTGCAGGAAGTGCAGGGTACGCTGCTGCAGAGGCTTGAGCGGGCCGGGCTGACGGTATTGTTGCCGTATTCCGAGATCGCGTCGGTGACGAACCATGACAATGGCGGGGTGAATGCGCTGTTCACGGCGGCTCCGATGTCGTCGCGTACGGCGAATCTTCTGCCGATTGAGTCGTCGAATATCCCGTCGGGCTGTGTACGATTCAACTTGCGCACGGTGTGTTTCGGCAGTGTGCACCCGTTCTCGCCGCGGCCGAGGAATCAGGGCTTGTGGAACAGCAGCCTGGACAGCATATCCAAGTTGCAGTCGAATACCAGGCTGTTTGTACTCTTGGGGGATTTCAACGCGACGTGGGATCATGCGAGTTTCCGATCGTTGCTTGGTTCGCGGTTCGTGGATGCAGGGGAGCGCAACGGCGCGTGGTTCCATATGACGTACCCGTCGAATGCCATGCTGTTCTGCGGCAGAATAGCGGTGCCGCCGTTGGTGGAGATCGACCATATTGTGCATGACCGCAGCATTACGGTCGGGGATCTGGAGACCCTTGATATCGCCGGTTCGGATCATCGCGCGTTGCTCGGCACGCTCGACGTGGGACGCTGATCGGCGCTGATCGGCTTTGTCCGGCTTTGTCTCCTGCATCCGGCAGCAGGCTTTCCCGTCCGGTTCGTCCTGTACCGCGAAACGCCGATAATCGGCGTGTTGGTTTGTGGATTTTTTGTGTATATCTGCATCAGTATCATTGCAAACGTTTCATTGTTCTGATTTCGCCGCTTGCATGACATCGTTCGCAAACTTTCTTGCGTGCTTGCGCGAAAAGTATTCATGTTTCATTGATGCAGTGGTGGCAACGGGGGGATGCGGGGGTGTCCGCAACATATCCGTGCAACGTTCCACGGGGCGGGAAAATGGCGGGAAACAGGGAAATCGCCAGGACGTGGGGCGCCTTCTGCCAGCCTGCCAGCACATATTCAGACGATTGTCATGGTTATCATCGGCGTGTTTTCAAGAAACCGCAAGTCCAGCGAATCAGCCGTATACTAGAGAATACGTTTGCAGTGATGCAGGCGCCATCACACAACGGGGCGTGATTGCCAGCGATGGTTCGCATGCCCCCTAAGAAGAGTCAAGGAGGCTCAATGCGCACTGGTCGATATTCGGCTGATGCCGGCGAAGGGAATCACTCGTCGCCTAAGTCGTCCACGATTACACGTCATGGCATGTTCAGGAAACTTGCCGCAGGCGTGCTCGCCGTGGCCACGATGTTCGGTGGCATGGCACTCGGCAGCACGACCGCATCCGCGGCCACCAGCAACCGGGACAGCTATACGGACACGCTGGGCAACGCGGACTTCGAGGCCGCACGTACCAAGTACGGCCTGACCAAGGACATGAAGAACGGCGCGATTCTCCACGCGTGGATGTGGTCGTTCAACACCATCAAGAACAACATGAAGGCGATCGCCGAAGCGGGCTACACGTCGGTTCAGACCGAGCCGATGAGCGCCATCAAGACGAACCCCGCCAATGGCAAGAAGTTCACCGAGAACTGGTACTACGTCTACCAGCCGACGGACACGACCATCGGCAACTTCGTGGTCGGCACGGAACAGGACCTCAAGGATATGTGCGCCGAGGCCCACAAGTACGGCGTGCGTATCATCGTCGACGTGGTCGCCAACCACTTCACGTCCGATTGGAACGCGATCGGCGGCGACTGGAAGGACACCAGCCTGTTCCACTCGCGCACCAACTGCCCGGGCACCGCCGGCGATCAGATCAACTACAGCGACCGTTGGCAGGTGACCCACTGCCATCTGCTCGGCCTGTGGGATATCAACACCGAGAACCAGACGGCCGCCAACAAGATGAAGGACTTCCTCGTCGAGGCGGTCAATGACGGCGTCGACGGCTTCCGCTTCGATGCCGCCAAGCACGTCGAGCTTCCTGACGAGTTCTCGCAGCATTCCGTGTATTGGGAGACCATTTTGAAGAATGGCGCCCAGTACCAGTACGGCGAGGTGCTCCAGGGCGACAGCAGCCTGAGCTATACGGGCTACACCAACATGTTCACCCAGTACTCCTCCGATGGCGGCGGCGCCACGGCTTCCGACTACGGCAAGACCGTGCGTGCGGCCATCAAGAGCAGCAGCCTGAGCGCCAGCAACCTGTCGAGCCTGCGTAACGGCGGCGCGAAGGATGACCAGCTGGTCACCTGGGTCGAATCGCATGATAACTATGCGAACGGCGACAAGGAATCCACCGGCCTGACCGACTACCAGCTGCGTATGGGCTGGGCCATCGTCGGTTCCCGTGCCGGCGGCGCCCCGCTGTACTTCAACCGCCCGGTCGGATCCGGCGGCAACAACGCGCAGTTCGCCGAGCAGTCCCAGCTGGGCGATGCCGGCGACAACATGTGGAAGGACAAGGCCGTTGTGGCGGTCAACCACTTCCGCAACAAGATGAACGGCAACAGCGAATATCTGCGTAACTGCCAGAGCCAGAACTCCTGCCTCATGATCGAGCGCTACGCCAAGGACGGCAAGGCCGATGACGATGGCGTGGTCATCGCCAACATGGGCGGCGATGTCAACCTCGCCGGTTCCGACACCACCCTTGACGACGGCACGTACACCGATCAGGTCAACGGCGGCACCATCACCGTCTCCGGCGGCAAGATCACCGCAGGCACCGCCAAGGGTGGTGCGGTGAGCGCCTTCTATGACGCCAACGCCGAAGTCGGCACGGTCGAGACCGTTACCGCGAGCCCGGAGAGCAAGTCTTTCTCCACCGACACGATGACCGTGACCCTGCACACCCGCAACGCGTCCGGGGCCACCTACACCACCTCCGAAGGCCAGTCCGGCTCCTTCAAGGACGGTGACACCATCGAGGTCGGCGGCAGCAGCAAGATCGGCGATTCCATCACCGTGACAGTGAAAGCCAAGGGCAGCACCACGGGCAAGGAACTGACGAACACCTACACGTATTCGAAGGTCGCCACGCCGGTGCAGAATCTCGCCAGCTACTATTCGACCAACAAGGCCGGGTACGGCGGCAAGAAGACCATCACCGTCGACGGTGACGTCTCCGACTGGGACAGCTCGATGATTGTCGCGCAGGGCACCGCCAACGACGACCCGCGCGTGTATCGTCCGAACTCGATGTACGAGGTCCCGATCGATCTGTACACCCTGTATGCCGCGTATGACGACAACAATGTGTACCTCATGTGGGAAATGACGAACGTTCAGGACGTGGTAGCGCCGAACGACAACTACCCGCTGTCGCAGGGCACACTCTACGAGAACATGAACGTCCCGTTCTTCATCGCCTTCAGCACCGGACAGTCCGACACCATCGGCAAGAGCGCCCAGCTCACCACCGGTGGCACGCTGTGGGCTTCCGGCCTGACCTGGCAGGAGAAGCTCAACCGCATCATTGCTATCTCCACCAACGGCGCCAACGGCCCGTTTGTGTACAGCGGTGACAGCACCGGCCTGAACGCCAATGCGATCTACGGCCCGAAGGCCAATGCGAAGACAAACACCCTGGCCTCCGGCATCAAGTTCAAGTGGGGCAAGGGCATTCTCAGCAAGAACGTCTACGGCATCGACGGCGCCTACGGCACCAACAACGGCCGTGTCGTCGGCGATATGACCAACGAGAACGCCAAGTGGGTCGACTTCAACACCAAGGGCCACAACTCCAGCACCATGGACTTCCATTATGAGATGTCCATCCCGCTGAGCGAGCTCGGCACCGACGCTGCAAGCGTCGCCAAGAGCGGCCTCGGCGTGCAGGTCGTGGCGACCATGGGCAAGTCCGGCATGGATTCCCTGCCGTATGACCTCACCGAGAACGACAACGCCGACAAGGATGATTCCGCCGGATCTCAGGAGAACAACAGCTTCGAGAAGTCCGATGAGGACAACTTCACTGTTCCGTTCGCCCGCATTGGTGCCAAGGACTCCGGTTCCACCGGCGGTTCCGGCAGCGGTGGCTCCACCACGGTTCCGGTGTCGTCTGTTGCTATCTCCGGTGATGGTGTGTCGGGTGGCGCGCTGTCGCTTGAGAAGGGCAAGTCCGCGCAGCTCTCCGCGTCTGTGAGTCCGTCGAACGCGACGAGCAAGACGGTCACGTGGAGCTCGTCTGACGCGTCGGTCGCTTCGGTGACGGGTACCGGTTATGTGACGGCCGTGAAGGCCGGCACGGCTACGATCACCGCGACCGCGGGCGGCAAGAGCGCCAGCATCACCGTAACCGTGACCGATTCCGGTTCCGGTGGTGGTTCTCAGGGCGGTGGTACAACCACGTCCTCGAACTACCTGTATGTCAAGAAGCCTTCCGGCTGGAACAGCGTGTATGCCTACATCTACAACGGTGACGGCTCTTCCGCCGCAAGCAACGCGAAGTGGCCGGGCGAGGCGATGACCGCGATGACCACGGCAGACAGCTGCGCCTCCGCTGGCACCTACCGCATCGAGATTCCGGATCTGGGTACGGGCACGTACCGTGTGATCTTCTCCGACAACGGCAGCAACTCCAACCGCTACCCGGCCGACATGGCCCCGGGCCTTGAGTTCACTCGCGGCACGGCAGCCCAGTGGGACGGCTCGTCCACCACACTGTCCGCAGTGACTTGCAAGACGCCTGATGTTCCGGTGTCTTCGGTTGCGGTTTCGGGTTCGGGTGTGTCGAATGGCGCGTTGTCGTTGGTCAAGGGCAAGTCGGCCCAGCTGACTGCGACCGTCAATCCGTCGAACGCGACCAACAAGACCGTGACGTGGAGTTCGTCGAACGCG